>JBGTKY010000025.1:0-6190 GCA_041744395.1 Pyrinomonadaceae bacterium | reverse complement strand
TTGCACTTCTGGTTGCCGCGGCATTTTATTGGAGCACAGCTTCGACATCGCAAGTCAATGCCCAGCGGAGCGCAGCCGACCAGGCAGAAACTTCAAGATGGGAGTACTGTTCAGTCGTGGTCAACAACGCCCGCCGTAGTGAGATGGGCGTAGATACAGTCACCGCGACCGTTTCTTTCGCCAGGTCCAGCGGAACCGTTGCCGAAACGATAGAACACAGTGCCGAAAGATCCGGAACGAACAACTATAAGATCTATTCCGACGTTGTAAACAAAACAATGGCAATGTTGGGTGATCAGGGCTGGGAGATGGTGAGTCAGGCCCATCCGATCACGCCAAGCGGCAGCGACCAACGAGTTCTATATTTCAAGCGACGGGCACGTTAGTTCGCATAGAAGAAGAGCTTCGCAAACTCTGTCGGCGAAAACCGGCATTGAACCACCATGCCTGCGGCCGTCGTCGCCTCAAATGGATGACGACGGCCGCAGCCGCTATTAGAAACGATCCGTCTCCAACCAGTTCTATCCCCTTTAGACCAAACTCCGCCCCTCCCAAAAACCATTTTGCCGAAACTCTCGACCATGCTTATTCGCCGCAGCGTCTTCTATCCGACCCCGCAAAGGGTGAGCTTTACGCTACCGGTGGGTGGCGGGCGTAGACTCAGCTTAGACCGTTAAGAACAGACTGAGCACTCTCTGCCTTGATAAGATCGAACGCGGGGTTCAGATCCAGCGCCTTTTGCAGCATTATTTTAGCTTCGCGCTGATTGTCAAGTTTCATTTCAATCATTCCGGCATGGTAATAAAGCCGTGCATCGTTCGAGTTGATCCGCAACGCCTCATTAATTGCGATGCGGGCATCGGCGAATCGTTCCTTTTTGTAAAGGCACCATGCGAGCGTGTCTGACGCGTAAATATCTTTTAGGATCGCGTGGTCATCGTGTGCGATCTGCAAGGCCTCGTCAAGGTTCATATCACGGTCGGCCCAGAAAAGAGCAAGACGATGGGCGTCATGAAAATCACCCAGCCGCTCCTCGCCTCCCTGGACGAGGTCATACTGCTCCTTCGCTTTTGCCGTATCGCCCATACGTGTGTAAACGTCACCGAGATAAATGATCGTGTTCATGTCCGGAACCTTGCTCTGCGCCGCAGAGAGATATTGAACAGCACCCGGCAAGTCGTTTTGCGCGGCTCTGGCGTAGCCTTTTCCGGCTACGGCAAGGTAATATCCATCGAGGACGCTCAAGGCTTCATCGAAAGCCGCTTCTGCTTCTTTATATCGCCCGTTTCTCCAGTATTCGCTGCCAAGCTGTGAAAGGCACCAGGCCTGGGCTTCACGGTCGGCTGGGTCGGCTGTTCTCGCAGCCATCTTATATATTTCCACTGCACCAGCGTGATCGCCATGAAGCGAACGCAAGTAAGCGGCACGGGCATAGGAAAGTGAGTTCGGCTTGAGATCGACCATCTTCTGTGCGTACTCGACAGCCACGTCATAGTTGCCCATCTCGGCATTCGCATCGGTCAGGATCGCCAGCACTATCTGATCATTCGGGGCTTCTTTTTCGAGTTGTTTGCCGATCGCAAGAGCCTCGGGGAAACGATGACCCGAAATGTGTAGTGATGCATTCATTTGCAGAAGCCGAATGTCATTGGGCACCTGCACAAGTCCCTGATCGACCGCCAATTGCGCCTTACTATGGAACGCGGGATCTCCGGTCTCGCGGGCTTTACGGATGTAGATCGCGGCGAGGTCGCGATAACCGAGCGGCGATTCAGGCATCTTTTCGATACGGGCCATCGCTTCGGCCGTTGCCGGATCCGTTTCGGCGGCAGAAGAGATCGCCGGGTTACCCGTGAGCTGATTTGAGCAGCCGCCACCCACCGCTACCACGGCCAGCAAAATAAGTAGTACTAACGTTCTAAAGGAATTCATCTCTAATACCTCTCTAAATCTAATGAGAAGGCGGCCTAAGTTCGATAACGATCCTAGGCCGCTTCGCTCGAGGGACCTCCCCAGTAGGGGCTTTACGGGTGGCTGACCGTGGTCGTCGGTGTGCTCGACGGACGCGGCTGGTTACCCTGATTCGGCGGAAGGAGGTACGGGAACCGTGTCAGGGCCGGCCCTTCCGGGTTAAAGCTGACACCATCACCGAGCGTGTTGTTCGGTGCTACATTCGTGTCCGGCGTGAACGGCGTGCCGCCCGCCACCGCCCGCAGCGCTATATCGACAACATCATCATGAACGCGTCGCCCGTTCGGGAAACCGGCAACGTCGCCGCCCAGTAGGCCGAGACGGCTAATGTCGCCGATCGCGGTCGGAGCTATCGCAACGTTCAAACGTAGATATTCGTGAGGTGTTCCATCAGACAGGAACGTAGTGTAGTTCGGGCCCGTCACCGGATTGACCGGTATACCCGTGGCAAAGATCGCCACAAGGTCATTTCGGGGTGCAGGCGGAACCGTGATTCCGAATACGAATGCCATTAACTGGGCTAGCTGCGGGTCAAGCACAAATGGCGCGAGGAATGAGTCATCGTCAGGCGTAGACATGTTGAATTCGTCTTTAAGCCTAAGTGGGGTGATAACCTCATTAACGAGCGGGTTGCCGAGCCGTGATACCTGGCTCCATGTTCCCACGGACTTCGTACCGCCACCCCTATTGGGAGGAGGACCAGGCCTATTAGGAGGGCCACCACCGGGCCGAACCGTAACTGTTTGGCGGCTTGCGGTCGCCCACACGCCGACAACAGCATTTGCAGCTGTCGGGCTCGAAGGAATAATGCGGTCTCGAGTCAGCTCTTGAATCGGAACTTCAATCGCGATAGTGCTGACATTGTATCCTTTGGTTGTATCTATCCCACCGACATCTGAGACGGAGCGAAAATTCAATGCATCAAATGTGCCGCCCAGATCGATGTAGAAATATTCGTCTCGAGTACCGGCAAAGACCTTGCTGCCCCCTGCGAGATCGTAGACCGCGGGCTTGCCGAGGTTTTCTTCGTAGTCAGGCGTAACTCGAGGCCCTATGTTGGCTGGCGGCGTACGGAGGCCGCTGGCAATCACTTGACCTCGCGGTCCTGACTGCTGATCGATTCGCCGAACTGAATAGGTCTGCGGCATGTTGTAGTCCGGATCATCAAGGTTGCTGATAACTGCATCCTGATTTACAGCCGACATACCAAGGACGGTGTCTCCATTCACTATTTCGGTCTTGAATTGGAACTGGTAGACAACATTTGGACGACCGTCGCCGGTGTTGTCTATTTTGATCTCGTACAGCACGGTGTCGTCAAAGCGAAAAAACTGAGGACCTGCGGAAGGTTCCTGGAAAGGAATGTAGTTAGCGATCAGCGTCACAAAACCCTCGCGGCCGGGTTCAACGCTTCGAAACGCATAAGTATCAGTGTTGTCCGCGAAACGGTCCATACTGATCATCGGTGCCTCTGCATGGCTTGAAGCTAGTATTGGGACGATCGTTAATGAGATCGTCAGCACGAATGCCAGTAATGGCCGTTCGGCTCCTCTAAAAAAGTTCATATGTCCTCCTGATTGCTCGTACCCGTGGGAGCTTGAAACAAAATGTTGTTCAGGGGTGGTGTTCGTCCTTGCCGTGTACTCGGATTCACCTCACGCGATGATTCACCAATAACTGTCGATTTATTGCACCGACAAACACAAAACCCCTTAGGTGGTGAATTCTCTATCCACAGACTAAACATACGCGTGATGATAAGTTCCCTAGGTCACCTAGATGACAGTACGAACGGATTGCGCGAATAAGCTTTTTACAGACGGCTGCGTTGGGCACGCCAAAAGGATAAGGTCGAATGCGACTGCCTCCAACTAACCTGAATCTACACAGCGCTTGTAAGCGAAGGGCGTTTTATGACATCGATCACCAAATCTATTTTTCTTGTGGGACTCTTTTTTCCGCTCCTGTTCCAAATTTCAGCACAATCGAGCTCGACGATCTCGGGGATCGTTCGCACGGCAGACCTAAAACGAGTACCTGGAGCCGCCGTCGAGGTCGTAACGGCGAGCGGCAGCCTAACGTCGCTCACAGACTCGAATGGAGAGTTTCGGATAGACATTGGCGGGGGGGCGCCCATCCTCGCGGTAACGGTGTCAGGCGAAAACCTGACATCGGTCACAAAAGACCTTTCTGCCGTTACGGCCACGACCAATCTAGATATCCGCGTTGACTACACCCTGTCGCCGTTAACCGCTTCCGTGACTATCCAAGACGAAGCGTTGACGCCGGATATCGAGTTGCGAAACGGTTCTCTATACAGCGATACTCTTTTCTCGCGTGACGATCAGCTCATTCAGACGCTTAACGCGGGTATAAACGCGGGACAGCATGAGGGGGGCGGAAAATCGCTCGAGATTCGGCGCTATGGATTCAACCTGGATCACGGCGGGGTAAATGGCGGACTAAAGATACTTGTCGACAATGTACAGCAGAATCAAAGCACGCAGGGCCATGGCCAAGGTTACCTCGGCTCGCTCAAATCACTTTCGCCCGAGCTTGTCGAGAGCATTTCGATAATCAACGGTCCTTTCTCGGCAGCCTATGGTGATTATTCCGGGCTCGGAGTAGTCCACATCATCCAGCGGCAAGAACTGCCTCATTGGTTCACGGCACGTATGCAGGCCGGTTCATTCAATACGTTTCGAGGATTTTTCGCGATCTCTCCTGAATGGAAGAATGTCAGCTCGGTGTTCTCCTACGAGCCTAGTTACACCGATGGTCCTTTCAAAAGTCCTTTGCGTTATCGTCGGCACAACATCAACGGCAATATTACCTATAAGTCCAACGAACGTCAGGCAATTAGCCTGCGGTTCAATGCAGGCACGAACGATTTCTTTTCCTCGGGGCAGCTACCGCTGGACCTTGTTAACCAAGGTGAACTCGACCGCTTTGGTTTTATCGATCCGGAAAATGGAGGTAAGGGCCAAGCCGCAACAGTGTCAGGTTATTATCGCAGGGAGTTTGCTTCAGGGGCGATCCTGCGTGCGGACGCGTTCGTGAACCGTTCCCTATACGACCTGTATTCGAACTTTACCTTCTTTCTTACCGATACGGTATTTGGCGACGAAATACAGCAGCACGATTCGCGGCTTCAGCAGGGTGGCAATCTCCAATACATCCGAGCTCTCAATTTTTTCGGCAACCCGTCGGTAGTCACGGCGGGCTTCGGCATTCATGCGTCACAGATCAATGTCGGACTATATCCCACAGTATCACGGGCACCCAACCGCAAGATCTTCGCTGACAATCTGGACAACCCCGACATCCTCTTTACGTCGGCCGATGCGAAGATCATCAATTATGGTGCCTATGTACAAAACGAGACCCGATTCTTCGACGGCCGTCTTAGGGTCGGTGCCGGCGTTCGCATCGACCACTTTGATTATTTCCTCGACGGCTTCGAGCTTCGCGACTCGCGCCAGGATATCTTTGCCTCTGAGGGCAAAAGCGCCGTGCAGCCAAAGTTTTCCGCCGCCTGGACCCCGATTCACGACGTTCCGCTCAGCTTGTACGTGAATTACGGCCGAGGCATATTGTCGCAGGATGCGCGGGGGATTGCCCGACAGCCCGATGGCCCAAAGTTAGCGGTTACTGATTTCTATCAGGCTGGCGGCTCTTTCGATCTTCGCCGTGCGTCGATGGTTTTGAGTAGCTTTTTCATAGATCGCTCCAACGAACAGGTGTACATACCTGACGATGGAACGGTTGAACTAGCCGGTCGGTCCCGTTCGTACGGGATTGAGACGCGGGCGACGGTAAAGATCACAGATTTCCTTAGCTTTAACGGCGGCCTTACCCGTGTGATCGCGGCGTTTTATCCGGGCGAATTCACGCCGGACGGCAGTCGAGTGATCGTAGATAGTGCTCCACGTCTGGTCGCCAACGGCGGCTTTGTACTTTCCGGATGGAAGGGGTTCACCGGTGCACTGTCGTGGCGACACATCTCAAGTTACCGGCTTGACGGCGAAGACCCTGCTATAACGGCCAGCGGCCACGATGTAGTTGATCTGGCTGTCGCTCGACGAATCAATAAGCGCGTAACACTTAATTTCTCCGTCGACAATCTTCTTGATAAACGCTATTACGAGACACAAAACTTTTTCGAATCGAGAACTTGTCCGAGCTGTGAAACTCTCGAACGTATTCACGCAACGCCCGG
>JBGTKY010000024.1:0-12932 GCA_041744395.1 Pyrinomonadaceae bacterium | reverse complement strand
AGGACCGAACTTTCCCGAACTAAAAACGCTCGAAAAAGAAGTCACGCAGATAGATCTTGATCTTCCGATGGAATCCGAGATCGAAGACTCGATAGAACTCCAGTTTGAGAACCTGCGTTCCAACGGTCTCGATATCAGCCTCACCAAAGAAACCCAAGATGCACTGCAGCAGTCTCTTTTGGGGCTGACGGCGGTCGAGATCAGCAATGTGGTAGCCAAAGCAGTCATCAGCTGCAACGGTCTCAATCAAGACTCGATCAATGTCATTCTTGAGGAAAAGAAAAACGTAATTCGAGGCAGCGGATCGCTTACCTATGTTCATCCCGAACCGGCGAGCAACTTGGGCGGATATAGATCGCTTCGAGCCATCCTCGAACGTGCGGCCTACACTTTCAGTCCGAGAGCAAAGGCACGACACGTCGAACCCTGCAAAGGCATCTTGCTCGTCGGTCTTCCCGGATGCGGAAAAGATCTCTGTAAACGTGTCGCTTCAAGCATTACGAATCGGGCTCTGCTTGATCTGGATTTCGGTTCGATCATGGGTGAGGGCGGAGGAGTCATCGGTTCGTCGGCAATGTCGATAAAGCGTGCACTGTCGATCGCCGGAACGATCAAAGGCATTCTCGGTATCAGTGAGTTCGAAAAGGCAGTCTCAGGAATGAAGTCTTCCAACAAGACGGACGGCGGTGAGACAGCACGAACAATTTCCTATCTTCTCAACTGGATGCAGGACAACCAGGATGTACTCGTGTTTGCTACTGCCAACGACGTCCGTGAACTCGAATCCGAACAGTTCAGGATCGGACGTTTCTCGTATATACATTTTGTGGATCTTCCTGAGACAGATGACCGCAAGGAGATATTCCGGGTTCACCTAACGAAGAGAGCACTCGATGCTGAACACTTCGATCTTGAGAAGCTTGTAGAAAAGAGCAAGGACTTCTCAGGTGCAGAAATCGAAGGTGCAGTAAAAGACGGAGTCCTTGAAGCCTTCATCGACGGCGACCGGCAGGCCGAGACTCGCGACATTATTAAAGCCGCGGAGAGCATCACGCCAACGGCCCAGATGATGAGCGAGAAGATCGAAGAGATCCGAAAATGGGCACGGAACAACATTAAAGGGGTAGGTTCCCGAATCGAGAATACCGGCCTTGCCGGCAACCGCACCGAGCGAATCTATGAACTCTAAGTAGGGAGAATTTCAATGAGCAAATATATGACCTTTGAATCCCAGTCATTCCCGAATCGGGAACTGCTTCTCGACGCACTTGCAGAATGTGGATTCGCGTCGCCTACTCTGGGGGCCAATTTACCCCTTGAAGGTTGGGACAAAAGAAACCCTCGGACCGCCGATATCGTGATCCGGCGTCGAGATGTAAAGGGCCAATCCCTACTAGGTGATCTCGGGTTCCAAAAAACCGCAAAAGGCTATGTTGCCATTATCGATGATTTGGATCTTGCCTACCGTCTTGGGAAAGACTTCGTGATCAGGCTGCAGAACAGCTATCACGAAGCAGCGGCCCGAAAGATGGCCAAGAAACTCAGAGGCACTCTCATCAAAGAGCGGGTTGGAAAGACCATCAAGATCCGAGTGAAATTCTGAACAAGGAGAGAAAATGCCTGAAATCGAATTCACCATCGACACCGAAACCGGGAAGTGCGAAACGCAGATCAACGGCATCCAGGGGTCGGCATGCGAGAAGACGGCCCAGCAGCTTAGGCAAGTACTCGGCGCACCCACAACCGACCGGAAAACTGCTGAATTCCATGTAAGACCCCGAACAAAAAGGCGGGTGGGATCAAATGAATAAGGAACTCGTGTTTGTGATGGAGCCCGATGTCGGGCGCGTCACCGTAGAGATCTCGCAGGCCTCAATGCATGAAGTATCCGAGCTCGCGAACGATCTAGGAGCCCGAGTAAACCTGAACTGTGCCAAGCCAGCTGAAATCAAAAAACACTTGCCTGTCCTCCAATCGCACCATACATCGAGCGAACAGCCTGGATCGAACAAATTCTCGATCTGGCTTTATCGTCTTTACCATCATTCGACGGTTGACGGTCCGGGACGACGGAGTGTGGTTCAAGTCAGTGGATGTTCAATTCGCTGTCAGGGATGTTTTGTTCCTCAAACTCACGAACGTGAAAACGGAACCTTAGTTTCTATCGATTCAATCGTCAGCAAGATTGACGGAAAACGGGCTGCACATGACGGCGTGACCATCCTCGGCGGTGAACCATTCGATCAGCCCTGGCCGGTTGCAGAGCTTGCGGCGAGGTTAAAGCGTCTGGGGCTTCATCTTACCGTCTATACCGGCTACTCGATCGAAACTCTAATTGATCGCAAAGACCCAAAAACAGATTACATCCTTACTCACACTGACTTACTCATCGACGGTCCATTCTTGAGTCAACTCAGCCAAAAAGCCGGGGAGTATCGCGGCTCCCGAAATCAAAGATTTATCGTGAATGCCACGATTGGATAATGGGGCAACCATCGATTCCATCCGGGTCTGATGCTGCCTAAAGACGAACGCAAAGGATCTGGTTTATGTCCGTTGTGTAGTGCGGGGATAAATGGCTCTGGCTTATCTGCCAGCTTTTGTGTTCTTTTGCCGCACGGCCGAAGCGGATCGTTTGTCGGCCGTATTTGGCGTTAACAGCGTCGATAACGGACATCAATTCCCGATCGACCTGATACTCATCCTCTCCAAATAGCAGGAATTTGACGCATCTGACCGCAAGAGATTGCTCGATGAACTTCGCAAACTTCAACAGAAGTTGGGCCGAACTCTTTTTGACGAAGACGTTGACGAGGCAAGAAGGAGACACGAGGTCCCACCGCCCTATCATTTTGTGCGGGCGTTCGGCTCTGTTCCAGCCGCACTCGAGGCAGCCGGTGCCGCTAAAAAGATTTAAAGCCGCGAGGAACTGATTGCGATCCTTTGGAAGTTGGACGCGACGCTCGACCGCCCAATACAGAAAACTTATATTCAGGCGTTGTATGACGCCGGTAAAGGGCCATCGGTGAAGATGTTCCTAAAGGAGTTTGGGACTCTTTCGAAAGCCCGTCGAGCCGCCGGAACGCAGACGGTTTACCGTAAAGCGAAAGAGCGGATGACATACTGGCAATAATATACCAAAGAAGAATTGATCGCACAGCTTAAGGCGTTAGGTAAGAAACTTGGCAGAAAGCCGACAGACCGGGGTATTAATGTCGGAAGCAAGTTCGGCGTGTGTGCTGCCGCGACCACATTTGCGAGCATGTTTGGAAGCTTGCCTGGTGCCTACAAGGCCGCAGGCTACAATGAGATTGCTCCAAGCTCGCGTAGATATACAGATGACGAGATTTTGACGGCAATCGGAAAGCTAGTGAAACAGTCTCGCCGTCTACCAACCTAAAATGAGCTAAGACGTGCAAGCATTGCGGGCAAATGCCATAGTCCAGGAACTATCGTCAGACGAATCGGAAAGCTGACCGATCTCAGATCGCAATTCGAACATTGAAAGGATCTGCCGTTTCAGCTTTATGATTTTGAAAGGGGGGGGGCTTCCCAGCGGATCATTCTACGCTTGTTTTCGGTCCAACAACCAGAATAGGCAACATTGAGCGATCGCGCAAAGTGCATTCTAGCGAGTCCGCATGTCCGACGCTCCAAAATTGGTTCAAAAACTAACCGTTGGTTCAAAAGCTGTTCAGCATCTGAACCGATTCTCATAGTCTAAGAAGCCCAGATCCTATCTCATGCTGTTTCGCTGGCGACCAATAGCTTATTCCCCGAGAGTTTTCGCTTGCCTCTAACACCAGCGCTGCGCCCAAAGTTCTTAGCGTTCCGACTCTCGTATTCTAATATGTCATCCATCCGATATCGCGTTTGATTGCCGATTCTGAACGCCTTAAGATGTCGCGGATTCGAATTCGGCAAGGCCCGAAGGCGCTGAAACCGTTTGGCTATCGGGTCCACTGTTCCGACCAGCCTCCACCGTTCTGCCAATTGACCGTTGTCCAAGATTTCGTTGAGCATAACTTCAAATCCTCAAGGTTTCGCGTACTGAAAGGTGCAAAAGTCGTGCCACTGGAATCTCTAGTTGGATGGAGTGTCTAAGTGGGCGTTTATTCCCCAAAATATTCCCCAAACAAAAAAAATAGCATCGCGACCGATTCGGTTACGATGCTAAGTTATTGTGTCTATTGTAGATGTATGGTGGCCAGAGACGGGGTCGAACCGCCGACACGCGGATTTTCAGTCCGCTGCTCTACCAACTGAGCTATCTGGCCACTTCGCGGTTGTCCAACAGCGAAACCAATAGTTTACGGATGAGCCGGCAGGGTGTCAAATCACCTGATCAGAGCCGATCGCCTGCGATCCGGTCGTTGCAAAACACTGTTAAATTAATGGTTGACAGAAGCGAAAAAATGAATATAATCCACATTTACCGGTTGTTCTCTTACGAACGACTGCTCCACCTTCTGATAGATAATCAAAACCTACCTGTGCCGGTTTGAACGCCGTCGCTGCCCCCCGGGGACGCAACGTTCAAACCGGCACTGCAAGTTTAAACGACACAGGTTATATTTACATTGATGAAGAAATTACTCTTACCGTCGATCGTTGCGATAAGTTTTGGCATCGGCTGCGGCTCGGCCGGAGATGTTAATTCGGCAAATTCCAATGCCAATACGAATGGAAATGTCATGGTCAACTTGGATGCCAACTCTTTGCCGCCCGAGTTTTCGACCAAACCGCTTGCACCGTCGGCGAATTCGACGCCCGGCATTCCGCCTCCCGGACAGGCAAATATTACTCCAAAAGGTCCGATTCCAGGAATTCCGGAACCGGGAGATGCGGGCAAACCGCTGAAACGCGGTGCCACGCCGACACCCGGCATCCCGAGCGAAGAAGAGATCAGACGCCAGATGAGACACCCGGTCGGCAACGTGAATTCACCGCCGCCGAACGCGGGCACGACGCCGAGCATACGGAAGAAGCCGCGGCCGGTCGGAAACAACAACTAACACCAAAAAAGGGAAGCCGCGAAATGGCCTCCCTTTTCTTTGTTCAAGCAAATTGGAGTGTAGAGACTCATTGAAGCTGCGCCGGAATGGGTTTGTCGCCGGGTGATCCCACTGGACCCGGTTCCGCTGCGGTATTGCCACCATTGACCGTCTCGACAGATCGGAATCGATCTAATGTCTTCGGAATACCAGGCACCGTCGCGGGAAACGATAGATGCCGAGTCAAAAGAAAGGCTGACTGAGACGGGATCTCGGCCAGCCTTTTTTGTTAAATTCTACTTTTCCTAGGCGGTCGCGGCTTCGGTTTTGGTGAAGCCCAGGACTTCTTTTACGTCGATCTCGATGCGTTCGAGGAGGTCGGGGTTTGTTTTTAGCATATTCTTCACGTTGTCGCGGCCTTGGCCGAGGCGTTCGCCTTTGAATGAGAACCAAGCGCCCGATTTCTCGACGATGTTGTGATTGACGGCGAGATCGAGGAGGTCGCCTTCCTTGGAGATGCCTTCGCCGTACATGATATCGAATTCGGACTCGCGGAACGGCGGTGCGCATTTGTTTTTCACTACTTTCACACGTGTGCGGTTGCCGACGACCTTGTCGCCGTCTTTGATCGCACCGATGCGGCGGATGTCGAGACGGAGACTGGCGTAGAATTTGAGTGCCTTGCCGCCGGTCGTTGTTTCGGGCGAACCAAAAAAGACACCGATCTTTTCGCGAAGCTGATTGATGAAGATGAAGCACGTGTTCGACGACGACACGATCGCCGTGATCTTTCGCAGTGCCTGCGACATCAGGCGTGCCTGCAAACCGGGCAGCGAGTCGCCCATTTCGCCATCTAATTCAGCACGGGGCACAAGTGCAGCGACCGAATCGATGACGATGACATCGACGCTGTTCGAACGGATCAGCGTTTCGGCGATCTCGAGTGCCTGTTCGCCCGAATCAGGCTGCGAGATGAGCATGTCGTCGATGTTTACGCCGAGCTTGGTCGCGTATTCGGGGTCCATCGCGTGTTCCGCGTCGATGTAGGCGCATACGCCGCCGGTTTTCTGAGCCGAAGCGACAATGGTCAACGCAAGCGTCGTCTTACCCGAACTCTCGGGCCCGTAAACCTCGACGATCCGTCCGCGAGGGAAACCACCGACGCCGATCGCGGCATCGAGGCTGAGGCACGTTGTCGAGATCGCACCGACGTCCTCGTGCGGGCGTTCGCCCAAACGCATGATCGATCCCTTACCAAACTTCTTCTCGATCTGCAGCAGGGCAGATTCGATCGCTTTGCTTTTATCGGTGCTCATATTGTTGATTCTCCATTGGGATATGCTTCGCTGAACTAGACAGAGTCTAGCACACGTATGCAACGAATGTGAAATGCTGTTGCACACATTAAACAACTATTTTTTTCGAAATTGCGAGGATGCGGTGTGACCGCCTTTAGGGATTCGGATCCCATCGTGTATTCGGTATCCGGCCTATCAATTGTATCGAGTGGCCTTCGCCTTCGTGAAACGATCTTATCAGCCATTTGAGGCCATCTTTCGTGCTCGGCGCCCACTGAATATCATAAAAATGATATTCATCATCCGGATCGTGAACTGTGCCGTTGTTTCCAAATGTCTTTATTACGTGAGACTTCAGGTCAAATTCAGGTTTGTAATGCACTGTTATCTGATACAAGAATCCCTTATCGACGGCCTTTGCCGGATCCAGGCGGTCGAATGTCTTTTCGAACTCAAACGTCTTGCCGTCGTTGACCTCTTTCGTCATTCCTTTTTCCTGGCGGAGCATAGGTTTGATCTCGCTCTCGCTCAAACCATGGACCTCGAAATAAACCTCTCTTATGTTCCCTTTCTCAAAAGGGATCATAACGGGCAAATATCCGAAGCGATAGTCGCTGACATCCGATCGGCTGAAATCGAACTTCTTTACGAGTTCTGCGAACGGCATCCCGAGATAAACCTCGCCAAGTTCTGCCGGTATGAATTTCTTCTGGGCGTCGTATGAATACTTCGGCGTCGTCTGGCCGGATATACTCACGGCGAGAGCAACCAAAAGCGTAAGAGCGAGACGCGAACTACTTTTGGATGTTTTCATTGATTTCGCTCAACTTACATTTCTATTTTCATCCGCATTTTAGCGGACTTTGAACGTTGACGTGATTTTGGGTTCGGGACGATGCTCTGTCAGAACACTGCGTTTCAGATATTATATTCATAATAAGATAATTATCTAGTCTCTGAGGCCATAACATATCGACACTTGAGTGAGACCTCGGATGCACTATAATGCAGTCAGCACCCATTCTAAAAAAAGGCGAACAGGATCTGAACTTGAAACCGCGATGTTCGTATAACTATCGTTGATCCGAGATATCAAAATGAATTACGAAAGCGTGATCGGCCAAACGCTTGACAATAAATACAAGATCGAACGTGAGCTCGGGCGCGGTGGGATGGGAACGGTCTATCTGGCGACCCATCTAGGCACCGAGCGTCCGGTTGCCGTTAAGGTCATCGCCCCGCAGTTCATGCGTCGCCCCGAGTTTGTCGAACGCTTTCGTCGCGAGGCGCGTGCCGCCGGCCGCCTGAGGCATCCGAATGTCGTTGACGTAACCGACTTCGGCTTTGCCGAGACCGAAGACGGCCGCGTTGCCTATCTCGTGATGGAATATCTCGATGGCTGTACGCTCGGCGAAATACTGGACGAAGAGCGAAATTTGCCTGTGGGTTGGACGCTCGATATCCTCGAGCAGGTTTGCTCGGCCGTGCATGAGGCTCACGAGCAGGGCATAATCCATCGCGACTTGAAACCGGACAACATCTGGCTCGAACCGAATCAACGCGGCGGCTATACCGTAAAGGTCCTCGACTTCGGCATCGCCAAACTGGAAGCTACGCAGCCGGGCGAGATGGTCAAGGCTGAGGCCGCCGCTTACATGGCGTCGCCGACACAAGCGGGTAGAGCCAGCCTCACGTTCGCTGATGCGGTCGGCGACGGCACTATTCACGACAGTATCACGCCAACTCTCGTGCAAGAGAACGAAACGCTCGCGCTCGATGCGTCATCGCCGCTCGAATCGGAAACCGTCATACAGCCGCCGGCGGCAGGCGGCATGGAAGCGCCGGGCAACGGCAATTCTGACTCCGTCGCGTCACAGATAGATCCGCGCGAAAGCGATCAGAATTCACAGCCACAGGGAACGGCTGTCCGTCGCGATCCTGCGGCGTTTGAGACCAAAGAATTGACTCGCGTCGGTGCGGTCCTCGGCACGCCGCTGTACATGTCACCGGAGCAATGTCGCGGCGAGAAGCTCGATGCCCGTTCGGACGTTTACAGCCTCGGCGTCATTGCCTATCAGATGCTTTCGGGGAAGACGCCTTTCACAGGTGAATTTACCGGCGTAATGGAATGCCATAAGAGCTCGCCCACGCCGCCTCTAAAGGTAAAAAACGTCCGTCGAAAGCTGAAGTCCGTCATCCTATCGTCGCTCGAAAAAGACGCCGCGGACAGGCCGCAGACCGCTGAGGCATTTGCGACAAAACTCCGCTCGCGTTCCGAGGGCATATTCGGACTGCTGCGCCGTGCCGCGATGATCTACACGGAGCACGTTGGCAAGTTCGTGGTGCTGTCGGCGATATTCCATATCCCGATGTTCCTGTTGACGATGACGCTGGTCGCGATCAGCTTCTTGCGTATCAACGAAGTGATCTCAGACCTCTCCGGGAAGGTCTTTACGGGTATCACCGCGACGGTGCTGACGATCGCAACGGCACTTTTCACCTACATCATCACCGGAACGATCACGTGGATCGTCGTCCAATCGCTCGCCGTACCGCTGCGGCCTATCAAGGTGCGAAATGCGCTCAAAGAGGCCCGCGACAAATGGAAGTCCTTTGGTCTAACCGGCCTCCTCAGTACGCTGATGGCGATCATTACCGGCATCGGGGCGTTTATCGCCACCTCGGTCGTTTTGTTCCTGCCGTTGTGGGCGATCTTTGGTTTAGGCGGTGTTTCGATCGGAGTCTCCGCTGGTCTCGGCGGCTTTGCGGGCGTGCTGGGATTCTTCCTTGTCAGCATCCTTTTGATGCTTTCGGTGCCGGTCGTGATGATGGAAGGTTCGCGTGGGTTTGCGGCTTTGCGCCGTTCGCGTGAATTGGTCCGCCGGTCAATTGTTACGGCGGCCGCCGCGTTTCTGACGATGTTCCTTATTCCGGCGATAGCGGCGGGCCTGCTTTCGGCAGCGATCAATCTGTCGGCACGGGCCATCGATCCTGATACGTTCAAGCCGCCCGTTAAGGTCGAAAAAACAACTGCAACCGCGAGCGAAGCCGACACGTCCAACGAATCAGATGATACGCAGGTCGGTATCTCGATAGGTGGTCAAAACGTCGACGTAACTAGCGATGGCGAACGCGATATGCGTACGAAGGTCCGCACTACGGTCTTGGAAACATTGGTTCAGTTGCTAATTCTCCCGTTGCAGATATTCATGACGTCGCTGACCGCGATAATCATCGCTTTGCTCTATCTGAAAACACGGCAGGCGGGCGGCGAATCGCTCAATGACCTATTGGCAAAGTTCGAGCAGACAGAGCAGCCACGCAAGAAGTGGCAGGAACGCGTTCGCCAGCGGTTGATCCAGTCGGGCCGCGTCTCAGCCGCAAGCAAGTCTTGATAATGCAGCATTTCCGATTCCTTATTCCATCTTTCCTTTTTATTTTCGCTGTTGCATCTGCGGTCAGCGGCCAGGCCGTCGTGCGTCCGCTAAGCGTTGCGGCGGGGCAGACGGTCGAGGTGACGAATCGCTTTGGGCGTATCGATGTGATCGCCGGAACGGCGGACTCTTCGATAACAATTATTCCGGCGTCACCGATCGCCGAAAGTGAAGTAAAGGTCGAAGGCTCAGGCGGAACGCTGCGGATCTCGGTCGTACCTGTGAGTGCCGCGAACCGGATCGACCTCGTTTTGGTTTTGACGGAGCGGACCAAGGTTCGGCTGACAACTCGCGAAGGAGAGATAAAGGCGGAAGGAAATTTCGACACGATAACCGCAGAATCCGACACCGGAACGATCGCCGTCGATGTTCCCGAGGACGCCATAAAATACGAACTCTTGTGGACGGCGTCACGGCCGCGGTTCGTTGCCGATTTTGACCTCGAACCGGTCAAGGAACGTTCAGGCGGGCGATTTACCGTAAAAGGTAAACACGGCGAAGCCACCGCTGCGCCAACCGAAACCCCGCGTGATGTATCGCTAAAACTGACAACACAACGCGGCATCATTGTGATAAACGTTCCGCCGAACGAGGTGACCGGCGACCTCCGCGAACGACAGCTGACCATGGCGGCTAAGGCAATTATCCGCAGCGGCGACACGGTGATGATGGATGCCATCCGGCGTGCCGCACCCAAATATTTCGGCAATTACATGAGCACGCTGGGGCCGGTTCGACGTTCCCCGGAACTTTCGGTCGCCGAATCCGCGCCTGGCACGGCAGCGGGCGGCCTGAAACGCGCGACCGTGACCGTGACCGATACACAGAACCGTGCTGTCCCGGGACTTGTTCCCGCCAACTTCGAGGTGCTAGAGGATAACCGGCAGCGTGAGGTAGTTTCCGTCAGCCGGGTCCAGGCTCCCGTCAATCTTGTCCTGCTTCTAGACGTTTCGGGCAGCATCGACAACTATGTCACCTTTATTCGAAAGGCGGCGCGGGAATTCGTCAACACTGTCGATGAACGCGATCGCGTTTCGATCGTTTTATTCAATGAAGACGTAACGGTCCTTGCCGATTTTTCGACCGACAAACGGATGCTTTCCGATAGTCTTGACAGCTTCGACGCCGGCGGAGCGACCGCGTATTATGACGCGCTTGGATACACGATCTCGGAAAGCCTTCGGCCGCTTAAAGGCGAGCGAACGGCGATAGTCGTGCTGACCGATGGCGACGATAATCGATCGTTCCTTGCGTTTGATTCGCTGATCGGTGCGATCGAAGAGAGCGGTGCACTTGTCTATCCGCTATACGTGCCTTCGTCGCTGATCGAAGCTTCGGCGGCGTCCGGCTTCGGCGACATCGACCCTCTCCGTAACCGCCACCTTACGCTGACGTCCAAAGCGAACGAAGAAGGCGCTCGGCTGGCGAAGGTGTCGGGCGGGGTCTATTACCCGATCTCGCAGCTTTCGCAGATAAATACGGCGTACGAAGACATCGTGCTCCAGCTTCGCACGGCTTACGACATTACCTATCGATCCGAACTGCCCGAATCCGGCTCGGCCCGCGGAGCGTCACCCCGATTGCGTATCCGCGTCGATCGTCCAAATTCTTTCGTTCAAATGGGCCCGGTCATTCGCGTCGGCGGGCGAGAATAGTTCAATGCAAAAAAGCATTCGAGATATCGCAGAAACCTTTGGCCTGACCATCGACGTCTCGCCGATCCCGGGCCACGACCCTGCTCTCCGCGTCTATCGCGGTGCCAAGCAGATTTTTATCGGGACCGATGATGCCGTTCGCAAGTTCCTGGCCGAATATGACCCAGCATCACCGAGCGATTCCCTGAAAAAAGCGTGCGAAACCGAAAAATGATTGTCAGACCCGGTTCGGTCAGTGTTTTCGCAAGTCTAATGATCGATATTGATGACCATTTCGATGATCTCGGCTCGCCAAAGATCTCAACAAATGCAAAGTTTTGCCAAAAAAAATATAAATTTGTCAGAAGTGTGTGCAATCGCACGTAATAGTGAACCCGTCAAATAAGTTGCGATGAACGCACCAGGAGTCGCATGGGTAACGAAATCCCTTTATAATCAGAGGTTGAACGCCTTCGGCGGACCCCACAATGATCTAATAAAATTAATTTATATTGTGTGCGAAGGCGCACTGCATAAAGGTTTTAGCACCGCTACAATAGCCATAGTTCGAGCCATTGTCAGTCGGTGTGGGCAGACAGTCAGGAAGCACAGAGGGATGATGGGATCGCTCGAACCATTAACACAAGGGGCACTGTGACTGAGATACTCCTAACTCAGGAACTAGCGGCGAAAGCCGCGATACAGGGATGGCTTACACATTGTGGAAGCCATCCTTTTTTCAGAAATAATCAATGGTCGAAAGAAAGATAAAAGTTTTGAAGCCTTCAACAGTTTCCGCGCCGATGAATGTCGTGCCGTCCTTAACTAGCGAGCCAACCGAGCGCCAACGCCGCCGAGAACTTGAGACGATGATCGGCAAGTGGATCGGCGAACGCCGTGAGACAAATCGAAGTCAGCAATTGGCCCTGCTCCCGTGGAGCGCCAGGCCGTAAGGTCAGGGATATATCAGCACCCGCGTATACTCCTATCGAAGCGAGACTTCCACCTCAGCCTATTCCGGCTGAGACTTAGTCAAACCGTCCTCGATTAACCCTCACCAATCCGTTTCCTGTTTTAATATCGACAGCGTCGACGTGCTACAATCGTGTCCAAATGGATCACCCGTTATTGGCAGCGCTGTTCGACGAAGAAGTCGCGAAACCCGTCTCTGTATCCGAGCTAAATGCTGATATTAAGGCGCTTTTGGAACGTTCGTTCGGATCAGTGTATGTCGAGGGAGAGATCTCAAATTTCCATGCTGCTGCCTCGGGCCACTGGTACTTTACCTTGACTGATGGCGATTCGATGCTCAAGGCGGCCTGCTTTAAGGGCCAGAACTTTCGCATTCGATTCAAGCCGTTTGACGGCCTCCAAGTCCGCGTTCGGGGGCGCATAACTACCTACGAAAAGCGAGGCGAGTATCAGCTCCTGGTCGAATCGCTCGAACCGGTCGGCGAAGGTGCCCTTGCCGTAGCATTCGAACAGATCAAAGCAAGATTGCAGAAAGAAGGGCTTTTTGATGAATCGATAAAACGCCCGATTCCGCCATTTCCCTGTCGGGTCGGAGTTGTC
>JBGTKY010000023.1:0-8079 GCA_041744395.1 Pyrinomonadaceae bacterium | reverse complement strand
CCAACCCAAAATATAAGCAAACATCAGCGGTGCGACGATCGAAGCATCTGATTCGACGATGAATTTAGGAGTAGTCGCCTCGAGTTTGCCCCAGGTTATTTTTTCGTTGGGGACAGCACCTGAATATGAGCCGTAGCTGGTTGTTGAATCCGAGATCTGGCAAAAATAGCCCCAGACCGGGACGCCGTCACGCCCAAGATCCTGATGGAGCATCGGGACGACGCAGATCGGGAAATCGCCGGCGATGCCGCCGCCGATCTGGAAAAATCCGATGGTCGAATCGTCCGTCGCATTCTCGGTATACCATTCCGCGAGCGACATCATATATTCGATACCGGTGCGGACAGTGTGGACGTTTTTGATGTCGCGGGTAATGACGTGGCCGGCGAACATATTGCCCATTGTCGAATCTTCCCAGCCCGGCACGACCATCGGCAGATTTTTCTCCATCGCGGCGTACATCCACGAATCTTTGACATCGATCTGATAATACTCCGCGAGCGAACCGTTTTTGAGCACCTGATACATAAACTCGTGCGGAAAATACTGCCTGCCCTTGGCATCGGCCTTTGTCCAGACATCGACCATCGCCTTCTCCAGCCGCCGCATCGCTTCCATCTCGGGGATGCAGGTGTCGGTTACGCGGTTCATATGGCGGTCAAGCAGTTCCTGTTCGTCAGCCGGTGTCAGATCGCGGTAATGGGGCACACGCTCGTAAAAATCGTGTGCGACGAGATTAAACAAATCTTCCTCAAGATTCGCCCCAGTACAAGAAATGATCTGCACCTTGTCCTGCCGGATCATCTCCGCCAGCGAGAGCCCAAGCTCCGCCGTGGACATCGCTCCCGCCAGCGTGATCATCATCTTCCCGCCTTTGTTTAGGTGATCCCGATAGCCCTCCGCCGCGTCAATAAGAGCCGCCGCATTAAAATGCCGATAGTGATGCTTGATAAAATCTGTGATCTGTCCGTTCATTTTTATGCCTATTCGCTGCAATTCAATAAAGTAAGAAATATATCCTATGGGCTCGGGTTTCAAGAAATCGCCGCCCGCGGGTTATATTTCTCTTTTAACTTAAATCACTACAGACCTCGAATTGCGGATATGAAAAAAACCTTTATCTTTCTCGTCTTCCTAACTGTGGCCATGGCCGCCGCCTGTTCGCATGAGCAGCAACATGGCGATCATACCAGCGCAAGCTCAAGGCAGGTCAAGTCGCTGACCGAAACTGATGTGGCCGGCTACCTTGAAGGGCGTGGCATGGGGCTCGCAAAGCCCGCCGAGCTCAATAGCTACCCTGGCCCGATGCATGTCCTGGAGCTGGCGGAAAAGCTGGCATTGACCGCGGAACAACGCGGCGACACTCAGCGGATCTTCGACGCGATGCGTGCCCAGGCAACGCGGCTCGGCAAGCTTATAGTCGAGAAAGAAGGCGAACTTAACAAGGCGTTTGCCGATGGCAGTATCACCCGCGAGAGCCTCGCAACCTTGGTCACGGAAATGAGTCGGCTGCAGGGCGAGCTTCGTGCCCTGCATCTCGGCGCTCATATCGAGATGAAGCAGGTGCTCTCGGCAGAACAGGTCAAAACCTACGATGAGCTTCGCGGCTACCGAAAGGCGGACAGTTAGCGGATCCGCCCGTGGCCTAGCCAATTCCGCAATCCGCGTACTTTCTTTTTCCTGACACGAAATGCCGACGATATTAACTCATACAGCCATTCCGATCGCCATCGGATTTGGGCTTGGCAGGAATATCATTCCGCCGCGGTTGATCGCCGCCGGCGTGGCAGCCTCCGTCATTCCCGACCTTGATGTTCTCGCGTTTCGGTTGAATGTTGCGTATTCTAGCGACTACGGTCATCGCGGATTCAGCCATTCGCTCGCCTTCGCGGCGGTGCTTGGGTTCCTGGCGGTATTGATCGCTCCGTGGCTTAGGGCAAAGCGGCTGACCTCGTTTTTGTTCGTTCTCGTTTCCGCAGCTTGGCACGGCCTGCTCGATATGCTGACAAATGGCGGGCTCGGCGTCGCGTTGCTTTGGCCTTATGCGAGCGAACGGATGTTCTTCCCGTGGCAGGTTATCCAGGTCTCCCCGCTTAGCCTCTGGCAATTCCTCGGGCTCAAAGGTTGGCGTGTTATCGCAAGTGAACTTCTCTGGGTCTGGCTGCCAGCATCGATCGCGTTTATCCTGATCGCATTGGCGACTGCAGGGCGAAAGCCAGGTAGGCCATGAACGACCCTAGATCAGAGCCGCATAGAATAAATGTCTCTTGTCTCTAAAAACATACTCTGGGTAGATTGTGTCGGTGCGATCCTGACCGGCGTTCTGCTAATTGTGCTCAGCGGCTGGATCTCTCCGCAATACGGCCTTCCGCACTGGTTTGTTGTTGGACACGGCTGCGTGCATCTCGCTTACGGAACGTATTCCTTATCGCTTGCGATCCGACGTCACAGGCCGATGCCGCTGATCAAGCTGCTCGTTTTCGCCAATGCC
Source organism: Pyrinomonadaceae bacterium (assembly GCA_041744395.1). Classification (GTDB taxonomy): domain Bacteria; phylum Acidobacteriota; class Blastocatellia; order Pyrinomonadales; family Pyrinomonadaceae; genus OLB17. The sequence continues at coordinate 5,588 of JBGTKY010000023.1, read as the reverse complement.
ACGTGGGCAATGGTATGTCTCATTTTCGCTATGATCTTACTTGGAAATGCAACCCTTTTCGCGGCTGCTCACTTTTTGCTAGAAGGCATCTATGTCGGCGGTTTGGCATTTATTGAATGGAAAAGGCGTGATACGTTAGTTTCCCGCTAATCGAAATGGACGGAAACTACCTTGAAGGATCCGAAGAATTCAGGGAAATTTGCAGGAGGATGTGACATGGTTCGAAAAGTTGTCCCAATGATCCACGTACCGAACGTGCAGGCAACGGTTGATTGGTACAAGGAAATCGGCTTCACGGTCACCGATTCGTTTGCTGAGGATGATGAGATAAACTGGGCGCTGCTCTCGTATGGTGAAAGCGAAATAATGTTCAATGCGGGCGGTGGTGAGAGCACGAGTGACCATCGCGAGGTCGATCTGTACGTCGAAAATGTTGATGACCTGTACGCTCGGCTCAAAGATCGGGCTGAGGTTGTCAGCGAGATCGACGACACATTCTACGGAATGCGCGAATTCATCATCCGCGACCCCAATCGGTTTTGGGTGACATTCGGTCAGGGGGTGACATCAGGCTAGAACGTTTCGCCGAAGCTGACCTCGCCGGCGACCGCGACCTGGTATGCCGAGACACGGCGTTCGAAGAAGTTGGCTAATTCCTGCACGTCCTGGAGGTCCATAAACGAGAACGGATTCTTTGCCCCATAGACCTTTTGCAGTCCGAGCATGACCAGCCGCTGATCGGCGATAAACTCCAGATACTGCCGCATATCGGCGACCGAAAGGCCGGCAACGCCTCCGCTCAGGATGTCTTCGGCAAACTGCATCTCGCATTCGACCGCTTCGTCGAGCATAGTCACGATGTCGCGGGTCATCGCTTCGTCAAACAATGCAGGCTCTTCCTTCCGCACCTTCTCCACGACCTCAAGAGCAAATTTCATATGTGCCGATTCATCGCGAAAGACCCAATTGGTTCCCGCAGCCAGCCCGTGAAGCAGGCCCTTCGACCGAAGAAAATAGACATAAGCGAACGCCGCGAAGAAGAAAAGCCCTTCGATGCAGGTCGCAAAGCAGATCAGATTCAGCAAGAATTTCTTGCGGTCCTCCGGCGTCTGCAGCGAATCAAGGTCCTGGATCGTGTCGATCCATTTCATACAAAACTCGCCCTTCGCCCTGATCGACGGAATATTCTCGATCGCCGCAAATGCCTGCTCGCGTTCGTGATGATCCGGGATGTACGTATCGAGCAGCGTCAGGTAAAACTGCACGTGCACCGCTTCCTCGAAAAGCTGCCGCGAGAGGTACATCCGCGCCTCGGGCGAATTGATGTGCTTGTAAAGATTCAGAACGAGGTTGTTCGACACGATCGAATCGCCGGTAGCAAAAAACGCCACCAGCCGATTGATCATATGCCGCTCCGGCCCCGACATCTTGTTACGCAGATCGCTGACGTCGGTCGAAAAATCAACTTCCTCAACCGTCCACGTATTCTTTATCGAATTCTTGTACATCTCATAGAATTCGGGGTACTTCATCGGCCGAAGCGTGAGGTCAAATCCTGGATCTAAAAGCATATTTACTCAAGCGCATTCCTTTTAAATAAAATTTCATCTGAAACTAGATCGAAAACTAGTTCAACGGCTTCAAGAGGGAAACTGATCGCACTTCCTTGTTTCCAGATTCTCTCGGTACCAATCGTTCTGATCACGATTCCGGTTCCGTTTGCCGGTTCATCCTGATCGTGCCACCAGTTCATCGCCTCGAGCTCAAATTCCTCTCCGTTATCGAAGCGAACTCTGAATGCTCGCGGGCCTGGATCGAAATCGAACAAGCACTTTAGCATTTCGATTTCCTCGTCAGTCATAAGTATCAAAACACCGTTATTGGCATGCTTCGCAAGCGTCAGGATTTTCAAGTGAGCAAATCAACGCCTCTTCGTCCGTGTAGGCCTTTTCCATAACTTCTGGAACAAGTTCCGCCACTTTGTATTCCGCCGTTACCTGCGAGATCTTGGTTGCGGGACGCGAGCGAAGGTAGTAGGTCGTCTTCAGGCCTTTTTGCCAGGCGTACATGTACATCGACGAAAGCTTGCCGATATTCGGGCTTTCCATAAACAGGTTGAGCGAAGCGCTCTGATCGATGTAAGCCCCGCGGTCGGCCATCATGTCTATCAGCGAACGCATCGGGATCTCCCACGCGGTGCGGTATATCTCACGCAGCTCGGCCGGAAACTCTTCGATCCCGGCGATCGAACCCTCAGCCAATTTGATCTTGTTCCGGATCTCGTCGGTCCACAGCCCAAGCGCCTTCAGCTCTTTTACCAGATATTTGTTTATCTGCACAAAATCGCCCGACAGCGTTTCGCGTTTGAACAGGTTCGACACCTGCGGCTCGATGCATTCGTAGCAGCCGGCGATCGACGCGATGGTCGCCGTCGGAGCGATAGCTATCATCAAGCTGTTTCGCAGGCCGGTCTTGATCACTTTTTCGCGAAGCGCATTCCAGCGGCCAATGTCGTCCGGCGTGATGCCCCACAGGTCAAACTGCAGATCGCCCAACGCCGCACGCGTTTCGGGAAACGCCGGATGGGCACCGCGTTCGACGGCCAGATCGCTCGACGCGTCAAGTGCTCCAAAGTAGATCTCTTCCTGTATCTTCGCTGAGATCTTTCGGGCTTCGTCCGAATCGAACGGCAGCCGAAGCTGAAAGAAAACGTCCTGCAATCCCATCAGCCCGAGCCCGATGTTTCGCCAACGCTGGTTCGAATCCGCCGTGCTCTGTATCGCGTAATAATTGAGGTCGATGACGCGGTCGAGCTGCCGCACCGCCAGCTTCACATTCGCCCGCAGCATGTCGTAATCAAACGCTCCGTCCTTTACATACCGCGAGACGTTGATCGAACCAAGGTTGCAGACGGCCGTCTCGCCATCGCTCGTCACCTCGATTATCTCGGTGCAAAGGTTCGACAGGTGCACGACGTTTTCCGGCTTGGCGGTCTGATTGGATTTGCGGTTGCTGGCGTCCTTAAATGTCATCCAGCCGTTGCCGGTCTGGGCCATCGTCCGCATCATCTTCGCGTAAAGGTCGCGTGCCTTTACTTGACGAACGAACTTGCCTTCGGTCTCTGCTTGCGTATACGCCGTCTCAAACTCTTCGCCGTAAATATCCGGAAAATGCGGTACTTTGCTCGGGTCAAACAGCGACCACAGCTCGTCCGCCTGAACGCGCTTCATGAACAGGTCCGGGATCCAGTTCGCGATGTTCAGGTTATGCGTCCGGCGGGCCTCGTCGCCGGTGTTCTCACGAAGCTCGAGGAAATCTTCGATGTCGGCGTGCCACGTTTCCAGATAGACACACGCGGCTCCCTTTCGCTTGCCGCCCTGATTTACGGCCGCAACGCTCGAATCAAGCGTCTTGAGCCACGGTACGATCCCATTGGAATGTCCGTTCGTTCCGCGGATCAGCGAACCCTGCGAGCGGACGCGGTGATAGGCAATACCGATGCCGCCCGAAAATTTCGACAGCATCGCGACGTCAGAATACTTCTTGTAAATGCTCTCCAGGCTATCCTGCGGCGAATCAAGCAGAAAGCAGCTCGACAGCTGTTCGTGCTTCGTCCCCGAATTAAAAAGCGTCGGGGTCGACGGCACATATTCCAGCGACGAGAAAAGGTTGTAAAACTCGATCGCCTCGGCCGGCGTTTCGGACAAGCCGCAAGCGACGCGCATCCAGAAGAACTGCGGGGTCTCGATAACGTCGCGCGTTACCGGATTCTTTAAGAGATAACGATCGTAGAGTGTGCGGAGGCCGAAAAACTCGAATAAATCGTTGCGGTTCTGGTCTATTGCGTCGTTGAGCTTGCGGCTGTTGTCCGAAACGAATTTGACGACGCGCGGAGCGATGAGCCCCTCGCGAACGCCAAATGCGATTGATTGAGAAAAGGAATAGATCTCCTGATTGCGCACTTCCTTTTCGACGTATTGATTAAGGAGCCGGCCGGCGAGCCGCGAATACTCCGGCTCTTCAAATATAAGGCTGGCCGAGGTCTGGATCGAAAGTTTATCGAGTTCTTTGGTGGTCGCGCCGTCATAAAGTCCGCTGATAGTCTTGGTCGCGATCCGCAGACTGTCAACGGCCGGCAATCCGGTGCAGCATCGCGATATTGCCCGGACGATCTTATTGATATCGACCGGCTCGAACGAACCGTTGCGTTTCGTCACGCGCATCGTTGTCTGTGCTGTTTCTTCTGTGCGGCGGGCGGCTGTCTGACCTTGTCCGATAAATGTATCCATATTCTGTGCGGCTTCTCCTTAATTCTCTAAAAATTCGACGCTTCGGCCTGCCGTCTCTCCGGAATATTGAGAGCGAAAGTCCCGCTAACCGGCTTTTCGGGAAAAAGCCCGGCAGTGACGCGAAACGGTCTGAATTTGTGGATTGCAGGCGGGGCCTTTAGCGCAAATTCAAGGTCTATGTCCTGCAGTGGTAATAGACTATATTGTGTAGTTAACACTTTGTCAACACAAAATGTTGTGGTTTTAAAGCAAAATGCTAAATCCCGCAATTGCCACATTTAGCGCGCCCCAAGTAAGGAATTAGGTTAGCAACGATCATCCTCCTTCGCCCCGACAACCGAATACACGTCGTTCGACATCTTAGGACGTGTGGCAGGGCATAAGCAGACTACGGAGGTGTATTTCCGAATATTGTAGAGACGCCCCGAACAACCCCATTTGGAAGTTGGAATCACTATAATCCTTAAAAGATGTGTGAAATAAAAGGGTGATTTTGACCGACATTTGCTGAATATATTGGGAGATTGAAGACTATGATCAGGAAGCAAGTATTAGTTTTTCTTAGTTCTGCGTTTATTCTGGCATCGGGCATATTAATGGTGCAGGGACAGGACAAACCTAATGAGGTTAGGGATATCCGGATAACCATTAAAATGAATGAGAAACCAATATACTGTATTTTCAGACATCTGTTTTACGAGTATGACATTTCGATCGGGTTCGAGGAATCTACGCTTGATAAAGATCACGCTGACTATCGTTTTCAAACCAATGTACGGCCACCCGAGAAGAAGGACAAAGTTCACATCGGGAATCGTATGGGAGTTTGCTCCGAGATCGAAAACGAGACCGAAGTTGAAAATCATCTAATTTCTCTGAATATGGAAAATGCAAGAGTAGAGGATGTTTTTAATGAGATCGTCAAGCAAATGCAAAACTATGACTGGGCAATCAATAATGAGGTCATAAACATCTTCCCGAAGAAGGGGCGGAATCCATTTTTTGAAAAGCTATTGAATCTAAAAGTTAGGAAATTTCGCGTTTCGAAGGGTCAGGAAGTTTCCGTCATTCGAGACTCGATGGTGTTTTCTTTACCAGAGTTCAGGACGTTTGTGGCCGAGAATAATCTTTTTGCTGAACAAGACCGAGACGACGTACTGGAAGGGTCTAATGAAACGGGACGGAAAAATCTCTTAGAATAAGTGAATGAGAAACAAGTATGATCAGGCGTTCAAGAAAGAGGTAGTAAGGAAATATTTATCGGGTCAGACGATGGCATCGATCTCGCGTGAAACTGGG
>JBGTKY010000022.1:0-7019 GCA_041744395.1 Pyrinomonadaceae bacterium | reverse complement strand
GGTCAACGTGACAAGTGCGACCAACATCGCGATCACCAATGCCAATATCGGGGCAGCGGGCTCGTATCAGGTCTATGTTCAGACCGCAGCGGGATCATCAAACAGGTCAACTTCATTCAATGTAGTCGCTGCGGCACCGACAATTACGGGGATGTCTCGATCACCGAACAATCCGATAGGTGGTCAGCCTTTCAATTTTACTGTTTCGGGGTCCAATTACAACACGACCAACGCCCAGGTGTTCTTCCGGGGTCCGGGGTGCCCTACGAATGATTCCTGTGTCGTAACCGGACTAAATCGAACGTCAACTTCTTTGAATGGAGCGGCGGTTTTGGCCACGGGTAGCTTTACTGTCCAAGTTAGAAATGGACCAACGGGAACCCCTTCAAATACGTGGTCATTTAACGTGAACTAGGATATTACGCTATGAATTTTAAGAAAGCTGCACGTGCAAAACCAAGACTCCTCGGGCACGAACGATTGCGAATGCGAGTAATCGTCTTAATAAGTGTTCTTCCCGCGATTATTGGGCTGGTGGCCGTACCCTATATCGGAGTTCTGGGTCTTACTAATGAACCTCTGTTGGTTCTCGACACGGCGAACGAGCCCGATGAACGCAGGAAAATATCAATTCCGATAGGACATTTTGGTCGATCGTTTGAGGCAAACGTGGGACAGGCGGATATAGATGCCGGATTCGTCTCAAGAGGTTTCGTCTACGATCTCGCACTTCGTCGCGATGGGGCAACATTCCGTTTGCCCAACCGTCGAACAGAAAACTACCGTTCGCAATCCGCCTCAGGGGACAGAGTCGACTGCTTAGACGGGATGCAGTTTCGCTGTCGATCGCTAACGGCAAACAATCGCGAAGTGGGATTTAAACTTGTTGACTCTAATGCGGAACCAGAGGTTGTTGGTCTGGGCGAACGTTTTGATAACGTTCGCTATGTTATCGGCAACCGTCCCCAAGCCTGGAAGTCCAACGTTCCGTCTTACGAGCGAATGTTACATAAAAACATTTATCAAGGAATAGATCAAATGACTTCCAGTAAAGAGTCGGAGACGTCTTTTACGTACATCGTCGCTGGTGGCTCTGACCCCTCATTCATCCGACTTCGCTTTTTCGGTCATGAGGCAATTGAGACTAACCCGGTCGGTGATCTTATAGTCTCTTTAGAGTTAAGCGAGCCGATTGTCATAAAGCGACCGGCAGCAATTCAAGAAATCGACGGCGTAACACAGAACGTTGAAGTGCGTTACCAAATCCTGGACGACGACACAATTGGCTTCGAAATGGGCAGTTTTGATCGGAGTCAACAACTCACGATAAGTCCCGTGATGACATACTCGACCTATCTTGGCGGAAGCGGCTATGAATCAGGGTACGGTATTGCTGTAGATGGCGATAGAAATGTATATGTTGTCGGAACGACAGACTCGGGCGGGGTCAATGGAGTGGATGACACGGACGTGTTTGTTGCGAAATACAACGCCAATGGCACACAGCGACTGTTCATGACTGTTTTTGGTGGAGCAGGGAGTGATACGGGACTGGGGATAAGATTAGGTAGCAATGGCAGCATTCATGTTACGGGCGTTACAAGATCGACCGATTTCCCGATCGTTAACGCAGCACAGCCGACATTTGGTGGTGGAAGCGAGGATGCCTTTTTTACGAAGATAGCCGCGGACGGGTCGAGTTTGGAAAGTTCGACATATTTAGGCGGATCAGGCGACGAAGCAGGTTACGGAATTGCGGTAGACCTAACAGGCGATACCTACATTACTGGCTTTACGGACTCTCCCGAACTTTCTGGGCTAGCCGGGTACAACGCATTTGTTGTGAAGTTCGCGGCCGTGGGATCCACACTTGCGTATGTGACTATTCTTGGTGGGTCTGGGGACGACATTGGGTTTGGGGTCGAAGTCAATGCTCTTGGCGAGGCCTTTGTTGCAGGGTCAACAAACTCAACTGACTTTACGATAGCGAATGCGTTTCAGCCATTTATCGGCGGCGGGCGGGATGCCTTCTTGGCAAGGCTGAGTGGAAACGGTTCAGAATATATATTTTCCACATATCTGGGAGGAAGCGGCGACGAGGATGGTTTCGGTATCGCGATTGATCCATTGGGAAATTCGTATTTGGTTGGGACGACCAGTTCATCGGAGTGGTCTAATCTCGGGGAGGCGAACGTCGTCGTGACTAAGCTCAGCGCCTCAGGGAGTGATCTCGTCTATCGGGCGATTTTTGGAGGGGATGGAGATGACGTCGGTTTCGGAATTGATTTAGATAAGGATGATAATGCCTTAGTTACGGGGCTCACTACTTCAGCGAATTTCTCTTTGCTTCGTCCTTTACAGCCGATTTTTGGAGGAAAACTCGATGGTTTCGTCTCGAAGCTAGACGCTTCAGGAACATCGTTTATTTTTTCCACCTATTTAGGAGGCACAGAGATTGACTCTGCGAATGCAGTGGCGGTTGACAATAACAATGCCGTGTACGTTACAGGAATAACTTTTTCAGATGATTTTCCGTTGGTGCAGCCGTCTCAACCAAGCTACGGGGGGGAATGGGGACTCCTTTGTTACAAAAATCGCGAACTTCGGTGTTACTGCTGTTTTCGATTTTGATGGTGACGGGAAGACGGATGTTTCTGTGTTTCGGCCGATTGGTGCGAGCGGGGCGGAATGGTGGTATTTGAAGTCTTCGGATGGCGGGAATGGGGCGTTTGCGTTCGGTTCGGCTACAGATACGCCGGTCCCGGCTGATTTCACCGGCGACGGGAAGACTGACGTTGCTTTTTGGCGGCCCTCGACGGGCGAGTGGTACGTGATCAGAAGCGAGGATTCGACGTTCTTTGCCTTTCCGTTTGGGTCGACGGGCGATGTGCCGATGCCGGGCGATTTTGATGGTGATGGCGAAGCTGATGCGACCGTTTTCCGCCCATCGGCGAATATTTGGTTCACTCGGCGTTCGTCTGATGGCCAGGTGACGACGACGCCATTTGGTGCGGCGGGCGATAAACCGGTCGCGGCGGATTTTGACGGCGACGGCAAAGCCGACATAGCGATTTATCGGCCAAGTGGCAGTTCGGGTAGCGGCGAGTGGTGGTTTCAGCGAAGCTCTGACGGCGGCAATCAAGCGTTCGCGTTTGGTTCGGCAACGGACAAAGCTGTCCCGGCGGATTTCACCGGCGACGGCAAAGCTGACCTTGCATTCTGGCGGCCGAGTAGCGGCGAATGGTACGTCATTCGATCAGAAGACAACACGTTCTTCGCGTTCCCGTTCGGCGTCGCAACGGATCTTCCGGTCCCCGGCGACTACGACGGCGACGGCAAAGCGGACGCCGCGATCTTCCGCCCATCGGAGAACATCTGGTACCTCCTCCGCTCAACCGCAGGCTTCCAGGCCGTAGCCTTCGGAGCAGCAGGCGACCAGCCGCTGCCAGGTGTTTATGTGAGATAAGTTAGAAAAATCGCTAGGTGCTTTGAACGAACAAGTCGCTAAGGGGTGGAGAGCCGGCCGCCAAGGCCGTGCGTTTTCATATTGAGTCGGGCCGGTTCTCGCCTCTCAAGCCGGTCATGCACACCTGCCCGATCACCCACCGCTGAGGGGAAGGAAAGTCCGCCAGGACACCCTCCCACGCACCTCCGATCACCCTCAGATCAGCCCATAACAGTATTATCCAAGCACCCGATCGGGCACGTGAAGGGATCTTTTTGTAAAACACGAACCCCTGAAAGCCGGGTTCTCGCTCTGATATAGGGGTATGGGGCTATCTTTTTTGTTTGTAATAACTTACAGGCACAGCGGCTTTACGTCTGATAATATCCATTATGTGAGATACATGATCGAACGGCGGACCGACGGCGAACGCCTTGCACGTGAAGACGAACTAACAGAACACAAAGGAACGGGGGCAATATGTGACGTTCTCATGCCTTACGATGTCTTGCAATAGTATGAGGTGGCTCAGGTGGCTCAGGTGGCTTTGCGGTGGCTCAGGCGGCTCAGCGGACGAACAAAGGATGCTATAGCATGCGGTAAATACACCGGTATGAGACTAGACGAAAAAAACTCTCTCTCTCTCTCATTTTTATCTGGACAATATTAACAATACCGTGATAGCCACCCATATTTCCGCGATCCCGTAAAAATTTTTTTTTTCGTGGGCAGCCTTTCCGTTGTTGAAGCTATAAGAATCCTTGCTTAGGGGCGGAGTGTGTACATACTTCCACTGCGAAAGCTGTAAGAGAAGTTCAGTCGCGACGATTGCCTATGTTTGAGTAATTTGTATGGATTCCGGAGCTCCTCAAGTTCACGGTCCCAGAAAAATGTGTGCATTCATGTGTGTAAAAGAAAAAGCGTTTCAGGATTTGTACTGAAACGCCGGTATTTACTGGAGCCGCCCATCGGAGTCGAACCGACGACCTTTCGATTACGAATCGAATGCTCTACCAACTGAGCTAGGGCGGCACTTGGTGTGAATGGTCGCTGATCGCCATGGGGGTGAATAATGCAGCGGCCGCGTGGCTATGGGCATTGCGAAAGCTCGATCTGCCGGATAAGCCGAACTTCAAAATATACTTCTGACCGACGGCGACTGTCAAGGGAACGAGGAGAAGGGCGATGTGATGCCGATCGCCCGATATGAATGCGGAGTATTGAATGCGGATCGTTGGGATACGAATGCGGTGTGCGGAGTGGAGACCCTTGTGGGGAGTTCGGAGGCGGAGAATACCAAGGCATGAAACTGGAAGGAGATTCGAAATGGGCGAAGGGGTGGCTGACGTCGAATATCGGCGAATGTCGGATCATCTCGGGTTATAGGTACTTGGCTAATTGTCGACTGTCGTCCGCACTAGGCGGTTTGCAACGGCAGGAATTGGGTGTAACATTAGACGGAATAGGAACAACGCACGTTTGATGCAACCGATGGGAAACGAATTTACCGAACGACTCAAGCAAGTCTTCGCAGGTGCGTCGATGGCCGATATTGCTCGCCGCATTAATGTTCCGCACGCGACCATCCGCAACTATTTTCAAGGCAGGCTTCCGGCACCGGACGTTCTGATAAAACTCGCCGATGAAACGAATGTATCCATCAACTGGCTGCTGACAGGCAAGGGCGAGATGTATGTTGCGGGCGGGCGGCCGATCGACCTCGGCGAGATCCTGGAAGAAAGGATCGCTGCGATCGTTGACCGCAAGCTGGCCGAGCGGGCAACGGGAACGATCCAGGACCTAGGACGCATCGACGCTTCTCCAGTGTTTGATGTAGAAGCGGCTATCGGGCGGCTCGGCGATCCACACCGCGTTATGGGCGAATGGTTTGCCTTCGAAAACCGCGATTATCCCGAAGATTTCGGTCTCGTGTTCTTTCAGGGCTGGGAAAGCTATCGCCCCGACGAAAAGGCCGATGCCGTCCGCGACGCGAAAAAAGTTCTCGATCGGACGCTACGTAATACTAAGCCTTGACCAGGCAACTCGCCCCTGTTGCGACTTGTCCTATCTGTGATAGTATATTGCACATACAGGACGCCGCGCGCCGGAACCTCTCTCACAATGAACTTCCTGCTCCAAAAAATAGCTAAATTGAATATCGGTTGGAACGAGTGTCCACTCAATGATGCCGACCTGTACGGGCTTTGCCGGCGATATAAGATCACGGTCGAAGAGCTTCCGCTACGCGTCAGCGGGTTTTATTATTCTGTGATGGGCCGGCATTTTATCGCGGTCAACAGCAATCTGAAGCCTGACAGAAAGCTATTCGTTCTTTTTCACGAATTCGCTCATTTTCTACTCCACGCGCCAGACACCGGCGCGACCGCAAACTTTCACGGCATCGGCAAAAAGACGCGAAAAGAGATCGAGGCGGACCTATTCGCTTTGGTTGCCTTGATCCCACAGCCGTTGCTCCTGCAGCGGTCGAGTGCGGAACTCGTTGACGAAGGATTTCACCCCGACGATGTAAGCGAGCGAACGGCGATCTTTGAACGATACGGCATTTAATATTGTTGCCTTCCGCTTGGTTTACTTCCGCATAAAAGTGGCGTATAACGTTCGTGTTCACTCCCTTAGCAGAGATCTAGAGAAAAAGCAGAGATCTAGAGAAAAACGGTATGGCGGTCAACGAAGTTCTTCAGCGGCGCGTTTTTGATCGCCGATTCTTTCTCGTGTCGGCGTTCGTCTTTGCGGCACTGATCTTTATCGGTTTCGCCCGAACATATTATCTGATGCCGATCATGGGTGCGGCTCCGCTTCGGTGGGTGGCTCATGCCCATGGCGTTCTGATGAAGCTGTGGGTGCTGCTTTTTGATGCACAGGTTTTTCTGATCCGGTCAAAGAATGTGCAGACGCATATGCGGACGGGCTGGGCCGCGGTCGCTCTTGCTGTGTTCATCGTACCGGTAGGATTTTTAACCTCTGTCTATGCGGCAAAATTCGGCACGCCCTCGGCCCCGCCGGAAATACCGCCGCTCTCGTTCATGATCATCCCGATGACGGACCTGCTGATGTTCGTCATCCTATTTTCGGCCGCCATCTACTACCGAAAGAGCCCCGCCGAGCATAAACGGTTAATGCTGCTAACGGCTTTCAACTTTTTGCCGCCCGCCGTGGCCCGTATACCGATCCCGGAGCTGCAAGCATTCGGGCCACTGTGGTTTCTCGGCTTTCCCGCTTTGCTTTATATCATTGCGATCATCATTGATACCGTTAAGACAGGACGGCTAAATCGTGTATTCCTTATCGCCGGGGTGCTCTGGATCGTGGTGATGTTCGCGCGGCTTGCTGTAATGGAGAGCCGAGTCTGGCTCGGTTTTGCGGAATGGGCCGTAAACACTTTTTGACGCTTGGGCTAAGCTTTCGGGTGAGCTTTGTCGTAGACCTCTATCATTTTTTCCATCGAAACTTGCGTGTAGATCTGTGTCGTTGAGAGGCGCGCGTGGCCGAGAAGCTCCTGGATGTCGCGAAGGTCTGCACCTTGTTCGAGCAGGTGCGTCGCAAACGAATGCCG
>JBGTKY010000021.1:0-51011 GCA_041744395.1 Pyrinomonadaceae bacterium | reverse complement strand
AAAAGCAACTGACGCAACAAAACAACGGCTGTGGGAATGTGGAAAAGCCCAAAGCGGCTTTCCCACATTCCCACAGCACTACTGCTACTAATAACTAAAGGAGTAAGAGAGATTCTTGTCCGAAAAACTTGACTGGCTCATACTGTATCTAGACAATCCCCTTTTAAAAGATTTAGATTTCTCAAATATAAAATTAGGCGATCTCTTAAATGAGATTACGAAAATCAAGAGAGGTGGGTGGATATTAAGACACGACAAAACCAACAAGCTAGAGTACAAACACAAGTACGTAATTGATCTGCTACTTTGATCGTCCAGGTTATCGGAGGCCCAACGGTCCGAATCTGAACACGAGTTATGTTTTAGACAAAACGAAAGATCGATTCGCGTTCCTAGAGACAATGCCAACCAAGGCTATGTGCGATATAAGCAGGCAAGACGGACCATTTCGCTATAGGAAGGAGGCAAAGATGAGAATGAAGGTATGTGTGGCATCAATTACAATACTTTTCCTGTTAACAAGTTTTGGGTGTTCAAGTTCGCACGAATTCTCATCCGTGAGTGTTTCTGAAGAATCATCCCAAGATACCTTGTTAAAAACAGAAGGCGTTCGGGTTGTTGAGAAATACTTTCAGGCTGTTGCGGAAAACAGGAAGTATGATGCAAATGCGCTCATGTCACAATTGGTTAAGACGAAGGTCGTGGTCGATCTCAAAGAAGTCGAGCTTAAAAATCTAGAGGCCAGACAGTCAGAACATTCGATTGGTTCACCTACTTCCGCAATGAAGATTTCACGTTAGAACGAGCAACGGCATTAGCGAACGATGAAACAGGGATCCACGTTCGGGCTTTCTGCACAAGTCTGGCTGGAAAGGATTTCAGGATCCCGCAGGTCGTAGATATTTACCTGATACAACAGGACCGGCTCGTAGTAATAGCAGAGATCGACCCGAACACTGCAGAATCGATTCGACAATCAAAATCGATTCAATCGTCATAGAGGCATGTTCGTCGACCGTTAGCCGCCGACACGCCGCCGCCAAGAACCGAACGGCCAATGACCTAGGAAGTGGAAAATGCCGTTAGGGAATATAGGTCTCGGTAAACGCCGAAAGAATTGCACTTTCGCAATTCTGACCCTAAACAGTCTATAGGAGGAACTTATGCCGACTTTTATGAACATTTGCGTCATCATAGCAGGGTTTGTCGGCATTATTTTCAATAAACGTTTAGCGGGATCCATGCTTAAATATCATCCGATAGCGAAACATTCGAAGATGTTCGTTATTGGCCGAATCGCTTACGTTGTCACCGGGTTGTGGATGGTGGTAATTGGTCTTTGGGCTTTATCTAGAATATGAAATTCGGTTGGACCGTTGGATCAAAACAATTCAAACGTTGTCCGCGTCGTTACGGCAAGACAAAATGCCGCTCCACTCCGCTCATCTGAAATATCTCATTTATCATCTCTGATCTCTCATCTATCTTCCCTCACTTCGCCCGAATTGAACTATCGCATGGGGTGGCGGGGATTGGAATTGCAAATGTGAAGGATCGGCGTAGATGGAACGTTTGGAATGATCGGGATGAATGCGGCGTTTGGAAAGGCGGCGAAACAGGTGCGGGATCTGGATGTATGCTTGGCGGTTTTTTCGGCGGGATGATGAACATGCCTGATCGCCCGGCACGGTGGTGATAGAACTCGCGGCTTCGTTATTTGGCGGGCTTCATTCGGCACGCCATCATCACCAAAATGCCCACCGCTTCCCGCAACAAATTTCGCAATACAGCCTGCCAGCACCCCTCCGTCACCCATTATCCGCCAACCAAGCACCCCCGCCCCCGCGAGCGTGCTGCTACCATCTTTGAAATGCGGGGTGGCCTTCTTTTACAGCGACAAAAACGCCGCGGCAGGTGTCGCAGACCTTGCCGCCAGCTATCAATTCCGCCTCGACCGTCGCCTTGGTGTCGGTCGATTCCACCACGCGCGCTTTCAGGGTGATCGGCCCGTCGATCGGCGTTGGACGAAGGAGTTTGACGTGAAACTCCGCCGTCACCGTGAACGGAGCTTCGTCCGCTCCGGCCTTTCTCATCAGGTGATATGCCGCCGCCCAATTTGAGTGGCAATCAAGCAAAGCCCCAATGATCCCACCATTTAGCACGCCCGGAAACGCCTGATGCTCGGGCTTCGCACGCCATTCCGCTACCAACTCGTCACCGTCGGCAAAGCTCCGGATCCGCAACCCCTTCTCATTTGCCGGCCCGCACCCGAAGCAGATGCCCTTTGGCGAGTACTTTTCCTGAATCGAAATGTCATTAACCATAGCGTTTCCGGTATTTTAGCACACCCGGGCCCCTAATTTACGGCAGCCGGTCGTTACGGACCACCGGGTCAGGCAATATGTCCTCCCGCTCTACGGGAAATATAAGCGATGCGATAACCGATGCCGCGATAGTTGACAAAATTATCCCCAGCGACCACGACACAGGGAATTTTCCTCCCCATAAGTCGTTGATCCATATCATCTTTAGCCCGACGAAGACCAATACGATCGCTAAGCCATATTTCAGTAGATAGAATTTGCTGACCGCTCCTGCGAGCATGAAGTACATCGACCTGAGCCCCAATATCGCGAAGATATTCGATGTGAAAACTATCATCGGCTCAGCAGTTATCGCAAAAATTGCCGGAACCGAATCGACCGCGAAGATGATGTCCGTCATCTCGAGGAACAAAAGAGCAATGAATAAAGGCGTCGCAGCCCATCGGCCATTCTCGCGAACGAAGAAGTTTTTGCCATGCAGCCGCGGCGTCACGGGCATGAAACCCTTGAAAAGCCGTATGGCAAAGTTCTTCTCCGGGTCGATCTCCTTTTCGGCACCAAACATCATCTTGAGCCCGGTCAGGATCAGAAAGCCGCCAAAGAGGTAGATCACCCAGTGGAACTGCATCAACCACGACCCGGCCCCGATAAAGATCGCTCGGAATACCAATGCACCGAGAATCCCGTAAAACAGCACTCGATGCTGATATTTCGCGGGTATCGCGAAATATGCAAACACAACAACGAAGACAAAAATGTTGTCTACGGAGAGAGATTTCTCGACGACGTAACCTGTCAGGAACTCGAGCGCGACCGTCCACGCCGCAATGTCCGGAACGAAGCCTGGAGTAGACATCAGCCGCTCATCCTGTGGGAACCACCAGAGAGCATAGCGATAAAGCAGGAAGTTAAAAACGAGAGCAAGGGAGACCCAGACGACGCTCCAGATGCTTGCTTCCTTGATCGAGACCTCATGTTCCTTTCGGTGAAAGACACCGAGGTCCAAGGCGAGCATCAAAAGAACAAAGGCTGTAAACGAAAGGTACAGCCACCAATAATCAGCTAACGGAAATAGATTCATGCGTGATCCTCATTTAATGAATTCACGTCCGCATAGAAAAAACCCTGCGCGGACTTCTGTGTTAGTCGCGCAAGGTCTTGATACTTAGCCTTCGGGCCGGAGCATTAAGCTCGTATTGACGACCGAAAGGACCGCGTTGGGTGATCTACTCCCCTTGCATTAAATTGTCGCTTTTGCGAATACCGAAGCTGAATGACGTAGTCAAATCTCGATTACTCCTTAACCTCAGTTCAGGACTTGATCGGGCCGATTTTCTCCTCGAGCCAGTTGGTCAGGTCCTCGACCGGAGCGATGTGAACAGGCTTGCCGCTCCATGCCTTAAGGGCGAAGATGATCAGCAAAATGGTCGTTACGGCCGTGAAAATAACTCGCCCGAAATCAGCGAAATCCGTTACGTTCCCGATCACACTCAAAATCGTTGTAACGATCAGGATACCAACGTGGGCAGCCCCGCCCTGAGCCGCATGAAACCTCACTTTCGTCTCTTCCTTGGGCAAAATGAGCAATAAGATAAGGCTCGCGACCAGGCCGATCGAAAATGGAAGATATGGAAGGCCAATGAGCCATTTCTCCGGTAACCCCGCCTTCGCAACGGTCCGGTTTGAGGCCTCGTTCATTGGCGCAATTGCGGGTGCACGATTTAGAACGGGGACCTGGCCCCCTTGAAACGAATAGGCCTTGAATTGGGCCTCGTCGAACCGCCGCGTCTCGTCTTCGGTGACGCTTCCCGGCGATACCGGAAGCTCGGCGGTCTTATACGGATGGGTCGGGGAAGTGTATTCGCCGACCGTGGCCGTTTGTGCCTTTGCCTTTTCCGGAAAGTCAGGATCCAGCGGATTTGTGTCGAATTTTTTAGGCATCGTCAGAACTACATTACGATAACATAACGCCAATTGTTCGATCTATGTTTTCTCAGCGGCCGAAAACCCCGGCCAACTATTTCGAATCATCCGTAACGCGAATGCCAAGTTCTTTTAATTGCGAGCTTTCGACATCGCCCGGCGAGTCCATCATGAGGTCCTGCGCCGAGGCGGTTTTGGGGAACGCCATCACATCGCGAATATTCTCCGTGCCGACCAGAATCATACAGGTCCGCTCGATACCGGCCGCAAACCCGCCGTGCGGCGGCGTGCCAAATTCGAGAGCGTCCAGGAAAAATCCGAACTGAGCTCGGGCAGATTCCGGCGACATTCCAAGTGCCTTGAAGTTCAAAGCCTGAACGTCCTTTTGGTGAATCCGGATCGACCCGCC
The DNA here is from genome assembly GCA_041744395.1 of Pyrinomonadaceae bacterium. GTDB lineage: Bacteria > Acidobacteriota > Blastocatellia > Pyrinomonadales > Pyrinomonadaceae > OLB17. The sequence goes on along the minus strand of JBGTKY010000021.1, from coordinate 46,355 downwards.
CGCGCATTCGTAGCCGTTTATTACGGCGTCATATGCCTTAGCCCGCACTTTTCCGAGCAGGTGATGCTGCGAGGGGTCGTTAACTGCTGTCTTGAACATCTCAAGGTCCTCGTCCATCGGCGATGTGAACGGATGATGTGCCGCCATGTACGAATCCGTCTCTTCATCATGCTCGAACATCGGAAATTCGGTGACGATCAGACATTCGTATTTGCTGCGGTCAATGAGATTTTCGCGACGTGCGACCTCACTACGGAGTGCACCCAACGCAGCGGCAACAACGCTCTTCTTACCGGCTACGATAAGCACAGCGTCGCCTTTTTCGGCGCCAGATGCAGCGACCAATTCGGCGATCTTCGTTTCGCCAAGTACTTTTAGGAGAGAAGAGGTTATTTCGTCTCCCACTTTGATCCATGCCATCGCTCCCGCACCGTATCGTTTGACGAACTCCTGAAGCTCGTCCGTCTGTTTTCGCGAGTAGTCAGCTTCGCCTTTAACGACGATGCATTTTACCTCGCCCCCTTTCGCTAGCGTCTCAGAAAAAGGAGCAAAATCTGTATCGTTTAGCTTGTCGCTGAGGTCCTTTAGCTCCATTCCAAATCGCAGATCCGGCTTGTCCGATCCATATCTTCGCATCGCTTCGGCATAGGTCATTCGCGGCCATTCTGTCGGAAGGTCAACACCGATAAGCTTTAGAACGTTGCCGAACATGCCCTCCATTTCCCGGTAGACCGCTTCGCGGTTGACGAACGACATCTCCATATCGAGCTGCGTAAATTCTGGCTGGCGGTCAGCCCGGAGGTCTTCATCGCGAAAGCAGCGGGCGATCTGATAGTACTTGTCGAAACCGGCGATCATTGTGATCTGTTTTAGTATCTGCGGCGACTGCGGCAACGCAAAGAACTTGCCGGTGTGTATTCGCGACGGCACTACGAAATCGCGTGCACCTTCTGGAGTTGATTTGAGCAGGATAGGCGTCTCTATCTCGATAAACCCTTTGTTATCAAAGTATTCGCGAATAGCCCGGACCGCCTTTGCACGCATGCGGATGTTGTATTGAAGTTGCGGCCGACGAAGGTCGAGATAGCGGTATTTGAGCCGCGTGTCTTCCGCCGCAAGGTTCTCGCTTCCCGCCACTTCGAGCTGGAATGGCGGTACTTTTGCGTCATTTAGAACAAGCAGCTCGTCGACCTTGATCTCAATGTCGCCAGTCGCGAGCTTTTTGTTATGCGTTCCCTCGGAGCGAGCGACCACCGTACCTGTCACCGCGATGACAAATTCTCCGCGAATGTTCTTTGCCTTGGTATGCGCTTCCGGCGAATCTTCTTCGCTTACAACAACTTGCGTTACGCCGTCGCGGTCGCGGAGGTCGATAAAGGTAAATACACCAAAATCCCGCTTCTTGGCGACCCAACCCATCAAGACGACCTGCTCACCGACCTGCGTTTCGCGGAGTTCCCCGCAAATATGCGTTCGTTCCAAAGTACCTAATATGTCTAACATTCTTAGTATTTAGCTCCGAAAGATCTCCGGATACTCCTTGATCCAGGACAAACAAAAACGCCCTTCGGTTGGCGATAAACGAAAGGCGGAACGTCAGATATTAACGCTCTCGCCGCTCAATTATTATCGTCGTTATTCCGAATAAAGGCGTTCATAATGCCATTGCTCTGCAATGCGGAATGATACTAGCAGTTTATCTAGAATGCAACGGCGACGAGATGTTGCGGTAAACTGTTGCGTATGAACATCCTCGTCCTAAATTGCGGCAGCTCGTCTCTAAAATTTCAGCTGATCGCTACCGACACAGAGCAGATAGCCCAGAAAAGCGATCTCACGCTCGCACGCGGACATATAGAGCGTATCGGCGGGGCAGCGACCATCAGTTTCGAATCAATTAATGGAACATCACTGAGATCTGCCGAACCGATTCGCGATGTCAGCTCGTCACTGGACGTCGTCTTGAAGTGGATAGCGTCGGAGGACGCCAAAATCGAAGGAATTGGAGGGCTTGCGGATATTCACGCCGTCGGGCATCGCGTGGTTCACGGAGGCGAACGATTTTCGAGTTCGGTACTTATTGATGATGAAGTGCTTCGGGGAATAAATGAATGTATAGACTTGGCTCCGCTGCACAATCCCGCAAATATCCAGGGAATCCTGGCGGCGCAGGCTGCCTTTGGCAGATCGATGCCGCAGGCCGCTGTGTTCGATACGGCGTTTCATCATAAGCTTCCGGAACACGCGTATCTATATGCGATACCGTACCAGTTCTACCGCCGCCACAAGATTCGGCGTTATGGATTCCACGGAACTTCACATCGTTACATTGCCTACCAATATCGGACCACTAATGAGATCCCGCGAGACAAGGTGAATATAATAACGCTGCATCTAGGAAACGGCTGTTCGATCGCGGCGAACAGGGGCGGCGATCCGATCGACACATCAATGGGCTTTACCCCGCTCGAAGGCCTCGTGATGGGCACACGATCCGGTGATATCGACCCGGCGATCGTCGAGTTCATCTGTGACAAAGAAGGAATGAGCGTTCACGAGGTGGACAATTTGTTGAACAAACAATCAGGACTGCTTGGCGTTTCAGGCCTGACAAACGATATGCGCGAGCTAATTGCAGAGGCCGACGAATCAGGCGACCGGCGAGCACGGCTTGCGATCGAGATATTCTGCTATCGGATACGGAAATACATTGGTTCGTATCTTGCGGCGATGAACGGAGCAGACGCGATCATTTTTTCCGGCGGTATCGGCGAAAATTCGGCACGGATCCGATCGATAATCTGCGGTGACCTGAGTTGGTTTGGCATTGGCGTTGATGAGGTAAAGAATAATGCTCTGACGGACGGCCAGGAAGGATTTTTTGATGAGGCCGGTTCACGAACCCGCCTTGGTGTAGTCCCGACCAATGAGGAACTCCTCATCGCCCGCGACACATTTAGGCTTATAAGCGAAGATCAGAAATAAAACCGAGCAAAATAGTACAAGATCGGCGCATTAAAGAGAAGGCTGTCGAGCCGGTCAAGTAGGCCGCCGTGGCCCGGGAGAATGTTCGCGGCGTCTTTTGTTTTTGAGCCACGTTTGATGGCACTCTCGACGAGGTCGCCGCCGACACCCACCGAGGCCATCGCAACGGCCAAAGGAATCGAGAATTGGTAAGGCAGTTCCGGAAAAAAGACAAACGTGCAGAGAGCCGCAAATACTGCCGCTGCAACGATCCCGCCTATAAGCCCTTCGAGAGTCTTGCCTGGCGATATCGTCGGTGCGAGCTTATGTTTCCCGAAGGCCTTTCCGGCAAAATATGCCCCGGAATCCGATCCGAATATCACTATAAAGAAAAACAGTAGGAGATCGGTCGATAGCCCTGGAATTGACTCGAAGCCCACACGTGTCGCGATCAGAAAGCCTCCGAGAAAAGCAACATACAGCACGCCAAGTATCGTGACACCCGCGCCCGTTAATAGTTTCGAAAAGTCTTTCTGAAACCTGAAAGCCTGCGTGGCTAGAACAGTGATAACAAACAAAACGATCGTTAAGATAAGAAGATCCGGTGATTTGGCGGGTGCGTCAAAGACGAATGCTACGACCAGAGCGGCAGCTCCCAGGTAAGCAATTGCGGCGTCTGCCTTCAGTTCAAGCTTCTTGGTAAGTGTAAAGAATTCGAACAAGCCAGCCGCAAGCGCAAGGATTGCGATCCCGACAAAGATCCAAATGGTATCCGAGAAATACCAAGGCAGGATTATCGACGCCACCAAGATCGGCAAGGCGACCGCAGCTGTTAACAGGCGAGTCTTCATAGATCAAATTATATGGTCGGCTATGGTCTCCAGCTCTATTTCAGGAAAATGTTCGACGATTGCAGAATCCATAATTATTCGATGAGCCATGATCACTTCGTCCGCCGTGGCAATTGCACTCTGTCTGGCATCGATATAGGGCCAGATCGCGTATGCATAGAAAAGACCGTCGCTGCCACGGTGAAGCCGCGAACCCGACGACCCGTATTTATCACGATAATGGAGGGTTACGGCCGACCACGCATTTTGAAACTGCTTTTCAATCGCAGGATCGATTCGCCATCTATAAAGGACTATGAACATCGGAGCTATTTATTTTGAAGAGGCTACGTTACCAAATCGACGGTCGCGCTTTTGGTACTCTGTTATCGCCTCAAAAATGTTCGGCAGGCGAAAATCGGGAAACAGCGTTTCGGTTACGTAGATTTCTGCGTAGGCAATTTGCCAGAGCAGGAAGTTGGAAATACGCATCTCACCGCTCGTCCTAATAAGAAGATCCACATCGGGCAGGCCGGCGGTATAAAGATTGCTCTCGATATCGGATTCATTCAACTCGGCCACCGAACGACCCTCGCTAACTATTCCCGCAGCGGCACGTTTGCATGCTTCGACAAGCTCGAGCCGTCCCCCGTAGTTAAGAGCGACATTCAAGATCATGCCCGTATTCCTTTCCGTCATTCTTACAGCCGCGGCGATTTCCGTCCGTACATCTTCGGCAAGTCCAGCTATGTTACCGATCGGTTGAAAGCGGATGTTATTGCGGTGCACCTCTTTCAGTTCGCTTTTCAGATAGCGTTTGAGCATCGACATCAGTCCGCTGACCTCGGTCTTCGGTCGTTTCCAATTTTCGGTCGAAAAGGCGTATAGCGTCACTGCCTGAATCTGAAGCCGTGCACAAGTGTCGACGATGGAACGAACTGACTCCGCACCGGCGCGATGGCCGAATATTCGAGGCTTGCCCCGCTTCTTGGCCCATCGCCCATTGCCGTCCATTATTATCGCGATGTGCCGCGGCAGCCGCGAAGGATCGATCGCCGCAAGCAATTCCGCGTCTTTCGAGCCACTCTTGATCACCTCGGAAAAGCTTTCGTACATAGTTCGCGGGGCACGCGGCCTCGTTAGGCGATAGCCGCTCGTTTTAGATTGCGTTCTTTTACTTCAACGACCGAGTTGTGATTAAGCCGGCCATAGATATGCGGATAGATCTCGCCATTGGTTGACGGTTCTTCCACTAGTTTTGATAATAGTTTGGCCGTCGCGATCTTCAATATCAGGACCTTGTTCACGTCGGCATAATAACGTATCAGTACGTCTTCAAGCTGATTCTCGTAGCTGCAGTGAATGAAACCTTCGGTCTGCAAGCTTTCAGACTGATACGACGGCCGTGTTCGGAAATGTTCCCAAACCTCAGGAAGCACGACGTGATAGATGAACATAAACCCCTTAAACCCTATGAATTAATCGTATTTAACATGCACTAGCGAAAGTCCGTTGGCGGGAGCGGTCTTTCCGGCCAGACTTCGATCTCCGGTGACTATTGCCGTGTGAATTGTATCAGAATCCTTCTCGCCGCGCCCTATCTCCAGCATCGTCCCGACGATAGAGCGGACCATATAACGAAGAAAACCATTTGCGGATATTCGAAATTCGATCATTGACGCCTGTGCACGGGCATCCCACTTGGTTTCGATCGTGCAGTCGGTAACGGTTCGAACCCGAGTTTCGCCGTCGGCCTTCGCTGATGCAAATGCGGTCCAATCGTGTTCGCCGAGAAGGAGCCGTGATGCCTCGGTCATCAGCGCAATATCTAGCGGTTTTGATTCATGATGTGCGAATCGCCGCCAGAAGGGTGACATCACCGGAGCGTTTACGATCCGATAGACATAAGTCTTTCCGCGAGCAGAAAAACGGGCGTGAAAGTCCTCATCGGCCCGATCCACCTTCAAAATTCGTATGTCGCGCCACAAGTTGCCGTTGATCGCAGCCCTTAACCGAAACGGTGTGAACGAACGATTTAAATGGACATTGGCGACTTGGCCTTCCGCGTGAACGCCCGCGTCGGTCCGGCCAGAACCGGCCACTTTTACGTCGGCGTTTTCAAGCATTCCGATCACACGCTCCAGTTCACCTTGGATAGAACGCGCGTTTTCCTGCACCTGCCAGCCGTGAAAATCCGTTCCGTCGTATTGGATGAGGAGCTTATAATTCATTCATTAAGCGGTCGAATGCGGCCGCAAATCGGGTTGCGGCACCATCGTCCATCCGGAAATATAGGGCAGGTTCGATCAGTTCGAGTTCCATTAATGCCAGATCGCCCGAAGCGTCTCTGACGAGATCAACGCGGGCATACAGTGGTTTCGAGGGCAAGGTCTTCATGATCAATCCGGCAGTCGCGGCCATGTCCGCGTCGGCTTCGATCGTCGTAATTATCCCACCATGCTCCTCTTGAACCCGGAAGTCACCTGGCAATGGTTGCTTGACGATGGCATGGCTATATTCACCGACGAAGTAAAAGAGCGAGTATTCGCCGTTGCTGATGATCGACGAAACAAAAGGTTGGACCATATAGCTTCGCCCTGCAAAGATGCTCCGCATGTCGCTTCGATAGCTGCTGAGTCTGAATGTATCCTTCGCTGTCGCACTGATGGTCGGTTTGAGTACAAGTTCCTCCGATCTAAGTACATCTTGCCATTCTGCAAAGAGGCTTGGTGTCACATCTGCTTGCGACCAGGCGGTGCTGACAATATGGACACCGTGTGATTCGAGATCGCGGAGATAACGCTTGTCCAGATTCCACTTAACAATATCAAGGGAATTTTCAAGTCGTGCCTTGGAGTTATCTATCTGCTCAAGAATGCTAAGGAACGCTCTTGGCGAATCATGGTAATCCCACGGAGTTCGGATTATAACGGCCTCGAAATCATCCCAGGTGATAGAAGGATTGTTCCATGAGACGTAACTTACGTCCCAACCAAGCGAATTCAGCGGCTCTACGGCGAGGTCGTCGTCGCTAACATAACCGGATAGGCTGTCCATCGTGAGGAAACAGCAATTTCGCATACGGCTATTTCGACAATGCACGGCTGCCTGGCACGGATGTTTCGTCACCGCTTTCACACATCGGACAAACCTGAGGGGCAAATGTTGGTACGTCCATCGTTACCAGCGATGATCGCGGAACGCCGACTTGGGCTTTTCCATTTGACCGGTCAATAACAGTTGCCGCCGCAACAACATCGGCTCCGAGACGCGTCAAAGATTCAATGCATTCTTTGGTTGTTCCTCCGGTGGTCATCACGTCCTCGACAACTATGATCCGTTCGCCTGATTTGACCTTGAATCCACGTCGAAGCGTCATGATGCGGTTCTGTCTTTCGGTCCAGATGAAACGGACATTAAGTGCCGCCGCGACCGCATAACCGAAGACGAGTCCACCGATAGCCGGAGATGCCACGGTCTTGATCCCGGAATCGAGATACTTGTCAGCTGTCATTCGTGCGAACCGGACCGTGTCGGCCGGGAACTGCAGCGCGAGAGCGCATTGCAGATATGTTGGGCTGTGGAGTCCGCTGGAGAGAACAAAATGTCCGTCTAGCAACGCATCGGTATCTCGAAAATGCTGGAGAATCTGGTCTTGTGTCATTATGTTCATTCAGGTAGCGGATGATTGTTGAATACGTTACGCGACGCCAATAATCAGAATTATGCCAAAATACGGCCCAACTTCCCAGTCATAGTACAAGAGTCTCGCAGTGATGCGATGAACACTGCACGACCGTTTGCGGTTTGTGGTGCTAAAGGTAGAATTAGAACAGATGCCGCCGTTCCCAAATCTCATATCAGATTCTTTACTGGTTCGCGAAACTATCGATTATCTCGCTGCGCATGGCGGTCGTGCACCGGCTGTTCGGATCGTCGATAGAGTTATGCGAATAAGAATGACAGATCGAGACCTTGCTATCCGCTTGGCCGGCGATATCGTGGAGCGTGATGGCCGTCTCGCGATGGACGGCGATTTCGTCCTTTTCGTACCAAGGACTGCGTCGCAATTAAACCTCGAAGATGCAAGCTTTGTTGTACTTGACCTCGAAACCACGGGGGCAAAAGCTCCGCCGTGCCGGATAACCGAGATCGGAGCGTTTCGGATAGCGGATGGCCGGATCGAAGACGAGTTTCACACGCTCGTCAATCCCGAAACGCCTATTCCGCCTTTTATCACTTCGTTGACCGGGATACATGATGCGATGGTGTCGGATGCTCCGACTTTCCGCAGTATCGCCGACGATCTGCTCGGGTTTATCGGAGAGTCTGTTTTGGTTGCCCATAACGCCAGATTCGACATCGGCTTCTTGAATAACGAGATCGGGCGGGTGTATGACGAGTACAAGTTAGGCAATCCGTCGCTCTGCACTGTGCAACTTTCGCGGCGGTTGCTGCCGGATATTGAGAATCATCGACTCAATACGGTGGCCCGCTATTTTTCCATTGATCTATTTAATCACCACCGTGCACAGGATGACGCACGAGCTACTGCCCATATTTTTATTCATTTTCTCCGTGATCTACACGAGCGCGGAATGCGTAACATAACGGAAGCGACGAAATTTAGCACAAATAAATCGTATGTTAGACGAAAATCAATTGCCGCCGGCGAATCTGCAAAATCTTGAGATCCGCTCAACACCCCGTGAGGAGATGAATCTGTTTCAGCTTGACACCTTCCTGTATGAATTTGTCGGAAAAAGGATTTGGATTGAATTTGAGATGCCCGAGTTCACGGCTATCTGCCCGTTCTCGGATTTTCCGGATTTTGCAGTTATCAAGCTTAAGTACGTGCCAAACGAACGATGCATTGAACTGAAGAGTCTGAAACTCTACATCAATTCATTTCGGGACGTAAAGCTCTTCCACGAACACGTTATTAACATTATTTTGGAAGATTTTGTTCAGGCGTGTGACCCGATCGAGGTAGACATTGAGGGAGATTTTCACGTACGTGGGAATATCAAAACGGTGGTCCGAGCGAGCTATAACAAAGACGCTTAAGTCTAATGGACGGCAGCGGACATCACTTGCGGTTGAGTCTCCGTGTGTTTCTTGCATGCGAGCTCAACTAAACGATCTATTTCAGACGAGAGAATATCGGCATCGGCAGTATCGGCGTTGGTTATCTCCGAAATGATCAAAAATTTCGCCTTCTCCATCAACGTTTGCTCACGAAACGAAAGCTTCTTCTCATGACTGAGGAATGCTAGTTTCTTTAGCACATCAGCTGTCTCAAAAACATCGCCGGTTCTCAGTTTATCGCTGAATTCGCGTGAGCGCGTTTTCCAGTCAGCAGAAACCAGATCGAAATCGGCAGAAAGGCGCTTTATTAGCTTCTTGCATTGAATGGAAGAAATGATAGGTCGAATGCCTACACTTTCAGCGTTATCCATGGGAACGAGAATAGTCGAATTATCGCTCAACACTCGAAGAGCATAGAAGCTCATCGAGCAATCGCCGATGGTCTTTTCTTCGATATCATCGATCATGCAAACGCCTTGACTTGGATATGTGACCTTCTGTCCAATGCTAAGTTCCATAGCGATCTGTCTCCCAAAACAACTGAGGAAAATTACTCAATGCAAAGCCTGTCGGTTAGAAGTTGGCGAAAAATCTTATGCGAATAATAAGATTGTATCACATTTTGCTGCCCTGAAGAAAGGTTTCGAGGCGAACTGTATCCTATTGCGAAGTTGGAAGTTCGATGGTAAAGGTCGTTCCGAGGCCAAGTTTAGAGCTAACTGAAATCTCGCCTTTATGCAGCCGAGCGAGGTGCTTCACGATCGCCAGGCCCAGGCCCGTGCCGCCGACATCTCGTGTTCGACCACGGTCAACGCGATAAAATCGTTCGAAAATTCGGTCGGCGTGTGCGGCGACTATGCCTTCTCCGGTATCAGAAACTGAAAGCAAGGACCGACGCCCCCGTTGCTCAAGCGAAACAGTAACACTGCCACCGAGCCGGTTGAATTTGATCGCGTTATCGACAAGATTATTTAGCATCTGTTCGAGCCGCATCGGATCGGCCGTGACACGGTCGACATCAGTGACCGTCTTTATTAATTTAATATTGCGTTCCGCCGCCTTGGACGACAATGTTGCGAAGACCTCGTCTATCAGATGCCCGATACGAACCTGATTAACATCGATCGATACATTGCCTGACTCGATTAGCGACAGTTCCAGGATGTCCGCGATCAAGACGTGCATCCGCTCTGCGTTTCGCCGGATGGTACTGAGAAATCTGCCTTTGTTCTCAGGATCATCGATGGCACCGTCTTCAAGCGTTTCGACGAACGCAAGAATGGAGGTGAGCGGCGTGCGAAGTTCATGCGAGATATTAGAAAGGAATTCCTGGCGAACCCGCTCCAGTCGCTCGATCTGAGTAACGTCATAAAACGTGCCGACGACATATCGCGTGTTCTTTAATGCTAGCGGTGCGATGTGAGCATCGTAGGTACGTTTTTCGGTACCGATCAACTCGATTCGGAGATCGGTTGGCGAACCGTCGATCAACGCACGTCGAAACGCGTCGTGCAGTCCGGGGTCCCGGATCACCTCGCTGAGCCGTTTGCCATTGAGCGGAGAATTCTCACGAGCGAACGCCTCATGGGCACGCCGATTCGAGGCAGCGATCCGAACGCTCGAATCCGTTGCCAGAACTGCCTCGCGGGATGTATCAATGAGACCCTGAAAGATCTCGATCTGTTCAGGTCGGGACTTCGTGGTCGGTGAGATTGCTGGTTCGGTTTCTATCATTTGCAGCCAACGAAACGATAGCCAACTCCGACGACAGTTTCAATACTCCCGCCGCAATTGCCCATTTTCTGTCGAAGCCGTCTAATGTGAACATCAAGCGTGCGCGTGTCGCCAAAGTAACTGTACCCCCATACATTATCGAGAAGCTGCTGGCGAGTTGCGACGCGGCCACTGTTTTTTATCAAATGCTCCAGAAGAGCAAATTCCTTGCGGGTTAGTCTTACGTCGCTGCCGTCGGCGACGACCCGCATGTCATCGAAGTCGACCGACATTCGTTCGTCTTCATACTTGGGCGGAGTTTCTTTTTCTGCGCGACGTAAGACTGCACGAACCCGCGCGATCACTTCCTTCACCGAAAAGGGCTTTACGATGTAATCATCGGCTCCGGTGTCGAGACCGGCGATCTTGTCGGTCTCGGCAGCCTTGGCGGTGAGCATGATTATCGGAGTACTTTCGGTGGCGGCCTCGCGGCGTAGCCGACGGCACAATTCCATGCCGCTCATTCCCGGAAGCATCAGATCTAGAATGATCAGCGATGGGATGTTTTTGGGGTCGAGGGCAAGACGGAGGCCTTTTTCCCCCGATTCGGCGATTACCGAACGAAAACCTTCGCGCTTAAAATTGTAGTGAAGACTTTCGGCAATATCGGCGTCATCTTCGATGATCAGGATACTTTGCTGCATAAATTCCTTAGGGCTGCTGTGAGACGAAATTGTATGAAAAGCGCAAGTCTATGCCCATAAGCTTGCAAGCATATTAAATTATTGTTTCGAAGATGTTAATTATTTGATCCACGTAAGAACTTTAGCTCTTAAACGGAGTCAGGCAGAGTTCCGCATCTCGTCTTTTGGTCGGACGAGTCGTAATAACGTTCCTCTCGAACGTTTCAGATCGGTCCAAGAATCTATTTCCAGCTCGATAACTGCCATCGCGGCGGTTGGCAAGGAGAGGGCGTTTCCGGTTAGATAGTTCAAGATTCCTTCAAACCCGGGGTTGTGGCCAACTAACATAACAGTTTCGACAGAATCATCGACTGATGAAATAACCTGGCGTAGCGTTTCAATTGTGGCTTCATAAATACGTTCGTCGAAGCGGATTTCAGCATTGAGGCCGCCGTTCTCCTTGATGAGCTCAGCTGTCTCTACTGCCCGTTTTGCCGGGGAGCTGACTATGATGTCTGGCATGAACCCCTCAAGCGCGATCAGTTCTCCCATGAACGGTGCCGCAAGGTGGCCCCGAGCGTTAAGCGGCCGATCGAAGTCAGCCACAGCCGAATCATCCCAACTAGATTTAGCGTGTCTCAGAAGCAAAAGGCGTCTCATAACTGTTGCATCACCGAAACTAAGGAACTGCATTAAGTGTACGCCCGGTCATTGCCTGAATTCAACCATCTGTGGTCCGGGAACTGCAATCTGTTAGAATTAAATACCGAAAAGTTGCGATCTCGCCTATCGTTACAAGTTTTAGATGGAAGCACTGAATTTAGCACTTTTGGTCAACTGGCTTGGGTTCGCGGTCGGCGTCGCGCTTTACTTGATGCTCGCTTTTATGGTGGTGCGCAACCGTAGTAGCCAGGGCAGTGGGATCAATTTTCTGCTTTTGGCGACTGCGGCTCTTGGAATCATCTGGAATGTAGGCGAGTTGATCGTTATTTTAAACAATGACCTAACAATTCAGGTATCGTTCCCATTCGTAACGGCCGCCGCCTACTCGGCTCTGGGTGTTCTTCCTTCAGTCGTCGTTCATTCTGTTCAGAAAGAAGTCGGAGGAAAGCGGATCTTCACATGGACCGCGTATTCCATCAGTACGTTTGCGGCGTTACTCCACTTTTATGCGGCTTTTTCGGGCGGAACTGTACCGTCCCTGACAGCATTCGTCACTCTGACTGCGGGGGCAATACTTCTCACCTCTGCATTGCTCATCCTTAACTTTAGACAGGCGCTGGATCAAAAGGCGGTTTGGGTGACGGCTTTATCGATTTTCGCGGTGTCCGGTTTGCATTTCGTTGTCGCAAGCGAGGGTAGTTCTTGGATCATTGAGCTAGTCGCACATCAGTCTTCCATTCCTTTGGCACTTGCGATTCTATATCAAAATTACCGATTTGCTTTTGCTGACCTGTTTTTGAAGCGTGCCATATCAATGCTGCTGCTTGCGCTCGTCGCTTTTGCTCTATACGTTTGGGTCGCGGCTCCGCTACTCCGCTTTCACGAAACTCATGCCCGCAATGACGTCCAAGCAATCGGCCTGATTTTGATCCTATGGATGGCGACGGCCCTTGCGTACCCGTCACTTCATAAACTTGCTGTCTGGCTAGTAGACAAGGTCATCTTACACCGTGCTGATTATGGTGCATTTCAAATCGAGGTAGCAAAAGCCATACAAGAAATCGAAACTGTCGAAGGTGTTTTAGACGTCGTCGCCGCACGGCTCTCGACCGTGCTCACAGCCGGCCGTGCAGACTGGAATGAGATGTACGAGCACCGCGACCCAACGTCGGCAAACATTGTCCGGTTCGTTCCCGAAAGCGCCGACATCTTTGTTCCCACCGCCGAAACTCCCCATTACACGATCGAACTCGACGAATTTCATGGTGGTCGCCGATTGCTTTCGGACGAAACAGCAATGTTGGAAGCCGTGTCGTTATTTACTGCCCGTCGTATTGATGCGTTGCGTGTTTCGCATGAGCGCTGTGAACTCGAGATCAGGGAACAAGAATTCTCAAAGCTCGCCGCGGAAGCACAACTAACGGCGCTTCGCGCGCAAATCAATCCTCACTTTCTATTTAACGCTCTGACGACCATTGGATATCTGATCCAAACGACGCCGGATAAGGCCTTTCAAACGCTTCTGCAGCTCACTAAGTTGCTTCGCGGCGTCTTGAACTCGACCGGCGAGATGTGTTCGCTCGGCGATGAGCTGAAGTTAATCGAAAGCTACCTTGATATCGAACGGGCACGGTTCGAGGAACGGTTAGAAGTCACGATCGATGTTCCCGAAAAGATGATGAAGCTACAAATGCCGACATTAATACTGCAACCGTTGGTCGAAAACGCGATCAAACACGGAATAAGTGAGAATCGGAAAGGCGGCGTGGTCTCGATCAATGCAGTGAGCGTCGGAGCCGGCTCACCAAAACGCCTGGTACTGTCCGTATCGAACACTCGCGAACGAGGTTTTGCCAAACGAAGCGGACAAAAGGGCGGCGTCGGACTTAATAATATTCGCGACAGGCTTCGTTCGCATTACGGCAGCGACGCATCGCTCGAATTAATTCTGAGCGAAGCAGGTATCGCGACTGCGAAACTTTCGATACCTGTCGGCGAACCGATCGGGATTCGCGGGACTACGGTGGAGGTTGTTTCACGATGAGTAAATTGAAGATCCTGATCGCTGACGACGAACGTCCGGCCCGCGAATATCTGAAGACGCTCTTAAAAGAGATCGAGGGGGTTGAACTGATAGCCGAGGCCGACAACGGGTCCGATGCCTACGGACTGATAAAAACGCACAAGCCAGATCTTGCTTTGTTGGACTTGCAGATGCCGGAACTTTCAGGGCTTGAGGTGGTCAAAATGCTTCGAAAAAATCAGATGCCGCTTGTTGCCTTTGTTACCGCATACGATCAATACGCCGTATCAGCATTTGAACTTAACGCCGTAGACTACCTTCTCAAACCAGTAGAAAAAGCACGTTTGCACGAAACCATTAACCGATCGGTAGAGCGACTCGAACAAACAGATTGGCGAGAAGCCGAGGCAAATCGTCTCCGATCGGCATCACAAACACTGGACGAAACGACCGGGGCGGAATTCATCCAACGCATTCCTGTTAAGAAACGAGAGGAAATATATCTTATTCCCGTTGGGGAAGTGGCCACGATCATTGCAGACGGCGAACTGCTGATCATTACGACCAAAGATAAACGAAAATTCACGATCAACTTTCGTCTCAAGGACCTTGAAGCCAGACTTGATCCGTCGGTTTTCGTTCGACTCTCGCGGGGGGCGATCGTAAATCTTCAAATGATTGACCGGGTCTCTCCCATGCCGGGCGGGACCTACCTGATAATGATGACCAATGGCGAGGAGATCGGGTCCAGTCGACTACAGTCGAAAGTACTCCGTTCTAAGATACTGCGTATCTGACACATCGGTTTCCCACATTTCGATCCTATCGTTGCTAACGACTGCTCATCGAGCTAATACTCCCATTCGTTGAAAAGTCATCTGGACTCGCGTGCCCGCACGATATCATCAATGTTTGTTCGACTAATCACTTTAAATTAAATACTGGAAACAATGAAAACCTTCGGAACACTCGCTTTCATTCTACTACTTACCGCCGTCGCCTTTGGCCAGAACGGATCGATCTCGGGCAAGGTCACCTACGGTAAAGACATCGCCCTGCATGACGCCTCGGTCCAATTGGTCCAGACGCGGCAGACCGTCCGTACGGAGACCGACGGAACCTATACTTTGACCGACGTGCTACCCGGACGATATACCATTCTTGTACACGTCGAGGGCTTTTCAGATGCGACACGTGTTGTAACGGTGACGGCCGGAGCGAATCTAACGGTTGATCTTGTTCTTGATATCGTGTCCTTGCGTGAACAAGTGACGGTTACTGCTTCAGGTACCGAACAATCGGTATTCGATTCGTTCCAATCGGTGAATTCAGTCGGCTCGACTCGCATCACTGAACGGGCCGCAACTTCGATCGGTGAGGTTCTGGAGTTTGAAACAGGTGTGGCAAAGCGGAGCTTTGGCCCGGGTTCTGCCCGGCCGGTAATTCGCGGCTTTGACGGTGATCGGGTACTTGTATTGCAAGACGGCATCCGTAACGGCTCTGTCGGTTCGCAGTCGGCCGATCATGGCGAACCTATCGATCCGCTAGCGGCCGAACGCATCGAGATCTTGAAAGGACCGGCGACGCTGCTTTACGGCAGCAATGCGATCGGGGGGGTTGTCAATGTTATCGGACATCACGCTGACGACTATCATGATGGGGTCCGCGGTTTCTTGACGACGGTAGGGGGATCAGCCGATCGCCAGGCCGCCGCATCTGGCGGTGTCGAATATGGGTACAACCGCTGGCTTTTTCGCGGGAACGTTGGTGCACAGCGGACCGGCGATTATGAAACGCCGATCGGCAGGGTATCGAATTCTGCGTCACGAGCGAACAATGCTTCATTTGGCACCGGCTATTATGGCGAGAAAGCATTCTTCGGCGGGACATACAACTTTGATGTCCGCCGATATGGTGTTCCTTATGCCGCCCTCTTTGAAGAGCATGGCAAAAAAAAAGAGTTTGGCGAACTTCCGGATGTCGATGAAGACATTGATCTTCGCCTTCGCCGGCACAATGTTCGCTTCACGGGCGGCTTCCGCGATCTGTCCAATTCATTTCTTAGCGGAGTAAACTACAGCCTCGACTACACAGATTATCGGCATAAGGAGATCGAGGTCGAAGATGGCGTTAACGAAGTTGGAACGGTCTTCTCAAACAAAACGGCCTCCTTCCGATCTGTATTTGAACAGCAGAAGTATCAAAAACTTACTGGCCGTTTCGGCGTGGAGGGTTACACTCGGGATTACCTAGTCGAAGGTGCCGAACAGCTGATCGATGGCAAGGTGAAGCAAAATTCGTTCTCGGTGTTTGCACTGGAAGAATTGAATTTCGACCGGATTAAGCTTCAGTTCGGCGGCCGTATTGAAAAGAATCGGTACAATGCCGAAGATCCTCAGTATCGCGATCGCAGCTTCACCGGCTTTTCAGGTGGAGCAGGCTTGAACGTGGGGTTGTGGGAAGGCGGAGCCTTTGTCGCCAACTATACCTTCTCGAGCCGGGCTCCAGCTCTCGAAGAACTTTATAACAACGGTCCACACATCGGCACGGTTACCTTTGAAATCGGTAATGAAGACCTCAAGATAGAGCGTTCAAACGGTTTAGACTTTGCTCTGCGCCATATTGGCCGTCGTTTTCGTATCACAGGCGATGTATATTACTATCGCCTTAACAACTTTGTATTCCTTGCACCTCAGGATGAGGATGGCGACGGTGAAGTTGATATTGAGGATGGTTTGCCTGTCGCTCGGTATGAGCAGGAGGATGCACGCTATTTAGGTGCCGAACTCAGTGCGGAAGCTACGTTCAACGATTACATCGGAGCATTTATTAGCCTCGATACAGTTCGGGCAAAATTGCTTGAGTCGGGTAATAATGTTCCGCGTATTCCTCCTGCACGGGCTCGTCTGGGCCTTGATTTCCGGTACAATGGGTTGAGTGTAAGGCCCGAGGTAGTATTTGCTTCCGCGCAGAATAACACTTTCTCGCCGTTGGAAACCCGTACAGCCGGATACGGCTTGCTGAACGTCGCCGGCTCATATACGATCGGTCGCCAGCATGTTGCTCATATCTTTTCCTTCAACGCTTATAATTTGACTGACAAGCTGTATCGGAATCACGTCAATTTCATAAAGGATCTGATGCCGGAGATCGGTCGCGGTATCCGCGTCGGCTATACGGTTCGATTTTTCTGATCTCTCGCCGGCTCGTCGGCTTACGTCCTTCTGGAGCTTCGTTTATAATTAAGTAAACGAAGATTTGGGAGGACTTTATGCGCACTGAGACAGTTTCTTTTTCAACTGCCAACGGAGAGACGTCTGCGTTCGTCGCAATGCCAGACAATCCTAATGGCAAGGCCGTTCTCGTGGTTCAGGAATGGTGGGGCTTGAATCCTCACATCAAGAACATCGCCGCAAGATACGCAGCTGAAGGCTTTACGGCCATGGCACCCGACCTCTACCGTGGAACGCTGGCAAAGAATCCGGAAGAGGCGGGCCAGATGATGAAGACCCTTTCACTTGACGACGGCTTGGATACGATACGTAACTCTGCGGCTGTAGCTAGAGACAGATACGACGTCACGAAACTTGGCATAACTGGTTATTGCATGGGCGGCACCTATGCCCTTCGTGCGGCGTGTGAACTGGATGACTTTTCGGCGGCGGCTCCTTTTTACGGCGACGTCCCCGAGGTCGATGTTTTGGAAAAGTTGAGTGTCCCAACCGTGTTCATTTCGGGCACAAAAGACCGCTGGATTGACGCGGAAAAGGTCGCCGGCTTGGAGCAGGCCGCTAAACGATTCGATCTGCCACTGCGTTCCGTGAAATACAACGCCGACCACGCTTTTTTCAATAACACCCGGCCCGAAGTGTATGACGAGGGAGCTGCAAAAGATGCATGGTCGCTTGTGATCAATTTTTTTAACGAGAATCTCGCGTAAACTGTTTTCCTTCAATCAGGTCGTCAAGTTCGTCGGTCGTTGGGAGCGCCGTTCGAGCACCAATGGCTCGACATTTAAGAGCGGCTACCGCATTGGCCATTGTGCAGCTTTCTTCAACCGTTTTGCCGTTCAAAAATCCATGAAGAAACCCGACACGGAACGAGTCGCCTGCGCCTGTCGTATCTTTGCAGCCACCCGGAACAGCAAAGCCGGGTGACTCGACAAAAGCACCGTTGCAGTAGATAAGTGAGCCTGAAGTCCCGAGAGTAAGGCCAACTATGGGACAACCGAACCGTTTGTTTATCGCGAGAAGAGCATCTTTCGCTTCGATAGTACCAAATAGTTTTGCCGGCAGATCGGACGACGCAATGAATACATCCACGTAGCCGAAAAGCTCTTCGGCCCCGTCAAAGACACTATCGATATCCGCACTGACGACGACACCTTCGGAACGAGCGCGTTTTGCGAGTACAAGGCATGCCGCCGCGTCATGCGGGGTGAAGTGAAGAACCCGGGCCTTATCGACAACCGAAACGGGAGCCTCTGCGGCTGAATAAGC
Source organism: Pyrinomonadaceae bacterium (assembly GCA_041744395.1). Taxonomy (GTDB): domain Bacteria; phylum Acidobacteriota; class Blastocatellia; order Pyrinomonadales; family Pyrinomonadaceae; genus OLB17. The sequence goes on along the minus strand of JBGTKY010000021.1, from coordinate 27,892 downwards.
AAGACGGGCGTCACGATTCCAGATAACGGTTCGTTCGCCATTTCGAGCGTCAATGACGATGAAAGCTATCTGCGTTGCCGCTCCCGGGATCGTTTCTGCGAGCGAAACATCAACGCCTTCTTCGCGAAGTGATTGAAGGCCGATCTCGCCGGCTGCGTCGTCACCAAAGCGACCGATGTAAGCTGTTTTTGCACCTAGTCGCTGGAGTCCGGCCATAGTAGTCGCAACCTCGCCGCCAGCCGCCTGAACGTATTCGTCCAGACGCACCTTAGTATTAAATTCTGGGTAAGCCGGAACCTGGATAAGAAAGTCCACTGCATTGGTCCCGAAGCCGACGACATCAAACTCATTCACTACTCGAAGCTTAAAAGGAAATTCCATTATTTCGTCAAGATACTTCGGGAATTCGACTATCGGCAATTTCCGCCCGCCGGTTCTTGAGATACTCTCTTATTTGCTTTAGATTTATTAGCAGACTTGGAAGAGTTGCCTTACATCAACGATAAATCTATTAAATTTCCGGAGAATTACGAAATGCCAACATCGATTTGTCCCGAGTGCGACGAAGAAGTTTTTGTTGATGCCGAATCTGAGCAAGGCGATGTCGTTTCGTGTGACGAGTGCGGATCCGCTCTGGTCGTTGTCGGCCTTGACCCGATCGAGCTTGATATTCGTTCTGAGGACGAAGATGACGATTATGACAAAGAAGAGTCGTTCGGTTATGACGAAGGTTATTAGCGGTTCGTCGGCTTATTTGGGGTGATAACCGGGGCGATTTTGACTAACCTTATGACCTCGTGTCGATTCGACTCGTACGGTGCGGAATTCGTCGGAGCTATCTTTTTTGTCAATCGGATAGAATGCCACCGCATACGTCCCGCCGACCCTTTCTGCAAGCTCTCTGAAAAGTGGTTCGAGGTCTTTCTTGGTTGCAAATAGGTTGATCCCGCCTGTCTGCTCCACCAGTCCGCTTGCCTCAAATGGGGTCAAAATCGGACGCTTGCTACCTTGAAGCCGCGAATACGAAGGCATTAACACCGAATAAACACTCACTTCGGCCGTATTTGCACGCTCGATTACCGTTTTTGGCGAAACCACATCCCCAACCGGAAATCCATCCGAGATGACCACCACTGATCGCTTCGGAACCTGGCCACGGATCGACCTCGGTGCGTTTTTGATCATCCGTATCGCGTCGTCCACGGCGTCATAGGCATGTGTGGAGAGCCCATATCGGTCTCTTTTTATCCGTTCGAAAGAACGCTTGATCCGATCCGGACGGTTTGAGAAACTCTGCAGTCGCTTGACGTCCATCGCGAACGACGTAATGGCAAAGTAGGATTGAGGATCAGAAAGTCGGAAAGCAAACTCTTCTATCGCCGATCTTAGCCGGTCCAGTTCTTCGTTGGTCATGCTTCCCGAAACATCGAGAGCAAAAACCGTCAAAAGCGGCCGCCGTTTTTCATTGTCAACTATCGGCTGAAAGAAATCGATCCCGCGTTCTACACCGTTCTCAAAGATACGGAAATCCTCCGCCTTAAGACCCTGAACCGGTTTATCGTTGAGGTCGGTCACAGCAACCTCGAACGTCGCAAGCTCCGTAGCCACACGTATAACCTGATCATTGTCCTGCCCGGATGCATCGCGTCCCAAAACCAGTATCAAAAGAACGATCAAAACCAAAGGTAAAAAGAAATACTGAAGGTCGACGCCGAATGAGCAGACCCATTTTTCCGGCAGTGTTCTGTCAGTTTGAATGCCCATTGTCATATTGCAAGGTCACGTTGATCGATTATAGATTATACCGCGGCGATTCCCTCACTTAAACTCCCAAAATACGAGGGCGTTGAGTTACAGCAGCCATGGCACAACAGTTGTCATTGCAATTTGTGATGAACGCGGCCCTAGGGGAGTTGTCGCGATTTGGTTGAGTGCGCACCCCACGCCGACAGATTTTTCACGATGGTCATATACGAGATCGAAAAAGTAGCAAAGACCGAGCAGGCCCTTTTTTGGGGAACACTTGTGCCTGCTCTATTCGTTGTTGGTTACGCGCTACTGGAAGTAACCGCGTTCGGGAACGCAAACTTTGTGATCCTAACAGCTTCGGCGTTCGTAGCGATCCTTGCATCTAAATTCAATTTTGGAGTACCCGGAACTCTTATCCGGTTTCGCCCTACGATTGTCCTGACTTTTTGGGGGACGATGTGGCTTGGCATTCCGGGCGGAATACTTTTGGGTGCCATCTCGGCCATTTCGGAGCAAGCCGAACGTAAACGAAGCGGACGGGCTAGCGTGTTCAGTGTTGCCATCGATACAATAGCCGCCTTTGCATCATCGGCTGTTTACTCGTACGCGGTTGCAAACTACGGCTCCCAGCCTTCCACAGTCGCGTTAATACCGAATGAAGTGATCATCGCATCGATCCTCATGGCGTCCGTCCATTTCGCGGTCGGTGCCGCGATGACGATAATTGAATTCGGGATTCATGACAACAAACTCAGATCGTCAAATGCATTGGAGATCATTGCGGTCTCGGCGCGAGCCTACTTACTCGCGGTCCTTGCGGCGATCGTCCTCTATCTGACATTTCGTCATTTTGGAGTCGAGTTCGGCCTTGTCGTGATTCCATTGGTGGTGGTCGGGCATATAGCATATCGAATGCACATCCGCAGCCTTGAGCAGAAGACCAAGCAGATCACGGAGGCAAGCCGAATGCATCTAGCCACGGTCGAAGCACTTGCCACTGCGATCGATGCACGTGATCAGGTCGGCATCGGACATGTACGCCGAACCCAGATATATGCAGTAGGCATCGGGCGTGCCCTGGGATTGTCCGACGGTGAGATAAGCGCGCTTCGCACCGGCGCTTTGCTCCACGACATTGGAAAGCTGGCAGTGCCGGACCACATTCTAAACAAACCGGGAAGGTTGTCACCCGCCGAGATCGAAAAAACCAAAATACATTCGTCGGTTGGGGCTTCGATCCTTGAAAAAGTGGGATTCTCATATCCGGTCGTACCAACAGTCAAATATCACCATGAACATTGGGACGGCAATGGGTATCCCGAGGGTCTTAAAGGTGCAAACATTCCCGTCACCGCTCGTATCCTTACGATTGCTGATACCTATGACACGCTTCGCGGCGACCGGCCGTATCGTCGCGCAATCTCACGGGAAGAAGCTTGCGACTTCCTCCGGTCAAAGGCTGGGTCGCAGTTCGACCCGTCGATAACTGACCTTTTCTTTCGCAATCTACGGGTTTTCGAGGCTGAGATAGAAGCCGATGGACTCAACTATGAAGATATGGACCAGACTGCGGCTGTCGGTTCGGCCGTCATGCACGAGTCGTCAAACCCAAATTATGTTGAACAGATCAAACGTGCTAATCACGAGGTTTTTACTCTATATTCGCTGGCGCGTGAATTCAGCGGTTCACTCAATTTAGGTGAAACCCTATCGCTGTTTACGCGAAAGGTTGGCGAGTTTGTACCCTTTGATACCTGCGTCGTTTATTTGATCGAAGACACCGGAGAGACGGCTAAGGCGGCACTCGCTGTTGGTAAGCATGAGACGCTGCTTCGTGGCAAGAGGATCAAGGTCGGGGAAGGTGCAACAGGTTATGTTCTAAAAAAGATGAAACCGGTCGAGAACGTCGATCCAGCCCTGGATTTTGCCTTCTCCAATCTTGAGATCGGCCGCGATTTCACCGCGATGATGTCGATACCCTTGATCGCTGACGGCGAGTTGGTCGGAGCGATCTCACTCTACTCGTGCCGTCTAACCAACTATCAGGATGAGCATTTGCGATTGCTGGATACTGTTTCGAAGATCGCGGCCGATGCTATCGAAAAAGCCCTAAAGCACGCCGAAGCGCAAGTATATGCATTGACAGACTCCCTGACGGCTCTGCCTAATGCGCGGAGCCTGCGGATCGAATTTGAGAAAGAGAAAATGCGTGCTGGGCGCGGAGGTACGAGCTTTCAGCTTTTGGTCTTGGATCTTGACGGGTTCAAATCGGTCAACGACACATTCGGTCACAAAGTTGGAGATGATCTTCTTAAGGAGATTGCAGGGGTTATTCGCGGGCAGCTTCGCGAATACGACTTCTTGGCTCGTTATGGTGGAGACGAGTTCGTTGCAATTATCCCGGAAACCGATACGGCGTATGTAGAACGTCTTCGGCACCGAATAGAAGACGCGGTCGGCTCTCATTCAATGCCTGCCGGAGACGGACTCTTTGCCCGAGTTGGCGTGAGCTTTGGTTCAGCCAGCTTCCCCGCACAAGGTGATACCTTTGATCAATTGATCGTTCTTGCTGACAAGGCAATGTACCGCACCAAGGCGATCAATCGGCTTCGCGACACCTCTGTAACCGTCGTCTATCCGGATGAGGTGATGCTGAGTTCCGAACGCTTTCTGAATGCACCCGATGACATCGATGACAAAAAGAAAGCGCGGGCACCCGAGTTTTTGTGGGAGCCTTCAAGCGAGACGACGCAGGCAGATGACAAAGATAAATCAATCTGTTCAACGGCGATCAACTGAGCCGGTGATCAGAATGCCTGCGAGAACCGAAAGTGGAGTTGCCCGCGTGCCGGCTGAAAAATGGCCGGAGGATTTGGGCCCTGAGGGATCAGGTAGGTCGGTCGATTTAATAAATAGCCGTAATCAATCCCAAATTCGCCGCCCACTGGCGTTTTCACCCGTAGTCCAAACCCGACGGTGTGTGTCCACACGACGCTCAGGTTTCGCCGTACCAGATCGTCTGGGGGGACACTTGGCGGATTAAAGATATCACTTACACGTCGGAAGACGTTTCCCCCATCATAGAACGGCACCGCCCTGATCAGACTATTTAATGGGATTCGGGCTTCAATGTTGACCACCGCGAGAGCGTTACCCCCAAACGGAACGGTGAAGGGGTCTAGCGTGACCGGTTCGCCATCACTATTCCGGTAAATACCCTCTGGAACGATAACGACACGGGGACCGGCCGATTCAAACTCAAATCCGCGAAGCGTATTTGCACCGCCGGCAAAAAATCTTTCACTAATCGGTAAGGTAGTCTCGATGTCGGGAATCTCTTTCGTGGGTGCTACGTCACTTCGCGAAAATACACTCGCCATACCGATAATACCTCGTGCTGCTAGGGTAATGTTAAATAACTTCGTGAACGTATGGTAATAGGTGTATTGAGCCTGAAACTTGTGGAATCCGATATTAGCGCCAAGGGCCGGTATGGACACGTTATATTCGGCCGTTAAGTAGTCCCCATTCGTCGGGTCGCCTGCACTATATCGGCATGGCTCGCCTGGTTCGCCGCGATCAATGATCTCAAGAATCGAATACTCAATATTGCAGCGCTTTCGCGTGTCGCGGACGAAAGTCGTACCGAAACCGGAGATTCGAATTCGCGAGTCCGGTTCTAGCAGATCTCTCAAAAGCAAGCTTTCGATATTTACCAAACGCACGCTTTCGAATCGGTATCGGAAGAATAAAATGCTACGGTCACGACGGCTGATCGTTCGGTTGGTTTCCGCGCTTAGAGTCAGCCGATTAAGTGTGGGGCTTCCGGTTTCGACGCCAAATTCGTCGATCGGATTTCCATCTTCGTCAACGCGTTGAACGATTCCGAAGGTGCCTTGGTCGAATGCGGACCGAAAGAAGCGCGTGATCGTAGAATCGCGTTGATACTGAGCAGAAAAAGTAAGTGGGGCGAACCGTTTCGAACCGTCGCGAATGAAGCGCGGATGCACAAAATCAAATCCTATTAATTGTTGCCGCTGACTCCAGCGTATGCGAGCGCCACCTTGCCAGAGATTTCCAAACAAATTGAAATGGCGAATATCCGCGAATCCGCTCCAACCAAGATCGGTCGAAAATCCGCCGCCGTACTGAAGCAATATCGGTTTCTGTTCCAGAACGTCCACGATCAGATCGGTTCCGCGACTACCGTCGGGCTTGTCGCCGGACGGTTGTTGACGGATCGTTACCCGCTCAAAAGCACTAGATGCGTATAGGTTTTGTTCGCTGGTGTAAATGTCACCCGAGCGAAGAAGTTCGTTTGGTTCAAGATCAAGGGCACGGACTATTGCCTGCGTTTTTGTTCTTTCGTTGCCCGAAACCAATATTCGGTCGATGTATACGGGAACCCCTTCGTTACGGACCGTGTATAAAATGCGGAAGCGTTTTTCACCAGTGTCAGAATCGACTGGAAGTTCGTCGACCGAAAAATCGATCGCGGCATCAAAATAGCCTGCTTGCGAATAGAATTCAGCAAGCTTTCTTTGGCCATTTCTGAGGCGAGCACGTGAGAACTTTCCGCCTTCGATGTTTGGTAGTTCCGCGAGCAGTTCGACATCAGTGAATGCGTTATTTCCTGAAATAGCGATCTCAGAAATGATAGTCGGCTCACCCTGGTCAACGACAAACGTAATGATCAAGTTTTCACCGTCGGTCGAGACGCCCTGATTTACACGCACCGTCGCTTCGCGATAACCGAGTTCACGAAGAAGTGATCGAATTGTGGCAGCATCTTGCTCAAGTATCCGTTCGCTGGTATAACCGCGGCCGTAGCCGAATAAAGGGATGATACCGAGGATGTTGGCTTCCTTAGAATCCAGCACCGACTTTATCTCATCGATCACAAACTGGTCGGTTCCCTGAAGACGAATGTCGACTAGAGTGAGGCGTCTGTTTAGATCAACACGATATTTGACCTCGACTTGTTTGCTGGAAAGTTCAGAATTATTGAGAATCGAGCATAGCGATTCGGTCTCATTCGGTATCGGTGTAGCACCATCCTCCGTTATGGCCGGATCGACGGAGCAGACCGACACCACATCGACGAAAAAGTAGCCTCGTTCCTGATAGTAGTTTTCGAGCCGTCGCTCGCCTTCTATAATAGCGGCGTAATCGAGGGTGCCTTCTCGTCTGATCGGCAACAATCGCGTCTGCGTGCCGGTGCCTATCTTCGATTCGTCAGCATCGACGACCACTTCGACCGTTGGGCCCGCCTGGCCCGCAAGCGAAACACTTATCTTGTTAGTTTCGTTGTCGTAAATGACGCGTGGCTCGTCGAGTAAGGGGGCCAAATATCCCTCACGCCGCAGATTGTCTCGGATGCGTTCGATGTCAGCGTTGAGCTTTGTCCGCGAAAATGTTTCACTTGGCACCAGTTTTAAATTCCGGCGGGTAACTTCGCTTTCGGCACCGGAAATGGCAATGTCAAACAACTCAACGGTCGCTTGCTGCCCTGGCGAAACGGAAAATGTCACAGCGACCTCTGAGTCATTACGCATAGGTCGCTGTTCGAAACGAGCTTCCGCCCGATAGTACCCACGTTCGCGCAAATACTCGACTATGAGGCTAGCATTATTCTGCAGCGACCGTTCGTTGACGCTCGTTCCTGGATCAAGCAGATTAAGCCTGAGAAGCAGTTCTTGCTCCGTGACCACGTTACGCTCGAAGCTATTGATTTCGATCCTTACGCTCTTCGCAATTGTCTTGCGACGGAGAAGGAACCGCATCGCTACCCCCTTTCCGTCGGGCGTTCCATCAACCTTAATGGTCGCTATCGCGTCGGTGGCATAAAGGTTGGATAGGGCGTCGCGAACTTTTACAGTCGTAAAAGTATCGCCAAGAGCGTCGCGTGCGATCAGTCGAAACTGCTCGCCGCTTAGCGTTTCGCCGGCATTGCCTTCGAACGCGATTGTAAGGGTGGTGATTGGCAGGCCCTCGAATTCCGACTGAGCGGTTATCTCGCAACACAATACCAACACCACGAGTAGTGTAGATAGACAGATAGCCAAGCGAGTTGCCAACGCACTAAAGGAACCGACCGGGCGGTCGCTGGCGTTTGTTGGTTGATTTTGCTCGTTAGACATTCGGGCGACCAAGATCCTAGAAACGCCTCCTAAATCGAACCTCGAAGCTGAAGTTGTCACGGTTTGTAGTCACGTTGCTTAGCGATCTCTGCTCATATTGGGCAACGAACGAGAGCTTGTTTGAAACACGGTATTCCAGCGCCAAAACCTGATTTTGATCTTGCGATAGATTTGTCGAATACGTGACTCGCAAGTTGTTGTTGATTTGACGACCGACTGTTAAGCGTGCCGTCGGATTGATCCGTTCACCCGAAATGATCGGGTCTATCTCAAATACATTCAGCCCAAACAAGCGATCTGTCGCTCTACGGGCCGGATTATTGATGATCGAATCCGTAAGCACCTCGGCCGCCGTATTGATTCCGGTCGATGCAAGCGTTGGAATCCCAGACTCAGTATTTGACAGGCTTCCAGTGGTTATCAGCGAAATAACATCAGGCTGCGGAAGCGCCGGGCTCGACCGCACAGATGCGTTAAGCAATTCAGTGTCAGTAAGCGGACCCGAAAGATTCACAAAGATCTGATAGCCCTGAATCTCGGTCTCAGCCTGTAAAAATATGATCGGTTCGATCTCTGTATTCGGCGGAAATTCTAACACCCCGCGCTGGACATCGTAGCGATCCTTCCGGAAAAATACCGTGCCGCTATTTGCGGTAATTCGCCCAGATATCTGCGGGTTGGCAGTGGTACCGGTCAAGCGTAGATCCGCAGACGCTGTGAGGTCAGCAATGTTATTGCGAATAACCAATGCGTCGCGGCCTGTAATGACGAGGTCAAATCGCGGTGCGAAACCCGTCGATGGTCCACCCCCAAGCGACCCGTTGCCTCGACCGCCAACTAAACTTGCAAGGTCAATATCTTGGCTATAGATGCTTCGTCGGGCAAGGATCGAACCGGCAATAAGCGTCGTCAAATTCTGGCCGATTCGCCGCCCAGATATCTCAAGTCGTGCGTCACCCGTTGTAATGAAATCTTCGGGAAGAGGAACGGTAATGTTAGTTCCTGTCAGTGCCACTCTGTATGAGTCGACCTGCAATCCGTCACCGAATAAAGCTCCGCCGCTGGCGACGAAGCGGCCACCTCCAAGGTATCCCGTAAGCTGCTCGATCTGTGCCTGATTAGAAGTGAAAAGGATACGGCCTGAAAGGCGGTCAAACGACAATCGGCTGGAGCCGACGAATGTACCCAGCGAACCGTTCTCAAGACTAGCCGTCCCGGACAGATTCGCTGTTCGGTTGACTCCGGAGAGTCGCATAGCGATCTCGGCATATCCGCCAAAGAAAATATCCGATCCGGCAACACCCGGAATCACATTCAACAGCCCAAGATTCACGCGGCCGTCTATCGCAAGATTGTTTATCCCATCGTCCGTCAAAGCTTTTGTTCCCGCGATTACGACATTCGAGCCTCCGCCTGCGAACCTTGCACTTTCAAAGGTTATAGCTTGCGGGCTGAAAACGATCATCAGGGGTTCGGTAGCGACGAGAGGCGTATCTTGGATCAAAAGGGAAAGGTGGCTAAAGCGTGCCGTGCCGCTAAGGCCGGCCGTCGAAAACTGCCTCTGGCCATCGTCACCTATCATTGATAGGTTGCCGCCAAACTCTACGCGTCCAGTCGCAGTTCCGCCCAGCGAAATGCCCTGCAGCTGTGGCAGAAGAGCAAATAGCGGCCGTAGCGGGCTCTGATCCAACTCATGTTCGACTCGGAAGGGAAGGTCCTCGCTGCCAAAATTTACTGAGGCGTTAAAGATCTGCGGGCGTCCTTCGAGTATGGCGGTGAGCTGAGCAGTCATCACTTGCCCCTCGGTTCGGCCGTCAAACATAATTTCGCCGAACGAATTGTCGTTGATTATCACATCCCGCGCCGTTCCGTTGAAATTCACATTGTACGTAGATGTCTGCTCGGCTCGACCGCTTGCCGTAGCAGCAATATCGGTCGTCCCACTTATGATCGGAAGACTTTCACTTCCAGGTACAAGGGCCGCAACAAGTGGAAGCGGAATGCCGCTTCCTTTCAGATCCAGATCGAATGCAGTAGTTCCGCGGTCGTATGTTCCACTGGCAGCTAGGGATCCATCTCCAATGCGCATCTGGGTGTCTTGCAGTTCGATAAGCGTTCCACTAAAGACCGCCTTGACACGGAGATCGTCAAAGGACTGCCCCGCGATTGTGCCTTTCGCGGCCACGATATTGATTTCACCTTGCGATTCGTTAGGAAGTCCCGAAAGATTTATCGTTCCCGACGTGCTTCCGCTAAAGTCACGCAGATTCTCTGGCAGATCGAATGGAAGGGCTGCTAATAGATTGCCGGCGTTTACATTCTTGAGTTCGGCGCGAACGCTAGTGTTATTTGCCCCCCCGGCCGGAATGCTTACACTAAAATCCGCCGTTCCGCCGCGTGCGTCGTCGAGTCGGCCGTTTCGGAGATCTATACCAAGCGGCGTTACGCTGATATCGGAACGAAGCGAGCCTAGTTCGCGGCCCCGCAGTGCGAGAGATTGCAGCGAAGCTTCTCCCGTCAGTATCGGATCATAGATGTTGCCCGTCAAACTGCCGTCAAATGCAAGATCGCCTGCAACGCCAACGCGAAGGCTGTCAAGCTGTTCGGTAAGTTCCGGCGAGATGTTGAGCACACGAATCAGCCGGTCGATCTCGGCGGCGTCGGTGGAACGTAAACGCAGTCCAAGTTCCGAATCGTTACCGCGAAGGTCAAATCGGCCGGTCGCATTTACTTCGCTGTTTTCCGTGTTTAGGCGTGCAAGATCGACATTGAAAAGCCCGTTTGTTGCCGTTAGTTCGACGCGGCCGTTGATCGGCACACGCTCCGTCTGCGTGTCACCGGCGTTTGCGGCAATGTCTGCGTTTATCGTGCCCGACGTTGTTGCAAAATCCGTCCCGCTAAATGTAAGCGACACATCGCCGCTCGAACTACCTTCAAGGGGAATGATCCGCGACGCTTGCAAAGCAACCAGCTTGGAAAGGTCGAGTCCCGTGAATTGAGCCTGAATGTTAGACGTATTCCGCGGGCTAAAGGCAACAGATGCAGTACCGTTCAGCTGTCCATCCATCACCTGAGCCGTCAGTTCGGTCAGTTCGACACGGTCGTTATTGACGGCGACTTGTGCCTGGGCAGCACCGAGTGGAATGTTGCCAATAACTCCGCCGCCGAGGCTCATATCGGCAGATGCGCGATAGCGGCCTGACGGCTCGAGAATAAAGATGGGACGCCCGATCTTGACGTCTTTAAGAGTACCGCCCTCTGCAAGAGTATTCGATGCCGCTAGTGTCACTTGGCCGGCATCGATGTCCTCGGAACGAGCCTCGACGCGACCCTGCCGAATGGTCATCCGAACACCCGCGATATTCAGGCTGCCCAGTGTGGCACCGCCGGCATTAAGGCTAGCGATCCGGGTTCGGTCCGCATAAATAACGGTATCTAAGGACGTGCCGCGCAAGGTGACTTCATTCGCCTGCAGCGCGCCGACCCGAACACCGTCACCATCAAGCCCATCTGCCCGGAGGTTTCTGGCAACTAGGCCGCTCGAACTTGGGAGGTCTTCGAAGCTAAATGCATCCGCCTGTATATTCCGAACGCGAGCATCACCGACCGTGCCCGCACTTGCACGCAGACCAACGGCATCCACAGATGTTCTGTCCTGAACGTTCCGGACCCGAAGGTTGCTACCCTGAAAGTCCTCCAACGAGAATTCAGTCGTGGAGAATCGTCCGGCACGAGCATTCTGTGCGGTCAGCGTTAGGGTTTCGCCCGACTGCGCAAACCGGAGGTCGCGGGCGATGAGGTCGGCAAACTCTATTTCGGCGATAGAGAATTTTTGTGCGCGGCCATTCGCCGCTGTTGCGATCAGTTCACGGTCACGACGCTCGGCCGACGCATCCGAAAGAAAAAGCCCGCCGAGTGTCAGCGAGCCGGACCTCGCCGCTGCCGCCTGAAGTTCCCCGACCCATTTAAAATCCGTGCCCGTCCCGCGAACATTGCCGGATATCTTTGGAAACTCAATACGGAAATCGTCAAATGTAAGTAACTCGGCTACGGCGGTTCCGTTGGCGTTGTAGTTCGCGTTCGTACCCTCGACGGTGGCTTTCAAGTTGACGGCTTTCAGATATATGCCATCGGCGGAAAGAGCATCCGAAGCTATATTTCCGTCGATATTGTAGTCCTCGCCGGAGCCAGAGACCGTGCCCCTAAAATTACCGACGCCTCGCAACGTCGTACCCAACGGATAGAGATTTGAAGTCTGCGTAAGATCAACGGTTGATTCGATAGTGAGGTTATATCGAAGCGACGCCCAGTCAGTCAGCGTGCCGTTCATGGTCGATTCGCCGATCGGCGCACGGATCGAAAGCTCGCTGATCTCGGCGCCCAATTTATCGACGATTCCACGTGCACGAATGTCGATCTCCTCGAGCGGGCGGTCGTCATAAACGAACCTCGAACCGGTTGACGAGAGCTCGACCGCATAGCGTTTGTCCTCATCGGGAATCGTCGGGTCGATCGGCTCGAGCGAGAACTGAACGTTATTAGCGTCACCCGAGATATCGCGGGTCAGGTCGCCAAAATGGATGATGCTATCGCGGAGCGTGAATTTGACCGACTGATAAAGGAAATTAACCCTGCTACCGCCTTCATCCTCGACAAAGGTGAGCTCCGAAAAGTTTGATTTGCCATTCTCGTCAAAGATCACCCATGCCTCAAGGCCATTGATCTCAGTCGTATTGATCACGATGTCGCGACTGAGTTGCCATGCAAAAAGGTCTTCTGCCGTTAGACCTAGTCGCGCGTCCCGAATAAAGAAGATCTTTTCGCCTGTGACTCGGTTGTTGAATGTTGCGTTCTTTAACTCGAGAGCCAATGGATTGATAGTTAGCCGAAAAACATCGGCATCGAAATCGACCCCGATCTCCTGCATCTTAGCGACAAATTGCTCTTTGACGTAAATATCAAGAACGCCATAACGATACGAAACGACCGAGAGCATCAGGAGTATGACCAGAATTATCGTGCTAGCTCCGACGAAGATGAGTCCATTTCGGCGCGTGAAATAACGCCGACGCCGGATCTCAAGTTGATTCGGCTTGCGGGACGGTGGAGTTTGCTCCCTTTCGTTGGTTTCTTCGAAGTCGCTTTCGGACATTTTCAAACGCCAGCGTCAATAAGGCTCAAAGCCTTACAGTTTCAACAATTTCGAGGTCAAATGCCTCCAGTGCACTGATCTTGGGGGGATGATTGGACAAAAGGCGTATCTTGCTCACACCTAAATCTTTAAGGATCTGGGCGCCGATACCGTAATCGTGGACATTACCGTATCCAGTTTCGCGTTTTGCCGTCTGAAAATCAATTCCCTTTTCGCGCATCAAAGCGTATGTCTTGAGCTGATTGACCAGATCAAGATTATTCTCACGCTGTCTTAAATATAAAACCACGCCGCGCTTTGCTTCGGAGATCTTTCGGAGAGAGGCTTGGGTGGCGGGGGCTGCTTCGCCAAGTATAGATCCGAACATAGCAAACGTTACATTCTCCGTTTGGACGCGAACGAGAACGGGTTCCGTTGTCCCGGAAACATCACCAAGTGTAAAAGCGACATGGGTTTCGCCATTTATCTGATTTTGATACAAGATCGTCCTGAAAAGACCGGACTCCGTCGGCAGATCGGCTTCGACTACGCGTTCAATAAGGGTTTCTTTCTCGACCCTATAGCGCACCAGATCAGCGACGGTAATAATTTTGAGCACGTGCTTTTCGGCAAATGCTTCTAGCTCCGGCATTCGCGCCATTGTCCCGTCGTCGTTCATTATCTCGCAGATGACCGCCGCCGGCGAAAGGCCCGCGATCCGCGCGATATCTACGCTCGCCTCGGTCTGACCGACTCGGACGAGAACGCCGCCGCGTTTGGCGCGCAACGGAAAGATGTGACCGGGCCGGGCAAGGTCTGATGGTTTTGAGGCAGGATCGACCGCAGTAAGTATGGTTTTCGCCCGGTCGGCAGCGGAAATTCCGGTCGTAACGCCCTCTCGGGCCTCTATCGAGATCGTGAACGCGGTTCCCATACTTGAAGTATTGTCATTCGTCTGCGGCGGAAGGTTCAATTCGTCACATCGCTCCTCTGTCATCGGCATACAGATCAAGCCGCGACCGTGGACCGCCATGAAGTTTATTATCTCAGGCGTCACTTTTTCGGCCGCACAGACCAGATCGCCCTCGTTCTCGCGGTCTTCGTCGTCAACGATGATGATCATCTTGCCGCCCCGTATGTCTGCGGCGGCGTCTTGGATGCTGCTAAGTGCCATTTTTCCTCAACGAAATCAGTTATCACCAAGTAATTCTTAATTTTATCTAATGAGTGAGGGTTTGGCGAACAATATCACGAGTTAACAAACAAGGGAGTTACCTCTACAATGAATCCGTGCGAGGCATCTTCAGACTGGCTTTCAGATTTCTGGCGATCTGTAGCGGCGGTCCGGCGAGATTTACGGCGGCGGTCGGGCTTTTTGGTATCGCGTTGGCGGTTGCTGGATTGATCGTTGGGTTGGCGATTACGCGTGGATTTCAAGACGAACTTCGTAGTAGATTGCTTCTCGAAACTCCGCATATAACCATCACCACTGATGACAGGATTCCGATCGCAAATTGGTTGGACATCCAAGCAAAAGTGCTTGAAGCCGTTGATAACGTCGAAATAACAAGTTCCGCGGTCGTTCCGGCGATGATCATTGGCGAGACGACAACGGCGTATGCCCTCATTTCGGTCAAATATAATGCGGATGGTGATACGGGCGTAGCCGTTGGAACGGAGCTCGCAAAGAAACTCGGCCTCGCATCAGGCCATGAAGCCGAGGCTGTAGTTGCGACTGCTGATGGAGACGGGAGGAAAGTCCGTCTCCGCTTAACCTCGATCTTTTCGAGCGGTCTCTATGTAACTGATTCGACAGTGATTCGCGTTTCGCCGATCGAGTTCGCGGCTATAACAGGGCGTCAAAATGTGGCACCGGATCAACTTCAAGTAAAGCTCCGCGACCCTTTCACGGCGGCATCGGTGGCCGAAAGCATCCGAATCTCGATTGGCAGCGGCTATTCTGTTGTTGAATGGCAAGACGCAAACGGAGCCTTGTTTTCCGCTCTTGATGTTGAAAGACGGCTCGCGTTTGGCCTGATTGCTTTAATTGCTATAATCGCAGCGTCCAGCGTCTCATCGTCGATAGCGATACTGGCAACGGAACGCAAGGGCGACATCGCAGTGCTACGGGCCTGTGGAGCCGACGCCGCAACAATTAGGACCATCTTTCTTCTACAATCAGCATTTATTGGAATTATAGGTTCAACGTCGGGAATCGCCGTCGGACTTCTTGTGTGTTGGGCCGCAAATTACTTTGAGTTGGCGAGGGTCTCATCCGAGATTTACATGATTAGCGGCATCACGCTGGCGCCGACTCTTACAGAGGTCGCCTTTGCTACGGCCTCGATGCTAGTGGTAACTATGTTTGCGGGAATCTACCCGGCGACAATGGCGAGCCGAGTAAAGCCAATGGACGACCTCCGGCGGCATTTGACGTAAGGCCAACTTAGAGGTTGAGCGTTTGCAGATAAGACCGAAAATCGGAACCGAGGTCCTCGCGTTTCAACGCGTATTCCACAGTCGCGATGAGAAATCCTAGCTTATCTCCCGCATCGTGACGTGTACCGTCGAGTTTAACTGCATAGAACGGACGAGACTTGAGCAACAGCCTCATTGCGTCGGTTATCTGTATTTCTCCGCCCGCACCGGGCACAGTGTTCTCGATGGCGTCAAAGATATCCGGTGTGAAAATATACCGCCCAATTATGGCAAGGTCCGAGGGAGCATCAGTAAAGGCAGGCTTCTCGACCATATCCTTGATCTTGTAAACGCCTGGTTCCACCTCGTCAGCGTCGATCACCCCAAATCGCGAAATTGCTACACCGTCGACCTGCATCGTGGCAACTAAGGGCGCATTGTATTTTTCAAAAACGTCCATCATTTGTCGCAGCGCCGGTTTTTCGGCATCGATTACGTCGTCCGCGAGCAACGCTGCAAAAGGCTCGTTGCCAACGAAGTCCTTCGCTTGATAGATAGCGTGGCCAAGGCCAAGGGCCTGCTTCTGCCGTGTGTAACTAATTCGAGCGATCTCGGAGATCGCTCGAACCTGTTCAAACATCTCCGTCTTACCCTTTTCCCTAAGAAGCTGCTCAAGCTCGAAAGATATGTCGAAATGGTTCTCTATTGCGCTCTTGTCACGGCCGGTGATGATCAGTACCGATTCGATACCCGAGGAAGTTGCCTCTTCGATTGAATACTGGATCAAAGGCTTGTCGACCAAAGGCAGCATTTCTTTAGGTGACGCTTTCGTCGCCGGCAGGAAACGCGTTCCGAGCCCGGCGGCCGGGAAAACTGCTTTGCGAATTGTTTGATTCATAAAAACCCTGATAAATTATCAGCTTACACCGAATGCATGCCTCCTGGTCGGCCCATGATTAAACTCAAAGTTTAGGTTAAACGACCCTGCGAAACAAATTTGTACGGTGCCTTACAATTTATGTTAGACCTGAGTTTTGTGAGAGAAAATCTGGACGCGGTGAAAAAGGCGATGAGCGACCGCAGCTTTCCGGTCGACGCGCTTCAGCGTTTTGCGGTCCTGGATGCCGAGCGCCGCACCGTAATTGTCGAGGCGGACGAGGTAAACCGGAAGCGCAACCTTTATAGCAAAGAGATTGGTTCGCTGATGCAGGCCGGAAAACAAGACGAGGTCGCAACGATGAAAGCGGAGGTCTCGAGTTTCAAGGAACGGCAGGCGATTCTTGAGGCAAAACGTGATGAAGTTGACGCGGCGATGACGGATTTACTTGCCGGGCTTCCAAATATCCCGGCTGACGATGTCCCGGTGGGTGAGGACGAATCTGCGAATGTCGAGATCAGAAAATGGGGTGAGCCAAGGAAGTTCGATTTTGAGATAAAGGACCACGTTGATCTGGGAGAAGCACTCGGGATCATTAATTTCGAGCGTGCGACTAAAATAGCCGGTTCGCGTTTTGCGATTCTAAACGGTGCCGGTGCAAGGCTCTCGCGGGCACTGGTCAATTTTATGCTCGACGTTCACACGCTCGAGCATGGCTATTCTGAAACGATACCGCCGCTGTTGGTGAATCGGACGGCGTTGTTTGGAACGAATCAACTTCCGAAGTTTGAGGAAGACCTATTTCATATCAAGGATGATCGCGGTTTTGCATTGATCCCGACAGCCGAGGTTCCGCTAACTAATTATCACGCCGAGGAAACCCTCGACGCGAAGGAACTTCCGAAGAATTACACAGCTTATACGCCTTGTTTTCGGTCAGAAGCGGGAAGTTATGGCCGCGATACACGGGGACTGATCCGCCAGCATCAGTTTGAAAAGGTAGAACTTGTGAAGATCTGCCTGCCCGAAGAATCGGACGCGGAGCACGAGAAGCTCACGGCGAACGCCGAGAAAATTCTTCAGCTTCTCGAGCTTCCCTATCGAACGATGATCCTCTCGACCGGGGACATGGGTTTTGGGGCTCGAAAGACGTATGACCTCGAAGTTTGGCTTCCGTCTCAGAACTCTTACCGCGAGATTTCGAGCTGTTCAAACTGCGGCGATTTTCAGGCACGCCGCATGAACCTTCGATTTCGTCGGGCCGGCGGCTCAAAGCCGGAATTTGCCCACACGCTCAACGGCAGTGGACTTGCGGTTGGCCGAACATGGCTCGCGATCATCGAGAACTATCAGCAAGCTGACGGCTCGGTGGTCATTCCGGAAGTGCTTCGGCCTTATATGGGTGGGATGGCGTCGATAGGTTCCAACTGATGAATATCGTAAGGCCTGCGTGGTATCTAAACCAAGTGTGCTCAAGGTGTGGGCAGGGTGACTCCCTTGGATATCGAAAGTGTTTGGAATGCGGCGCATTTGTTCTGAATTGCGATGAGGAATTGATTGAATTCGAAAGCCTCGACCCACACAACTTGGTCGTCCGACGAAAGCAATCCGGATCGTGTAGCGCTTGTGCCGGTTCAGACACTTTACATAATGTGTCGAGCGATGAAATGATTGAACTTGGCTTTACCAAAGACGACTATCATTGACGCTTTCAATTGAAGTAATTACGATGTAATTATGAAAGCCCAGATCATCCAGATCGGAAACTCGCAAGGAATTCGTATTCCAAAAATGTTGCTGGAGGAGACCGGAATAACTGGCGAGGTCGAGCTCACCTCGACTGCGGAAGGCATTCTCATCAGAAAGATAAAAAAGCCACGAGGTGATTGGGACGCCGCCTTTAAAGAGCTTGCCGATCAAGACGACGACTTAACACTGGATGATTCGCCTCCCGCGGAATTTGACAACAAGGAGTGGCAATGGTGAAGCGATTCGAGGTCTATCTCATAAACCTGGATCCGCAAGCGTCTGACGATCCGAAAAATACCCGTCCGGCCGTCATCGTCTCTCCAGACGAACTTAACCAACATGTTGGGAGTGTTATTATCGCGCCCCTCTCGTCGACCAACGCCAAGTATCCGACGCGTATTCCTGTCGACTTTCTCAACTCCCAGCGCTATGTCATTCTTGACCAGATCAGAACGGTCGATAAAATTCGGCTTGTAAAAAAGATCGGCGAACTTGATATTAGAGCGCGTGCTTTAACTACTACAACACTGCAGGAAATGTTTGAAGAATAAAGAAAAGCGGGGATAAACCCCGCTCCTCTACCTAACTAGCTTTAGCGTGATTAGAGTTTTCGAAACACCGAATACGTCTTACTGGTCGGAACTGTAACATCCGACTCTTCGATCGTAACAAAGAGCCCAAAGTCCGTTAGGGCTGTCTCACTTCTGATTTCAGCTTCCTGACGCTCGCCGGTATTTACTACCTGGCCCAGCTTTGTGTATTCACCGGTCGAAGCAGCGGCCCAAAGTATAAACCGCTTATCCTTGGGCGCCATCTTCATATCGTCAAAACGCATCTTGATCTGCGTAGTGCCTTCGCGACCAGTATCGATATAAGCTTTGCCCTTCAGACCTTCGAGTTCGCCGGAGAAGTTGATGTTCATTTCCGTCGTGCGCTCACCAAAGGTCGGGATGCCCAGCATTGGTACCTGATATGCCGAACTAACCGCAGACGTTTGTGCTCGAACATTATCGATCGCGGTCCGCTGTGTGGGGACGACCGAATAGCCCTCTGGCACATCACTACGGAAGTAAACCGGTGTTTCAGCTTCGAATCCCGAAACGTCTGCCGACGGCGACAGAACGACCATAAACTTATCAAGCTTGGTCGAAAATTCGCCCGTGCCGATTCCATTCACTACCGAAACCGGGCCAAGAAGTTGAACCGATCCCATCGGGTCCACGGCATAGGCATAAACGCTGCTTGCGTCCGCAGGCATGCCGCTTACATCGAGCCAGACCTTGGTTCCCGCGTTGGCACGCATAACCTTAACCTGACCTTTGCCTGATGTGATTACCGAGGTTGGCGAGAGGTTCACTACGACCTCACGACCCACCGGATACTCGATCACTGTGTACGATCCGTCCGCGTTGCGGACAACTTCCGTCGCTGTAACCGACTCCGTATTCTGAGCAAACGTGGAAACCGTTCCACCCACAAAAAAGACTCCGAACGTCAATAATAATAAATATCTAAACATAACAATACCTCCCGAATTCTAAATCCTCTTTCAATGCTGAAAAGGCCTGTAATGCCCTTCCACACAAGGCTCTCATAGGCGCAATCATCGTGCCATACGGAACGGATAGCCCTAAGGTCTATAAGACACGTGGTTTAGAGCGACGATACCAGAGGATCTGGGTCTGAGGGGAATCGACTATGTGTATCTTCTTCGGACGAAACCTGTTCGCGGAGCCAACAGGTTTTATACTGCAGTGACTTCTTTTGCCTCGTTCCAGAGGGCATCCATTTGTTCGAGCGATGAGTCATCAAACCCGATATTCCTCTTCTTCAAAGCGTCTTCGATATATTTGAACCGGGTTCTGAATTTTCGATTTGTCCGCTTTAACGCTGTTTCTGGCTCTACGTTCAGGCAGCGTGCGAGATTTACGACCACAAAGAGAAGGTCGCCGACCTCTTCTTCAGCGTTTTCTAAACTATCGGCGTCGATCGCGGCTTTCAGTTCTGCGGCCTCTTCATCGAGTTTGGCAAAGATCTGACCGGCATCCTCCCAGTCAAACCCAACCTTTGCGGCCTTTTTTGTAACCTTCAGCGCTTCAAGCAGCGCGGGAAAGTGTACCGGAACATCGTCGAGAATCGACTCTTTGGTCTTTTCCCTTTTTCCCGACGCCTTTCTCTCGTTAGCCTTAAGCGTGTCCCAGTTGTCCAGTACGTCCTGAGCCTTTTCAAAGTTTTCATCGCCGAACACATGGGGATGGCGAAGAACCAATTTCTCAGCGACTCCGGCGGCGACATCTTCAATTGTGAACTCCCCACGTTCCGTACCGATCGTGGAATGAAAGACGACCTGAAGGAGAAGGTCACCGAGTTCTTCCTTCAAATTTGTTATATCGCCTGTAGCATCGGCTTCCTGGATCGCGTCGAAGGTCTCGTAGGCTTCTTCCAGCAAATACTGCGAAAGCGAGGCGTAAGTTTGCTCCGCGTCCCAAGGACATCCGCCAGGGGCTCGCAGGCGGGCCATTACGGCGACAAGTTCATCAAATTTTTCGGACATACTTTCATTAAAGTCTAGAACGGCGGCTAAGTCTAGACTTCCACGACAGTTCAGCGAAATGCTACTATCAAGGAAAGGAAATCTAGTTATGATCGGACACGATGAGAATCAAGAAGAGTTAACGTTGAAGGTGGTCGACCGCCGTAAATTCAACGCGGACGGGTCGGTGAAGGATGGTGTCACACTTGACGCCGAGCCTGTAAAGACGGCCGCCCCTCCTAAGGAGACGGAGAAGCCAGAGGCTGAGGTCCCACCAAATAAGGGCGTTGAAGATCCTCCTGAACCGGACGATGCTTACCTAGGCGAAGATGGTGAGGAAATTCCGGGTGCTGATGATCCGGCTAGTTTCGTTAACTTCTTATCGACATTGGCGACAAATGCCGCCGCTTCGCTCGGAGCAGTGCCGCATCCCGCAACGGGCAAACGTTCGGTGGATTTGGATACGGGCAAGTATTGGCTCGATGTTTTGGGCATGATCCGCGAAAAGACGAACGGGAATCTTCACAGCCAGGAGGCGCGTTTGCTTGACGGGTTGCTCGCCGACCTGCGGATGCAATACGTAACCATGGTTCGTGCGACCGAAGAAAAACTGAAAGCCCAGGCTGCCCAAAAATTCGGCGCGGCAGACATTCTCGGTAAAAAATAGCCGGGTGACGTCTGCGTTCCAGTCGCATGAAACTCACATTCTTAGGTACAGGAACTTCGACCGGCGTGCCGTCGATCGCGTGCGATTGCGAGACGTGCCGATCGGATGACCCGCGGGACAATCGGCTGCGGGTTTCGATCCTGATCGAACATGCCGGAAAGACCATTCTGGTTGATACTTCGTCGGACTTTCGGCAGCAGGCTCTGCGGGCAAATATACGCCAGCTGGATGCGGTTTTAATTACACATTGCCACGTGGATCATGTGTTTGGGCTGGATGACATTCGGCCGCTAAATTTCCGCTACGGGGCGATGCCGATATTTGCGAATTCCATAGCCTGGATCGACCTTCGCCGCATTTTTCAATATATATTTGAGCCGACCCATTTCGGCGGCGGGCTGCCGCAGCTAATTCCCCATACGGTGGTTCATAATTCACCGTTTTGCATCGGAAATATCGAGGTTACGCCGTTGGAGGTCATTCACGGCAAGCTTCCTGTGGTGGCGTACCGTTTCAATGATTTTGCCTATGCGACCGACCTGAAAGTGATCCCGCCTGATTCGATGGAGGGCCTTCGCGGTCTCGATGTGCTTGTCTTGGACTGCGTTCGCATCAAACCACATTCGACCCATCTGCACCTCGAAGAGGCGTTGTCGATCATCGAAGACCTCAAACCAAAACGAGCTTTTCTGACACATCTCAATCACGATATTTTACACGAACGAGATTCGAGCCTTTTGCCCGAAAATGTGCAATTCGCCTTCGATGGATTAACCGTTTCCGCTTAGTTCGAAATGGTTGGTAACTGATCGCGGGATCTGGCTGTCGAGTCGCGGGCTGGTGGGGTGATGGCCGTTGGCTGGTGGGTTGTATTTCGAAACTGGTGACGTGGCTGATGATGGCAGACGGGGGAGAATGGCCTGCCTTATGGCTTGCCGAGAAATATCGGTGCCGTGAGTTCTATCCACACTTTGCCGGGCGATCAGGCAATAGCATCAGCATCCGATCAGCCATCTGACGATCCGCGGAACCATCCGCTTGATCATCCCACCTGACAAGCTGCCGATCACGCTCTGACCCTTTTACCTTTCCAAACGCCACATTCATCCCGATCATTCCAAACGTTCCATCTACGCCGATCCTTCACATTTGCAATTCCAATCCCCGCCGTCCCATGCGATAGTTGCACTCGTGAACGGTACTCGACCTTCCGAACACTTCTCGAATTAATTTATCAATGAGAGATTTTTTACGAATGCAGCGGGTAGACTTACAAAAGTGACTTCCCGCGTCTCGACAACCGAATACACATCATTCGACATCTTAGGACGTGTGACGGGGCATAAGTAGACGACGGACGGCAAAGAATACGAGACCGATTATACGTATAATTTGTCCGGTGCATTGATCGAACAGACCCTTCCCTCGAGCCGCAAGGTGAAGAACGTTATCGACAACAACGGCGATCTTTTGATGACGCAGAGTGCAAAGTGTCTGAACGGGACACCCGGAACGAACACGACCTGCACATCGCAAGCCGGTCTTTGGAACTACGCACAAAACTTCACCTACAACGCCGCCGGTGCAGTCACCTCGATGCAGCTCGGAAACGGCCGCTGGGAATCGACGCAGTTCAACTCAAGGCTCCAACCGACGCAGATCGCACTCGGCGTGACTCCCGGTGCCACGAATCTGCTAAAGCTCGATTACGAATACGGAGCGACCGCCGCGGTCAACAACGGCAACGTGACAAAGCAGATGATAACGGTTCCGACTGTCGGCCAGTCGCCCGAGGGAATATGGTCTTGAGAATAACGCATTTCATACGCAATCATACTATTTTGAAGCGTTAGGAGCCGATGATAAGAAATGGGGAACATGAAACAAAGGCTGGAAGAAAAAGGATGAAACTGAGCAGCAGAAAAAACGACAAGATGCGATTAACAAAACTATCAAATCTGGCTATGGGCTTACTCCTGACTCATACAGCCGCAGCATCGTAAACTATTGTCACGGATCTGGCTGTAAGTTTTGACGTAGGTACCTATTATGAAAATCAGAAATACTGGTTTTAAAGTCAGTCTGCTAATAGTCTTGTTATTTGCTTCCGCCTTGCCGGTGTTTGCGTGTTTGTGCAATCCACTTTCCGTATCAGAGCGTGTTCGACTTATGAAGAAGGAAGCAACTGTCATTCTGGTCGGTGAAGTTTCGACGGTTGTTCCCGAGGATCCGCTTGATCCGGGACGCACCTTGAAAGTGACAATTCAGCCCGAGAGAATCTGGAAATCTCCAATCCCGTTTCCGAAAGAATTCACAGTTTTCACTTCGCACGGATGTGCCGTAAGCTTTCAAACTGGGTCAACTTATCTTGTCTACGCAATTCTCGAAAACAACCGCCTCGTAACTGACGTATGTCTCGGAACCTCTTCAATCGATCTGAGAAAGCGTGAAATAAGAAAGCTCGGAAAACCGATCAAGACCACCGAAGATCGTAAAGGTAATTCTTTCATGAAATTGGGCATCGAGAAACTGAGGTCGCGAATGCGAAACTGTAATTCTTGCGACCACGGACTGGTATGTAAATTGCGATACGGTGGCTTTGATGTCTGATCCGGAGTCCGTTTGTCGGTTGCCTAATTCGGGGTATATTCGATGTCGGATGATTACGTCTTCGATACTTCCGGCAACACCACGGAAGACGCACAGGTGAGAACGTTCATTTTTACGACGCCGAGAATAAACAGGTCGAGGTGCTCGATAGCCTAGAGAACGTAATCGGCGAATATTCCTATGATGGCGACGGCAAACGTATGACAAAGCATACATAGTTCCGCATTCGGTCGACGTCTCGCTCATAGCCCCGAATCCCGCATTTGACCGGTTGCGGCTTTAGTTGGCGCGCGGCTGCCGACGCCGAACGTAGCGGCGGGTTATTTGTTTTCTTCTAGGGACAGAACGGTGCCTTTTCCGACGATCCGACCGCTTTCGCGGAGTTCGAACGCGGTTCCTTTTTCGAGCGGAGCGGGCGAATTTAGTTCGATCTCGACCTCGACGCCTTTCGACCCCGGCTCGACGGAATCAACGCCGACGGGCAATGTTACGATTCCCGTAAACATTCCGAGACGGATGAAAACTTGCGGCCTATATCCGGTGAAGAACGGCGTTCGGCGGCCGCCGACAAGAGCCGCGACCATATCCAACGTCGCCTTAAATTTTGCAGCCGCCTTTTGGCTTCCCGGCGTGGCGATCACCTGGCCGCGGCTCAGGTCCTCTTTGGTTACTCCGCTCAGAACGATCCCGACGGCATCGCCTTTGCCGGCTTCGGTCTGCATTTCGCGGATCGGCGGTTTGATAATTCGGGCAACTGACGTCGTTTTGGTCGGCTTTATTCCGACGATCTCGACCTCATCGCCAACCTTTATCTTTCCGCGCGTTATTGTTCCTTTAGCTACGATCCCGAGACCTGCAACCGGAAACACATCCTCGATCTGCATAAAAAACGGCTCCGCCTTGTTTTCGACCTTTTGAGCAACTACGAGGGTCGAGCTCACAAGGATCAAGGCTAAAACTGAGAACATTTTCATCTACTTGGTCTCCTCCATCTCACACGATCGCTTTTTCCGTGAAACAGCTTACTTGAAATGTTCAGATGCAGCAATCGGGATCTCTAAGGATGTCCTCGGCGGAGATAATTCCCTTTCCAAACGCCGCATCTCATTCCAAACATTCCAATCGCGCCAACCTCAGCTTTCCGTATTCCGATCCCCGCCGACCCATGCGATAGTTGCATTCGTATGGACGAGGAGTTCATCGTTCAAGATCTTTGATAAATCGCCGCTAGCTCTAGCTGTGGATGAGGTAGGAAAATGATACGGCCTTTGCCATACTCTTTCGGCTGTTCTTAGTATTATCGCAAAATCTTCAACGCTTCATCTGCCTCGGGCGAATCGGGAGTTCGCTGTTTCATCTCAAGGTAGTACTTACGCAAGATCGGTTTTGCTGGCGTTGCGGCTAGATTGATCAAGCCGAACCTTGCGTGGCCGCTAATATTTACAGCTTTGAGCCATATGCGCAGGGCGTCGTCCACATCATTTTGGCGTGCGGCCGAGATCGCCAATCGCTGCAGCCAACTGCCCAAATTCAAGAGGAATACGGGCTGCCGTTCCATGAGCAGTTTCTCAGCCGCTTGCCAGTTCCCCACCTTGGTATAAGCGTCAAATAAAGATTGCAATACGTTTGTTATGGAGGATTCGTTATCGGCAGTTTTCTTTACCAGCCGCAAGTAGTCAAGGATCAGCGGTATTCTGCGTGAGTTTTCATTGACATCTTTGAATACATCCTCCAACACCAGTTTTCGCCTTATCGAACCGCGCGACGCCATTCGTTCTAGTTCGTTGAAATAGAAGAGCTTCCGCTCAGGTGAAATTCGTTCATCGCGTAAAATGTACCGGAGTACCCAATACGTATAGCCGTCCCAGTCGGCTTGTTTGTCGAAGAGCGGCGTAAGAACATCAGACCGGCGAACGAACATGGCTTCCATAAAGTCTTCGAGCCCGAATCCTTCGCTGGACGCGATCCCTACAATCTCGAAGGCGAGGTCAGAGCCGATCGGCGCGGCGTTGAACTCATTGATCAGGATCTGAGAGATCTGCGATTTTAGTTGTACGACCTGTTTGTCTTGGCTCAAGGGATAATCGAAAACCGATTCAAAACGACTTAAAAACCTTTGCTTTTGTTCAGCCGGTACCTTCGGCAAAGCTTCACGCACAGCTTGGATAACAAGCTCTGATTCGCCACGACCGATATAGTAATCTACCCGCTCGATCCAATACTCGATAGAGGTTGACCTTGTCGCTTCGTCGATCAGCACTTTCGATTCGATCGCCCTGATCCCGGAACCTGCTTGTACAGCACCTGCCAAACGAAGATCATTACGTGACATTATGTCGTCGGCAGTTGTGGCAGCAAGTTCCTCTATCAGAGGTTGGGCAAGTATTGATTGTTCGGTGCGTTGATAAGCAGCGGCGAGCTTTTCTTTCGTCCAATATCGCAACTGCTTTTCCCAATCGATAATAGGTTGCGGGCCGTGGGAAGCCCAGGTCCTATGCTTCTGGCCAAGATCCGCGATTTCATTCGAAGTAACAGGTTTTGACAAAGATTCGAGATAGTACTTGATAGCGAGCCGAGGATTCACCGGATCTATTTCCTGACCGTATTCGTAGGCATCAAACGCTGTTTGTGCCACAAGAACATCACCAAGCCAATCAGTTTCGCTTTCAAACGCCCTCGGTTCAACTTGTCGTCTGTACTCCTGTGCCATCTTTACGTAACCGAGGTATCTGCCGCGTATCTCTTTATTGAATGGATCTTGCCGAACTTGGTCTGCCAAAGCATCGAAGATCGGCTGAACAGTACCAAGTTTCGTTCGTTGTTGCAGCAGTATCGTGAACCAACTGGTGCCATAGGCAGCACGTTTCGTCAGCCAGTCATCAAGGCCTTCGCCGCCCTCCGAACGCCACAAAGAGATAAACGGATTAGTCTCATAATATCCGTCATCTTCGGCCAAACGAGCGTAGTAGATCTGCAAAGCAGGAAGGTCTTGGCCGATCTTTCTGCGCACAATTTCCAAGATCCATTTTTGCTCTGCGATCGGCGGCAGATCGACCGCTTCTGAAAGCTGGACAACGGTTTCGCGGACCTTATCCGTTCGGCCCGCACGGTCGAAAACTTCCAAACGCACCAGCAGATCGTCAACTCTAGTTCCTTTTGTTTGAGCTAATTCGTCTGCAAATCCGCGAAGATCTCGCTTTAGCAGTATCTTGGTAACCTTCACGGCCAGATCATCGTTTGTAATCACAGTCTGGGACGAAACCGATGCAAACGAAAGCAGAACGAAGCTTAGTAGAACTAGTGTGCGGTTCATTGCGTTTTTGTCTGACCTTAAGCGTAAAATATATTTTCCAAAAACCAGATAGTTTTCGTTCGATGCCAAGGCTGGCAACATGGTTTTCTCGATGCCATCCCGGGCCGATGAAAAGCGGGACGCGGAGCCGCGAGTGCTTTTTTTCATACTATGAAAATTGTTGTGCGGCAAGCGATATTGTGAATCTCTTCGGAGGGAAATGAAGACTGAAGTCAACCGCCGTTACTCGATCTTTGTGTATGTTAATGTGGACAAAAGCGGAGCACTCACGTTCTGACGGTCTTCATTATTCAGGCCCAGATACATACGGCCGTCACGATCAGATGAAACAATAAAAACCTCGTCTATTCCGTCGATCTTCATTACTAGATTTCCGCTTTCATTGTGGAGGCTATTGGCTACTTCACGCCGGCCCGAGACCTCACCCGTGTACTGAACGTGATCGTTTGTTCCTTAATCTCAAGTAAGGCAACGATGTCTCCCTGGGTCGTCTTTCCTTCCCACTTTCCACACAAGCTTTCTTCCGTGACTGAGCCAGTCAAGTTTTTCGGACAAGAATCTCTTTTACTCCTTTAGTTATTAGTAGCAGTAGTGCTGTGGGAATGTGGGAAAGCCGCTTTGGGCTTTTCCACATTCCCACAGCCGTTGTTTTGTTGCGTCAGTTGCTTTTCGAACTTCGGGATGGTGGTCCCGAGCGTCGTGTGC
>JBGTKY010000020.1:0-81707 GCA_041744395.1 Pyrinomonadaceae bacterium | reverse complement strand
TTTTTACTCTCTCCGTCGCGTGCTGCGTCGCGAAAGCCGCGACGGTCGACGAATCGATCCCGCCGGAGAGCAGAATTCCGAGCGGAACATCCGAGACGAGTCTCATCCGAACGGCGTCGGAGAGAAGATCGCGGAGCTCAGTCGCCTTTCCTTCGTACTCTTCTTTGCGGCTTTGCGGCTTTGCGGGAAAACCTCCGTTCGAGCTTTCGGTCAACTCGTTGTTCCAATCGAGATCCCAATGTCGCCGCGTCCGAATCTCACCATTCTCAACTACGAGCATGTGCGCCGCCGGAAGTTTGCTAACGCCCTTGTAGATCGACATCGGTGCCGGAACATAATCGAACGAAACATAATGTCGGAGCGCATTGAGATCGAGCTCGGCATTAACGGCCGGATGGGCGAGCATCGCTTTTGGTTCGGACGCCCAGATAAGCTTGCCGTCAAAGACACCGTAATAGAGAGGCTTTTCACCAAACCGGTCGCGGGCGATGATCAACTTTTTCTTCTGTGAATCCCACAACGAGAAGGCGTACATGCCATTGACATGATCGATAAGCGCCTCGCCGTATTCCTCGTACAGGTGCGGGAGGATCTCGGTGTCGGAATTTGTCGTGAACTTATGTCCCTGCTTTTCGAGATCGGCGCGAACCTCGCGGTAGTTGTACAGCTCGCCGTTCATCATCACGATTACCGAACGATCGCAGCTAAAGACTGGCTGGTCACCGGTCTTGAGATCGATTATCGACAATCTCCGCATCCCGAGTGCCGCTTGATCGTCGATCCAGAGCCCCTCCGAATCTGGCCCACGATGGACGATCGTCTCGCACATCGAATGCAGTACCGCCTCGGCGTTGTCGTTACGTTTATTTTTTGTATCGAGGTTTATCCACCCCGTAATTCCGCACATGCAATTGCTAATTCACTCGAGTTCTGCGTCTACTGCAAGCTCAACAAATCGCGCAAAGTTATTTGCAACTGGCGCTGTATTTCCAGTCTCGTGAAACCCTATGACGACAGGGACTTCGCCCTCCTCGGCATTTTCCGAGTAGTCGAAGCAGTAGAAGTCTCCGGTGCCAGACTCTCCGAAGGGTAGAAGATGCCCAAATCGTGAGACGTCGTCAAAATTCTGTAGCCACTCCTTCCAAGAGACTTGAAAGTTTCTGACGATTGAATCAGAGGTTTTTCGAGGATCACGGTCATCGAAAACGGGAAAGATTGTTACATCTTCGATGCCTTTAGTATTGTTTTCCAATAGCCAAGCCCGAAAGGAGGGCGGGAAAGAGAAGCCCATTATAGCTTCAGCTTCACCTACTGCCTTCTCTGTAGTACCAACTATTCTTAGACGATGTTTTGACATTGCCAAATTCTATTGTCTCGCGGCGACAGAGCCTGCGGAGCAGGCGTCCATAGCTTTAGCCCCACGTGCAGCGAAGCGGAACGTGGGGTTCGCTCGAAAAGTTGATCCAGAGTGTGTGAAACACGCGACGTGGCGTGCCGCGTGTTTCACACGCTCGATTCCACGTCGCCGGACTACAGGTTCCGCTTCGCTCCACCTGTAGCGAAAGTTATTGTCGCGTGCTCCGCACGCTGGTTCCTCGACGCTCTCTACTACACCTTACCGCAACGAAAGTCATCAACGTGCGCCCTCTGCACCTAAACCACTCCGAGCAAGTATCGGGTGACCTTGCTTGAGTTGCAGCAGATCCCAAAGATTTCCATACAGATCCTTGAAAACTGCGACCGTTCCGTAGTCGGCTTCTTTCGGGTCGCGGACAAACTCGATTCCCTTAGTGAGCATTTGGTTATAGTCCCGCCAGAAATCGTCGGTATTAAGAAACAGGAAAACACGACCCCCGGCCTGATTTCCCACGAAAGCTTCCTGCTCCGGCTTCGAAGCCTTAGCGAGCAGAAGCGTCGTTTCGGTAGATCCCGGAGGCGCGACGATGACCCATCGTTTGTCCTGCTCCGGTTGGTACGTGTCCTCGATCAATGTGAAGTTAAGCTTCGACATATAAAAGTCGATCGCTTCGTCATAATCGCGCACCACCAAGGCAATATGTACGATCGACTGATTCATATCAGTAGGCGGAGCCGGCGAGGGTTAAAAGTTGTTCCTGGCGGCGTTCCTATATGCGAGACCAAACGCGACGAACGTGAGGACCGCTGCTGCCCCGACGCCGAGAGCTATTTTAGTTCCGAGGGACAAACCCGTCCCCTCTATTTTCTTCGTGTCGCTGTACGCGATCACGATCGGTTGATTCGTTTTTGATCTTACGATAGTGAAAGAGGTGTCGTCCGCTTGTGTGATTTTGCCCTTAATATTGGTACCGTCAAACTTTTCCACCTTGACCGTCTTCCCTTTGCCGACGCGCTGCTGGACGTTCGACTTGATCGCATCGGTTTTGCGGGAATCACCGGATTGGGCGAGAGCAAAGGATGAGGCGTTGGTGAACAGAACCAGGCAGACAATCGCCGCCAACGCAGATTTCAATTTCATATTTTCTCCTAAAACCCGATCTTCTCCCTCACCGCATAGATCGCCTTGTCCTGCGACTCGTGATACGTACGCACGAGGAGCTCCGCAAGCAGTCCCATCAAAAAGAACTGCACCGAGATCGCAAGCATCACGACGGCGATGATCGGGAGCGGGGTGAGTATGAACGACGTTCCGTAAAACAGCTTGAGGAATATTGCCCAGACGCCGGCGAATATCGAGATAAAGAAGGCTATCATCCCAAACCCACCGAAGACATAGATCGGTTTCGTGTGATACTCCGCCATGAACTTGATCGTCATCAGATCGAAGACGACCTTGATCGTGCGTGAGATGCCGTACTTCGATTTACCCATTGTGCGAGCGTGATGGTCGACCGGGATCTCAGTCACGCGTGCACCCGCCCACGCCGCGTAGATCGGGATAAAGCGGTGCATCTCGCCGTAGAGCTTTACGTCCTGGATAACGTCGCGGCGATATGCCTTTAGCGAGCATCCGTAATCGTGAAGCGGTACGCCGCCGATCCAGGAAATAATGCGATTGGCGATCTTCGACGGGATCTTTCGCGAGATGAGCTTATCCTGACGATTCTTTCGCCAGCCGGAAACGACG
Organism: Pyrinomonadaceae bacterium; assembly: GCA_041744395.1. Lineage (GTDB taxonomy): Bacteria > Acidobacteriota > Blastocatellia > Pyrinomonadales > Pyrinomonadaceae > OLB17. The sequence continues at coordinate 78,601 of JBGTKY010000020.1, read as the reverse complement.
TCGTAACCTTCGTCGAGCTTGTCGAGCAGACGTTTGATGTCGGCCGGATCGTTTTGCAGATCGGCATCCATCGGGATGAGGATGTCGCCTTTTGCGGCGTCGATGCCGGCGGACATCGCCGCCGTCTGTCCGTAGTTGCGTCGAAGTGATATGACCCGCACGCGGTCGTCTCCCGCCGCGATCTCTTTCAATATCGCAAGGCTTCTATCGGTCGAACCGTCATCGACGAAAATGACCTCGGCGGTCTTGCCGAGCGCGTCGAGAGCGGCCGCGATCTTTGCGTGCATGGGCCGAAGGTTATCCTCTTCGTCGAGAACCGGCAGAAAAAGCGAAAGCTCGGGGGCCGCCTCTGTTTGTTTAGTTTTGCTAGGATCCATTTCGATCTATCCGACAAACTAAATAATGTAGACTTTTCGGGCGGGAAAATACAGTGGCTGGCTAGGTTTTCTGATCAAGAACTTGAGGAATTTGTGTGAGTGGATAAATAGATTCACTTTGCGGACTTTGCGTCTTGGCGTGACGGAAAAAGGTTCACGCAAAGTCGCGGAGAACGCAAAGTAAGCAAATGGTTCGCCTGCATAAAAGCCTAGGGTTGAAAGCTGATGGTGTTCCCGTCCGACGATCCCCGGTGCTCTCCGTGGCCAGATCCTTATGATAAATTCATTTTAATGAACATTTGGCAGATCATCGGGCGGCTTGTGCCATTTGTCAGGCCGTATAAATGGCTGGTGTTTGCGTCGCTCGTGCTGACGCTGATAGGTGCGGTCGCGGCGCAGGTGAACGCCGTAGTCATCCGCTATACGGTCGATTCTATCCAGGCATTGCTCGACCAAGGGCGGTCCACCGAAGGAACGACACCGCTCCTGGTTTTCATTACGGCCATCTTATTTGGAAAAGAGATCGTAAACATAATAGTTAAGTATGGCCAAAGCATGCTCGGCGAACGCATTCGTATCAATCTGTCGAGCCGGCTTTCGCAATACGCGGTCGAGCGGGTCTTGACCTATCGGTATGCATTTTTCACCGATGACGAGAACGCGACCGGCAAGCTGCAGACGCGAATGGACCGCGGCGCCGAGAGCCTTACGCGGTTCGTTCAGCGGATCTTCATCGATCTGCTGCCGCTGTTTGCTAACGCGGGCCTCGCTCTCGTCGTGATGTTCAATGCAAATACGACGGTCGGGCTGGTGGCCGCAATAATTTTGCCCTTTTACTTTCTGCTTAGCTGGCGGCAGGCGAGCTTGCTTAAGGGTGTTCGCCGCGGGCTTCGGAATCTGAGGGAACAGCGGACGAACGGCCTTTTCAACATCATCGAATCGATCATCGTCATTAAGTCATTCGTTCGCGAAGAGTACGAACGCGAGAAGCAGGCAGGGCTGCAGCAAGAGCTGATCGATGCCCAGCTAAAGCAGCGAAAGACGAATTACCTTTTCGACGCGCTAAAGACTTTCTCGGAACAAGTCGGTGTCACGCTGATCATTATTTTGACGGCATTTCTCGTGCTCGATCAGGAGATGTCGATCGGGGCGATCATGTTTCATTTGCTGTTATTCAACAACGTTTCGGCGCCGATCCGACAGCTTCACCGCATCTATGATGAGATCAATGAGGCGCTGACGTATGCTGAGGGTTTCTTTGAAATTCTAGATGCAGACGACGCTGTCGAAAAGAGTGGTGACATAACTACTGATCATCTCAAGGGCGAATTTGAGCTGAAGAACGTTAGTTTGACTTATCCAAATGGAACCCAAGCTCTGTTCGACGTGAATATGAAGATCCCGGCGGGAGCTTCGGTCGCATTTGTCGGGCTGTCGGGTGCGGGTAAATCAACGCTTCTCAATCTGCTGTGCAAATTTTACGACCCGACTGACGGGCAAATATGCCTAGACGGCGAGGATATTCTGGATTACGATACACGGATGCTGCGGCGTAAGATCGGTCTGGTGCTGCAGAAGAATCACATCTTCCGCGGCTCGATCGAAGAGAACATTCGCTACGGCGATATGGACGCAACGTTCGAGGACGTGAAGGCTGCGGCGTGGAAGGCGTATCTCCACGATCAGGTAAGCAAGCTGCCTGACGGATATGAGTCGGACGCACAATTGCTCTCCGGCGGGCAGCAGCAGCGGATAGCCATCGCACGTTTGTTCCTGAAGAATCCGCCGATCATTTTTCTCGATGAACCGACCGCTAGCCTGGACGCCGTCGCAACCGAGCAGATCAAGAACAGCCTGGACGCGATAAAAGAGAACCGGACGACGGTCGTTATCTCACACAGCATTTCGCAGATAATCGACTCCGACCTGATATTCGTTATGAAAGAAGGCCGGGTCGTAGAGATCGGCACCCACTCCGAGCTCTATGAAAAGGAAGGAACTTATTTTGAAATATTTAACGCCTCGGCAAGAAGCCTGAACCTGGAGAAGATCGTGGATACCATGGAAGGATAAAGAATGCTCCATACAAAAAATGTTGTCTCACTTTTGGTTATTTCGTTTATTGTCCTTTTCGCTGTCCCCAAAACTCCGGCTCAACGCGAAGCGGCCAAGAAGCCGTGCGATTCATACCTTTACGAGCGACTCGATAGATACTTTTCGCGGAGCGAGCTGAGGCCAAGTCATATAGTAAACGACGACTACGGGCCGCCACCGTTGAAACCCGGAACTAAAAAAGTCGATATCGGCGGGGTCGCTGTAGAATTCATCTATCGCAAAACCGGCAGGTTTTCTGTTGATGTGTCAGTGAAGATCGATGGACACTCGATCGATTTGAAAGAACTAAAGGCGTTGAATCTCGCGGATGGCGACATACCGATCGAACCGAACTTAGTGAATAAATGGAATCAGATCCGCTTATACAGGCTCGACGACGATCGAATGGTGATCGCGATCTCATTTATCCCGGATACTTGTACGGGTTTGATGTGCAGTGTGAGTGGACGGCTTTACTTTGATCTCAACACCAAGACCGCCTCGTTTTTCGGTGCATATAGAACTGACGGCGATCCAAAACTCTATCAGTTTGATGGCGGAAGCGGGCCCTTTGTTGTAGCTGCCAACTTTTCCGGCGATCCGCACGGCGGGGGAAAAGGTTCAGTCATAACTTATGATCTTTACAGACTTACGGACAATGGGCGGTTTACCGAAGGGCGTGACAAACAAGGACGGAAATACTTTCTGAAACACACCGAACCTCCGACCGATTCGTCGAAACCGGGGTTCCTCGAATCGAACTGGATCGAAGACATAAATCATTTGAAGCAATGATAGGACGAAGAAAATTTCTAAAGCTGCCGCTTGCCGCGGCTCCCTTGGCGCTTGCTGAAACGGTTTTTGGGCAGGAAGCCGAGGTCGCGTCGCGGATGAAGGTGAAGACGCCCGTGGTTGTTTCGACTTGGGACAGCGGCATTCGGGCGAATGCAACGGCATGGCCAATACTCGCGGGCAAGGGGTCGGCGCTTGATGCGGTCGAGGCGGCGGGGCGTGCGGCGGAGCTCGAGCAAAGCTGCTGCGTCGGGCTCGGTGCGAACCCTGACCGCGACGGGCGGGTGACGCTTGACGCCTGCATCATGAACGGCAATGGCGATTGCGGCAGCGTAGCGTATCTTGAGCGGATCAAGCATCCCGTCTCGGTTGCACGAAAGGTCATGGAGATGACGCCGCACGTTCTACTTGCCGGGAAAGGCGCACAGGAATTTGCGGTGGCGAACGGCTTTCCGCTCGAAAGCGGTGAGCTTTCGCCCGAAGCCGAAAAAGAATGGAAGCGATGGCTCAAGTATTCAAAGTACAAGCCTGTTATCAACATCGAAAACGCGAAGGTTCATCAGGCAGCTCCCTATTTCCTAAGCGACGGTACGCCGAACCATGACACGATGGGCACCATCGCGGTCGACGCGAGAGGCAAGCTCGCCGGCATGGTGACGACCAGCGGAATGGCGTTTAAGATGCACGGCCGGGTTGGCGATTCGCCGATCATCGGGGCCGGGCTTTTTGTTGATGACGAGGTCGGGGCGGCAACGAGTTCGGGCGTCGGCGAAGAGGTGATCCGCATCTGCGGTACGCACACCGTCATCGAGCAAATGCGGTTGAGCCGCTCACCCGAGCAATCCTGCCGCGAGGCGATCCGCCGTATCGTGAAACGCGATCCGGCTAAGGCGAAAGAGTTTCAGGTCGGGTTTGTGGCTATCTCACGCCGCGGAGAGATCGGTGCATTCGCGGTGCAGAAAGGGTTTAGCTATTCGGTAACGAATTCGGAATATACCGACGGAAAGGTCTTTGCCGCGAAGAGCTTTTTCTAACTATTTCGGGTCGCCGGAGTTGATGTGAAAATGCAGATGCTTTGAATCTTGGTATTCGCCGAGATTGGTCAATACGCGGGCCGCACCGTGATCTGCAAATACCTTTGCCGAAACCTGCTTGATCACGTCAAAAAGCTCGATCAGAAGATCGCTATCGACCTCCAGCAGGGACTCGACATGCCGCTTTGGCACCACCACGATATGCACCGGCCAGAAAGGCCGCGTGTGATGATAGGCCAGGACGTTCCTGGTCTCCATTATCTTATCGACCGGCGTCTTGCCTGAAAGAACCTCTTCGCAATAAAAGTCAGACATCATCATTCATTCCCAATCTTCGATCCGCAATCCGATCACACGGCTAAATTCATTCACGTTGTGCGTCACAAGCGTAAGGTCGCGTGCAAGTGCGGTAGCCGCAATGAGAATGTCGTACGCTCCGATGAGACTTCCGGATCGCGAGAGGTCAGCCCGAATCCTGGCCGCATGTCTGCAAGCTAGGTCGTCAAACGGCAGCGACTCGAACTGCCCGAGAAATGCCTCCTGTATCTGCAGCGAACGAACCGGGTCGGAACTCCTCATCGAACCAAAAAACATTTCGTATTTCACCACTGAGCATACAGTGATCTCATCGGTCGGAATTGCTGCAATTCTGGATCGGACGTTCGAGTTGGGAAACTTGATGTAAACGATGCAGACGTTCGTATCGAGGAGATATTTCGGCTTCATGGATCTATTGCCTCGCGTTCTTGCATTGGCGGCTGATCGCGTTCGGGAAAATCAGGTATCGACCCGGCCGTCGCTTCGAAAAAGCCGATCGGGTATCCCATCTCGTCACGCTCGATCTGATCTTGTTGTCCATTTTCGCTCTCGTCAAGCGGCAAGATTATAACCTCCACATTGCGGTTGCGGAACTCACTTGGGACCTGGAAGACTGACGGGATATTCTTGATGGTTTGTCTGTAGAAATTCATGATGACATCACCTCGCTAGACACGATAATATCACACGCCCTAGCCCTTTTTGGCCACGATCACGATCGACACACCGAAGGGAAAATTTACTTTTCTTAGGATGTGGCGTTCGGCGGAGAAGATCTTGCCGAAGATGCCGTTGAGGCCGGAGACGGTGATGTTGTTCTCGGATTCGGGTTTGATCCCGGTCAGTTTCATCAGCGTTCGGCCGCCAAGGATCGGGGCGAAAAAGGTAAAGTTGGCGTAGGTCGCTCGCTCGACCGTGTAGCCGGCCGCTTCGAGCCGCTCGACGATCTGCTTTTTGGTGTAGCGGATGCGATGGTTTGAGATGTCGTCCTGAACGCCCCAGAGCCACATGAACGCCGGCACGAAGATCAGGGAATAGCCGCCGGTCTTCGTCACGCGGTGCATCTCTTTAAGGCCGGCGATGTCGTCATCGAGATGTTCTATTACGTCGAGTGCAGTCGTTACGTCGAAGGCTTCGTCCTCATACGGCAGCGTTTCAGCGAGGCCTTTTTGAACGGTCAGACCTTTGCGGCGGCAGAACTCGAGCGCGTCATCCGAAACGTCAACGCCTTCTGCCGAACCGAACTGCGCGAGCATCTCAAGATTCGCACCCGTCCCGCAACCGACGTCCAGAATGCGGAGGTTTGGAGTTCCGGCTTTAGCCGGCAGTTCAGCGGATTGCGTGCCGGACCCAAGACGCGCACAGATCGAAATAAGAAAAGACTCCAAGATCGCCCGGCGGCCGACGAACCACCAATGCGAATCTTCGACGCGATCCATTATCGCGTACGTATGCTGCTGCATTTCCTGCGGAAGTGCGGAACTCATAGCAGAATTATGTCACAACGGCGAACCGGAAACTATCAAACGATGCGTTCACGGCAGATGGAGGCCAAGGAGTTGGCTGGCGGTCGGGCCCTCATTTTGGCCGCGTTCGAGATTATAGCTTTCGCGGAGGCGCCGGGTGATGCCGAGGTCGTCGACGAAGCAGGGAGCCGTTTCATGTTCGCGGCCGAGGATCATAAGCTGAAGGCCTTCGAGCAAGTATTCGTCGCGGCCGATGCAAAGCATGTATTCGCCGGAGATCTTGTGGGCGGCCCATTCAAGCTCGAAAAGTGTCGGGTCAAAGATGCTCAGCGGGTTGGTGTCGGCGTGGGAAAAGCTTGCGATCGTTTGGGCAAAATCGTAGGCGTGGCGGCCTTCGTGGACGAGCGTGCCCTCGCAACCGCGTTGGCCGCCGGTGACGATCGTCTCCTCGGCGATGGCGATGAAGATCTCGCCGAGAGCTTCGCGAATGTTCATACGTTCATCCGCGATCCGGTCGTCCGTCTCGCCCGGATCGATGACGCCGGTCACTCCCGATGCGTTTATCTCACTGACCGGCCGAACGCGAATCTCCATCTCCGACGCGACAATGTGGCCGATGATCTTTTTCTGTTCAGCGGTCCCGTGTTCGATGATCGCAGACAATGCTTCGTCTACTGCTTCCCGGTATTTCTTGTCGATTACTTGGTCGAATTTCATTTCTTCCTTCGAAACTGCTTCGCCGACGACTTTACGGCTTACGGCTTCTGCTTAGCCCAGTAATCCTGGTAGAACTTCACCTGAGTTTCCAGCTCGATGGGTTGGTCTTTAAGCCGGCGCACGTAGCTTTCCAAAATAATTCCCGACATATCGTCAGGATGGAAGATTCCAATATTGTGAAAGTGCTCAGATAGCCGTGAACCACCCCACAGTCGCCAGTTGTTTCGAATCCATAGTCCCAGGCCAAAATGCTGATTCGTCGCCTCCTTGTCTCCCGCTTTTAGTTTCTCGATAAACTTTGAATGCAACATTCGATCGAGTTCGACAAAGGACTCATCTAAATCTTTTGGAATGTAGATTTCGTCAGAGCTTCCGTCTACGAAGCGTGGCGTGATTGCGTATACATCGTCATCCGCGTTCCTAGGATTAGTCTCTGGAATATCTGCCTCCGAGAAGGCGGGTTCCTCAATCGCGGGGGAGGCGAGTGGCTCGACTCGGCGGTCTAATGTCGCAGGCGGCCCAGATGCGCACGCGGCGACTAGGCCAATCCAAATCAGTAATGCTTTCAAATATGGCCGCACTTTTTTTCGTTATCTACCTAAAGTTTCCCAAATCCGCACCAGCTGTTGCTGTTGTGCCAAATTATTTCTACGTCTTGGGCTTGGGCGTCCTGCCACCATGTTTCGAAGTCGTTTTTCGAAATGTAAAACGCCGTGGGAGCTACAAGGTGGTCGAAAACGATGTTGTGCTGCTCGCGCCAGCCGAAGGTGCCGAGGTGGTTGAGATAATCGTTGTAAAAGAGCTTCTTGGCGACCCCTTTTGCGGCTTTATTTGCGGGGCGATAGACGAGCTTGGTGGTCAGAAAGAGCGAAAGCGTCGGGAGCTTGGAAAGCTGATAGAGCATCGGCTGGCTCATCTTTGACGTAAAGCTTTCGCGGACCGGATTGACGTATTTCGTTATCCACTCGTTGTTTTCCGCACCGTAAACCCAGGCCGAGATGTGGCCGCCTTTCTGCACTTTTGAGGCAAGCGAGAGAAACGCTTTTTTCGGGTCCGGCGTATGGTGAAGCACGCCGACGCTGAAGGCGTAGTCGAAGGCTTTCTTCAACGGCAGCTTAAAGATATCGCATTGGACGATGTGTGCGTTCGGCAGATCGCGGGTCAGGGCAAATGCCGATTCGACGCCGTCACCGAGGTCGATGCCGACGACTTCTTTTGCTCCCCACTGCGCCGCAAGTTTTGTGTGCCGGCCCTTGCCGCAACCGCCCTCAAGGACAACTTTGCCCTCAAAGAAGTCGGGTTTCACGGGCTGCAGCCAGCCTAGGAACTGCTCGTTATACTTCGGGTCATCTTGGGTAAAATGCGTCCACTGCCAGCCGAAATTCTCAGCTGTCTCCGCTTTATCGGCCTCTATTTTGCCGAGATCCGCAAAGCGCGGAACGCCTCGGACGACCTTGTATTCGCGCTCGCATTTTTTGCATGTCAGAACGCCGTCGATTATTTCTTTGCCGTCATACTTGCTCGCATACGCTAGCAAAATATCGCCGCCGCATGTTGGACAAGCCAGAAGGTCTAATAATTTCTCTTTCATTAAAAACAAAAACGTATCAAACCTGTGTCTGATACGAATGCAAATGATATCAATTTTATGCGTTGTCGACCATTCCCGGTCAATTCCTTCGTGACGGACGGAGCACGCGATCGAGTTTCTTTTTGACGTGAACAGAAAGCTGATCGGCCTCAAGCCAACCGACCCGACCAAGCGAAACGTGTCAGCTCAAAGCAAAAAAGGGTTCGAACTACCGCGAGATCGCCGCCGGAGCTTTCTGTAACCACGTCGGGATAAAGATCGAGAAGACCGTGGTTGACTTGGCAAGAAGGTCGAAGGGATACATAATGTGGTGCGCCGAACTCTCACTCGGGGAAACTTTAACCGGGAGACGAGTAACATGCCGAACTTTCTTTTGAATGCACAGTCCGTAATTCTTTGTCCGCATGGTGCGCCGGTGATACACGTACCGGTAACTTTTACCACCTACCGCGTCCACGGATATCCGCCGCTGCTGCTTACCGATAATTACATTATCTCGGGCTGCCCTGCGATGGCCCACGGTGCAGGCGGATGTAACAGCGTGCAATGGGTAAATCCGTCGCCGACAATGTTCGTAAGAGGCATACCGGTTCTGACGAATGCGACCAGCGGCATCTGCATTACCGCTACGGGTGTGCCGAGCGGACCCGCGATGATAGCGAACTTTCAGCCGATCGTGCAGGAACCGACAGACTTGAAAATGGTCGATCAGTAAAAGGCCCCTAGGCTGACTTGGACACACGGAGCAGTTCGGCCACACTCCATGCCTGCGCAGGGCTGCCGCGCGGGGCGTGCGGTGAGGCTCCGTCAAATATCTCTGAGACCTGGCTGAGGCCGGCTTCGCTGAGGTGGTGTTCAAACGCTGAGAGTTTTTCGGAAACGCGGTCTTCGCGGTCGGCGGCTTTTGCATTCACGCGGCGAAACGCATCGACATAAGGCCCGATGAGCCAACCCCAGACGGCTCCCTGATGATACGCCGAATCGCGTTCGAACGGCGAGCCTTTATAAACGGCGACGTAGTTTCGATCCTTCGGACTTAGCGAACGCAGGCCGTAAGGCGTCAGGAGGTGAGTTTCGACCTTTGCGACGACGGCGGCCCAGCGGCTTTCGTCAAGGATCGGGTTGGCCAGCGAGACGGCGAAGATCTGGTTCGGGCGGACGGATGCGTCGCGGTCGCCGTTCTCGACGACATCGAATAGGCACTTCTCATCGTCGTTCCAAAACAGGCCGTTGAAACTCAGCTTTGCAAGGTCGGCCATCGCATCAAATCTCACCTTGTCTTTCTTATGGCCAAACCGCCCGGCAAGGTCGGACATGATCCGCAAGGCGTTGTACCAAAGGGCCTGTATCTCGACCGGTTTGCCGGTTCGCGGTGTGATGACCAGGTCGCCGATCTTCGCATCCATCCATGTCAGTTGATCGCCCGGTTCGCCCGCATACAGTAGGCCGTCGGTATCAAGGTGAATATTGAAACGCGTTCCGCGGACATGCATGGCGACGATCTCGGCCAATTTGATATAGAGCCCGCGGATGGTTTCTTCGTCGTCGGTCACATCGAGATAGGCCCGGATGGCTTCGAAATACCAGAGCGTCGCATCGACCGTGTTGTAATCCGCTTCGTCGCCGGCATCTGGAAAGCGGTTTGGCAGCATGCCTTCGGATATGTGTTTTGCAAACTCCAGAATGATGCTCCGGGCTACCTCGTGCCGGCCAGTAGCCAGCGTCAGGCCCGGCAGGGCGATCATCGTGTCGCGGCCCCAATCCGAGAACCAAGGATAGCCGGCGATGACGGTGTGGCCGTCATCGCGGGCCACAATAAATTGATCGGCCGCGAGGACAAGCCGCATTGCGAACTCGGAAGAAACGCCGGCATTGCTGATGACGCTCTCACGGCGTTGAAGCTCGGATCTTTCGAAAGCTTCGGCCTCGGCCGCCTCTAACGGATCGGTGGAAACGATCACATCTGCCGTCCTAGAGAGATCAAAAACAAGACAGAACGGCTGATATAGGTCTTCGTGGTGGTCGAATCCGCGTTCTTTTTCGATCGCGTATTCGAAATTGTGATACCAATGGCCGGTCGAGAGCAGATCGATGGCATTATGGCCAAAATGCAAAGCGGGAAAATCTTCATATGGACGGATCGCAACCGCGCCGACCGATGCCTGAAACGCGGTTTCAAAACGCTTATCCTCATGCTGAAGATGATGATAATCAACGAATGAAAGCAGCGGGCGAAGCTCTAAACGAACATCCGACGCAACACTTCCCTTCAGCTGCCAACGGCAAACGGTGGCATGGCTGCCGTTTACCATAAATATGCGCTTTTCCACCGCGACGCCGCCAGCCGAATATGTCCACGTCGGGAACGGATCAAGCCGAAAGCCGGTCAAGAACTTGTAGCCAGATGGGTCGACCCGGCCCGGATATTGATCCGAAGAAAGCTCAAATCTTTCGTCGCCTACGAACAGCGTTTCTTCAAACTTGGAAAGCATTGAGACGCGGCCGAGCGGCGGACGCGTGGCCGCAGTGAGCAGTGCGTGATAACGGCGCGTGTTGGCGCCCGAGACAGTACCCGAGGCAAAACCGCCGATACCGTTCGTCTCAAGCCATTCACGGCTGGAAGCTTGGTCGAAATTTGTGCAGGATTCGAGATCGAACTGGATCATTTTATGAATGGATCAACGCTTCACGCGTTCTAACTTCGAAATTTAAGGTCGTGCTTTTCCCACGACCTCACGATAAAGAGCTTCTGTCTCATCGAGCATACGCGGAAGCGAGTACTTCTCGGCGGCCAAAAGGCGTCCCTTGGCGCCAAGCTCGAGGCGTTCGACCTCGCGGGCAAGCAGCTCAACACAGCCCCGAGCAAGCTTTACGGGGTCATTGATCGGAACCCTTTGACGCGGATCCGTGAGGAATTGAATGGCTCCGTCAGTCTCAGTAGAAATGACCGCCGTTCCGTTTGCCATCGCCTCAAGGATCGCAAGGCCGAAACTCTCGGAATGTGAGGGCGAAACAAACAGGTCGATGGCCGAATAGAACGACACGGTGTCTTCGAGCCAATCGAGCCACAAGAAGCGATCCGTCATTCCAAAGACCGAGACGAGCCGTCTCAGCTCGCGGCGAAACCTTTTATCTATTGTATTGTCTTCGCCGACAACGACGAAATGGACACTCGGTATTTCCTTGACGATCTCAGAGGCCGCGAGGACGAAATCCCTTTGGCCCTTCAGTTCGCGGAGTTCGCCCAGGGTTCCGACTAACAGAGCGTCCTCCGGGATCGAATGCATCTCGCGGAACGCCCGCCCCGCTTTAGACGCATTCTGCGCCGGCTCGCCGATCTCGATCCCGTTGCAGATAATACGGATCTTCTCACGCGGAAAGGTCGCGGCGAGCTGTTCACCAACCGCATCCGAGACGCCGATCACCCTGGCAGCATTCTTTAAGGCAAACCGATTGAACGGTTTTAGCGGGAACATTACGTGCCGCGTGATCACGAGCCGCGATGGCTGTGCGGCCATACAGGCAATACTAGATGGAATATAATCGCGGGCAATGTGTGCATGAAGTACTTCGACCCCTTTCTCTTTAACGAAATCGGCCATCCGCTTCGCGCTAAAGATGCCGAACGAGTTGCGGATCGAGACTTGGAGGATGTTGTCCGCCGGAAGCATGCCCAGCCGATCTTGCCAGACGCTCGTCGGACGAAGTGCCGCAAAAACCTGGTGTCCGCGTTCCTGCAAGCCGCGGCAGAGGTCGACAACGTGCCGCTCGCTGCCGCCATAGGTTCGGGCCGATGAGATATGTAGAATTCGCATCGCAAACTTTAATCTTAGTGGTTCGCCCGCAAATTGCAAAAATTAGAGAGAATACCTATGTTTCTACGCAGAAACTAACGATCTCGGCCGCGAATCTAATGAGATCAACGACCGAGCCTGAATCTGCAGAGTCTTGGGAAATGCATTTATTTTGGACACCGAAATTTTCCAACAAACCACTACTTTAAGTTGTGCATCGAACGATTTTGTGAAAAGATACGCAATCGCCGGTCAGCGGCGAGAGGGCCTTTGTTGTAAAGGACTTAGATAGTTGGACAAAGTCGAATTTCCAGCGAGTGATAATTTGAGAGAAACTTGACTTTTTTGTAAAAATGGCTTAACTTTACGCGGCATTTATTGTTAAACCAACTGTTGAATTAGTAAATGCTGGGTAAATACGAATAAGGGGGTCATTGATATATGGCACAGATAGATTACGCTGCATCACAGGTTCGCTCGCCGTTGCATCACAGGATCTTGGCGAATATGCCGGTAAGGGCAACTTGGGTAGATAAAGAGAGCGGCGAAACGATCGTCGTAAACGGCACGACCGAAAACGTGGGTGAATCAAGCGCTTTGGTCAATTTGGAAACGCTTCCGCCAGTCGGCAGCGAAGTTCGTCTGCGGATTCTCGAGGAAGACAAGGTCGTGGTAGACGTTTCAACCCGGGTCATCAGGGTCGAACGCGACCCGAGCAAACCGCTAGCGGCCTTGTCGGTAATGGACAACGTGAAAAAGTGGAAGAATAACGCATTGGATGCAGCTCAGCGATGGGTCACGCGTCATTGGCAGTTGAATTACGAGGAAGAGTGGGTCAACTAGGCTTTCTCTGAGGTTAAAAATGGTTAGACGGAGAGGTCGGCTATCGGTTTCTCCGTCTTTTCTGTTGATAGCCTAAGGCTTTTGGTCCTACATTTTGGGGCATTTAAGCCAACTAATTGCAGGGTCTCGGCATCTTTGATGATAATGACAAAGTTCTCTCTCCTCATCATAACGTTCGTTTTTGCAATCGGTGTGTTTGCCCAAGAGAAGGGTCTGACGCAGCAGGAATACGTTCGACTTCTTTACCGCCTTGATAAGAATATTGCTGAAAAGACCGAGCTTACCGAAGCGGTTCGACAACGTGGCATCGACTTTGTGCTGACGGACGGCATAAGATCGCTGACACGAACGAAATCGCGGAACGACCAAGAACTCAGGCGTGCGCTCGAGGAAGCGGATCGGCGGCGTCAGGATCCGACGGCCGCACAGCCGCCTTCGGCCGCGGAGGCGTCCGAAATATTGGAAAAGGCCAGAGGAAATACGCTGGCGGCTGTTGATGAGATGCCCGATTTTGTTGTCAAACAGCTTATCCAGCGAGCTGCGGCGTATGCCGGTACGGGAACTTTTCGCAATTTGGACCGGCTTGTTGTTGCAGTGAGTTACCGGGCCAGCGGCGAAGAAGAATACCGGATCCTCTCTGTAAATGGCACGCCGAAGCCGGCACCCGACGCAAAGAGTTCGTACGAGGAAGTCGGCGGCACAAGCTCGACGGGCGAATTCGTTACGATGCTCGCCACGATATTCAAGCCCGCGAACCGGACACGTTTTACGGCGATCGATACGGATACGATACGGGAACGACGAGCTGTTATGTATGATTTCGAGATCGATCGGGATATGGCCAAGCAGCGAATAACCGCGACGAGTGCCAATTCGCAAACGACGATCACGGGCATCAAAGGCCGCGTATGGATCGACCGCGACATTTTCCGCGTACTTCGTATTGAGAGCGCGGCAACCGAGATCCCGGCAGATTTTCCAATAACATCAGCCAAGCGGGTTATCGATTATGATTGGGCGACAATCAGCGAGGAACGATATCTCTTGCCAATGCTTTCCGACGTTCGCCTTACGCACCGCGGAGGACGCAATCTCTTCGAATCCCGCAATGTCATTCGCTTTCGCGATTATCAGAAGTTCGGCACTGATGTCATCATTAGGGAAGAAGATGACGAAGTTCTCGTAGATCAGCCTTAACATCACAGCCATTGACCGTAACCTTAAAAGAGGCCGGCATTGATAGAACTCACAAAGCTCGACAACACAATAAAACTTGATATTCGCTACGCCACCGACGACAACTTCGTGGGGCAAAAGGTGTATCCCGAGGCTCGAGCTTTCCTGCAGACGCCTGCGGCTGAGGCCGTTGTGCGTGTCCATCGAGCATTGGCAGTTGACGGTCTGGGATTGGTGATCTTTGACGGTTACCGGCCGTGGACGATCACGAAATTGTTTTGGGAAGTAACGCCGGAAGACAAACGAAAATTCGTCGCAAACCCGGAACGCGGGTCGAAGCACAACCGGGGCTGTGCTGTCGATCTCAGTATCTTTGACCTGGCGACGGCCGATCTCATCGCAATGCCGTCCGGCTTTGACGAATTCACCGAACGCGCCTCTCCAGACTACCCAGGCGGCACTGTGGAAGAGACTACAAATCGCGATATGCTCCGGCGGTTGATGGAGGCCGAGGGATTCTCGGTCAATCCGAACGAATGGTGGCACTTCGACTTCAAGGACTGGGAAAGCTACGCCATACTCGACATCTCGTTTGCTGAGGCCGAGCAGATGACCTGATACTAAAAACCGACATCGTCTGAGATCCGCTTAGACTACGATTCGCAAAAACTTCAGCGATCTCTGCGTGACACTATTCGAAACGCAGAAGAAGCTGAGGTTTGGCAGAGCGATCGACCTACTATCTATTCGGCCACCGGTTTAGCAGGCGGAGCGATTGCAGCTTCGATCTGAAGCCATACCTTGATCTCATCGCCGATCGACGGAATGCCGTTCGGCATATTGGTGCCATAGTTTACGCCAAAGTCACGTCGGTTGATCATCGTTTCGCCGGTCACGCCCATAAGGGCACCGCGGCGTTCGGTTGCCGGCAAAAAGCCCGTGATGCTGAACGGGATAACGACGGATTTCGTCACGCCTTTCATTGTCAGGTCACCTGTCACCGAGAGGCTATCGCCTTTCTTCTCGACCTTCGTACTCTTGAAGGTCATCTCAGGAAACTTCTCGACCTCAAAGAAATCAGCTCGACGAAGGTGGTCGTCCCGGCCCTTTACACCGGTATCAACGCTGGTCATCTGTGCTGTAAAAGTCACTGAGGATTTCGAAACATCCTTCGGGTCATAGTTGACCGTGCCGGTAAAATCACGAAAGAATCCCGGAACGTCGATCAGTCCCATATGCTTTACGCGAAACCCGATAAAAGTGTGTGCTTTATCAAAATTGTAACTGCCAGTCGGGCCTTCGGCGATTGTCGTGCCGTTCACCACAAACCGCTCGGCAAATTGCTGCTCGACTGCCTCGGTACCCAAATTAGAAAACGCAAACAGCCCAACGGCGACGATGCCTATCGTTAAAAAAAGTCTCTTCATTTCAGTGTTCTCCCTACTTAGTTTATATCCTGTACGGATCTCGCTCCTAATCATTTGATCGACAGCGCTAATGTAAATCGTGCCCGCTTGACCGACTCGGTGGGCCGCTTGCGGACAAAGATCAGATACTTGCCAGTTTCCGGTACGGTAAACGAAAGATCCGAATAGCTGTCGTAGTCGGTTTCCAACTCAAAAATGCTGCCCGCGACACGAAAATCGAATAAAATACCTTTCGGCTTTGATGTGACCCGAAGCGTTACGGTTTGTCCGGCACGCGCCGAAAACTCATAGTCGATTTCTTGATCGTTCGAAAGCGTTCCCGAAACTGACGCGGTGGATGCTCCCTTAGCAAATCGGATCGGCTTCGCCTCAGCCTTTTGTGCAGCGGCTGAAACGGCCGAGAAAAGCAGCGCAGCAATGATCAAGACTGTGTACTTCACTATAGCGTTTCTCCGATCAGCGCAAATTCAAGACGGTTTTGCTACTATACCGCAATATGGACCGACCAGAAACTTCAGAATATGCCTCATTTTATGCCGGCTACGTCGAGCAGGTTCCCGAGAATGATGTGCTCCGGGTGCTTAATGGCCAGGTGGCGGAGTTAGAAAAGCTTGTGGGCTCGCTTTCGGACGAACGCGGCGGTTATGCCTATGCTGAGGGCAAATGGACGATCAAACAATTGATCGCCCATATGTCCGATGCCGAGCGCGTCTTTGGCTATCGTGCATTCCGCATCGCCCACGGCGACCCAACGCCATTGGCGAGCTTTGACCAGGACACATTCGTCGCCAATGGACGTGCGAATGAGCGAACGGTCACGGATCTTGTCGCGGAATTTCGGGCGGTCCGCGAATCGAACATGCTAGTACTCGACCGTCTCAATGATGAAGAATGGATGCGAATAGGCAGGGCAAGCGACGCGGCGGTCTCGGTGCGTGCGTTGGCATTCGTCATGGCCGGGCATTTCCGCCATCACCTGGCGATACTCCGCGAACGTTACCTCGCTTAGATGAAGTACGACGTAATAGTCATCGGCGGGGGCGCGGCCGGGTTGTTCTGTGCAGCCATTGCGGGCAGACGCGGCCGGCGAGTGCTGGTGATCGAGCATAACGCGGTGGTGGGCCGGAAGATAGTCATTTCGGGCGGCGGGCGATGTAACTTTACGAACCTCAGCGTTCAGGCCGAGAACTTCGTCTCGCAAAATCCGCATTTTGCCAAATCTGCCCTCGCCCGCTATACGCCGCACGATTTCATCGATCTGGTAAAACGGTACCGCATAGATTTTCACGAAAAAAAGCTCGGCCAGCTGTTTTGCAGCGAGCGTTCGCATCAGATCGTCGATATGCTCCTCGCCGAATGCCGGCGGGCGAGTGTGACGATCGAAACGGATCTATCAGTCAAGCGGGTTCAAAAAGATGGACGTTTCCGGGTCGAAACGACGCGCGGTGAATTTACGGCCGAAAGCCTGGTCATTGCCACCGGCGGACTATCGTTCCCAAAGATCGGGGCGACGGACTTCGGCTACAGGATCGCGCGTCAGTTCGGCTTGAGTATCGTCGAAACGCGGCCGTCGCTCGTACCGCTAGTGTTTGCGGGCAAAAAAGCAATGACGAAACTTGCGGGTATCTCCATTTACGCGGCGATCTCAGCTGGAGGAAAAACGTTTCGCGAAAACATTCTGTTCACCCACCGCGGGCTTTCGGGGCCAGCGACGCTTCAGGTGTCGAACTACTGGCAGCCGAATGAAACGGTGGAGATCGACCTAATGCCCGACGCGGATGTCGCCGAGGCGATCGCCGATAACCGCGTGAGCCGCCAGCGGATCGACAATTTCCTAGAACGATTTCTTCCAGAGCGTTTTGTCGACGCCTTTGCCGAAAGCAGGTTGCCGCGAAAGCCGCTGAACGAACTGAGCAATGCAGACATCGAAGCGATCGCCGATGCGATTCACCGTTGGAGTGTAAAATTTGCCGATACGGAAGGCTGGCACAAGGCCGAGGTGACGCTCGGCGGTGTTTCGACCGACGAACTATCTTCGCAGACGATGGAATCGAGGAAGGTTCCCGGACTATACTTTATCGGCGAGGTCGTCGACGTAACCGGTTGGCTCGGCGGATACAATTTCCAGTGGGCGTGGTCGTCCGGCTTTGCAGCGGGCCAAACCGTCTAACTACTCAAACATTTCCTTGAATGCCTGAAGCTGTTCAGCCGTTCCCAACATGTCCAACCGCGAGCGTTTTCTGAGAACTTCGTCCGGAAGCGGATTGGCGATCATCTCGTCGCCATGTTCTATGGCAAGAACGATCAGTCCGGTATTTGCACCGATGCCGCTTTCAAAAAGAGTCTTTCCGACAAGCTGTTTCGGCAAGTCCACGGAAAAGAATTCAACGCCTTCGCCCATGATTATTGGCTCGCGGCCCTGCAGGATCGACATAACAGACTCGGCACCAAGCGGGACGAAGCTGAGAACAAAATCAGCTCCGGCGCGATGCACTGCTTCCAGATTGCGGTCGTGGGTGATGCGGCTGATTATGCGGACGTCGGGATTCAGTTTTCGGCAATAGATCGAAAGATAGATATTGACTGCGTCGTCATTCGTGGTTAACACGACGAGCGATGATTCCATCAATCCGCCGCGCATAAGCGTGTCGCGGTCAGCAGCGTCGCCCGTCGTCAGACGGTCAAGGCAATTGTTGATCTCAGAGCAGCGCCCGGCTTCGCGTTCGACCATGAAAACGGTAAGGCCTTTCTTTTTTAAGGCGATCGCCGCGGCCCGGCCGACCTTGCCGCCGCCCAAAATTAGAACTGAACCCGAAAGTGGCTCGTCTTTGCCAAGAAGTTCCTCGAGCTCTGCGATCTGCTCAGCGGTACCGACAGCCAGCGGCACATCAAAATCTGCGAGAACATGATCCGGGTCGGCCTGAACCAACCGGCCACGACGCCACACGCCAATGATGTTTACGCCCGTTTCCTTTCTAATGTCAGTTTCTCGAATACTCTTCCCTTCAAACGTCGTGTTATGAACGGTAAATTCCGCAACGACCCAGGTGCCGAATTTACCAATGACGTGTGCCCGGTCACCACCTACGCTAATGCGGTTTGCAAGATATTCGCCGAGCCTTTGCTTGAGCGGAAGCACGTGGGTCGCACCGCTGAGTTCGAGGATGTCGATCGAATCCGGATCAGCGGCCGTCGCGGCGATCGGAATGTCAGGTGCTGCCTCGCGAACCGTCAGCGTGATATTCGTATTGGTCGTGTCCTCAAGATTTGCAAAGACGAGGCGTGCGTGGCGGACCCGCATCCGTTCATAAGTGGAGCGGCTGTCGACCATTCCGTGGATCGCCGAAACACCTTTCTGATTCAGTCGCGCGCCTTCCGGGGCATCTTCTTCGATAACGAAGTAGGGAATGTTGCTTTGGTTCAGACGTTTGATCAGCGTCGGAGCAAGCGCGTCGTACCCGCAAATGATCACGTGGCCGGTCGTATCAGGCGGAACGGCGCGCGGGCACTGTGCATGTATCTGTGCTTCAAGCCACGGCGCATAAAAATAACGGATGAATGCGAACGGAAGCATTATCAGCAAAAGCATCACGCCGGAAAGCAAAACGATGACGCTAAATATACGGCCGAGATCGCTTGTAAAGGTAATGTCGCCAAAACCGAGCGTGGACATCACCGTCAGCGTCCAATAGAAACCGGTCGCCCAGCTAAAATAGCGATCCTCAGCATAGGCCATCAAGAAATGAAAAACGATCGAATAGAACGTGATGACAGCGAGCAGAAAGACGAGATACTTGACTAGAGCCCTAACGTTCTGCCGAGCTTCGTTCTGGCTGAGAAAATAGGTGACCTGGCTTGCTAGAAACTTCATATTGATCGTCGGTTATGGTTGCTTTGCTCCGGCCTACTCACGAAAATCAGAAATATCCATGCCGAATTTCCCTTTTACGTAATCTTCCTGCGCCGCGTTCACGTTCTGTAGGTTTACCAGCCGACGTTCACTTTTGCGAATGAACGTCTTCGCACGCTCGGCCATTTGCCTCAGCAGGTCGCGGCCTTCGGCGCCTTCTGCCTCCACCTTAAGAAACAATTCGTACAGTTCCGTTGATTCGAGCGTGGCCTTTTCGGCGAGGAGTTCTTTCAATCGCCGATGAATCTGCGAGTTCTGGCGGATCGCACGGACGAGCTCGTCGCCGACCGTGTCGCCCTTAATGAGGTCCGGGCTGTTGCGGTAATCTTCGACGAGCTTGTTCAGCTTTTGCTGATCGCCCGATGAATAGGCTTCGTTCAATTCGGCCATCAGGCCGTGGCGGCGTTCTTTCTCGATACCGTTAAGCGCCAGGTCGGGGTGAATGATCCGGGCGATGTTGTGATATGCCTTTTTCGCCTCAACGGTCGGCTCCCATTTTTCGGCGGCTTTCTCTTCGGCGGCCTTCGCTCTGCTAGCCGATTCTTCGGCAAGGCGGCGGAGTTCCTCGACGCGTTTCTTTATCTCTTCGTCATCCGGAACGAGCTTCAGCTCTTCTTCGGCGATCTGTGCGTCTATCTCGTCCTGCTCGGCATAGAGCCGGGCGACCTCGATGGTATATCGCGCTTCGAAGCGTTCGAGCGAGCTGCGCAGGTCCGTCAGCAGTTCTTCGCGGTCAGCGAGGCGATCCTTGAGCCGCTCAAGGATACGTCGTTTCTTTTGGAGTTCGACCTCTTCGGGTGGGACTTCGGCCATAAAGGCTAATATTACACCCCGCGACGACGACTGCAAAGACTCGCCCGCCGGCGTTTTGGTATCATCGGGTTATGAAATTGACCGTACTCGGCTCGGGAACTTCAGTTCCGCATCGGCACCGAAGCAGTTCGGCGTACTGGCTGGAGACATCGGGCGGAAGCGTGTTGCTCGACTGCGCGCCGTCGGCGGTGCATCGAATGGCGGAGGAAGGCTGCGACTGGTCGGGTTTGGACGCGATCTGGATCTCGCATTTTCATCTGGATCATTGCGGCGGGCTGGCTCCGTTCCTTTTCGGGACGAAATACGCCGCCGAAACGCAAGATCGAACGAAGCCGCTGAGAATTTTCGGCCCGCAAGGTCTGCGTGGGCTTATGGAGCGATTTGATGCGGTTAATGACTACGGCCTGATGGATCAGCCGTTTCCGCTAGAAATCGTGGAGATCGAAACGCTTGAGGCTTTTGAGATCGTCGAAGGCGGGCGGGCCGTTGCCGCAAAGACGCCGCATACGCGCGAGAGCCACGCGATTCACATTCGCGACACTGACGGCACGACGCTCGTCTTTACGTCCGACACCGGCCCGCACGAACCATTGGCGGCGTTTGCACGTAACGCTGATCTTTTCTTATTGGAATGTTCGTTTGTAAAAAATAAACCTGTAGAGAAACACATCGAGCTCGCCGAAGCGATGTGGCTCATCGGCAAAGCCGACCCGAAACGCGCGATGCTCTCGCACCTCTATCCGGAATGGGACAATGTTGAATTTGAGCAGGAGATAAAGGCGTTTCAGCCACGGTGTGAAGTGATTCTGGCGTCGGACGGGCTTTTATTGGAGATCAACGCCTAGACGCTTTAGCTCGTCGGCGTATTACGTTTCGCCATTGCCATCAGGTCGTCGGGCATCCATTTTTCGGTAACTACTTCCTCGGCCTCGGCAATGCGGCGGCTGCGGTTTCGCCAATCTTTGGTCGGATCGTCCTCGCGGCCGGACTGTATCGGGTAATTTTCGACCTGTTCGAGGCTGATGATGATGCCGTGGATGACGTCTTTCCAATCATCGTTCTGAATGCCCCGAAGCGTTACTGGCAGGCCGGCGGTCCAATCTTCTTCAGGCACGATGTTGTCGTATTCGGGAATGGTTAGATAAGCCGTGTCCGGCATCGGGCCACCGCTGAATTCGCCTGAAAGCTGCGAGGCGAGGTCTTTATAAGAATCAGCCGGTTTCGCGGCACGGATCTCCAAAGCTCGGCGAAAGATGTCAGAAACTGTTGGTTTGTCGGTCATTGTATTGTCTTTACTGCTTTGATTTTCTTCTAAACTAACGCAATTTACGGATGACGCAAAACTGGACGATTGTAAAGTTTTCCGTAGAGTTTGTCGTAGCCGAGTGTTCGACGCATTTCGGCCAGTGAGGTCCAAGCTTGTTTTCGTGAAAAACCCGTTGTGGAGACCGGCGGCTTTTTGCTGTAGTCCAGAGCTCGATAGTTCTTCAGATAATATTTGTACCCTTCGCTTTCTCGGCCAACATAAACGTAGCTTAGGGCGACGGCTGTAATATCTGAATCATATCCGCAAGGGCTACTGCTGTGCTGCCCCTTTTTGATCGATTCGTTTTCCTCCTCAACACGACGCCTCTTCTCTGCGATCCAATCGACCATGGTAGGTGCGATCCGACGCATCGGTAGATATCTTTTCAACTTGTGGCTATATCTAAACCCTACGTAGGTGACCGGATTCGCCGCCATGGCGCACTCTCCTAGACCATATGTTGATTTTTGAGTTATCTCCAAACGTCCGTCGCCGTCGATATCAAATGTCATCAAGGCATCGGTGTCGAATTCTCCCATTTGCACGTCATAGTCATCGCTCCGGAATATCACTCGCGGGCGGGACTTTGGAAAGTCCACGATTACAAACTCAGCACAACAATGGTTGCCGCCGGTCGTGCTCAGATACACAAGCTGTTTTCGACCGTTTTTCAACAAATCTCGTAAGCCGAAAACACCAGATCTCCATCCGTCACTGTTGTTCTTCAAAAACAAATGCCGTTGGCCATTCCGCGATATTGTCAGGCCCGTAAGAGTATTCGCTACCTCATACCCTTCGTGTTCAAGCGTGCTTTCGCCCTGAAACTCGAGATCAGTCCACGTATATTCAGATATCGGAGTCGAAGTCGTTACGGTTGGCTCCGGTGTGGCTTCCGCAGAATGTACTGAAATGACTGGAGCAGTTTGAGACACCTGTTCAGAACTCTGCAGGGACTTCACAAGATACGTGATACCAAGCGATCCGGCGCAACATAATAGAAATAAAAAGTATCGCATCGTTCTATCGTCTCAATGGGCTATTATCTCACAAGAATGAAAAGAATAGTTTATCAATTGCACTTGTTTCTCGGAATCCTAGTTTCGATCCCGCTGCTGGCGTGGGCGGCGAGCGGGTTTCTTTATGCATTGCCGAATATGGTCGAGGGTGGTGTGATAGAAAATATCGCGGCGGATCGGGTGAAGGTTTCGCCGTCTGAAGCGATGTTGAAAGCAAATGAGCTTGCCGGGCGGCAGCTACCGACGACTGCGCTCACGCTGTTGATGAAAGACGGGCGGCCGCAGTATCAGGCGATCGGTGGGCTTGGTGCAGAATCGATCTTTATCGACGCGGAGACCGGCATCGCTTCGAACTCAAAACCGCCGACGCTGCGGACCCGCTTTTTCCGCGAGGCTCATTTCTATTTCTTTGCCGGTAAATGGCAGTTGACGCTGCTGCTGATGTTCTCGGGGTTGGCAACGCTTTCCGCCGTGACCGGTATCTACCTGAATATCGCTTATTGGGGCGGGAAGCTCTTTCGGAAAGAGGCGACTCAGTTGGAAGAGCGTGCTTCCTAGGCCGCTATCGCGTGAAAGTGTGGGAGACTGGCCGCCGGCTGACTCGGGCGGTTCTGACTTGGACGGCAACGTTTACTTGTATTTCGCCGTCTGAGTAGATACGCTTTGGAGTGATTGGTCGCAGGATGAATTTATGAAGCTTTTTACCGCGATTTTACTAACATTGGCCTTCGCCTTTTCGGCGTTTGCACAGAACGAGCAGGCTCCGATCACAAAGAAGGAATTCGATTACAAGGATTGGACGTACAAGAACCTGAGCAGTGATGGCGAGACCAATCTCCGCACGTTTTCTCACGGCAAGAAGCTAGTCATGGTTGTCCACTGGGCCCCGTGGTGCCCGAACTGGCGGCATGACATCCAGTTCGTCCGCGAACTTCACGAAAAATACGGCGATAGAGGTTTAAGTATAATCGGTGTCGGCGAATACGATTCGGTCACCAAGATGCAGGCACACGTCGAGCATTACAAAATTGAGTTTCCGATCGTCTATTCGGGAACAGTGCCGGCCGATCGCGAGAAAAGCAACCATTTCAATCAACGGCGGGCGACCGGCGATATGCGTAAATGGGGCACGCCGTGGTACATCTTCCTTGATCCTGAGACGTTAATAAAAGAGGGCGAGACTTTGGCAAATAGCGTCGATCTGGTGAACGGCGAATTGATCAAGAACGACGCCGAAAAATATATCCGCACGAAATTAGGCCTCGAAACTGCCGCGCCGATCAATGCGGAAATCGCCGTACCAGAGACAAAAGGTACATCGGTAGCGAAACCGGATTAAAGGGCGGCAAGCGTATCCGACAGGCGTTCGACAACTAGCAGGAGCGGTTTGCCGGAGTCGCTATATCGACCAGTATTCGCCAGTTGTTCGGTCTGGCCCGTAAGATCGGCAATTCCCTGAATATGAACAAGATGCGGCTTTAAGGCCGCATTTGTGCGAAATTCGACCTCAAGCGCGGCCATCCCCGCCCGCAAATTCCTGATCGTCTGCATCAGGGCTCGCTTATTCTCGTCATTCGTAGTTTTAGCTGCCTGATTCGCCCTTGGATCTTTATCCAGATCCTCGATCCCGCGTGCGACGCCGCCCAACAAATAAAGGAACTTCGTCACATTCTTGATCTGGATGGAAACCTTTTCCGATCCGCTTTTGATCGCGGCGGGTGCAGGCTGGGGAATGTTGGTCGTTGTGACGACCTTCGGCGGAGCGGGCCTGCGCGTTGTGGTCCGACGCTGTGCGTCGGCCGAAACCGCAAAGAACGCCAACGAAAACGCTGCGACTAGAAATAGCTGGAATACCTTCATAATCTGATCATCCTGTTCAAACTCGTCCGAAAATTCTATCATACTAATAGATGCATAAACGGCGGTTAGAGGTTCGACGTCTTGGACGGATCGATTATGGTTCCGCATTGACGCTGCAGAAGACGCTCGAGCGCGAGGTGATAGAGCATCGCGAGCAAGACTATCTATTGCTGCTCGAACATCCGCACACGTTTACGATCGGCCGCCGGTCTAAGGAGAACGGCGTGCTCGCTTCCGCTGATATTCTGCGGGCTATCGGTGCCGAGGTATTTGAGACGGACCGCGGTGGTAAAGTGACCTATCACGGGTTGGGCCAGGTCGTCGGCTACCCAGTCATCAGCCTGTCGCCTGACCGCGAGGACGTTCATAAATACGTCCGCGATATCGAGGAAGTGTTGATCAGAACTATGGCCGACTATGACATCGATGCATTCAGGATCGAGGGACTAACCGGGGTTCACACGCCGGAAGGCAAGATAGCGGCGATCGGCATTCATATCAAACGCTGGGTGACGACCCACGGCTTTGCCCTGAACGTAAACACCGATCTCAGCTATTTTAATTGGATCATCGCCTGTGAAGGCGAACCGGTGACATCGATGGAACGCTTACTCGGCCGCGAGGTCGATCTGGCAGAGGTCGAGGGCCATTTGATCCACAACTTTAGCGACGTTTTCGGCATGGAGCAGGAGATCGCTCCCGACACCGAGCGTCGCCTGATCGGGACGATCGCGGAAATGACCGCGGCTTAACCTATGGGAGGACAATCTATGAAAAACTATACGATAACTATATTTATCTTGATCTCGATGTTATTCGCGGCATGTGGCGGGGCGACCGACGGCAATCACGCGAACCACACATCAAACATGAATGCGAACGCGGCTCCCGCCGGCCCGCTTACGTTAACGGATACCGAAACACCACAGCGAATTAAAGACATGATGGCCGCCCGCGGCGAACAGGACGCCGCCGTTCCCGATCTCGAGATAACAGTGCCGCCGGACGGAGCTACCATCGAAAGCTCAACCGTCAGGGTCTTGCTTACGCTAGGTGGCGACCTAAAAGGTTATGTGCCGGGAATGAACCCCGAGACCAAGATGGGAAATCACATCCACGTAATTCTGGATGATCAGGCATATGAAGCCTATTACAACATCGAAGAGCCATTCGAACTTCGCAACGTTCCGGACGGCGAACACACGCTTCGGGTCTTCGCATCGCGGCCGTGGCACGAAAGCTATAAAAACGAGACTGCGTTCGACGTTGTTAAATTTACGGTAAAGAACGGCGGTGCGGACCTTGACCTGCCGACGACGACAAATTCCGGCCAGGCGATGTCAAATGCAAATTCGAATGCGAACGCCACACCCAAACCGACTCCCGAAGGAAAAGATATGCCCGCATCGACGGGCGGTGCGATCGACTTCACAAAACCGCTGCTGACCTACAGCCGCCCGAAGGGTGACTACACCGGCGCGGATGCCGATCCGATAATGATCGATTTCTGGCTTGCGAATGCGCAGCTTGTCGGCGATGGCGGCGAGTATCGCGTCCGCTATTCGGTAAACGGCGGCGAACCGAAGATGATCGAAAAATGGGCACCGTTCTGGCTCTCGGGCTGGACCGCCGGCAAGCACACGATCAATCTCGAACTGATTGACAAAGAAGGTAACGTCGTCGATAACGGCGGATATAATTCGACATCGCGGGATATCACTGTCACGAAATAAAGTTCGGAGTGCGTCATTTATCGCGTCAACGAGCTAAAGCTCGCACTCTGAGCATTTATGAACTGGATTTACCTAGCAATTGCCGGTGTCTTAGAGATCGCTTGGGCGATCGGTTTGAAATATACCGAAGGCTGGACGCGGCTTGTTCCAAGTCTGATCACCGGTGCTCTGATGGTCGCGAGCTTTTACTTTCTCTCGCTCGCGGTCAAGACGCTGCCGATCGGGACGGCGTATGCCGTCTGGACCGGCATCGGAACGGTCGGAGCAGCAATACTGGGGATGATCCTGTTTGAGGAACCGCGGGACATCGTCCGGATCGCGTGTATTTTTCTGATTATTGCAGGTATTGCAGGCCTGAAACTTACGTCAACGAGTTAGTAATTCCATGTTTTCGTTATAGAATTGAGGTTTTTGTTTATTCGAGAACCTCTTTCTGTTGGAGCAAATTGATTTTATGCGACGCGACATAACTTCGTGGTACAGCCACAATCTGAATATGGACATGCCGCTGGTGGCCTACGGGCACGCGGGCTATCCTGTGCTGATGTTCCCGACAGCGGCAGCGGACTATCTGGAATATGAACGCTTTCATCTGGTCGATGCAATAAAAGACCTGATCGAGGCCGGGCTGATCCGTGCATACTCGATCAACTCGGTAAACAAATACAGTTTGCTCAATCGTGAATCGCATCCGGCATGGAAGGTCGAGATGCTCGCCAGATACGACCGCTACATTCTGGAAGAGGTTTTGCCACTTATCCGAAACGAATGCGGCGACGACGCGCGGCCGCTGACGACCGGCGCAAGCCTCGGTGCATTTCTCGCCGCAAATACGTATTTCAAACACTCCGATGAGTTTCGTGGGACGATCGCGATGAGCGGCAGTTACGATATTTACAATTACCTCGACAAAGGCTTTTACGATGAGAATGTGTACTTCAATAACCCCGCGATGTACCTGAAGAATCTAAACGACGACCACCATCTGCCAAGGCTGCGGCAGGCCGATTCGATAGTCATCGTCTCAGGGCAAGGTTCGTACGAAGCGCCGGACAGAAGCCGAGAGCTCTCTGGCATTCTGCATTCGAAAGGCATTCCGCATCTGCTTGAGCTATGGGGACACGATGTAAATCACGATTGGCCGTGGTGGCGTAAGATGCTGCCGTATTATCTCGGCCGCTTTACCAGCTAACATTTCTTGAACATATAGAAAAAGCTCTGCGTTCCAACTGGATCGCAGAGCTTTTCTTCTTTCAATCGACAATTCCTAACCTTCGCCTTTCTTACCTTTGCGACGCGTGCCTTCGTCAGGCGGCCCCGTCTCGGGCACTTTCGGGGTTACCGGTTTCGTTTCCGTTCGAACCGGAGGCGGCGGCTCATTTGTCTGTGCCGGCCTGGTAGTCTCGGTCACAGTGGTTGTCGAAGCGCCGGTTCCGGTCGTTGAGGTACCGATCGTTGCATCCGGACTTGCGACATCAACGGCCCGTGTTTCGGATGCCCCCGACCTTACAGCCAACAGATCAGCCCGGGCAAGTTTCTCGAGTTCTTCGCGTTTGTTGCGCTCCATCAACCGACGGATCTCGGTCGGCATGGGCGGCGTTGCCGGAAATGTATCGCGAGGCTTATCTTTCATGAACGGGATCATAAATCCGTTAAAGAATGGTACCGCCCCGCCCCCGCCTGTCATGCCGCGACCGAGCGGTTCTTTTCGAGCCGGATTTCCCATCCATATGCCGGTCGCATAGGTTGGGGTATAGCCGACGAACCAAACGTCAGTGTGCTTGTTAACCGTTCCGGTCTTTCCGGCCAGCTGATGTCCGCTTGCGTTTGCGTTCGGCGCGGTTCCGCCGCCGGCCGTTACGCCACGCATCATGTCGACCATCGTCAGAGCGACATATTCGCTCATCACTTTTGAGCTCGAACCATCAAATTCCTCAAGCAGGGTGCCGTCACGACTGTAAACCTTGCGGATCAGGTGCGGCTGCATTCGGATCCCCTTGTTCGGAAACACGCCGTACGCCGCTACCATCTCGAGCAATGATACTTCCGAGGCTCCCAGCGCCGATGGAAGGCTCGGGGCCATTGGGTTGGTTATCCCGAAGCGGCGAACCATCTGTCCGCCCGCCTGAATGCCTATCTGATCGAGCAGGTGCACCGCCGCGAGATTGTAAGATTTGGCTAATGCTACCTTCATCGGCACATTGGGATGGCTCGGCGAACCGTCGTAATTCGAGGGCTGCCAGCCGCCGCGTTTGATCGGTGCCCCGCTGACGATCATGTCAGGCGTCATACCGTCCTCGACGGCAGCGGCATAGACGAACGGTTTATATGCAGAGCCGGTCTGCCGCAATCCCTGTGTTGCGTTGTTGAAGCGATTGGTGTGAAAATCGTAACCGCCGACCATCGCGACGATCTCGCCGCTCTTGGCATTAAGGCTCAGGATCGCAGCCTGGATCTCAGGTACCTGAGAAAGCTCGACCTCAAGAATCTGGTTCTCGTGATCAACCTTCTTAATAAGGAATTCGGCCAAGAGTCCGGGTTTGAGTTCTTGTTTAGGACGCTGGCCGCTACGACCCATTTCCTTGGCGGTCACCTTGGCTTTATACCTGCCGAAACGTACACCGACCTCATCGGCCACGGGGTTTGTGCTGACTACAAGTCCCTTGATGTACTCGCCCTCGTCGTATTCGTCGCCGTACCAGTCGGCGTGTTTGAATGACGACAGCGTCTTGGCGATCTCTTTCTCATCTGTCAGCGGTAGGCCTTCGCCGTCAACAAGGATGTCCTTATAATCCGAGCGCCATTTCCGGCCTTTATCGAATGCACGGAGGCGTTCGCGAATTACCTTGGTGGCAATTTTCTGAGCTTCGACATTGATCGTACTGTAAACTTTCAGGCCGCCTTGTGCGACGCGGGTAGTGTATTTGTCTTCGAGATACTTACGGATCTCTTCGACCGGATAGTCCCACGAGGTCGACTTTGGCAATGCTTGGTAGTACGCAGTATCCGCGAGTTTTATCGGCTTAGCCTTCGCGGCTTCTGCCTCGGCCTCAGACACATATCCGTACTTCGCCATTTGGTCGAGGACGATGTCGCGGCGGGTCTTTGCCTTCTCCATGTTGCGGGTCGGCGAATACTCGGGCGACTTCGGGATCGCGGCGAGCAACGCTGCTTCTTCCAGTGTCAGGTCTTTAAGTGACTTGCCAAAATACGTTCTCGAACCAGCCTCGAAGCCATAAGCACCCGCCCCCAGGAAAACGTAATTCATGTACATCTCGAGGATCTGACGTTTCGTGTAAAAGCGTTCGATCTGAAGCGCGACCATCCATTCATTGATCTTTCGGCTGTATGTCTGGTCTTTATACAGAAACAGATTCTTTGCGAGCTGCTGTGTGATGGTCGATGCGCCCTCCATCCGGCCGGTCGTTATATTCTTGTAAACGACACCAATGATGCGATAAGGATCAATGCCGATGTGGTCGTAATACCGATAGTCTTCGATAGCGAGCAGCGCGTTCTCTACGTTTTTCGGAATGTCTTGCTCTTTGATCGGAATACGCTTTTCTATCGCAAATTCGGCAAGGACTGTCTCGCCATCATCGGCGTAGATCGTTGTGACCTGCGGCGGGCGATAGGTCGCAAGCGCCGACACCTCAACCGAATAACGCGAGTTATTCAAATAGTAGGACGCCAAGACACCCGTCAATCCGCCGGCCGACAGAGCCAACAAGACCGCCATTGCAAACCACGCAGATCGCGATAGCCACTTCCCTTTTGATTCGACCGTTCGAACTTCGCGTTCGACTATTTTTCTTTCCCTCGCCATAAAACCTCTGAAAGCGATAACTAATTTACGAATCTCCGCATCTTTATGCTAACGACAAAGCCGATGGCGATAAATGTCGAAAGCAGTGCCGACAAGCCCGCGCTCATCAGCGGAAGCGGAACGCCGATGACCGGCAGAAAACCGAGGGTCATCCCGATATTCATGAATATCTGAAACGACAACGCGGTCGCGATAGACATTATAACAAGCATTCCGGCCCGATCGTTAGCTTCTCTTGCGCCGGAGATCAGACGCGATATCAACAACGCAAAGGCCAATAGCAAGGAAACGCACCCAATAAAGCCGGTATTTTCCGCCGTAACCGCGAAGATGAAGTCAGTCTGCGGCTCCGGCAGGAATTTAAGGACGCTCTGAGACGTTTCTGTATCGCCCTTGATCCCGTGAAGGCCGCCTTTGCCGACCGTTATCATCGATTGGATCGTGTGATATCCAAATCCGCGCGGATCAGCACTTTCCGGATCGATGATCGCCATGACGCGCTCTTGCTGATAACGCTTGATTGTTCCCGTCTGCACGCCTATATAGAAAGTGGCGGGAATAAGTACCGCGGCACCAACTAATGCTAAAACGACGTAGCGAATACGAATTGCAGAAAGGAACAGAACGGCCCCAAGGATCGGGAAATATGTGATTGCCTGACCGGCGTCGGGTTCGAGCATGATCAGGCTGACGGGGCCGGCAAGAATGGCGATCCCAATTAGCACCTCTTTGAGACGAAGTGAGCCTGATTTACGCGCTCCGAAATATTTTGCAAGCATCAGCACGGTCGGGATCTTGGCGAATTCCGATGGCTGAAACTGTCCGATGACGGGCAATTTCAGCCATGCTTTTTGTCCGTTAACTTCGACCCCGAGCGGCGTAAGCACGAGCAGAAGCAGCACGAGGCCGATGACGTAGAAAATCGGGGCCGCGTCGATTATCCGGCGATAGTCCGAGAAGGCGACAACGATAAAGGCAAACAGAGCGATCGCCAATCCGATCAGCTGCTTTGACCACGTATCAGCGAACGGGACAGCATTATGGATCTGCCAGATGCCGAAACCGGTAATCGCAACGGCCAATATCGACGTCAACCAGTCGAAATCCCTAAGGTCACGTTTTTCGATGATCGCTACCATTTAACGCTTCGCCACCTCCACGGGTTCGAGAAGCTCAGGCGAACGCTTGGCCAGATATGCTTCGTAAACGCCCTTGACCGCGGGCCCGGCGTGCGTACCGCCGAAGCCGACGTTCTCGATCAATCCGATGACAGCGATCTCAGGCTGAAAAGCGGGAGCGTAGGTCACGATCCAGGCATGGTCCTTTTTGCCGGCCGCACTGTCCGACGCCTGAGCGGTCCCGGTCTTGGCCGCAACAGGAAAGCCCGGCATGTTCACAATGCGTCCCGTACCGCCCGTGACGGATTCGGCCATTCCGGTCGCGATCATCTTTTGCTGTTCGGGTGTCATCGAGATTATCTTCGGTTCCGGCCTCTGAAAGCCAAAGCCGGGACGCTCCTCGAAATGTTCGGTTTTGGTAATTCCCCGGAACTCCTTTAGGAAATGGGGAATGTACATTTGGCCAAAGTTACCAACCGCGGCGATCGTCCGCAGAAGAGATATCGGCGTCACAACCACGGTGTCTTGGCCGATGGATGCATAGACCGTTCGTATGTCGGACCATCGGCCCTCGCGTTTTTCGACGATAGGCTTCCAGCTTTTTGGCGTCTGGCCGATCTTTTCGTTCGGAATGTCGATGCCCGTCCGGCGGTCATATTCGAATTCCTCAACCATCTTTATCATGCCCTCGATCTGCATCTTCAGCCCGAGGCGATAATAGTACCCGTTGCATGAACGCGAGATGGCGGGAATAAGCGACGGCGTTCCGTGGTTTCCCATGCACTTCGTAAATTTGTTGCCGACCATGATGCCGCCGCCGCACGCGAATGACGAATTGTTCACTGTGATCGCATTGCTCTGAAATCCGCCGACCGACATCGGTATCTTCCATGTCGATCCCGGCGGATAGCGGCCCTGGGTCGCGCGGTTATATAACGGGCGATCGGTATCCTGCCAGTAGGCGGCTATTTGCTTTCGCCCTTCGCGAGTCTTACTTCCCTGGACAAAAACGTTCGGGTCGAACGACGGCCACGAAGCGAGCGCCAGCATTTCGCCGTTTCGCGGGTCCATCGCGATGACCGTTCCGCGTTGGCTAGCCGATTCTTCGAGCTTTCGCTCGGCGGCCATCTGAAGGTCAAAGTCGATCGTTGAGATCAGATCCTGGCCTGCCTGCGGCGGGACGACCTCGATCTCGCTCTGGATGCGGCCGCGGCTATCAACGATAACTTTACGGTGGCCCGGACGCCCGCGAAGGTATTCGTCGTAATATTCCTCAAGCCCGCCTTTTCCGATGATGTCGCCGGGGCGAAAACCTGTCCAGCTTTCTGACTTCAATTGCTGCGGGCTTATCTCGCCGACGTACCCGAGAATGTGCGCCATTGCGGTTCCGTGCGGATAGAACCGCTGGGGCTGAAGTTCGACACGAAGCTCAGGAAATTCGAGCGCGTGGCCCTCTACCCATGCGATGTCCTGCATCGTCGCGTTGTCCTTAAGCACCATTGTCTCGAAGTTTGGCTGATTCTTGATCGTGGTTAGCCGGTCAACGATGAATTCGGGTTCGAGGCTCAGGCCATAGGCATAATCGTCGACGCGTTCGTTGACATCGATCTGCTTTAGCGGCTCGCTGGAGAGGACGACGTTAAACGTCGGACGAGAATCTACCAAGATGACTCCGTTGCGGTCGAAGATTGCACCCCGCGGAGCGGGAATCGGGATCAGGCGGATCCGCTGATTCTCGGCGCGTTCGGAATAGTAGTCTCCCTTTACGATCTGAAGATAATAGAGCCGTGCGCCAAGGAGCGAAAGGAGCACGAAAGCCAGCACCTGGATCGTACCGATCCGGGCACTTAGGTTTTGTCCTTGGTCGTGTAGCTTCATTGCAGAGTGTCGGTGTTACCTGTTTAGTCTGATCGGGTTACGGCGTCGCGTCTGCCGGCGGTTCGGGAATACATCACGTTTTCGCGAACTGTTGGACCGTTCTGAAGAAACGTAATCGAGTAAAATGTATATTATCGTTCCGGCGATGGTCGTTCCGATAAGCGAATATGCTACGGTCACGAAGACCTGTCCCGTCGGCTCCTGGCCGAGTAGTCGATGGACGCCGTAAAACACCAGATCTTCCAATACACACGCTCCGGCTATGACGGGAATCCGAAGCAAAAGGTTGTCCATATAGACCCGTCTCGCAAGCTCCGAAACCATATATGCGATAAGGGTTTTAGAGAACGCGTTGGAACCCAGCAGTCCGCCGCTTAAGGCATCGACCGCAAGGCCGGCGAAGGTCGCAAAGAAGATCGCCCTTAGCGCATTTCGCTGTAGGGCGGCGTAGACGACGAAGATCAGAGGAAAATCAATATACGCGAATGGCTCCGCCACGTTTCGCAGCGTCCACTGCAGCAAAACCGCGACGATCAGAGCTATCGTGATCTTAATATTGTCCATCAGCTGATCGAGAGGGCAAGGGTCCGCCTGTCAAGGCCGGGGTTTAGGTGTCACGTTCGGCAACGTCTTATCAAATTCTTCGCGTGGCGGCGGCTCGTATAGCAGGACGCCGACCTCCTGCATTGAGCTCAGGCCCGCACTTGGCCTAATTGAGATAATGTGCGGGGTCGTCGCCGAGCCCGACTGGACCTCCACTATCTCTCCAACCTTTAAACCCGCCGGATATATGCCGTCCTGGCCAGTAGTATAAACAAGCTGACCCGTCTGGACCTCGGTGCTACCGGCAACGTAGCGCATTTCCAAAACGTTTCGCTTACTCGTTCCGCTCACGACACCAAGGGCATTCGATTCGCCGATCTGGCCGATCACGGCCCCAAGGCCCGATTTATCGTGAGTGATCAGATCGACCTGCGAGGTGAGCGGCCCGACGGCGGTTATACGGCCAACGATGCCGCCATTGGTGACCACGGGCATGTTCAGCTTAACACCGTCCAACGAACCGCGGTTTATGATCGACGAATCGAACCAGACCGACGGGTCGCGGCCGATAATGCGGGCCGTCAGCACCTTGTACTTGCTCGTCTCCGTCAGGGCGAGCAAGTCCTGCAGCCTTTCATTTTCCACAGCAAGTTCCTGCTGGCCCTTCAATTCGACCTCAAGTTCCTGAATACGCTGCTTGAGTGCGTCGTTTTCGCTCTGAGCCGACCGAAGTGTCGAGATCGAGCCAAAATAGTTCGAGACCGACGAGCTGAACGATGTGACTGGCGACTGTACGAAATCAGCTCCGGTCTGGGCCCAAACGCGGATCATCCGCTGTCCCGTACCGATCTCGCGGGCGTCGAAAGTCATCAAGATAAAATTTGCCAACAGGAGCGCGATCACCAGCCAGGGCGTCAATCTCCATACTTCTTGTTGGCTGCGCTCGACCATTGTCCCGACCTTGCTTTCCTAACTTAGCCGCCCGTCATAAGCGAATTGTCCCATTTGACGCGTTTCAGGAGTTCGATATCCGAAAGCATTTTGCCCGTTCCTAAAACCACTGACGAGAGCGGGTCGTCGGCGATGACGACCGGCAGGCCTGTCTCTATCATTAAGCGTTTGTCCAGATTCTTCAGCAATGCTCCACCGCCGGTAAGCACGATACCGCGTTCGACGATGTCGGCCGAAAGCTCGGGAGGCGTCCGTTCGAGAGCGACGCGAACCGCATTGATGATCGTCGATACAGCGTCGGAAAGAGCTTCGCGGATCTCCTCGTCAGTCATCGTGATCGTCTTCGGAATTCCTTCGATCAGGTTGCGACCGCGGACGTCCATCGAAAGCGGTTCCTCGAGCGGAAATGCCGAGCCGAGAGCGATCTTGATGGCTTCAGCGGTCCGTTCGCCGATGAGCAAATTGTATTTGCGCTTGATGTACTGCGTTATTGCCTCGTCCATCTCGTTACCCGCAACACGCACGGCACGCGAATAGACGATGCCCGAAAGCGAGATAACGGCGATGTCAGTCGTTCCGCCGCCGATGTCAACCACCATGTTGCCGTGCGGTTCGGTGATCGGAAGGCCGGCACCGATCGCAGCGGCCATAGCTTCTTCGACGAGATATACCTCAGACGCCTTGGCACGGTAAGCCGAGTCTTCGACAGCGCGGCGTTCGACCTGCGTGATCTCAGACGGAATACCGATAACCACACGCGGCCGGACCCACGATTTGCCGTTGTGAGCCTTGCGGATAAAATGCTGAAGCATCTTTTCCGTTACTTCAAAGTTGGCGATGACGCCGTCCTTCATTGGCCGGATCGCGACGATATTGCCGGGCGTACGGCCGAGCATCTCTTTCGCATCGCGGCCGACGGCCTCGACCTGATTGGTGACCTTGTTGATCGCAACGATCGACGGTTCGCTGACGACAATACCGCGGCCCTTGGCATAGACTAGCGTGTTCGCTGTGCCGAGATCGATAGCCAGATCGCTGGAAAAGAGGCTGAAAAGTGATTTAAATGCCATTTTATGTATATCTCCGGGCCGAATACGCCCGCTCAAAAACTAAGATTGTTTGAAAAGTGTCCGCGGTCAAAACACCGAAAAGGCAAGATTTCAGACGTGGCGTAACCCCAAACGACTAACCTAACAGCATACACCCTTTCGGGGCAGTATTTCCACCGAAAACGTTGATTTTCTTTATAATTTCGAGGATTTTTTCGATCCTGCCGGCTCCGTACGCAATTGCACGTTCAATTGGCTTCTTGGGCTGAGGTCGACGGGGGCGGTCCGTAGCCTGGGAGAGCTGTATGATACTTCAAATCGCTTCAAGTATCACCTGCGCAATTGCGATATTTGATGTATGAGAAAGTGAGAGGTGAATCCGGCGAGCTTTCATCTCGCCGAGAAGCCGTTCCGCCTGGCCAGAGACCCGCAAGGATGGGGCTCCCTGCTCATCATTTACGACCTCAACGTCGTGCCAGGAGATCTTACCGCGCCAGCCCGTTTTCAGCGCCTTAAAGAAGGCTTCCTTCGCCGCAAACCTCGCCGCATACGATTGTCCGGCCGCTCGGCATTTGGCTTCGCAATATACGCGTTCGGCCTCGGTGAAGACACGCTCCGCAAATCTTGGCGTTCTGGCGATGGCATCGGTGATACGGTAAACTTCGATTATGTCGATGCCGGTTGAAACGATCATTGATCAGGTTGCGATGGACGCAGAACAAACTTTAGCAGAATCCGGCTTCTATTGGCGAGAGCGCTCCGGCGTCAAGGTGCTCGTGTGCCGCCCGCTCGAAGATGCCGGATTCGTAAATGGATTCTCAACACGGATCGGAGGCGTTTCGCCGTTTCCTGAGAATTCATTGAACCTTGCCGGCTATGACGAAGATACCGCTGAGAATATCGAAGAGAACCGACGGCGTTTCCTCACTGCTTTCGACGGTGACTTTAACCTCGCGACCGCCTGGCAAGTGCATGGCGATGGAGTAAAGATCATTCGCGACAACCAGGACGCGGCACGGTCGGATGAGAAATTTGACGCCATCGTCGCGGCGTCCGCGGGTATTCTGGCGGGAGTAAAGACCGCCGATTGCGTACCGATCTTGCTTTGTGATCCGGCAACACGCTCGTACGCTGCTGTTCACGCCGGCTGGCGCGGAACTGCTCAGGCGATAACCGCGAAAGCTATCGGGGTTATGATAAAAGAGTTCGGGTCAGATCCGGGAAGTATTCTTGCGGCGATCGGCCCCGCGGCTTGCGGCCGAAATTATGAGATCGGGCAAGACGTGATAGACGTATTTGACGCTGCTTTTGCTGGAAGCGATAAGTACTTCACGCCGACCCGTAAAGGCCACGCACTCGTTGACCTACATCTTGCAAATCGCGACCAGCTTGCCAAAACGGGCATCAAACCCGAGAACATTTTCATCGCTCCTCTGTGCACGATGGAACGAACCGACCTCTTTTTTTCCTACCGTGTAGAAAAGAAAAAATACGGCAAGACCGGACGCTTGTTGTCGGTAGTCGGGCGAAAAGCCTGATCTAACGAATGCGTGCCGTCAGCGTCATGTTCTGTGTTTTCGGTGGATAGCAAACCTCATCGGTACACGCCTGAAAGCGGACGGCGGCACGAACCGTCACCGTTCTGGCACGCGAGCCGGCAGGCACTCGGACCGTAAATGGAAACACCACCCGGCCGTCGTAAATGTTGATCGTATCCGGCGAGAACTGGAACTTCTTATTCTTTCCTCGCGGGTATGTAACACCCGTAACCGTTCCATTTGTTGCGGTTAACCGCACGTTGGTCGGAATTGCATACTGGCTGTTCGGCCGGCTGGAGTTCACATGCAGCCCGGCGGGAATTGAGAGAACAATGGTTCCACGTGCAGAACCGCCGCGGGCAACGGTTCCGTTCCCGATCGACCCGGTAGCTGTCTGTGCAAAAGAACTGCCGCTAAATATCGCAACCGCGAAAACTGCTAAAAAGCCGAATAATAATTTTTTCATAAACATTTATGTTGGGCGGGAGTCGGTTCAAACGCCCAGCTTTGATGCAGCCAAATAGACTTAATTTGCCCTAAAACTGTCGAGCATTGTGGCTACTTTACTCAAATTAATGTCGTCGTGAACCGTCAGGGCCGAAACCCGCAACTCAGTTACCGCTCCATACGATTCTATCAGCTTTACGGTTTCATGACGTTCAGCGCCCCTTTCGTACTTTAAGAACTCGATCTGTACCGTGTTATGTACCCCCGTCTTTCCTGCCGTCTCATCTAATATCTCGAACCCATCAATCACAGAAGCTTTTATTTCGTTTATTTCCGCATCAGGGTGCCGCCTTATCTCGGCGGTAATCTGCCTTATTTCTCCGGCCTCGTCAATACCGAAATCCCTGGAATACGCTTCGAAGATCACCCCCGTGTTGGAACCAACCGGGATGATCATTCCTTCCGGCTTAATGATCGAATACTCGGCCTTCTCTATTCTCTCTTCTTCGTAGGCAGCAGCGGCATTCTTCTTTATCTTGGTCGATGCATAGACCATCAACGCAACGAGCAGCAGCCCCGGTATCAATATCTCCATAAAATTCTCAGGCGGCCTGCACCTGGACCAAATTCGGCTCGTGTTTCGCCGCGAGCTGCCCGCATGCGGCATAAATGTCGCGCCCACGCGGCG
This sequence comes from Pyrinomonadaceae bacterium, assembly GCA_041744395.1. Classification (GTDB taxonomy): domain Bacteria; phylum Acidobacteriota; class Blastocatellia; order Pyrinomonadales; family Pyrinomonadaceae; genus OLB17. The sequence continues at coordinate 40,296 of JBGTKY010000020.1, read as the reverse complement.
TCCGCACATAAGCCGAAACGTTGCTTTCCTCAAGCAGCGTCTTGAACCGCATGACCTGTTCGCGGTCCGGCGGATGGTAATCCAGTTGGTCGGCCGGATTGTGCGGGATCAGATTGACCTTAACGCGTCGCAGGCCATGCATTTTCATTAGTGCCGCGAGCCGCCGAGCGTGGTCGTCTGTATCGTTTACGCCGCCGAGCAGAACATATTCGAACGTAAACCTCTCACCGCGCTTCAGCGTTCGTTCGTACGCCTTGGCTGCCTCCATAAGTTCCGCGATCGGCCATTTTTTATTGATCGGCATCAAATGGTCGCGGAGTTCGTCATCCGCTGACGATAGCGAGATCGCCAAGTTTGGCCGCCGCTCAAGCTTGGCAAACTCAACGATCTTTGGCACGATCCCGGCCGTCGAGACCGTAACTCGGCCCGGTACTATGAAAAGTCCCGTTTCGTCCGACATGATATCCAACGCCTTGATCAAATTCTCAAAATTGAGAAACGGCTCGCCGGCTCCCATCGCTACCAGGTTGGTCCCGTGAGGCGTTTCGCCGCCTACGCCGTAGACGTCATTTAACACGAGTATGACCTGTTCGACGATCTCGCCCGCCGTCAGGTTGCGAAGCAATCCAAGCTTGGCCGTCAGACAAAAATCGCATTTGAGCGGGCAGCCGGACTGCGATGAAAAGCAGATCGTATCCCTATTTTCCGTCGGGATAAATACGGTTTCGACTGGATAGCCGTCATGTGTTTTCGTCAAAAACCGCCGCGTTCCGTCCTCGGAAACAAACTTCTCTTCGAGAGTGAGTGTAGTCGCAGCAGCCGATTCACCGAGCTTTTCACGTAGGGCCTTCGGCAGATCCGTCATTTCAGCGAATGACTGCAGCCGACGCCCGTGAAGGCCGCGAAATACCTGATCGGCGCGATACCGCGGCTCGCCGAGCTCAGCAAAGAGATCGACGAGTTCGGGACGCTTCATACCAATTAAATGCGGCCGCTGTTCCATCACCGCTTATTTTAACGCAATTCGGGCCCAAACCGCATCGAGGCTTGCGAACGCAACTTTGCTATCATTACCAAAGTGTCACCCCGTAGCCTCACATTTTATCTGATCGTATTCATTTTGCTCGCTCTTTCGGCCGGATGCCAAAGTGTTGCAGAGCGATTCGGCCGCGCTTGGGAGGCAGACACGGCGCCACCCACGACAACCGCAGACTCCCCGGTCGAATTGCCTGCGAGTGTACACCTTGCCTTTGGCAATCCATCGAAAGCCACGTCAGATGCCGCTGATCGCGATAACTATTTGATCGTCGGCGAGGGTTCGGTCATCGCCTACAACTACAGTCGGGGCACGGCGAACTGGGTTTCGTGGCGAACAACCCGTGTAGATCTCGGCAATTCGATCCCGCGGCCGGACTTCCGGCCTGACCCGCGTCTGCCGGATGGTTTTCGCCGAATCGGTTATTACGAGTATTCGGGCAGCGGATTTGATCGCGGCCACCTCGTGCCGAGTGCCGATCGCTTTGCCAACGCGGCCTTGAACGAAGAGACTTTTTTGATGACGAACATCGTGCCTCAGAAGGGTGCGTTGAACCAATATCCGTGGCAAAAGTTTGAATCCTATGCCCGTGTGCAGGCCAGGCGCGCCGGCGATGTTTACCAGATAGCCGGCTGCTACGGCGAACAAGAGCGCTTGAAGAACAAAGTGACGGCGGCATCGAATTGCTGGAAGATCGTGGCGGTAGCTCCGCGGGGAAAGCAAGTATCTGACCTCGACCGCAGGATGCGGATCATAGCCGTCGACATGCCGAATATCGATGGCATCGAGAACGAGCGGTGGGAGCGATACAAGACAACTATCCGTGAGATCGAGATGCGGACAGGTTTCGACTTTTTGCACGACCTGCCTCAAGATTCTCAGGACAGGCTCGAGACCCGGATGGAGATACAGAATAAGTGAAAGAGTGCGAAACTTTCGCTCTGATACTGCGTAATCCTCTCCATGAAAGCCACTATTTTGACCATCGCTGTTTTATTTCTAATGTCATTCACCGCAGTGGGACAAACGAAGGAAGCTAAACCATCCGATGTCGAATCGATCGATGCGATAATGACAGCTGTTTATGACGTCATCTCCGGCGACGCCGGCAAGGCTCGTGACTGGGACCGCTTTCGTACGCTCTTTCACAAAGACGCCCGGCTTATACCTACCGGCAAAAACGCCACGACCGGTGTGACCGGTGCGCGCGTGATGACGCCCGAGGATTACATTTCGACCAGCGGTCCGTACCTTGAAAAAGAAGGGTTTCACGAACGCGAGATAGTCAAAAAGGTTGACCAATACGGCACATTGGCTCAGGTTTTTTCCAGCTATCACGCATTCAAGAAAAAGGATGACAAGGATCCCTTTATGCGCGGCATCAACAGCTTTCAGTTACTTTATGACGGAAAACGCTGGTGGGTGATGAACATCTTCTGGCTCGCCGAGACGCCGGAGAATCCGCTGCCGAGAGAGTTTGCGTCCGCGTCGAAATAGAATCCATCCGGCCGTGTTCGTCGAATCTATTTTCGGAGCAACTAATGGCCGAACATATACTTACTCGCGAACTCACATTGGACCTGCCTCGGGCAGAGGTTTTCGATTTTTTTGCGGATGCCGCGAACCTCGAGCGGATCACGCCGCCGGAGCTTAGCTTTCATATCATCACGCCGCAGCCCGTCGAGATCTCGCAGGGTACGCGGATAGATTACAAATTGAAGATGCGCGGGATGCCGATGAAATGGCGGACGGAAATATCGGTCTGGAAGCCGCCGTTCGAGTTTGTCGATCAGCAATTGAAAGGGCCGTACCGGCAGTGGATACATCGCCACACTTTTACTGAGATAACCCCGAACAGAACGTTGATAGAAGACGAAGTGCGTTATCGTCTGCCGCTCGAACCGCTCGGCGACATCGCCCATTTTTTTATCAAACGTGAGCTGGCTAACATTTTCGATTTTCGCCAGATGGCCGTCGCCGAGATCTTGGAAAATGTTGTCGAAAGCAGTTCGACGGAAACGTCACAACTGCCACTCGCCGCAAAAGGCTAGATCGGCGCGGCCGGTTATCAATATTTCGTCATCGTCACGCCAGTGGACCTCGGTCGTACCGCCAGGACTTATCACTGAAACAGTCCTTTCCGTTCTACCGGTAAATGCACTCAAAACCGCCGCGCCGCTCGCGCAAGTGCCTGAGGCCGAAGTCTCGCCCGCAGCTCGTTCCCAAATTCTTATCTCGATATTTTCGCGGTCGATCACCTTAACGAAAACGATGTTGGCCTTTTCAGGGAAGACAGCGTGAGATTCGATCTCGCTGCCGTATTTTCGCCACGGAAAATCAAAATCGCCAACGAATGCACACGCCACAGGATTTCCGACGTTGACGCCCGACATCAGGAACGTGCCGTCGGCGAGCTGGACCGGCATATCGATCACCGACGGAGCACCATCGGCATTCGCCACCGGCACCTCAGCCGCTCGGAACTTCGGGTTGCCGATCTCGGCCTCGAACCAATAGTGACCCTCGGATTCGCGTTGGATGATCGTATAGACCTTGACGCCGCTGCGCGTTTTGAGGCGAAGGCTCGGGTCCCGCCACATCTCTTTATAATAGAGATATGCAACCGCGCATCTCGTTCCGTTACCCGAAAAGCCGGCATAACTGCCGTCTGGATTAACTATCTCGCAAAAGAAATCAGCATCATTTCCTTCGCCTTCGATCTTTTCAAGCACGGCGATCCCATCCGACCCGACACCCGTGTGGCGGTGGCAGATGGAGCGAGCTAGATCAGGCAAAGATAAATCGGCGGGGATGTTGCCTCGTTCGACGACAATATAATCATTGCCGAAACCATGAAACTTACAGAAACTTAAAGTGGGCATATATTTGGAAAACACGTGAGAAAGGGGAAGTTTGGGGTCAGGACGTATCTCGCCGTGTCTTTCACTAGACGTCAGTTTTGCGCATTTTTGCGTAAAACTTCTATCAAAATCTCGGACCTCCTTTCCTTGATGCGAGATCGGACACGCAAGGCTATAATGCGATCAGAGTATGGCTCCGCTCATAATATTACTTGTTGCCCTTTTTATCTTGTATTTGCTTGACCGCCTCGCGCTGGGTGGTCGACTGGGTTACGGGTTCGTGGGTCGTGCGGCTATGGCAGTGATGCTTTTAGCGACCGGGATCTCGCATTTTACTGACCCGGAACCATTGGTCGCGATAATGCCTGACGCCCTTCCGGCTAAGCTCGAGCTGGTCTACTTCACAGGCGTTGTCGAACTTGTCGCCATCGTTGGGCTGCTTTGGAGCCGAACGGCTTGGATCGCGTCGGTGCTGCTAATCGTTTTTTTTCTGGCTGTATTGCCGGCAAACGTAGCCGGCAGCCTGAAGGCGGTCCAGTTCGGCGGGATGGAATACGGCCCATGGTACCTACTATTTCGTATTCCTCTGCAGTTCTTTTTTATCTGGTGGGTATGGTATTTCGGTATCCGCACAAAGCAAAAAACGCCCGCAGTTGGATACGCGGGCGTCAGATCAGGATGAGCTTCCAAACTTACTGAACCCAGTCAGCGATGAAAACATTAGTGTCGCCGGGTGTGGCTGCATTGCGGTTCGACGCAAAGACCAACTTTTTACCGTCCGGCGAAAACATTGGGAAGCCATCAAATGTTTCATTATAGGTTATTCGTTCGAGTCCCGTTCCGTCCACGTTGATCAACGCCAGGTCGAAATTCGGCTGACGACGCGGGCCTTCTGTCTTTACGTCAAAATGATCGGTCGAAAATATTATGCTTTTGCCGTCCGGTGTAAAGAAAGGTGCAAAGCTGGCGGCCTCTAGATCTGTCACCTGTCGCTTGTTGCTGCCGTTGGCGTTCATTACACGGATCTCAAAAACGGCGGGGACGATCATGTTTTTCGAAAGCAGTTCTTTGTATCGAGCGATCTCAGCTTCGGCTTTTGGGTGAAATGAACGATAGACGATCTGCTTGCCGTCCGGCGAAAAAAATGCGCCGCCGTCGTATCCGAGCTCGTTCGTCAGACGCTTAACATTCTTGCCGTTGATTTCCATCGAATAGATATCAAGGTCGCCGTCGCGGGTGGACGTAAATAGAATGGTCTTGCCATCCGGCGAGATCGTCGCTTCGGCATCGTAGGATGGCGAATTCGTTAGACGCTTCACTTTGGTGCCATCGGCATTTGCCGTATAAATATCAAACGTTGGATAGACCGGCCAGACATATCCCTGTGAACGGTCAGGTACGGGAGGGCACTCGTCGCTAGCCGCATGTGTCGAAGAATAAACTATCTTTCTGCCGCCGCGATGAAAATAGGAGCAGGTCGTTCGCCCCTTTCCGGTAGAGACCATCTTCACGTTTGAACCGTCGATATTCATCGTGTAGATCTGATCGCATTGGCGGCCATCGCGTTTCGATTGGAATATGATCTTTTTGCCGTCCGAAGAAAAATACGCTTCGGCATTTTCGCCTCCGTTCGTAAGTTGCTTGATATTACGCAATCGGGTTTCGCCTGGCGACAGCAATTTATCGTCCTGTGCCGTTACCGCCAAACCCAGAGTGAAAATGAGCAGAAAAGTAGAGTACAATCTCGTCATATTAACACTTACGATACACTGCAGAAGTTTTTAACTTGAATCGTATTTGATAAGTATATCGAATTAGAATCGTAAGTGAAACTGATCGTCACTAGTCCAAAGGTACCTCTGGCGATACCTGTTCTCGAAAATTGATCTTACGCAATGACCTTTGAATCAAAAGAAGAAATTCTGGAATGGTACGAAAGCCAGCCGCGGGCGTTAACCGATGAATTTATCGAGAGCATTCCGTGGTCCAAGGTGCGCGACTATCCGTTCGACCCGCGCTTCATTCCGGTTCTCTTCTATATGCGGGACGTTGAGACGCTGACCGAGATGTATCACAACGAGCTTCGGCGAACGCCTACCGGTCGTGACCGAGTGATCAGCAAGTTCATGGAACGCTGGGGAATCGAAGAAGTGACTCACGGTGAGGTGATGAACCGCTTCATCAACGAACTCGGGATCGAGACCGGCAGTGAATGGCAGCAGAACATCCACCGGGCGGTTACGCGGTCATACCACCTGAATACCTATATCGTAACAACGCTGACCAATCTCATAGGCCACAAATTTACGGCGACTCACATGACGTTTGGAGCGGTCCACGAGATGACGACCGCACAGGCGTATCGTCGAATGATGGAACTGGCGGGACACCCGATCCTGACGATGATCTTGAAGGCGATCATCCGCGAAGAGTCAGCACACACGCAATTTTACTGGAGCATGGCACGGCTCGAGCTGCGAAAGAATTCGCTTTCTCGGAGCCTCGCACGTTCTGTCATCAATCGATTCTACTATCCTGTCGGACAAGGGTCGCTTGCCAAAGATCGCACGAATTACGTCGTCGCAACGCTCTTTGATGACGACAAAGCCCTCGACATCTTTGATACAACGGTCACGCGGCGGGTGCAGAGCTTGCCGGGTTTCGACAGGGTCACAACAGTGACCGACACCATCGCCGGCATTTGCGAAACACACGGCCCGCAGCTTCGCGGAGCTTTGCTTACCTCATAAACTCACGCTCATTTTGGCCGGTAATGTTCGATGCCGTTGTGCATTTCGACCGCCACCTTGCCGCCCGTTTCGGCATAATCGAGATGCGCGACCGCCTCAGAGATCGCCAGAAAACGATGGACCTGATGGTCGAACGCGTTCGGGAAAAGCTGCCGGGCGACATCAAACGCCGTCGTGCCTGACGCGGGTACAAGCCCTAAAACTTTCGCCTGCCGTTCGTCGATCGCCCTAACGTAGCGGTTAAAGATCTCTTCGAAATCGGTCACCGGTTCGCCGTGGCCGCCGTGCACCAGCGTCGGCGAAAGCGCTCGGAGCTTGGCAAGGCTGACGAGATATTCGGCGATAGAAGCAAATCGGCGATCCGGATCGATCGGGTCGGGCGAGAGCATCGGGTTGGGCGTGATCCGCTTTAAAACGCAGTCGCCGCAATATAGCGTCCGGTTCGCCTCGCGTACAAACGAACACGAGCCGGGCGTGTGGCCGGGCGTATGTAAGACCTTAAGCGAGCCGGTTTCGAATTCTAGCTCCATCTCGTCCGTCAGGCTGACAAACTCGCCGTCATCTAACGCGTCAGTCAAAAGGCTGATCTCGTCATACAGCGTCCGCATCTCGGCAATTACAGATTCGGGCACGCCGGACCGAAGCAGCAGTTTACGATTCTGTTCCTGCGCCAAACGGCCAAACATGTGGCCGGTCTCCCAATCGTGAACTAATATCTCGGCGTCTTTCGCTTCGTCCCGGACGTGTTTCGCCAGGCCGCAATGGTCCTCGTGAGCGTGGGTCAAAACTATTCGCCGAATATCAGCGAATCCAAGGCCGTGTTCGCTCAAACGAATCTTAAGCGCCGCTGTCGCCTCCGGCGTCTTTGGCCCGACATCGATGAGGGTTATCGGGTCGTGTTTGATCAAATAAACATTGACGTCGCCGACATAGAACGGCGTAGGTATTGAGAGCGGGATTATGTTCATAGGCACAGGCCTTGCTGGTTCTTTCTTTATCTCGGTCTATAATAACTTTAAGCAAAACGAATGAACAGCAAGACACATAAAGGTGGACAGCGGCCCCATTTCGCGATAGTCGGAGCCGGGCCGGCCGGCGCAAGCCTCTCGATACGGCTGGCGAATGCAAACTTTCCGGTAACGCTTATCGAACGTGAACGCTTTCCCCGACACAAACTCTGCGGTGAGTTTATTTCGCCTGAGTGTCTGCTTCATTTTGAACGGCTTGGCGTTAAGCAGCGTATGGCCGATGCCGGCGGGCGAACGATAACTGAGACCGTGTTTCACGCGATGAACCGGAAAAGCGTCACGATACCGAGCGAATGGTTCGGCGGTCCGGCACTTAGCCTGAGCCGTTCTCGGATGGACGAAATATTGCTCGACCAGGCACGCTCGGAAGGCGTCGAAATATTGGAAGGAGCGTCGGTCGTCGGACTGGAAATGAATAGCGGATCTGTTCGGTCGTTAAAGGCGCGGTCCGCTGGCGACGCTATCGATTTGCAAGCCGATATTTTCATCGACGCCACCGGGCGATCACGCGTCCTTTCAAAACTCATTCGCCGCGAAGAAAAACTTATCGACCGAACCCGGACCAGGCCTTCGCTTTATGTTGGATACAAGGCTCACCTGAACGGCGTTGATATTGCCCCGAACATCTGCGAAATGCACTCGTTTCCGGGCGGCTACGGCGGCCTAAGCCCGGTTGAAATTGGTCTTACCAATTTTTGCTTTATCGTAACGGCTGCGAAAGCACGTGAAATGAAGGGCTCGACCGAGAGGCTACTCGACGAAGCGGTTTTCAGGAACGAACAAGCCCGCCGGTCGCTTACCGGAGCAACGCCGGTCGGTGACTGGCTAACCGTTTCGGTCGATGGCTACGGCTTTAGCGAACCGGCAAATGCGCAAAACGTCTTCTCGATCGGTGATTCGGCAGCTTTTATCGATCCGTTTACAGGCAGCGGAATGTTGATGGCGCTGGAGAGCGCTCAGATATTTGCCGATTGCGCGGTTAAGACCGAATGTGAACTCGATCGACTATCCACCGCGTATGCCGCATCTCACCGACGATCGTTCGCCCGGCGGTTGTGGGTATCGTCCCTGATCCGCAGAAGCGCATTTGTGCCATCGGTGGCATCGTTCGCGGTGACGGCAATGCGGAGTTCGTCCATAGTTCGCGAATTGATCGCACGGTCAACGCGGCCATCCGGCACAGCGCAAAAAACCCTGCTCTGAAAGACGATTTAGATGCGATTTTACTTGCCATATAGCCCAAATTACGATAAAAACAACAAAGCAATTCTTTCGTTCTCTGTTACCGGCCGTTAATATCTTAGTAAGACGCAATAAAAAGAGCATCGGGAATCCTCAATAACCCGATCGCTTTCCTAAACTTTGGTGCGACCTGGTGCGGAGACGTTCACGCAATCGAAGGAGAAAAATTAAATGAGTGCAGCTTCATTCGGATTTCGAGCTTTTATCTCACAGCTTACCGTTTTCGCTATTACTTTAGTGCTTACGTCGGCCGTAGCATTTGGCCAATCACAGGCATCCGCAGCCGACCTTACCGGAAGCGTGGTCGATCCTAACGGCGCGGTCGTTCCGGGAGCGACTGTCACGGCCCGGAGCCTAACGACGAATATCACTCGAACCACCGTTTCGAGTGATAACGGAACATATCGATTCATTGCTCTGCCGCCGGGCGACTATGAGATCGCGGCAGAGGCTCCGACATTCAAACGAGTCGTGGTTACGCCGGTTACGCTGACGGTCGGCCAAAGTGCAGATCTTCGTATCAATATGGAGATCGGCGAACAGGACGTCACTGTGACGGTGACAGGCGATTCGGTCGAGTTGATCGAAACGACGCGAACGACGGTCTCAACCACGATCGGCCAGGCTAGTATCGAGAATCTTCCGATAAACGAACGAAGCGCCACCGGATTTGCCCTGACGATCTCCACGGTCGGGCGAGACAACGGTCGCCCGGTCGGCCCGGCTCCGACATCAGGACTAAACATCGGCGGCCAGCGCGGACGTTCGACCCTGGTACAGGTGGATGGAGCGGACTTCACAGATAATTCGATAAATGCGGCCCGTACGACCGTTTCGCAGGAAGCCGTTCAGGAATATCAGGTAACGACAAACTCATACATGCCGGAGTTCGGCCGTGCCACCGGCGGCATCGTCAACGTCGTCACGAAAGGCGGAACAAACGAATTCAGGGGCAACGTCTTTGGATTTATCAGGCATAAGTCGATCCAGGCCCGCAATGCTTTTGCTCCGATCATCGACGGCGACCCCGACAAAAAACCGCCTTATACGCGTGCACAATACGGCGCGACGCTGGGCGGACCGCTCCTCAAGGAGCGTACTTTCTTTTTCGGCTCTTTCGAACAAAGACGGCGGCAGGAATCAGGATTTTTTACAAGTGATGTCATCGGAAATGCGACCTCCAGCGTAACGATTCCTGTTATCCCTGGACTGAATCCTCTAGCCCGGACCTTTACAGGCCTGACACCCCAGCAGGTCGCGTACGTGAATGGACTTCTTTCTGCTGGAACGCCAGCGGCTGTCTGTACGGCGCGGACGTATGCATTTTTTGCGTCGAGCGGAACGCAGACTGCATTGAATGGCTTTAACTCCTTGATAAGCCCAAATGACGGAAGCGGCTGTCCCGCAATCTCGCCGATCCTTCCGGGCGTCGTCGGACAGCGTTTTCTGTTATCGGGTGCTCCGGTTCCACTTACTCGAAATGCTGATGGCGAACTTGTTGCATTCCGTCCTCTCGGACAATTGCGGCGCATTTTCCCGATCTCGGAGGCATCAACGTTTTCGTCGATCCGCTTGGACCACATGATCGTACCGGGCCAGCAGTTTTCGATCCGATTCGGTTATAACCCAAGCGACATAAACGGCATCCAGGATGAATCGCAGAATCAGACCCTCGGTCAGAACGATTATTCGCGTACCGGCATTCAGTCGTTGAAAGACTCGTCGCTAGGCGCATCGCTGTCCAGCGTTCTGCCGCGCAATATGGTCAATGAGGCGTATTTTAATTTTGGCCGCCGCAAAGCAACGTTCGACTCACAGGTTCCAAGCGTCGCTCATCAGATCGCCGGAACCGGATTCATCGGATCGAACCCGTTCTCGCCCGTAAGCCGGGTCGAGACCCGCTTTCAGCTCCGAGACAATCTCACATGGGCGACCGGCGATCATATCTTTAAGTTCGGTGCGGATTTCAACTGGATAAACGTAAATGCCCGATTTGACCTCAATTTCCCGGGGCTCTTCAATTTTAGCCAGCAGTCCTGCAGTACGCTCATCGCGGGCTGTACAGGTCCGGCTTTTACACCGAATCAGACTTACGGCCTCGGATTCCCGAGCGTCTTCATCCAGGGCTTTGGCGATCCAAACAGTACGCTAAGGAACAGGCCGATCGCCTTCTTCGCTCAGGATACCTGGAAGCTTACTCGTAATTTCACGCTGAACTACGGCGTCCGTTACGACATAGAGCTTACCGAAGAGTACGATCCCGTACCGTTCACTGACCCGCTTACAGGGATCACGCTGACGGCTCAGGATGTGCAGACGGCACAGGACGCACTTAATGTAACGCAGGGTTTTCCGCGTGATACCAATAACATAGCACCCCGGCTAGGAGCCGCCTGGGACGTATTCGGCAACGGCAAGACAGTTGTTCGCGGTGCGATCGGAATGTTCTATGACCATCCGCTTCTCGCGGTGGCCTTTAATTCGGACATTGCCGACGGCTCACAACAGCAGCAGGCAACACTGCTCCCGATCGGCGGTCCGTCGCCAACTGGCCTTTTCAACGCATTTCAGGTGTTTCACGGAACGGTTTGCGGCGTACAGGGATCGCCTGCTTTCTGCGGTGCGGCCGTCACACCGGGAGTTGCGAGTTCCGCACAATATCAATATGGCTTTCAGCGGTTCAACTCGAGTACCTTTACCGGTTTTGGACCGATCCTGCCGTTTACGCTGCATGTGAGTAAGGACTTTGAATTCCCTTACGCTATACAGGGCAACTTCGGCGTCGAGCAGATGCTCGGTAGAGATACGGTTCTCTCAGCAAGCTATATCACGGTCAACGCACGTCATCTTGCTCACCCGCAAGATGTGAATACGGTGAACACGGATAATCTGCGAGAGAATTTCCGACGATTTGCGGTAAACAATCCGGCGTTCGCAGGCTGCACCAGTGCAACGCCGAATGCTCCGAGCTGTTTCCCTCCGAATCTTTCGACGGCCGCATTCTTCCCCATGCCGACGACGAGCAATCCGCTCTTTACAGTAATTGTACCCGGCCTGGTCGCCGTCAATAACACCACTGGTGAAAGATTCGTCAGTCCGATCGCTGCGAACTTTTTCCGTAAACTTGGTCCGAATTACTTCTTTGTCGCCGGCGTAACAGGCGGTGCGATCAACAAGGCGACCTTCGATGCTCTGCTTGCAGGCACCGTCCGTTCGCCCGGTCCGATCAACCCGTATTCGGATGTCAACTCTCAGCTATCGGACGCTAACTCGTCGTACAATGCACTGAACGTTGAGCTGAAGAAGCGTCTTTCGAACAACATGCAGTTCTTTGCCACCTACACTTGGTCGCATTCGATCGATTATTCGTCGGACCTTCAAACGTTGCTGAAACCGCAGGACAACACGAATTTCCGGGCTGAGAAATCCGATTCGCTGTTCGACCAGCGTCACCGTTTCGTATTTAGCGGCATCTTTAGTGCACCCGACAGCTGGCGAAGCGGAAACGGATTTCAGCGATTTGCAAAGGGTTTCCAGCTTGCACCGATCGTCGAGTTCGGTTCCGGCCGGCCGTTTAATATTCTTGCTGTAGGTGACGCCAACGGCGATTTCCAGAGCACGAACGAACGCCCGACCCAGCTTCCGGACGGAACGCTTTGTCAGACCGGCGTCGATGCCGGATGTCTGCAGGGAGTATTTCCGGCAAACGGAAACCTGGGACGAAATCGCGGGATCACGCGAAACTACTTTTCAGCTGACGCGCGTCTTACTTACAAGATCCGCATGGGCGAAACCATGAGCATCGACATCATCGGTGAGGTGTTCAATATGTTCAATCGCTTTAACGAAGCGGCAGCCAACCCGTTCTATCAGGTCGTCAATCGTGTCGGCGAGCGGCGCGGCGGGAAATACCTGAGCGAAACGACATCGGCTTTTGACCCGCGTCAATTCCAATTTGGTTTGAAGTTTAATTTCTAGAACTTCATTCGCTCTATCAGATCGGCCGGGCCTTATTTGGGCCCGGCCTTTTTGTTTGTTCGGCCCGGTCAAGGATAATAGCGGTGTGCAGCACCTGGCCGAAATGATAAAGCAGAAAGCTCTTTCGATCGGATTCGACAAGGTCGGCTTCGCGCCGGCCGAGGCACTTGGGGAGGAAGGCATTCGATTCGGTGAATGGCTAAGCCGCGGGTACCAAGGCGAGATGGCGTGGCTCGGACGCGAACCCGAAAAGCGCAACGACCCGCGCATTCTGTTCCCGGGAGCGCGGTCGGTGATCGCCGTCGCCCTTAATTACCACACGCCGCACAAACATTCGGATGACCCGCACACCGGCAAGATATCTCGTTACGCCTGGGGAGATGATTATCATGACGTGATGCGCGAAAAGCTTCGCGAACTGCTGGACTGGATCCTAGCCGAAGTCCCCGGATCCGAAGGCAAAATATGTGTCGACACCGCGCCTATAATGGACAAAGCGTGGGCCGTGAGGGCCGGCCTCGGTTGGCTCGGCAAGCATTCCAATGTCATCACGACCGAGCTTGGATCGTGGGTATTTCTCGGCGAGATCATCGTGAATTTCGAGCTCGAACAAACGGCCGAGTCTGTTCCCGACCACTGCGGAACGTGCACGAAATGTCTCGACGCTTGTCCGACCGGAGCGATCGTCGAGCGGTATGTGGTCGATTCGCGGAAGTGTATTTCGTATGCGACGATCGAGCTGCGTGACGAAAAACTTCCTTCCCATATTGCCGAAAATCAGTATGGATGGCTTTACGGCTGCGACATCTGTCAGGACGTCTGCCCGTGGAATCGATTCGAAGAACCGTCGGGCGAAAACCGCTTTGAGCCACGGTTAGCCGAGACCGAGATCTCTCTCGATGCGGTCGCGGCCATGGACCACGACGTATATGTCGAACGCTTTCGCAAAAGCGCCATCAAAAGAACAAAATTAGCCGGACTAAAGCGAAATGCCACCGCGCTCAGGACGCCGGATAACAGTGAATAATGACGCACATGCGATATCATCATCGTATGCCGCTTACCGACGCACACGGCCGAATCATCCGCGACCTGCGCATTTCGCTAACCGACCGCTGCAACTTCCGCTGCTTTTACTGCCTTCCGCATGGCGAGCCCGCTTGGGCAAAAAAAGAAACCCTTCTGAGCTTTGAAGAGATCGAGATCTTAGCGGAGATCTTCGTCTCGCTTGGCATTGAGAAGATACGCCTGACCGGCGGTGAACCGCTGATCAGGCGCGATGTTCCGGTGCTCGTCAAAAAGCTCTCACGGCTCAGACCGCAGCTTCGCGATATCGCTCTGACTACCAACGGATACGATTTCGAGCGTCATGCCGCAGCGCTAACAGAATCCGGTCTAGACCGCGTGACCTTCAGCCTCGACACGCTTCGGCCCGAACGGTTCACTGAGATCACGGGTATCGATGGATTTGATCGCGTCACGGCGTCGATAAAAACCGCCAAAGCTCTTGGCCTCGAACCGATCAAGGTGAACGCCGTCGTCGTTCGCGGACGAAATGACGATGAGATCGTCGATTTTGCCGCGTTTGCCCGCAAGCATTCGATCAGCATGCGGTTCATCGAATATATGCCGCTCGACGCCGGCCACGATTGGCAACGCGACCAGGTCGTCGCGGGCGGCGAGATAAGACACGCGATAAACGAAGCGTTTCCGCTCGTTCAGAAGGACGAAGGCCGAGGAAGTTCGACCGCCCAAACATATCGATTTGCCGACGGCGCGTCCGGCGAGATCGGCATCATCGCTCCAGTGACCGAAATGTTCTGCGGTGCGTGTTCGCGTATTCGTCTCACGGCCGATGGACAGATCCGGACGTGTCTATTTTCAAATGTCGAGTACGATCTTGCAGGCGAGCTTCGCCGCGGGGCCTCGCGGACCGAGCTGGTCGAATTCGTCGAGGCGGCGGTTGCAAAAAAAGAAGCACAGCATCACATCAATGAACCTAGCTTCGTTCAGCCCGATCGAACAATGAGTTTTATCGGCGGGTGAGCGAGAAGTTCGATAATGGCCTTGAAATGACGCAGACAGCATCAACCGACTCGAACTTTTGGTAAACGATCTCTTCCACACCAAACCGGTACTTCGTAAGGTTCTTTTCGAATTCCACTGCGTATTCTTTTGCGTCGGCACCGGGCGGTGGTTGATGAAAAAGGTAAAATCGTCCGTGGTCGGCGAGCAGGCGCCCGATAATACCAAGCTCATCAGCCGGGTCCATCCAGAAAGCGTTTATGTTGAAGACGAAGATCTTATCGAAGGTGCCTTCGGGAAGCTCTGCCGTCGCAAGATCAGCATTGATAACCTCGCAGCGGCCGGCCTCGATAAAGATCTGATTTGTATCTATGGCTGCCGCCGCCATCGTTTCGGTACGGTCGATTGCGGTGATCTTTCCGGTGGACAACTTTTCGGCGACGAGGCGTGCGGCTTGGCCGCGTCCGCAGCCGATCTCCAGAATTAGTTCGTCCGGCCCGACGTCCAAGACCGCTGCCGCCCATAGATACCTTTCGGGAACGGAACGTCTCATCCTTGTCGGCGGCCGACCATATCAAGCCCAACGGCCGTTACGAGGATCGAACCCTTAATGATGTCCTGCATAAAATCTCGGACATTGAGCAGCGACATTCCATTGTCGAGGCTGGCCATTATCAATGCTCCGAGACACGCGCCGAAGATCGTGCCGCGACCGCCCATCAACGAAGCTCCGCCGATAACGCACGCAGCGATGGCGTCGAGTTCCTTGAGCGTGCCAGCGTCCGGCGATGCGCTTCCGACACGTGCGGTCGCGATCAATGCCGCTATGCCTGTCAACGCACCAAGAAAGCTAAAGACGAAGACGATGTTGCGTTTATTGTTAATACCCGACAACCGGGCTGCTTCCGCGTTTCCGCCAATGGCGTACAAATACCGGCCGAACGTTGTGGACGTCGTAAGAAATGCGCCGAACAGTGCGACAGCAACAAAGATAAGTACCGGCACGGGTACGCCCTGATACGAATTCATCACCCCGATAAACGCAAGGATCGCGGCGATAGGAATAATCGCCTTGAGCATTGCCTTGCCGTAATTTGCTTCGCCGAGGCCGTATTCTTTCACGGAGCGTGCCGAGCGAAACGCAAGGAACAAAACGAACAATACGGCGACCCCCGCAATAAGCCAGCCGATCCACATCGGGATATTTCCCTGGCCGATATAGATAAAGCTTCCGTCCGAAACGGGGACCGTATTACCCGCCAGCAGCCACTTTACAGCACCGCGCCACGCCAGCAACCCGCCGAGCGTAACGATAAACGCCGGAATGCTTAGATATGCCGTCAACGCACCTTGAAACGTGCCGATCAATACGCCGACAACGATCGCGAACAAGATTGCGACCGGAAGGCTGTATTCGAGCGTAGTCAATGAATATGCAGCGATGCCGCCCGCAAATCCCATCACCGATCCGACGGAGAGATCGATGTTTGCTGAAACGATCAGCATCAGCATCCCGACCGCCAGAATCCCTGTCACTGACATCTGCGTCATCAAGTTCGACAGATTTCGCGGGGTCAGAAAGATCGAGTCGGTCGACCAATGAAAATATGCCCAGATCAATCCGAGCACGGCGATCATTATGTACGCCCGAAGTGAAGTTGCGTTTAGCTTTGATTTTTTATCGTCCATCAATATCAGGTATTAATTTGATCAAGCGTTTTCCGTACGCGATCAACTTTCAACGCAGAGTTCGCGGAGTTTTTCGCAGAGAGAGGACGAGAGTTTTTCTCGAAAATTTAGAACCCGTCGCCTGACGCCATCCACGAGTTTTAGAACATTGAAATTGATCAGAAGCCCAACGTTCCAGCCACCTAGACTCAAGGAAGTTACCAATTGGGCCTCATGTATCGGAGCGATCGCTTCTATCGCCTTCGACTCGACTACAACCGAACCATTCACAAGAAAATCGAGCCGGTATCCACACTCTAGCCTTACTCCTTTATATTCTATAGGAAGCGGTTTTTCGCGTTCGAACGGAATCTCTCTCAACAAGAACTCTCGAGCAAGGCATTCGCGATAGGCACTTTCTAGCAATCCGGGACCAAGCTTCCGATGCACCTCGATGGCCGCGCCAATTATTTTCTCCGTTACATTATTTAATTTTTCACCGCGCAATTCTCTTTTCCCTCTCTGCGAAACTCTCCGCGTCTCTCTGCGTTGAAAATCTTTCCAACCTGGAGACCGATTCGTCATTTAAGCCCCTGAATCGCTTTGTCCCGTCGCCGCAGCCATTACTTTTTCTGCCGTAGCATCAGCACGTGTGAACTCGCCGGTCATTCGGCCTTCGTGCAAAACGATTATGCGATCGGAAAGTCCAAGGACCTCCGGCAGCTCCGACGAGACCAGCACGATCGCAAGGCCGTGTTCGGCAAGCTTGTTTATCTCGGCATAGATCTCCTGCTTTGCGCCGACGTCGATCCCGCGCGTTGGTTCGTCGAGGAACAATACCTTCGGATTCGTCAACAGCCACTTCCCTAGCACGACCTTCTGCTGATTTCCGCCTGACAGCGTACCCGATATCGTCAGCCGCGACGGCGCTTTTACACGCAGCGCAGCCATCGGCCCGCCCGCCGCTGCTGCCTCCCGCGGGCGATGTGTCAAGAACCTGCCGGAGATCCGATCTAGTCCCGCGAGCGTCATATTATCGAGGATCGACTGATCGAGGATCAGCCCATACCGCTTCCGGTCTTCGGTTACGAAACCGATGCCGTTCCTGATCGCATCCGCAGGCGAATCTACCGCGACCGTGCGTCCGGCAACTATGACCTCACATTCCCGGCGCCCATTCCACGCACCGAAGATCGTCATCAATAGCTCGGTCCGCCCTGCGCCCATCAATCCGGCGATACCCAGCACCTCGCCGCGTCTGACCGCAAACGAAACGCCATCGACCACCTTCTTGTCGGGCAGATCCGGCGACCAAGCGGTCAGGTTTCTCACCTCGAGTGCGACCTCGCCGAACTCATGCGCCGCGACCGGAAAAATGTCGCCGACCTCTCGTCCGACCATCGCAGAGATAACCTTCTCGGTCGTCATTTCGGACGCCGCATGTGTGCCCACAGTTTTGCCGTCGCGTAACACGGTGATGCGGTCGCTCATCCGGAATATCTCATTAAGCTTGTGCGAAATATAGATCATTCCAACGCCGCGTTCTTTCAGCTTTGCAAGTATCTCGAAAAGGGTCTCGACCTCAGATTCCGTAAGAGCGGCGGTGGGTTCGTCGAGTACAAGGATTCGGGCGTCCTGCGATAGCGCCTTGGCTATCTCGACCAGTTGCTGCCGCCCGATGCCAAGCGACCCGACGGGTGCCCGCGGGTCAATGTTCAGGTGAAGATTATTCAGAAGCCTTGCAGTGCGTTGGTAAAGCTCTGACCAATTGATCACGCCAAACGTCGCCGGTTCGCGGCCAAGGAAAATATTCTCGCCAACGGTCAATTCCTTTATCAGCGAAAGTTCCTGAAAAATGATCGCTACGCCAGCCGTTTCAGAATCGCGAATGCCGCGGAAACTGGCCGGCTTTCCATCGATAGCGATCTCGCCTGAATAAGTGCCTGCCGGGTACACGCCCGAAAGGACCTTCATCAGCGTCGATTTGCCGGCGCCGTTTTCTCCGACGAGTGCATGAAATTCGCCTGCCTCAAGCGTCAGACTCACGCCGTCCAACGCCCGAACGCCGGGGAACTCCTTGACGATGCCTTTCATTTCGAGAAGGGGCATACTATTTCAACACGAATAAGCGCGGAAAAATGTGGACGGGAACGGAGAGATTTTACACGCCCGAAAGCTTATCTCCAAAGCCCGGTCTGTCGGCCAACCCGTCTAATAGACTTTAGAGCTAATAAACTCGCGACAGGCTTCAAGATAGTCGGTGCCGAATGTTATCGAATCGTGCGTTTTTCCCCTCAAGGTTCGGACCACGACTTGGTCAGGGTTAAATTTTTGGACGAGAGCATCGGTATTTTTCGCGGAATGACGCTGTCGTTTTCTGCAATAAGGATCAATGTTTTAGCCGTTACATCCTTCACCCTAGAAGCAGAATCATACCTATCGCTCAAAATTAATCCGACTGGAAAAATGGGAAAATGGGTTTTCGCAACGTTTTCGATACTGTCATAAGGCGTGATCAGAATCAGCCCATCTACCCGTCTCATAGAAGCAAGATAGACGGCTACTCCGGTACCTAAACTACGACCAACAACGGTGACGTTCGGAAATTTCGTGTGGACGTGATCGTAGACTGCGAGGGCATCCGCGAATAATGCCGCTTCGGACGGAGTTCCGGTACTCCCTCCATACCCTCGATAGTTAACCAGGAAGAGGTTCCGTTCCGGCAAGGCTTCCGCAAAGGAACCCAAATAATATGACACGTCGTTGGCATTGCCGCCGAACAAGATGATCGCCTCAGTGGTATCAGCAGGTCGAGTAAGAATTCGAAGGGTCTCGCCTTCCGATTCGATGAGTATCGAGGTTTCCCCTGTCGATTTTGGCGTCGGAAAGTAGAGCAAAGACCGCTGCCCCAGAAACAAAAGTATGCAGACTCCCAGATACCCTACTGGAATCAGAACTGCCAACATCACTAAGATCCGCTTTATGGAGATCGAACTCATTTCGCAATCTTCCCACCGTGTCAGGTCTAACATAGAAGCCGAAGATGTTTTATACTCTACAGCATGTCCGAAAACGTTACTATCGAGTCCGTCCTGAGTGAATCTCGGGTCTTTTCGCCACCAGCGGAATTTTCGGCCGCAGCACACCTGAAAAGCTTTGAGCAATACAACCAACTTTATGCCGAAGCTGAGGCTGACCCGACCGGTTTTTGGGAAAAGCAGGCCGAAGAACTTCATTGGTTCAAGAAGTGGGACACGGCCCTTGAGTGGAACGAGCCGTTTGCGAAGTGGTTTGTAGGCGGCAAGATAAACGCATCGTACAACTGCCTCGACCGGCATCTTTCGAGTTGGCGTAGAAATAAAGCGGCGATCATCTGGGAAGGCGAGCCCGGCGAGATAAAGACGATCACTTACCTTCAGCTTCATCAAGAAGTCTCGCGGTTTGCCAATGTGCTCAAGCGTCTTGGTGTTAGTTCGGGCGACCGCGTTGCTCTCTATATGCCGCTGGTTCCGGCACTCGCTGTCGCGATGTTGGCGTGTGCCCGGATCGGGGCGACGCATTCGGTTATCTTCGGTGGCTTCTCGGCGGATGCTATTGCGGACCGCGTCAATGACTGCGGCTGTAAGCTGATCATTACTGCCGACGGCGGTTATCGCCGCGGGGCCGAGCTTGAGCTGAAAAAGGTGGTTGACGAGGCGGTCGTCAACTGCCCCACGGTTGAGAATGTTATTGTCTATCGGCGAACCGGATCGAAGATCAAGATGCAGCCGGGCCGCGACCACTGGTGGCATGAACTTGATAAAACAGTGAGTTCGGATTGCCCTGCCGAAGAACTCGATGCCGAACATCCGCTGTACATCCTTTACACGTCGGGCACGACCGGCAAACCAAAAGGCATTTTGCATACGACGGGCGGGTACATGACGCAGGCCGCTTACACGGCCAAGATGGTTTTCGACCTAAAGGACGAAGACGTTTATTGGTGCACGGCCGACATCGGCTGGGTAACGGGGCACAGCTATGTCGTCTATGGACCGCTGGCAAACGGTGCAACGGTCTTTATGTACGAAGGCGCCCCGAACTTCCCTGACTTTGATCGGTTCTGGGATATGATCGAGCGGCACAAGATCAACATTCTGTATACGGCACCAACGGCGATCCGTGCGTTCATAAAATGGGGCGAGCAGTATCCGCTTAAGCATGATCTTTCGAGCCTGCGTCTACTAGGAACCGTAGGCGAGCCGATAAATCCGGAGGCGTGGATGTGGTATCACCACATTATCGGCAAAGGGAAATGCCCGATCGTCGATACGTGGTGGCAGACCGAGACGGGCTCGATCATGATTTCGCCGCTTCCGGGGGCGACACCGACCGTTCCGGGAACCGCGACGCGTCCGTTGCCCGGTATCCTTGTCGATATTGTCACAAAGGCGGGAGTAACCGTCGGGCCTGGCGAGG
Organism: Pyrinomonadaceae bacterium; assembly: GCA_041744395.1. Lineage (GTDB taxonomy): Bacteria > Acidobacteriota > Blastocatellia > Pyrinomonadales > Pyrinomonadaceae > OLB17. The sequence goes on along the minus strand of JBGTKY010000020.1, from coordinate 19,250 downwards.
GCGGCTACCTCGTGATCAAGCATCCGTGGCCATCGATGCTGAGAGGAATTTACGGCGACGATGAGCGCTATCAAAAAACTTACTGGTCTGAGATAGAGGGCCGGTATTTTGCCGGCGACGGCGCTAGGCGCGATGAGCACGGCTACTACTGGATAATGGGCCGCGTCGATGACGTGATAAATGTCAGCGGACACCGTCTCGGGACCGCTGAGATCGAATCGGCCTTGGTGTCACACGAAGCTGTTGCCGAGGCAGCGATCGTCGGCCGGCCTGACGATCTGAAAGGCCAGGCGATCTCGGCATTCGTCACGCTCGAGTGCGGACGGAAAGGCGACGACGCATTGAAGGATGCTCTGCGGGCTCATGTTGCGAAAGAGATCGGTTCGCTCGCAAAGCCGGACGATATTCGCTTTACGGATATGCTGCCTAAAACGCGGTCGGGCAAGATTATGCGGCGGTTGCTTCGCGAGATCGCATCGGGCTCGGCAGTCGCAGGCGACGTCACCACCCTCGAGGATCTGTCAGTGCTTGAAAAGCTCCGCGAGGATGAGGAGTAACGCGAGATGGCTGAGAAAACAAGCATGCCGAGCCCGCCCGAAGAACTCGCCCTTATTGGCCGCGAGCTTTACCGCCGTGGATGGGTTCGCGGGACGAGTGGCAATTTCAGCATGCTTCTCGCACGAAAGCCGCTGCGGATCTGTGTGACGGCGAGCGGCATCGAGAAGCGCGAGCTTGATGAGACAAATTTTCTCGAACTCGACGACGATGCCGAGATACTGCAGGGGTTTGGCAAACCGTCGGCGGAGACGCTGCTTCACCTTACGATCTATCGATTTGTTCCAAAGGCACGCGCTATCTTGCACAGCCACTCGGTTTGGGGAACCATCCTGTCGGATCATTTCTATGAACAGGGCACGATAGAGATGGAAGGGTATGAGGTACTAAAAGGCCTTTCCGGCGTCGAAACACATGAACACCGCGAAAAGATCCCGATCGTAGAAAATTCACAGGATTCTGTCGCCCTTTCGCATGTTGTCGAAAATGTACTGCGCGACAATGACAATATTCATGGCATCTACCTCCGCCGTCACGGGCTCTACGCGTGGGGCGATTCGATCGCTGAGGCTCGGCGGCACATTGAGATATTTGAGTTTTTGTTCGAGGTGCTGGGAAGAAGCTTGAATGCCGGTTCACATAAAACGGGTCATTCGAAATAAAGGTGATAGTGTTTCGCACAGCCGGGATTGAACGGCCGCGAGCACGATGGGCACGTCGAGCCGCAGTCCAAGTATTCTTCGATGGTTAACTGCCGGCCGCACGCTCCGCATAAAACTGCGATCTTGCTTCGCTCATCTCGCGGCCACACCTCTGCCGGATGTTCAGCGATCTCGGCGTGGCATTCGCAGCAAGGGAACCATTCGCCGCAGCATTTAAATTTTAGGGCGATGATGTCCGTTTCGCCGTGCCAATGCCCGCACCGCGTTTCAGCATCGACGTCGATCCCAAAGACCGCCTCGCCGTGTATTATCCGTTTCGCTTTTGTCATGTCCAGGTCACAGAATAGTTTCGCTTTTGTCATGTCCAGGTCATAGAATAGTATGGAATATTGCACGAACAGAAGGGGATAGATCGAATTATGGCAGAGCAAGAACTTGAAACAGCAACGTTAGCAGCAGGATGTTTTTGGTGTGTCGAAGCTGTCTTTGACGACCTTAAAGGCGTTCAGGATGTAGTTTCCGGATATTCCGGCGGACACACCGAGAACCCGACATATAAGGAAGTTTGCTCCGAAACCACCGGTCATGCCGAGGTAGTGCAGATCAAATTCGATCCGGCTGAACTCGACTATGCCGACCTGCTTCGTGTGTTCTTTTCTGTCCACGACCCGACAACGCTGAACCGGCAAGGAAATGACATTGGGTCGTCTTATCGCTCGGCTGTCTTTTATCATTCGGAAGAACAGAAAAGGATTGCCATTGAGATCATCGACGAAGTGACAAAAGAAGCCGTGTATGATAACCCGATCGTTACCGAGGTAACTGCTTTTGACAAGTTCTGGCCGGCGGAAGACTATCATCAGGAATATTTTGCCAATAATCCTAATCAACCCTACTGCGCCGGAGTCGTCGCGCCCAAGGTCGCCAAATTCCGGCAGAAATTTACGTCCCGATTAAAGCGGTAAGAAGCTTTCTCGATCTACCCGTTTCGGCGCAAAAATCATTAGAGCTTTCCGGCGAGCATTAGAATGCCAATAACGATGAACGCAACGGCGACTATTCGCTGAAGCCACTCCGTCGGAACGTATTGGCTAAGGACGCCGCCGACCAATACGGCGATCAGCGATACGGTTACTAGCGCGAGGCTCGCTCCGAGAAAAACCGCGACTTTCGAGTCCGTCTTCGCGGTGAGAACAATGATAGCGAGTTGTGTCTTGTCGCCGATCTCGGCAAGAAAGAGCGTGAGAAAGGCGGTTCCGAATATTTTCCATTCCATACGGAATAGTCTATTCGGAAACCGCCATTGTGCAAATTTATTTTAGCTTTTGATCACAGCCGCAACAGGTCACGAAGCGGTTCCGTCATGCCGAATCGGTCGAACTCGGACCTATTCGAATTCAGCAATTCCTTAACGCGGGTACGCATTAGCGTAAAAAGCTTTTCAAGCCGCGGCCGTCCGTGCATTCGCTCAAACACTATCCGCAAGGCATCAACGATGGCAATCGAGAAAAGCTGCGGTTCGACCATTGCCCGCACCGCGATCTTGCCGTTTTGCAGCCTCACCGCACCGTTTTCGGGAGCGATAAAGCTGTGCTGGGCGCTTAGCTTACTGCATGCGCTTTCAAAAGCCGGCCACAGGCTAAGGTTGCCGCGGGCCATTGTCCGGTCGATCGTCTCGAGCAGGACGCCGACCAATATCGCCAGTTCGGCAGCCTCAGTCACGGGTGTTTCGATAAGCCCGACACCAGTTGAGTGCATCGCCGGGCGTTCGTTCGATGCGAGTGCCATCTTTCGGGCTCCAGAGGCAATAGCTTCATCGACGAATACATGATGAGCCCGCGGAACTCTTTCGCGAAGATTCCGCAAAACGTTGATGCGGCCGTTAGGCTCCCGCGAGCGGAAAAGAATCCGATGAAACGCGTCTTCGCCTTTTCCGGTAATTCGGCTGTTGTGGTCGTATTCGCGTGCCTGAAGTTTCTTGTTCGTGAGGAACTTGATCTCAGCTTCGTAGTTACCAAATTCGACACGAACAGTGCCCACAAACTGAAGGGACCAAAGGTGTCGAACTAGTGCAGTGAGGTTGACGAACGACGTGTTCAGATTCTGGTGAATCGGGTCGTGTTGCATTTACATTTATTCCTCCACAGCCTTCATGTGGGTCAGGCCGGTAAGTTTCTAGATTGGTTGTTGCACTCATCCAAAACGTCCAATCAGTATAGGTTTCCAAATTTCGGCTGGCCTAACTTTCTATTTTCTTTACGTTTGCCGATAGACTTTTTTACGCGGCGTTCGTCTTAGTTAGTCGTTTCTTAACTAAAGATCTCAGGAGAGGCAAAATGTCTAATTTTCTTGTATTCGTGATAGCGACGGTTCTTATGACGGTAGGAGCCGTCGGGGTGAAAGCACAATCGAGCGTCGCCGATCATTCCGGAACATGGAAACTTGACGTTTCGAAGTCGAAGCTCGACGAACGTTCACGCATCGATTCGATGACGATGACAGTTGAACAAGCGGCCGCCGAGCTTGTTGTAAGTACGGTAACCAAACGAACGGCACCGGAAACCGGTGCAGGACGGCGTCGCGGCGGAAACCGGCAAAGCGGACGGATGGAACGCAGTGGAGGATTTGCAGGTGACGGAAAGTTCACCTATACGCTGGACGGAAAAGAGACTACTGCGGAACAAGCGTCACAATTGGGAAGTGTGAAAGTAAAGCTAGTGGCAATAACGATCGGAGATGGGCTGCGACTGAGAGTTACTCGTGAAGTAAACATATTAATGGACAAAATTTCGCTGAGTACTATCGAAGACTGGACGCTGTCAGCCGACGGAATGACGTTGACCGTCTTAAGTAGACCGAAACACCGCGTGGTTCGAATATCTCCACATTGATCCTTACTAAATAAAGATCGGTAACCGCACGGTATTTTAGTCGGCAAAACTTAACTCTTCGATGATCTCGGCCATGTACTTGCGGCCGAGTTCGACCTCGTCAGGAGCGAGCGAAACCGCACCGACCACAGCGTGTCCGCCGCCGCCGTAGCGCTCACATATTTCAGCGATATTATGCGATCGCGGCCGCGGTGCCCACGGGTTCGAACCGACAGAGATCTTTGTTCGAAATGAGCTCTGGCTGAGAGATACGTTATAGGTCGTTTCGGGAAAGAAATAATACGGGATGAATTTATTGTAACCCTCGATCCCTGTGCCGATCAGGTCAAATCTGACGACGCCGCGCTCGTAGACCGAGTTTGCTTTTATCGTCTCCACGGAATTCCAGTGCTGCTGAAGTATCGGCTTCAGGCGTTCCTGCACCTCATCGCTCTCGACTACTTCGTTGAGGCTTTTTTCCGTAAGCATTACAATTATCTTTTCGACAAACGCAGGATCTTTCTCGCCTTCTATAACCTGCATCAGCTTTAGGGCCGACGAGCGGAGCTCGACGCATTGCGCGGCCGATTCGTAAAAGGCTCCGTCGATGATATGCGCCCATTCGATCAGTTCGGCGAGCAAATCATCCTCAAATCCAAATTTCTCTTTTGCGACCCGTGAAAGAAACATTGCGTTGGATGCGCAGGTCGTATCAAGAAATTTCTTTCCAGAATTGTCGGCCAGAAAATGCTTTTCGTCGTCTTCGGATAAAAATGCAGATTGGTGATGATCGAACCACCACGTCAGACGTTCGTCCGGCGAATATTTGAAGTCGAGAATGGCGTTCTCGTCGCCGTCGAGTTGGTCGGCATCGAAGGCGTTGCCGGCACGGTGCATGGTCGGTGTATAACCGATCTCGGCATCCCGATCTTCCGTCGCCCGATAGAATTTAGTAAAGATCGCTGCTGACGACACCCCGTCAAAACAATTGCCATGGTAAAGTATCCGAAGTTTCATAAGATGTGGCCAAGCCCGAGGGCAAAACAATCTAGCTTAGATGCCAACGCTAGTTTCGTCAAGCTCAACTGGATATGAACATTAGAAAAGCGACCAAACATGATGCTCCGGCATTGATCGAATTTAATCAGGCGATGGCCCTTGAAACGGAAGGAAAGCATCTGGAGCCCGAAACTCTGACTGCGGGCGTGGAGGCGGTCTTTGATGATCCCGCGAAGGGATTTTATGTTGTTTCCGTGGATGACAGCAATATCGTCGGTGGGTTAATGGTCACATTTGAATGGAGCGACTGGCGAAACGCGTGGTTCTGGTGGATCCAAAGTGTTTACATCATCCCGGAGTATCGCGGCCGCAGCATTTACAGCCGTTTATACGACCATGTAAAGGAACTTGCCGCAGCACGAACCGACGTCTGTGGATATCGGTTATATGTAGAGAAAGAAAACGAACATGCCCAACGTGTTTACGAAAAAGTTGGAATGGCTGCGTCACACTACGAGATGTACGAGGAATTGAAATAAGAAAGCCGGGCGATCCTTGAGGATGGCCCGGCCTTTTACATTGAAAACATTTTTCGAAGCTCAGATAGAAGGAGTGGGAGTCGATCGTAGTTTATTGTTCACCCTTTAACGAATAGACTTTGAGGCATCCAAAAAATGAGTTTTCAAAGACTGAAAAATTAAATTGGAGAAAGATCCGACTTAGTCTTCGTGCCCACACTCGAAGATTTCCCCCAAGCAATTCGAATCTTTCTCCAATCCTGCGAAAGTCCTTCGGACGCTTCACTGACACCTACCGTCAATGATTTTACTGGAGCGTCCCTTCAGTTGACCTTCATTATCAAAGTTCTACCTTCCGATGCTCTTCTTTAGCAACGTGCGTGCCAAACATTTCTGGAGGAGATTGCGGAAGAAAACTCAATAAATCGCTATTCCAATGCCCTGCTCCGCAATATGTTGTATGCCTTAATTTCATACACTGACATATGGGAATAATCGATTATGTCCGAAATCAATTCATTTTGGAGCTGATTTTCGATGTGTTTTAATCTAGTGCAATGACACAGATATCAGAGCAAGAGTTTCGCCGCATTTGTTTCGGGATCAAGGAGGATGCCGAATCGATCACGACGCACAACCCGATCGGGTCGCGCGACGAGACCTTGCTGTGGATGCTTATGAGTTGTCTGATAAGTTATTTGAGTCTGTCAGAGATCGAGACGCCCTGCTTCACCGGCGTTCCTAACGGCGAAACTTATCGGAACGCGATACAATTCATTTTGAACGGTCGCAAAACAGATGATTTTGACTCAGATCCAATTATCGAGGAAATGTTGAACCAATGATCGTCGAAAGATTTATCCTTTCCGCGTTTCAGCAGAATACGCGCGTCGTCGGGTGCCCCGCGACGAAGACCGCCGTTTGTATCGATCCGGGCGCCGCCGCACCGGAGATAGTTGACTTTCTCCGTTCAAAGGAGTTAACGCTTCAGGCGGTAACGCTCACGCACGGGCATCTAGACCATGTCGGCGGAACCGCATACCTGGCGAAGGCTTTTCCCGGTGCCGAGGTGATCCTGCACAAGGACGACGAAGACTTGTATTACGGACTGCCGCAGCAGCCGCTTTTGATGGGCATTCCGCAAACACAGTTGGCTGGGTTGGGATTTGACTACGACGCACCGCCGAAACTTAGCCGGAACTGGACGGACGGCGAAGAGTATGCCGTTGGCGAATTGCGGTTCATCGTACGTCACTGTCCCGGGCACACACGCGGACACGTCGTCTTGTCGGAACTTTCGGAGAAGAAGGTCTTCGTGGGCGACTGTCTTTTTGCAGGGTCCGTAGGCCGCTCGGACCTGCCCGGGGGCAACCACGATCAGCTTATTGACTCGATAACCCGTAATATCATGTCGCTTGACGATGATTTTATAGTATATTCCGGACACGGGCCTGAGACGACTGTCGGCAGCGAGCGACGCACTAATCCGTTCCTAACGGGCCAATACCAGCCGCAGCGTGGGAGGTATATTTAGAGTTAACTCCCTAGACTGGCATCCGCCGGATAACATCGGGCGGCTAAGAATTTTCAATAGGACTTTTTACGGAGGAGAATCATGAAGCATTTTACGGCGTTTGTCTTGACGCTATTCGCTACATCGGCAGTGTTTGGCCACGCCGACCTGATAAAAGGACATATACCGCTTAGTCCGGAACAAGTGACTATCCGGACAGAGAAGGTTGCTGGCAATGTCCACGTTTTGTTTGGCAATGGCGGGAACATCGGCGTTTCGGTTGGCCCGGACGGAATGCTTATGATCGACACGCAATACGCCAACATTGCCGATAGAATAAAAGCTGAACTCGCAAAACTCGGAACCGACAAGCCGCGGTTCGTCTTTAATACGCACTGGCATGGTGACCACACTGGTGGAAATGAGATATTCGGGGCTGATGCGATGGTGATCGCCCACGAGAACGTTCGAAAACGGATGGAGGAGACGACAATGTTTCGCGGTCAGGCCCGCAAGCCATCAGCGAAAGTCGCTCTTCCCATGATCACTTATGGAGCAGGCGTTTCGCTATATTTTAACGGCGAGCAGATCAAAGCTATCCACTTTCCCAAAGGCCATACGGACGGCGACACAGTACTTTTCTTCACAGAATCAAACGTGGTTCACCTCGGCGACGATTTCTTTGTTAAGAGGTTCCCGTTTGTCGATATGGAAAGCGGCGGGACGGTTCAGGGATTGACCACAAATATAGGCGAAATGATCCAGATGATACCGGCTGATGCAAAGATAATTCCCGGCCACGGTCCGCTTGCAACGCTGGATGACCTCCGTGACTATCACCAAATGCTGATAGAAACGACTCTGATCATTCGCAACGGCATGGCATCCGGTAAATCGATCGACGAACTAAAAGCAGCCGGCCTCCCTGAAAGATACAAAGAAGCCGGTTCAGGATTTATCAACACAAACGCGTGGATCGAAACGATATTTCGCAGTTACTCCAAATAAACGGTGAGATATGTTGGACGGCTTTCGTCGAACAGAAACGGGCAGGCATTTACACAGCCTGCCCGTTTTGTTTACCGCATCCAACTACGCAACCGTAATGTCGCGCGAGAGGTAGACGTCCTGGATGGAATTCAGAAGCTCAACGCCTTCGTTCATTGGGCGTTGGAAGGCTTTGCGGCCGGAGATCAGGCCGGTGCCGCCGCCGCGTTTGTTGACGACCGCCGTACGGACCGCATCGGCAAGGTCACTCGCTCCCTTTGATTCGCCGCCCGAATTGATCAAACCTGCACGGCCCATGTAGCAATTAGCGACCTGATAACGGACAAGGTCGATCGGACTGTCGGATGTTAGATCTGAATAGATCTTCGGATTTGTTTTGCCGTAACTGCTCTCAGTATTGAGAATGTTGTATCCGCCGTTTCGCTCGGGCAGTTTTTGCTTGATAAGGTCCGCCTGTATCGTGACGCCGAGGTGATTTGCCTGGCCGGTCAGGTCAGCCGCGGTGTGCATATCGCCGTCCGCGGTCTTGAATTTTGAATTTCGAAGATAGCACCACAGAATGGTCGCCATTCCAAGCTCGTGAGCGTAGGAAAATGCTTCTGCCACCTCGGTGAGCTGCCGTGTCGAATTATCGGAGCCGAAATAGATCGTCGCACCAACCGCGATCGCACCCATATCGCGGGCTTGCGAGATGGAGCCGAACATCACCTGATCAAACGCGTTTGGATAAGTGAGCAGCTCATTGTGATTGATCTTTACGATAAATGGGATCTTATGCGCAAACTTGCGGGAGACAGACCCAAGAACGCCAAACGTCGATGCAACGCCGTTGCAGCCACCTTCGATCGCTAGTTTCACAATGTTCTCCGGATCGAAATACTGCGGGTTGGGTGCAAAACTCGCTCCGGCCGAGTGTTCGATGCCCTGATCGACCGGCAGGATCGAGACATAACCCGTTCCGGCGAGACGCCCGTGGTCAAATAGCGTCTGCATGCTTCGCATTACGCTTGGGCTGCGATCTGATTGAGAAATGACGCGATCGACGAAATCGCCGCCCGGAAGGTGCAAGGTTTCTTTCGGGATCGTTTTCGAAACGTGATTCAATAAAGACTCGGCGTCGTCGCCGAGTAATTCCTGTAACTTGCTGATATCAATAGCCATTAAACTTCTCCTAAGAAATCAAAGTGTTAATAAAAGTACTGCTTTTTTAATTGTCGGATTATAACATATCGCTCGCTTATCTCAGCCAATGTCGATTTTTATTGATTTTTGAGAACGAACTTTTGTACACTTGAGGCAACCTTTAACGAGAAGTGCCGTTTTCGCGCCATTTCTTTCGCATAAACTTTCGCTCAGGATCGTTTCTGCGTATCCTTCGCCAAAAAATAAAATTGAGGTATTTCGATATGAACTTCCCCCGGAACGAACCGGTCAAGCTTAGGCTTCTCGTACTGCTAGTATTGTGTTTATCGGTGACGGTCGCGTCGCAGGCACAGGTCGAATGGCGTCCTGTTTCGCCCGCTGAACTAGCGATGACCGAACCAAAGGTCGAAAAAGACGCCGATGCGGAGGCGATATTCTGGGAGACCAGAATGGACGACCGAAAGCTTTCCAGGCTTACGATCTCGCATTATGTCAGGGTCAAGATCTTTAACGAACGCGGACGGGAAAAATTCAGCAAACTCGATATTTCTTTTGGGAAAGGTAAAAAGATCGAGGACGTGGCCGCACGCGTGATCAAGGCAGACGGTTCCATCGTAGAGCTGCAGCCCTCAGATATCTTTGAGCGCGAAATTGCACAACAAGGTAAGGCTCGCCATATGGCGAAATCATTCGCCCTTCCGGGTATCGAACCCGGAGCGATCGTTGAATATCAGTACGTCGAAACCATCAAAGATGATTCGGTTGGCGGCGAGCGGCTGTATTTCCAGCGGGATATCCCGATGCAGCAGGTAACTTACTATATCCGGCCTTTTGCCAAGCAAACGCTTAAATTCAACTGGTACAACCTGCCCGAAACCCGCTTTCGCGATGACCCGCGGCAAAAGGGCTATCAGGTCTCAACGATGTATGACGTCCCCGCATATAAAGAAGAGCCATATATGCCGCCGGATGACGAAGTCCGTAAATGGGCCTATGTGTCCTATAACACCCTCGGCGGATTGCTGGTCTGGAACAATCTCAGCATTGGCTATGATGCGGTCATGAAACAGATGGCCAAACCGAACAAGGACATCAAGCAATTAGCCACGCAATTGACCTCCGGAATAGCGAGCGAAGATGAGAAACTAAGGCGGATCTATGAGTTTACCCAAAAAGAGATCAGGAATACTTCTTATGATCGTTCGTTGACAGAGGAACAACGTGAAAAGATCAAGATCAAGGATGCAGACGACGTTCTTCGGCAGAAAACGGGTTCGACCATGTTCATCGACCTACTTTTTGCATCGATCGCCAAGGCCGCGGGTTTCGAAGTAACGATCGCCTTAACATCCGACCGAAGTGAGAATTTCTTTAACCCTGATAAATATCCTTTCCGAAATTTCATCGAACCGTCCGGGATCGCTGTCAAAGTTGACCGAGAATGGAAATTCTTCAGTCCCGGAGTGCCATTCTTGCCGTATGCTCAAACACTGTGGTTCCGCGAGAATGCAAATTCGATGTTGGTCGGTGACGGAGGCTATCTGTGGACGCGCCCCCGCATGTTGGATCACACAGAATCGCCCGCAAAACGAACCGGCCGATTCACTCTTTCCGAAGACGGAACCCTCGAGGGAACGGTCAAGGTAGAATATGGCGGCCACCAGGCGATCTCTCGGCGGCGAGACGAGTATCGCGATTCCGATTCGAAGCGCGAAGAAAACCTGCGTAATCAGATCAAAGCAAGGATAAGCACGGCCGAGGTCACCGCCATTTCGATCGAGAATTTCGACGATAATTCGAAGCCGCTGGTTTATCAATACAAAATAAAGGTTCCGAATTATGCTCAAAAGGCGGGCCGTAGGCTTTTGTTTCAACCCGGATTTTTTGAAACGGGCTCGAGTCCTGTATTTTCGACCGACACTAGAACGTACGATGTCTACATCCCATATCCGTGGTCCGAAAAAGATGACATCCGGATCGCATTACCAAAGGGATTTGAATTGGATGCTGGAGAAAGACCTAGCGACCTGGCCGACCCAAAAAGGATCGGCGCGCTGGATATTGTGATCAAGCACGATAAGACGGCAAATGCGATCCTCTATGAACGCAATTTTCATTTTGGGGGCGGAAACAATGTATTCTTTCCGGTAGCCGCATATCCTGCGCTGAAGAACCTTTTCGACGCTTTTCACAAGTCGGATACGCATTCGTTGATGATCAAGCCGTCAGCTAACTAAAACCGGCTTGCCTAATAGCCGATTCGCCCAATGTTTGGAGAATTAGAATGTTATATGCCCGCATTTCCACACTGATCTTTACATTTCTCCTAGTGAGCTCAGCTTCGGCGCAGAGTCCGGCCTGGGTTCGCCAAGCCATTACGACCCCTGTACCGGGTTATGAAAAGGACGTTCCTGCGGTCGTTCTGCACGAGGAACAGTCGGTAACGCTAGGCTCCGACGGAAAGCTGGTCACGACCGAGAACCGTGCCGTCCGTCTCCTCAACAATGAGGGCCGCAGCTTTGCTGTTGCGAGGGCTTACTATCTTGTAAGTTCGGGAAAAGTTAGGTCGATCGAGGCTTGGCTGATCCGCGGAGGTGCTCAGGCAAAGGAATTTGACAAAAAGTCCGTCCTTGATGTGATCTCTGATACGGACGATGTCTACAACGAAGGTCGGCTGAAAGTGATCGACGGCACGCGTGAGGCACAGGCAGGCGATATATTTGCGTATTCCATCGTCTCCGAAGATCCACCGCTGTTCTATCAAGACATTTATCGCTTTCAAACGCGGCTTCCCGTCCTTGTCTCAAGATACAGCCTGTCGTTGCCGCAAGGCTGGCGTGCAACCTCGTCAACCTTTAATCATGCTGAGATCCAGCCGCAGCAGGCCGGTAATACCTACGTTTGGGAACTCCGCAACCTGCCGCCGATCCCACCCGAGCCTCTTAGCCCGTCGATCGTAAATCTGGCTCCCCGGATCGCCGTCAACTATTTTCCTGAAAACTCTACACAGGCTGTTAATCGTGCGTTTGCCGATTGGCTGGACGTTTCGCGGTGGGCAACCACGCTTTACGATCCGCAGGTGATCATTGATGACAACATGGCCATCAAGGCGAAGGAACTTACCGCCGGAGTTAAAACAGAACTTGAGAAGATCAGGGCGATCGGAACATATGTCCAGAATCTGCAGTATATCTCGATCGACATTGGCGTCGGTCACGGCAATGGATATAAACCTCGGCCGTCAAATACAGTCCTTAATCGAGGTTACGGCGATTGCAAAGACAAGGCTAACCTCATGCGGGCACTGCTGAAGGTACTTGCGATCGAAGCGTACCCGATCGCCATCTACTCGGGCGACCCGAACTATGTAAAGGCCGAATGGGCATCGCCTCGTCAGTTCAATCACTGCATAATCGCCGTCAAGGTGAGCGACGGTACGGACGCACCAACGGTTATGTCCCATCCAACCCTGGGCAGGCTATTGATTTTTGACGCGACCGATCAGTTTACGCCGGTGGGCGACCTGCCGGACTATTTGCAAGGCAGTCACGGATTGATCATTGCGGGTGAAAATGGCGGACTTGCGCGGATGCCAATAACCCCGGCTGAAACAGATCTTCTTGAGCGTCGCATCGATGTCGAACTAAGCGAGATAGGTGAATTGAAGGGAACGATCGTGGAACGCGCGAATGGACAGACATCGACCATCTTTCGCCGTGAGAAGCGCGGAATGTCGGTCGGCGATTATCGTAAGGCGATAGAAGGCTGGCTGACTCGCGGTTCGACTGGTGCTAGGCTTGTAGAGCTTCAGTCGGCGGACCGCCACGTCGATGCTGCCTTTGATCTCGACATCGAGTTTTCGGCTCCGCGATATGGGCAATTGATGCAGAACCGGCTTCTGATCTTTAAGCCCGTCATCGTTGGCAGACGCAACGCGGTCGCCTTGACGGAAAACAAGCGTTCAAACCCGATCGAGCTCGACTCTACCATGATGAATGAGACGGTCATTTTCTCGCTTCCTGTAGGATTCGAGGTCGATGAACTGCCGGAGGCGATCTCACTTGAGTCGCCCTTTGGAAGCTATAAGACCAGTTTCGAGATGAAGGACGGCAAGCTTCACTTCTCCCGTTCCTATCAAATGAAGCGAAGCATGATACCGGCGGCCGAATATGACCAGGTCAAGAAGTTCTATGCGAAGATGCTGGACGCCGAACAATCGGCCGTTGTCTTGGTTAAGAAGTGATATTTCATCAATGAACAAAAACGGCCCGCCTGATCTGGCGGGCCGTTTCATTTTGTATAAGAATCGAAGACCTTAAAAGATCGCCGTCGGTGACCATTCGGCTGGTCTGGAAAGTTTGTGAACTACGTCTCACTCTTGGCCAGGGCGGCTATCTTCTCACGCGACGATACGACGACCCCACCTGGCTTTTCGATGGTAATGGCGAAGACCTTCGGGCTTTTCGTAGCCAGTTTCGCGTCAATCGGAACGATAATTTCGCCATCGACCGTTACGTCGAACACGCCGCCGTCCTTCGGATGAGGTTCGAGCTTACCGTCTTCAAATATCCAAAGCTGATAGGTCTCTTTCGTCGGATCGTTTTTCGGGAGGCCGCGAAACCGCATATACCCAGCCTGCTTCGAATCGCTCCATACCACGTCGCCGGAGATATCTTCGAAATCTGCGACGTTTCCTTTCTCCCATTCGGCACGAGCGACGTCGGGTGCGGAATTGAGCAACTGCTGCCGCAACTGTGCCGGCGTAAGCTTTTCTTCTACCGTCGGGGTCGGTTTCGGCACGTTGGCGATGTCAGTGGTAGTCCGTGTCGTGAAGATATTCACCGCAAGCACCACACAGGCCGCGGCAGCGACCGCCCACGGGAACCAGTTCCAGAGCGACGACCCGGATCCGGGTTCGGCTACAACTGGTTGCCGCGGCCGTGTAAAAACATTCTCTTCGGCCCGCTCGGCGGCGTTGCTCGCCATTGCAGCCTGCTCGTTGATTCGGGCGAGGATCTTCGATTCAAGATGCTCCGGCATTGGCTCGATCTCAAGGCCGATCATGCTGATCGCTGCGGCCGTCAATTCCAGTGATTGTAAATCCACGCTGCTGTCAGCGTTCTTCTCTAGCTCGTGCAGCTGTTCAATCTCGCTTTCGGTGAGGCCGTAGACAGCTTGTTTACACAGAAGGTTTAGCCGTGTTTCTTCAATTGTTGATTTCATACGGACACCTCCCTCGTCGCTGTCATATCACCTAAGCCCATTATCTCGCGAGCCTGCAACAGCCCGCGTCTCGCATGTGTTTTGACGGTGCCTAACGGCATTCCCGTTGCATCTGCTATCTCCTGATGAGACATCCCCTGAATGATCGAAAGCTGAAGCACCTGTCGCTGTTCCGGCCTGAGTTCGCCAAGTGCTTTGAACGCCTCGGTCGCCTCGACGGCCGTCTGCATATTCTTATCCGAACGATCAGTCGGCTCCGCCAATACATCCTCGAGCGAATCGGCCGAGATCCGCCGTTGCGAAAACCGGATCCGATCGATAAGCCGACGCCGGGCTATCATCGCTACGAACGTGGTCTCGGACGCTTGTGCCGGATCGAAGCGAGCCGCGTTTTTCCAAACATCGACAAATATCTCCTGCACCGCATCTTCGGCGTCGTCAGAATTTCTGAGCATTCTTCTGGCTAACGACCACACCAAGCCACCATATGTCTTAAGACATAATTGGACGGCCGCTTCGTCACCTTCCGCGATACTCTGTAAGATAGCTTTTGACACAACTGTTCAAGAAGTTCAGATATCTTAAGCTACCTTATTTCAATAGATTCTGCCAAGCGAACGAACTACGTTTCAGCTGAAAGCTGATTCGTTTCTCGCAGTACCGCCGGATCACAGATGTGATGGGGATATTTCGGCCGGGTGAGCAAACTATCATCCACTTGTTCTAGAGGGCAATTCTGCTCTCTGGTTGTGATTTCGAGTAAAAAGGAGTTTTGGTTTCAGATCAACGGATCTGATCTCTTGCGGCGAATTTTGATATTGCGAACAAGATAAGCATTGCGAAGGTCGTACCGGCCGATATCAGGCAAAATTGGCAAAATGCTCCGATAACCACTGCTTGCAGATATAGAAGCCAACCAGTAAACGCTGCCATCACAATGACTTGCATGCCAAAGATGTTCCACAAACGCCGATCGCCATAAGCCGCGAGCAAGGCCAACGAAAATGCAGCGAAATACGCCGCAGCTCCAGCTGCAGCTATCGGTATACCGTAGAATTCCGCGTACGGACTGGACAGAACTTTCTCGCAGCCTTCGATCAGGCTGCAGGGAACGGGTTCGGCGGTAAAATGGGAAATGGTGAGATAGACGGAATCAGCAAGGCCAATGAGGGCTACAAGCGATGCAGCCAGCGGGAGCTTTGCTATCCCGCCGGCTGCATCATCGTCCGTGAATTCGACCTCATTCATTGTGCGTTGGCCACGCCGCTATTTGAGCCGGCACCAGAGCTTTGGCTCGCTGCCTGTTGGATCTCAGCATCAATGATGCGGCGCAGGGAGGTAGTAGTGACCTCAGAGAAAGGCACAAGCCGGCCATTAATATAGACACTGGGCGTTGATGTAACGCTAAGTGCCCGGCCGCGGGCCAGATCGGAGTCCACACGTTCCTTGGTCTGGAGCCCTGCAAGGTCAGTCTTGAATTTTGCGACATCCATACCTATGTTCTCTGCATATCCTGCCCAAATGTCGCGATAATTCGGGTTCGCCGTCCATACCTGTTGATTGCGGAAAAGCTGATCCTGCATCTGCCAGAATTTTCCCTGCAATCCGGCCGCTTCGGTCGCAACGGCGGCATCATATGACTTGTCATGGGCCGGTATAGAAAGCGGGTAATGCCGGAAGATGAAGCGAAAATTGCGATTGCCGGCATACGCGCTCTGGACCTCTTTCATCGTCGGATGAACCGACGCACAAGCACCGCATTGGTAATCGGCAAATTCCTCGACCGTGACGGCGGCACTCGGTGAACCGAGCATGTTAACGCCGACGGGTGCGCCGAGCGGAGCGTTCGCCGCCACCTGTTGCGGCGAGACCGGCGTGCTCGTCGCCGTCGCATGGTTGGCAGCCGGCGTCGTTGCCGGCCGACTTGTATTATAAAACCAAAAACCACCGATCACGACCAAAACGAACACCAACGCAATGATCGAAAGCGGAAGTCCGCTGCTTTTTTTCTTTTCCTTGCTCATTTGATTAACTTTTACGGAACGATTATTTACTTGACTGCCCGAAGGCGTTTTCGCGTTGCCGGCTTTTGACCCAGAGCTTCGGCCTGTTGCTTGGTTCGTTGATAGATGCCGTCCGCGTCTAGGTCATACTTGGCGAGCAATAGCTTAGCGTCGCCGTGCGTGACGATCCTGTCCGGGACGCCTAACCGCATCACCTTTACCTTATCCTGCAAGCCATGCAGTTCAAGTGACTCGATAACTGCCGAGCCGAAACCTCCCGAGAGATAGGCTTCTTCAACGGTTACGATGAGCCGGTGCGTTTCGGTGAGCTCCATCAGCAGCTTTTCGTCTATCGGTTTGACGAACCGGGCATTGACTACGGTTGCATCAATTCCATCTTTCGCGAGCATCGCGGCGGCCTCGACGGCCGGACCGACCATAGAGCCGTAAGCAACTATCGCGACGTCGCCGTCGCCTTGGCGAAGCGTTTCGGCCTTCCCGATCTCGATCACTTGCGGTTCGCCGCTGATGTCCACGCCCGTTCCGTTGCCACGTGGGTAACGAAGTGCGGCAGGGCCTTCGTGCTCGATCGCCGTCAGCATCATGTCTCGCATCTCAGCCTCGTCCTTCGGCGCCATCAAAACGATGTTCGGATAGCCGCGAAGATAGGCGATGTCAAGCAGCCCGTGATGCGTCGGCCCGTCAGCACCGACGATGCCCGCCCGGTCCATCGCAAAAGTTACGTTGAGATCTTGCAAACACACGTCGTGTATCAACTGATCGAAGCCACGCTGCAGGAATGTCGAATAGATAGCCGCGACGGGCTTCATTCCCTCGCATGCCATACCTGCACAGAACGTAACGGCGTGCTGCTCGGCAATACCGACATCGAAGGAACGATCAGGGAACTTCTCCAGGATCATATCAACGCCGGTGCCGTCAGGCATCGCTGCAGTTATGGCGATGATCTTGTCATCCCGCTCCATCAGCTCACACATCGTCGAACCAAATACCGACGTATAGGTCGGCGCCGCTGCACCGCCCGACTTTCGCGGCAAACCGGTTTTCGGATCAAAGGGGCCGGTGGCGTGATACGCGTAGTAATTTTTCTCCGGATTCGGGAAGCCTTTGCCCTTTGTCGTCAGAGCATGAACGATCACGGGACCGTCGTCGACCTTCTTCGCTTCTTCCAACGCACGGACCAGCATCGGCACGTTGTGGCCGTCAACATAGCCGATGTACTTGAAACCGAGTTCGTTGACCAATGCTCCGGGCAACACCGCCGCGGCGATCGCGTCCTTGACAGATTTCGCCGCTCGCCGCAATGCTCCGCCAAAATGGGGAACGCTCTCCAGCGCATCACCGATCTCTTCCTTCAGATGCTGATAGCTTTGCGCTTCTTTGATCCGATTAAGGTAACCGCTCAATGCTCCTACCGCCGGAGCGATCGACATCTCATTGTCATTCAAGATCACGATCAGCCGGGACTTCAGATGTCCGGCCTGATTGATCGCTTCCATCGCCATGCCGCCAGCGAGCGACGAATCGCCGATAAGCGCGCAAACGTG
Organism: Pyrinomonadaceae bacterium; assembly: GCA_041744395.1. Classification (GTDB taxonomy): domain Bacteria; phylum Acidobacteriota; class Blastocatellia; order Pyrinomonadales; family Pyrinomonadaceae; genus OLB17. The sequence continues at coordinate 1,188 of JBGTKY010000020.1, read as the reverse complement.
GAAATCCTCGCCCTTCTGATCGCGGGCGACCGCCATGCCTAGCCCGGCCGAGATCGACGTGGAAGCATGGCCGGCACCAAACGTATCGTAATCTGATTCATCACGCCGCAGAAAGCCCGAAAGCCCGCCGTATTGCTTGATCGTGTGAAGCTCATCGCGGCGGCCGGTCAAAATCTTATGAGCGTACGCCTGATGACCGACGTCCCACACCAAACGATCGTTAGGCGTGTCGAAAACGTAATGCATCGCGACAGCAAGCTCAACCGCACCCAGGGACGCTCCGGTATGGCCCCCGACGCGAGAACACGTCTCTATTATGTATTGCCTGACCTCATCGGCGACTTCCTGCAGATCGTCGACCTTAAGCTGCCGTAGGTCGGAAGGCGAATTTATCTCGGATAAGAATCTCATTGTTGATGTAAATGCCTATTGGCGTTCGAACTTCGCATTTTAGCCTTTTGTGGTCACGATGTTCAATTCGTGAACGAGGGGTGAACGGTTTCCGGCATCCGCGTGTTTACATTTGTTTACATTAAACCTTCGACTTTCGACCCGCCAACCGCGTCTTAGTAGGCAGTGGCGGGAGCCAAATCATTCGAAAAGAGGTAAAACTATGTCATTAAAAAAAGGATTATTCTCAGGAGCAGCTTTAGCGGTTGCTATTGGCGGATTTGCAATTGCCGGTTCGGCACAGACAACTACGGATTCAGGCGATAAGGCTGTCAAAACCGAACGTCAGTCGAAAGGCTGGGGCAAAGGAAAACGCGGCGGCAAAGGTGGAATGCGTGGAAAACGCGGCGGTATGGGGTTTCGCGGCATTGAGCTGACCGATGCACAAAAAGCGCAGATGAAGGCGATCCGCCAGGCTAACATGCCTGATTCGGCACTTCGTGAAGAGATGAAAACAATCATGCAGGCACGCCGTGCGGGCACGATCACTGAAGATCAGAAACTGAGAATGGAAACTCTACGTTCGCAGATGAAAGCAAACCGCGAGGTCGTTCGGCTTCAGATGGAAGCGATCTTGACACCGGAACAGAAGGCTAAGCTCGAGGCTAAAAAGCTTGAGATGCAGCAGAGAATGCAGGAACGACGTCAGTTCAAGCAAGAACGTCGGACTCAGCGAGAGCGAAAGCAGCCGGCAACCAACTAATAGGCCGGTATCAGCAATGAATAAAAGGCGTGATG
>JBGTKY010000019.1:0-14991 GCA_041744395.1 Pyrinomonadaceae bacterium | reverse complement strand
CGACGGCAGACTGGATCCAACAGTTTTCCGTCCGTCGAACGGAACCTGGTACTCGCTCAGTTTAGCAGACAATACTTTTACTGCGACACAGTGGGGACAATCCACAGATAGGCTTGTTCCGGCAGATTATACCGGCGACGGCAAAGCCGACATTGCGTTCTGGCGGCCATCGACCGGCGAATGGTTCATCTTGCGATCCGACGACAACTCGTTCTATGCGTTTCCGTTCGGCGTCTCGACCGACATTCCCGTTCCAGGCGACTACGACGGCGACGGCAAAGCGGACGCAGCGGTCTTCCGCCCGTCGAACAACACATGGTACCTGCTCCGCTCGACCGCCGGCTTCCAGGCCATCGGCTTCGGAGCAGCAGGCGACAGACCGCTGCCGAACTCATATGTTCGATAGATCGTAGTCGTGCCGCAGAAAGCGGTCAAATTTCTTCCCCCTACTTAGCTAAGGAACAGCCCTCTTTAGCCTCGGAGCGTGCACGTCACGCTCCATTTATTTGTGCAGGTCCGACCCGGAACCGTTTGATAGGCCGAGGGATTACATCAGATGTTAGAATCGAACAGGAACAACCTGGCAAACGGCCGACAACCCTGAATCAGACGCATTCACGACCAACAAGGATCGGATTCTACGAATCACGTTTGATTGAGAGCAGGCACTCACCGCTTGGGGGTGAGCGTTCGGCAAGGCATAGCCATTCCGCACATCGGGCGGCAAGCCGCTTACACTTATTAGGGCGGAACGGAAAGGCATAGCGATTCCGCACATCGGTGGGCATAGCCCGAAGACGATCCGGGCCAACGGGGTCAAGCTTGCAAAGTGCGATTCAATTTCCAGAGCAGTGCCCTTCGTCTCGGCACTTCGCTGGCGGAGATATCCGAAGTTTTATGGGTCGATGCTTCAGCCTTTTTTCTCTTTACTCGTCCGAGACGAAATCGATATCGCTCACATTGTTCGCAACAGTGACCACCCGCGTTGGTTTGGAGAAGACGTATCGCTTCGTACTGATAGAAACAATAACCGTCTGTCCCGCCGAGATCTCGTTAAAGCTGTAGTATCCGAAACTAGACGTCCGGGCAATTTGGACTCGTCCGCTCGCTTCGGTCAGGGTCATTACCGCATCCCTGATCCCGTATCCATTTACATTCATTACGCGTCCGCTGAGCGAAACGTTTGCAGAGGTTGGGGCGAAATCGTACGCGAGTGCGAACGGTGACAGCGAAGTGACCTGGCCGCAGACCAATCGCACAGCGTTTTTATTCGTCGTACGGCTCGTCGTTCGATCGACGAAAACTCCATTCTCGCCGTGAAGAAGTTTTAATTGCTGGAATTCAGGTTCGCTAATTTCCTCAGGCACAGGCAGGCAGACGGTGACCGGCGGCGTGTAGGTCGCGGTCGTCGTTATGTCGAATGCCGGACACGTCGGACAAAACGAATAGCCCAGTGGTAGACCGCCGGCATCGATAGGGATCGCCGAGAATGTCGTCATTCCCGCAGTCGATACACTTGAAAACGTCAGGCTGACGTCGCCGAGCAACACTAGCGGGTCCGTATCGTCAGGCCCCGTGACAACCGTTCCGCCGTCACAATAGTCGCCGATGGTGTCTCCGTCGGCATCCGACTGAGACGGATTCGCGATGAACTGACAATTGTCGCCGCTATCAGTGATACCGTCGTTATCGTCGTCAGGATCACAAACATCGCCTATCCCGTCGCGATCGTTATCGGCTTGATTCGGATTTGCGACCAGTGGGCAATTGTCTGCGGTGTCGAGCACACCGTCATTATCATCATCCGGGTCACACGCGTCGCCGAGACCATCGCCGTCGTTATCCGCCTGACCGGGATTGCTGACGGCCGGACAGTTATCGCACGAGTCTCCCAGGCCGTCGCCATCGGTATCAAGCTGGTCGGGATTTGCAACCTGCAAGCAGTTATCACAGGCATTGCCGACGCCGTCGGCGTCCCCGTCTGGCTGCGGGGCGAACGAGGGATGGGTATCAAAGGTCGTACTGGTCAGAAGCGTAGTGCCACTGCCATCGACGTTCATCACGTAAACGCCACCGGTTCCTGACTTGCTAAAAGCGATCCGCATTCCATCCGGACTAAACACAGGATCGAATTCATGCTCCGGCGTATTGGTCAGACGAGTCTGATTCGTCCCGTCCGAGTTCATTATATAGATCTCATAGTTTCCGTCTCGCTCGGAGGTGAAAACTATCTTGCTGCCGTCACGGCTGAACGACGGCTGGTGATCCGGCTGTGTGGCAGTGGTCAGGCGCGTTTCGCCGGTGCCGTCGGGGTTTATGGTAAAGATATCCCATTGGGAGTTCCCGATTACCCCCCGTTGACTTTCGAACACGATCCGAGTTCCGTCGTTATTAAAACTCGGATTATTGGCGAACGTCCCGGTTGACGTGAATGATGTCAATCGAATCTGATTTGAACCATCGGCATCCATCACAAAGAGATTCTGGTTGTTATCGAAACGCCGGGAAGTAAAGGCGATCTTTGTTCCGGCAGGATTGAAAACCGCATCGTTATTGCCACCCGCAATATTTGTAAGGCGCGTGACGCCCGCGCCGTTGGCGTTCATCACGTAGATCTCATCGCGGCTGTTGTTGCGGTTGGAGGTGAACAAGATCTTGTTACCGCTGGCATCGAAACTCGGCTCGTCGTCGGTTGCCGAAGTAATGAACGTAAGTCGCGTAGTGCCCGTGCCATCAGCGTTCATTGTGTAGATCTCGTAATTGCCGTTGCGGGAGGATGATAATGCGATCCGGTATTGATTTGCGATCAGCGGACAACTATCCGCCTCGTCGAGTATTCCGTCATTGTCATCGTCCGGGTCGCATACGTCGCCCTGCCCATCGTTGTCCGTATCGATCTGATCGGGATTGAATACTCCGCGACAATTGTCGACAGCGTCATTCACGCCGTCTCGGTCGAGATCGGAACTTGCGGTGGTTGGGCTCATGCTGAATGGCTCTCCCGGCGTGTCGGTGATCGGTCCGTCCCCGCTACCATTCGCGTTCATGGCGAATATCTCCATCGCCTGATACCCTGCCGGCGAGGAATTGTAAAAGATCTGAGCTCCATCGGGACTAAATGAAGGGAATGTTTCTATCCCTGTGCGGTTCGTGAGGCCGGCAAGGTTGGATCCGTCCGTGTCCACTGCGAACAGATCGCAACATACAAGTGTGTCAGGATCATTTCCAACTACGCTGCTGGCGTAAACGATCCTACCGCCGTCGGGGCTGAACGCCATTTGTGTCGGAATGCCTACGTTCGGACTGCTCAAAATTATTTTCTCGGAACCGTCGGAGTTCATGATCGCAAGAGATCCAAGAAAGCCCCCGTCGACCGGTTCGGTCTCAAGGAAGGCGATCTTGTCGTCGGTTGGACTAAAAACGGGGGCAGACTCTCCCCTACCATTGTCCGGCGCCGAGACGCGCGTCTGACCGCTTCCATCGACGTTGGCGACCCAGATGGACCTCCCGTCAGACTCGCCTGAGATTTGCATTCCGAACACTACTTTTGAGCCATCGGAGCTGAACGAAACGAAATTGGGATCGGTGGCAGTAGGTATGGGCCCGGTGGCGAATGGCCCTCCGGTAAGAATTTCTCCAGTTGCTATCGTGGTCAGCCCGGTACCGTCAGTATTGACCACCCATAGCTTTCTTTCCCCGCCGTTTCGAGCAACTGTAATGAAGGCCACTTTACTGCTGTCGGGACTGAAGCCCGCTGTTCGAGGCTGAGGATCGGTTGAGTCGTAGGCTTCGCCATCGAAAAGCAATCTCGCACCTGATCCGTCTGAATTCACGATTCCCAGTTTTGTGCGGTTGTCGCCTTGACCAAAGTTATAATTCGGAAGAAACACGATCGCACCTGCGTCCGGACTAACCAGCGGAAAATCTGCGTCCAAAGTCAGTGGATCACTAAACCGTACTATGTCGGTGCCATCGCGTTTCATCAGGCAAATGTTCTTTGCGCCATTCGAACTGTTACCCGCAAAACAAGTGAAAGCGATCCTCGTTTGGTCTTCGAACACTTGACCCGAACCCCGCGGCACAAAGTAATTCGCAACAAGTATTGCCGCGACCAGTAACGCAGAGACTTCCAAGAAATATTTTTTCATTGCTTTATGTACCTCAGTTCAGTAAAAGTCGGGCCAAAATCAGAAAGTTGTTAGAGACCCCGGCGACGATCGGTCCGTGAAAATAGTGTTAGGGCGACCACTTACGTGGAAATTTATAGTCATTGGTGCCGTGTATTTCATCGGTTCTCCTTGTTCAAATATCTCGATAGCGAGGCACTGCAAATGCCAACTCCGTTTATCTTGTGTATTTCGCCTCTGAGACGGAGGGATTCTATATGTTTTTTGTTTATGCCGGTCGCACGGACAACCTGCCAACCGAGGATCGGCACCACGACCTCGCCACATTCACCGCAAAATAATTCGTCAGCGGCAATAGTGTTGATCCGCATCACACTTCGAGTCTCGATCGTTATCTCTGTTCTCTTTGCAAGTTGAAGCTTTGGTTTCATTCGTGAGGCGAGTCTGCTATGTATGGCGACTCAAAGTCCTTAAATTCCCAGCTAAACGTTGCTAAAAAATATTAAATTGCCGCGGGACGGGAACATTTCTATTTCAATTGCATATTCTTTGCCATATAATTCTTGGCATCCCACGAATGCAGCTCGAATTTATGATCGATCCTAACGATAAGGTATATCGCTTTGAAGAGTTCGTGTTGGACTGCCCGTCGCGGTGTCTGACCCGCGACGGCGAGCCCGTTAAGCTGAACTCGAAAACCTTTGAGTTGCTGAAAACGCTAGTCGAAAATCGGGGAAGGATCGTGAGTAAGGATGAGCTTCTCGATTCTGTCTGGCCCGGGCAATTTGTTGAGGAGAATAATCTGACGGTGCAAATGTCGACACTGCGGAAAGTTCTCGGCGTCGAACGGCCGCTGATCTCAACCGTACCGGGGAAAGGTTACGGGTTCGTGGCAAACGTCACACCGGTAAACGGCAGCCAGGACATACTCGTCGAAAACTTTGAGGTTTCGCGGATAGTCGTCGAAGAATTCCTGCCGACAGCGGAGTCGGACCAACATACAGAGTTAGCGGCAAATAGATACGGTAATCGATCTACTACAATTGGAATTGCAGCGATCGCGATTTTAGCCGTTATCGGCGGTACATGGTATTTTCGTGCCGTTACCGGGGCAGAGGCATCGTTTGGTCCGTACCAGAATTCCGCCGTGCGCCAGCTAACGACGAGCGGCAAGGTCGGGATGGCCGCACTGTCGCCCGATGGAAGATCATTCGCGTACACGATCGACGACCTCGGGCAAAAGAGTCTTTGGGTCGGCTATGTCGATGGCGGAGATCATATTCAGTTGCGTCCGCCAGACGAAGCCGTTTACCGCTCTCTTACGTTTTCGCCGGATAATTTTCACCTATTCTATTCACTTCAGGACGAAAAGAATGCAGACGCTTCGTTGATGAAAATTCCGTTCCTCGGCGGTCATCAGGAAAAGGTCCGGGAGCATGTCGGCACTTTTAGCTTGTCGCCCGGAGGCGATGAAATAGCGGTGGTGCGTCCGTCACCGGAGGACGACACTAAAGTCAGTATCTCGATCGCGCCGCTTGATGGCTCGCCTCAGCGCGATATTGCGGCGTTCGATAGATCGGAACGCTATATCGCCTCGACACTTTCCTGGCGAAAGGATGGAACAAAGATCGCATTCGCCCTCATCGGCAATGAGAAGCCTTTCCATACTCAGATCGCGACTCTGGACCTGGCGACGGGGGCCGTTGATCGAATTGAGCATAAGATGGTTCGGGAGGTTACAAGGACCGAGTGGCTCGATGACGGCAGTGGACTGATCTTGATAGCGGTCGATCTTAATTCCCACTCATCCGTGCCGCACTATCAGATGTACCAGTTGGATTATCCGTCCGGCGCTCTTCAGCGGATCACTAACGACCGCAGCCAGTACGGCGCCTCGTGGCACAACGATGCGGGCGTTTCGCTTAGTAGTTCCGGATCCGCACAAACTCTTCTGGCGGTCGAGCATCGCCAACTCAATAACGTCTGGTTGGCAGCGGCTGACGACCTTACTCAACAGCGGCAGATCACTTTTGGTTCGTTTGGAAAGTATGACGGACTCTGGGGCCTCGACTGGACGCCGGACGGCCGCATCATTTACAACACATCCGATACGGAGAGCCAGTTTATCGCCGAAATGAGCATCGATGGCGACAACCAAAAGCAGTTGACGGCTAGCGGTAACGTGGACAGTTCTTTGTCGGTGACGGTGGACGGGAAGTACATCGTTTTCCATTCGAATCGCGCGACTGATTTTAGTATCTGGCGCACCGATATCGACGGCTCTAACGCGAAACAATTAACTTCGGGCGGCGACGCGTTTCTGGCGACCGCGTCGCCCGAAGGGAAGTGGGTGTATTTCAAATCATATATCGGCGAGAGCAACGGTTGGTTGTGTCGCGTGCCGATCGATGGCGGTGAGCAGGAGTGCTTCACCGATCGCGAGACATCTTTTGCCAGCTTCTCGCCTGATGGCAATTACATTGCCGCTGCGTACAGATCGGATAAGATCCGTTTCGCGATATTTTCAGCCGCCGACCATAGCCTCCTCCGGCAGATCGACATTCCGAAAAATGCGACAGCTTCTGTCCATATCCGGTGGAAACCAGATAGCAAAACGTTCACAGTACGAGATTCTTTTAGCGGGTATTGGAATTTTCCTGTTGACGGTGACCCGTACAAACTCGTCGGGCTGCCGGACGAGCGTCTATATAATTTTGCCTGGTCACGTGATGGAAAATGGTTCGCTTTTGTCCGGGGTCAAGAGATCCGCGACGTGATCCTCCTACAGCGCACGGCTAACTAGAGATATCAAAAACCGGACTTAAAGGGCGGCTGTTAAATGCGACAACGAATGAAACAGAGCAGATCTTTCTCAAACGATCCAAGGAACTCAGTGCTGAATTGATGGAAACTTCGAGAAAGTATTTGAAACGCTTGACGTGTTCGAATATCCACTCGGTACCGACGAAGGATATACTCCGGTAACAGTGCAGCCGACAGTGCTTTCGATCTCGCCTTCGAGCCTGACGATTGCCTCCGCAGACGGCGTCCATCCAAATGCTCCAGATCCAGATATCGCTCTCGAGCGATTCTGGAGAATAACTGAGACCGGCGACCTGACGGTAAAACTTGGATTTCGTTATTTGGACGAAGATGTACCGGAAAATATCTTCAGCGAATCGACATTGGCTCTTCAGAGATTCGACGGGGCATTTACTGCGGTTCCTACCCAGGTTAATGAGGGGACAAACACCCTTACTGCAACCGGGATCTCGACGTTCTCCGACTGGACAGCGTTTGGAAGTTCTCCCGACGATGCAGAAAGATGCCACCGATCACATGGAAAACCTAATGTTCGGAACGTGATCTTCACGTTTAGCACACTATAGGCACAAAAACTAAAAAAGGGCATTCGTAAAAATTTACGAAATGCCCATTTTACTTGGTGGCGGGGGGGAGACTTGAACTCCCGACCTCGGGGTTATGAATCCCGCGCTCTAACCAGCTGAGCTACCCAGCCATGAATTCTTGATTATAGGACGCCGGTCGAAAAAATCAAGTGCATCCGAGTTGGGAATGGGCTCGACATATGCGTAACATCGGAACGATTGCTAGAATATCCGATGAGCCAGATCGCAATTCGCACATAAAGAAAATGCCGATAGTCTTCGCCGCCGCAACCGAACACACGTCCGTCCTTCTTGCGCTTTTTTTGATGCTCGCCACCGCCAAGCTGATGGCGGAGCTTTTTGAGCGGCTGAAGCAGCCCGCCGTAGTGGGCGAGATCCTGGCGGGCGTGATCATCGGGCCGAGCGTCCTGGGCTTGATCCAGCCATCCGAGATCATCAGTATCATTGCCGAGATCGGCGTCATCTTTCTGCTGTTCATGGTCGGGCTAGAAACGAAACCGCAGTCCATTCTGAAGGTCGGCCGCCGTGCTCTCTTTGTCGGAACGCTCGGCGTGATCATCCCCTTTGTCGCGGGATACTTCATTGCCCAGGCGTGGGGTGGATCGTTCGTTGAGGCAATGTTCATCGGGGCTGCGCTCGTTGCAACTTCGGTCGGTATTACCGCCCGCGTTCTTGGCTCGCTCGGCCTTCTTGACCGCGAAACGTCGCGTATCATCCTCGGTGCGGCGGTCATCGACGACATTCTCGGCCTGATCATCCTTTCGGTTGTTTCGGCTCTCAGCACCGGCGAGGTCAATTATCTTGAGCTCAGCAAGACTGCAGCTCTTGCGATCGTGTTTATCGTTTTTGTTGCCTATATCGGGTCGCGCGTCGTCAATAGTGTCGCGCCGCGGGTTGATAAGCTTCGGTTGAGCAACCCCTATTTCAATCTGGGACTAATTCTATGTCTGGGGCTTTCCGTTCTGTCGATATATGTCGGCGTCGCAGCGATAATCGGTGCATTCCTCGCCGGAATGGCAATGGCCGAAGCGACCGAGGATAACCGCGGGATGCACAAGCTGACCAGCGGCGTTACGGAATTCCTCGTTCCATTCTTTCTCGTGAACATCGGAATGCAGCTGAATTTGACGCTATTCCGCGATCTGGACGTCGTCCTGCTCGCGGTCGTGATCACGATAGCTGCCGTCGTGACCAAATTTATTGGTTGCGGGCTCGGTGCTTGGGGACTCTCTTGGAAAGAGATGGGACAGGTCGGTGTCGGTATGATACCTCGCGGTGAGGTCGGCATCGTCGTCGCCCAGATCGGCCTCGGCCTCGCCGTCATCACGGACCGATTCTTCGCCGCGGTTCTTTTTATGGCCGTTGCGACCACGCTTATCGCTCCGCCGCTTATCAAGACCTTTTACGCGGAGGACAAAAATAAAGACGGAGTGCCCGACGAATTTGACGAGCAAGATATCTCCGAGAAATATCCTCGCATTGGATAGCATCGGATGTTCGATGCCATTCTGACCGATCAATTTATTAGCGCTCACAATTCGCGCAAGCTGACCTGATTTCATTCAAAAAGATTGCTTGACACAGTGATGCCTAACAAGTATTATTGTGTTTCAACGGTGTTTACCATCGTTGATAGCTTATCCCTTCACGGTAATAGCTCTTTAATTCACTCTTCACAATTCCTCTTGTTCGATCAACAGGAACCTATCAAAACTAGATGTCAGCAAAACTAGGGGAAATTCTTGTCCGCGAAAACCTCGTCACTCCGCAGCAATTGCGGGAAGCGCTCGACTACCAGCGCGCAAATGGCGGACGCCTCGGCTCCAATCTTGTCAGGCTTGGAATGATCTCCGATGATGTGATCACAGCGGTACTCTCCCGCCAATATGGAGTTCCGTCGATCAATCTCGACCTGTTCCACATCGAAACTGACGTCATTCGCCTGATCTCTCAAGAGGTCGCATTAAAATATACGGTTCTGCCTATTTCAAAGGTCGGTGCAACGCTGACGCTTGCGATGGCCGATCCGACCAATGTCTTCGCCATGGACGATATTAAGTTCATGACGGGCCTCAATGTCGAACCGGTCATTGTGTCTGAGGCATCGATCCAGATGGCGATCGGTAAGTATTACAGTGGTTCGACGCAGATCGACATTTTTGACGCGAATGTCCCGTTCGAAGCGGAAAAGACCGCCGCCAAAAACGGAAAGAACGGACAAATGGCGAAAAGCGGAAACAAGATCCGTGTCAGCGATCGTCTTTCCGAATCAGACCTCGACGTTACGCTCGAAGACTTCAATTTCGGCAATGGTGACCCCGAGGAGTTCGAACTTGTTGAACAGAACGATGAGATCGATCTCGCAACGCTCGCACGGGCCAGCGAAGACGCACCGGTCGTCCGACTGGTCAATGTACTGATGGTCGATAGTTTACGCCGCGGAGCTTCGGATATTCACGTCGAGCCGTACGAGAAATCCTTCCGGATCCGCTTCCGTATTGACGGCGTGCTCTACGACGTCATGGCTCCGCCCCTGAAAATGCGCGATGCGCTTATCTCGCGTCTTAAGATCATGGCCAAGCTTGATATCGCCGAAAAGCGACTTCCGCAAGATGGCCGCATCAAGATCAAAGTTAAGGTCGATGACCGCTCACGCGAACTCGACTTCCGTGTCTCGACTCTGCCGACGCTATTCGGCGAAAAGGTCGTGCTTCGTCTCCTTGATAAAGACAAGCTGATGCTTGATATGTCGAAGCTCGGCTTCGAACCGGAAAGCCTCGAGAAATTCCAGCGGGCGATCGCCAATCCTTACGGCATGGTCCTAGTCACCGGCCCGACAGGTTCGGGTAAAACGAACACGCTTTATTCGGCACTACAAACTCTGAACACTTCGGAAACGAACATAATGACCGCCGAAGATCCGGTCGAGTTCAACCTCGAAGGCATCAACCAGGTTCAGATGAAGGAGCAGATCGGCCTCAATTTCGCTGCCGCACTACGCTCGTTCCTGCGTCAGGATCCGAACATCATCCTCGTCGGTGAGATCCGTGACTTTGAAACGGCCGAGATCGCCATCAAGGCCGCACTCACGGGTCACCTTGTTCTCTCGACGCTACACACCAATGACGCGCCGTCGACCATTTCGCGACTGGTCAATATGGGCATCGAGCCCTTCCTTGTCGCGACCAGCGTCAACATTATCCAGGCACAGAGGCTGATCCGCCGCATTTGTAAGGCTTGCAAAGAAGAGATCCAGGTCGCACCGGACATTCTGCAGGCTGCCGGATTCAGCGATGCCGAGATCACCGATCTAAAACTTTATAAGGGACGCGGGTGCGATGCGTGTCTCAACACCGGATATAAAGGCCGCGTTGGCCTTTACGAGGTCATGGAAGTGACCGACGAACTTCGCGAACTGATCATCATCGGTGCAAGTGCGATCGAACTTCGAAAGAAAGCGATCGAACTCGGGATGATCACGCTCCGCGAATCAGGCCTCTGCAAGATACGCGAGGGCATCACCACCTTAGAAGAAGTGGTCAAGGAAACTGTCGTATAGGTTTTTGGAGGAAATATGGTATTCAGGGCAATTGCATTATCAGTAGCATTACTTATCGGAATGGGGACGCTTATTCCGATAGCAACTCAGTATGCCGAAGCCGGCTCGCAGAAAGTGCGCAAGTACAAGAAAAAAGAGCGATCATGGCGTGGTGTCAAGAAGTATTCCAAGCGGTGGTGGCAGCTCTATCGAGCTCAAGAACGCCGCAAGAAACAGGTTGCTGCACGCAAACGCCAGCTTAGGCTGCGACAGATGAGGCTTGCCAAAGCTCGCGAAGCTGAGGTCCAGACGTCGGCAGATACAGTTGTCGAGGCCAAACCGGCAAAGCAAGCTATGCTTCCGACCGGTAAGCCCGCACCAGAAGGTTGGGTTGCTGAGAAGGCCACTGAAAATGAGCTTCAGTTCAAGGTTGCGAACGAAGGCGGAGCAAAGGTCGGTTCGGCCGCGATTTCCGTCGTCGGCCCGGCTACCGGCGAGACCGTCACCACCGGACGCAACCGAGCACTCGGCGGTGTTCCGACAACGGCCCTTCGTCGCGATGTCATCAACCGCATGATCCGCGAGAACGGCTGGGTCGTCAATGATTATCAAAAAGAGGTAGGCGGCCAGACCGTTTACGTCGTCGTCGCACAATCGCAGGGAGCGGGCGGCCGAGTCAATTCACGCCTTTTCTACTTCACTGAGGCCGGAGGCCGGATCTATAGCGTTGCGACAAATTCAGCAACGGATTCATCCGAACGCCTTGCCGAAGAATCAGAAAAGGTCATCCAGAGCATTCAGGGAACATCGCGGCCTGTTCAGCAAGCTGCGGTCAGAGGCATCGTTGTGGAGCGCCCCGCTCAACCGGCAGCCACACCGACCGCACCGATCGTTCCGTGTGCCGTTCCAGTAGACCAATAGAAATATTCTCGCCCGGAGAAATAAACAGAATGAGCTTCGATCAATCAGAAAGTGCAGCTTCGCAGATCACGCTTCCCGAACTTCTCAAGAAGATGACGGACAAGGGCGGATCTGATCTGCACCTCACCACCAATTCGGCTCCGCAGGTGCGCGTTCACGGCCACCTCAGCCCACTAGAAGGCTTTCCGCCGATGACCCCGGCAGACACCAAACGCCTTGCCTATTCCGTTCTGACGGATGCTCAGAAGCACCGTTTCGAAGAAAACCTTGAGCTCGACTTTTCGTTCGGGCTTAAGGGAATGTCGCGATTTCGTGCCAACCTTTTTAATCAGAAAGGTGCGGTCGGCGCGGTATTTCGTGCGATCCCTTACGAGATCAAGACTTTCGACGATCTCGGTTTGCCGAAGGTCGTCTCGGACCTCTGCAAAAAGCCGCGCGGCCTTGTTCTCGTTACAGGCCCGACCGGTTCCGGTAAATCGACGACGCTTGCCTCGATGGTAGACAAGATCAACATCGAACGTCACGATCATATCCTGACGATCGAGGACCCGATCGAATTTCTCCATAACCACAAGAATTGTGTTGTAAATCAGCGTGAGGTCGCCGCCGACACCCATTCGTTCGGCGCCGCTCTCCGAACGGCCCTTCGTCAGGACCCTGACATCGTCCTGGTCGGCGAAATGCGTGACCTCGAAACGATCGAGATGGCACTGCGAATCGCCGAAACGGGCCATTTGACGTTTGCGACGCTTCACACCAACTCGGCCTATTCGACCATCAACCGTATTATCGACGTGTTTCCGTCGGCCCAGCAATCGCAGGTCAGAACTCAGCTTTCGCTTGTTCTTGAGGGCATCATGTGTCAATCGCTTCTGCCAAAAGCAACAGGCGACGGCCGTGTCATGGCACTTGAAATACTCGTACCGAATGCCGCTATCCGCAACCTGATCCGCGAAGACAAGATCCACCAGATCTATTCGATGATGCAGACCGGACAGGACAAATTCGGTATGCAGACCTTCAACCAAGCTCTGGCGACACTCGTCCATAAGAAACAGATATCGGTCGAAGTAGCGATGCAGCGAACCTCCAACGCTGACGAATTGAAAGAGCTGATCGAACGCGGTTCGGGCCTAAACCAGAGCTATGGTGGTGCCGGAAAACCGGCAATGCCGCCCACAGCTGGCCAGGCAAGCCCGTATGCCCAGGGCCGCCCTATCGGACAACGCCCGCCCGTACGCTGATCGCCACAAAAAAGTTAGATTTACAGGAGCTAGAGAACAGAGATGCCAACATTTGTATATAAAGGAAGAAATCGATTGAACGAGATGGTCGCCGGCGAACGCGATGCCGCGAGCGCGGATGATCTGCGGTCGCTTCTTCGCCGCGAGCAGATCGTCGTTACCCAGGCGACCGAGAAAAGCCGTGTCGTTTCGATCCCAAAGATCGGTGCACGCAAGAAGGTCGGTGCCAAGGAATTGGCCGTCTTCACCAGGCAGTTCTCTGTAATGATCGATGCCGGGCTTCCTCTCGTCCAATGTATCGATATTTTGGCCGAACAGCAGCAGAACGCGTTTTTCAAGGACGTCCTAAAGCAGGTTCGGCAGAACGTCGAAGAAGGCGCTACGCTCTTTTCGGCACTAGAAAAGCATCCGAAGGTATTCGATTCGCTCTACACACACATGGTCGAGGCCGGTGAAACGGGCGGTGTGCTCGATCTCATCCTGCAGCGTCTGGCAACCTTGATCGAAAAGGTCGTTAAGCTGAAACGAAGCATCGTTTCGGCGTCGATCTACCCGGCGGCCGTTATCCTGGTTGCCATCGGGGCTATCGCGATCATCATGGTCGTCGTCATTCCGCAGTTCGAGCAGATATTCCTCGGCCTGCTTGGCCCGGGCGAACTTCTGCCGCTTCCGACACGAATAGTCATGGGAATAAGCGGATTCCTTGCCGGTTGGGGCGGTTTGACGCTTCTCATCGCGATCATCGCTTCGGCGATCGCCATCAAATTTTACTACAAGACCGATAAGGGCAAATGGCAGATCGACTCGCTTCTGCTCAAAACCCCGATATTCGGACCCATTCTGCGAAAGGTAGCCGTCGCCCGATTCTCGCGGATCCTTTCGACCCTGCTTTCGTCAGGTGTGCCGATCCTGCAGTCGCTAAACATTACGGCAAAGACCGCTGGTAACGTCGTCATCGAAGACGCTATCATCAAGGTCCGTATCGGTGTCGAACGCGGTGAAAACTTCGTCGAACCGCTGAAGGCCACCAAGGTCTTTCCGCACATGGTCGGCCAGATGATCGGTGTCGGTGAACAGACCGGTGCCCTCGACGCCATGCTCGGCAAGATCGCTGACTTCTACGAAGAAGAGGTCGATACCGCAATCGCCGATCTGCTCGCAATGATCGAGCCCGTCCTGATCGCTTTCCTCGGCGTCACCATCGGATCGATAGTGATCTCGATGTATCTGCCGCTCTTCTCGCTCATCGGCAAACTCGCCGGTGGCCCGAAGTAAAAAAGCAGGCTGCACAAAAGCAACAGAAAAAGGCCCGGGCAGATCGCTCGGGCCTTTTTATTGAAGCTCTTAACTCCCTATTCGCAAAGTCCGGCCGATCCGTAATGGGAAAAGAGATATCTATCGTTTCGGCCCGTGAAGCCGGCTCCAAAATTGCTGAAAACGCTACAATAGTAAAACTCGACCGTCTACGCCGCCGCCATAATAAAATTAGAGAAAAACAGTAAACTCAGATATGCTAGGGAATTCGTCGAGAAGAAATATCACGATAAACTTCAAGAATTGCATGTCTGACCCCGATCTTGCTCCCAGTTTACTCTAGAGATTCTTCAGATTTAAGCTACCCCCCATTTCGATGCCAGTCTAAAGTAGAGAATTCCGGGTCTTGCGATGTCTTTCGACAACCTGATTCGGGGTCAGACCACACAGCGAGCTGTGTGGTCTGAAGCCGTTGTAATCGTCCTTGAACGCCTGTA
>JBGTKY010000018.1:0-105490 GCA_041744395.1 Pyrinomonadaceae bacterium | reverse complement strand
TAAGCCGGCTGAAAACCCGCGAAGAAAGCTGCCCGTTCTCCCTCGTCAAGGCAAGTCACCCAAACAAACTGAATCAGACGAATTCTCTATTTGGCTCTACCGTCTTTACCATCATTCGACGGTGGACGGTCCCGGACGACGAAGTGTGGTTCAAGTTAGCGGATGTTCAATTCGCTGTCACGGCTGCTTCGTTCCTCAGACTCACGAACGTGAAAACGGAAGCGTAGTTTCTATCGCTTCGATCGTCAATGAGATTGTCGCAAAGCGGGCCACACATGACGGCGTAACCATCCTCGGCGGAGAACCATTCGATCAGCCCGGCCCGGTTGCAGAGCTTGCAGCGAGGTTCAAGCGTCTGGGGCTTCATCTTACTGTCTATACCGGCTACTCACTGGAAACCCTAATTGATCGAAAAGACCCCAAAATAGATTACATCCTCACCCACACTGACTTTCTAATCGACGGTCCGTTCTTGAGTCAACTCAGCCAAAATGCCGGTGAGTACCGCGGCTCGCGAAATCAAAAATTAATCGCCAATGTTATTATTGAATAATGGGGCGACCAGCGATTCCATCCGGGTTTATTTGTTATCACTGCGGTAGTGGTGCGACTTGCAAGGCGGGGTTTGGGAAACATCGGAAGCAAAGGTTCTATTGTCGTACCTGCCGTCGTTGGTTCCTTGAGAACTCTGAGATCAGAACCGGTAAAAACAAGCGGCGGAGAACGGCACACCTCCCGTCGAAGCAATATTTAATCGCGGAATTGAAAGGGGTCGCCCTCGAGTTGGGAAGGACACCAGTAACAAGCGATTGGCCGGCTCTAAGAGAACAGGAACGCGTATATCCTTTATATATTTACTATGCGGTATTCGGCAGCTTTCTTACGGCTTTGAAGCAAACAAAGCTGAAGCCTAGGTATAAGCAGGAATTTGACGCATCTGATCGCGAAAGACTTCTGAATCAACTTCGAAAGCTTCAGCGGAAGTTGGGCCGAACTCTTTTTGACGAAGACGTTGATGAGGCGCGACGGAGAAAAGAGGTTTCACCTCCTTATCATTTTGTACGAGCGTTCGGGTCTGTTCCGGCCGCAATTGAGGTGGCCGGTGCTGCGAAAAGGATTTACAGCCGTGAGGAAATGCTTGCGATTCTTGGCAAATTGGACTCGACACTCGATCGCCCAATACAGAAAACGGATATTCAGAAGTTGTATGACGACGGTGAAGGGCCATCGGTGAAGATGTTTCTTAAGGAGTTCGGGACACTCTCGAAAGCCCGTCGTGCCGCCGGAACGCAGACGGTCTACCGTAAAGCGAACGAGCGGACGACATATTGGCAGAAATATACCAAAGAAGAATTGATCGTTCAGCTTAAGGCGTTGGGGAAGAAGCTTGGCAGAAAGCCGACCGACCGGGATATTAATGCCGCAAGCCGATTGGGCGAGTGCGCTTCGGCCGGACCATTTGCGAGCATTTTTGGAAGTTTGCCGAAAGCATACAAGGCGGCGGGCTATTCTGAGATAGCGCCAAACTCGCGAAGATATACTGATGACGAGATCTTGTCCGCAATCAGAAGGTTATCAAAACAGTACCGCCGCATGCCGACCTATCATGACCTAAGACGAGCAAGTATTGCGGGCAAATGCCCGAGTCCGGGAACCATCGTCAGACGAATCGGAAAGCTGATCGATCTCAAATCACAGTTTGAACGCTGAAAGATCCGATCACTACTGTTCCGGTTCTGACAAGAACCCTTCCAAATGCCCGAACCCTCGCTCGCGTACATTTCGGAATAGAAATGAATAGGTATTACCTGGTGCAAAACTGAGCCATTGGTGCAAGATTTTCCAGCCTCTAAAAGAGCCAATAACACTTAAATCATCTCGGAACCTAAACGTGATTGCCAAAAGGTTAATTAGCCTTACGACACTCTGTCTCCCACGCATTCTGGCACAATGATTGCCAATAGACGGAATGTGGAAGGCCTATTTTCCGACAGGTAACTTAATTATGATTGAATTAACGATAGAAAAACTTGCGTATTCGGTCGAGGAATTGGCGGCGCTATCGACACTTTCCGCTCCAAAGATTCGAAAGGACATCAGAAATGGAAAACTTGAAAGCAAAAAGAAAGGATCCCGACGGATTATCCTAAGAGATGAGGCAATGCGATATTTGAGCTCGGACGATAGTGACGACTCAAACGAATGCGCAGCTTAGATTTACTTTGGGGGAATCTTTGGGGAGTACTGCGTATTTCCTACTGTTACCCAGTAGATGCGACTTTCAGAAAAGTCAATAAATATCGGCGTATGACGATGTGTGATAACAGGTGAAAAGTGCTTTTGCAGAATTTGCAGACCTCTGCCTTACCACTTGGCTACGCCGCCGTTCAGAAATGAATTAGGGATGAAGATTCCGAATGATCATTCGTGTTCATCCGTCATCCTTCATCCCTTCGATGTTTTGGAGCGGGAGACGAGGGTCGAACTCGCGACTTCGACCTTGGCAAGGTCGCGCTCTACCACTGAGCTACTCCCGCATCGCAAACCATAATTCTACATTCTAGGTAAAGATTGTCAAGTAAACTGAAATGGATGTTTCGAGCAAACCGATTCGCGATCGCTATGAGCAAAACTGTATCCAATAGATTACCTATTAACGTCTAATTACCGACGGTGATGTCCTTAATGAAACTCCAATCGCCACTCGGACTTATCTTTACATTCCCTATACGCTTGTTCGACACCACCATATTCGCCGGGTACCACAGCGGAAGTAGAGGCATATCCCGACTGATTATTTCCCATGCTGCGACGTACAGCCCCTCTGCGTTTTCCCGGTCGACTGAGTTTATTGCGCCCTCCAACATTTTATCGACCTCGGGATTACTATAACGGCTGCGATTGCAGCAGCTCACGCCCTCGCCCGGAATCCGTCCCGTAGTAAATAGGTCTTTCAAAAAGATCGGATCTTGATTCCCTCCGATCCAAACACCTGTGTTCAGCTGAAACTGCCCTTGTGTTAACTGAGTTCGGAGGGTTCCCGGATCGAGCGTTTCGATCTCCACGTTCAGCCCGACCGCGATCAATGAACTCTGGATCGCTTGGGCATAACTGTTGAAGGCTGCATTACCGGCGGAGTACTTAAATTTAATTGGTTGATTCTTATACCCCGCCTCGGCGATCAACTGTCTTGCTCTATCCGGATCGTATTCATACATTGTACCAGGAGCAAATGCCCACGAACTCGAAGGAAGAATTGAATAGGCGATCGTGGCTTGGCCGGAAAGCAGTTCCTTTATGATCTTTGGCCGGTCAATGGCATGCCCTATTGCCTGGCGTATCGTAACGTTGTTTAACGGAGCCGATTGGGTGTTCAGGCCAATGTATTGAATATTTGAACCCTCGAATTGTTCGACATTTATGTTAGCCGAGTTTCTTAGGACGTTTAGAGTATCGGGCGGCAAATTGGATGGGACCGGTGCAAGATCTACCCCTCCGGTCTGAAGCTCCGCCTGTAGGGCACTTGCGTCCGTGACCGTTTTGACCCTTAGCTTCTGAACTGTCGGCGCTCCGTCAAAGTATTCAGCAAATGCATCGAGCTCGACCGTGTTCTGCGACTGGTCGAAACGCACGAACTTAAACGGCCCAGTACCGATCGGCTGAGTGGCCTGCTGGACAACTGTTCCGCTTGCAATGACGGGTATGGCTACTAGATTTGAAAGGAGTTGATTCGCGAGTGCGGGCCGCCCTACTGTGATCACTACGGTTTTCGGATCTGGTGTCTCGAATTTGCTAATGTGCGCGACGCGTTCTTTGTTGACGGTATCGAAAAATGCCCCCGCCTTATATCCCTCGCTCTTAAAAAGTTCGTCAAATGTATATTTCACATCGGCCGCCGTAAATTCCTGTCCGTTGTGAAATTTGATCCCGTCGCGGAGTACGAAAGTGAGCGTTAGCCCGTCATCTGATACCGATATCTCGCTCGCGAGCTCTCCAACGTATTCGAATTTGTCATTTTTCTTTACAAGAGAATTGAACATCAAATTTCGAACGCGCTCCGCGGCTACGTCCGAAGCCGTCGATGTCAGAGTATCGAGAGAAGAGAACGGCTCCGGGAGGGCGACCGTAACAAATTCGGAACTATTGCGCCGGCATGCCGAAGAAACCAAGAGAGAAATAATTAGCAAAAATAAGAAAATATTACGCAAGGTATGATGCCCTCCAAGACTATATGTTTATTCGATCTTTGAGCTCGGCGATGTCACCTGCCAGGGAAGTAAGCTTCTTGTCATCGAATGTTGTTGGAATTTTTAGAAGTTTCTTAAAATTACGGATTCGATCTGTCGATGTGTCGAGCCTCTCTTTCGAGATCCTTCCTGATTCCACTGCGGACAACACTGACCGATGACCATCGCGGATTTCGTTTTCATTCGCACATATGGCAAGCATGTCGACACCGGCCTCAAAGGCCAAAACACATGCCTCGCCAACACCGTAGTTCTTAACTATGGCCCCCATTTCAAGATCGTCAGTTATTACAAGCCCGCTAAAACCAATTTGGTGACGGAGGAGTCGGGAAACGACCGAGAAACTAAGTGAAGACGGTAGAAGTCTGCCATTTTGATCACTCTCCTGCAAGTCGTTCTGTGGATATGCCGAGTGTGCGACCATTACAGCATGGACGTCGCCTTGAGGAACTAAAGTTCGATACGGGGCCAAATCAATGTCATGCAACGAATTAGAATCAACGTTTATGATCGGCAGCTCTTCGTGAGAATCGACCTCTGCCGCCCCCAGCCCAGGGAAATGCTTAACACAGCCCATAACTCCCGTAGCCTGCATGTTCGTTAAAAAAGCGCCCGCTAGATCGATGACCTCATCAGCGGAGGAACCGAAGGCACGGTTTTGAAGACCGTTAGAAAATTTGGCACGATCGACATTGATGACATCAACAACTGGGGCAAAGTTCAAATTAAAGCCCAGCGTGCTGACGATCTGTCCCACCAAACTGCCAAACTCCGCGGCTTCTTTGATAGATCGGATCGCAGCCGGAGCGGGCATTGGAGTAGTTAGACGTCGCAGCCGATCGACCAATCCTCCTTCTTGATCTAAAGCCAAAATCGGGTGGATCTCAAGGGCCTCAACGCAATCATCAAGCAGCTTCCGTGTTTGGTCGGTCTCGCGGATATTTCGCGAAAACAGGCACACTCCGCCCGGCTTAATATCGGAGATCAGTTTTCCTGCGTCCCCGTCAAGGCTAGTTCCTTGGATACCGATGATAAATAGCTGACCAACCAAGTCTTTAACCGAGAAGTTCGAAAAATCGGGAATTTCCATTGCCATCTAATATTCTCGGTAAAGTGTTGGACTGGCGACTGTTAAGCCAATACTCTAGCTTTTTATTTAGCTAGTTGATCCTTTGCTTTAGGTTTTTCAGGTATTGTCTCGCGTCATCTGAACCCATTGATTCCACATCTAGCATTCTTAACTCATTTAAAATGTCTTCATTCGCAATTGCGAAAAGCGAGAACTGGGTCGCAGCAGATCTTCCGGCGGCAGCACCGATTCCGTTTAACTTCTCTTGGGAAAACACGGCAAGCTCGTACTTCTCTAACTTCCTTAATACGTCTTTGGCCCTTTCAATTACGGGCTGAGGCAAGCCAGCTAATCTTGCCACAGCGATACCGTAAGACTTTGATGCTTTTCCGGGCTGTAGTTTATGGAGAAAGACGACGTTGCCGTCCTTTTCTGTCGCCGATATTTGCAAATTCTTTGCGCCGGGAAGGTTTTCGGCGAGTTCAGTCATTTCGTGATAGTGGGTTGCAAAAACTGTTTTCGCAGAATGTTCGGACGAATTGTGCAGGTATTCCGCAACGGCCCAAGCGATCGAGAGTCCGTCGAACGTAGACGTTCCGCGTCCGATCTCATCGAGCAAAACTAAACTTCGGGGCGTCGCGTTGTGCAGAATCGACGCTGTCTCCGTCATTTCTACCATAAACGTAGATCTTCCGGACGCAAGGTCATCAGACGCACCCACTCGTGTCCAAATGCGGTCCACAATCGGTAGCCGAGCGGCCGATGCTGGGACGTACGAACCGATCTGAGCTAGTATCTGGATCAGAGCGATCTGCCTCAGAATAGTGGATTTACCCCCCATGTTGGCTCCGGTTAAAATAAGGACCCGGTCAGTTGAATTATTCAGATAGGTATCGTTGGGAACAAAGGATCCTGCAAGAAACGCTTCGACTACCGGATGCCGTCCGCTCTTGATCTCAATCTCGTCACCATCATGAAGTACCGGTCTAACAAAATTCCGTCTAGCCGCAGTCTCTGCAAGGGCCGAAAGCACATCAAGAGTGGCAAGGGCTCTAGCAGTGGACTGCAATTTTCGAGTCGAACTCACTACCTTATCGCGAACTTCTCGGAAGATATTATGCTCCAGCTGGAGCATTGTTTCTTCGGCTCCTAAAACCTTCGTTTCCCAGTCTTTCAATTGCGACGTCGTATAGCGCTCTGCGTTCGCCAGCGTTTGGCGTCTTTCATACCTGGTCGGAACCTTTGCTAAGTTCGCCTTAGAAACCTCGATATAATAACCAAAGACATTGTTAAACCGAACCTTTAGGGCTCCGATTCCGGTCTCGCGACGTTCCTGTTCTTCAAAACCTGCTATAGCCTGCTTGACCGAATCAGCAAGGTCACGAATTTCGTCAAGCTCGGCATTATACCCACGTTTTATCGTTCCACCATCCAACAGGTTTAGCGGTGGCTCATCTGAAATTGACCGATCAATCAGTTCTCGGACTTCCGGGAGCTCGAATATGTTCTCGGATAGCACTTGGAGTAGCAGCGACTCGGCATCGGAGAGAAGGCGATTTATTTCAGGAGTCTGAGAAAGGGAACGGCTAAGCGACAGAAGGTCTCTTGCGGTAATCGAAGCGAGATTTAGACGACCGACAAGTCTTTCTATATCCAGAACGCCCTTGAGAAGATGGCGTAGTCCGACACGGAGTATCGAGCCTGACAATTCGTCAACGGCAGACAGTCGAGTCTCTATCTCGCTTCTTTTGATCGAAGGGCGAATCAACCATGATCGAAGCAGGCGTCCCCCCATTCCGGTAACAGTTTCGTCGATTATTCCCAGCAACGTTCGCTTCGGTTGCTCCGACCGAGATTCCATTACTTCGAGATTAGACAAGGTTACGGCGTCAAGAACAAGATACTCCGATGGCTGGAAAAAAGTGATCTCAGAAATGTGTTCAACACTAACTCCCTGAGTTTCACGGGCATATTGAAGACAAGCGCCGGCTGCCGAAATACAATGAGGGTGATCTGCGATGCCAAAAGCAGTGAGTTCCCGAACTCCGAATTGATCTTTAAGAAGCCTTTCAGCATTTCGAACGTCGAAGTAATCCCTGTCAACCAGCGTGATAACGAATTTACCAACTGTTGCAGACGCTGTTGGATTGCCGTTGATCTCAGAAAATCCTAGATGCGAAGATTTTGTATCCATCCCCATTGACTTCGAAATTACCGACTGCATACCAGAATCGGTCAGGATCTCGCGAACCGGAAACCGGTGAATTTGATCGGCTATCGTTTCTAAGGCTTTTACACCGGACGCAAGGGTGACGGAAAACTCTCCTGTTGAAAGCTCGAGAAATGCCGCCGCAACGGTATTGCCCTCTGATACGATAGAGCAAAGATATACAGATTCTTTTGCGTTTGAGATCTGTTCGTCTATCGCGGTGCCGGGCGTGATTACCCTTACCACTTCACGTTTTACAAGCTTTATTCCTTTCGCTGCTGGTTCCGCTTGTTCGCACAATGCAACCCGGTAGCCTTTTTGAACTAATTTAGTTATGTAACCAGCGGCTGCATGGTGCGGCACGCCGCACATCGGCACGGGGTTCGGGGAGTCCTTATGTCTGGCAGTCAGCGTTATCTGCAGTTCCCGCGAACCAATAACGGCGTCTTCATTGAACATTTCGTAGAAATCGCCCAAACGAAAAAAAAGGATCGTACCCGGATATTCTTTTTTTATTTCCGAGTACTGCCGAAGCATCGGTGTCGAATTTTCCATACGATCTAAAGATACCGCTAGACGCGACAGGTCAGAGTTTAACGAAAATACAGCGTCATTCAAAATTCCGGTTTTCAAAGCACGGGCATTTTGATACACTATCGGTTTGAAATTACATGTACTTGTACCGTTCGGATGAACGTTTTAAAACAACTTTATCGGCTCGAAGTAAATCCAACATCGTAAATTGGAACTTTTGCTGTTGATCAACTTGGAGTTATAGACATGAAGTCATTTTTATTTAGTATCGCATTCGCCACTTACCTATCAGCGTTTTCCATTTCTGGCCAGGTTGCGGAGAATGCTATCCCTGTCCCTTCGATGGAGCCTCAAAATCCTGCCGACCGTTATCGCATTGGCTTTCAAGATACGATTGAGGTCCAGGTTTTCCGTCATCCCGATCTAAACCAACGCGTGAGTGTAAATTCGAACGGTACGATAAATCTATTTAGACTGCCGGAACCTGTCGTTGCTGTATGCAAGACCGAACGGGAACTCGCGGCCGCAATTGCCAGCGCTTACCAGAAAGACTACCTACGCAACCCTGAGGTAAACGTTGTTGCAGTCGAACAACGATCACGAGCATTCTCTATTATCGGCGCTGTCGTAAAGCCAGGACACTATTTTATAGGCCGACCGATTCGACTTCTTGAACTTCTTGCACAGGCTGGCGGACAGAGTGAAAAGGCCGGTTCTCGTATTATTGTCGCCAGAACAGGAAGCACATCAGATTGCAAGATGGTCTTAACAGCCTCGGCTACGCCGGATGATGAAGAGGATTTCGCAATTCTTTATTTCAAGCTAAAAGACGTACTTGAAGCAAAATCTAACCTTTTAATGAAACCTGGAGATATCGTTTCCGTTCTCGATTCTGACGTAGTTTATGTGTATGGCAACGTGAACAAGCAAGGGCAGGTCGAAATGAAAGAACCGCTGACACTTACTCAGGCCATCGCTTCGGCTGAGGGACTTCAACCCGCGTCGAAGAAAGACGACGTGCGGATACTGAGACAGAAGCCGGGAACGACCGAGCGCGAAGAACTTATATTTAGCTTAGATGACATCAATAGCCGTAAAGTTTCGGATCCGTTTCTCGAACCCAATGACGTCATTGCGGTGAGCGAAGATCGCACTAAAACCATTCTAAATAGCATCGGCCGCTCCTTGACCAATGGGATTCCATCGCTCTTTTACCGGGTACCCTAGTAGTAAGTAATAATGAAAGAAAGCAGAGAAATCGTCCAATCACAGCGGGATCCGGTCGTGGAACTGGAGCGTCCGTTTGAGCCGCATATCGTCCCTGGAAACGGACGGTATCCTGCGTACCGCGAATCGTACGCGCAAGAAGGCTTTCAGATACTTGAATATTTGCAGGCAATTCGAAAACGGTTATGGTTGGTAGTAGGGATAGCCGTTCTGATGACGACACTGACTGCGATATATATGGCCCGCAAACCGGATGTCTTTCTTGCAAGCGCACAGATACAGGTCGATCTCGAACAAGCCAATCCGGATCTGATCACGAGCGATCGGCAACGACCGCTTACGAACTCGGATCCTGCGTACATAAATACGCAACTACAATTATTGGGAAGTGATACGATACTTCGTCGCGTCATTAAAGAACATAGCCTCGACACAAATATGGACTTTCAGGGTGCTCTTGCAGAAAGCTCTGGTTCTGGTATCAGGGGAATGCTTCGTGCAATAGGTCTTGCAAGCGACCCTGATGCTAGAAATACGTCCAAGGATGCAAGTAGTTCTTTGAATTCAGGATTGATTTCCGCTGACGAAATTGCCGAAGCAAAACGGCTCTCTCCGTACGTTGAGATCATCCGTCGCGGTTTATCGATTGAGCCGGTTCGCGAATCAAGGGCAACTGTCAAAGACACGAGACTTATTGAGGTCGCATTTCGCCACACGAACCCGGATCTAGCAGCATTTGTTGTAAACGGCCTCGGTGAAACTTTTGCTAATGCCAATCAGGAACAGCGTTCCGGCACGTCCCGAAAAACCAGTGATTTTCTTACGAAACGAATTGCCGACCTGCAAGCTGATGTTAGATCCGACGAACTCAAACTCGTTGAGCTAGAGCGAAGCGAAGGCATTCTAAAGACACCTGGCGACCAGACCATTGTTTTGGAGCGCCTCGCAGGATTAAACAAAGATCTACTGACGTCAGAAAACGAAAGAAAGACTGCGGAGGCAGAATATAACTCGGTCAAGGATTCGCCTGAACGAACTCGGTCGATGGCGGAGGCTGAAAGCGCGCGGTATATCACCGAACGCGAAAACTTTCTGATCAACTTTCGCAACGAAACCCAGAAGCTCGTCGCCGGCCTGAATGCGAATAAAGCAAGATTGCTCCAGGAATATCGCGAATCGGCACCGGAGGTCGTAGAGATCGAGAAACAGATCGAGAGCCTGGAGTTTTCCCTTGCAAAAGCTACCGAAAAGGCGAACACGGATATTGCGAGTTACCGGGAACGCACTGCTGATACGTTGCTCAACGTATTAGAAACCAAATATCGTCAGGCCCAGGAGAAGGAAAATAAGATCCGTGCGGCTTTTGACGTTCAGTTCAATCAGGCTCAGGGACAGAACACCGGCGCAGTAATGTTGAAGCTGCTCCAACAAAATATTGAAACTAATAAAGGTTTTCTCGACAATTTGAGAAAGCAGCAAAGTTCGAACGACGTTGCATCGCAGGGATCGGATAACAACATTCGCGTGGCTACGTTCGCAATTCCTCCGGAAAGACCGGTTTCGCCAAGCAGAACGATGACGGTTCTCGCCGCACTTTTCCTCTCGACGTTATTCGGGATGGGGTTGGCTCTTTTCCTAGAGTATCTAGACGATACGATCAAATCTACCGAAGAAATCGAGACCCTATTGCAACTTCCGGCCCTTGCGGTAATTCCAAGCATCAATTCGATTCCGAAGCGGAAATTGCTCTTGGTTGGTGCTGGTGAAGAGACGGATGTGAACGATCCGGCACGGTCCGAGCTATTGATCTACGCTGATTCGCGCTCGTCATTGGCCGAGGCTTATCGACAATTACGTACATCAATATTGCTCTCGACGGCGGGCCATGCACCGAAATCGCTGTTGGTAACATCAAGCCTGCCCTCCGAAGGGAAGACTACTACCGCTACTAACACCGCTATCAGTTTGGCTCAGACGGGAGCAAAGGTCTTGATAATGGACGCTGATATGCGCCGGCCGCGGCTGCATTCGGTATTCAACATTGAAAACGGTGAGGGGCTAAGTTCGATACTTTCTAGCCAAATGTCGGACGCTGAGATCCTTAACGTTATCAAAAGTGATGAGAAGACAAAATTGAACCTTTTGACTTCGGGCCCGATACCCCCAAATCCAGCTGAGTTAATCGGTTCGGAGGAAATGGCCAAATTGATGAAAACGCTACAACAGCACTTTACGCACGTCGTAGTGGATTCGCCCCCTATCACTTCGTTTACGGATGGTGTTTTGATCGCGTCGATGGTGGACGGCGTTATCTTAGTAGTGCATGCGGGCAAAAGTTCACGTCAGGTCGTCCGACGTGGAAGGCAGTTGCTTCAGGATGTTGGGGCAAAAGTCTTTGGCGTGGTGTTGAATAATGTCGATCTTCGCTCGCAGGAAAATAATTATTACTATCAGAGCTATTATCACCGTGATCAGTACAACACAGACGAATAATGTAATCGTAGCCGGGTGACCCCTTGCAGATTAAGCTGTTGAACGGCTTTTAGGCTCTAAATTAGATTAAAGGCCGCTCTTCGTCTTTCCGATGTCCTACGTAAACCCGAATGTCCATACGGTTTCTGTCGTCACTCCTGTACATAACCGCAGGGACATTACGTTGCTCTGTTTACGTAGTCTCTTCCGAGCAGACCTCACCAATGTCGATCTAAAAGTCTATGTTGTAGATGACGGGTCGACCGACGGAACTGCCGACGCAATAGCGGACGCGTTTCCAGAGGTGAAAGTGATTCCCGGTTCAGGAGATCTTTGGTTTACGGGAGGCATGAACCGTGGCATTGAGGTGGCAATGAATGAGGATGTGGATTACATCCTTACAATTAATAATGACAGTGTTTTTGAGCAAGGTTTTCTCCAGCAAATGTTGCGATGTTCATCGGAGAATCCGAAGAGTATCGTAGGCGCTTTATTGCTGCTTTGGGATCAGCCACATCGTGTATTTCAGGTTGCGCCTCGTTGGGAAACATTATCTGGCGGCTTTCGACATTGGCGACATCAGACCGTTTGGACCGTCCCATCCAGTCCTTGGGAAGTGGAAGTGATCGTCGGGAACTGTGTACTATTCCCGATCAAAGCCATCGAGGAATGTGGATTAATGAATGACCGAAGACTTCCCCATTTTGGGGACGCCGAATATACCCCGCGCATGCGCCGACGTGGTTGGCAATTATTGATCGAACCGAAGGCAAGAGTATTTTGTCAGCCGAATACCCCGCCGCCGAGCGTTTCTAAAATGTCCCTAGGGAAGAAGTTTAGGACCTTGGTTCTCGATCATGGAGATGCGAACAGCTTCCGCCGTCGTCTCTATTCGAATATATATGGCGGTCCGAATAAAGTCGCTGGATTAACCGCATTTTTCATTTTTTATATCCGTTACCTGGCCGGTAGGAACCTCGAGGGCGAATATGGAAACAAAATCTCTGAACGACCGCTTTCAGAAGTTTACGCCGACCGCGTGATCACGTCGTGATAGCCGGCTTCTAATTCGTAAAGCCAATAGTCGATCATTTCGTCGAGCATCGCTTCAAACGTATATTTTGGTTCCCAGCCTGTCGCTTTCCTTAGCTTTGAGGAGTCCCCCTTAAGATGCTCTAACTCTTCCGGTCGAAGAAATCTCTCGTGCACACTGACATACTTTTCAGGTTCAAGCTCCAATCGTCCAAATACATATTCCACTAAATCTTTAACGCTATGGGAAGTTCCGGTTGCGCATACGAATTCATCGGGCTGATCGAGCTGAACGATCTGCCACATCGCTTCGACATAATCTTTTGCATGCCCCCAATCTCGTGATGCATCCAGATTACCAAGCTCTAGAATATTGGTTAGGCCGTATTTTATCCTTACCGCCTCTTTGCATACTTTGTTCGTCACGAAATTTGTGCCACGCCGCGGGCTTTCATGGTTAAAGAGTATACCGTTGCTAACGAAAAGTTTGTAGGCGTTTCGGTAATTCCGTGCTAGATGGTAGGAGAAAACCTTTGCACAGCCGTACGGCGAGACCGGATTCATGGGAGTAGTCTCTCGTTGAAAGCCGTCATCTTCAATAGTATTCCCAAACATCTCCGAGGAAGAAGCCTGATAAATTTTCACGTCTGGCTTCGTAAGACGTACAGCTTCCAACAGATTGAGCGTCCCCACACCCGTTGCATTTGCCGTATATATTGGCTGATCAAAGGAAATGCGGACATGTGACTGGGCCGCCAAATGGTAAAGTTCCTCCGGCTGGGTTTCCTTAATAATGTAGATCAATGATGAAAGGTCAGTAATGTCACCGTAATGCAGATCAAGTGAATCGCGAACATGTTCGATCCGCGTCGTCTGCGTCTCCGCTACTGAATTCCGTTTCAAGATGCCGCTTACGGTGTAACCTTTATTTAATAAGAATTCGGCGAGGTAACTACCATCTTGACCGTTGATCCCTGTGATCAGTGCTCTTTTCATTTTAATTGATTGTCGCTTTATAAGCTTTATAAACCCTTTCGATACCAGCAGAAAGCGGAGTGAATTCAAAATCAGGAAAATAAGTTAACATCTTCAAATTGGAAACATCCTTTCGGAACTGACCCTCAGGAGCCTCCCGGTCAAACACTAACTCGAGCTTGTTATTGCCGGTCACGTCGAGAGCGATCTCGGCGATTTCACGAATGCTGCGATTTTCGCTGGTCGCAACGATAAATGAATCATCATACTTTTCTTCTACGACAATCTTGATCACCCTCGCGAGGTCTCCTGCATACATAAACTGCCTCAATGGTCGGCCTGTACCAAGAAGTTCAACCGACCCAGAATGCTCGCGCTCCGCTCGAACAATTTTACCTAGAAGGGCTGTTAGATAATGGCTTGCAAATGGATCGAATCTGTCGAATTCGCCGTAAAGATTGCAGGGGATCAGATAATTGTATCTGGTTGCATATTGCTCATTTGAAGCGTCGATGTTGACGGCCAGCGATCGTTTTGCGATCGCATATGCAAAATTTGTCTTTTGCGGTGGGCCGGAGTGAAGATCTTCTTCTGTCATCGGATAATATTCCGATACGTCCGGAAATATGCAACTCGAAAGTATGGCTGTCAATCTCTCAACACCCGAATTTCTCGCGTATTTCACAATTAACGTATTCATCAGAATATTCTGTTCGATGAAATCGGCAGGATACTTCATGTTGTCTAATATGCCGCCAACTCTGGCGGCAAGGTGGACTACATGGTCCCATTTATCAGCAAATAGATTCTTTACATCATTTTCAGAAGTAAGGTCGTAGTCTTTTGATGAGATATACGTAGCGTCGGGAAGTATCTCTCGCAAATGCTGACCGACTAGTCCGCTTCCGCCGGTCACTAGGATGTTTGTCATATTCCAGTTACAATACACATTTTGCCGGTATGCAACAAGTGATATATGCCTGGAATTACCTCGAGTGGGGCGGTGCCCAGATTCACATACTCTCTTTGATTAAGGAAGTCCGTAAGGAGTTCCGGATCATCGTTCTATTGCCGAGGGGAAGTGATCCCCAATTTACTAATTTCCTTGAGAATCAGGACGTCGAGTACAGATTTTTTGACGGTCATCTTGATCTTTCAGCGGCAAATACTATCCGAAAGCGAATTCACCGAAGGTGGTCCAAGGTTAAAAGTGAATTTGCAATGCTTAAGTTGATCGGTGAATTTGACCTATCGAATTCGATCGTTCATGTCGAACTGGTTCCGCACCAATCGTTAAGCTCGATTATTTGGCTCGCGCTTCATGGGCCGGTTTTTATAACGTGTCACAATCGATTGCCAACCGCGTCAAAATGGCGGGAGGCTCTTTGGCGACTTCGTTGCAGAATTATCTCCCGATTCGATAATTTTCACGTTTTCTGCTCAAACATTGATGCCAAAGCGTACTTTTCTGAACAATACTCGTCTGAATTCGCCAAATCAATAAAGGTTACCTATACAAGTATCGATCCAACAGAGATCGAGGCGGCTAAAATATTGGCTAACGATCGGGACACCGTCCGTAAACGCTATGGAATACTGGATGACGAAATCGTTGTTCTGGCCGTCGGAAACTTTATCGACCGCAAAGGTCGATGGACCCTACTCGACGCCTCAAGTAGGGTACTTAAAAGTCAAGAATCAATAAAATTTGTATGGCTTACGCCCAAACTGCCGGATTCGGCTACCCGGCTGAAGATCGAGGACCGCAAACTAGGCGACAATTTTCAATTGATCCTTTCGAGTGAAGTGGGTTCCGAACGCATAGACATCCTTAGATTTTTTCAGATGGCGGACATTTTTGCTCTACCGAGTTTTGTTGAGGGTCTTCCCATTGCGCTGTTGGAGGCTATGGCGACTGGTTTACCATCGATCTCAACAAACGTAAACGCAATTCCAGAGGCAATATGCCATTTAGTGACGGGTGTGTTAGTTGAGCCGGGTGACCCTGAAGGACTGGCAGAAAGCATATTGTTGTTGGCAAACGACCGCGACCTTCGGGCAAATCTTGGCGAACAGGGCCGAGACTTTTGCATCGAGCATTTCGATGAGCGCAACGTAGCAAAATTGGTCTCGAGCGAATACAATAAAGCTCTATTTGCAAAGTGATTAGACCGTCAAACCTCACAATCCGTCGGTTCGAACGTTTAGCGATTGTCCGCAAGGTCAACCTTTTCGAGGCTAGCTGCTTGGCTAGTATTTGATTTCTATGAAATTGGTCGATAGGGTCGAATTTATCCTTAACGCCTGCAAAGGAAAAAAGGTGCTCCATCTCGGATGTACTAATTGGCCGTACACAAAACAAGCGATCGATGACGACATGCTTCTTCATTTTGCGATTGCAAGCCAAGCAGAAGAACTTCACGGGCTCGATTTTGATCAAGAGGGAATTGATGCTCTCGCTCGGTGCGGCATTACCAATCTCTACCGTGGCGACCTCGAAACATTAGATGAGGTCCCGATCGAACAAACATTTGATGTAATTGTCGGGGGCGAGATTATTGAACATCTAAACAATCCTGGACTTTTTCTCAATGGTATTCAGAGGTTCATGACGAGTGAATCGAAGTTGGTCATAACCACGATAAACGCATACGGAGCTTTGCGTTATTTCGTGTATGGCCTTCGCGGAAAGGGCGGTAAGGCTGAGCCGGTTCACCCTGACCACGTCGCTTATTATTCTTATAGCACCCTGAAGCTTTTGGTCGAGCGGGCCGGACTGGTTATGGACGACTTCTGTTTTTATGATCTCGGAAAAGAGCACCGCCCGTATAATCGAAGAATCGTCAATTTGGTCAATGACGTATCGGTAAAGTTTGCTCCTCAATTGAGCGATGGAGTTATCGCCGTTTGCAAGCTTAAAGGCAAAGCGCCCGAAGAATGAGGGGAATGGACTCCCACAGCCGTACTGGAAATTCTTGCTTTTTCAGAAGTCGGCGATTGTTTTCTGTTGCCCTGAGGCCGTTTTCTCGCAGCCCACAACTGATTTTTTTTTCACAGACTTACGTCACTTCCTTCTATCATATAATCGTGTTCTCCGAACCTGCAATGGATTTCCGTCATTCGAACATCACTTTTCTTTGAGACAGGCACGCATCGTAACAAATTGGTTGAATACTTGAGTCTGCAATGGTCGTTGAATGGGCAAAATAGTATAATTCTCCTGATGAGAGCAGCGGCTATCGAATATCGAGCGGCAATATCAGGAAGCGGCCGAGGCATAAGTCTAGGCCCGATCCTTGGTCTGTGGGGTATTCTGGCGATCATTGTATTGGGTATTCTGTGGTACAACAGCGGAATCGGTGACTCATTTCGTAATTTTTATTTGCTTCCGTGGGCCTTTCTGACGGGTCTCGTTGTGTTAGCTCCGAGCTTTTATCTTTACTGGATCGGAAAATTTGATCCGTTCCATCCTCTTGTTTTCGCGGCATGGACTTATATTGTTCCGGCATTCGTATTTGGCGCAGTTATCATTGCTTTCGACTGGGTAGATTGGTTCTTTATGGCCTTCATCGACGACCCAAGATACAACCTGCCGCTTACACTTGTATATATTTCAATCGGATTCGCAGGACTTACAGCCGGGTATTTTTTGCCGGTCGGCCGTTTAGGAGCTGAAAAGATAACTAAGATTCTACCTAATTGGAACTGGAGTCCTGACCAAGTATGGAAACCAGGGATAATACTTGTGTTTCTTGGGTTCGGCACTACTATTCTTGGACTGATCCAGGGGCTGCTGGGATTTCAACGCAATATCGATATAGGTGCTTTCGACGGCGTTCTGATCTTTTTCTCTATTATCCTAACTGTCGGTACGGTTTTACTTTGGCTAGGAGTTTTCACCGCAAAACAAAAGACAGGGTGGTACTTTATCGTTTTATTCCTGTTAACCGTGTCGATTCCACTCAAAATGGCGCTGCTCGGAAACCGTAGTAGCCTCGTGGGAAGCTTGATCCCCATCATATTTGCATTTGTTTACTCAGGCCGTCGTATAAGGTGGCAGACCGCTACCGTTTTTGGCATCATGGGCGTGTTCGCTCTATTCTTCGGGATTGCTTATGGAACGACCTTTCGTAACATTAAAGGGTCAGAAGACCGTATGAATGCAAATGACTATTTTGGACAAGTGGTTGCTACGGTCGATCACCTCTTGGATAAAGATCCGACGATTGTTTTCAGCGACAGCGCTCAGACCTTGGCACATCGTGTTGAAAATCTTAGTTCGGTTGCAAATGTTGTTTCGAATTACGAGAAATTGGCTCCATATGAGGCCAGTTACGGGCTTGAAAACAACATTCTGAACGATTTCTACACTACTTTCATTCCTAGGTTTTTCTGGGCCGACAAGCCATCGACGTCCGACCCCAGGACATATAGTGATCTTTATTTTAATTTCAACGAGAATTCGTTCGCCATTTCGCCCTTCGGAGATCTGCTTCGCAATTTCGGACCAATAGGCATCCCATTAGGTATGGCGATCTTGGGAATTTACCTTCGGCTTATTTATGCGACCTTCATAGATACATCATCGCCCGCCTTATGGAAAACGGTGGTTTATTACAGCATGTTGACTGTCATTTCTTATGAAGCCTTCTACGCTACGATATTTCCCTCAGTTGTCCGGACCATTTTTATTCTCGGAGTCACGATATTACTGGTAAACTTTGTTATTTCGTTGGTTCGATCTAAATAAAGATTGAGCGGGCTTACCACTATTTATTGGTCCCTTATTGCTAGTGCTTTATCGGAAAATACCATCGGGAAATCGGTGACATCGAATCGAGAATATTCGATGTCACGACCTGATTTTAGGAGCTTTGAGTGTCAAGACTTTTTGATGCAGTTAAATGGTTTACTATTCGCGGAAAGGAATCCCAGAACTTTCTGGGTGCAGGATGGATCTTGTTTCTCCTGAACCGTGTGTCGCAGTCAAAGAAGCGGTTATGGGCCCTGAGGCTACTTTCCCTTAGCCCGCATTATTTTCTCGACCGAGACGAACCACAGTATGCTGGTTTAACTAGTGATGAATATTTTGAAGCTACCTTCGTTTCGCTTACCGAGTC
Organism: Pyrinomonadaceae bacterium; assembly: GCA_041744395.1. GTDB lineage: Bacteria > Acidobacteriota > Blastocatellia > Pyrinomonadales > Pyrinomonadaceae > OLB17. The sequence continues at coordinate 86,605 of JBGTKY010000018.1, read as the reverse complement.
ACGCGAACGCATATACCAAAAGGTATTAAAACCTTACCTTGAAACAGACGATGTCGTGATTGATTATGGCTCGGGACCGGGGTTTTTGGCGTGGGCGACAGCACCGCATGTTAATAAGATCTATGCAATAGACATCTCAAAAGGTGCAATTGCATGTGCAAAAATTGTCAATCCTCGCGATAATATTGAGTACCTGCCCGCTGACCAAGATGGCCTTGACTTAATACCGGATGGACAGATCGACGCAGTCTACAGTTTTGCCGTCATCCAGCATTTGACAGATGAGACGTTTGCCGGTGTTTTGCAGGCTTGTCGAAAGAAACTTAAACCACAAGGCAGATTAATACTGCATATTCAGTTGACGGACGAGATATGGTCGACTGAGGCGGAATGGAAGGCCGGCACTTCGCTAAAGGATAAGATCAAATACGATTATGGGCTACACTGTTTCGGCCGAACAGAACAGCAACATTCTGATATCGTGACGAAGAATGGGTTTGACGAAATTAAGTTCGAGAGACTGGCTGATATGGTTCCCGAGTTTGCTGACGATATTCGATCGCAACGGCTAATGATCGCGAGAAAAGGTTAATTTTTGTCGAAGCGAGTCGGCTTCATTAATTTGGCGTGATAGTAGGGAAAAACTGTATGGCTGAATTGGTTTTTACAAACGGATGTTTTGATATTATTCATGCCGGCCACGTCGATCTACTGGCCCGTGCCAGTTCGCTGGGAACGCGTCTGGTCGTTGGCATAAACAGTGATGATTCTGTTCGAAAGATCAAAGGTGCGAAACGCCCATTGGTCGGCCAGGAAGATCGTCGTAGGGTTCTGCTTGCATTGAGATCAGTTGATGAAGTGATTATTTTTGAGGAGCTTACTCCAGAAACATTAATACGTAAGATAAGGCCCGACGTGCTGGTCAAGGGTGGTGACTGGAAGACCGATGAGATAATTGGATCTGACTTTGTGCTCGCTAACGGCGGGGAAGTCCACTCGCTTCCGTTGATCGAAGGCCATTCGAGTTCGTCGATCATCGAAAAGATGGTCAGTGAGCGTTCAGAGGCCCCAAAAATATTGAATGGCTCCGCCGAGGACTCATTGAAGCAGCACATTTCGGTCATTGAGCGACTCTGGTCCGAATCATGCGATTCGATTCAACAATGCGCAGAGATCATTATTGATACAGTTTCGTCGGGAAAGAAAATTCTAATTTGCGGAAACGGCGGAAGCGCGGCTGATGCCCAACATATCGCGGCCGAGTTTGTCGGTCGTTATGAAACTGAACGTAAAGCTTTACCTGCCATCGCTTTGACGACTGATACATCAGCACTTACAGCACTGGCGAATGACTACTCATTCGATCGGATCTTCGCTCGGCAGGTCGAAGCTTTGGCAAATGTTGGCGACTGTTTGATCGCGATAAGCACAAGCGGAAACTCTCCGAATGTAATTGCCGCCGCAATGGAAGCACGCAAGGCCGGATGTCGTGTGATCGGCATGACCGGCGAAGGCGGAAAGAAGCTGGCTTCGCTTTCCGACGCGTGCCTGATGGTGCCTTCGAAACGCACCGCTCGAATACAGGAAGCCCACATCACCGTCGCGCATATCTGGTGCGAGTTGCTAGATGTCTGGGTTGCCGAGAGTGGAATGGAATCCGTACCATAAGTTGCCACTAGCGTCAGCAAGTCGACCGAAATAGCATCGCAGACGGCATTATGCAAACCCAACGTTTCGGTTAAAGCCAAGAGTCAACTTTATTGCACCACTCGCTAAAGCAAGTAGCAAGATAGGCGAAAAAGAAGCGACTCGCGCCGATCGGCATTGGTGCGAACCGAAAAATAATGCGACTGCCAGATACGTTCGCTAACCTAAAGATCGCCGTCATCGGCGACGTGATGCTCGACCGTTACTGGTGGGGCAATGTCACACGCATCTCGCCCGAAGCACCGGTCCCTGTCGTCAAACTCGCCCGCACCAGTGTCGCCGCCGGTGGAGCCGCAAACGTCGCCGCTAACATTGCCGGTCTAGGTGCGTCCGCCATCCTCGTCGGAATCACCGGCAAAGACACCGAAGCCAAAATACTTAAGGGAATAATAGAAGAGAATCCGCTCATCGCTTGCCACGTCGTTGCTCTCGATACCCGCGAAACGACGGTAAAAACACGGATAGCTGCACATAACCAGCAATTGGTTCGCCTAGATCAGGAGACTACGTCCGAAATCGATCCGGCTGAGGTAGCGTCTCTCCTTGACCAGATCATTCCTTTACTTGGATCGATCGACGTTTTAGTAATCTCCGATTACGCGAAAGGCTTTCTTACTTTGGAACTCACCGAATCCTTGATAGCTCATGCTAAGAGCAAAGGTAAGCCAGTCCTCGTTGACCCTAAGGGAAAGGACTATTCTAAATACACCGGAGCAACACTCTTGACGCCAAACAAGCATGAAGCCGCCGAGGCGACTGCGATCGATCCAGCAGCGCCCGATCTAGCAGACCAGGCCGGCGCAATTCTAATAAGAGACCTGAAACTCGATGCCCTTTTGATCACCCTCGGCGCCGAAGGAATGATGCTTTTACAAAAAGGACGGGAGCATAAGCATATATCGGCCACGGCACGTAAAGTTTTTGACGTGACCGGTGCCGGCGATACGGTGATCGCGACAATGTCGCTTGCTTTAGCAAGCGGAATGGATTTCTTTGAGGCAGCTGAGATTGCGAATTTAGCCGCTGGTCTAGTAGTCATGAATGTCGGCACAACGCCGATTTCTGATACAATGCTAAGAGCCGCGATTCAGTAATATCTGACAGTAATGCGATCTCGATTAGAGAAACTACAGCAACAAAAGATCCTTGTCTATCTTTTCGGTTCTTTGGGTGACACGATCGTTGCAATTCCGGCCTTGCGAGCCATCCGAAGGCATTTCCGGGGCGCCGAGATCGTACTTTTGCAAAATGTTCAAACAGGGAATGTAGTTAAAGCCTCTGAGGTAATACCGTCTGAACTTATTGACCGACACCTGGATTACTCGAGCGAAACGAGGAGTTCCGGAAAGATACAAGGCTTTTTAAACCTCTGGTGGAGAATCCGGAAAGAAAAGTTTGACGGAGTCGTATATTTAGTCATAAGCGAACGCCCGTCACGTTCTGTCCGACGAGATAAGTTATTCTTTCGTTTTTCTGGAATCCGCAATCTTTTCGGATTCCATGCATTTTCGAAAGATGAATTGTATCCGTCAGATGCGTACGGACATCCATCGCTGACCGAACACGAAGCCGATCGCAAATTGAATCGGCTAGAACTCGACGGCATTGAGGGCGTGCCGGAAAAAGACCTTCGGCAGCCGCTACTCACGTTTTCACATGAGTTTCTTGAACCAATATTAGCTTGGCTCGCCGGCGAAAGGGCAAAACCGAAGGCGCGTTTAGTCGCAATTGCACCGGGCTGTAAAACCCATGCTAATGACTGGCCGTTGATCAGATTCATTGAAATTGGACGGAGATTAATTTCCGAAGAGAATTGCGAGATCGTAGTTGTTGGCGGAAAAGCAGAATTCGATCTCGGACAAGAAATGATCGCCGCTTGGAAGACAGGGATAAATGCTGCCGGGAAATTTACTGTCCCAGAGTCTGGTGCTTTGCTTTCGATATGCGAATTTTACATTGGCCTTGATACCGGAACTACCCATCTTGCAGCGGCCGTTGGCACACCGTGTTTTGCCCTGTACGGTGAACGCAACAATCCAGGGCAGTGGTATCCGCTCGGAAGTTCGCACATGGTCGTTTTCCACTCCGTCGAATGCGCTGGTTGTCGGTTGCCAGAATGTCCGCTGACTGATAATCCCTGCATGAACGGCATCTCGGTCGATTCGGCTTGGAAAAGTTTGAAGGTCTTTGCCTATAAAATTAACAGTACTGAAACTAGTGAATTAGAAGTCATTTCAGTGTAGCGATATTCGAATGAGTTTGCAGAATAAAATTAGAGGTTTGCGCGAAGTTTGGGCATTTGATAACCGTATATGGCTTGCAATATCGAGGATATTTTTTCGACGTGAGAACCTTCAGGTCTATCGCTATAAAAGTCTCGAGATATTGACTGATCATGAAGGCGGCGACGCCAACGGAGCCCGTGACGTACTAACCTCTCAAATGTATCGCCGATATTTACCGAAAATGAATTTGCCCGGCCCCGCGAATGTCTTGGATCTCGGAGCGAATAACGGCGGCTTTCCGCTATTGCTCGCGAGTTGCGGCGTCGCAATGAAAAAAGTTGTCAGCGTTGAGTTTAATCCGAGAACCTATACGCGACTGCATTTCAACTTAACCAGAAACCTCAATTGCGAAGTCATTCCGCTAAACGCCGCATTGTGCGGCGAAAGCACCGTTCTTGAACTATCACTTGGAAGTGGCAGTGTATCGGACAATATCTATTCGAAGAGCAAGTCATCAAACTTAAAGACCTTTAAAATACAAGGATTAACGTTGGATCATTTCTGCAACAATTATTTCAAAGACGAAGTTATCGATATATGCAAGATCGATGTTGAAGAGGCGGAATATGATGTCTTCCTAAACCCATCGCATCAGAAGCTCACCCAATGCCGGTATGTAATCATGGAGATCCACGAACGACACGGGCGCCATTCGAACGAAATTGTCCCGATCATCGAGAGCCTTGGTTTCCAGCGTAACCCGCCGGATCCACATTCTGATCCGTCGGTGCATTTTTTTTCAAATTCCATTCTTCTTGCATTAGATTCAACTCTAGAATAATCTGTTTAATGTAAGGAAACGCCCCCAAAATGTGTTTATCGCCGAATTCTGGGGTCTAACCAGAGTGCGATTGGGCATTTGCGCGGAAATGGAGGCACTATGGAAAGACAATGCGTTCTGAAGTCACAATACTCATTTCGTCAAATTTGATATTTTTGTTTTTAATGAACGTTAGAACTTCTTCGCAAGGAGCCGGGAGTAGCGGCGGAAAACCGCCGGCATCTTCTATACAGATTTTTTCCAAAGGGGACTTTTAGTCCTTGCCAATCTCCAAGCGCATGGCGTCGCATTAGTAATTGATTCCTTACCGAATGGCCAATGGTGTTCTTATAAGAACGGATTAAAAACTAGATGCAAGCTAATTTCCTCGGACTGTTAGCTTGCTTTCATAATTATAGCCGTTGTTTTGAAAGTTATTCACGTTCTCTTCCAAAAGAATGAAGATTCTCATTTTCGGTGCAACCGGAATGCTGGGCCATAAACTATATCAGCGACTCAGCCCGCGGTTCGAGGTTTCGGCGACGATCCGCGGAGAGTATTCCTCTATTGAAAAATACGGCATTTTCGACCGTTCCAACATCATTGAGGATGTTGACGTACGCGAAAAGGTATCTGTCGAAGCTGCGATCGCTGAAATTCGGCCAAATGTCGTGATAAACGCGGTCGGCGTCATTAAACAGTTGCCGTCGGCCACGGATGTCATTACTACTCTCGAAATAAATGCCATTTTTCCGCATCGCTTGGCCGAGTTGGGATCAAAATACGGCTTTCGAACGATATCGGTGAGTACAGACTGTGTTTTCGACGGCGTCATGGGGCTTTACAACGAAGACGACGGGCCGAACGCAACCGATCTTTACGGCAAAAGCAAAAACCTAGGCGAGTTGATCGGACCGAATTGCATGACTATCCGCAGTTCGATTATCGGCAGGGAACTCGAATCTTCGCACAGCTTGATCGAATGGTTTCTCTCTAACCGCGGCAAAACCATCATGGGATTCACAAACGCGATATATTCCGGCTTTCCAACTATCGTCTTCGCAGATATAATTGCTAGTTTGATCAGTGATCGCAAAAAACTTAGTGGGTTACACCACGTCGCTGCCGAGCCGATCAATAAGTTTGATCTACTTACTTTGGTAGGTAAATATTACGACGCAGATATCACGATCACGCGGGATGAAGATTTCAAGATCGACCGCAGCCTTGACGGCAGCAGGTTTGAACAAGCAACCGGTTTCAGACCGCATCCGTGGGATGAGATGATCAAAAGAATGGCAAAAGATCCGACGCCGTACGACAGTTTTAGAAACACCTAATGGTACTCGAAGGCAAACGTATACTTGTCACCGGCGGGACGGGTTCATTAGGACAGACGCTTGTCCGGAGATTGCTTTCCGGCGAGGCAGGACTTCCGGCATCGATCACCGTTTTCTCTCGGGATGAAGCAAAGCAGCATTACATGCGGCTCGATTTCATGGATCGTACGACCGCGACTGATGACGTTATCTACAAGGCGGCTGACGACATCCTCGATTTCCGTATCGGCGACGTGCGCGATTATCCGGCAATTCTCTCTGCGATGCGAAATGCGGACGTAATCTTCCATGCGGCAGCACTTAAACAAGTTCCGTCGTGCGAATACTATCCATATGAGGCGGTACTGACCAACATCGTTGGAGCGCAGAATGTCGTCCGGGCAATTAGAGAACACGACCTTCTGGTCGAAACAGTGGTAGGGATTTCTACGGACAAGGCCTGTAAACCTATTAATGTAATGGGGATGACAAAGGCATTGCAGGAACGTGTTCTGATCGAAGCGAACCGAAATTGCCCTCAGACTAAGATCATGTGCGTTCGGTATGGCAATGTGATCGCCTCGCGCGGTTCCATTGTGCCGCTTTTTGTTGAACAGATACGAAACGGAAAATCGTTGACCGTGACTTTGCCGGAGATGACCCGATTCCTTTTAAGTCTAGACCGAGCCGTTGATACAGTGTTCGCAGCTGTATCCGAAGGCAGAGCCGGCGAAACCTATGTTCCCAAGGTGGCTTCGGCCAAAATTACGGATGTGGCAATGGCACTTATGGGTGATAGTGATCTGCCAATCGAATACACCGGAATTCGCCCAGGTGAAAAAATACACGAAATAATGGTGTCGGAAGAAGAATGCTTTCGAACTATCGAACGGGGTGATTACTATGTGATTCTCCCGGTGCTTCCTGAGCTACGTGGGGCGGAAGACTCGATCGTACCCTTAGAATCCGAGTATTCTTCGAAAAACGATAATGTTTCTATAAGCGAACTGAAGGAACTTTTGGCCTCGGCAGGCGGCGACATCGAACGATTTATCGAAAAGGGATAAGCCCCGTATCTTCAATTATGAAATTAATGACGATCTTCGGAACGCGGCCTGAAATAATTAGGCTTAGCTTGATCCTAAAGATCCTAGATCAGCATTGTGACCATATAACGGTTCATACCGGCCAGAACTACCATGAGAGTCTAAGCGATGTCTTTATTCGTGACCTCGGCGTTCGAACCCCCGACGTCCACCTAGGAATTCGCTCGGAATCATTTGGCGATCAGATAGGCCAGATATTATCGAAGATAGATGCCGTTCTTGAAGAATATAAGCCTGATAAGATCCTAATACTTGGTGATACCAACAGTGCCCTGTCCGCAATTCCTGCTGCCCGGCGTGGGATTCCCGTGTTTCACATGGAAGCTGGAAACCGTTGTTATGACGAACGGGTTCCCGAAGAAATAAACCGCCGAATCATCGACCATTCTAGCCAAGTGTTGCTTCCGTATACACGCCGCAGTAAGGAAAATCTGGTGCGGGAGGGAATCGAACGCGAGCGCATTTTTGTGACAGGAAATCCTATAAAGGAGGTACTGGATGGTTTCGGGGACCAAATCGATTCGAGCAAGATTTTGGAGAAACACAGGCTCCGCGAATTTGAGTACTTTCTTTCGACTCTCCATAGAGCAGAAAATGTCGATATTCCGGATCGTCTTGAAAGCATTCTGAACGGCTTTTCACAGGTTTCCGCGCATTTTGACAAAAAGGTACTGATAAGTGTTCACCCGCGGACGGCCTCAAGACTCATCGAGTTTGATATCGATGTAGATCCAAACAGGCTTGTGCTCGTAGATGCGATGGGTTTTTTCGACTTCGTTAAACTTGAGAAGAATTCACTCGCAGTTCTTACTGACAGCGGAACAGTTCAGGAAGAATGTTGCATTTTCGGAATACCAAATATCACAGTAAGGGACGTTACGGAACGACCGGAAACAGTTGAGTGCGGTAGCAATATTCTGAGCGGAGCCACTGCTGAATCCATTCTCAGATCGGTAGAACTTGCGATCTCGCAGCCTGCTGATTGGACGCCGCCACCGGAATATCTGGCAACTAACGTCGCACAAGCCGTAAGCAAGATCTTGCTGGGATTCACAAATCAACGTCGATATGGATCTTAAGCGATAGTGGGCTGGATGAATAAAAGGATCCTTGTTTTCTGTGACTATTATTTGCCCGGTTTTCGCAGCGGCGGCGGAATGTGGACCGTGGTTAATCTTGTCGAAAGGTTCTCGGACAGGTATGATTTTTTTATAGTCACTAGAAACTACGACGGCAGAAATGACAAGAGGCCTTATACCGAGGTCCAAACTAACGAATGGAATCCAATCGGATCGGCGATGGTCTATTACGTTCCAGACTCGGGGGTTAACCGTAAAAACCTTGGCTATCTTCTCAACGATATAAAGCCTGATGCCGTTTTCCTGAACAGTTTTTTTTGCACGCTTGCGATTAAGTATCTTTTGCTCAAAAAATCGAGCCGGTTCTCTCAAATTCCCACTATCCTGGCACCGTGTGGGGAACTTACGCCCGCAGCTATCAACTTAAAACCCCTAAAGAAAAAGGCATTTATCGCCGGAGCGAAGGCTACGGGACTCTACGATCGGATTCTTTGGAAGGCTTCATTTGAGGCCGAGAAGCAAGAGATCGAACAGATCTTCGGCCGAAAAGCTCAGATCATGACCGCTCCCGACCTACCACCTAGATCGATCTTGCCCGATTTTACTTTCTCCTCGAAACCACCAAAAACAGAAGGTAAAGTACAATTGTCTTTTGTTTCGCGCGTCACCAGAAAGAAAAATTTGGCATTTTTGCTTGAGGCTCTAATTGGCGTGACGACTGGAGAAATCCACCTTGATATCATCGGCCCGCTGGAGGATGAGCATTATTGGGCGGAGTGCAACCGTTTGATCGCCGGCCTTTCACCGAATATCCGAGTAAATATTCTCGGAGCGATGGTGAATCGTGACGTTTTAGGTCACCTTGCGGATGCTCATTTTTTCGTTTTGCCGACACTCGGTGAGAATTTTGGATATGTTTTTGTTGAGGCAATGGCTGCCGGCTGCCCGTTAATAATAAGTGATCGAACCGTATGGGAAGAACTTGAAGAGAAAGGTCTTGGCTGGAATATACCGTTGGACCATGTTGACGAGTGGCGGAAGGTCTTGGTCGATTGTATTGAAATGGGCGAGAATGAGTATCGGTCCATGTCATTGTCGGCAAGAGCTTTTGCTCAGGAATGGCTGATGGATCCGAGTGTCGAAGCGGCAACTGCCGCGGTACTCGAAAAAGCACTTTCGAACAGTTAACGTATTACATTAATGTCGGCCGAATCAGAAAAGAAAAGCGAAACATCGCGTGTGTGGGTTGTTTCGGAACTTTATTATCCTGAGGAAACCTCGACGGGCTATTACATGACCAAAATCGCAGAAGGGCTCGTCGGCGATCTGCAAGTCCGCGCACTTTGCGGGCAGCCAAATTATTCGCGGAGAGGCACAAAAGCTCCAAAGCGTGAACTTCACAATGGCGTCGAGATCTTTCGGACTGCGAGCACAACACTTGATAAGAATATCGTCTTATTTCGCGTAATCAATATGATGACCCTTGCGACGACGATGCTTTTTACTTCAGTTCGGCGATTCCGGGCTGGTGATCAGGTGCTAGTTGTTACGACGCCACCTATTCTTCCGTTCGTCGCCGCCATAAGCTCACTGGTTCGCGGCGCGTCTTATTCTCTACTTGTACATGATAATTACCCAGAAATTCTTATTGCTGTAGGTAAAACTCATAAGGATTCAGTACTTGCTCAGTTTATAGGGCACATTAATCGGTGGCTTTACAAGCATGCTGCGCAGATCATAGTTGTTGGGCGCGATATGCAGCAGCTATTAGAAAGAAAAACCGAGGGGCTGGATATTCCGATTGTCAACATTCCGAACTGGGCCGAACTCGAAACGGTCACCCCGGAGCCACGATCCTCAAATGCGTTACTCCGTGAATTAGGCATTTCGGACTGGTTTGTTTTGTTGTATGCGGGAAATATGGGTCATCCGAATGACATTGAAAGTATAGTTCGGGCGGCTGAACTGATGAGAGATTCCGAAAATGTGCAATTTGTTTTTCTCGGTACCGGAGCAAAAAGGCGATGGCTAGAGAATTCAGTAAATCAACTCGCATTGACCAATGTAACGTTGCTAGATCCGCGACCGCGGTCTGATCAGAACAATTTTCTCAATGGCTGCGATGTCGCTTTAGTTTCGTTGGTCTCGGGAATGAAAGGTGTTTCAATGCCCAGCCGAACCTATAACATTTTGGCAGCCGGTAAACCGATAATTGGAATCACTGAAGAAGGTTCCGAGCTCGATCTTGTCATCAAAGATGATGATGTTGGCAGAACTGTGCCTCCCAATCGGCCAGAAGAAATCGTGGCGGCAATACAGCAATTAATCGGTCAGCCCGATGAACTGCGGGCAATGGGCATGCGTGCGCGTCACGTGGCCGAAGAAAAATATTCCCTCGAAACGGCTGTTGAGGCCTATCGAAAGATACTTTGAGCGTTCGATAATCGTGCTTTACCTGTTGATCTTCGTAATCTCCTTAGCCGCATCGTACTCTGGCGTCGAATTTTTCCGACGCTGGAGCCTGAGGCGCGGTTTCCTGGACGTTCCGAATGACCGAAGCTCTCATGATCAGCCGACACCGAGGGGAGGCGGGCTTGTGATCGTCGTATTGACGGTGGTTGCTTATATCGTCGTATGTGTGTTTTTCCCCCAGTTCTTCGCGTGGAGTTTTCTAGTGGGTGGTATTCTGATCGCGGCGATCAGCTGGCTGGATGACCTTTATTCTGTAAATGTTCTTATTCGATTTTTCTTTCACTCGATCGCTGCGCTCACTGTCATCGTTGAGGTCGGCTACTTTGAGTCAGTTTCCTTGCCGTTTGGATTTGAATCACTTGATTTGGGGGTTTGGGGGCTTGCAATTTCCTTTCTATGGATAGTATGGATTATTAACGCCTTTAATTTCATGGACGGGATCGACGGTATTGCGGGGGGCCAGGCGGTTGTCAGCGCAGTAGGGTGGTTGATGGTAGCGTTGATAGTGGGCGATCAGCCTACAGCGTTATTTGGCCTTGCGATAGCGGGAAGCTGCTTGGGGTTTTTGTTTCACAACTGGCAGCCGGCCAAGATCTTTATGGGCGACGTGGGAAGTGCGTACGTCGGGTTTGTAATTTCTGCGCTGCCCTTGTTAGTTGCTCGAACGGGGGCAATCGACCACGGGATTCTGCCGTGGCTGGCGCTATCGATGATATGGCTATTCGTTTTCGATACAGTTTTCACTTTTTGCAGACGTCTAGTCGGACGGGAAAGAGTTTGGCGTGCACACCGAGGCCATATTTATCAAAGACTAACGATATCCGGAAAAAGCCATTCATATGTGGCCTTAGTTTATATTATTGTCATGATTTGTGTTGCCCTTTCTGCACTTTTCATTCTTTTGCTAGGCCCTAACTATCTAACCGTTCACATTGCAATATTAACAGGTAGTTCGGGTGGTTTACTGCTCAGATGTCCTCATTTAAGAGGTATCGTCCATTAAACGTCAATCTGTGTCACATTAAAAATATTAATTTTAGTATAGCCAACTTCTGATGAGTGATCTCGAGCCGAAAAGCTACAATATGTTTGAAAATCGAGTAGCGTTTGAGTCCTTTGGGGTTTCGATAAGTCTCGAAAGCGATTCATTAGATACTTTGACCGACGCTACTCAGTTTTTACGACGAGCGTTGGTCGGACATATGAGATTCGTTGATTCTGCCCAACACGCTAGGTTTAAATTTGCGATAAAGGCAAACCCAGATCAAAGCTTCGACATTTTTGAGAGTGGGGCTCACCTACGGCACACCCCTGATAAGAACTTCTTATTTGGAGAGCTCAGTAGCAGAGTGAGGATAAAAATTGCGGAATTCGCCCTTGACAAGCTTTTTATACATGCCGGGGTCGTACGATGGAAAAACAGTGGAATAATGTTTCCCGGTAACAGTTATGATGGAAAAACTACGCTGATAGCTGAACTGGTCACTCGCGGAGCCGAATATTATTCTGATGAGTATGCAATCATTGATGTGGATGGATTTTGCCATCCTTTTCCTCGTGACCTTTCAGTTCGCACGTTAAAGGGTTTATTTCGTGTCCCACCAGAAGACTTAGGGGCAACCGTTGGGAAAGATCCAACACCTATAAACTACGTTGTATTCACAAAGTATGTAGAATCTGCTCGGTGGGAGCCGGAGCGGCTTTCAGTTGGAAATGGGATAATGGAAACAATTCCTCATGCAATTTCTATGACAAGTAATGCGGATTTTGCACTAAAATTGTTGAAAAGCTCGTTGGCACATGCCATAATCCTAAAAGGTATGCGATATGACGCCAAGCAATTCGCACCGGTACTTATTAAATTTATTGAAGATCTAAAAGATCATGACTAGTTGACGAGTCTTACTTTCGCCAACAGTATGGAGGAGAAAATGATTAATTCGCAGAATCCTATTGCTCGAAAGAACGGCCTGGTGATCCAGGAAGTTCCTGACGAGGTGCTTGTCTATGACATGGAAGCAAACAAAGCCCATTGCCTTAATAAAACTGCCGGACTGGTCTGGAGGTCATGTGATGGCGTTAATTCGGTCTCAGACATTGCATCGATCGTGGAAGCCAGTTCTAATACCCCTGTTTCTCAGGATCTAGTTTGGCTGGCTATCGATCAGCTTAATGAAAATAACTTAATGGAAACGGCTATTTCGCCAACGTTCTCAGGCCAATCGCGTCGCGATGTGATCAAGAAGATCGGGCTCGGAGCGATGGTGGCACTTCCGATCGTTGCGTCACTGGCTGCTCCGCAGAGTGCATTAGCGAACCTTTCCTGTGCCTGTGCCTTGGTCGCTGACTGTGCGGCTCCTGGGTGTCCGACTGCAACGGCCTGTATAGGTTCGGTTTGCGTACTACAATAGCAGGATTTACTTTCTATCATTTTTTAAGGAAGATAAGCGGGCTCGTCCCGCTTTTTTCAATGGAAGATACGATTGTCCCGAGCAATATAGATCGCTGGCCTGCATTGAATGCGAAAATTCTAGAGCGCCGATTATCTGATTTCGTTTCATTTTTTACAGACAAGCGAATTCAAACGCTGACGATAAAAGGCTGGGTAGCGGCCCAAGTTTATCCGAATTCGATCATTCGAGAGTATGCTGATGTGGATATATGCGTTTCGGCCATCGATCATGGGTGTGCCGGAGCACTGATCGCCTCTCCGGAATTTCCGTCCGGCGGGGTTGATCTGCATCGGGAGCTTCGCCATCTCGACAGCCTTAGTTGGCCCCAACTTTACGAAAGATCGGAATCATCCGAGATCAACGGCGTAACTGTCCGCTATCCTTGTGCTGAGGACCACTTGCGGATCCTTTGTGTCCACTGGCTGACCGATGGCGGAGAGTACAAGGAACGGCTGTGGGACATCTATTATGCTGTCGCCAACCGCCCTTCGACGTTTGATTGGGACAAATGCCTTGGCTGCGTGTGTGAGACCCGTCGCGGCTGGGTCATCACAACGATCGGCCTCGCACACAGATATCTTGATCTGCCGTTAAATGACCTGCCTTTTGCAGACGAAGCCAAGCGTATCCCCAAGTGGCTAACGCAGTGTGTAGAGAAAGAATGGGCCTCTGATGTGCGTTTAAGGCCGCTCCGCGTTGCTTACAGGGATCCGCGATTCCTTTTGCAACAGATCCGTAAACGGATCCCGCCAAATCCGATACAATCCTCAATAGATACCGAAACGCCTTTCGACGACAGTTCAAGATTGTCGGCCCAGTTCGGAAGCATAATCAAACGAATTGGTCCATCAATTGCCCGGTTTAGGGATATTTTTCGCCGATCCAGAAAGAAATGAACGACGACAAACTGATACTTGCCATTGAGTCAGGAGTTGCTGGTGGCAGCCTAAGTTTGCTGGCTGGGGAAGTCGAACTTGAAAACGTTTGCGGCGAATCGTCGGTGTCCCGGGCCGAAGATCTGATTCCAAATATTGCAGAGATGCTGACAGATGTCGGCAAGGACCTTTCCGAGATCGATATTATCGCCTATTCAAACGGTCCCGGAAGTTTCACGGGAATCCGCATCGGCGCGGCAACCGCACTCGGGCTTGCCCGATCGCTGGGTATTGAACAAAGGAGCATTTCGGTACTGCAAGCAATGGCATTTTCTGCTTCCGGAAAAGTAATGGTTGCCGTGCCGACCGGTCGTCACGATCTGGTATATGGCGTTTTTGATGTTAATGGGTCAACATTGCGCCAGATCGAGCAATCGATCGTTATGGAAAGAAATGTAATTGAAGACCTTGTTTGTTCGGCTGATGTCGATTTCGTTTTACTCCATCACGATCTATACGAATCATTAGGTCCGGCCGCAGGATCGATCGACAAGACTATCATTGACTCCGGCCGCAACCTCGCATTCCTGATCGGCCGAGCGGTTACCATGGGTCACGGCAACGAAGAACTTGTGCCCCAGTATCTTCACAATCCGGCCCGCCAACGGCAGCTGATATGACCCCGCAAGTTAATTTCATCGTTCGGCAGCTGCGGACCGAGGACGTCCCAACAATAACGAAGATCGCTCACGACAGCGGCCTGAGCCACTGGTCCGAGGCTGACTATCGTGATGAGACCGCAATGCCATTATCGATCATGCTCCGGCTCGAATCGCCGACAGACGAATGCGCCGGATTCCTCGTCGGCAGAATTGTGCCTGGAATAGTCTCCGATCGTGATGCCGAGCTCTACAACATCGGGATAAAGGCCGAGCTCCGGCGGCGGGGCGGGGGGGCGTTGCTAATGGCCGAATTCATTGAGCTTGCGCGAAAGACGAGGGCAAACAACATCTGGTTGGACGTTCGAGCCTCAAATTTGGCCGCTATTGGCTTCTATGAATCGTTCGGGTTCTTCATCGACGGACGACGGCGAAACTTCTATACTCACCCCACCGAAGACGCCCATCTGATGCGGCTAAGGCTTTCGCCGCCGAAGGTTGCTTAACTGTAAACATTCCTTGAAATCTGCTCCGCTTTTGTTTAACATAGGGTTACACCCAAGGCTGGTGCACGGTGCATTTAGCACGGGTGCAGTTTATTTGAAAAGTGAGGACAAGAACGATATGGACATGTCAACCTCGGACCCGGTGCGTGACGAATTGATAAAGATCAACCCGACTTTCAGAGATCTGGTACACCAGCATCAGAATTACGAACAACGATTGAACGAACTTGCAGGACTTACCTATCCAAGCGATGACGAACAAGTCGAAGAATCCACACTTAAGAAAAAGAAATTAATGATCAAAGACGAGATTTATGCGATCATGCATGAATATTCGGTATCTCACTAAAAGGAATTGAAATTGTAACGAAATGCGGCATGCTCGATGTGCCGCATTTTTATTTTTTGGTCGAACAGGCAGCGCTGCTGAATACGACGAAACCGCCTGCGACAGGCACCGAGACCGTGCCATCCGCAGCCGCAAAGATCGACGACGCAGGGAACTGTTCATCCCGAAGCGTCATGCGGCCGATGACCTTACCTTTTTCAGTTTCGACCACGGTCACCGAATTCTCTCCAACGACCGGCAAAAAAGCCCTTTCAGCCAATAAAAGCGGGGGGATGATCATGCGGCCGGGCATTCGTTTTCGCCAGATGACTCTACCGCTTTGTGCCGAAATTCGGTAGAAAAAGTTATCGTTTGACGCGACGTAGAGGCTGCCGTACAGCTCGCGGAGAAACGAGACGCCGCCGCCTGTCTTGAAAGTCCATGCCGCTTGTCCGCCGGGCAGATCGATCTTGCTTACGTTGCCGCGCTCGTCGCCGATGAACGCTGTATCGGCATCGACGATAGTTGCCGCGGTCAGTGCCGAATCGGACCTCAGATCGGCAATCGTCGCCCCGCTTCGTGCGTCCAGAAATAGAACGGCGCCGCCTTCCCTCGCCGTGATGATCAGGCTTTTAGCGGAATCGCTGACCGTTCCGAAGGCGACGGGCGAACGCGACTCCCAAATCGTCTGGCTTAACCCAACGTCGTACATCGCGGCCGTGCCGCTTGCACCGACAGCGATCACGCCGTCCCCCGATGGATAGAGCGTAAACCGCGTCGAAAAGGGAATTGAAAGCGAGCGCGACGTCAGGCCCGTGTTGATGTTCACTGAACGCAGCATGGAGGTTCCGACGGTCTTATCGTCGTCGGAGCTCGAATTGTTCACGAGATAGGCAAATTCGCCGTGAAATGCGACGTTCGAGGCGATCTCGCCGCCGAGCTCAGCCTTCCAGATGGTCTCGAAATTCGAATCGTCCATCGCTCGCAGCACGCCGCCGGTGTCCGAAGCGATCACGCGGCCGCCGGCGGTGACGTAAGGGCCTACAGCCACGCCGCCTGAAGCCGCTTCGGTGCATTTAACGAAGGCGACCGGTTCACCAACGCCGTTCTGTGCGGAAACGCTGGCAAAACAAGCCAAAATCGCCGCCAGCAATGCGGCAACGACATTCATCCGTCTGAAATTTCGAGATCCGGTCAGGTTCATCTACGCAAATACGGCGGGCATCGCACCCAAAAGGAAGATTCTAACACGCTCAACTTGACCGCTATAGATAGATGAATGTAACATCCGAGAAAGTTTGCCGAAATTACATTCTACTAAGGGAGATAGCTCTACAAAATGTCGTTTAACAAAATAATTCTAGTTGGAAACCTTGGCCGAGACCCAGAACTTCGATATACGCCGGGAGGCGATGCCGTCTGCGATTTTTCGATGGCGACGAATGAACGAAAGAAAGATAAATCGGGCGAATTTCAGGATGTCCCGACATGGTTTCGCGTTACGTTGTGGGGCAAACAGGCCGAAAATGCTTCTAAATTCTTGGCCAAAGGCCGTCAGGTCTACATCGAAGGCCGTGTTTCGCTTGAGGAATGGACCGACCGCGACGGCAATACCCGCCAGACGTTGAACGTTCACGGCACCGACATGCGGTTTATCGGATCGCGCGGAGACGGCGCTCCTTCGCAGTCGAACGAGGGCGAACAGGAATTCGCCGGCCCGGCAGCGAGCAAGCCATCGTCGTCAGGCGCGGCTTCGGCGCCACAGACGACCTCCGAAGACGACATTCCGTTCTAGTTCGAATTCTTAGTTTGGAGTTCCGCCTTTAGCCGGCAGCTTTCGCCGAAAAGCCCGGGAATACCAGCCAGGCTTTTTTGTGCTTGGCTGATCGCGGGATCGCGGGTACTCAAAGGTTAGCTCCTAGGGGTATGATCGAGGCTGACGGCGTGTATTTCGAAATTTGTCGCGTGGCTGATATTGGCAAATTGGTGAGAATGCTTTGCGTGATAGCGTGCTGAGAAATATCGGTGCCGCAGGTTCTATCCATCTCGGGCCAAACGGTCAGGCATGTCATGATCCTGCTCCGTGCCGCAAGACAAACCACGCGATCATCACCCTCACGGTCCGACCCGAGATCTTGCGCCGATCTCCGTCGCTATCTCCCTTTCCAAACGCCGCATTTCATTCCATTCATTCCAACTGCCCCGATGCTTCACATCCAACATTCCGATCCCCGCCGCCCCGTGCGATAGTTGCATTCGCGTGAGAGAGATATTTGACCAATTGATCGCAAAGAAATTGGCTCGAACTTTTTTCAATCTGCTTGCGGCCGAACGCGGATCGCGTGCAAGCTCGAAGATTTTTTTATGACAACTTCGAAGTAAACTTCGCCGCACATCATGGCAGCAAGCAGCTGAAGAGCCTCCATGAGTTATGACTGCTTCAACAATGAGAATAGTTTCCTTTATTGCCTTTCTTTCATTTTGTGCGGTCGCAAGTGTGAGCGTGCCGGCCCAAACGAGTTGCGGATCGAACGGTGCGATCCTGGACGTTCTTCTGAGTCGGGCAAAATCAGGTGATAAGGTTGTCGCAATTGCAAGACTCGGCTTACTCGAAAGTGATGAGTCTCTCAGTAAACGTCGACTACACAACTTGAATGCTTATCTTACCCGTTACAGGCCAAATACGGTCTTCTCTAAGCAACCGGAAAATTTGATCTTAATAACGGGGAGAAAAACCCAAGGACTGGGTACGGTAGAGATTTATTTTCAGCAAACTTTCTTCACTGAATTTATTGTCTCGACAGATTTAGATCTGTTTGTGGGCGAATGCGCTGTCGATCTTGAACTCCACAAGAACGTATGTGAGCTGAAGGAGCAACGGATTTTTTACCCGTGCATCGAATCTTGCAAGAACGAGCGGCCGGAAAATTAACAACGGTTGAAGATGGTGGCGTATGTCTCCGTCGTTGACGTTTCAGGTTGGTTGTTTATCGTTCCCACATCTCGCGATGCGGGCTAGACAGATGTCACTGTCTTCGACGGTTGGGTGATTGTTGCGGGTTTCGACTGCGGTTGGGAGTGTGTCGTGAGTCCTCGCCACGCGCTCACCCCCGCGGTTCTGACTTAGATCACCGGTGTACTAGAATGCAGAAGCGATTGCCGTAACGCAGCTTGACTCTTTCTAGGACTCGAACTGCAACGTTTTCGGGGTATAAAGTCTCAAAGGTTCGAGTAGCTCTTACAATCAAAAACAATTCAGGCCTTCGTGTAAGATTAAGCAGAGGTGAATGTTCTATGGTTCGATGTGCGATGCTAAGCAGGTTGGGCGGTTTTCGCTTATTTTGGGATAGGCTGTCTGTGTTGTTGCTTTTGGCGGTCTTGGGATGTGTCTTTTCTTTTGACGCCGTCGCTCAGACTAGCTCGCAGGGAACGGCCAGTACTAATTTGCTACTCGTGAGGACAGTTGCTGGCGACAATGGGTACTCGCAAAGTCAGCAGAGTTCGAAAGCAAACAAAGAATTCGAGCGTAATCCGAAGTCCACTTCAGACATCAGTGCTGAAACTCCAGCCTATGTCTTGGTATTTTCTCCGAGTTATGAAGGAAGAATTAAATGGAAGTTCGGTGAGTACGAACGTATGGTAAGGTCAGAGCGAAATAGCTTTATCAAAGAGATAAATAAATTTGCGAGACAAGGTTACAGGGCACTATCTTCTCTCCCCGGAACGCCTATCGCAATGGTTCGATTTGATGAGGCGCATTATGAATATAGTTGGTTCGAGACCACAAGCCCGACGCATTTTGTCAAAAGTGGTTTGGCGGCAAAACTGGAAGAAGGCAAAAGTGAAAGGTTTCGAGTGGTAGAACATTCGCTTATCAGCCATTCGTGTGAGCCTCTTTATCAGGAGGACCCGGCTTTCGGCGAAAAGTGTGCATACAAGGACCTGTTTTTGATTGAGAAAGAACTAAATTCGAAAAGACATTTTGAACAGGTGGTGATCGGAAGCTCACCGGGCTGGGGAGCCAAACCAAGTATCGAGATGGCATCGGAGGTCGACGAAAAGCTTGCCGACGGCTTCTATCCGGTTAGAGCAATTTCACAATTTGAAATTCTTCTCGAACGGGTGAAAGGCAAAGATGACATATTGAAAGACAAGCCGGATGTGCAGATTGTAAGATCAGGCTGGGGAACTAACAATGTTCAAAAGAAGGTAAATGACTTTGCAAAGCTTGGATACAGACTGGCAATGACGAATAACGGTATAGCGGTTATGTACAGAAACAATGAGACTAGATCAATTCCAGTTTCGTATGTTTGGATTCGAGCGGACAAAAGAAATTTCGATAAAGAATTAGCTAAGCTGCAGGTGAAAGGTGCAGTCTATCAAACCACTTATCCGAACGAGAAAGGAATCCGAAGTACTCTGATCTTCGAGCAGAATTTGGAGGGAAAAGGAAAAAACGCGGAATTCAGAATACTAAGTTTTGAGTTTGATCGGATTGAAGAAGAAACCGAGGGCAGGGTGTATATCGATCTCACACCGTCGTCAAAGAAAGCCGTGAATAAGATGAACGAATTGGCGAAGGAAGGCTTCGTAGTTCGCGATCTGTTCGATTCTGGCAAGGTAAGCGTGATTATGGAGCGCATCAGATAGTCGCTCGAAATCTTCGTCCCCGCAACTCCCGATGCGGGCTAGACAGATGTCACCGTCTTCGACGGTTGGGTAATTGTCGCGGGTTTCGACTGCGGCAGGGGAATGTGTCGTGAGTCCGCGCCAAGGGCACACGCCCGCGGTTCTGACTTAAATCGTCGGCATATTAGATCGCAGAAGGGACAAAACTGCAAAAACTAAGGCCTGACCTCGATTGTATTTAACCTATGAAGAAGTATCTTCTACTCGCAATTTTGATTTCGACTCAAGCGGTAGCATTGCACGGACAAACGATTTCGGCTCCGCCCGGTTCGAGTATTTTCATTCGTGAACTCGCTGGCTTGCTCGAGTCTGATGGGAAGCCCGACTTGTTGAGCCGAATTGCCCGTGACCGAATCGACGTTGTCGAAGCCGGGGGCGGTGTTGAAGAATGGACTGCGATCGACGGACGGGTGTTTCTTACGCGCCGATGGATGGTCGAAATAGGCAAGGTCAACGAAGGATATTCGACGTGGGATCTCGAGAAGGCTCTGGCTGAGGAATTTCGCAAACAACTGAGTTCCGAAGGCTTTTCGATTTCGCCCCCGACTTCACAGCTCTACTCCACTCGCTACTTGAAAGACAAAACCGTAGGAACGCTTGAGGTTCGCAGCTTCTTTCTCGGCAACGGAAATCTTCCTTTCCGAATGGAATTCATTTTCAATGAAAGTTATTTAATATCTGATAAAAAAAGGTAAGGTCGAGTTTATCTTTCCTACATCTCGCGATGCAGGCTAGACGGATGTCACCGTCTTCGAGGGTTGGGTAGGTGTTGCGGGTTTCGACTGCGGCGGGGAATACGTCGTGAGTCCTCGCCACAGGCACACGCCCGCGGTTCTGACTTGGATCACCGGCGGCATGCCGCTCTATTTGCGGAAAAGTTTACTTTTCCGTGCGATGCAATAAATGAAAGCGGCTCTACCCCCCGTTTTACTCCCTGAGCGCGCTACCGAAGCGGCGGCGTAGCCGCGAGATTTGGGCGGGCTGTCGGAAAGACATAGCCTTTCCGCACATCGTGGGGCATAGCCCGAAGACCATCCGCCGTGTCTAAATTTCCCCAATTGCTGCTGGTCAAATTATTGACACGGGTATCTCCGACCTGATAGCTTTCCACCATTCACACCCGTTTGGAATACGTTCAATATATGAATGTGACAGAATTGCAGTATCGAGGGCCGTACCCAGATCTAAGTGACAGTTTTCGTCGGTATTCATTCGTTGCATGTTTACTTTTAATACCCTTTATTTTAAGTTGCGGCGGTTCCTCCGATATTCATCCAACCGATGCTGAATTAGAAGGTCTATTTAATGCAAATAGGAAAGAGTTTGAGGCCCTTATCGAAATGGCTCAGGCTGATCCCAAGGTTGTTAGGATCGACAATGACTTCATTTGGCTTGATGACAACGCGAGCTGGCCGCGTCCAGATTCTGAGCTTGGAATGTCACAGGCGAGATGGGATAAGTATCGTGATCTTTTCTATAGACTGAAGCTTTCCCGGGGATTGCTACAGTATCCCAAGAACGGACAGATCTTCTTGATCGCGTCGAGTGAGGGTTTGCTTACTGGCGGATCCAGCAAAGGCTATTTATTTTCGACTGATACACCTCATACTCTGCGTCAATCTCTTGATGGCGACATAAGGGAAAATTTCGGGAAAGAGCCGATGTATAGAGAAATTAGCGAGAACTGGTATCTCTATTTTCAGAATCAGTAATAGCCAAGCCGCCCGGAATAGCAATGTTGCCTTACTGGCTTAGAGCCAGGTGCCCATTTTTCGGAATTTTTGGAAGCGGGATTTTACTAGTTGGTCGCCGGTTTGGGATTCGAGGTCGCGGAGCGCGCGTTGGATGGCGGTCGCGAGCGTGGCGGAGATCTGTTCAAAGGCGGCCGACCTTTCTTTTGCATCGTCGCCACTTTCGGCAGCGATCGCCCAGGATTTGGGTTCGGGAATTATCTCATCGATCAAACCGAAGCCTTTGAGGTCCTCGGCGGTGAGACGCAGGCAATCGGCGGCAGTGTTCGCCTTCGCGGCGTCTTTCCAAAGGATCGCTGCGCAGCCTTCGGGCGAGATTACCGAATAGACCGAATTCTCCATCATCATCACGCGGTCGCCGATTCCGATGGCAAGCGCACCGCCGGAACCGCCTTCGCCGATGACGACAACGATGATCGGAACGCGAAGCCCGGACATCTCCCGCAGATTGTAGGCGATCGCTTCGGCCTGGCCGCGCTCTTCTGCGTCGATGCCTGGGTAGGCACCGGGCGTGTCGATGAAAGTGATGATCGGCCGGCCGAACTTTGCGGCGAGTTTCATAAGGCGAAGCGCCTTGCGGTAACCTTCGGGCTTAGGCATGCCGAAATTCCGTACCTGACGCTGCTTAGTATCGCGGCCTTTCTGCTGGCCGATGACCGCAACTTCTTTTGACCCAAGCCGGGCGAAGCCGCAAACCATCGCCGAGTCGTCGGCATAACGCCGGTCGCCGTGGATCTCGACGAAGTCTGTAAACACCGTGCTAAAAATATCAAGCGTGTACGGCCGATCCGGGTGGCGAGCGTTCAGTACGCGGTCAAATGCGATCTGTGTTTGTTGTTCCATGAGATTAGTTACAGTTCCCACTTTACAGAACATCCCAGTTTTTTCAACTGGTTCTCCAGCTGCCGCGAACCCTGGACACGAAGCGGATTGGAGATAAGCTTCGCACTGACGCCGCCGACAATCAGCCGAAGGAAGACCTCGCAGCGGCCGGAATTCTGGTTCAGAACCGAACACAGCTCCTGCAGAAATGATTCTTCGGCGTCGCTGCCGGGAACGTCGATGACAACCGAGCGTGCGTGCCGCGAGACCGAATCGGCAAGCGAGCGGACCTCGGAAACCATGACCGTCACTTCCTGGCCGTCGGCCGATTCCACTTTGCCTTCGATGATCAGCAGGGCATCGTTTTCGATAACATCGGCGAATTTGCCGTAGGCTTCGGCCCACATCAGGCATTTTAATCCGGTCGATTGGTCCTCGATGCGAAACTGCGCGTAGCGGTTACCTTTCTTGCTCCAGCGGACCTGAAGCGCCGAGACGACGCCCGCGACGACGATCTGGCGTCCGGCGGAGATGTCAGGGTGATCGGCGATCGCCGTAACGCGAAGGCCCTCGAGAATGGTTTTGTATTCGTCCAGCGGATGGACGGAAAGGTAAAAGCCGACCGTCGCCTTTTCCTTTGCGGCGATCTCTGCCTGTGTCCACGGCGGCACGTCCGGCAGGCGGTCGTTGTCGGGCTCGGACGATTCAGCGGCGACGGCAAATAGACCGCTCTGGCCGCGTTCGCGGTCGCTCCAGACGCTCTGGCCATAGGATAAGGCGTCGTCGATGGCGGCAAAAAGCTGTGCCCGCCATTTGTTCGTTTCGACGCCGTCGGGCCGCATCGTGTCGAGTGCACCGGCGGCGATCAGCGATTCGAGGCTGCGCCGATTTATCGCACCGTGGCCGATCCGCGAGACGAGATCGTAGATCGATTTGAAGCGGCCTTCGCCCCGGGCGCCGATTATTGCAAGCGCCGTCGCCATGCCCATGCCCTTTATCGCACTCAGACCGAAGCGGACCGATCTGCCTGCGGGCGTGAAGCCTTCGTCGCTTTCGTTTACGTCAGGCGGAAGCAGCTCAAGACCCATCGACCGAAGCTCGTTGGAATATTTATAGACCTTTGCGCTGTCGTCGGCTTCATGGGAAAGAACGGCTGCGTAGAAATGCGCGGGATGATGCGCCTTCAGATACGCGGTCTGAAACGCGAGGTAGGCGTAGGCAATACTGTGGCTGCGGTTGAAGCCGTAATCGGCAAATTTCGCCATCAGGTCGAAGATCTCTTTCGCCTGGCGTTTCGCGACACCGCGTTCGATCGCACCGTCGATGAACTTGCGCTCATGGACGTCCATTTCGGCCTTATTCTTTTTGCCCATCGCCCGCCTCATCAGGTCGGCTTCGCCAAGCGAATAACCGGCGAGCTTTTGCGCGAGCTGCATGATCTGTTCCTGATAGACGAGCACGCCGTAGGTGTTGCGAAGGATGTCCTCCATCTCGGGGATCAGGTACTGGACCTCTTTCTCGCCTTTGTGACGGAGGATGAATTCCTCGACCATGCCGCCATCGAGAGGACCGGGACGATACAGCGCGTTCAGGGCGGAAAGGTCCTCGAGCTCTTTTGGTTTGAGGCGGCGGCAGATCTCCTGCATGCCCGACGATTCGAACTGGAAGACGGCGTCGGTCTTGCCCTCGCCAAAGAGCTGCATCGTCTTTTCGTCGGTCAGCGGGATCTTGGTCCAATCGATCTCGACGCTTTCTTTTTCGCGTAGCGTCGCCAGGCAGTCGGCGATGATCGTAAGCGTCGTGAGGCCGAGGAAGTCCATCTTCAGCATCCCGACCTTCTCGAGGTCGCCCATCGGATACTGGCTCGTAAGTTCGTACTTTTGCGAGACGGCGACGGGGACGATCTGGTGAAGCGGCTTTGGTGCGATGACCACGCCAGCAGCGTGGACGGAGGTGTTTCGCGAACAGCCTTCGAGCCGAAGGGCGAGCTCTATCAGGTCTTTAACTTCCGGCTGCGTGTCGACGGCGGCCTTAAGCTCAGGCACTTGTTCGAGCGCCTGCGAGATGCTGATGTTTCGCCCGCGGAATGGCGGCGGGATCATCTTCGCGACCTTTTCCACATCGCGGAGCGGCATGTTCAGCACTCTGCCGACGTCCTTGATCGCCGCCTTCGACGCCATCGTCATGAAAGTGATGATCTGGCAAACAGATTCGCGCCCGTAAAGCTCAGATACGTGGCTGATGACCTCACCGCGGCCGCGGATGCAGAAGTCAATGTCGATATCGGGCATCGAAACACGTTCGGGGTTAAGGAAACGCTCGAAGAAAAGATCGTATTGTAGCGGATCGATGTCGGTGATTCCCATCGAATAAGCAACGAGCGAGCCGGCGGCAGATCCGCGTCCGGGACCGACCGGAATGTTCTTTTCGATGGCGTAACGAATGAAATCCCAGACAATAAGGAAGTAGCCGGAGTAGCCCATTCCTTCAATGATTTTTATTTCCAGGTCCAGCCGCTCTTGATATGCTTCGATCGGATGATTCAGCTGGCCGCGTTCGAGCATCGGATCCAAGACGGCGGTTTTTCGACCGACGAGGCCTTCGTTAGCAATGAGGCGGAAATATTCGTCGATGTTTGTGCAGCCGGAATCGACGGGAATGGGAAACTCCGGCAGAATGAGTTCCGCGTCGCCAATGGAGAGTTTGAGGTCGCACATCTCTGCGATCTTGAGCGTATTCTCAAGAGCCGCAGGGTATTCGCTGCCGAAGATCTCCCACATCTCGGCGGCCGATCGCATGTAATAACTGGGATCGGACAACGTTGGACGGGCAGGATCATTCAGCGTGCGGCCTTCGCCGATGCACATCAGAACTTCGTGCGCCCGGGCGTCGTCTTGGCTTAGGTAGTGGACGTTGTTTGTCGCGACGAGGCCAATATCAAGGCGTTTGGCGAGATCGGCGATCTTTTTGTTCAGCTCGGCGCCGAAGCTGACGTCGTGATGTTCGATCTCCAAAAAGAACCTTTCCGGCCCGAAGATTTCGCGGAATTGCGATGCCGCCGCAGCAGCTTTATCGTCGGCGCCTTGTTGGAGATAATGGGCGATCGGGCCTGCCCAACCGCCTGACAAGGCGATCAATCCCGAAGAACGTCCGGCCAAAAGTTCTAGATCGACCCTCGCCCGGGTATGATAGAGCCCTTCAGTATACGCTCGCGATGAGATGTCGACGAGGTTCTGATATCCGGCCATGTCGGCTGCGAGCAGGACAAACGGATAGAACGCCCGTTCGCCCGAAGCCACCGACGACGACCGCTCTTCGCGGCTACCGCTGACGAAATTGGCTTCGTAGCCGATGATCGGTTTGACGCCGGCAGACTTCAGTTCTTTGTAGAACGAGATAGCCCCGAACATATTCCCCTTGTCGGTCAGAGCGCACGCCGCCATCTCAAGTTCCGCAGCCCGCTTGGCCAAAGGCTTAAGTTGGATTGTGCTTTGCAAAAGGCTATAATCCGAGTGCAAATGCAGATGGACGAAGTCGTTTTTTTTGAGCTTTGGGGTCTCCATTTTGAGCAAGCTGCATGAAGAAAGTCTA
This sequence comes from Pyrinomonadaceae bacterium, assembly GCA_041744395.1. Taxonomy (GTDB): domain Bacteria; phylum Acidobacteriota; class Blastocatellia; order Pyrinomonadales; family Pyrinomonadaceae; genus OLB17. The sequence continues at coordinate 60,200 of JBGTKY010000018.1, read as the reverse complement.
CCTTGAAACTTATGGGTGTCAAATGAACGTTTCGGATTCGGAACGTGTCGCGAGCACGCTTGCAGCCCAAGGTTTTTCAATCACCAGCAATCAGGAAAATGCCGATATTATCCTTATAAACACTTGCTCCGTGCGTGAAAAGGCCGAACAGAAGCTTTACTCCAAGGTTGGCAGAATAAGGCATTCGGAACGCGAAAAGCCTGTTATTGGCATCATGGGTTGCGTTGCACAATTGGAAGGCGAAAGCCTCTTCCAGAAGATCGAGGGCGTCGATTTTGTGTTGGGTACGCGCGCGGTCGGACGTGTGTCGGAAGCGATCCACAACGTTTTGGAAAATGGTCCCGGCCACGCCGATCTGGGCGAACGTGAAGTAGATTATGATTGGATCGTCGCTGATGATCAACGGCACTCGCGATACGTCGCGTTTGTTCCGATAATCGAAGGTTGTAATAAGTTTTGCACGTATTGCATCGTTCCGTTTTCTCGAGGAAGGGAAACGAGTCTGCCTGCATCGGAGATCATTCGGCAGGTGCTGGAACTTCGCCGTGATGGGGTTAAAGAGGTGCATCTGATCGGCCAGAATGTGAACAGCTACAGGCCGAAGACTGACTCTGGCCTAGAAGGTTTTGTCGGAGCTACGCCTTTTTCACGGCTTTTACGAGCCGTAGCCGCGACCGGGATCGAGCGGATCAAGTTCAATACCTCCTTCCCGCGTGATTTTCATCCGGACATCGTTGACGCGATCGATGAAAATGAGAACCTTTGCAACTGGGTGCATTTGCCTGTCCAATCCGGCAGCGATCGCGTCCTGCAAGCGATGAAACGGCTTCACACTGTCGAAAGCTATAGAAAACGAATCGATAAGGTGCGTTCTTCGAATCGCGATATTTCGATTACCACAGACATAATTGTCGGATTTCCCGGCGAGACCGATGAGGATTTTATTGAGACCGTCAAGCTTGCTGAGTATTGTGAATACGATGCGGCTTACATCTTCCGATACTCTCCGAGGCCGGGAACTCCGGCATACGAGATGGAGGATGACGTACCTTTGAGAGTGAAGACGGAGCGTTTCCTCGAATTGGAAAATGTTCAGCGCAGTTTGCAGATGAAGCGCATGAATGCATATTTAGGGCGTGAAGTTAGTGTCCTGGCCGAGAGGCTTTCCACCAAATCCGGTGAGGATCTGACCGGGCATTCGACTTGTCATCGCGTTGTGAATTTCGCCGGTACAAGTGATATGCTTGGAACCATCGTCAACATAAAGGTGAACGAGATCAAAACGAATTCATTGTTTGGAGAGGTGGTTGCTTAGTGTCCGAAGAAATGCAACTGGTCGAAATGCGTATCGGGGCCCTGATCATGGACCCGAACACGAATTCGCCGATAGTGGTACTCAAAGGCATCGATTCAGAGACGGTTTTGCCGATCTGGGTCGGTGCGTTCGAAGCCAATGCGATCGCCCTTGAGATCGAAAAGATCGTTCCGCAACGACCGATGACGCACGACCTTCTGCGAAATGTGATAATGGAATGCGGCCTTGCAGCCTCACGCGTGATCGTTACCGAACTCCTCGAAAACACGTTTTACGCCACGATCGAGCTGACGAATTCTAACGGGAGCCTCGTCGTTATAGACTCCAGACCATCGGACGCCATTGCGTTGGCGCTTCGACTCGATTGCCCCATTTTTGTTCGAAGGGAAGTGCTCGACCTGTCGGCGAGATCTGCGAAAGAGGACCAAGGGCCGGAACCGGATGAACTGGGTCCCGCGCCCGAAGACTGGCCCGAAGTGATCGGATAGGGTTTCCACGATTAAATTAATGATCATCACAATCGCTAATCAAAAAGGCGGGGTTGGAAAGACCACTACCGCGATCAACCTTGCGGCCGCCTGCGCCGCGAAAAAGAAACGCGTACTGATGATCGACCTCGATCCGCAAAGTAATACGACGCTATCCTTTATAGCTCCAGAAAGGGTTGAGGACGGTTCATTTGAACTCTTTACGGAATTAGATAAACCTTTATCTTCTCTAATTTACGAAACATCGCTTGAGAAGTTACATCTAATTCCGGCAAGGATAAATTTAGCGAAACTTGAGGCGAAGCTGCTCGGGGATTTCGACGCCGCATATCGGCTGCGCGACCGGCTGAAGCCGATAATCGGGGATTATGACATAGTAATAATCGATACGCCGCCTACCCTAGGGATGATAACCGTAAACGCTCTGGTTGCTGCTCAGCATGTTCTTATTCCGATCCAAAGCTCGTATTTCGCATTGGAGGGAACTGACGACCTATTAGAAACGATAGAGAAGGTGAGGTCGCGGCCTAACCCCGAGCTAGAACTTCTAGGCGTTCTGGTTACGCTGGTGGACAAGCGGACAGCACTTTCGAAAGATGTGGAAAACCATATACGAAAGGTGTTTGGCGACAAGACTTTCAAAACCACAATAACCCGCAGCGTTCGGTTGGAAGAATCACCGGCCCACAAAAAGGCGATCTTTGAGTATGCGCCGCGCTCCTCGGGTGCGGTCGAATACGAAAGTCTTGCAAAGGAGGTATTAAAACGTGTCGAAAAGAGGACTTCCGGTCGGCGTGCAAATGCGGCATGATGCCCATTACGTCGATACCATCGCAGCTCCAATAAGTACGATCGGCCGTAAGATCAATATCGATCTGATCGAGCCAAATCCCGAACAACCTCGACGCGAGATCGGTGATCTTTCCGAATTGTCGGCGTCCATCAAGGAGAAAGGCGTCCTCGAGCCGCTTTTGGTCAAACCCATCGCCGGGGCTGGAAAATGGATGATCATTGCTGGTGAACGGCGTTGGCGGTCAGCAAAACTAGCAGGATTAACTGAGGTTCCATGCATAGAAATGGATCTCGACGAAAATGGCGTTGCTGAGATCGCCCTGATCGAGAACCTTCAGCGAAAAGACTTAAACGTCTGGGAAGAAGCCGACGGACTGGCCGCTCTCGCCGAAAAATTTGGTTACACCCAGGAACAGATCGCCCAAAAGATCAGCAAAAGCCGATCTTCCGTCACCGAGCTCATGACGATCGCCGGTTTACCAAAAGTAATCCGCGGAAAATGTCATGCTTCTAAAATAAACACAAAGTCAGCCCTACTTGCGGTCGCTCGTCAGTTTGACGAGGCGGCGATGCACAAGTATTTAGACGGCCTGTCGTCCGGCAAGACGGTTGGCAAATCCTCGTCGACACCTAAACATAATGTGAAAGCGGCATCGGTAACGAAAAAAGGCGAGAGTGAAAATGGTTCGGCGACGTATTCGTTCTCGTCCTCCGATTTTAATTTGACGATTGATTTCAGTATTCCAACTGACAACAATCGGGCTATGGTCCTGAAGGTCTTGAAAAGGGTGTTCGAGAATGTTAAAGGGACATAGTGTGGCCGTCAGTCTCCTTAAGCAGCCATTTGGCCACTTCCCATCCAAGCGATTACATAATCTCTATTATCAGACGCAACGCATAAGATGCGTTAGCACCTACTTTTTCTCATCACACCACGCCTCAACTTCCCTTAACGCCCTCTTCTCATTTTGACACCGTTGTGGAAAAAAGATAAGATTGTCGTTTTGTTATCAGCTACAGATGTCTTTAATACTAAGCAAATAGGAGTCGCAAATTGAGTAACGGAAACTTTCTTTTTACGTCCGAGTCGGTCACAGAAGGCCACCCGGACAAAATTGCTGACCAAATATCAGATGCGGTGCTGGACGCGATCCTTTCGCAGGATCCGATGGCACGTGTTGCATGTGAAACCCTTGTCACCACGGGTTTAGCGGTCATCGCCGGTGAGATCACGACGGACGCCCGGGTGAATTATAAACAGATCGTACGCGATACGATCCATGAGATCGGATATAACGATGCCTCGTTCGGGTATGATTCGAATACGTGTTCGGTTGTCGATGCCGTTGGCACGCAGTCGCCTGACATCGCTCAGGGTGTTGATACGGGCGGTGCGGGCGATCAGGGCTTGATGTTCGGCTTTGCGTGTAATGAAACGCCGGAGCTGATGCCGCTGCCGATCAAGCTTGCTCACGATCTGACGATGAAGCTCTCCGAGGTTCGCCGCAGTGAGGAACTTCCCTATTTGCGGCCAGACGGGAAATCGCAGGTTACGGTGGAATATAAGGATGGCAAGCCGCTGCGAGTAGACGCAGTCGTTATCTCATCGCAGCATTCGGATGACGTTACGACCGAATTGCTCCGCGAAGATATCCTGAATCGTGTCATAAAGTCCACGATCCCTGCCGAACTTCTTGACGAAAACACCAAATTTCACATCAACCCGACCGGACGCTTTGTAGTTGGCGGCCCGATGGGCGACGCGGGCCTGACTGGACGCAAGATCATCGTTGACACATACGGCGGATATGCTCCGCACGGCGGCGGTGCCTTCTCAGGCAAAGATCCGACAAAGGTTGACCGCTCAGCAACTTACATGGCTCGCTACATCGCCAAGAACATCGTTGCGTCGGGCCTTGCTGATAAATGTACGGTCCAGCTCGCGTACGCGATCGGCGTTGCCGAACCGGTTTCGGTATATATAGATACACACCGAACGGGCCAGGTCGACGAGGTCAAGCTTGCTGAAGCAGTTCGCAAGATCTTCTCGCTCACACCGAAAGGCATCATCGAAACCCTTGACCTTCGCAAGCCGATCTTCAAGGAAACCTCACGTTTTGGCCACTTCGGCCGTGATGGTTTCTCGTGGGAAAAGACCGACAAGGTCGAGGCCCTGCGAAGTGCACTCAGCGAAGCGGCGACAGTTTAAGCAGAACGATTCAATGGCCGGGCAATAATTTGTCCGGCCATTTCAACATTTTACGGCCTCGATTCCCTCTTTTGGCCGTTCGTTAGATCATAAGATCATTACAGACAACAATTATCAGGACAAATATATGGCAAAAGAAGGAATGTCGATGGATTACGATATAAAAGATATTAATCTCGCCCCCGAGGGCAAACAGCGCATTGAATGGGCCGACCGCGAAATGCCAGTGCTTCGCCTTATTCGGGAGCGTTTTGAGAAAGAAAAGCCGCTGACGGGCGTCCGCCTGGTCGCTTGTGCACACATCACGACCGAAACGGCCAACCTCGCCCGCACGCTACAGGCCGGCGGAGCCGAATCGCTGCTTATCGCGTCAAACCCGCTTTCGACGCAGGACGACGTTGCGGCATCGCTTGTTGCCGATTGGGGCATCCCGGTCATGGCCATAAAGGGCGAATCGACAGAGACTTACGTCCGCCACGTTCATGCAGCACTTGATACAAATCCGAACCTCATCATCGATGATGGATCGGACGTCGTAGCGACGATGCTCAAGGAAAAGAAGGAGCTGATCGACAACCTCATCGGCACCACCGAAGAGACGACGACCGGCATCGTTCGACTGAAATCGATGCTGAAAGCCGGCGTGCTGACCTTCCCTTCTATTGCTGTAAACGACGCCCAGACCAAGCATTTCTTCGATAACCGCTACGGTACGGGCCAGTCGACGCTTGACGGCGTTATCCGTGCGACCAACATCCTGCTTGCCGGTAAAACGATAGTCGTTGTCGGCTACGGCTGGTGCGGTAAGGGTGTTGCGATGCGTGCCCGCGGTATGGGCGGCAACGTTGTGGTCTGCGAGATCGATCCTATCAAGGCGATCGAGGCAGTTATGGACGGCATGCGTGTTCTGCCGATGTCGGAAGCTGCCAAGATCGGCGACTTCTTCATTACGGTCACCGGCAACCGCCACGTTATCGACAAAGACCATTTTGCGGCAATGAAAGACGGTGCGATCGTCTGCAACAGCGGCCATTTTGACCTTGAGCTCAACCTCGATGCTCTTCGTGAAATGTCTGAACCGGCTGTCAAACGCCGTCCGTTCGTCGAAGAGTACATTAGCCGCGACGGCGGTAAGAGCGTTATCGTCCTTGGCGAAGGCCGCCTTATCAACCTCGCCGCGGCCGAAGGCCACCCGGCTTCGGTCATGGACATGTCGTTCGCTAACCAGGCACTTTCGGCCGAGTATCTCGTCAAAGAAAAGGGCAAGCTCGGACCGGGCGTTCACATCCTGCCGGTCGAGGTCGACCAGGAGATCGCCAGCCTCAAACTCCGTGCGATGGGCATCAACATCGACGAGCTGACCCCCGAAATGATCGAATACATGGGCAGCTGGGAAACCGGAACCTAGTTGGCCGATAGTGAATAGAATAACGGAAAGGCCTCGCATTTGCGGGGCCTTTTCACTTTCGGTACCGATATTGTTGCCTTTGAATTTCTCAAGCTAAAGTCGTTACTTTATCGCAGTTTCCATACTGTTGCTTTGGAATGCGTTGCGATCAAATCCGCGCAAAAGTTCAGCGTGGTTATTGTTTTCTGGTCTACTCCATAGGCCCAAACATAATCGTAGTTATCAAGCGAGCATCTTGGCTTTTTCGAGTCAAGATCACCTTTTAGCATCGACTGTTGTTCGGGGTTGCGAAAGTTCAATGGTTGCTGCCCTTTGATCGCATAAAGAGTCGGTAGAACTGAATGTCTCTGAACAGTTGCATATAGAGCTACGAACTCCATCGAATGTTCGAAGCGCTCAAAAGGTTGCCCTTCACGATGAATGAACATTGGATAGATTCTCGACTCAGGCTCTACTTTCTCCAGAAGTTGGCGCTGTTGTTCGACATCCGAAGCAACCTGGATCCAGCCATGCGCTATCGAAGCCTGCCGGGCAAGAATTATGCAGATCATTGGAAGCAGAAAAGCATATTTCCACTTGGGCAATTCACTTGCACTAAATGACAAAGCAAGCAGAACCAGACCCGGAAGGATAACCCGAATGTCAGCGAAAACAACAGTAAAGAGAGTGGTCGGAGCGACGAATGAAATCACTAGGAATACTATCCCGCAAGCGAAAAGATTGCTCTCGACACGTGGTTTACCAAACCGAACAATGACAATAAATCCCACTATCAAGCCAAAAACCCAGATAGCATCGATCGGAGAGTTAAAACTGCGAAAAGGACCGAGCAGCGATACCACCTTACCTTTCCAACTCCCCCATTCTAGCGTGCCGATCCGGCCGGTCCCGCTCATAAATGCTATAAAGGAAATCAACGGCAAAGCAAACATCAGACTATCAAGCAAACATAGCCATACCAACTCTTTCGGCAGTCCGCACTTTCCTAAAAATTCTTCCAGATAGGATTCAGCTTCTTCGAACGTGGTCTCAGGTAACTCTGCAACTTTTCCCTGGGCACGATCGAGAAGGTCGGAACAAGCTCCTTTTATAAAACTGTTTATCTCATTGGTCGATCTGAAGAAATATCCTTTTTCACCCGACTTCTTTTCGTACTCTTGCGAGAAGATCATTTCATCGATCTCATGCGACGCATGCAGTAGCGGATCGTGGTCCGTTTCATAGAGTATCCGGTGCAAGTCTTTCGATCCAGATATCGCATCGATACGATCCGCTAAAATTCCACGAGCAACGAACTTATCATACTCGATAAGATAGTCATCCGAACGTATCTCGCCCCAACCTAGTTCGTTTACGGATCGTCGGTATAGGTCATCGATAACGGACGAGGGTTCGCTCGGTAACGTCGCCGCGAGCATTCTTAGGCTCCTCGAGTCATAACCGAGCTCCAACGCCCTGACCGCAAGATCAGGCATCGATAGTTTTCCTAGATGCCGCTCAGCCATTACGATCGAAACATTTTGATCGGGAATACGGATCATGAGCGATACTCAATTTGCTAAAGCGGAATTCTTTTGATCTGATCGATCAGATCTTCGGGTTCTGCACATAGAGCTATCAGCTCTATTTCCTCGATCACCTGACGTATTGGAACGTCTTGCGGAACCAGAATGATGCCCGGCATTTTCTGTGAGCGTGCTATCCGCTCAGCCGCGAACGCCGACATGGTACGGATGTCGTGCGTTAGCAAGACGCGGTCATTTTTGGCAGCGAAATCCAATAGCTGACGATCGTGAAGCGTCCGCAATCCTACGTCCTGGCACCGCGCAATATCGATGTCAGGCACACGCCGTTGCAGACCTCGAACGATCCGGCCATCGAAGTCTTCGTCGGTCAGAAACCGGATCATTTGGTTTGGTTTATTCGCCGGTTGAGGAGCGTTTGGCGGAATTCGGCCCGGGGCTTGTTCTTGTCGAGCCCGCGAAGGATCCGACGTTTTTCTTTTTCACTGTCGGCCAGATATTTATCTACTCGCTCGCGGTTATGGAGATAGTATGTGATCAAGGAATAAATCTTTTTTAGGTCGAGCGTGTCGAAGCGAATAGCGATCTCTTCCGGAGAGGCTCCGTCGTTGAATAAGTTGACGACAGTATCAACGGATACACGGGTCCCGGCGACCCGCCAGACGCCAGCCTCGTTTACTGAAATTACTTCATTAAATCTGTCAGTTACGATCGCCATTTCCACAACATAATAACACAGATACGATCGATGAAATCCATGTTTAGACACCGATCGTGTTTAAGCTTAGAAACACTCAAATGAATAACCTTGCAACGATGTTTCACCTGTGATATGTTTGTTGCATGAATGAGAACGGACGTTTTGTAAATGTTCAGTGGGCGGTTTTGCCGCGTGGGGATGTGGCGGCGCATTGGTCGGGGTTTATGTGACGATGAACAGGGCCGGATCGATAATGATGAGCCGCGTGTCCCATGAGCGGATCGGGTCGCCTGAGGCTGTGGTGATAATGTTTGATGCGGTCAATGGGCGGCTGGCGCTGAAGCCCGCGAAGGCCGGCGAAGCGAATGCGTATCCGATGAGGAAATACGGGCGGCGCGGAGGGCGGATCGTTCGGGCCTATCGGCTGCTGACCGAGTTCGGCATCAAGCCGGCGGACACGATCGAGTTTGTGGAGCCGAAGATCGACGACGAACGTCGCCCCTAAAGGAAAGCAAGATCTCGCTGAAAGCTCATTCGCAATGTCGCAAACCTAAGGATCTATCAGGTCCGGACGCGTGACAGGAGGAAGAGCCCGGCGGCGGTGAAGATGAGCATCGGCGCCCAGACCGCCAGCCATGGCGCGATCGCTCCGTTAAGGCCAAACTGCTCGAAGGCGGCGGAAACACCCATGAACACTAACCAAAGCCCGACCGCGTATCCAACCGACGCCACCTTCCCTTTTCGGCCTAGCGAGATGGCGAACGGTGCCGTAAAGAGTGCGACGACAAAGGGCAGGATCAGCGTTACGTATTTTTTCTCGAGCGAGACAGCGAACATTCGGCGTTCGACGTCGGACGACGTGTTTTGCAAACGTTCGCGGGTTTCCGCGATGGTAAGCTGGTTCGGTTTTTTGCGTTCACGGATAAAGAGATCGGGGCTCTCGATCGTCTCACCGGCCGGGAGTTCCTTCATCGAGACGCTGTTTTCCGTGATCTGATAGACCTGGCCGGCGGTAGCCGCAGTTATGTTGCCGACACTCCAATTTGCCGCGGGAATGCGGTACAGGGTTTGCAAACCTTGTCTTTCCTTATCGAATTGATAAATAGAGACGTTTCGGAGTTCACAAGCGGGGTCACAGCGGATGCCGTCGGCTTTGTCATTATCAGACGCAACCCTGTTACGTTCGAAGCTTACGAGCCATTCGCGGGTCGCGACCCAGTGGACGCCGCTTTGGGTACGGGCTGGTCCGGTATTTCGCAGATCTTTGCGAACGGTTTCTTGGACGATATTCGCTCCGGCGGCCAGACCCTCCTCGATCTGCCAATTTAATAATCCAAGGCAAAACATTAAGATAAATGCCGGAACTAATAGACGGTAAACGCTTTGCCCTGCTGCCGTCCAGGTAACTATCTCATTTTGACGTGACTTGATCGTGTAGGTCACGAGCAGCGCGATCATAGCGGCTGACGGCGCGAGCTGGAGATAGATAAACGGCAAAAGATAAAGCAAATACAGCCCGAGCATGGCGATGCCGCCTTCCCTGCTGCCGGCGAAACGCCAGAGTTCGAACGCTGTAAAGATCAGAAAGATAGAGGCGAGGAATATCACCGTCCCGACGAAATGTTTGACCAAATTGATCGCAAGATCAAAATCCCGAAGGCCGGTCGTCAGGTCCATCAGGTAATTTCGGCGATCGACCTTTTCGGCTTTTTGGCCAAAGGCGGGGATCCGGCGGGCAACCCTTTCGAATACACCGCCGAAACTAAAATACCGGCTTCCCCAATTGAACCAAACTATGACCGCAATGCTCGCCCCAAGCGGAACCGCCGCCGACACAAGCACCGAAAGCCGGCCTGTGCGGGCGAGCTGTTCGCCCAGAAAGGCCAGCAAATAGAAGCCGATGAGCGATACAACCGCCAAAAACGCACCGAATCCCCTGCCCCCGCGGTTGAACCGCAGAACCAGCGACGCGCCGAGGACGCAGAAGATCAGGGGTGTAACGGATAAGACAATTCGCCGTTGAAAAAGAATTTCGGCTTCGGTCTTTTCTTTTCCCGTTTGTCCTTTGGCATAGCGGGCGAGTTCGCCCAGGCCCAGTTCTTCGGGCGTAACCTCAGTGACGCTCAGCCGTTCGACCAGTTCGCCCCGGCGGGTCTTGATACCGAACCGAATTTCGCCGATCTTTTCGGACACGATCGGACCGGTTCCCGGCTCCTCGCGAAGTTGGATGGAACGTGCGTTTTCGAGCACCAGTTCAGAAACTTCGTCGTCGGAATCTATCCTGCCGTTTCTACTCGTTATCAGACGCACGGAACTGTCTGACGCGTCTTTCGAATGGATGAATATGTTCTGCCATTCGCCGGTCTCGAGGTCGCCCTTATTAACGTATATGGTCAGGCCAGCGACCTCAGTGTTAAATAGGCCCGGTTCGATAGGCGATTCGAGCTTGTAGATCGCCGCACGGATCGCGACGGCCCGGACCACCGAGGCAGCCGCCGGCACGCCAAAGATGTTGACCAAAAACGCGAATGCAGAAAGTGCGAGGCCCAACACGACGACAGGCAACATGATGCTCGGGCTACCGACGCCCGCCGCACGGATCGCTATGAGTTCATTGTCGCCCTGCATTTTCGAGAGACCGATGATCACGCCGACGAGGACGGCCATCGGGCATGTGAACGCGATGACATTCGGGATGAGTGCCGCGCCAAGCTGCCAAACCAGGCTCGGCGGAATGTTGATACCGAAAAAAATGTCAGAAAAGCGGCTTGCCTGTTGAACGAAGAGGATCACGCTGAGCAAAAGCCACGAGAATATGAAGTACGGCACGACCGCACCCGCAATATATCGTGTAATTATCCAGCTTATTCGCATCTATTTTCCGGTGAATCCCGTCTGCAGCGATCGATTGATCGCGCCTCCGCTCTCGAGCGACCGAGCGATAAGGCGGCCGAGCATGGTCGAGAGATCACGGACCATTTCGGGATGAGATTCAGCAAACGCAACGTACTGCAGCGGCGGCAGCTTCTGTATTTGAAAATAATGCCCGCGCATTGCGGCCGAGACCGCACGGTCGCCGCCGCGTTTAGAACAGTTTAAGCAAAGCAGGCCGAAATCCGAATCGAGGTTCGCTGATTCGGCGTCGATCAATTCCCTTTTGCAGCTTACGCATCGGGTCCAATCGGGCAGATAGCCACCCAGCCGCAATATCCAGAGCTCAAAGTAGAGCCGAACCGACGCCATTTCTTCCGGCCGCTCCGTTGCCGCATCGATACACGCTCGAAACATGCGAAAGATCTTTTCGTTCGGATCCTGAGGCGGGACGAAAGAGGTGAGCAGATCAACGAGATACGAGAAAACGCGGAGGAACTCAGGGTCGCTCGCGGCAGCGAATGAGGAACGCCGGAGTTCGACGGTCTGCAGTGTTACAAGTTCGCGATCGTCGCGCTGAAAATATTCGAGATTTACTTCGGAAAACGGTTCCAGCGAGCTGCCAAATCGGCTCTTTAGCCGCTTAACGCCTTTGGCCACGCCGCGTATCAGCCCGTGGTCGCGGGTCAGGATGACGATGATCCGGTCGGCTTCGGAGAGGTTGTAGCTTTTGAGGACCAGGCCTTCGGTTTCGACGATCGGCATTAGCGATTCCTTTGAGGCCCGAACAGGTTCTTAAGAATTCGGTCTACCACGGGATGAAATACAGGATCCAGGCAAGCACGAGACTGATGCCGACAAACTGGACGAAGGTCTTGATGCCATACTTGACGCGCTCCGCCACCGTTCCGTCGATGAATATGCTAAATACAACGGAAATGAACAGGGCAAAGGTGACCAGATAAAGGAAATGGATCATTTCTTCCTCCCGTAGTAGATGTCCATCGCGTCGATTATCGCCAGATAGTTCAGCAAACCGGCAGTTTCAAGCAATTTCCCACCGTATTCAAACGTCGCGAGGGCCGCGATGTTCGGCTGGGGTTCGACCGAGAGCAAGAAACTGACCCCGGCCCCAAGGCCGTTGCCCATTCGCGCGAAGGCATTCAATAAATAAAGAAGCTGTCCCTCATCGAAACTAAATCCCGGATAGTATGCCCCGCCGCTAAGTACGGCGATTATGAACATCGTCCATATTGAAACAGACAAGATCACGCCGCGGAGCATTCGCCCCTGCATAAAATGCCCGGCTCCGGGAAAGAACCAGGCCGCCAAACCGATCAAAAACGGATTATTCATCGAAAATCTACCTCGAAGCCACTTTAAGTGTCGGTTGCCGACGTCTAGAAATCAGTTTAAGTCTACTCGCAACACTCTGATATCACTACTTTTAATGCGTCGCTTATGTTCTACTTTAAGTTATTTTCCGGGGCACGCCGAAATAAATTGCTCAAGGAGACTCCGCGAGAGCATATCTGTCCGCCACGAGAGCTCGGGATGCCATTGCACACCTACGACCCACCGGCCCGGCCGCGAATCCTCTACTGCCTCGATCACGGTATCGTTCGCCCATGCGACCGCGGTCAGGTCGCTGCCTACGCGGCCAACCGCCTGATGGTGATGCGAATTCACCCGTAGATCGGTCATACCTTCGGCGGCTTTGCTTATGATACCGCTTCCCTCAACTTTTATCGCATGCGAAGCACGCTCGAGCGGCATACCCTGGTCGTGCTTGATGGCTAACTCTACTTGCGAACCGATGTCCTGGATCAGGCTGCCGCCGCGTGAAACGTTCAAAATCTGAAGCCCAAAGCAAATGCCGAACACCGGCAAATTTAGCTTTTCGGCCTCGGCCAAAACAAGAAGGTCGGTCCGATCTTTTTCGGGAACGACTCGCTTCAGCTTCGGGTGCGGGTCTTCGCCGTAATATGCGGGGTCCGGGTCAGTATCGCTTCCCGGAAGCAAGATGCCATCCAGACCGGCGACGAGCCTTGCGATGTAATCCGCCTCATCGATCAACGGGATAAGCACGGGCACACCGCCGAGCCCAGCAATAGCCTCAGAATAATCGCGGCCAAGATAAAAACGTCGCGTTTCGAGTTCCGATCTCGTTGTGATCCCGATCAGCGGTCGTTTCGACATAAACTACTTAATGTTCAAACAATTTCGGAACGCTGTCAATTTGAGCATTTGAAATTAAAAACATATCATTTTGTTTTATGAGTACAAGCGAGTCGAATCCCAAAATTCGGTCAACGACCGTTTTGTTGGTCCAGAGGAACGGCAAAACTGCGATGGCCGGCGACGGTCAGGTCACGCTGGGCGACACCGTCATCAAAGGAAGCGCGCGTAAGGTGCGTCGGCTGGCGAATGGCGACATCCTGGCCGGATTTGCCGGAGCGACCGCGGATGCATTCTCTTTGCTGAGCCGATTTGAGACCAAACTTGGCGAATTTCAGGGGCAGCTTGAACGAGCGGCCATCGAGCTAAGCAAGGATTGGCGGACCGACAAATATCTCAGGCATCTGGAAGCCTTGCTCATTGTCGCAGACAAAAAAGATGCATTCCTGATCTCCGGCAAAGGCGACGTGATATCGTCCGATGACGGGTTGCTGTCGGTCGGTTCGGGTAGCATGTACGCGATGGCGGCTGCCCGGGCGTTGATGAAACACACGGACCTCGGTGCGTCTTCGGTCGCATCCGAATCGCTCAAGATCGCGAGCGAGATCTGCATTTATACTAATTCAGACATCATTATCGAAGAACTTTAGAGACACGGATCAATGGCAATTCATTTGGGCGGCGAAACAGCCGAGGCCGCGGTAAAACTTAAACTCGATGACCTGACACCGCGTCAGATCGTCGAAGAACTCGACCGCTATGTCGTCGGACAAAAAGACGCCAAGCGTGCCGTCGCCGTCGCGCTTCGCAATCGAATTCGTCGTCAAAAGCTTCCGACAGAGATCGCCCAGGACGTCTTGCCGAAGAACATCCTGATGATCGGTTCGACCGGTGTCGGCAAGACCGAGATCGCTCGTCGGCTCGCCCGTGTCGCAGATTCGCCGTTCATTAAGATCGAAGCGTCAAAATTCACTGAGGTCGGCTACGTTGGCCGCGATGTCGAAAGTATGATCCGCGAGCTGATGGACGTTGCCGTGGACATGACGAAACAGGCCTCGTATGAAGAGGTTCGCGGCCGGGCTGAGGAAAATTCAGAGGAGATCATCCTTGATATCCTCTTGCCGCCGACCGATATCGGATTTAACAACGACCCGAATCGGCCGGACGGCCCGTCGGAAAGCTCGTATACGCGAACGCGTGAAAAGCTGCGCGATCAACTTCGGCGCGGCGATCTGGACGAGCGGATGATCGAACTCGACACGCAGGACCGGCCGAATACGACCATCGATTTCATCGGTGGCCAGGGCATGGACGATATGGGGGTCAACCTAAAGGACATGTTTGGCAATCTATTTCCGTCCAAAACGGTCCGGCGGAAAATGCGGGTCGCTGACGCACGAACTTATGTGCTCCGCGAACAGCAAGAAAGCCTTATTGATATGGATCATATCTCGCGGACAGCGCTAGATAAGGTGCAGAATTCGGGGATCATATTCCTTGATGAGTTGGATAAGGTCGCTGGGCGCGAATCGGGCGGAAATCCTGATGTATCACGTGAAGGAGTTCAGCGAGACCTTTTGCCCATCGTTGAAGGGACAAACGTCAACACAAAATTCGGCATGGTGAGCACCGATCATATCCTGTTCATCGCCGCCGGTGCGTTTCATGTTTCTAAACCGTCCGATCTTATTCCGGAATTGCAGGGGCGTTTCCCGATCCGGGTCGAACTCGAATCGCTGACGATCGACGACCTTAAGCGGATACTCACACAGCCGAAGAATTCGCTAATTAAGCAGTATCAGGCTCTATTGGGAACAGAAGGAATTCAGCTTGAGTTTACCGAGGATGCAATATCCCGGCTTGCCGAAATGACCGCCGAGATCAACCGAAGCACCGAGAACATTGGTGCTCGCCGGCTGCATACGTTACTTGAGAAACTACTTGAAGAGATCAGCTTTTTGGGTGACGAACTTGAAGAAAAACTTCAAGTGATCAACGCCGCTTATATAGAAGAAAAGCTCGGTGCATTGATTCAGGACCAGGACCTTCGGCAATACGTTCTTTGATCTGAACGATGGCTTTATTTTCACAATTCCTTTCCGGCCCGACCGGGCGTCCGATGACGACGATAGCGGCCGCTCTCGTTGTTTTCGCAATTGGCGTCGCCTTTTCCGCATGTGGAAAACGCGGAGCTCCATTGCCGCCGCGCGAACGGGTGGATCAGCGGGCCGAGATCACCGGATTTCAACGCGGATCGGAGGTGATCTTGTCCTGGCAAATGCCGGCCCGCAACGCCTCCGACAGCAGCCTGCTCAATATCGCCAGGATCGATGTCTATCGGCTGGCCGAACCGCTCACGGCACCGCAATCGATCGCCGAAGTGGACTTTGCGTCGCGAAGCATCGTTATCGCTTCAATTCCGATCCAAGATTCCGATTTTGGGTTAAAGACGCTCACCTATCGCGATACGCTGCAGTTCGCCGGACAACCGGTCCGTCTGCGTTACGCGATCCGGTATGTGAATAGTGCTGGACAGAGAGCTGCCTTTTCGAATTTCTTTTTGTACGAGCCGACCGCACGAGTCGCGAGTGTGCCGAGCGAGCTCGCAGCTTCGGTCCGGCAGGATGCTATTCACCTAACCTGGCAGGCTCCGACAGCCAACATCGACGGTTCGACGCCGGCCAACATCCTCGGCTACAACGTTTACCGATCCGGTTCAAAGACCGAGGCCGCGAAACTCCTAAATCCCGAACCGGTAATCGACACAAATTTTGCCGATCAGACCTTCGAATTCGAAAAAGATTACTTTTACTTTGTCAGCGCGATCTCGGCCGGCACGGGCGGCACGCCGCTTGAGAGTTTCGAGTCGGCTATCGTCACCGTTTCGCCGAAAGATACTTTCGCTCCAAGCGCGCCCGAGGCGATCACACTGGCGGCAACACCGACGACGATATCCATCTTCTTCCCGGCAAATCCGGAAACTGATGTGGTCGGTTACACGATTTACCGTTCGACCGACCCAGACACGCCATTAGCAAACTGGGAAAGCCTTACTCTGGAGCTTTTGACGACGACGACCTTTTTGGACAGCCGCGTTGCGTCAGGTACGACTTACTATTACTACATCACTGCGACCGACAGATTTAAGAATGTAAGCCCACCAAGCGAGGTCATCAATGAGACCGTACCTTAACTATTATCGCCAAACCTATTGAATCAAATGAAGATATGCAGATTCCTTAAAGACGGTCAGGTCGGCGTCGGGATATTGGAAGGTGATGAGGTCTGGGTATGCGATGGTGAATTGCAGAAGACGGACTTTCTTTGGTACACCGACGAAGTGACGATGCTGACGCCCGTAGCGCCATCGAAGATCGTCTGCGTCGGCCGAAATTATGCTGAGCACGCCGCCGAACTCGGGAACGAAGTGCCGAAATCGCCGCTGCTTTTCCTAAAAGCTCCGTCGGCGATCATCGGAAACGGCGATGCGATCGTCATTCCGGAACAGTCCGGGCAGGTTGAACACGAAGGCGAGCTTGCAGTCGTCGTCGGGCACCGTGCAAAGGACATCACTAATGATGAAGATCCATTAAAGTACATTCTCGGCTATTCGTGTCTAAACGATGTGACCGCAAGGGATATTCAGCGTGCCGATGTCCAGTTCACAAGAGGAAAATCGTTCGATACGTTTTGCCCTATCGGGCCAGTTGTCGAAACCGACCTAGACGTTTCGGATGTTCGAGTAACATGTTCGGTCAACGGTAAAGTTCGCCAAGACGGCAGAACATCGCAGATGGTCTTTTCGATACCGTTTCTCATCCGCTTTATTTCGCGGCAAATGACGCTTATGCCGGGCGACGTGATCGCGACTGGAACGCCGTCGGGAGTATCGAAGATGGAGGAGGGTGACGTTTGCAACGTAACTATAGAGGGAATCGGGACATTGTCGAATCCGATCATGGCTTCGGACGCTTGATCGACGGCACTTACATCGGCCCGTTTTGTTCGGCGAACATTGTGAATTAGAATAGTTGTTACCGCAGATTCAGGTTCAATACAATATGAAATTTTTTATAGATACAGCAAATTTAGAAGAGATTCGCGAAGCAAATGAGATCGGCATGATCGACGGTGTAACGACGAATCCGTCGCTCGTTGCAAAAGAAGGCGATGTCGACTTCAAGGAACATATCGCAAAGATATGCGAGATGGTCGACGGCGATGTGTCGGCCGAGGTGACGGCCATTGACGTCGATGGAATGCTCAAAGAAGGCCGGGAACTCGCCAAGATCGCGAAGAATGTTGTTGTCAAATGTCCGCTGACGATCGATGGCCTAAAAGCGACGCGGATCTTTGCGTCCGAAGGAACGAAGGTTAATGTAACGCTGTGTTTTTCGGCTGCTCAGGCGATCCTTGCCGCAAAGGCAGGTGCAACATATATCTCGCCATTCATCGGCCGTCTCGACGATATTTCCACGAATGGAATGCAGCTCATCGCAGACATTGTACAGATATACGACAATTACGATTTTGATACGCAGGTGCTTGCGGCATCGATTCGCCATCCGATGCACATCGTGGATTGCGCTTTTGCGAGAGCGGATGTTGCGACGATCCCGTTCAAGGTGATCAAGCAGCTCGTGCATCACCCGCTGACGGATAAGGGGCTCGAATCATTCCTTGCTGATTGGAAGAGGAGCGGCCGTTAAGCAGTAAACAGTTTAAGCAGATTGAAGGCCCGGGGCATCTTAAGCGTCGGGCCTTTTATTAATGGTTAAACAGGGCGTGGAGTTCGCCTTGGTGTGTTGCAGCATCCAGGTCCTGCTGTAGAGCGGCCTGGTACTTCGCACGAAACGTTTCGTCCTCATCTTTCATTTCGATCAGTTCCCGCAATTTCACCAGGTGCACCTCGACCATCTCCTCGGAATAGCCGTTTTTTTGGGCAAACATCTCATCGATATCAACGATCAGTGTCGAAAACTTTCGCAGCCAGGCGAAATCCGGATCCTCGAGCAATATGCCCAAGAACTCGCCGGGGCCTTTCGGGCCATTGATCCCCTCGTAGATCGCACGTTCATGGTCAAGCAAAGTTTTGTGAAGTTTGAGCAAGACATTTCTTGCATGCTTAAGCTGTTCTGATCGCTGCATTATTAAATTCTACACCAGTTTATTAATTTCAAGTATCATGCTAATCTTAGTTGATTAGCCCGCTAACTATATTTACTTAGCGTGCTAACCAACATATAATTGCTTGCTAATTGTTTGCTTTAACCATTAAGTTTGTTGGCAAAATGAAATTTAACGAGACGGTCGCCTACCAGCTTTCACGCGTCGCGACGGCACACAAAAATCACCTCGAACGCCGGCTGGGCGATATCGGGATCCACGGCGGCCAGCTGTCTATCCTTTTCGAACTTTGGAAACAGGACGACCGGCGGCAGGTTGACCTGGCGAAAGATCTCGGGCTTGCCGCGCCGACCGTTAACAAGATCATCAACGGACTGCAGGATATGAACCTTGTCCGGCGTGAGCGAGTCGCTGACGACGCTCGGTCGACACGCATATTTTTGACTGATCGGGGCCGAAGCCTGCGACGCGAGGTCGAATCCCAGTGGCTCGAGATAGAAGAAGAGATCCTGGTCGAACTGACCGAAACCGAGCGGCTAGTCCTCTTTGACCTTCTCACAAAGTTGAAACATTTTTATCACGGTACCGACCCGGACTAGGGCGTCAAGTTGTCGCAAGGACAAGATTCGGCATAGAATTAGGCACCATTCATTTCGATCAAGATGCGGAGGACAAAAAGATGAAAGTTTTGCTTGCGACCGACGGTTCTCAACAGAGCGACGCAGCCGTCGATTTCCTTAACAAATTTACGTTCGACCCGGGCGACGAGATCAAGATAATTTCGGTCGTCGATATGGCGCTTCCGATGGCGATCGATATTTATGGCGGTTACCTTCCGGACACGACCGAAATGGAAAAGACCGCTCGGGAACACGCTGCGAAGATACTTGAGGAAACATGCGAAAAGCTTCGCGGCATTTGCAAAAACCTCACGGTGACCAGCGAGGTTCTTTTTGGTTCGCCGGAAAGCAGGATCGTCGAAACGGCAGAAGAGATCGGTTCCGACCTCATAATTGTTGGATCGCACGGCTACAGCCGCTGGGAGCGATTGCTGCTCGGGTCGGTTTCGCAATCCGTCGTTCACCACGCTCCATGCTCGGTCATGGTCGTCCGTTCGCCGGCACCTGAGGACAATTGAGCGCGAGGGTACCGATAAGGTCGTTGAAGTACGATGGTTCGGTTCGCCGCACCTGGAAAGCTGACCTTATCGAGCAAACGACTTCCCTTTATACCTTTCTCGGGAAATTTGACGAAACAGTTGACCATCCGGACCTTGGCAGGATCGAAAAGGGCACGCTGTCTTATGAGTATTTCTGGCCCGATAGGTGGTACAACGTTTTTCGCTTTCACGAACCTGATGGACAGTTAAGGAATTGGTATTGCAATGTCGGAATGCCGCCAATTCTTGAAGAAGGCGCTCTATCGTATGTTGACCTTGATGTTGATATTTTGATGTGGCCAACCGGCGTTCCGATAATTCTTGACGAGGATGAATTCCGAATAAACGCAGCGAGATACGCGTATTCGGCTGATGTTTTGCTTGAAGTCGAAAACGCAAAACAGGAGCTTCTAGAGATAATCGCGAACTGCGAGTTTCCTTTCGATGTTTCTGTTAATTGGTTGCCGGCGCCTTAGGCTGGACCCGCAAAATGTAACTGCATACCGCAAGACTGGCACCGGGAGCTAGCGGGACGCGTTGATCGACCGGCAATTCGTAGGTTGCGATCATCGCCGGATTCCGCCCCTCGTTCACCACCCAGAAATTTCCTGCTCCATCAGTGATGATCAAAATATGTCGACGACTGATCTCGGCATCGCCCGAGAGTGCAATATCCACTGGCTTCGACTTTGATCCGCGACCGACGGTGATCTCTTTGTTGTAGATCGGAACGACATTTTGGCGGACGCCCTTTAGCCAGATCTCGAGTTTGTAGAGTTCCTCGACGCGCGGGCGAACATTGGTCATCACCTCCGCATCCTGCGAAATTACCGGTGGTCTTATCGACGCCTGCGGCATGGCCGGTTCGGCCGGTGTCGAATGCGTTGGCCGTGTGAAGTTAGGCGGCTGCTGGTGCGACGGCGGAGTATAAGGCCGGGCAGAATTCTGCGACACAAGAGTATTCTGCGGCTTTGGTGCCGGGGCTTTGGCCGCCGCCGGACGTGCCAAGACACCTGTCTTGTTTGACGACGAATCTTCCCAGCTATGCCTAATTCGGATGCCGCCCTGTTCCAAGGTACCGTCAATACGAAGCTCAATGACGAACGATTTTGTTTCCAGTTTCTTTCGACCGGCGATCTCGCGGGCCCGCTCGGCGAGGATGTGATAGAGGCCTTGCTCGAGACCGCGCCGCTTGGCTCCCTGCCATTCTTTGTCGTCGGCCTCGCTCAGGAAAATGGTATATTCGGTCGGAATGATGGCGGTTCCTTGCGGAAGCGGAAGCATTTCGTCCTGCATAACGCCTTCGATGGCGCGGGCGATCTTTACAATGAATTCTTCCGAACGGCTGCGGGGCTTTACCTGCGCATCCCTTGCGGCTTCCTCAAGAACCAGCTCGGCGGTCTCGCCGTCGATCCATCGTCTTACTTTGTCGAGTACGCTCAATTAACTTCTCCTTCCCTACGACTGAAACCGTTCACAATAAACTAACACGCCAACGCGTCTGCGTCATTGTTCGACATCGATGAATCTGCCGTTCAGCCAGCCTCTGTTCGTCGGCGTTGCGTCAGTGCGTTCGCGCCCTTGTTGGACCACTTCGACCTGATGCCAAGACCCCTGCGTTTTCAATATTCGGACGCGCGAATTTCGCGTGACCAATCCGACCAGGTCAGTATTAGCGTTCGGCCCGGAGCGAAGATTAACGTCGGTGTTGGCGGTCGCAAGCTCTTCAGGCACGAACGGATTAGTTATAACCGGCGTATATCCGAGACTCCGCAGATAGGCGGAAGTCCCAAACAACGCTCCAGCGAAAAGCACGAGAAACACCGCCGCCCAAGCAAGACGTCGCATGAATTTAGAACCGCGCCCACGCTGCTTTGCGGTTGGTTCGATCTGGACCTCGATTTGCTCACGTTTGAATGGCTCAGCATTCGGCCAATGATCCTCAACGCGTTCCATCGGTTTGTAAACCGGCTGCGTTGGAACGATCTGCTGGTGAGCCGGCGAAGGGCCGCTGCCGGGCATTAGCGGCAGGCGAAGTTTCAGATCACGCGAAGTCTGAAAACGGGGCTGACGCGGAGCAAGCGGAGTGTATCCGGGAGCGACGTGCGGCTGCGGAACGGGCTGAAGCTTCGGCCGAACGTGGGTAGCGGTCTCCGCGTCGGCTATGATCCGCCTCACCGATTCGAGATCGAGCCAGAACTCATCGACCGATTGATATCGGAGTTCGGGATCAGCCAGCGTCGCTCGGCTAAGCACGCGAACCAACTGCTCCGCCCAATCCTCGCTGCGACAAGTGAGCGGCAGGTCTGTTATTGGGTTGTTCGCATAAAACCGCGGAGCTTCGCCGGTAAGCAAGGTGTATGCAGATTTTGCAAGTGAATAAACATCGGCCGCGGGCGTTAGCTTTGTGGCGTTCGCCTCTCCATCCGGACCTGCATGGAGTGGACTATGTTCGGGCGGTGCGTAAATGTTAGTGCCCACGCGGGTGATCGGGGCATCTGACTGAAAAACTCGAGCGACGCCGAAATCAGCGATCTTGACCGTCGAGCGGTCGGCGGTAAGCAGCAGATTTTGCGGTTTGATGTCGCGATGGATAATGCCGTGGCGATGTGCGTGTCGGAGCCCGGCGCAAACTTGTTCGATATAGCCTAAGGCGTCTTTTACCGAGAAGGCTTTTTCACGGCACGCCCGCTGAAGATCGCCGCCCTCGAGATACTCGAGAACGAGATAATGAAACACAGTACCCGCCAAGTCGCGAGCCGTGCCATGGCCAAGCCGGCTGATAATGTTCGGGTGGCGGACGCGGTCGAGGGCGATAGCCTCATTTTGAAAATTTTCGACCAACGTACGTTCCAGATCGGGGTCCAAATCGTCCTGGAGAAATACGTTCAGAGCCTTTATAACAACGCGACTGTGCGGCGATTGGGGAGAAGCGAGGGTGTCGCGGGCCAAAAAGATCTCAGCGTAACTTCCCCGCCCGAGCTCGCGCATTACATCATATCGCTTATCGAGCCGGCTGTTATTTAGTGAAAGCTCACGCATTGTACCGGGGAAGAGGCAAGTCTCGTAGTCCCTTGTACGATATTATAAGTTCAAAGTTCGGAAAACACACGGCAGACGTAAAAAGGCCCGCACGGACCAAAAATAGGCCGGGCGGGCACAGCGGGGTGAACAGAACGATCAGTTTTTGCGTTCAAACCCAGTTATCTGGATAGACTGGAAAAACGGCGTTCCCGGTGGAATTCGATTGATGTTCAAGAACGTAGTATCGAAAACCCAGTTACGGTCCGGGGCACCGTAAACACGAGTACAACATTTAAAGGGTGCACTGTTATTTTGCGAATTGAACAAGTTAATGATCGATCCGCTGTAATTGACCCGCACACCCGCCCAAGCCTCAAGAAATCGCTTGAAGTTATGAACTCCGCCGCTCATCCTTGGGTCACCCCCGCCTTGATTCGGCGTTGCATTCAAGCTCGATAGGGTATCGCCTGTCAGCATCGCGAATCGGATAGTTGTCATGGTTGCCGGACGACTGCCTAGGTTGAAAGCGTGAGTAAAGCTACGGGCATCTTGCCAATTGTTCGAAAGGATCGTTATTGCGTCGGCAGCGATTGACGCCGGGACATGGTCGACCGTATTATGCGGCACGTAGTCTGTAGACGGAGTCGGCGTACCGAATGATGTGACCCCGGTTGCATTGTAATTACCAAGTACATAAACGCCGTTTTCGGAAGCAACGGTGAACCCCCTCGTTTCTGCCGGATTTGCGCTGTCGTAACGGCCCGGGAGAAGTGTACCATTGATCAATCGTATACCGCGACGATAGAACTTATGGTCGAGAACGGCAGCTATATCAGCTGCTTCGTTCGAGTTAGCACCCGTGTATCGTGGGGCCTCATTATCGTAGTCAGTCTGTAGCGTTCCGTTTTTGTTGGAATCTTCGCCTGGCTGTAGTATGCCGTCGTTCGGTCCATAGACGTCCTCCATATCGTACTGACCATCGAAATCGAAATCACCCCTCCGATCCGACACATACAAAACAATACCGTTAGCATTCGGGATGTCAGTAGAACGTAGCGGACGGCCGTTCGCACTTGCAAAGGGTGTCCCAGTAGCTAGCGCAGGTCCGCCACCGCCATCAAAGTTCCCGTCCATGAAGCGTCGGAGGTTCTCGATGTCAATATCAACTAGGCTCATCACACCTGCCCACGGAACGCGATTGTTGCTGTAGTTACCGGCGGCCGTAGGATTGAAAACCGCAGTCGTGTCGTTCCAAAGTCCTTCGCGCGTGTCAAACATTTTGATGGGAAAAGGAACTACGCAGCCGTTCACTCCTGAAATACCAAGAGGAGCGGGACTGGCGGTTTTCATATGTGCTTGTTGCGCCAGTACTGATCCATCGAAGTTAATCCCATTTGCATTGTAGGGTTCGATATTGCGTGGATCGGGCGTCACTGATGAACAATCTTGACCAGTCGGAACGGTTCCTGGAACCACATAGTTTGTATTGTTTGACGTATTTACCGTTATGTAACGATTTAGCGTCGGTTGCGGAATGTTTGCGCCCCGAATAGCAAATCGCTGAAGCTTTAGAATCGAGCGTCCATCGGTCCCGCCGGAACCAGTCGTGTAGTTTGCGTCGAGTATAAGGCCCGAAGGAGCCTGCTCCGTTACACCCAGGCTTAAAATATCTTCGGTGATATCGACATACTCGTGGACCTGAGTCGTTGCGTTATATTGGACGGTCTCGATCTTTATCCAGACCTGTCGTCCGTCTATTCTAAACCGATCTCCATTTAGACGGGTTGCCTGATACGTTCCCGAACCCGTCATTGGCCTCGGCTGATATCCACGTGCGCCCGCCGGGTTGCCCGTACCTTGGCCCGCCGCATCACCATCAAGCCTAACGCCGCAAGGCCCCATAGCTGCTGCACAGCCCGGAAGTTTTGCTTTGCTGTCCGCGAGGTGAACGCGGATGCCGGTTTTGTTGGCGTAACGCTCGCTTGATGTCACCAAGTCATCCGCATTAGCGGCCGTAACAGCAACGATGTTTGGTGACGTAGGCGAACCCGTACCGTCGTTCCAGAGATCGCCAACTCGTTTGCTTCGCTTGACTAGCTCAATAAGGTCGAGTTGCAGGTTGTTGATGTCACTATTCAATTTAAGCGGAAGCTTCAACTCCTTCTGGTTCGACAGAAGGTTACCTTGAAAGCGGGCTTGTTGGGTAGGCCAATCCGCATTGGCGTAGGCAGTTGGATTAGGATTAGTCGATACCACTGGACCATTAGCAGGATTTTGTAGAACACTTCCTTGATTATTAGCAAGCCGTCGAAAAACGCCGGATGCGTCCTTGATGTATACCTGGTCGCCCCAGTTCGACCACGGGGTGTTGTTCTTTTGAACGTCTGTGAATATGTGGTCTCTCGCAGTAACTTTGGACGAGAAGTTCAGGCGAGTATTTGCTGCTAGGAAGAGGCTGCCGTTGGAATGAACGCGTCCGCCGAAGTCGAATCTGGGTCCCGGGTGAAACTCTAGATCGTCATCGTAGAAAATGCCAAACTGAAAGATAGGGATACGATTATTGTAGAATCTTCGACTGAGCGAGACCTCCACACCATTGATCGTCTCCTCTGCTGTAGCGTCCAATCTCCAGCCGTCTCTCAGAGCGGTCAAGCCCTGAAACTGGCCTTCTGTCATCACTACCGATTCGGTATCGTCAGTCTTCTGCACGCGTTGAGTGAAGGTATAATTATCGAAACCGGGCGGTACAAGACTCTCTACATGGGTTAGGTCGGCCGCATCAGGATTGAGCTTCGTATCGAAGATCTTGTTGAAATTACGGGTCATTACCTCGAGACTTGCGTGGCTGGCGTCAAATGCTTTAGATTCGGAGGCATCATTCGCTGCGGAGATAGTCTCACTATTCGTCCGCGAGATCGCTAATGCGACAAAGCCCATTAGAAGAACCATTATCAGCAATGCAATTACTATAGCCGTTCCCTTTTGGGCCGGGTCAGTCAGAAGTTCGACGTGGGTCTGATTTTGTGCTTTCTTAGTCATTGTGTAGTCGCTCCCGCAATTATCCTGCGTCATATTCCATGTTTCGCGTGGCGAATGTAGCCGTCAGGGTCAAGCCTTCCCGGCGTCCGGTCTGTTCGTCATTCTCATTCGCTTGAACGCGAATACGAACGGTAATCTGCCTGATCTGATTGAATCCTTCGGTAAAATCATCGGCAGTGCCGACTATGCCGTCAGGACCAGCATTTGGCGTCGACGTAACCGTACCGTCCGAGAGAACGTATTCGATCTGAAAATCCTCAACATTGTAGGCCAACGGCTGCTCTTGAATCTGATCGCCCGCGAACCCTCCAACGTTGTTGCCATAAATGATCCGGACAAGGGTCCCATCAGGTTTCACTTTGTATTGAACAAGGTGAAAACGCTTCATTGTGGCAACGTAGGTGGTGCAATTCTCGTCGTTTTGATCAATGCACTGCCGCAAGACACTGCCGTTCGATCCCGTTCCATTCAGCGGCTGGTTGAGCCCAAGAGGGTCGCCAGGAGCAGCTTGGATCCTATTTGCACTTGGAATACTCGTGGCCATAATAGCGACCTGGGTAGTATCGGATTCGACTAAATAAAGATGATGTGTGCGTGCGACTGTGGCTCCATCAGCTGCTTGAGTTTCTACCCGCGCAACGGATGGGCTTCCACTCGGACTTGAGACCGAACGGAGCATAAGAAGTCTGCCCACTTGAAGATCGAGAGGCTTTGTCAGATCGGGATTGAAATCCATGTCCCGATATGCAAACGCTACCGAATCAGTGCGCACTAACGGATCCATATTGATATCATTAACATAGAGATCATTTCCCGCAACAACCGAAGTCAAGAGATCCCGTTCGGTGTCTAGGTCCGGCGGGACGCCAAGCAAAGTGGAGACAAAATTGTCCGGTGTAACGGCACCCGCTCGGTGAAAGCCGAGACCCGCATTCAGAGCATCACGGCCGATCAAGTGGACCGCGACTCGAGCATTCTTTAAAACGTCAGCGCGACGGCTTGATCTATTCCGATCGATCCTTCCGACCTCGAGAAGAGCGTAGATCGAACCGGTTACCATCAAAAAGATAATCATCGCCACAATAAGCTCGACGATAGTAAACCCCTCCTCACCCTTAGACTTGGCAGGAACTGAGATATCAGTAATGTCTTGGTCTTGGATTTTCATTAATCGAGCACCTCATATTTTGTAAGAATGGTGGAAACCGTTTCACGCCTGACAGCTTGGTTTACAAAGTAGTTAATATGGACATCGATCCGCCGACGAGCAATAGGGTACTGTGGAGCCGGGCGTTCTGGATCAGCAACATCGGTGATCACGATCTCGCGGCTATATCCGTTGATCACCGCGCTATTATTATCAGGGCGTCCACCGACCACGCACGGACCTCCTTCGGCACAAGCGTCGTCGATCGTACCGGCAACACCGTCCCAGCCCATTTCTTCGCGGATCGGATTGGCCCCCGTCATGAATATGCCCCCGGCCGGAATCGCGTTCGTGTTC
Source organism: Pyrinomonadaceae bacterium (assembly GCA_041744395.1). GTDB lineage: Bacteria > Acidobacteriota > Blastocatellia > Pyrinomonadales > Pyrinomonadaceae > OLB17. The sequence goes on along the minus strand of JBGTKY010000018.1, from coordinate 32,863 downwards.
CTAACCGAGTCCCAGCCGTCAATGACCCCTATTCGCTGAATCTCTTTTGCCGAGATAACCGACTCGATCGTCGAAAGAGCCATCTGCTTAGCGATCACCTTTTTCTCGGCCTCAAGCGACCTCATAAGGTTCGCCGTCAATGCCGAGAGCATGGCGAGAATACCGACCATCATGATCACGATCGCGATCATCACATCGATATAGGAAAAGCCGCGTTGATTGTTTCTCTTATTGCGCATATGTTACCTATCAAGGTCCACTGAAGATCTCAGGCCAGACCTGCTATCCGCCATAGGTTCCCGTCCGACGGGCGTCTTTCCATTTGTTAGTGGTCGTAAGATTGACGTCGTATTCCCAAAGCCTGATGGATCCGGTTGCACCGATGATCGTGATCGCCCTGGCTATATCTGAGTTTGCCGGATTCGCGGCGTTTGGTGACCAAATGTGAATGGTGGCGCCGGTTACGACGGCTCCGTTGCCGGTGCCAGTGTTGCCGGCGCTGACAACCGTGCCGTTAGCCATAAATCGGAAGGTTCCAACACTGTCGCCAACGCTGGTCGGATAAACGCTCGGCACAAAAGTACCATTCGGAACTGGAAACGGTTCTGGCGGATTATCGAGTATGTTTGCCGGCCGGGGACCAACGTTAACGACTGCCGTATCAAAGAGTGCGATCTCACGCAAGACGCTGTCGTCGTCGGTCGTCGCAGCGGTGTTCTCATCGATCAAACGAGCGGTACCGCGGGTGATATTTACCTCAACTCGCATGGTTTCCCGTTGAGTCAGCGATCTTTGGCGAGCCTCCTGTAAAAGGTCGGTTATTAGGAGCGACTGATCGTCCGGCTTGTAGAGTGCTCGATGGCCTGTAAGGTAAAAGATCGAAATCGAACTTAGAACAATGATGACCAAAACCACCATCATCAATTCGATCATCGAGAATCCGGCCTCGCCAGAATGCGACCTATTTCTGCAATCATTCATAGAACCACCAACATATTTTTATCGTTTTAGCTTTGGGCCCAAATCTTAGGTTTAAAGAAAGGCCACCAATTAAGGATAGATTGAATGGAAAAGAACTTCCAAAAAGATTATACATTGTTGAACGCTGAAAAATCAACACGCTGGCTGGATTTATTTACAACGATACGTGGGCTAAACTAACTCCAGCACGTTAGTAGATTTCGAATCATAATGTCAGATCGCACAACTACGAAAAAAGGCGTTTCGCCGGATTGGTTGATCCAGGGAATTTTGACCAAGGTTGGCGAGACGTTTGACCGATTAACGGGCCGCGGGTGGCGTCCGTCAAGTAGTTTGGCGACAAGCGGTCTGATAGAGCGTATGAAGCAGTTGCTCGACCGCGAGGCCAAGTCCATGCAGGACGGCCGGGTGATAGTTCCGCACAATATCAGGCTTAAGATGCAGTGGGACAAATTTTCCACCGATTCTGAGGTTTCACTCAGAAAGCTCGAATCCGAATTCCTCATCGCCGCAATTGACCACATTAATGATCGGCACTATTACACGCAGGCACCGCTTTCGATCGAAGTAAAGCCAGATTATTTTACTGACGGCGTAAAGCTTTTCGTCGGATTCGAAAGGTTCACCGACGACGAGGCTGACGCTCAGATCAATGTTTCGGTGCCGGGAAACAAGGTCGATTCCCTGCCTGAAAGCATTGAACCGTCCGCCGTCGCTGCAGGGCGTGAGATCGCTTTCTCGTTCAGCGTGAATGGCAAAAGGCTTGAGCGAAAGCTAAATATTGTTGCCGGACAGCGGCTCGCGGTGGGGCGAACGAAGGAGAATGATCTTTCGATCGACGACATTAGCGTCTCGAAGTATCACGCGTCGATCATGATAAACCCCGCCGGTGCGGTGATGGTCGCCGACACGGGCTCGACCAACGGAACTTTCGTTGATGGACAGCGTATTTCCTACGGTAAGGCAACCGAGATCGTGGAAGGTAGCGCGGTCAAACTTGGAACGGTCAAGGTCAGCATTAAATTGCTATCAATTCCGGAAACTCCAGTAACCGAAACTGATACCGAATCTGAGGATGGACTATACAAGGTTGGCGAGTTTACCTTTGCCGGTAAAACTGAGGTGATCAATGATCTTTCGCAAAAGACCGAGCCGGCCATTACGGTCGCCGTTCCAGGCGAGCAGGCTAAGCCGATCACTGATACTGCGGAATCATCTAAGCCGACTAAGACCTAGGTTAGAATGCTCTTTTTTCTTTTACAGATAGTCTGGAACAAACTTCGCCCCGAGTATTTGCTTGGCGGGCAGATCCTTGAGCGCACTCCTGCCGGGCTTTCGGTCCTATACATCGTTTGCGTCGGTATTCTGATAGGATTTTTGCTGCTCACTTTTGTCGACAACTTCCGGCGGCCGAAGTTTAATTTCGAACGTGACTTGCCGCGTGAAGTTACCAAAAGACTGACCCAAACCATTGCTAACCGAAGCATTCGCGTGTGGCAGGTGGTTTTCGTAATTATGGCCGCCTCGGTGTTCGGGTTTCAGGTCTATTGGACGTACTTTGCCAGCGACGCAAACGAGCAGTTTCAGTCAGTCGCATACAAGGATCTGAGGAATCGGCGTACGTCGGCCGCGAACCTTCGCGGCTGGATGCTCGACCGTAACGGAAAACTCGGAAGCTCGCTCGCTTACTACGAGGTCGGGACGGATGGATCGGTTCAGCGAACGTATGCGTTGGAACGCGAAATGGCACACCTTCTCGGTACCGAACGCGGTACGCCGGGACTTGAACGCACTCTATTCCTTCGCGATTCCGATCCAATGCCGGAGTCGTGGGAAGTTCTTACGACCATCAAGCGGCCCGAGCAACAGAATACGGATATGCTCGTCACGATCGATCGCGACCTGCAGGCTTACATCGCGCAACAACTGGACGGAAAGAAGGGCTCGATCGTTGTACTAAACCCGCAGAACGGCGACGTGCTGGCGATGTTTTCGAACCCGTCCTACAGCCTGGCCGAAGCACAAGATCTGGAAGGCTATCTGAAGCTTGAGGGCAACAAAAAAGACAAACCGCTTCTGAACCGATCGACTCGCGAATTCTATATTCCGGGCTCGACATTCAAATTATTTACAGTTATCTCCGCATTTCGTGCCGGAAAACAAAACTCTGTCTTCTCAAGCTATGCGGAAGGTTTTCGGCCGACAAGAAGTTCGCTGCCGATAGTTGATTCCACGCAGGACCGAGGTCCGGGCGGTACGGTATCCGGCGGCTGCAGCGGGGGATGTCAGCTAAAGAACATCACGGAAGCCTTTAAGGTTTCGAGCAACCAGTATTTTGCTCAGCTTGCCATTTCGCTGGGCCGTGAACGCATTCGCGAAACAGCACAATCGATGGGGATCACCGCGGTCGATACGCCGGCCGAGGCTTTGATACCACGCTTCTTCCCCGCGATATTCAACACAAGCACGCCGGCAATCGCTAATTCGATCGCTCCGCAGAGGTCGACGATAGTCACCGGGCCAGATATATCGCTTTTCGACATTGGCCTCGAGGGTATGGGCCAAGGATACGCCGGACAAATGACGCCGCTTCAGATGGCCCTGATAACAGCCGTTGCAGGAAACTTGGAAGGCAAGATGATGAAACCGCGGATCGAGCTTGATCGCCAGCCCGAAGCTTTCGGCCAGGTTCTATCCCCGGCACAGGCTGCGGCTGTTCGTTCGATCATGGCGACCGTCACCGAAGAGCCCGGCGGAACGGGCACGGTAATATCCGGCAAGCTGGCCGGGACCGGGATCCGGACCGGAGGCAAAACAGGAACGGCCGAGAAAGAGACTGCCCTGTATGACGAAAAGACGGGCAAACTCCGAACGGTGAAAAAGAAACGTCGTAACGATGCGGGTGAATGGGTCGATTACGACGCTCCCGTAATGTACAAGCGTTCCGACAGCTGGTTTATAAGTATTGCGCCCCTGGAACGTCCGCAGCTTGCGATAGCCGTCGTCGTAGAAGGCGGCGGATACGGTTCGCGAACGGCCGCACCAATTGCAGCTAACGTTATCTTAAAAGCGCGCGAACTCGGCCTTTTGGGCGATCAGTATCGCCCGAAAGCTCAGCCGACGAAACCGGCGCCGAGAAAAAGGCAAAATTGAAGAATCGCACCTCATCACATGTTTTCATCCTGGTACTCATCGCCCTGACGGCGGCGATCTCGCATTACGCGGTGTACTATGGCGGGCTGATCCGCGGTTACGAAGCGTCGCCGACGACCGCGGTCAGAAATGTCGGCCTGCTCGTTCTTTTTGCAGTTCTGCCGATCATACTGAAGCATGCCTTCAAGTTCTCCGGTAATTGGACGATCTATACATCGGCGATACTCCTTTTCTCGATCGGGTTGACCGTTCAATACCGTCTGTTCAGCGATCCTGAATACATATCGCGGCGTGACAAAGCGGTCGCGCGGCAAGAGAAGATCAAATCGCTGCAGCTCAACTACATTCAGGAAAATTACTCGGCGGAAAAAAAACAGATGATGGGCCTGCCGCCGACCGAACCATCGCCTGTTGACCTTTCGACACAGACGCCGCGGCCTTCTGAAGAAACGTTGGGAGGCGTACTGCTCTCCGGCAAAACGATCAATCCTTTGCTCGGAATATTCGGCCTCATCATCGCGTTTTTCTTAATGAGAAAGGAGAAGGTTCTCGAATTTCTCCAGAATAATGGGTTTCTTATCGTACTTCTGACGCTGGGGCCGTTATTCGTTGCCGCGATTACATCCAGCGCCGGTAAATCGATCGGAAACATGACACCTTGGGAACCGTCGAAGATTCCATTTCTGGTCGGATTCGCAGCGATTTTGGCCGCGCTTTATAAGAACCTGGCGAAGACCTACTGGGGTCTGCCTCGGGCAAAAGATGTCGTTCCGCTAGTCTTTATGGCAGTCCTTCCCTTCGTTCCATTCTTTGTGTTGAAGGATTTCGGCCAGATGATGGTGTTCAGCGGAGTTTATGCGACGCTTTTTTTGATAGCGGTAAGACGGTTTTCGCAGAGGTTCGTTTTGGTCGGCAGCGTTTTGCTTGTCGTCGGGATCCTTGTCGTCGGCGCTCTGCCTCGCGCGACCCAGGAACGTATCCCGCTTTTGCCGACGGTCGCAAAACCGGTCAAACAAGTTCTGCCTGATCGGATTCAACAACGTTTTCATCTATGGCTGGACGGATTTTCACCACCTTCGCCAGAAACTTCATGGTGGAAATCGGATTATGACAGTTATTACAAGCGGCTGGTCGAACGCGACCCGAATCTGCCGCAGCTTCTGGAAGAGAATCCCGACCTGCAGCGAACGATCAATGTCGACGCTTGGTTTGACGTGCTCGCGTTTCAGCCTGCACAGGCTACGTTTGGCCTTGCGTCCGGCGGAACGACGGGACGTGGACTGGGTCTCGGATACCCGGAGTTGATTCCAGTTGCTGATTCGGATTACATCTTTGCGGCGCTCGCAGAAGAACTTGGACTTTTCGGCGGATTGTTGGTAACCTTTGCCCTAATTGTTTTGGTCAGTTCGGGCGTCCGAACCGCTTTGGATGCAAGAGATATGTTCAGCAAGCTATGCTGCATCGGCCTCGCGGCATTCATCGGATTCCAGGCCTTGGTAAATATCGGCGGCATCACACGGGCACTACCGATGACAGGCATCACGCTGCCGTTTGTAAGCCACGGTGGATTTTCTCTTATCACAAGCTTTGTGATGCTCGGAATGTTGATGGCTTTTTCGCACCGAAATGCCCTGGATCGTGAGCCGAAAAACATTAACTCTTTGCCTTAGGTAAGCCGTGTTATTCTATTGATCATAAGGTCTTTAGATGAGATACGCCGTACGGACGCTGTTTGATCCGCTCTTGGGAGTCTTAGTGAGATGGAAAATAACTTTCAATTCTCTTCCGCATCGGTCACAGACCGTGGCTTAAGCGAAAAGCGGCCGCAAAACGAGGACTCGTTTCTCTCCCTCGAAAAGATCGGGGTCTTTGCCGTCGCCGACGGCGTAGGCGGAGCCCAGGCCGGCGACGTGGCGTCGCAAATGGCGATGGAAATACTCGCTGAGGCTTTTGTACATTATGTCGATTCGGTCGATCCGGAAGAAATAATGAAGGTCGCGATCGAGCGTGCGAACGAAGCGATCTTCCAGATGGCTAGCGACCTGCCGCAGCTTGCGTCGATGGCGACAACCGTCGCGGCGATCCATCTTTCGGGCAATATTGCTACGATCGCACATGTGGGCGATTCTCGCGTTTACCGGGTTGATCCGGAAGGGACCCTTTTTCGAGAAACGGACGATCATTCTGTTGTCGAAGAAGAGGTTAGGGCCGGGAGGATGACGCCGGAGCAGGCCTTGACTCATCCAAGCCGAAATGTCATCAGCCGTGCCGTCGGAGCCGAATCTACCGTTGAAGTAGACGTCAGAACGATAATGGTCGATCCGGGAACCATGTTCCTGATCTGCTCGGATGGTATTACCCGGCATATTCCCGACGACGAGATCGAACATCTGTTGACGACAGGCATGAACTTAGAAATGCTTTGCCAGCAGATGAAGGATATATGCTTTGAACGCGGTGCCGAGGACAACCTGACCGCCGTTGTAGTACGGATCGAACCTGAGAACGGAGCGCAGAATGCCGTACCTTGGTTCAATAATGCATCTTCAATTCGCTCCGAAGAGGAGACGATTGCATCGAGCCGCTCACCATTTGAAAGTCCTGCTGCCGCAGACACATCTGCGGATCTTTCGTTGACGGAAGGTGAAGGTGCCGAAGTTGTCGGGACGGTTGGATCAGGTGCCGCAGAGAACGATCTTCCGGTTCACGAGATCAATGTAGAAGGGCTGGATTATGATCCTATCGAGCAGGTTGAATACAAATCGTCTAGTGTCATTGTACCTGCCAAGGAAGCAGCGTCGGACCGCGACTTCGCCATGTTCGGGAGCGATTCATCACCTGATGGATCACACGGAACGTCGGGAAGTGCTGTCTCCACTATACTTACAGCTTTGGTGTGGCTCGTCCTCGGCGGAATATTAGGTATCGTCGGATACTACATTTGGCATCAGAATAATCCGATCGTCGAAAACCAGCCGGTCCCGACCTTGATCGAACAGAGCAGTGATCCGCAGGTTTCTAGCATTGAGGACGGACGCCGGCTCGTTGATGCCGATCCGGTAGCCTACGCAAATTCCAACGCAGCAACTCCGCAAGACGCTGCCGACTTTTATTTACTTGGCCGGGCCTTGATGTTGAGCGGCAAATACGCCGAGGCTGGCAACCAGTTTGAATTGGCGTCCCGTAATCTCAACGTGGCCAACGCCAAAGAAACGAAGACGCTCGCAGCAGATATCGCGATCGCGAGGGCTATATTGGCCAATGAAGGGGCACGGGCAGAACTGGAGCGAAATCTCGCCACACGACAGCTGGTCCAACCGCGTCCCGAGTCAAATACGTCGATAGGCAACCTCAATGCATCGCCGCAGCCCTAAGGAGTCAGGCACTGTCGGCGGGCTTCGTAAAGCGTGATTCCACACGAGACCGCGAGGTTCAGGCTTTCGACCGTCGTCTGCATCGGTATTTGAAAGAATTCATCAAGTTCCCCGCTGACGCTGGCCGGAAGTCCGTGCCCTTCCGAACCGAATATGATCAACGAAGGCTCGCTCCACTGCAGATCCAAATACGATCGCTGAGATCCACCTGCCGCGCCGAACGTTTCCAAACCGATCTCTTTGGCCCACGCAAGAATTACATCTAAATCTACCTTTTCCCAGACCGGGGTCCGAAACGACGACCCCATCGATCCCCGCAAGGCGTTCGGGGAAAAGGCGTCCGCGGACCCGGCCGACGTGATCATCCCAATTGCGCCGGCAGCCTCGATCGTGCGGACGACCGCACCAAGATTCGCCGGATTACTTACTTCGTAAAGATAAACGACGGCCGGCACAATCGATCCGGTACCGGAAAGTATCCGGCCTTCGATAGCTGCTCGGCCGAGATTAGGACGGCGTGCGGTAACCGCTATTCCTTGAGGTGCTCGGGTATCCGAGATACTCCGGAAAAGCTTATCCGAGATCTCGATAACCCTTGATCTATCGCTGAAGAGCTCGCTGAACTCAGCCGCTACGCCTCTATCAGAAGCAAAATCGGATGAAATAACGGCCGTTTCTATCTCTATTCCTGAATTGGTGGCTTCGGAAACAAGTCGGCGGCCTTCGACAAAGATCAGTTCGGAGATCTTTCCGTCCCGAACTTCCCTGATCGCCTTAAGACGCTGGTTATCTTTGCTGGTTATCGTTTCGAACATCGGATTCTGAACTCTCAGACCTGATTCTAATCCAGCCTGACAGGAAACGAAACACTTCGATGGAAGAAGCCTCATTTGCAAGTTATCGCGAACCCGTTAAAATTAACTTCAACAATATTTACCTATCAAACTAATGACCAAACTCGAAATACTCAAAGAGCGATCGCGAACGGCCGAACTCGGCGGCGGACCCGAGCGCACGGAAAAGCAGCGCAAGGCAGGTAAGATGACCGCCCGGGAACGGATCGATTTCTTTCTTGACAATGGTACTTTTGAAGAATTTGATAAGTTTGTCATCCATCGCTCGCAAGACTTTGGGCTGGACAAGCAGCAATTTCCGGGTGACGGCGTGATCACCGGGCATGGACTTGTGGACGGACGACCTGTCTTCGTATTCGCACAGGATTTCACGGTCTTCGGCGGGTCGCTGTCTGAGACTCATGCCCAAAAGATCTGCAAGGCGATGGACCTGGCAATGAAGGTCGGGGCACCGGTCGTCGGATTAAACGATTCGGGTGGAGCTCGAATACAGGAAGGTGTTGTCTCGCTCGGCGGCTATGCTGACATTTTCCTGCGGAACACGCTGGCCAGCGGTGTCGTGCCGCAAATCAGCTGCATAATGGGACCGTGTGCCGGCGGTGCCGTATATTCGCCTGCTATTACAGATTTTAACGTGATGGTGAAGGACACGTCGTATATGTTCATCACCGGGCCGGACGTGATAAAGACCGTCACACATGAAGAAGTTACGAAAGACGAGCTAGGCGGGGCGATGACGCATAACTCAAAGTCGGGAGTCGCTCATTTCGCGGCCGACTCGGACGAGCATGCACTCCGCCTGACCCGTGAGTTATTGTCGTTTGTTCCATCAAATAACATGGACGCTCCGCCCTTTCTTGAATCCGATGACTCGCCGTTAAGGATTTCAGAAGAACTAAACACGTTGATTCCCGAGTCGTCTAATCAGCCATATGACATCCGGGACATAATTCTGAAAGTTGTCGACGATGCCTATTTCTTTGAGGTTCAGGAACTCTATGCACCGAATATCGTGATCGGATTCGCCCATCTCGGTGGCAATTCGGTCGGCATTGTTGCGAATCAACCCGCATTCTTGGCCGGCGTGCTCGATATTGACGCTTCGGTGAAGGCGGCTAGGTTCGTCCGATTCTGCGATTGCTTCAATATCCCGCTTATTACGTTTGAGGACGTTCCGGGATTTCTTCCGGGTGTTGATCAAGAGCATCTGGGCATCATTAGGAATGGAGCGAAGCTACTGTATGCGTTCGCAGAAGCGACGGTCCCAAAGATAACCGTTATCACGCGAAAAGCGTATGGCGGTGCTTATTGTGTAATGGCGTCGAAGCATATTCGCACCGATATCAACTTTGCCTATCCGACCGCCGAGATCGCAGTAATGGGAGCCGAAGGCGCGGTTGGTGTTCTATTCAAGAAAGACATTGTAGAGGCGGCGGACCAGGATGCTGTTAGGGCGGCAAAGACGGAGGAGTTCCAAACAAAGTTTGCGAATCCGTATATTGCGGCGGAGCGCGGCTTTATTGATGAAGTAATCGAGCCCGCTCAGACACGGCCAAAGCTGATCAAAGCTCTTTCGCTGCTAAAAAACAAGCGCGATACGAATCCGCCAAAGAAACATGGAAATATACCACTCTAGAAATTGCATTAGGTGTCGATATGCAACTTTTAATGCAGCACTTCGACTACCGTTGCAACTTATTTGTATTGAGCATTTACAAGATTTAGCTAAAGCATGATGACAGATAATGCTTTCCCACCGCGACCAACGCGGGCCGATATCGATCTTGAGGCTCTTGCCGCCAATTTTCGGTCGATCAAGGCGTTTGTTGGCGACGACACTAAGGTCCTCGCGGTCGTCAAGGCGAATGCATACGGACATGGAGCGGTCGAATGCTCACGAAGGCTCGCGGCAGCTGGTGTCGATTGGCTTGGGGTCGCATTGATCGAAGAAGCGGTCGAACTTCGCTCCGCTGGCATTAGCACTCCGATCCTTTGCCTCGGCGGCATCTGGCCCGGTCAAGAACAGGTCATTGTAGCCAATGATCTGATACCCACAATCTTCCGAATCGACGATGCTCAACGGCTTGACGCTGCCGCGAAAGTAGTTGGCAGGCAGGTTCAGATCCACGTCAAGGTAGATACCGGTATGGGACGGGTCGGAGTTCGGGCCGAAGAAGTCGGAGACTTTGTCGACGCTATCGCAGGTCTTCGCAACCTACGCATTGACGGGGTTATGTCCCATTTCGCATCCGCGGACGATCCGACTGCGAATGAATTCACCACCAAACAAATAAATGACTTCAAAAATGCCCTTACGGTTCTTCGTTCCCGCGGCATTGAGCCATCTCTGGTGGACCTTGCCAATTCACCGGGAGCGATCTGTCATCCAGAGTCGCGTGGGACGATGGTGAGAATCGGAGGAATACTTTACGGCCTGGGCGATGACGTCATCCCTCACGATGCTCCGCAACCGGACCTTTTACCCGTAATGTCGGTCCGATCAAGGGTCGCTTTGGTCAAGAATATTGAACGCGGCGACTCCGTCGGATATGGCAGGCGTTTTATAGCTAGGCAGCATTCGACCGTCGCGACCGTGCCGATCGGTTATCACGACGGGTATCGAAGGGCCCTTAGCGATAAGGCGGAAGCCATTATCAATGGGTTTCGCGTTCCTATCATAGGTACCGTTTCCATGGACTGGATAACAGTCGACGTCACACAAGTGCCTGATGTTAATGTAGAAGATGAAGTGATCCTTCTTGGGAAGGACGGCAATAATTCGGTTTCTGCGGCGGATCTTGCCAAGCTTATTTGTTCAATTTCGTACGAAATTACCTGTGGTATTAGTGTAAGGGTTCCTCGAAACTACATTAAGAACATAGAGGTGTCAGCTTAATAGTAGCCGGCTAATTATAGTAAACATAGATGTTAACTTGGGGAATCATCAAGACATTTTTCTTAAGGTTATACGATAAGATATTCGACACTGAGCTATTGGATCGCGGAGCCCAGGTCGCGTTCTATTTTTCGTTTTCGCTCTTCCCTCTTTTGTTTTTTTTAATAAGCCTCTTCGGCCTCGTGCTCGAATCTACTACTCGCCTTCAAAGTGAGTTGTTCACTTACCTTTACCAGATAATGCCGGCCAGCGCTTACGACCTGGTTCGCAAAACGGTGGACGAGATCGTCGTTAGCAGTACAACCGGAAAACTGACCCTCGGGCTTGCCATTACATTGTGGTCATCGTCAGTTGGAGTCGACAGCCTCCGTACTGCCCTGAACGCGGTCGCCGGAATCATTGAAACCCGTCCGTGGTGGAAAACTAAGCTCCAGTCGCTTGCCCTTACTTTTGCCTCCATCCTCTTGCTAGCGATCGCCGTTTCCTTTGTTTTTTATGGCTGGCAACTTGTTCAGATCGGGCTCGGGATGTTGGGTTTTGATTCGGTCTCGCGATGGTGGCTGGTGACGCTGCAATGGGTGATGATCGTCGCTATCATGCTCGCCGCCTGTGAGATGGTTTACAATCTGCTTCCCGATTACAAAAACTTTCACTGGGACTGGATCACGCCTGGATCGATCGTATCCATTTTTCTATGGATCGTTTTCACCGGCGGGTTTCGGCTCTACCTGGAATATTTTAATACCTACAACCGTGCGTACGGTTCACTCGGTGCCGTTATAATTTTGATGCTCTGGCTTTATCTAACCGCGGTAGTGCTTTTGATCGGAGCGGCCGTTAATGCTGTCCAAAGTGAAATGTCGGCGGAACATGAGGAGATCGAGGAGGTCAAGAACGATGAATCTTGAAATTGGCAGATCATTCTCGCGTGACCGAGAAGTGACAGATGAACTGATCCGCAATTTTGCCGAACTATCGGGCGACCATAACCCGATACATCTGAACGAAGGTTATGCCGCGACAACCCGATTTGGAAAGCGTATTGCCCACGGGATGCTAAGCGGGGCTTTTATCTCGGCGATCCTTGGCGACGAATTTGGCGAGAAAAAGATCGTATATCTTTCTCAAACGATGAAGTTCAAGGCTCCCGTTTTTATCGGTGACGTAATAACCACAACCGCTACCGTCACCAAATTGCGTACGGAAAAAGGACTCGTTTTTCTTTCGACCATCTGCACAAATCAAGACGGAACGAATACTCTCGAAGGCGAAGCGGTCATAATGTTACTATGATGATCACGTTTCGAATCCACGCCGAGAATATTAATTTATGTCATTAATGCTTGAGGAGATCTCCGAACAACCAGAGATCTTGGAACGAACAATTGTTGAAGAACGCGAAAAGGTCACCCGCCTTGGCGACCACATTCGCCAACGCGATATTGACCTCATCGTACTCGTCGCCCGCGGCAGCTCAGACAACGCTGCACTTTTTGGCCGTTATTTGCTTGAGGTAACAACAGGGATTCCTGTCTCGCTTTGTGCTCCATCGGTTTTCACGCTCTATGGAGCAAAGCTTCGGCTGAGCCGTGCACTCGTGATCGGCGTTTCTCAATCCGGCGAAGGTACCGACATCAACCTAGTCGTCGAAAGTGCAAAGGCGTCAGGCGCGTTCACGCTCGGGATCACGAACGAAGCCGGATCTTCGCTGGCCAAGATCGCCGACGAAACGCTGCTTATCCACGCCGGCCGCGAGAAATCCGTCGCGGCGACCAAGACCTATACCGGCCAGATGCTGCATTTCTATATGCTTGCCGAAGCGATTGGCGACCGGCGGCTGAATTATCATTTGATACCGGAGCTTTCCGCTAAGAGCCTTTCCCTCAATGACGAGGTCCTCGAGCTCGTTCAGCGATACGCATTTATGGAAAACTGCGTCGTCGTCGGACGCGGGATGAATTATGGGAATTCCTATGAACTCGCGCTCAAATTAATGGAAACCTGTTACGTCGTTGCTGAACGCTTTTCTTCGGCAGATTTTTTCCATGGCCCGTTGGCGATAATTGAACGGCGTTTTCCGGTAGTGCTCTTTGGTCCATCCGGCGCGACACACTCCAGCAGCATCGATCTGCTTGAACGCCTGCATGAACTTAATGCGGACTGCCTTTCGATAACTAACGACCGGGCGATCGCCGATCTATCATCGCGAAGTCTTTACATCGATGCTGAAATGGACGAATTCTTGACACCGATACCTTTCATAATCCCGGCCCAGCTTTTTGCGGCCCACCTTTCCGAAGCCAAAGGCCTGAACCCCGACAGCCCTCGATCGTTGGCAAAAGTTACCAAGACGGTATGAGCGCTTTTTATTTGATCATCGATGGAAGATCACAAATCTGAGTTTCCACGACCGATCAGATGGATGTTCCTGGCGCTCGTCGTTTTGCTTGGATTCGGCGAGCCGTACATTCGCGTCTACGGCTTTCCGGTTCAATTCACTGAGATCATCTTTGTCGTGCTGGCCGCAAGCGTCGCGATCTTTTTTGCTGTCCGGCGAAAATTCGTCTCTTTCGATCCCGTCTATCTCGTTTTCGGTGCCTACTTTTTTGCACTCGCGACATCGGCGGGGTTTTCCGAGCGTCCGAGCCTAAGCGTTGTAAAGCTCGCCGGAGAAGCTTATCTCATCGGCCTCGGCCTTCTGGCTTTTCTGTTAGCCCGGAGCCCGACGGATATTCGACGCATTTTTCTGTTTTGGATCGGCGGAAGTACGATCGTTGCGTTGATCGCGGTTGTTACGATAGCGTTGTTCTATATTGATCGAGGTAGCCCGTGGAATTTTTATTTTTTGCATCACTATGGTTCGTTGCCGCCCGGAAACTATCCGCGAGTCGATGGAACTTTCATCTATCCGGCGATGCTCTGCAACTACCTGAACGTCAGCATCGTCTTTCTGCTCGGAAGCCATAGATTAGCTTGGATCAGGTCACGGGCTTTTGTCGTTCTTATGGTACTGCATCTGTTCGCTGTGGCGTTCACTGTGACCCCGGGGTTGGGTGGCATATTTCTGGCGTTTGGAATTTGGCTGGCGTGGGACGCCTTGGTTCGGCCGCAAACGCCGCAAGCCATCGTATATGGTGGGCTCGGAATCGCGGCGGCCGTCGCGTTCGTTTTGGTATCGGCTTTGTCGATCAGGCCGATCGCAACGTCACCGTACAGCTTCGATGTTTTCGGTTGGCGGATCGACCCGACCCAGCGGCTGCTTACATGGCAAGGCGCGTTCGAGACACTTTTGCAGAACCCCTTGTTCGGCAAGGGCCTTGGGCTTGGTGTCGCAAATGTTCGTTTTCTCGCTCCGTCGGGCCAGAATCAGCTTCTGACCGATGCTCACAACGTGTACCTCAACGTCGCAGGGCAATCCGGAATCCTTGGGGTTGCAGCATTGGCGGCGTTCACCGTTTTTCTTTTTCATCGAGTTCGGCCGCTAGTCAGGGCGAACGACGATTGTGACATCATTCGGCGGACGCTCTTGGTGGCATTTGTTACTGCATTTGCATATCAGGGCCTGACAGGCTCGTTCGAAAACGCGCGGCATTTGTGGGTGCTATTCGGTATGATGGCCGCTGTGCCGTATGTCCTTTCAGACGAGATCAGAGATTGATTTTAAGCAGGAAATCTTGTAATCTTTCGTTTCCTGCACTCTCGCTTCGCTAGTTCAACTTATTAACTTTTGGGGGCTTCTTACATTGAGTAAATACAGACTTTCGCTTGCCGTCACCATTGTGGCCGGATTCGCATTAACCATTTTCTTTTTCATTTCCGGAAGCGATTCGACGCAGGCCGGGCCCCCTGCCTATTGGATCACCATAGATGAAAGCGAAATGGATCATCTTCGCTCGGAATCGGCAGCGACCGGTAAAGGCAGCGAGTTCGAAGTGATCGAGCGGCGTAGCGGCCTGGCTATCGTGAAACTTGACGAGCTTGGGTCGCAAGAAATAAGTAGCCGGATGCACGATAGCTTTCATAAGTGTGCCGGATTCTTTCGCCACGAAACGCTTGAACAAGCCCGTGAATCGATCGATCTGGCGATGAACGCGCGTGCTGACCTTCAGCTCGTCGATTATACGATCGACAACCAGGCTAATGTGACCCCGATGCTGTCGGCCGCGACAGAGCCGACAATTCGGCAGATGATCATCGATCTATCGGCTCTCCACACTCGCCGGCACGATCAACCAGGTGGAACGGACGGAGCTAATTTGATATTGAACCGTTGGCGAGCGATCGCGTTAGGCCGGACCGATATCTCAGTCCAGCCATACGCACACCTTTCCCCGACGAATCCGGACGTGTTCCTAACACCGCAACCGTCGATCGTCGCCACTGTGACGGGAACTGAATTTCCTGATGAGATCGTAATAGTCGGCGGTCATCAGGATTCGATCAGGTCAGGAATGACGACGGGAGCAGCTCCCGGTGCAGACGACGATGCTTCAGGTATCGCAGCGACGACCGAGATCCTTCGAACTATTGTCGACTCGGGATTTCGGCCGAAACGAACGATCCAGTTTATGGCCTATGCCGCTGAGGAAGTCGGCCTTGTCGGTTCCAAGAATATTGCGGACACCTATTTTGCACAGAACCGAAACGTCGTGGGCGTAATGCAGCTAGATATGGTCAATTATAGCGGACCTTGGGCAGATATCGTGATGATCACCGACAACACGAACGCCGCTCAGAATCAGTTTATTCGTGATCTTGTTACAGCCTATCAGCCGACACTTGTCGTAAAGAATGATGCGTGTGGATATGGATGCTCTGATCACGCCTCGTGGCACGCACGCGGCTATCCTGCCTCGATGCCGTTCGAAGCGAAGTACTCGAATACAGGTAGCACGCGTGAATACAACCCCGCCCTACACACAGCGAACGACACACTCTCGCGGAGCAACAATAACGCGGATCACGCATTGAAATTTGCGAAGCTCGGCATCTCGTTCGTCGGAGAACTTGCGAAAGGCTCGGTCGCACCGCCTCTTGCTGAGAACGATGCCGCCTTCGACTTCGACGGCGACGGCAAGACAGATGTTTCGGTTTATCGTCCGGAAGATGGCATCTGGCATCTAAATCGCTCGCAGGATCAATATACGGCGATCCGGTTTGGAATAGCGGCCGATAGGATCATTCCCGCTGATTATGATGGCGACGGTAAGGCTGACATAGCGGTTTATCGCAACGGCATCTGGCACCTTCTCCGATCTGACGAAGGCTACACTTCATTCGAGTGGGGACTCGCCGACGACATCCCTCAGCCGGGCGATTATGATGGCGACGGTAAAGCGGATGCGGCAATTTTCCGACCGTCGACGGGTACATGGTACATTAGGAGCAGTTCCGGTGTAGAAACGATCTTCCCGTTCGGATCAGAAGGCGACCGGCCGATGGCAGCGGATTACGACGGCGATTCAAAAGTTGATGCTGCGGTTTACCGGGGCGGAATCTGGCACATCTTAGGCTCGACACAAGGTTATAATTCGTTTCAGTTCGGCATTCCAACTGACCAGCCGCTGACGGGCGATTTTGATGGCGACGGAAAGACCGACCTGAGCGTTTTTCGTGATGGTATCTGGTACACCCTTAGGTCAACGGGAGGATTTAATATTGTTCAATTTGGCCTAGCGGGCGATACCCCGACAGTAGGCGACTATGACGGCGACGGACGTTCGGATATATCAATTTACCGGGGTGGAGTTTGGTATATTTGGAAGAGTTCGGATAGCTCATACCGTATCGAGCAGTTTGGCATATCGACTGACACACCTGCCCCATCAGCTTTCCTGAACTAGCTTCGTGAGATCAAAAACAAACGGCCAACGCATCTTGCATTGGCCGTGTTTTCTAGCTCAGATCCGATGCGGCCCGAAGAAGAGCTTCACGCATCTCGCCCGACGAACGCCAACGGAGCTCGACCTGCTTGGCGAGGGCTGTCTCAAAAACAGCAGAGATCCGCAAAGGCACTTCCGGCACGCGTTGAGCGATAGGTATTATTGGCTTCTCAAAGATCGCTTTGACCGTTTCGGAAATTCCGGCTTTTGGGCTGATGTCCAGAGCATGAGCTCCGGTAAGCAGGCTATACGCCGTCATTCCTATCGCGTAAATATCAGACGGCGGCCGAACTTCCTTGAAATCCCTGACCTGCTCGGGCGGCATATAAGCAATTGTTCCGGCCACATCTCCGACCATCGTTACGCCACTCATTCCGGTCTGTTTATAACTTTTCGAAAGGCCAAAATCAGTAAGTTTAGCCAGATAGTTTGGGAAATTACCGTCCACTAAAATATTCTGTTCCTTGATGTCCCGGTGGACGAAACCCTGCCCGTGTGCGAATTCGAGAGCCGCCAGCGTTTGTTCGATGATCTTAACGACCTCTTTATAATTCAGCTTTCCGCCGCGGGCCTTTGCCAAACGCGAAGCATCCATTCCGCTTACATATTCCGTAACTAGATAAACGATGCCGTTGTGTGTGCCGTGTTCGATATAGCTGACAATGTTCGGGTGGCGAAGCGACGCAGCAACTTCGATCTCGCGCATAAATCGCTTTAGAGACTGTTCGCTGACAGCAACCTCGGGCAGCAGGGTCTTTATCGCAACAGCCTGACCATTCTTGACCGAACGTGCAAGCATGACGCTGCCCATACCGCCCTGACCGAGGATGCGCATCATCTGATAATTCGGTATTGGTTGGGGGTTCTTTTTCAGCTTCTCACGGCAATCGTCGCATACGAAAGAGAGCTTGGCGTCGGGCCGCGAGGCTTCGGCACTAGACGGTATGCCGCAGTTCAGACATGCGACGGTAACAAGTGACGGCTCTGTACTCTCAACCGATCTCGGCCCTCGCGGAATATGTTCTTGCTGATCTGCGGCAACTTCTACCTGTAAAACGGTTTCGCCGCCCTGTATCCGGTCATTGTGCTTGAGATGTGCGGTCTCAACCCGGATTCCGTTTACAAACGTTCCATTGGTCGAGCCGAGGTCACGAAGGAAACATTGCGGCGGGGCTATTTCGAGTAAGCAATGATGCCGTGAAAAGAAGCGGTCGTGAGGGAGGCAAAACTGCGCGTCCTCACTTCGGCCGATCATGAATGTATCATGCTGGTCGAAAAGGAATTTGCGTCCTGTCTGAGGTCCCGCAACTACATTCAAGGTCACACGCATCTGCTAGATTATAGAGAATTTGCCGTTGTCACGCCAATACGACGACGATGATGAGTAGAATCGAGATCATAAACGATATAATGCCGGTCACCATACCGCCAACAGCCATTCCCCGGCCGCCATATCGGTCCGGCTCTCTTTGAATATTTCGCATTGCAAGAAACCCTACGAACGCTGCCGGAATGCCCAGCCAAAAACCGCCGTAACAGCAAACGCTAAGGACCACCGATGCGACCCCTAGTCCTAATGAAACGGCAGCCAGTGTTTTATCCGGTGACGATGTTCGGGTTAGCGGTCCACCTGCAAGATCGAGCCTATTTAGTGTCGGACTTTGGTAAAGTACTGGTGGTGGCGGCGAGGCCCAGTTCGTTTGATTGGTAACCCGCGGCGGGTCCATCAAAAGCGTTGGCGGCGAATCGTCATCGGCATTGGAATGACCAGCCGGTCCGACATCGCGAGAAAGGAGTTCACCATCGTTAAGGCAAAAGTTGACGTCGGATTCGGAATAGATCTGGCCGCATTTCGGGCATCGCTTCATAAGATTCTGAGCTATTTGCTGATCTCTAGTTCCTTGAATGCGATGCGTGCTCCATCACCTGCATAGATCCCGGCGACGCCGTTTTTCGCCCCGTACACGTTCCGAATCGACGTTGCGACCTGGCCATTGATGAGCAGTTCGACGACGTTGTCTTTATGGCGTGCTTCAAGTTGATTTTCGGCCGCTCCTGACCGGATCGACGTTGAGCGCTCCCATTTAACGACCACGTTCTCTTTCTTGGGTTCGTGATGCACAACACGAAACCTTCTGGTTTTTGTGTCGATAAGAAACGCATAGCCTTTAGTCAAAGGCGTCGGTTCGCTTAGGAATATCAGGCCGTATCCGAGACTAGAATCCGCATTGTCAACATTTCTCAGTTTTACGCTCGTTCGCGCGTTTTCAGTGGAGTATTCTTTCGGCGCGACCAAGACGTAGTAAAATCCTTTTTGCCGAGCAGCCATATAAAACTCCCCATCGCGGAATTCAGTAGTTCCGAATGTCGAGCTCTCGCGGACCCATTCGGCAAGGTCTACTTGTTTGACAGAGGTCGTCTCGTCAGGAACTGGCGGTGCCGGCGGCGGCTTCGGGTCTTTATTCCCCGATTCCGCCTGGTTCGTGTCCTGCATTATCCCGATAATAAAAAGACCGCCAAGGCCGCCACCGCACAATAATAATCCGATACCGAAGATCCCTACGATCCACAGCCATGTTCGTGACGATTTCTGCGGCTGAAGTTTATATTGCGGTTTGTTGTCCCAACTTGTGACAACACCCTGGGTCGGAGGAGCAGCGTTCGAACTAGTAAAGTTCGGCTGCTGCATCATTACGGTATCCGGCGGTTCGTTCGAGGCGAACGTCAGCACCGTTCCGTCTTCCAGACAGAAATTTAAAGCGTCATCCGGATAGGTCCGGCGGCATGATGGGCAAATTTTCATCGTACTGGCTTCCTGGCGGATCGGCGGGAGCGATTCCCGACATTATACTCAAAAATGATCGCAAACGGTAATTACGAATTGTCGGCGAGAAAGTTCGCGGAGGTCGATCGGGCTAGGAACCCAGTTATATCGTGCCTTCGACGCTAGATCATGCTGTTGCCGCAACGTCCGCAGAACTTGATGTGCGGCGGATACGCGCCGCCGCATTTGCGGCAGACACGGTCGGCTTGCAGGGGCGGTTGTGCAAACGGCGTCGCGCTCGGCAGCGGCGATGTGGACATTGACGGGCTTATATTCAGACCGCAACGGCCGCAAAATCGCGATCCGATCGCCAACGGAGTCGAACACCGCGGGCAAGGAAATGTGTTGCCGGACTCACCCGTGCTGACCAACACGAACGAACGGTTTCCACACTTCCCGCAAAACTTTACGCCTTCGGCAAAGCGGGCACTACATTGCGAACACGCGACTATGCTCGGCATCAGGCTCGATGCGGCTCCGCTGCTGCTGCTCCCCTGCGACGGCGACGGTTGGCTTCCGTGATCGCGAACTGTGCGAAGCTGCGCCTGAATAACTTGCTCCTCGGCGTTTGCGCGGATCTCGATCACGCGTTCGTCGTCCTTTTCGCCCGCTTTCGCCACGCGAAGGATATGCTGGCCCGGCGGAATACCGGAAAGCACAACGCGGCCCGAACGCCCGACGCTTCCCTTTCGTTCGTCATCAACATAGACCTCGGCACCAAGCGGAGCAAGTATTATTAACCGCGAACCGCCTGAATGACCCGATTCCTCAGCATCGAGAGCAGCGGCTTCGAGATCATCGATCCACTCGGCAGTTGTTGAATGGCGTTCGGAGGCCTCGATCGCAAGCGACCGCATAATCACAGCTTCGACATCAGCGGGAAGCTCGGAACGAAGCGTCGAAAGCGGCGGCGCCTTGTGCATTATCTTCTGCATTACGAGCTGCATCATGTCGCCGGTAAACGGCGTCTTGCCGCCAAGCATCAGGTAAGCGATCGTGCTCAGAGCGTAGATATCGGCCCTTATATCCACCCCGACCTCCGGCTGCATCTGCTCCGGCGACATAAACTCGGGCGTTCCAATGATCCCACGCGACGAAGGAGTCGCGCTCGAGCTAATATCTGTCACTGTTTGGTTGACGATCTTTGCCAGGCCGAAGTCACCGACCTTGATGAAGCCGTCGCCTTTGCCTTTCTGCATTATGAAAATATTCGCCGGTTTCAGGTCACGATGGAGAATTCCGATCTCATGTGCCGCTTCGACGCCGTCGGCTATCTGCCGTAAAAGACGAACGGCCCGTTTTATCTCAAGCGTGCCTTCGCGACGCAACAGGCGATGGAGCGTTTCGCCTTCGACGTACTCCATGACGAGATAAAAGATTCCGTCGGCAGATTCGCCAAAGTCGGTCACGCTAACTGTATTTGGATGCTGGATGGATGCCGCGGCCTGCGCTTCGCGTTCGAACCGAGCGATCGCCTCGCCTTCTTGCAGGTCGTCGCTGTTCAATATGTCCTGTCGAACGGTCTTAACAGCGACTTTTCTGGTGGAAAACTTATTATCGTTGGCAAGATACACCTGAC
The DNA here is from genome assembly GCA_041744395.1 of Pyrinomonadaceae bacterium. Lineage (GTDB taxonomy): Bacteria > Acidobacteriota > Blastocatellia > Pyrinomonadales > Pyrinomonadaceae > OLB17. The sequence goes on along the minus strand of JBGTKY010000018.1, from coordinate 11,320 downwards.
CCATAGCCCCGCGGCCGAGTCGTTTGACAAGCAGGTATCGTTCCGCCAAAAGCTGTGTTCCGGGCAGGGCGAATTTGGTCGCCGTCTGGTCTTGCGGACAAACGGTTACCTCATCGGGATAGCATTGTTCGCATTTGGGGCATTCTTTCATTTAGCGGTTGCAGCGTTGAGGAAGACGGCACCGAACTGGCGAAAAGTAGATTCTACGAGATAATCGTGAATTAATGAACCGGCGGCTGAGCAATTCTCCTGTCCGGCCATCGATCGGATCATTCGTTGCGATACCTCCTTTACACTCCCGAAGGCCGCTTGCTATAATCTGATGTTTCTTGGGTCGATAGCTCAGTCGGTAGAGCAGCGGACTCTTAATCCGCGGGTCGCAGGTTCAATCCCTGCTCGGCCTACCATTTAGAATCAACAAGTTACAGACGGCATTATGCCGTCTGTCTTGCGTGTTGGACTAAATGTTGGACTTTGCAGAGTTGATTTCGGTAATTTAATGGGGCTTTGGCGTCATCGGAATTCTTAGTCCTGGGTCGATAATGATCAACTGTCAATTCCAAGGCCGCTGATCCGCACAATTTTCGCGTTCGGCCTGAGCGTTATCCTGTTATTCATGTCCATGCGAAGAGTGCTGCCGCCAAGGGTCAGTGTTCCAGTTACGGTCACATCGCCCGTGAGGCTAGTATTAGGTGCGTCGATCGCCAGATTCGCGAAAGTGCCGCCTCCAATGCTCTGAGGAGTCGTGTTGCTCGCGGGATCCAGCCTCGCTCGTTGTCACCGCTCGGCAAGATCGTAACCACTTTCCACGTATACGCCGGAGGCCCCCGAGACGGATGCGGAACGTTTCTTTACGCTCACGAACACACACCGGTTTCTTGTGCTCCCTTGCAAAGGTCGTGACTCAGGAAAAAGTAATATTTAGGCTTACTGCTAGCCTGTTACAATACTCATTATCTCGATCTTTCTTCAGACCCTTCAGCGTCATCCGGATCGCGTCGGACTCTTTCTTCAGATTCAAGAATAGCCATGCCAAACGCGAATAATCTGTTGCGGAGGCATCTGCCATTTTTTCCTCCATAATCTCGGTAACTTTTAACAATAATTTCTCCTTAATTTCCGAATCAATGTTGAGTTTACCGTGTTGAAAGTACTTATTAATCGCATTCGCAGCTTCACTTACCTCCAACAGTGTCGTGCTGGGAAGTGCCACCAATTCGACGAGTGCGTTTACTTCTTCAAACCACTGCTCACCTTTCTGATAAAGATTCGCCAACTCTTTCCATACTTCCATTTTGTCGGATTCTGGAGGATTCGATTTCAGATACTCTCGTAGCGAATCTTGAGCGCGGGCTAGATCGTTATTCTCCAGGTAAATAGAAGACAAATGTCTCCACCCGTAAGGATACTTTCGAGCGATATATTCAAGAGTCGGCCTATGATCCTCGATTTGGGTCTTCCCTAAATTCACTTGATTGGCGATTTCTCGGAACTTCCTTAAAATCCTAGGTCCGACCCCGTGCACAATGTCGGTCTCTCTAGCGGCACCAAACTCCTGAAGCAAGTCGCGATCGAGTAGTACGGCGACCTTATCAGAACTCACCTCAAGCTCGTGTTTGCCAAATAGAGACGCGGCTAAAGGTACACTCAAAAAGACCTCGTTTTCGGAGCTTGTCGTTACTTCTATAAATGAGCTTTTCCTCAGCTCCTCTATTGCCTCAGCGACGTCGATCCGTTCGTTTTCTGCTCTCAGGAGCGTGGCCTCTAAGGCTATCTGGGGAACAACTGATCGCCAACTGCATAGAGTCAAAAAGACTCGCTTTGCAGAGGGTGATAACCAATCGAATGTACGACGGAATAGAGCCCCTAGAACCTCTTCTTTCGCCGCAACCACCCGCGTAATATTCGAAACTTTGTTATCCTTAGCCAATTCTGAGACGAACATCTTAATTACATATGGATGCCCGCTTGATTCCTGGATCAAGTTCTCGATTACGCTTTCGGTTATTTGAGACGAAATTTCGAGATCCGCCGCTGTCCTACTTATCAATTCTCGACATTCGACCTCTCTCATGCCCGAAACTTCAACTGGATAATCTGCTTTGAAAGAAGAGGTCGTTCGCGATGTGATCAAAATTTTATTCGGAAGCCTTATATATGTATCTAACCACTGAAAAAGCTCTGACGGATTTCGAACAGTCTCAAAATTATCGAATACAAATAACGTCGGGCCAAAATCGTTTTTCGTCAGATCGTTCATGAGGTAATGAACGCGATCTTCGGCAGCCATTTTCGGATTGAGTTCCAACAACTCCGCGTATTCGTTAGCGATGTCGTTCTCATCAAGAATGCGGTTTTTTACGGGTTTAATTCCTTCCGCCATCAAATCGATATCACGAGAACTGAACCATAGGATGAGCCCAAATCGGTCCGACTTTGCAAGTGAGTGCAAAACAGAGAGGGCTAGAGAAGTTTTGCCAATGCCTCCTCCGCCTTTTAGGGTAATAATAGGATATCTATCGTTCTCACTCAGGACACGACTGATTTCTGCTTCCAAATCTGATCGATGTATATACGAAATGTAAAGGGGCGGTAGATTACAAAACACCTCGCCGACCATGTCGAGTTTGCCCAAACCGTCGGTCTCACTTCTCGGCAATGATTCTGCAGGGGTCCTCATACTCCGGGAGTTAATCGCGGAGGGGAGCGGATCGTGCGAGGAAGCGATGGAAGCTCCTATTATACGAACGATCATTATAAAACTTTCAAGAAGATTGAATGAGAAAAGCAATGAAAGATGACATATGGGAGCCGTCAAGCAAGTGCAATCTCTATCTGGTTGACGCGAGCATTTCGGACGTTACGAATTGGGCGTGGCAGATTTCGAATAGAAATCCATCGACGGCGATAAGGTTTGTGCGGGGCCATAAGATGAAAACGACTCAAAGCCTGTTCGATGAATTCTCGGCAGCGATGCAGTTTCCATATTACTTTGGTGAGAATTGGGACGCTTTTCGTGACTGCTTGTTAGACCTTGAGTGGTTGTCCGGCGAGGCCCACGGAGTTATCGTGACTAATTCGCATAGCCTGTTGGAAAAATCACCGGAAGACCTAGAAATACTCCTTGACGATCTTGAGGAAGCCGGTTCCGAGTTTAAACAGCAAGGCAAGAGGTTTGTTACCCTATTCCAATACGAAGGCGAGAAGAAGAGTGAGGTTTACAAAACTCTGGAATCGGTCGGGGTATTTTTTCAGGAGATTGACATTAAATAGAACATCCTCTGACTTAGATCGAATATGTTCTTAGCGCTTTTACTTGACAGCCTTTTCGGGAGGCTGTCTTTTTCTTTGTTCACGCCTTTTGCTTTTGCTGGTTGTCGAGAACGGTATCGAGGAATTGGAGGACGAACTTTTGCTTTTCACGTGGCAGCAGCTTCACCTGCTCGAACTTTCTTTGGAGCTGCGAAGCCGGGCCCGGTTTGCCTTTGGCGGCGTTCGGCTCGCTTCCCAATAGTTCGGCAACTGAAACTTCTAAAGCTGCTGCGGCCCGCTCGATGAAATCGAGTGCCGGGTTCGGCGAGCGGGTTTCGTAGTAATCGATCAGTGAGCGCTTGATGCCGAGTTTGTCCGCTAGTTGCTGTTGGGTTAAGCCTTTACTGCGGCGCACCGCCGAAAGTCTCTTTCCAAAAAACGGAGCTTCTTTTTCTGCTGGTCTTCCTGCCATAGCTTCGACAGTATAAAGCCACTTTTTCAATCTCATCTCTTGTAACCATCCTTTTGCCTTTGGCTTGACATTGCTTGCTAGTATAACCTAGCATTAGTTCGTCAATGTTAGCAAAGACCTGCTTTCTTCAAAAAAACTGAAAATAATACTTGACAGCTTTTTCTATGGCAATCGAAAACGAGGACATTCTTGCATTGAAGCAAACAATCAGCTTGGCCGGAGTGGTTCGCTCGCGCGGAGTTAAGCTCACGAAGAAAGGGCGGCAGCTTTGGGGGTTGTGTCCGTTTCACGATGACACGGAGCCATCGTTTGCCGTTGATGAAAAGAAAGGCTTGTGGAACTGCCTGGGGAAATGCGGCGAAGGCGGCGATGTCTTTAGCTTCGTGATGAAGGCGGATCGTGTAGGCTTTGCGGAAGCGTTTGCGTTGCTGGAAGAAAGTTCACCGCAGAGACGCGCGGAAGCGGAGGAAAAACCGGTCGCGGGTCAAAAAGCAGAGCTTGAGTATCTTGAGAAAGCCGTCGCGTATTATCACAAATCGCTGGTGAAGAATGAAAAGGCGATTGCTTATTTGCAGAGTCGCGGGATCACGGCGGAAGCGGTGCGGGTCTTTCGCCTCGGATATGTTGACGGCACATTGCGCGGCAAGCTGAACCCGGACGGCAAAAGCAATCTCGAACTGCTTGGGCTTTTGAACGAAAAAGGCAACGAGACGATGTACGGCTCTGTCGTCTTTCCGCTGGTCGATGCCAACTCGAATCTAACGGTCGGTCTTTACGCCCGGCACACGGAAAAGCAGCAGCACTTGTATCTTTCGGGCAAGCGCCGCGGTGTGTTCAATCCTTCGGGAGCGAAAGAGACGGGCGAAGTCATTCTAACCGAAAGCGTGATCGACGCGGCTGCGCTGTGGAGCATCGGCATCAGGAACGTGACGTGCAGTTACGGCGTGAACGGGTTGACCGATGAGATCCTCGCGTCTCTGCAGGAAAGCAGAATCAGGAAAGTCGTGCTGATGCTCGATGCGGACGACACGGGCCGCGAAGCAACTGCCAGGTTCGCCGAGAAACTGTCGGCAATCGGCATAGAAAGCCGCGTGGCCGATCTTCCGGCAAAAGACGCGTCGGAGTTCGTTTCAAACGGCGGAACGCTGTCAGAAGTTCAAAGTCTCATGTCCCAGGTCCCAAGTCGGGAAAGCGAAGAAACTCCGATCACCGGCCACCAACCACTGACCACTTTGCCGGACGGCACAAGACAAATCATCTTCGACAATCGGGAATACAGAGTGCGCGGGTTGACGGGCGTCGGGCTGGAAAAGCTGAAGATCAATCTTCGCCTTAATGTCGGGAATCTGTTTCACCTCGACACATTGGACTTGTATCAATCGAGAGCCAGGGCGAACTTTGCACAGACAGGCGCAAAGGTGTGCCGCGTGAACGAGTCGGTCGTAAACGCCGATCTGCTCATTCTTATTGAAAGCCTCGAGGCGGAAAGGCTTGAGATGCGGAAAAGCGAGCGCTCGGAAGTCGAAACCGGAGCGGCGATGACGGACGCAGAGAAACAATCTGCCTTGTCGTTCCTGAAAGACGAAAACCTTTGTGAGCAAATAGTCGAAGACTTTCGAGCCATAGGATTGGTCGGCGAACGCTCAACGGTGCTGACGGCTTACCTGGGCGCCGTGTCGCGCAAATTGCAGGAGCCGCTTGCTCTTTTGATCGTGGCGAGAAGCGGTGCGGGCAAATCGGCGTTGCAGGACGCTCTGTGTGCCTTCGTGCCGCCGGAGGAGCTTGTCAGGGTTACGCGGCTGACCGGGCAAGCCCTTTTCTACAAAGACCCGTATTCGCTGCAACGGAAGATGCTGGTGATCGCCGAGGACGAGGGAGCGATGCAGGCCGTCTATTCTTTGCGGACTCTCGCCTCGGACCAAAGGCTTTCGATTGCCGCTACGCGGACCGACCCGGCGACAGGAAAACTTTCGACCGAACATTACGAGGTGTTCGGGCCGGTGGTGATCGTCATAACGACCACATCCGCCGAAGCGTTCGACGAGGAAACCAGAAGCCGCTTTGTCCTGCTTTCGATGAACGAATCAATCGAGCAGACCAGGGCGATACTCGAACGCCAGCGGCATCAGCACAGCTTGCCCGGCGTTCTGGAAAAAGCCGAGTCCGAGGAAATAAAACGCCTGCACCACAACGCACAAAGAATGCTGAAACCGCTTGCAGTGGTGAATCCGTTTGTCGAATATCTGACCTACCCATCGGAGCGATTGATACACCGGCGAGAGCAGAGAAAATATCTCTCCTTGATAAACGCGATTGCCCTGCTTCATCAATACCAGCGCGAAATAAAAACCGCCCGCCGAGGCGAAGTCGAGATCGAATATGTCGAGGTGGAGCTGTCGGATATTGCCCTGGCGAACGAGTTGGCCGAGGAAGTCCTGGGCAAAGCGATGGACGAGCTGGCGCCGCCCGTCAGAGGGATGTTTGAAGCCATTACAAAGGCGTGTCGTGAGAAGGCCGACGAGTTGAAAATCAAACCTGTGGACGTGCAGCTTACACGCCGCGAGATCCGCGAGACGACGGGGTGGAGCGATTGGCAGGTAAGGATGTATTGCCAGAAGCTTGTCGAGATGGAATATCTCTGGGCAATCGTTTCAACCAACGGAAAGCCGAGCGTCTATCAACTCACAGGCGACGCGGGAAGCGAGGTTCAAAGCTTGCGCGGGCTGACCAGCGTTGACGAATTGAAAAGGAAACTGACGGACGCGGCTAAGGTGAATGTGGCGAGTCGATAGGCTGACGAACTCTCGATGCCACGCCCGCCGTCTGGTCGCTTCGGATGCCTACGCTCACGTCGCTGCCGTCATCCGATAATCCTTTTTATGTCGCCCGGCCAAAAAGCAGCCGGACAACATAAAAAGCTCATTATCGTACGCCGTCCGCTCCTGCTCTCTCGCTACGCGGGCGCTCGTTCCTCGCAGCCCGACTCCGCTCGTTCGCACGGCTATCCGGTGATCCGTGGCGGTGCGTGGTGGCCGCGTTGAAAAAAGAAGCAGCAGCTAAAGAAAAAAGCCTTTGAATTTTGCGCACCTTGTGGTAAAAAACGGCACCTTGAGGGTACCTTGTGGCAGCCGAATCACAAGGTTAATTGCAGACACAAAAGAAGCTTAGCTTAACCTTGTGGTCATCGGAGAAGCTTTTAAAGGGAAAAATAAAAACGGCAGCTAAAGAAAAATACTCATCGATCACTTTCTTTTTCTCGAAAAGTTGATTGATGAGGGTGGAGGCATTGGTAAAATGTGGACTGAAAATCAAAAACAAAAGCTCGAGCTGATGCGCGGGCGCTTTATCGAATATCTGACGGCGGTGAACTACTCGCCGGCGACGCTCGTAAACTACGACCGCGATGCCCGTGTCTTTCTCGATTGGCTGGTTGAAAACACCGCCTTGAACTCAATCGCCGACGTGACGGCCGCGCACCTTTCGCAGTACCAAATCTCGCTTTACCGGCTTGAAACCGAGGACGAAAAAACGGGCCGCAAAAAGCAAAGGCTTTGTGCCGGAGCGCAGGCCAACAAGCTGGCCGCGATGAAGCGCTTCTTTCTTTGGCTGTGGCAGGAAGGCTTGATCGTCCATAACCCGTCAGCGTCGATCCAGATGCCGAAGCAGGCGAAAATGCTCCCAAGAAATATCCTCACGCCCCAGGAAGCAAAGCGTCTCATAGAAAGCGTCCCAACGGAGAAGCCCAGGGACATCCGGGACAGGGCCATTCTCGAAGTGATGTATGCGACCGGAATCAGACGGGCGGAACTTGTCTCTCTGACGATCTACGATGTCGAAATGCAGACCGGAACGATGAGAATCGAGCACGGCAAAGGCGACGAAACACGGCTCGTTCCCTTGACGGAAACCGCCGTCACCGCTTTAAAACTTTACCTCGAAGAATCGCGCCCCGCATTCGCGTCCCAGCCGGGACAAATCCGCTTGTTTGTTTCGTCGCGTTCGGGCGGGCGGCTCGACGCCGACGACATCCGGCGCATAGTCAGGAAAGCGTGTAAAAACGCCGGGATAAAAAAGCACGTCACGCCGCACACTCTGCGTCACACTTGCGCCACTCATTTGCTCAAGGGAAAAGCCGACATCCGGCAGATACAAAAGCTTCTGGGACACCGCCGCTTGTCGTCAACCGAGATCTACACGCACGTCGAACTTGGCGACCTGGCCGAAGTCATTTCGCGCTGTCATCCGAGGGAAAAACGGTAGCCTGAAAAAAGTGCGCCAAACCGCTCTCAACCTGTACGACAGGATAGACCGTTTTCACCCGTTTGTAACCGGGCTAAATGAAGCAGGAAAGAGGGTTGCGTCTTGTTACCAAAGTTACAAACCGCACCTTTTCGCATAAACCAGTCTGGTTAAAGGCTTTACGCGATCCGTTTAGTGACAACTCTGTAAACAACGTGAATAAGGAGATCGAAAAATACCTCTCGGAACTCGAAGCCAAAGGCTACTCCAAAGACCTCAGAAAATCGAGCGAGCGGGCCCTGAACGGCTTGCAGCTTTACTTGCACGAAGCATTCTTTCTCAGGCGTTGGAGCGAGACGGAAAGTACCCATCTGAACTCTTATCTGGTTCATCTGGCCAAATACACCGAACAGAAAAACTCCTCCCTGCGGCAAGCAGTATCGCGTATCAGACGCTTCTTCAAATGGCTTTATCAATCGAACAAAGTGCTGGTCAACATCGCCGAAAACTTCCAGCTTCCGAAGGCCGCCGCGACGCTTCCGATCGTGCTGACCGAGGCCGAAATCAATCGAATAATCGAACAGCCCGACACGGAAAAAGCGGTCGGCGTAAGGGACCGCAGCATCCTCGAAACCCTCTACGCGACCGGCATCCGCCACGGCGAACTTCACCGTCTGAATATGCGGGACTTCGACGGCAGAACGCTTCGCATTCGCGAAGGAAAAGGCAGGAGAGAACGCATCGTGCCGCTTACCGCAACAGCTTCCGATTGGCTGGAAAAGTATATCGCGACGGCACGGATAGAACTGATGAGCGGCATGTATTGGGGCAAGGGACGAAGCCGGAAGAAGCGCCCGATCACGAACCCGACAGCCCTTTTCCTGTCGGTCACGGCCCGGCGTCTTTCGTATCCGCAAATCTGGTGGCGTGTGAAATACTACGCCGAGGCCGCCGGACTCGATGCAACCGTTCACACCTTCCGCCATTGCTGTGCCACGCATCTTTTGCGGCACGGAGCGGGCCTCCGGCACATTCAAAAACTGCTCGGACATTCGAGCCTCGACACGACCCAAATCTACACCCAGGTCGAAATCTCCGACATAAAACGGGCGGTGGACAAAGCAACCGAAAACCTGCAAGAAAACTCAAAGCAAACATAGCCGAATAAGCCGATTGAAGCTATAATCGATCCGGCACGCGAAATGCCTTTTCTTTAGCTGCTTCTTTAGCCGCCGATCTTTGAAAACCGAACAACGCGAACCAAAAACCGCAACGCGAACTAAAACCGAATTGCGCGTTCATAACCGGCTATGAACGTGATGATGAAACCGATCTTGATTTTGCACAGGCCCGAATGTACGGGAATTCTCACGGACGCTTTACATCTCCCGACCCGACACTTCTTAGTGTTAATGGTTTCAATCCTCAGTCGTGGAATCGTTACACCTACGTTTTGAATAACCCTTATCTCTACACAGACCCGTTAGGTTTGTGGGAACTTACATACGAAGAACGTACAAAAGATAAGAAAAACAAAGACGGTACAATAACCAAAGTTTATGACCGCACAATAGTTACTGCTGTAAAGACGAATAAAGACGACAATGGTGCATCTCTTGCCAAGCAACTTGGCTTAACAGGCAAGGACGCAACTAAATTCGCTGAGAAAGTAGGCGGTGGCGATAATATTCGATTGTCCGAGCAAGGCGGTGATGTAGGACGGGTTTTTGGTGCTGTCGAAAGCGGACTAACAAATCAAAAAAAATGGGAGAATGATAATAAAGACAAACTCGCTGAAAAAGCAGCAGACGGTCAATATGGACCTACCCATAGCGACTGTTCGCGCACGGCTTGTCAAATTGGATTAGGACGATTTCTTGGTTTGCAGGTAGGAACAAATGTGCTTGATCCTCTTCTTGATACAGAGACTAGAAATGTTACTGAAAGTGATGCGCAAGTTGGAGATATAATTCGTTACGCAAAAGAAAATAATGTGGCGACGCATTTCGCGAATTTTATCTTCCGAAATGACGATGGGACACCAGTGGCTTTTAGTAAAAGTGGAGAAAAAGGGCGTTATGAAACTCGCACTGCCTCCTCTCTTCAAGTTCCTAATTATGGAACTATTAGGGGAAGAAATGATGATCCTAGCGGATACTATCGTAGACGATAAATAAAAGGTGAAAACTATGCGCGTTTTGTATTTGTTGACATTGATGTGCGGAATGGTAATAACTAACATTGAAGCCCAAACATTACCCGGAGTCGTAGCAACGAAGGAGCCTTATTCCGTTGTTCTGCGTGGTGTAGCTAAATCAATAGAAGTCAAAAAAAGTTCGCCTTCGGATATTATGCTGAATGTGAACTTAAAGATGGAGCTACAAAATAACGGGTCAAAGCCTGTTATCTTTCTGGAAGCCAAGCCGCCAGAGATTCGCGGCGCGGCTTTAGCTAAAAGCCCGGACGAGTTTTCAGCGTTCAAACACCTGGTTCTGGAATACTATGGCGAATCAGTAGAGACATCTCCAGAATGGACTGTTCTCCGTAACGACCTTAACCAACCTTCGCCACCACTCGATAAAGTTCGTGTCTTAATGCCAAATGAATCGTGGAAGTTTGAAAGTGTTGTTAGCATTGTCCTGCCAACGGAATCAGGCAAAGGCAGTTTCTCTGATAAAAGAGAAAGTTGGGAAAAGATCAAGCAGATTCCCTCCGTTTGGTTACGCACTATTTGTCAGGTTTGGTCTTTGAATGTTGAGCTAAAAAGTAATGACCGAACCAAATTGATATTCGGGAGTGAACTTCAAAAGCGGTGGATAGACGTCGGATTGTTGTGGCTGGATGACATACAGTCAGAGCCGATTGCGTTTGACTTAAAAACGGCGGTTGCTCAATAACTCTTCTACAATCGTGTCACAAATCACAAGGGCGTGAGCGAGGGCTTACGCCTTTTGCTTTTGCTGGTTGTCGAGAACGGTATCGAGGAATTGGAGGACGAACTTTTGCTTTTCACGCGGGAGGAGTTTGACCTGCTCGAACTTTCTTTGGAGCTGCGAAGCCGGGCCGGGTTTGCCTTTGGCGGCGTTCGGCTGGCTGCCCAGGAGTTCGGCAACCGACACTTCCAGAGCGGCGGCGGCCCGTTCGATAAAATCGAGGGCCGGATTGGGTGAGCGGGTTTCGTAGTAATCGATCAGTGAGCGCTTGATGCCGAGTTTGTCCGCTAGTTGCTGCTGGGTTAAGCCTTTACTGCGGCGCACCGCCGAAAGTCTCTTTCCAAAAAACGGAGCTTCTTTTTCTGCTGGTCTGCCTGCCATAGCTTCGACAGTATAAAGCCACTTTTTCAATCTCATCTCTTGT
>JBGTKY010000017.1:0-49601 GCA_041744395.1 Pyrinomonadaceae bacterium | reverse complement strand
CTCTATACACTCTCCGAAGAGAGCTTTAATCGTTCGACTTGCATGTCTGAGGCACGCCGCCAGCGTTGATTCTGAGCCAGGATCAAACTCTCGTTAGTTTCCTAGTTCATATTTAACGTCAGAAATTCATCTGACGTGTTTAGCAAACCGAAGCCTGCTAAACGTTTGTGTTCGTTATACGAATTAACACATGGACTCACATATCTAGTTTTCAAATATCAATTTCTTTTACTTCGTCCCACCTAGGGGCGAAACTCCTGATTATACAGAAGTGAATTTGGTTGTCAAGCACTCATGAGATCTTTTCAACTTTTCCCCTTTCGGGTCGTGCCAGAATCTCGTGAGGCAAATATGTATTCTCTACATCCGACCCCTAACTGTCAAGCCAAAGCGAGGGCTTTTTAATATTTTTTCAATAAGCCACTCAAACCAGGTTTTTGTGTAGGGAATCGTGGGAATACGATATAAAACAAAATATCAAAAAAACTAAGTGTTTACGGCCATTTTAGAACATCGACTGTTATCCGTTGTTCTCACTCTCGGCCTCGCCGCTTTCTGTGCGGCTGAGTATGATGTCGGCCAATATCTCTAAGGTTGCCCTTTTCTTTAATCAGCCGATCGCATCAAATGCCAAAGTTCCGTAACAATTTCCCGACATTCGGAATGAGATGTGAGGTTACCGACGCGAGTTGCTCAAAAAACATCGCCATCAGTGCCAATCATTCTTTGCGGCCAATAAAAGTTCGATCACTTCCCTGACGGCACCGGCCCCGCCATCGGATTTGGTCACGAATTGAGCCGCGGCCTTTACTCGATCGACCGCGTCACTCACCGCAACCGGAAAGCCAACCAGCTCCATCACGGTGAGATCACCTACATCATCGCCGACAAACGCTACTTGTTCGGGCGTAACGCCGGCCTCGGCAATGATCTCGGTCAGATCAACAACCTTGTCTTTTGAAGCCGACCGGACGAAGCGCATCCCAAGTTCCGAGGCTCTGGCTTCCACAATACCGCCCGAGTCGCGGCCGGTGATGATGCCGGAACGGAATCCGGCCGCATGCCACAGAGCGATGCCTTGCCCATCGCGGACGTGGAAGACCTTCATCGCCTCGCCGTTAGCCGAGAAATAGAGCTTGCCGTCTGTGAGAACGCCATCGCAATCCAGCAGCAGAAGTTCGACCTTTGACGCGGCTTGGTGAATATCCAAGGTTATCTCCAGATGCTACGGATTGACTGACCGCCATGCGATCGGCAGAAAAACCACAGCAATCCCGATGAACTGTATCAACAGTCCTATCATAAAGCTTCTAACATAGTTATCCGGCATATCGAGCTGGCCGAGTTTTCGATAGCTAAGTATGCTGATGGACACCGAAATGCCTATGAACAAAGCAACGAAGAGGACCGTGAACCGGAGTGTGAGTTCGGGATAGTAGTTCTGGCCGAGCAAAAATAAAAGAACGAGCCCGAAAATTATCGTTGTGTTAGCAAGCCGATAGGCTGAAAACGATCCGATCAATCGGCCGCGTTGGTCGTCGGAGAGATGCTTTAACGCTCGTTCCATTACGAATCGACTTAGAACGATCGCGACAAGCAAAATTATGATCGGTACAAGTTCGGCTGTGGTCATAATGTTCGGATGCGAACGTACTATCGGACCTCAAATATCTCGACACCGGCGAGCCGCCATCCGGCAGCCGTTCTGATCAAACGGAAAACGGCAGTGCCACTCTCGGGCTCGCGGGTGAGCAGCCTGACGGAAAGAGTGGTCTCGACCAACGCCGAATTCTCGTCGAGCATATCAGCATGGAGCACTGACGTCGTCCAGTTCGTGGCCTGTCCGCTGATCCCGCCGATAAATCGATCGGCTTCTCCCGGCATTGCCAACGCCTCAAGGTCGGCCCTTCGGTTCGATACCGCGGCCCGATCGAATTGAGCAAAGTATTCCTTTATTCCACTGTCGACCGCCGTTGACGAGCTCTGGCGATTCCTGATCACGCGGGCTGCAAGGCTCGCTCCATACTCTCCGTCGATAAGTATCGCTTCGTTGGCGTAACGTGCTGCGTCAGCCGTCCGCCCCGTACGTACGCTGATGTCCGCCATGCCGACGTTAGCCCATGCAAGGCTACGTGCTGACGGCAATGGTTCGTTCAAGACAGCTCGGAAGCCTCGTTCGGCTTCGGTGATCTTGTTTTGTGCCAGCTGGCTTCGTGCAAGCAAGACCATCACATCGTCGAATCGCGGATAGTCCCGCAACACCTCGATCGCTGTCTTTTCTGCGGCGGCATACCTCTGCGAATCAAAGTCGCGTTTGACCGCTAGCAACAGGTCACTGTCCGTCGTTTGTCTCGGTGCAATGTCGTCAGAATAGTCGACCTGCGGATACAATTTTTCAGGGTCGATCTCTATCCGCGTTATCGTCTGCGGAGCCTTAAAGATCACTTCCCCGAAGCTTTGTGCGCGGATGGCGGCCGGCGTCGTGAGTTTCTGGCCATTCGAGAGCGTCGCGACGACATTGACGTTTACGTCGAAACCGCCCGTATTTCGAAGCGCGACCTTAGCTTCGCCGGCGCTGATCTGCGGCAGTCCGACCTGCAAATTAATATCAGTCACATCATCAAGCATGTAATCGACAAGCGCCTTTTCTCCGCCAAAGGCCAGACGAAGTTCCGGAAGCGTCAGAGTGCCCGTCGCCAACTGCTTCTGGATCCGTGAATAAAACTCGGTGGAGCCAAGACGTCTTTCCAGCAGCCGCCAGAACATCGAACCTTTGTTTGCAACTGCGGAGAAATAGTAATCATCGATCGGAGCAACCGACCTCAACGGTGCATCGCGACGCGAGACCGCGGCATAAGCTGTTCGATGGCGCATACGTTCGACATTTGCGACATCTGCGCCATACTTACTGGCCAGAAATTTCGTAGCGATGTGACGAGACAGTCCTTCGCGGACGACGCCACTGCCGTCATCCGTTACCGTGGCCGTGTCTCCTATCCAATTTTTGGCCACCGCTTCGGCGATCTGGGTAACGGTGATCGAATCCAACTTACTGCGGCGAAAGACGCCTTCATCAACCAAGATCGTCCCGCCGCTTGCGAACCCGGCACCTCTGCGGACGCCAACCACTCGAAGCGGCATGTTCGGAACCGGACCTAATAGGGTTGACATGAACTGACGAGCTTCCTCGACAATAGCCGCAATTTCAGATGCTCTTTCCTTAGCTGCAGCGGTGCCGGTCGTTGGCGAAAAAACCTCGACACCACCTGCTTCGATCCGTTCCCAATTTCCGGCAACAAAGAATGGTTGAGCGAACGCCTGCGCTTCAAACGCTCCCACAGAATTCGTCCCGGCAGACACCGTGGTCAGGCTTCCGCCTGTTAACTGTACGCGAAACGGGGCGTAGTCGGCACCTCGCGGAAAGAACCAACTTGTGGGGGTCGGATACCAAAATGACATCGGCAGAAACTGCGTCGACCATGGTGAAACCGCCATGAGGCCCGAATTGTCGCCGGGTTTGACGGTGTAATCGACCTCTGCCGAGACCGTCGCATTCGCAGCGACCGGAGCGATCCGCATCGCAAAGCGCTGAAGCCTCGCACCTCCCACATTCTCCTGGGCCGGGGAAAAATCTGCGGATGAACCGCCTATCCTAACCGCGGTTATGGTTGCCGACGAGGTCATCCGAAGCGTCAGGCTGTTCGCCGGCCGGCCGGAAATATTCTTTACGTCGATCCGCGAACGGACCGTCACGTCCCTAGACGTTCCTGCGGCAGGCAAAGTGACTTGAAAGTCATACTTCTGCACTTGCCACGTCGCGGCAACGCGCGTTTCCGACTGGGCAGAAACAATAAATGTGCCTGCGAGAAATAGAAAGAGAACGGTGAATATCGATATATTTTTCATCTGGGATCGAAAAGGGCCGTGGCTAATCCTGAACCAATTCATGTATTTTCTTTAGCTTGATCAGCAACGGCTCTAGCCTTGCTAATGGGAGTTGGTTCGGGCCGTCGCTTGGTGCCTTCGAAGGATCATCGTGGACTTCCATGAAAACCGCGTCCACGCCGCACGCGACTCCGGCGCGTGCAAAGTGTTCGATGTATTGGCCTTGCCCGTCCGTTGCTTTGCCCAATCCGCCGGGGAGCTGCAACGAATGGGTCACGTCAAACACAACCGGCACGCCGAACGACCTCATTATTGGAAACGAGCGAAGATCAACGACAAGATTGTTGTAGCCAAAGCTCGCTCCGCGCTCGGTTAGAAGGATCTTTTCGCAGCCGGCGGCACGAAGCTTATCGACAATGTTTTTGGCGTCCCACGGTGCGAGGAATTGCCCCTTTTTAACATTGACCGCACGCCCTGACTTCGCGGCTTCGATTAGCAGATCGGTTTGCCTACACAAAAACGCCGGTATCTGCAAAATATCAGCGACTTCGGCGGCCTTTTCGACCTGCCAAGGTTCGTGGATATCAGTAATGACTGGAACGCCAAACTCTTCTTTGATCTGATTTAAGATCGAGAGCCCGAACTCCATCCCCTCGCCACGAAAACTGTCGATCGAACTGCGATTCGCTTTATCGAACGACGACTTGTAAACAAAGCCAACGCCTACCCTATCGCAGATCTCCTTGATCGACCGCGCCATCATCGAGGCATGCTCATACGATTCGACCACGCACGGCCCCAAAATGAACGCCAAATCGCCCTCGCCAAATTTAACGTTTCCAAGTCCAAATGAACTACTACTCATCATTCATGACAAAAACAGAGCTGTTATTATGAAACCGACTATTCCAAAGAAATAAACTGAGAAACAAACCCGATACACCAACTGCAGCTTTCGATTCAGATCATCACGTCTTATCCACGCGGGGTCGGAAAATAGAATTTCCTTAGACAATTTGTGGTTAATGAGGAATCTCTCCTGCCAAGTCAGCCTGTCCTGATATTCCGATAAATAACGGTGTCGCAAGGGAACGAAACTGCTAAGACCTGTAAGTATCGCGAGAACTAAGCATCCAAAAATGATCCACCAAAAAACCGTCACCATTCAGGAACCTCAAATCGGAACGTCGCAAAATTTGATCTATTCGTCAACAGTAACATCGACTCTCTCCGGCATTTCCACTTTCTTGTCGCTCGCTACGTCGTGCTCCAGGTTTTCGCTCTTGAGGCGGTTTTCCCAGGCGGCTTTCACGAATGATGTGAATAACGGATGCGGGTCGACCGGTTTCGACTTGTATTCCGGGTGGAACTGACACGCGATAAAGAACGGGTGGATTTCGCGGGGAAGCTCGATGATCTCCACGAACTTTCCGTCCGGCGATGTTCCGCTGAAGACCAACCCTTCTTTGCCAAGCACCTCGCGGAATTCGGGATTGAACTCGTAACGGTGACGATGGCGTTCGCTGATGTGTTCAGCACCATTATAGATGCTGCTTGCCAGTGAATCCGGCGTCAAGTCGCAATCCCACGCCCCGAGCCGCATAGTTCCGCCGAGCTCGTCCACGTCTACCAGATCACGGAGCTTGAATATGATCGGGAACGGCGTTTCCTCGTTGAATTCCGTCGAATCGGCGTCCCGCAAACCGCATACGTCCCGCGCAAACTCAATACAGGCAGTCTGCATACCGAGGCAAATGCCGAAATACGGTGTGCCCGAACGTCTCGCATATTTGATCGCCCGCAGCATACCGGCGATTCCGCGCTTCCCGAAACCGCCGGGAACCAATATGGCATCGTAATCTTGCAGATCGCTTTCGTAATTATCTTTGATAAGGTTTTCCGATTCGATCCAGGTCACGTTTACCCGAAGATCGTTTGCGACGCCGGCATGTGTCAGCGCCTCGCGAAGCGATTTGTACGAGTCTTCGAGTTCGACGTATTTGCCGACGATCGCTATCTTCACCGAACCGCCCGACGGGTCCTTGATCGTCGAAACCAGATCGCGCCAATTTTTTAGATCAACCGATGGGAATCGTTCGGTCAGATTCAGGTCTTTAACGATCAGCTCGTCGAGAGATTGTTCGTGAAGCGCCAGCGGAACTTCATAGATCGTCGGAACATCGAGTGCAGAGATCACAGCGTTTTCCTGAACATTGCAGAAAAGCGCGATCTTTCGCCGCATATCGATCGATATCGGCCGATCCGAACGGCAAAGTAGGACGTCGGGTGCGATACCTATCTCGCGAAGTTCGCGGACGCTGTGCTGTGTCGGCTTGGTCTTTAATTCGCCGGCCGCGGCAATGTACGGCACGAGTGTAACATGAATAAAAATGGCGTTTCCGCGGCCCTCTTCGTTGCCCATCTGTCGAATCGCCTCAAGAAAAGGGAGCGATTCGATGTCGCCGACAGTTCCGCCGATCTCGACGATCAAAATGTCAGGCGTGTGCATTTCGGCAACAGTTCGGACCGCCATCTTGATCTCGTCAGTAATGTGCGGGATCACCTGAATCGTCTTGCCCAGATAGTCGCCGCGTCGTTCTTTTTCGATAACGGAAAGATAGATCCGGCCGCTGGTCCAGTTATTCGCCTGCGAAAGTTTTGCATGCGTGAAGCGTTCGTAATGGCCGAGGTCGAGATCGGTCTCGGCCCCGTCGTCGGTAACGAAGACCTCACCGTGTTGAAATGGCGACATCGTGCCCGGGTCAACGTTGATATAAGGATCGAGCTTCATCATCTGAACGCTCATCCCGCGTGCCTCCAGCAGGCATCCCAAGCTGGACGCTGCCAATCCTTTGCCGAGGCTGGAAACTACTCCGCCGGTCACAAAAATATACTTGGTCATTTATCCTCCACAAATCGAGAACTTCGTCTCTGCCGTTTCGTTGACCTTTCCTTATATTTCTCCGGATTCCACCAGACGAGGAACATCCCTAACAGCGCCAAAGCCGGAATATACAAGAAAAACCCGACCAATCCAGCTAACCAAAAAGCGACAGAGCTGATACCAGTAATAATACTGCCTATCAAGAGAATCGACAGAACAGAGAACCCGACGAGCAAGCCGGGAGCGATCGAAGTTTGCAAACTGAACTTTGCGAACGCCAGATCTAATACAAGCCGCAGTAAAAAGGCGGCGGAAGTACAAGCAATATGCTCTAACGAAATCATATCTATCCCATGATTATCTCACGTCATCCGGCTCATCCATATTGCCGCCGGACTTCCCTTCTTGTTTCTTCTTTTGATATCGCCCATCCTTCATCTGGGCGATGACCTCTTTTGACCTTGCAGCCTCCGGATTCAAGGCATCCTGCAATGCGTTTACGCCTGCACCTAATTTCGAATAGCTTTCCGCAACATTTCGTTCGTGATCGGCTTCGGTGCGGCTCGTTGGCCTGGAAACCACGCGCAAACCGGCCCACGCGGCAACTATCAGAAGTGCAAAGAACATTAAACCTATCCAATCGCTCAAATCTATACTCCTTGTCGCGACAGATCCATAACCAAAAACCGAACGAGTTCCAGATCAACTTCGGTATCGACCCCAATAGACCTGTCGGCTGTATCGACGACCTTGATGATCGCGCCGTTCTCCAATGCCCGAAGCTGTTCAAGCATTTCCGCTTTCTCGAATGGCGTCTGCGGCATCTGGGTGAACCTCAAGAGATATTCACGACGATAAACATAGAGCCCGGTGTGCTTTCGAAATGTCCCGATCAGGTCCGGCTCATTCGCGAGCGCAGCCTCAAGCGAACCAAACTTCCTAACACTTTCTCTGGAAAACGGGATCGGAGAACGCGAAAAATACAGCGCTCGTCCGAAACTATCGGAAACGACCTTTACGACATTTGGATCAAGAATTTCGCTGACTTCGCTGATAGGTTCGCATGTCGTTGCAACGTCGGCAGTGCTTTCACCAACAAGCGCGTTGACCGCAAGATCTATTGTATTTGGCGAGATCATCGGCTCGTCACCTTGTACGTTGACTATTATCGAACCTTCCGGCATCTTTGCGGCGACCTCGGCTATGCGGTCGCTGCCGGAGCGATGGTCAGGCGAGGTCATTAAGGCCTCGCCTCCTTCGTCGGTGACGACCTGCCGGATCCTTTCGTCATCAGTCGCAACGATAACTCGGCCGACCGAACGGGCCGCGCGTGCACGGTTAAGCGTGTGCAAGATCAAGGGAATGCCGTTGATCTCCAGCAACATCTTGCCCGGCAAGCGGACAGACTCGTACCGCGCCGGTATGATCGCTATTACATTTTGTTGGGGATTGTCCCCGTGTTGCTCCACGGGCTTTTAGACTATCTGCAAACGAGAGGATTTTCAAGAGTGCGATCTCGAAAGTTGGCGCTTCGACGGGGATTGAGTAGACTTTTCTCAATCTTATGGAAATCAATGAATCGGTCGATGGTGGCCCGACCTCACCAGAAGCGAGCCTTCAGCAACCGGAGTCCCCCGATAACCCTACTTGGGGAGCGGCGGTCGGCCTCGGCGTCTGGGTATTCAGCGTGGCAATGGTCATCTTCCTTCCGAGTATTTTTCTGCTGCCATACGTTCTTGCCCGCGGCCCCTCTTTTTCGGCAAATGCTGAATTTGTTGAGTTTGTAACCAAAGATCCGACAGCGATCATTGTTCAGATCTCGGCGATCATGCCGGCTCATCTGTTAACGCTGCTGCTGGCGTGGGCTGTTGTAACTAAGCTGGGCCGGCGGCCGTTCTTTGCATCGCTCGGTTGGCACAGCGGAGGAGTGAAGGCGTGGCATTACGTTGCAATGCTCGTCGGATTCCTGGGGCTGGTGGCGGCCGTCACGTCCTTACTCCCACTCAAGGAGGACGAGCTGGAGCGTATCATCCGGAGTTCCCGGACGGCGCTGTATCTGGTTGCTGCGATGGCCGTGTTTACCGCACCGCTTGTGGAGGAGGTCGTGTATCGCGGGGTCCTTTATTCGGGCTTCCGGAAACAGCTCGGAACCGTGGCGGCAGTTGCTTTGGTGACGATCTTGTTTACCGCAGTTCACGTACCTCAATACATCGAGAATCCCGGAAAGATCGCTGTTCTGGGTTCGTTGAGCCTTGGGCTAACCCTGCTTCGGGCCTTCACCGGGAGCTTGTTGCCGTGCTTTATACTTCATTTATTGGTAAACGGCCTTCAGGCGATCCTCCTTATAGCCGAACCGCAGCTTCAAAAATACGGTGTTATCGAGCCGGTCGTAACGGCAGTTGTGAAATAAAAAAAGCAGGCCGAAACCTGCTTTTTTTTAAGTGGATGTTGACCGCCTCAAATTATGGCCGTTTCGTGTCTCGCGCGTTGCCGAGCGGTACAGAAGGCTCTGAGCGTGCCGGTGCAGGCGGAAAACTTTGGCGAGTGGACCTTTGAACTTGTGGACCAAATACGTCGTTGGACGCACTGCCACGCGCACCCGGTAAGGATGAGGCGCCGCCAACTTGAACGAACGGCGGAAGAGAACCTTGTCTTGACCTTGTGCCTTGGCGAGTCTCGGACGGGACGGGGGTCGTTGGGTTGACGGTTCCTCCATTCCCCCCACCTGATGTAGGCGGAACGAAATACCTCCACGGGAGGCGATACGACCAGATGTCATAGTTGTACCAATACCCATAGGGCGAACTCCAACCGCGTCCAAATGGAAGGAAGCAATAGGAACCCACGAACGGATTGTAAACCCATAACCCAAACGAATCATACAGATTAAATCCGTAGCCCCTGAAAGCCGAAATCAGCGGATCACGAAAATCTCGTGGCTTCAGCGAAGACGTCATCTTTGCGAGTTCCTTGCTTCTCTGTTTGCTCCAAGTTTCGAGGGCATCGCGGTCTCCGCGATCAAATTTTGAGAGCGAGACATCACCATTTGCAACGACCGCCTCACGGCCTCTTCTTACATCCGAACCGTCCGCGGTCTCAGCACGTCCCTTCCAAACAGTGAGTGTGCTCTTGCCTTCCACCACATCAACGCGATAGATCCCGGTCTGGATCAATGAAAAGTTAGAATCGCCTGTATGAAGTTGAACGGTGAAATCATTTGAAGCGAAGATCTCAAGTATCGCACTTCCGCGATCGACCAAGATCGTCAGGTCGTCTAACGCGGTCGATTTGAACTCAAAAGCAGTATTCCCACCAATGCGGAGGTATGAACCGGGATTAAGCAATATTTCAGCACGTCCGTCGGCTCCGGTTGAAACTCGGTCGCCAACTTCGAGCTTGTCTCCCTTTATCAAAAGCCCGCTTGTGCCAGTTTCGCGAACAACGCCGGCGGTGCCTTCGACCAGATTAACCCCGCCTGCCTTCGCAGAGATCACATATTTATCGCCGAGAGCCGCAGAGATCGTCTCGCTCTGTGCAAAAACACCCACTGCAAGAAAAGTAATGGCCAAAAACCCTGCAAACGCGTTTTTATATAGATCTTTCATTTTATTTTTTCTCCAACGGGAAGAGCGTGTCGTACGTTATTGTAATCCCATTCCGCAAAAACATCAATCTTTTCGTGTCAATAGGATGGAAAAAGCATCCCGGACGTTGCTTTAACCTTTGATGATGGTAAAAACGGGAACAACCAAATGGACTTCACCGTAATCGAAAACATGTCCGCCGAAATTTCAGTCGGTTGACGGAGCAATAAATATGGCAACATTCAAAGATCCCGCAACATTTTTTGCACCACTTGAAGTCATTGATAGAATACTTGAAATTAGAGCAGAGTTCGGTTATGCCGAGACAATTTATTTGGATCGGGTTAACGAGCTTACCAATACTCTGGATGCCTACGGGTTTGATATTTACGCCTTTTCGACTAAGAACGAGAGGCTGAACTACGGAGACTACCGAACTCCTGTCGTACCCGGTGGATATCAGATGCACGGTTCCATCATGGCTCATTAGCAAAAATAAACACTTCAACTGAACGAGCCCGGAAGACGATTCAAGCAATTGAACCCTTCCGGGTTCTTCTTTTGATTAGAGTGCCTTTAAGATGAAAAGCGTGCCGTCGTCGTCGAGAAACTTCCGCTCCGTAAAGTCTGCGACGTCTTTTCGTATGTGGTCGATCATCTTTTTGGCCGGAAGTTGAATGCTGGCGAGCACGCTGGCGGCGAACCTTTCTTTTCCGTACTCTTCCCCATCGCCGTTGGCGGCCTCGGTGATCCCATCGGTATATATCACCAGTACTTGCCCTTGTTCAAATCGGATAAAATGCTGATGATATCGACCATCTTGAAACATACCCAGGGGCTGGTCGCCGTATTCGATATAACGATATTCGCCGTCCGGGCGGATCAGCATCGGCGGATTATGGCCTGCATTTGAAAAGACGAAAGTCCGGTTTGTGCAGTCCAGAATTCCGTAAATGGCAGTAATGAATTGATGGTCTTCGGTCGAGTCCCAAAGAAGATTATTCACCTTCGACATCGCGATATGCGGTGCGTAGCCGATCTGGACACCAGCTCGAAGTGATGCCCGCAAAAATGACATTAAAAGTGCCGCCGGAATTCCCTTTCCGACCGCGTCCGCGACGATTATGCCGATCTGATCTTCGAATATCTGAACCCAATCGTAGTAGTCGCCGGAGACTTCTTCCGTTGGGAAGATATATGCGCTGATGTCGAAGTTCTTAAAATCAGGGTCATTATCGGGCAAGAGCTCCAGCTGAACCTGTCGAGCGATCTCTAATTGAGCTTCGATCCGCTTCTTTTCGATAGCTTGTTCCTGTAGTCGCGATTTCTCGATGATGATGGCGACCTGGGACGCCAAGAGCTGAAGCACCGAAAGGTCCTCCTCATCATAAGCGGCGAGATCATCGCTTTCCAGATCGAACGCTCCGATAACGACGTCGTTGGAGACGATAGGTGCGACCATCTCGGAACGCGTGCGTTTCCGGGCAGCGAAATAGCGTTCATCCTGGCTGACATCGTGCGCAATTATGGGCTCACCCGTTTGGGTGACGTGCCCGATAAAACCCTCGCCCAAGCGAAGTTGCGGTTCGATTAGCTCAAAACTAATCTCATATCCACGAATCACTTTCGAAATGAACTTATACGGCTCGGATTCGTCCGGCCGTTCCATAAGATAGATGCCTGCCGCGTCGTAATGAAGGAGCGAGCCGAGCGTGTCCATTACGAGATTTAGAACTTCGTCGAGATTCGCAGACCGGCTGATCTTGGTCGTTATATCCAAGAGCATACGAAGCTTGTCGACAGTGCTCAGGTCCTTATCCGGTCTTGATTTTTGATTCCTTGGCTGGTCCATCTGCGGGGTCTTCATCGTAACTATCTCTGGCGAAAGACGTTCTGTTTATAGTCGTCCCACAGGCGTGAGATCTTTATCCGATATTCAACCAGGGCCCGGCTGACGCCGTAATGACCGGCTATCTCGGCCGAGGTCTTTCCCGAGAGTATCATTTTCTTTAGCCCGCGGTATGGAACTAGTGCCGCCGCCCCGGTCGCGTATGCCTCCTCTTCTATCTCCGCATTATAGTCACGGGCGATCGTTTCGCCTTGCCGATTCTTGGCCTTTATCGCCAGGCGGCTTGGCTTGTGGCCGAGGAACACATGAGAGATCTCTTCCATTAGGGTCGCGTTGTGTCGATTTTTCCCGTGGGTCGGATTCAGGATAATGAGCTTGCGACCGTCCGGCAACTTTTGTGAAGCGGCGCCCCCTGACCACATATCTTTTCCCTTTCCCAGAAGATGCTCGCGGGCGGCGTCGCTAAGAGCCTCGACCTGATCGAAAGAGATCACCAAGAGATTGGCGTAGGCGGCCAATCTAAATGGGTCGAGTCGCTGCGTGTCCAAGCGTAGGCCGGCAAACTCACGCAGTCCCTGAGCGCGAATTTCATGGTGACGCCCTTTCTGGGTTGGTGGTCTGTCAAGAGAATCCACAGTCAAATCATCGCTTCGTCGGAGGAAGTGCTGGAGCCGAAGCTAGACTTCCTTGAATTCCGAGTCGACATCTTCGCCCGACAGAGCGACACGGTAGTTCTTTGATTGCTTCTGTTTGGTTATCAGCAGATCATCTTTCGTTTTGAGAAGATCGGCCCGGTTGTACACCGAGATCTCGAAGTTATAGCCGTGTGTTATGGCGTCTTTCGGGCACGCTTCGACGCAATATCCGCAGAAAATGCAGCGGCCGTAATCGATGTTGTAAACCTTAGCGTAACGTTCATCGCGCCCGATCCGTTCGGCGTAAGGCCGCGGGTCGTCTTCCGCCTCGATATAAATGCAGTCCGAGGGGCACGCGGCGGCGCAAAGATAACACGCTACACACTTCTCCTTACCGGCCTCATCAACATGGAGCAAATGTTGCCCGCGGTACCGCGGCTGAACGGTTATCGGCTCGTCGGGGTACTGAACCGTCCATTTTTTGCGAGGGATCTCAGAAAGAGTTCGCCTCATTCCCTTTAAGACTGCGGATGTTGACTGTAAGACGTCTGAGATGATCGACATAAAATTCCCTTTCGAAAGCGAAATTATCGCAAAAAAACCCGCAACATTAAAACGCCTACGGGTTATTTTGATCTATTTGCTGATCTACGGTTAAGATGTCGCGATCGGAATAAATCCAACATACGCGAAACATTCGTTTTGATCCCACGGACCTATCGTGCCGCATCCATCATCATTGCGAGACCGCCAAAAAAGAGAAGAAAGATCCAATACGCAATTCCTATCAAGAAGAAGAGTCCGCCCAGCACCATTCCACCGATCGCCAATCCTTTCCCGCCGTACTGTGCGGGGTCATTTTTCGCCTTCTTGATCGACATAAAGCCGGTGGCCAACGCAGCCAAACCGGTCAATGGCGAAACATAACAACAGAGTGAAACGATACCCAGAACAAGCGAAACGATAGCAAGGGTCTTATTTTGGCCTTCGGCTCCCGCAGGAGGCGGTTGAAATGGCGTATTTTCGCCGATTTCCTGACCTTGCCAGTTGGCGTCCGGTGCTGCCGGCGGGTTCCATTGAGCGGGCTCCATTTGCTGCTCTTCCTTAGGTGCAGACTGCTCAAAGGGATTGACCGCTGATTCGTTAAAAGCAGGGGCTTGTGGTTCAGCAAACTGCGGAGCGGCAGGCTCTGGCTTTGATTCGCGAGGATTACTGAACGGGGACGGGATCGGCGGCGTCGTATGCGCGAACGGATCGCCCGTGAGATCGCCAGAAAAGGGCGGTGGAGCTGCGTCCGGCTCCGTTTCTGCTTTCGGCGGCTCTGAGGCGAATGGCGATGCCGGCGGCTGGGGCGTTCCGCTAAAAGCGGGCGGCGGCGGTTCTACACTTGGCTCGATGAATTTCGGGGGTTCCGGTGCGGAATCGCCGATCGGCGGAAGTTCAACGATCTCCGATTCCGTCGAATCAGCCTTCGCCATTTCGGCCCTAAGTTCTGCTTCTGAGACGACCTGAGTCTTGTTGGCGTCGTGTTCCGACGGGAGTTCCAGAACGTCCGCTTCGGCGTGAGATGGCTCAGGTTCTTTCGCTGACGGCGGGATCGCCGCGGCAAATTCCCCAGGACGCGCGACCATCGTTTTGAAAGGGTCAAGTTCCTCGACCGCGTCGACCAGCGGTGTGCCGTCAGCTTGGCAAAATCGAAGATTGTCGTCGAATGTCTTTTCGCAGGTAGGGCAACGTTTCATAATAGTTTATACGTGCAAGCTTGGCTTACGTACTGAGTGAACGAGGACCGGAACGCCAATTTTCTGCGGGAGGTTAATGCAAAAGTTCGAAGTGATGAGGGCGGATGCAAACGCTTCGCCCTCAGCATAACTTTGAACCTTTATACCCCTACACTTAAACTAATTCAAGTTTGCTGAAGAAGTAAGCGATCTCGATGGCGGCATTTTCGTCGGAGTCAGAACCGTGAACGGCATTTTCGCCGATCGATGTGGCAAAGTCCTTTCGCAGCGTGCCTTCCGCGGCTTCGGCCGGATTGGTTGCTCCCATCAGTTCGCGCCAGGCGGGGACGGCGTTTTCTTTCTCCATAGCAAGGACGACGCACGGGCCGCTCGACATAAATTCCGTAAGTTCGCCAAAAAAAGGACGTTCGGCGTGGACTGCGTAAAATCCTTCGGCGTCCTTGAGGGATTGCTGGATCAACTTCATACCGCGGATGTTGAATCCCGACGACAAAATACGACTAATGATCGCACCGTGAGTGCCTGCACGGACCGCGTCCGGCTTGATGATACCAAATGTTAAACTACTCATCTAAATAATTTCCTCGTTATAAAAGTTCGAAAGCGTAAACGGAGAGAATACATCAGAACCCGAAAAGCGTGAAGCCATCCGGCGCGAAATCAATAGAAACCTTGTATTTAAATGTAGCCTCGAAATGATAGAAGTGCGGTCGCGGGATCGACCGACGGGGTTGCGGGTTTATGGCGGGATGCGGTTGGCTGATGGTGCGAAGACGAAAGCCCTTTATGCCGGGAACGTAGGCGTCCCGCCTGCATGAGTGCGAAGCACGAACCGCCCCTCGCCCCGCGAACCGCTCCCTTTGCAACGGGCAGGCGGGACGCCTGCGTTCCCGGCGGTTAGTTCTTTCCGTGTTTCGAACGGATCTTCACGGCGCGTTCGATGATGTCGGCGTTTTCCAGTATCTTTAGGCGGAGGTCGTTATCGAGCTTCGGGTTGTCGGCGAGGAATTTGTTGATGATGCCGAGCGCTTCTTCGCTACGCTGGGTGCTGATGGGTTTAGTTACATTGAAAGTCGCCCATGAAAACTCTATCGATGGAAACGTTTCCTAGGGATTGAAAGGGTCGAGAAATTGGCGTCTATCGTAAAGTGAAGCGTCGGTATTTGTAATAAACCGCCATTCCTTCGGGTAAATAACGTCAACCTAGACCCTCGCCTTAATATCCGGCTGGTCAAACACCGGGAACGCCGTGCTCGCGTCGCTTGGAACAAAGAGCGAGTAGATATATTCCGACCCGTCCTCCTTATCGACATACCGCGTTATCGCCGACCCGCTCGTCAATATCGGCGAAGTGAAATCAAGCCTTATAACGTTCTCGCCAACGACAACCCCGTCGCGGAAAATGAGGTGTTCGTTGTGCTCTGCAAAGCTTGGAGTTCCACCTTTAGGTGGCCCGCTGTTGCCCGGAGACGCCTGTGCTTCAACGGGAGGCCAGCTAAAGCTGAAACTCCGAACCGCAGCCGTTCCGTTGACCGTGACGTTCGATATGGTCGACTTCTCTTCGTGGCCGCGTAACTTCCGCCAGTCCAGAATGATGGGCGAGAGGACATCGGCACCCGGTGACGATGCAGGCGAGGACGCCTGCGTTCCCGGCGTTACATTGACAGGCGGTGTCTCGGCAATCGACGCGGACGTGGGCGCCTGCGTTCCCGGCGTTACATTGACGGGCGGTGTCGCGGCACTTGATGCAGGCAGGGATGGCTGCGTTCCCGGCTTTACATTGACGGGCGGTGTCGCGGCACCTGATGCAGGCGGTCTTACCGTGACGCGTATCTCGATCGTTCCTTTGAGCACCGGCGACATCTTTTCGAGCGTCAGGTTGAGTTTGTACCGGACGTCGGAGTAACGCGCGGCTCGCCACTTTGCCAGCTCAAGCGAAACGCCCGGCTCGACCGACGGTGTTTGTGCGGTTGATGAGAGTGCAGACATCCCAACGATCAGTGCGACCAAGACCGTTCTTACCATTTCGAATTTTCCTCTACCGATGATTTTAGCGCGTTTCGACAGTTAGAGTCACCGCCCGGCGGAATCCGTTACCCCGTCACGCGGCGGATCTTTGCGGAACGACGCGGGGTCACCGAGTTAGGAAGCTCGAGATCTTTTGGGCTTTCGAGTTAGGCGGTGGCTTTTGAGGCTAGGACCTCTACTATGGCTTGGCCGATGTCGGCCGGGGATTCTACTACACGGATGCCGGCGGCGGTCAGGGCTTTCATCTTTTCGGCGGCGGTTCCTTTGCCGCCTGAGATGATGGCACCGGCGTGGCCCATGCGGCGGCCCGGAGGTGCGGTCTGGCCGGCGATGAATGCGACGATCGGTTTGGTGACGTTATCTTTGGCGTACGCTGCGGCTTCTTCTTCGGCGCTTCCGCCTATCTCGCCGATCATCACGATGGCGTCGGTCTCGTCATCAGCCTGGAAGAGAGCCAGTGCGTCGGTGTGAGTCGTGCCGATGATCGGGTCGCCGCCGATGCCGATGGCGGACGATTGGCCAAGGCCGAGCGCCGTCAATTGCCCAACGGCTTCGTAGGTCAGCGTGCCGGAGCGCGAAACGACGCCGATGCGGCCTTCTTTGTGAATATGGCCGGGCATGATGCCGATCTTGCATTTGCCGGGCGAGATGATGCCGGGGCAGTTTGGGCCGATGAGACGAGTACTCTTAGCTTCCTCAACGCCCGAGTTTTTACCTTTCAGGAATTCGCGGGCTTTGATCATGTCGGCGATCGGGATGCCTTCGGTGATGCATACCACGACCGGGATGCCGGCGTCGGCGGCTTCCATTATCGCGTCAGCGGCAAACGGCGGCGGAACGTATATGACCGAAGCGTTCGCACCAGTTTCTTTGACGGCCTCGGCGACGGTGTTAAAGACGGGAATGCCTTCGTGCGTCGTGCCGCCTTTGCCGGGCGTGACTCCGCCTACCACGTTCGTGCCGTATTCGACCATCTGCAGCGTGTGGAACGTGCCCTCTTTACCGGTGATGCCCTGAACGATCAGGCGCGTATTCTTATCTACTAAAATTGCCAAAGCGATGTCTCCTAAGGGTTTGAAATATTTTCAGAGTATAACACGACCTATGTTTAGCGTCACAAACGCAGAAGTTTTGTCAGTGCTAGACTGGTCGTTTCGGCATATCTTTTTATCTTTACAAATGCAGTAAAAGAGTTTAAACTTTGTTTTGCAGTGTCCTCCCAGTACTTAAAGCACGTCCCAGAACTAATCCACCAGACTTTTACCGGCTTTTTTACAGCCGTTTCTGAAGGCACAACTATGTTTAGAAACACATCGATTCCTAACACAATGACACATCTGCGCCACTTCGCGATCTTATTCGTGATCGCCCTCTCTGCGACGATGGGCACCGTCGCACAAACCACGACCTTCGCACAGTTTGTTCAACAGAATGCTCAGCAAGATTTTGTATTGACGAACAATACTTCTAGCGCCGACTTCAATACGATAAGCGGCGGGACGCCCGTGTTCTTTTTCTATTCGAACATTGCGGGCTTGGATCCCTCTTTACAGGGCTTACAGTTCGGGCGTATGTACGTCACGACAACGACCACTGAAACGGGTTTTCTTAACGGAGGAACCGTCACCCAACCGCTCAATCAGATCGTCACGGTTCGGGTGATACGCGACACACCGGCACCAGTCGGAGCGGGACCGCGAACGAATTTGCTGACAGCGGTCATCTCGCCCGCCGCTCAGACGCCCGGCATCGCTGGCACGAGCGGGGGCAACTCGGCGAACCTTTTGGCAACCACGCCTGAACACGTCGTAACTTTTTCGTCGGATTTTCTGCTTTTTGGGCTGACGTTACAACGCAACCTTTCGATTAGTTTCTCTTCCGTCTCACCCTCGCTTACTTTGGGCAGCGGGGATTTTTTGCAGAATTTTGCAGCGGCCGCTACGGGTACCTTTGCGTCCAGCCCGCCGCCGACGCCTTACGTGGTTAGCTCGGCCGGTGTTTCTGTCGGCGGCCGTGTCGCGAGCAAGGGCGGCTTCGGCATTGGCAACGCCACGGTAACGATCACAGATGAGAGCGGAACTGTGCGGACGGCCACGACGAATAACTTCGGATTTTTCCGGATAGAGGACATTCCCGCCGGGCAATCGGTAATCGTCGAGGTCCGATCACGACGCCATGCGTTCTCGCCTAGAGTCCTGAACATAGAAGAAAGTATCTCCGACCTGGAGATCGTCCCAGATATGTAAGTTTCAACCGATAGACTTGAAGGCCGTCGTACTGGCGGCCTTTTTGCGCGTATCCACACTCATAAAATAAAGAGGCGTCGCCAGCAGGATTTGGCGACGCCTCTTTTGTTGTAGGCCGAAAAATTAACGCACCGGATTTTCCATGTAGTAGGTTGCCTTCGGTGCGCCGTTCTCGCGTTTGTAGATGGCGACTGACATCACATTTTCAGGTAGTTTCGTTTCTCCGCAAGCTCCTTTCTGAGATGCACGATAGAAGATCATCGTCAGGTCTTTTGAGATCTCCATCGACTTCATTGGCGAAAGCGAGAATGATTCGATCTTGCATGACGGATCGAAGGCTGACTTCGTGTATGCATCAGCTCCGACTACGGAGCCGGACCTTCCGCTTCCCACGATGCCATCTGCAAGCAACTCCCGGAAACCTTTCTGGTCGCCGGCTTTCCATGTTTCCCAAAGCTTTTTCTCAGAGTCCGCAATATCGTTCGGAGCGGCGGAGAGGCTGGCGAGTTCCTTTTCTTTATCAAAAGGTGTGGTCGGTTCGGCATACTCGCCTTTGGCGTCGGCGGCCGGAACTTCCTGATAATACATCGCCTTCCACGCATCGCCTTCTCTTACATAAAGGACGGCGGTGTTGGTTGGGTTAGGCCCTGATTTCCCATCGCATTTAATATCGGAGGTCGCCTTGAATGTCATCAGAGCGACACCGTCAGCGAGCTGGTGGACCTTTTCATCCGAAAAAGCAAGATCCTTCATTTCGCATTTGTGCTCGGTCCAGCTCTTCATCGCCGCGGTCCGGTCAGAGGCACCGTTATAGCCGACGTTGACAAATTTCGACGCCATGTAGGTTTCAAGCCCGCCGGCATTCCGTGCCGCCCAGTCTTCCCACGCTTTCTTTTCGATAGCGATGAGAGCTTCGGCGGTCGGTGCAGCGGTCTTGACTGCGGGTGCGGAATTCACAGCGTTGGCAGCGTTGGTGTTTGGGCCGTTCGCGTTGGTATTGGCGTTGTTGATCGGCGAAGTTTCGCATGCCGAAAATCCGAATACTGCCACGGCGAGTAACGTTAAAAGGGTAAGTTTCTTCATTGGTGTTCTCCTTGCTTATGCAATTGGTTGTGCAGCGGAGAGATCATCGCGAATTCTCCGAACCGGAAGGAGGTAAATCTCAGTTGGCGGAATGATACATCATTTTCGAACCATAGCAAGCAATAAGGCGCCAGAGAACGGGCTATTGATGAGGACGTTGAACTTCATACCTTTACGGTTGACGCTCGAGCCCTCTAAGAAACCTCACTCAAAAGAATCCTCATTTTTTTTGAACATTTTAGAGCAGCGAAGCGTTTGCACTTTGTCATTGCGGCTATTGTGGACTCATACCATGCGGTATAGCCCGCATATCTCGACTTCGAATAAAAAACAGGCCTGCTCAAGCAGGAACTCCGAACAATGCGGCAGCTTTACTCATTTTATTTCGACGCCTTTTGGATCGCCCTTAAGTCCATTCTCGAACACAAGCTGCGGGCATTGCTAACGCTTTTCGGGATCATCATCGGCGTTGCGGCTTTTGTCGTCGTTGGTTCGGCGATCGAAGGGCTTAAGACGTATGTCGTCGATCAGGTATCGAAGGTGCTCGGGTCAAATCATTTTATGATCACGCGGATGGCGAGCATGGGCGAAATGTCGGACGAGGAATACGAACGCCGCAGCCGTCTTTATAAAGATGTGACATGGGAGGAATTTGAATACCTCCGCGACAATTGCAAGCTGTGCACATACGTCGGGGCCCAGTTGAATGCCGGAACCGACCTGAAAGAGGGCACGGCCGAGCTTCCGTCAACGCGTGTGATCGGCGTGACGGACAATATGTATGAGATCGAAGATAAGACCCTCTCGGCCGGACGTTTCTTCTCGGGCGAAGAGGTGCATCGGTCGGCGAGGGTCGCCGTGATCGGCGCCGACGTCGTCGAAAAATTCTTCGAGTTCTCAAATCCGATCGGACAGACGATCCGCGTCCGCGGCGTTCCGGTGCAAATAATCGGCGTTGAGCAGAAGCGCGGTTCGTTCTTCGGCCAATCGCAGGATCGGCACATCTATATTCCGGTCACGCTGCATCATCAGATCTTCAATCGCACCGGCGGATTTCAGATACACGGAAAGACGATAGAGAAAGAGCATTTCAAACCGTCGATAGACGAGGCCCACCTGCTTCTGCGAAACAAGCGAAAGCTCTTGGGCAGCGACGAAGACACTTTCTCGGTCGTAAATGTCGACGAATTTAACTCAACGATGGATCAGGTGACGGGGGCGATCGGGATGGTCGTCTTACCGATAACGGCGATTATTTTGGTGGTCGGCGGGATCGTCGTAATGAACATCATGCTCGTCTCGGTTACCGAACGAACGTTTGAGGTTGGGCTGCGAAAAGCAATAGGGGCAACGCGGAACCAGATAATGCTTCAGTTCCTGATCGAATCAGCTTTGATGTGCGTCGTCGGCGGCATTCTCGGCCTGATCCTTTCGCTCGGGGCAACCCAGTTGGTGGGGTACTTGCTCCAGATGACGATGACGATACTCGTCCGCGATGCGGTGATAGCGGTAGTGGTCTCCAGTGTGATCGGAATTGTCGCGGGAATCTACCCGGCGTGGAAGGCCTCGCGGCTGGACCCGATCGTTGCGTTGACGCAGAACTAGGAAAGCCACAGAGAACACCGAGGTTTCCGAGGTTTTTCGAATTAGTTCTAGTAACGTCCTTGGTCTCGAACGATTAAGATTCTCGGTGCCCTCTGTGGCTAGATTGATTTGTTATGAAAGTCTCAGCATCATTACCGATCGAAGTTCTGAAGATGGCGTACGACAGCGTCGTTTCGCATAAGTTCCGTTCGTTCTTGACCATCCTCGGGATCGTGGTTGGAATTTTGACAGCGGTAGTGGTGGCTTCGCTACTGACAGGAATGCGGCAGAGCATCGTTGCGATGTTTGAGGAATACGGGACGAACAACATCTATCTGTTTCATCTTTCGACCGGTTTCGGGCCGAGCAACCGAGACGAACGCAACCGTAAACCGATGACGCAGGACGACGCCAACGCGATCGCCGCTCAAGCTTCGTCGGTCGCGGACGTATCAACCGTCGCGGTCAACATCGGATCATGGGGCACGGGCTTCGACGACAACATGATCTATGAAGACAAAAATTACCGCTGGGCGCTGACCGACGGCGTCACGCCGAACTATGCCGGCATCACCAACCTTGCCCTCCGAAGCGGCCGCTGGCTGACCGAAATGGACAACTACGAGCGCCGCCGCGTACTGGTTGTTGGCGTAAATGCGGTCGAGGCGTTATTTGATGGTGACGCGGAAGAGGCCGTTGGCAAGGTCATACGGATGAACGGTGCGACGTGGGAAATAGTCGGCGTCATAGAAAAGCGTCAAGCCGGCTTTTTTGGCGAAAACGAAGAAGACCGGAAGATATTTATGCCGTTTCGCACGGCTCGCAAGGTCGCTCCGGCACGCGACGCGGTGCTCCACATCGCCCAAGCAAAGAACGGCCAGCTGAACGATGCCGTTCTCGAGATCGAAGGGATTCTGCGGCAGCGACGCGGCGTTGCATTTGGAGCACCCAACGATTTTGACGTCAAGACCGCCGATGATTTTATGTCGCAGTTTGACGGAATGCTCGCGGGTATAGGTGCGGCGGCTATTGCAATTTCATGCCTCGGGCTGCTAGTCGGCGGGATCGGCGTAATGAACATCATGCTCGTTTCCGTAACTGAGCGGACGAAGGAGATCGGAATTCGCAAGGCATTGGGAGCGACAAGAAAGGCCATCGTGTTTCAGTTTTTGGCGGAGGCGATGGCGCTGACGCTGCTCGGCGGGGTGATCGGCGTCGTTCTCTCGGTCGGGCTGAGCAATCTGCTGCTTCTATTGCTGCCGGCACTTCCGGCCAAGATCGAACTGTGGATGATCTTGCTCTCGCTTGGCGTTTCGCTCGCGATCGGCCTCGTCTTTGGCGTTCTCCCTGCCCGCAAAGCCGCCAAGCTAGACCCGATCGAATGCCTGCGTTACGAGTGATCAAAATGGCAGCCATTTTACCGTTCGAAAATGGTATTATTCGGCCATGGCAAATCCATTGTTGAAAGCGATCATGATCGGGGCGGTCGCGGGGATGCGGAGCATGACGGCTCCGGCGGTATTGGCGGAGTCGGTGACCGTCGACGACGCCGATCTGTGCGGCCCGCTCGCCATCGTAGCGGATCCGCGAGTACACATGGTGCTCGATATTGCGGCTGGTGTTGAACTTGCCGCGGATAAGACCGATCTGGTGCCGAACCGCACCGACGCGGGACCGCTGCTCTTTCGGGCAGCATCAGGTGCCGTATGCGGCGCGGCGGTCTCGCAGCGAAATAAGCAGAACGTGTTGCTCGGTGCTCTGCTTGGCGGAGTCTCCGCGGTCATTGCCGCACATCTTTTCTTTACGTTAAGGCGCGAGGCGGCGGACAAGCTTGGCGTTCCCGATTCGCTGTTTGCCGTAGCAGAAGACGCGGCCGCGTGGGGCATTGGGCGGGTCGCCGTCAGGTAGCGGCCTGCGTCAGGACCTATGGTTTGTGGAAGATGTGATAAGTTCTGGTCGGAACTTCCTGAACCCACTTGAAATATCCTACTGAATATTTTTTTCCCTGATTCGGGCTCCACGGATCATAGATCCTAAGTGTTGTTCCTTTTCCTGATTGGTCATTGTCTCCGCGAATACCAACGACGGCGACCATATGACCCGGACTGCCGGACCCCTGAGCATATTCATTGGAATTCCACAACATATCAAAGATCAAGGGACCTCTCGCAAGCATGATCTGGAGTGCTGAGGGCATCCACGAGGTAGGCGGAATGACATTTAACGAATGCGCGGTCGCATAACGACGGGAGCCAGTCATCGGGTCATTCGTATCGGAAAAGTTGCGTAAACTCCCGTCCGGAATAATCAGATCCGGCGGAGTTCTTGAGACCACAACCGGAACACTCGAACGGTTGACCATCGCCGTGCTGGCCGCCCAGCAAGTAGTATTCGTCGGTTGCGGGATGAATGGAATATTATGAAAGATCGGGTTATAAGCTTCGAGCTGCATCACTGCATTCCATGTGCAGGGCCCGACTACGCCATCTTCGACCAACCAACTCTCCTTTTGATATTTCAGAACCGCGTTTCGTGTTTTACTCCCGAAGTCGCCATCAGGCACCAACTTCGGATTTATGTAAGGATGAGTGTTTAATTTCTGCTGCAGTGCAACAACATTCTGTCCTTTCGAACCCAAACTTAACATTACATTTGCCATGTTTTCTCTCCTAGTTCTTATCCAGCCTTATTACGTATATACATAGACTTCCTTTTGAGTCTGTTTTTGCGGCTGGGTCAAAAAATCGAAGGAAAACAATGCTCGCTAGCAAAAAATAATTGGTGCCGTCGCGTGGGGAATCGGGCGGGTGGTCGTCAGGCATTAATCACATTTCACCCGTTTCATCGGGATATCCATTCCGCGCAATTCGCCGTTACGCATTCCTTCGATGCGGGCGAAGAGCGAATCGGCGTTTGGTTTTCGATAGATGATGCGTTGCGGAAAGTCGTGCTTCAAATTCTCAAACACTGCCTCTGCGTCGCTTCCCTTGATAAGGCGAAATGCGGTCTCGGATGAACTTTGCGACGGCTTCGCGATATAGTCAATACCGTCGGCGCCCGAAACGATCCGAAGAAATTCGTATGACACGGTCTTGTCGCCGACGATCGTTCGGCCCATGCCGATCAGCGTTCCGGCGGCAGGTTTCATCCAGCTTTCGGTAACGGTCATCTTTCGTTCGGGGACGTTCATCTCCCAACAGCCGGCTAGCCAACCGAGATCTTCGACCTTCGGTTTGGTGTCCTGGGCGGCGACGGCCGGTATAAGCATAAATAAAAATGCGGCGGCCGCGATTAGCTTGCTAAATTTCATTCTGAATAGCTCCTATTCGATCAAATATTCTACCGACGCCAATATAAATCACTGAACGCAGCAGAGTATTGTAAAAACCCGACAAGGTCATTCGCCGGCGACGAAGAGTTCGGAGATCCGGTGTGATGCGTTGAGAAATGCGACCGGGCTGGTTCCGGCGAACGAAGCAAAGTCGCGGTTCATGTGCGGTTGGTCACAGTATCCGAATGCAAGAGCAGAATCCGCGAGGTCAATATTGTTGTTGGTCTCAAAATGATGGACCAAGCGGCGAAAGCGTATGATCCGGCTGAGCATCTTTGGCGACACGCCAACATACTCGCGAAATTGACGCTGCAGGCGGCGTTGGCTCCATTGGAGTTCGCGAGACAGATCCGTGACGGACATAGTTCCCTGTTCCATCGCCATGACCGCAAAATTCATTTCGTTTTGAATGCTATGGGGCACGATGCACGCCGCAGCAAACAGCATCTCGAACACTGCTATGCGTTGGCCGAATGATGATGTCGACGCCAGGCGATGATACATCTGAGACTCGATCAGACCGAGCGTGTCGGCGGCATCTATCACGCGATCCGTAAGCGACGCCATCGGCACGCGTACCAGTGCGCCGATCCCTAGCGGATGAAACCTTATACCGAAAAGCTCTACCGTTCCGCCGGGTCCGATGGCGATGTTTCGACGCATCTGGCCAGCGACGATCGTTCGCGGTTGGAGCTCGATTTCCCCCGACGAATGAAAACGGCGAAAGGGGTCTGCAAAGTTGAATACGAGCTCAGGGCAGCCGTCGGGCAACACCGGTTCGGGCGAATCATCATCATCGTCAGCGTTTTCAAGTTGCCAAAAGCATTTAATGCGATCGGCAAAAAGGGCGGACGGCGATGATTCCTGATACTTCATCCGTTAGAGTTCGGTGGTTTGCTGATATTTCGGGACAACGACGTTCCAGCCGAAGCGGTCGCGGATGTGCTGAGCCATTGCCTCGGAAGCTTCGGGCTCGCCGTGGGTCGTATAGACGGCCTTCGGTGAGGCGGGTAAGCCTTCGAGCCATCGGAGCACGGCCTTCCAATCGGCGTGTGCCGAAAAGCCTTCGACCTTTTCCACATGGCATCGGACGGGCACCCAATTCTTCATTATCTTGACTTCTTTTTCGCCGTCCTGCACACGGCGGCCGGTCGTTCCAGCTGCCTGGAATCCAACAAATACGACGGTAGCCTTTTCGTCCGGCAACATCCGCATCGCATGGTGCATTACCCGGCCGCCCGACATCATCCCCGAGGCTGAAACAATTATCCGCGAACCTTTCATCGAGTTGACGGCCTTTGATTCCTCGCGGCTAGACGCAGTTCTCATCGAGCCGGTCCGCAGCGGATGGCGTTTGGTATTGAGGATAGAGGCGTATTCTTCGTCGTGCTCTTCGTTCCAACGGCTGTAGACCTGCGTCGCCTGGGCGGCCATCGGTGAATCGACGACGACCGGCAGCACGGGAATGCGTTTTTGCTCCTCGAGTTCGCGGATGAGATAAAGAACTTCCTGCGTCCGGCCGACCGCAAACGCAGGTATCAGCACAGGCCCGCCGCGTTCGACGGCTTCGTTTATTATCCGCGCCATTTGGGTAGCCGAATCGACATCGCCATGAAGCCGATCGCCGTAGGTCGATTCGACCATCAGGTAATCGCATGCCGGCGGCGGAGCCGGATCCTTCACGATCGGCTGGTCATAATGGCCGAGATCGCCGGAGAATAAAAATCGGAGCGTTCCGCCGTCTTCGCCGGCACCGTCGATCTCAAGCAGGACGAGACTTGCGCCGATGATGTGGCCAGCAACTAGGAAGCTCGCCTCGATGCCTTCGCACACGTCGACCGCCGTCCCGTCATTGGGAACGGGGTGGATGAGCTTCAGCGCGTCCTTTGCATCGTTCTCGTCATAAAGCGGCAGGGCGGGCGAGTGTCGTGTTAGCGCGTGGCGGTTGCGGTAATCGGCGTCTTCTTCCTGAAGCCGGCCAGAATCGGGCAG
The DNA here is from genome assembly GCA_041744395.1 of Pyrinomonadaceae bacterium. Classification (GTDB taxonomy): domain Bacteria; phylum Acidobacteriota; class Blastocatellia; order Pyrinomonadales; family Pyrinomonadaceae; genus OLB17. Next base: position 22,758 of record JBGTKY010000017.1, on the reverse strand, counting down.
CAATATTTTTAGCAGATCGTTGGTCGCCCGAGAGGTGAAGACCGGCCCGCCAAATCCCATTTTGACGACGCGCGGCAGATAACCGGTGTGGTCGATGTGGGCGTGAGTGATGATCACCGCATCAAGCGAAGCCGGGTCGAAAGCAGGCTCTTGCCAGTTTCGTTCCCGCAGTTCCTTATGCCCTTGGAACAGCCCGCAATCGACAAGCACCTTCCTGCCATTACTCTCGATAAGATATTTTGAACCCGTAACCGATCCGACACCGCCATAAAAACTGATGCTCGCCATATCGAATCAATTTATCACGGATCAATGGCCAGCGGTGAATGCTCAACGGTGGGGTGGTCGTGAACGATTGGGAAATTGTTAATTGGGCGATTGTAGATTGGTAAGCAGATGATAAATGAAAGATGAGAATGAGTAGCGATAATTGTCGATGAGCGACGAACCCTTCGATCGCTTCACAAAGCTTTCTTTTATCAATTCACAATCGCCCAATGTACAATTGACAATTGTTCGACGCTCTCACTTCTTACTCTCAATGATCTCTATGAACTCCGCGACCTCTAGTTCACGTATTCTTTGTCGAACCAAAGCACATTGCCGGGGTCTTCTGATTTTGATTGTTGTTTGCGAAGGCGGGCGGATTGGATGAGCTGCTGCGAGGTCTCACCGTCTTTCCAAAAGGTCGCCGAGCCGAAATTCATCCACAGCTTTACCGATTCATGCTCTGAGATCTGGAACGGCGTTTCGGTGAAACCGATACGAATGCGTTCGACGATCTCCTGTGTTATGCGTTCAGATGCGGTTGGTAGGATGACAGCAAACTCATCGTTCATCACGCGGGCAAGAAAGTCCATCTTGCGCAGGTTGAGCCTGATGGTCGTTCCGGCGAAACGGAGAAGTTGGTCGCCGACGCCATGGCCGTACATCTGATTTGCACGATCAAAGCCTTTGATGTCGATCGACAGAACGGACACCGGCCGGTCATCGCGGAAACGCTGCGATTCGGCCACCTGATTTTCGAGGATCATGAAAAAGGCCCTTTCGTTCGGCAGATCGGTAAGCGGGTCGGTCAGGGCGTTCGACAGTGACCGCTCAAAAGCCTTGCTGCCAAGAAACAGCGGAGCGACACGCGCGGCGACCGCGTTGAGAAGCTCGGTACGTTCGGCAGACCTTTCGGTCCGGTGACGTTCGTAGATCTGTAATATTGCGAAGACCGAACCGGCGTGTGACAACGGCACGGCGATCGAAGATAGATCGTCGCCTACAAGCGGATCGCTATCCACCGACTTTACCTCCGGCGAATATTCGATCTCGCCTGAAAGGAACGCCAGGCCCGCGATGCCGTCGCTGATGTCCCGGCTAACGCCTTTGAGCCGCTCGGCCCCGTCGCCGTCATAATATGCCACGAGCAGTTTAGAATGGTCTTCGTTCGGCAGCCACAACGCCGACGCTTCGAACGGGACGATATCTCGCACACGATTTGAGACCAGCCGAAACATATCACGCGGCTTCAGAGACGTGCCAAAGAACTGATTTGCTTCTTCGAGTGCAAGAAGCTTCGATTCGGTTGTGTCATCGGGCAAACCCGGAACAATTACATTGAGATCTCTAGAAGCCGCCGCCGCACTCCGGATCTTCATGAATGCCCAGACGCACACAGCGGCGTAACAGATAGATACCGCGATCAACCCGACCGTCTTCTGCGTGATCGAAAGGCCAGAGACAGCGAACAAAAACGTGAACAGCGGCGCGACGAATCCGAACGCAAGAAGAGCTTTGTGAACTGCGTCGAACCGACGATTAGACTCGTTGAAGGAACCGATCTCTTCGGTAAAAGCCATAGCGTGATCTGCGGATGAAATAGTAAAAGGGAAACGGTGAGATGATGGAAGTCCGTCATTTATGAAGATAACTTTTCTACCGCGTTTAAGTCAATCCCTATCTTATTTTCGTTAGATATTGGGAAAATTCTGAGATTCCGAAAATTCAACTAAAAATGGCCGAAAAAAAAGTTTTTAAAAAGTGCACTTTTAAGTCATTTTTGGGTTGACTATAGGCACCGGCACGCCTATATTGACGTTTGCTCCAATTATCATTCAATTGGGGCAAAACTGTTTCGACAGTTAAATTTTAAGAAAGAAGAAAGATATATCTTTGTAGAAGACAGGAGATTTAGTTATGAAGAAAGCAATTGCACTTTCATCAGTTCTCGCTCTCGGAGCACTTGGAATGGCTTGCGGAGACACCGCAAACACCAACACGGCAACCAATGCCAACATGAACGCTAACCGTGCCAACACCAACGTTTCGAACGTTGCAAACACGACATCAAATACAACCGTAAATTCGGCTGCTAATACGATGGGTACCGCGGCCAATACAATGGCAAACGCTGCAAACACCGCAGCTAATGCAGCAAACACTGCAGCAAACGCTGCAAAGACCGCTGCTAACACCGTTGCCAACGCTGCTAACAAGCCGTAAGCACACCTTAAGAACTTTGGCTGGCACTGCCTCGAAAGATGCAGTGCCTTTTCATTTTTTGCCGACCTAATTTCTTACACCAAGGTCCGACGATCGATCTCAAATCGGTCAATAGGCCGGATTTTATACGACGAAGCCTGGTAGCGCTGTTGACGATTTTCGCAGTTGTGGGGTTGACTAACAGCGTTTTCATTACTATATTGTCCTCTGTTCTAAAACCTTTCACGGGAACCGGGTCGAGAAAGATAGACCCGCGGTAAATATTGGTTACATTAATCTTTGAAGAAGACAGGAGAATCAGATACATGAAGAAAATTATTGCTCTTTCATCCCTTTTGGCATTAGGCTCACTTGGAATGGCTTGCGGCGACTCGACCGCAAACAACACGGCGGTCAATGTTAACGCAAACGTTGCTAACGCTATGAATGCTGCTGCTAACGCAATGAATCGGGCGGCTAACCAGGCTGCAAACGCTGCCAATCAGGCTGCAAACGCTGCTAACTCGGCTGCCAACACCGTTGCTAATGCAACCAACATGGCGAACGCTAACGCTAACGCGAATGCAAACGTTAACGCAAACCGATAGTTTTCGAACTATTTAGATAAAAGTGACGCGATCCTTTCGAGGGTCGCGTCTTTTTCTTTTTGCCGTTTTTTAGGAGTTAGTCGAGTTGGCCGATAAGATCATTCGCGGTCGTTACCGGACGACCGCATACGAAACTCTCGCAGACATAAGCCCTCGTCGCACCGTCAATGGCTGTCCTATCCCTTAGCAATGCAGGCTCTGTATCGCCCTCGGTGCCGATCGCGACGAGCTTGAACGGGCGGTATTCTGACCAAACCGTGCGTTCCAATTCCGCAGACCGCGGCCCAACCAGAGCGATCTCTTTGACCCGAGCAAGCGAGAATTCGATCGTTGCGAGCATTCTGCCGAAACCCTGCGGATGACGTTTGATCTGCGTTGCCGCGAGCCGGAGCACGGTCGACGCAAAGCGTTCATAACGTTCATCGCCTGTAAGCTTGGCGAGCTTGATCAAGACATCGGCCGCAACCGAATTGCCCGACGGCGTTGCATTGTCGAAAAAGTCCTTGTTACGCACGATCAATTTTTCGTGATCGTTTGCTGTAAAGAAGAATCCGCCATTCTCCTCATCCCAAAACTCCGTGATCATAGCGTCGGCCAACCGACGAGCCTCGTTGAAATACTTAACCTCGCCTGATACCTGGTATAGTTCCACCAGACCGTCGGCCAGATTTGCATAGTCCTCGATATACCCATTCAGCTTCGCCCGACCGTCCTTCCATGTCCGCAGTACGCGGCCCTCGAGTTGCAAATTTTCGAGAAGAAAGTCCGCGTTTCGCTTTGCAACCTCCAGATATACGTGACTGTCGAGTACTGCCGCGGCGTCGGCAAACGCGGCGAGCATGAGGCCGTTCCATGCGGTCAGAACCTTTTCGTCGCGAAACGGTTTGATCCGTTTCTCGCGTTCGGCAAACAAGTCTTCGCGTCCGCGTACTAGCACTTCTTCTAACCGCTCGTCGGTTATTTTCAACGCATCGCAAACTTCACTACGCGAGATCTTGACGTTGAGAATGTTCTTCTCCTCAAAATTGCCGTCATCCGAAACGTCGTAATAGAAGTTAAAGATGCGGGCGTCATCGTCGCCCAGCAAATTTTCTATCTCGCCTGGCGTCCAGACGAAAAACTTCCCTTCTACGCCTTCGCTGTCAGCATCCTGGGTTGAATAAAATCCGCAGTCAGGCCCGACCATTTCGCGGCGTATGTATTCAAGCGTCTCGACGGCGGTTCGGCGAAACGAGTCGTCGCCGGTGATCTGAAACAGATGAAGGTAAGCGCGAATGAGCTGGGCGTTGTCGTAGAGCATTTTCTCAAAATGAGGTACAAGCCAGACGGCATCGACGGAATAACGGTGAAATCCGCCGCCGAGCTGATCGTAGATGCCGCCGTTCGCCATCTTTTCGGCGGAAAGTTTGGCCATCGTCAGAGCGTTTTCGTTACCCGTCCGCTTCCAATATCGAAGCAGATATTCCATCGCCATCGCCGCCGGAAACTTTGGTGCTCCCCCGAAGCCGCCATTTTTTGCGTCAAACGAGCGGACAAAACTCTCGAACGCTGCATTGGAAAGCTCGGGCGTGATGGTTCCGCCGTGCGTTTCGGACTCCGTCGTTCGGCGAAGCTCGGCGAGGATCTCGTGCGCCGAACCCATCAGCTCATCGCGCCGATCGCTCCACGCCTCGGCTAGACTTTGCAGGATCTGCGGCCACGACGGCATTCCGTAACGCGGGCCGGGCGGGAAATATGTTCCGCCAAAGAACGGCAGCTTTTCGGGCGTCATAAACACATTCATCGGCCATCCGCCGCGGCCGGTCGTCAACTGAACGAACGTCATATAGATCTGATCAACGTCCGGCCGCTCTTCCATGTCGACCTTGATGTTGATGAAATGCTCGTTCTGGATCGCCGCGACGGCAGGGTCTTCGAACGATTCGTGCTCCATAACATGGCACCAGTGACACGCCGAATAACCGATGCTAACAAGCACAGGCTTGTCCTCCGCCTTCGCTCGCTCGAAAGCCTCGTCGCCCCATGGATACCAATCAACGGGGTTATGAGCGTGCTGGAGGAGATAAGGGCTGGTTTCGTCGATGAGTTTATTTGTGTATTTATGATCGCTTGGCATAATTAGTTTTACGGCGTTCTTCTGCTCTTTACAGACGGTTTTTTGGCAGAAAGATCTCTGCTATAATGTCGGAAATACCGAACCCAGAGAATATGTCAGAACAAATTTCGCAGTTTCAACAGGATAGCCGTCTGCGGTACGTTGGCACAAGAGAGGCCGGTGCGAAAGGCGAGAAATTGGCCGCGCAGTATCTAACGCTGAACAAGTATCGGTTGGTGATGGCGAACTTTCGGGCTCCGATCGGGCGAAACAGCAAAGGCGTTCAGGTGACGGGCGAGATCGACCTCGTTGCGATGTATGCTAATACGCTTTGCTTCATCGAAGTAAAGACGCGGGCGTCGATGGATTTCGGCGGGCCGCTGTCAGCGGTGGACAACCAAAAGCAGCGACAGATCACGCGCACCGCCCGCGTCTATAGGAAGATTTTCGGCATTTACGACATCGAACAAAGGTTCGACGTCGTGACCGTGCTGACAGCCCGCGTCGGCGAGCCCGAAATAGAAATATTCCGCGGATTCTGGACCGAAAGCAAGTTCAAGAAAAAGATGTGGAACGATGACATTTTCTAATTTTGCTCCGGCAATATTACGAATTTTTCAATCTTCGTTTCGCGAACGGAACTTAACCGCCGCCGGTGCCGTATCTTCGAGATCAGGAAACAAAACTATGAAAAAACTAATCTTCGTCTTCGCAGTGTTTATGCTTATCGGAGCGTCGACAGGTCAGTCGAATGCCCAGCTTCCACCTCTTATCGACCGCGAGGTGTTTTTCGACAATCCGGAATACGCTGGTGCTCAGATCTCTCCGGACGGCAAGTATATTTCCTTCATCAGGCCCTTCGAGGGCACGATGAACGTTTGGGTCAAGGGCGTTGCGGAGCCTTTTGCGGCAGCTCGCCCGCTGACCAACGATACGCGACCCGTCCGGTCGTATTTTTGGTCACAGGACGGCAAGTATATTTTGTTCGTTCAGGATAAGGGCGGCGATGAGAATTTCAATGTTTACGCCGTCGATCCTGCAGCCAAGCCGGCCGATGGTTCGCCGGTTCCGGTTCGCCGCAACATCACTGAGGCGACGGGCATTCGTGCGATGATCCAACACGTTCCTGAATCCGACCCCGATGCGATCTACGTTGGCATCAACGAGCGCGACAAGGCTTGGCACGACCTCTATAAGGTAAAGATATCGACCGGCGAACGAACGCTGATCTCAGAGAACAAAGATCGTCTGCAGCGGATGGTCTTTGACCATGACGACAAACTTCGCCTGGCGATGCGTTCGGCGCAGAATGGAGACACCGAGATCCTTCGGGTAGAAGCGGACGGCAAGACGACGAAGATCTATGATTGCAACGCATTCGAGATTTGCGGTCCGATCGCGTTTCACAAGGATAATAAACGTGTCTACATGCAGACGAATAAGGGCGATGATGTTGATCTGATCGGGCTCGCCCTGATGGATGTTGCGACTGGCAATGTCGAAAAGGTAGAAAGCGATCCGCTTGGCAAGGTAGACCTAAGCGGAATGAACTTCTCGGGTAATTCCAAAGAGATAATTGCTACGGTCTACTATGATGACCGCGCCCGGATCTATTGGAAGGACAGAAAATTTAAAGCTGATTACGATTTTATAAAGAAACGTCTCGGCGACCGCGAGGTCAATTTTCAGTCGGCGACGAAGGATGAGACAAAATTCGTCGTTGTGACATCTAGCGATGTCGACCCCGGAACAGTGTGGCTCTACGACCGTAAAAGCAAAGATCTATCAACACTCTACCAGGTTCGGGAAAAAGTAGAACGCAAGCATCTGGCTCCGATGACGGTCGTTCGATATAAATCGTCGGACGGCCTCGAAGTTCCGGCATATCTGACGCTGCCGAAAGGTGTCCCGGCGAAAAACCTGCCGTTGGTCGTTAATCCGCACGGAGGCCCGTGGGCCCGCGACGGTTGGGGATACAATTCGTACGCACAGTTTCTGGCAAATCGAGGCTATGCGGTGCTGCAGCCAAATTTCCGCGGCTCGACCGGATTTGGTAAGAAGTTTCTGAACGCAGGTAACAATGAATGGGGCCAGAAGATGCAGGACGACATCACATGGGGCGTCAAACACCTGGTCGATCAAGGCATGGTCGATGCCAATCGCGTTGGAATAATGGGTGGCAGCTACGGCGGCTACGCCGCGCTGGCCGGTGTTACATTCACGCCGGAGGTTTATGCGGCTTCGGTCGCGATCGTGCCGCCGTCGAACCTTCAAACGCTTCTTGATTCGATCCCGCCATATTGGGAAGCGATCCGCGCAACCTTCTACAAACGAATGGGTGACCCGCGAACGCCCGAGGGCCTTGCTCAAATGAAACGGCAATCGCCACACGCTCATGCCGACAAGATCAAGACACCGCTGATGGTCGTCCAGGGCGCGAACGATCCGCGAGTCAAACAGCGCGAGTCCGACCAGATAGTCGTTGCCCTCCGCGACCGCAAGTATCCGGTCGAGTACATCCTGGCACCTGACGAAGGCCACGGCTTTGCCCGGCCGGTCAATAATATGGCCATGATCGCAGCTTCCGAGAAATTCCTTGCCAAACATCTCGGCGGCCGCTATCAGGAATCGATGACGCCCGAGGTCGCTAAGCGATTGAAGGAAATAACTGTCGATCCGGCTAACGTAACGATAAAGGATCCGAACGCCACGAACGGAGCTTCGAGCGGAACCGCCGCTAACGTGTCCGGCAAATGGACGTTCATGGTCGATGCCGGCGGGCAGGTCATCGATCTGGCGGTCGAGTTGAAACAAGACGGTGCGACTTTCATCGGCACAATGGCCTCGGCGGTCGGCAACGGCATATTTGAAAAAGGTTCGGTCGCTGGGAATGCAGTGAAAGCGACGCTCAACGCTGATGTCCAGGGAAGCCCGGCATCGATAGCCGTTGAAGGCACGGTCGACGGCGAAAAGATGGCCGGAACTATGAACGTTCCAGGCGTCGGGGTGGTTACGTTTTCGGCTGTCCGCCAGCCTTAGTTTAGCTACTTCGTTTTGTATTGAGGCCCGGTCCCGCTGGATCGGGCTTTTTCGTTTCTGTGTATCCTGACTGTGTTGATTTCGGACATCAAGGGCCGCCGTCTCTCAACTTGCCCTGATTAAAGGGGGCGAAACAGGGATTTCTGTTAAGGCACGCGTTTTGCACTTGAATAGCATCGTCTAGAACAATTGGGGATTAGGGAGAATTATTATGAACAATCAAGCAGCAACACAACAGCAAGACAGTCGGATAATGACCGGACTTTTTCGTGACAAGGAAAGTTCAGAGCGTGCGTTCCAATCGCTCCGCGATCGTGGATATAGCGAAGACGAGATCAACGTAATGATGTCTGACAAGACACGCGATGAATACTACGGCGAAGGTGCTGTCGATTCTGAACTTGGAACAAAGGCGCTCGAAGGCACAGGAGCTGGAGCCGCAATCGGTGGAACGCTCGGTGCAATTATCGGCGGTGTGGCCGCCATTGGCACAAACGTTGTATTGCCGGGCCTCGGCCTCGTTATTGCGGGACCGCTCGCAGCGGCGTTGGTCGGTGCAGGCGCAGGCGGAGCACTTGGCAGCCTGACCGGAGCACTCATTGGCTGGGGAATTCCCGAAGAGAATGCAAAGGTATATGAAGAGGGCGTTAAAGAAGGCGGAACCGTTATCGGAGTAACCCCGCGTTCGACCGAAGATTCGGACCACTTCAATAAAGAATGGCAGTCATATAATGGTGAGCATATTTACCGTTAATTGATCTGCTTTTTGAACAGCAGCAAACGAGAAGCCCCGCCATATTCTGGCGGGGCTTCTTTTGTGTGTCAAAGCATATTCACCGCTTGCTGCGAGGCTGTTTGGCGTCGGTTAATACGACGAAATCACCAATGTCGGTGTGTTTGTCAGAGTCAAAATTCTTGAAGTCGTCCACATATCGCATCGTCACAACTACCGATCTTGCCTTCCGCCGGTATTTAGCTAATTGCTCGACCGTCCCAAGCCGGCTTTCGGTGTGAAATCCGCCGTTTAGGTGAACGACAAGCGAGCCCTTGTTTCGCTTCAGGCTGTCGGCGATCCAAAATGCCATCGTCGCGTCCCACAGAGATTGCGAACTCAAAATATTCTCGAGGCCCATCCTCGCTTCCCCGCTAGAGCCCATCAACGCACGGAATTTATCTGCGTAGGCTTTCGACGGTTCCGCATACGGCAGCGGTGCAAGCCATCGCTTAGCCTCTTTAGAAAGCGAAGCCAGCGACGCACGGCCGCCGCGCGAAACCATATTCACATATCGCCGCGGAGCATTCGCGGCCACAACCTCTAATTTCTTGTCCTTCGCAATCTCGACCAACGGGCGATAGTCGGTCTTATAATTCCCCCACGGCCGGGAGCTAAGCATGAAATGATTCTCGGTGATCTTGCCGGCAAGGTATTCGTCGAGAACGATCTGGACATCGCGTTCGAACATCTCGAGCGAGAGAGTAACCCGGCGTGACGGTCCATAAGTATTGACCGCCGCCTCAAAGAATCTCTTCTGAAAAGCATGTCCAACGGCATCGTCGTGATATTCGCCGAGGAACACCACATCAGCCTCGCCGGCGGCCTTCAGAACCTGTTCAAATGTCGCCGGATTCCCTTTGCCGTCAAAGATCGTGTAGTTCTCTTCCACAGTTTGCCCGAAGCCGATGGTCGCCATGACGGTCATCGCCAGGGCCAAAAACAATTTCGATCTCATACAGAAAAAGAATAGCAAATGCCGTGGAAAGCCAACAGTTAGCGGAACCGGCATATCATCCCTTTTATGGCTCGCTTGTGAAGTTGAGGTCCGAAATGTCCTCTTGCGGCGTGACCGCCTGAACGGGTTCGGTAAACGTGAAGCGTTTGGAACCGACGCTGATGACGCAAGTCACGCCCGGCGTGAGCCCTTCAAATCGGAACCGGCCAAACGGATTTGCCAGCGCCCATCGCGGGAATTTTAGGTTTCCACCCTCGATGCTCAATCGCGCTCCTGCGATCGCCCGTCCATCCGCAGTCATCACCCGCCCGCTGACCGAAACCGGCGCCGAGGATGGAGCAGCAGCCGTTACGGTCAGATTGTCTATCGAGAACTTCGGCCGCCCGCCGGTGCCTGTGGTGCTTTCGCCGTGTTGATAAAATCGGAGTCTAGCAGTCGCAGATCCGTCGAATTCTTCCGGCAATTCAACTCCAGTTATTGACACCGCATCCGAACCGTTGGTTCTGCCTAGAATTCCCGCAGTGGGAAGCTCTGTGAACGTTGTACCATCCATACTCCAGTAAACCCGCAAGCTTCCAGTATGAGATCCAACAGCTGTTCCACCTTGGAGCGCCCGCCAATCAAAAGAGAGCATTCCTGCCGTAACGCCGCTAAAGTCCATATGAAAATCAATCGCGACCGCCGCTATATTTCCACCCGCATACAAAACTATCGTTCCGATCGGGTTCGGCGATACGCTGCCTTTCTGGACACCGTTTCCAGACGACGGCGACGGCCCTGATTTAAAGGCATTGGTGGAATGGGTTATCCGAGCTCCGTCCGGAATCGTACCGTCTGAATTTAGCAATACAGAACTAAAGCGATTAGTGCCGTCGCCGGCAGTGAAATTGTCGGCCCAATTCTTGATATCGGCGAAATCTTCGGTATAGGTCAGGCCGGGCTGCGACGCCATTGGGACCGGGACTTGGGCGGCGATAGAATATGGCAATAAAACACACGCCAGGGTGAGGGCGAGTCGTGTTACAAACATTGATGATCAATGTCCTCCTGAACTGAAATTTTAGTTGGAAAAACTTAGAACTTAGGCATTATAAGTCGACATTGATCGGAATTTCAAATCGCCGAGAAGGTTGTCACGCTGGACCTTCAGCACTTTATTTACGCGACTGCTAAATTGTTAAATCAAGTGTGTCAAAGAGTTAGCGTTCGAGCCCCGGTTCGACGTAAGATTTCTCGGTTGGAATGCGAAAAAAATGTTGACATTTTCGGCCGCGTGGGTTATGTTCTTACTTACTGAATGCGTTTAGTTTTTAACCGGGAACAATCGGTTGGGTTCCCAGCTTATTGGTCGCCTTTTTGTGAAATCCGGCCCGGAAAGTAGCGATTGGATCAACGATTATTAAGAACACCTTTGAGAGTCTTGTCGGCGCGATGCTCTAGACTTAAGACAGGGTAGACCAAGATAAGAGGCCCGCGTCCTATGGATGCGGGCCCTTTAATTTGTGCGCGTGATCTTGGGTCTAGCTTTTGGCCTTCTTGATCTCTTCGACCATTACCGGAACGGCGTCAAAAAGATCTCCGACGATCCCATAATCGGCGATGTCAAAGATAGGCGCTTCGCTGTCCTTGTTGATCGCAACGATCGTTCCGGCATTCTTCATTCCGACGATGTGCTGGATCGCACCGGAGATGCCGAGGGCGATGTAGAGCTTCGGCGCAACGGTCTGGCCACTCGAACCTATCTGTCGGTCAATGGGAAGCCATTCGCTGTCGCAGATCGGACGCGAAGCAGCGAGGTCCGCCCCAAGCACATCTGCCAATTGCTGGGCGATGGCGATATTTTCCTGCGATTTGATACCGCGGCCGATGGCGACGATAACTTCGCTTTTGGAAAGGTCAACCGATGCTTTTGCTTCCTGAAACGGCTCTTCGGCGGTCATACGGATCTCGCCGATCTCAACATCCATCGTCTCGACCGCCGCACTTCCCTTTGCCGCGTTATCGCCGCGAAACGCACCCGACTGAAACGTCACGAAATACGGCGCGTCGCCGCCGACCGTCACGTCAGCGTCAAGTTTGCCGAGGAATATTCGCCGCGTTAAGACCAGCTTGGCGCCATCAGCCTTGTAGCGAATGACATCGCCAACCATTTCTCGGCCAAATCGCGTGGCTACTTTCGGCGCAAAATCGCGAACCTGATAGGTGTGCGACATCACGATAAATTGCGGATTCGTCGCCTTGATGACCTGTTCCCATGCGTCGGCATAAGCGTCGGGCGTGTAGGTGCCAAGTTTGTCGCTTTTGGCAACGATCACTTTTTCGAGGTCGTATTGGGCGATCTCTTGAGCAAGGCTGCATTCCTTATCACATGCAATGACAGCCGATGCCTTCATACCGAGGTCGGCGCCGATAGCCTGTGCCGCCGCGATCGCCTCAAGCGAGGTCTTGCTCAAAACGCAGTTTTTGTGTTCGATGAAAACTAAGATCATATTACCCGCACCTCCGTCTTAAGTTTTTCGACCAACTCAATAGCTCCGGCCTTTGCGTCGCCGTTGCCGAGCATCTGCGTCTGCTTTGACTTCAACGGCATATAGACCTTGTTGATCGTTTGTGCCGAAGCGAACGGCTCGATAGACGGTGTCACCTCGCGAACCTCTTTTTTCTTGGCGGCCATAATGCCCTTTAGCGAAGCGTATCGGATCTGCGAAATGCCGGACTGGATCGTTAGCAAGGACGGTAGCTTATACGTAAACCATTGATACCAGCCGCTTTCGAGCTCGCGTTTGAGCCGAAGGTCTGCGCCGAGGCTGCTGCGGTCGATCTCGATTACCAACGTCGCGTGAGGAATTCCAAGCATCTCGGCAAGCACCACGCCCGTCTGGCCATAGCTCGCGTCGTCCGATTGCAGGCCCGAAAAAACAAGGTCGGCATTCTCGTCGCGGATCACATCGGCAATGGCTTTTGCGATCTGAAACGGTGAGAGGTCTTTCGAATTTTCGACAACTATGTGTATCGCACGGTCGGCACCGCGGGCGAGTGCGTCCTTGATCACCGTCTTGGCACTTTGCGGGCCGAGCGAACATACGACGACCTCGCCTTCGACTTTGGCCTCTTTCATCCGAAGAGCCTCTTCGAGTGCGTAGCCGTCCGATTCATTGGTCTGCTGCGCGATATCGGTCTCGTTGATCCATTTCTCATCGCCGCTTATCCTAAGGACCGCGTCCTTATTGGCGACCTGCTTCATTAAGACTATTATTTTCATATCATGTTAATACTGAATGAGCGTTCATTCACTTATCATATCAGTCATTAGCAAGTTTCTTCAAAATCGAATTCGCAAGGTTTTCGTTGATTTAGTTATGGCGCGGAACCGGTTGCGAGCGCCTGGTCACCTTGTTGGTTTACCAATTGTGCTTGCCGCCATCCCGTATCCCAAGAGCCGTTTGATGAGAACTCGTCGCTTCACTATGCAACAACCAATTCTTCGACGCGACGGACGAATGAAACCTAGCCCGATTCAAGATCGGAGAGCAATTCCCTAAGATTGTCGATCAATTCCTACTTCGAAAACGCTTAGATTTGATAGTCAGGATATTCGTTAAGATGGCCGATAAATATTCGCCATCTTGCCAAAATGTGTATTCAAGAGTTCGCACTGTTCCTACTCCTGATAACGCTTAAATATCAAACACGCATTGGTTCCGCCGAAGCCGAAGCTGTTCGAGAGGGCGTATTCCACGTTGGCTTCGCGAGCCTCGTTAGGAATGTAATCGAGGTCGCAGTCCGGATCGGCAAATTCGTAATTGATTGTCGGCGGAAGTTTCTGTTCCTTCAATGCCAACGCGGAGATGACTGCCTCAATTCCGCCCGCCGCTCCGAGAGCGTGGCCGGTCATCGATTTCGTCGAGCTGACAGCCAGGCCATTCTTCGCGTGGTCGCCGAAGACCTTTTTGATCGCGAGTGTTTCAAATTTATCGTTGTAAGGCGTCGACGTGCCGTGAGCATTGATGTACCCGATCTGCTCCGGCTGAATACCGGCATCTTTTATCGCCCGCTGCATGACGCGGATCGCCCCCGAACCGCTTTCGTCGGGCATAGTTACGTGAAATGCATCGCCGCTCATTCCGTAACCGACGATCTCGGCAACGATGTTTGCTCCGCGAGCTTTTGCGAACTCGAGTTCTTCGAGGATCAGGATGCCTGCGCCTTCGCCAATGACGAAGCCGTCACGCTCGGCATCAAACGGGCGCGACGCACGCTTGGGGTCATCGTTTCGGGTCGAAAGTGCCCGCATCGAGGCAAAGCCTGCAACGGACATTGGCGTTATCGCGCCTTCGGCTCCGCCGCATATCATCGCATCGGCATCGCCGCGTTCGATTATTCGAAAACTGTCGCCGATCGCGTGTGCACCCGCTGAACAAGCTGTCGCCGTCGCCGAATTTGGGCCTTTTGCTCCGTGACGGATCGAGACGTTGCCGGCTGCCAGATTGACGATCGCCGATACAATGAAAAACGGCGAAACACGGTCCGGGCCGGAATTGAGCAGTTTTTCGTGCTCGCGTTCTATAGCCCAGAAATCGCCGATGCCGGAACTGATGTAGGTGCCGACCATCTCAGCGTTCGATTCGTCGATTTTCAGGCCGCTATGCGCGATCGCCTGGTCGGATGCCGCAAGTGCGTAGTGCGTAAAGGCTCCCATTCGCCTCGCTTCCTTTTTGTCCAGAAAGCTAAGCGCGTCAAAACCCTTTACTTCGCAAGCGAATTTGACCGAATACCTCTCGGTATCAAAACGCTTGATATAGTCAGCACCATTGGCCGCGTTCATTAACGCGTCCCACGTGGTGGGAACATCGTTGCCGATCGCCGTTACCAAGCCGACACCTGTTACAACAACTCGTCTTTTCATAAGTTTAGAGTGCGGGCTTTAGCCCGTCGGAAAACGCGGTAAACCGCGCACTCTGAACAGACTATTCTTTGTTCTGCTCGACGTAGGCATACGCATCTCGTACGCTCTGGATCTTCTCGGCGTCTTCGTCCGGAATCTCGATGTCGAACTCTTCCTCGAACCGCATCACTAATTCGACAAGGTCGAGCGAATCGGCACCGAGGTCTTCGATGAACCGTGCATTTTCCGTCACTTCCGCTTCGTCAACGCCTAATTCGTCAACGATGATCTGTTTGATCTTATCTTGTACTTCTGACATATTATTCTCCTCGCTATCTATAAAGTTGCTTTCGCATCACTAAAACTTTCAACGTTATCGACGTTCATTATACGAACTTCTCGGTCGATCTGCTTAACCAAACCTGAAAGAACTTTTCCGGGCCCGACCTCTACAAAGGTATCAACGCCGTCAGCGGTGATTCGCCGAACGCTTTCCAGCCAGCGGACAGGCAACGAAACCTGATCGGTAAGCGATTTTTCGACGACCGAGCTTTCGCTATTCGTCTCCGCGCTTACATTATGAACTATCGGAAACCGGAAATCGCTATACGCGATGCTACAAAGGTCTTCCGCCAATCTTTCTTGGGCCGGCATCATCAGAGCACAATGGAACGGAGCCGAGACGTTCAGTTTGATCGCACGTTTTGCTCCTCGTTCTTTCAAAAGCTCGCACGCACGGTCAACGGCGTCGGCGTCACCGGCAATGACGACCTGCGTCGGCGAATTGATATTCGCCGGGCTGCATACTTGGCCTTGGGCTGCGTCGCGACAGGCGGTTTCCACCGTTTCAGCATCAGCACCTAAGATCGCGGCCATCGCTCCGACCCCGACCGGAACGGCTTCCTGCATATACGTTCCGCGCTTGCGAACAGTTCGCACGGCATCGGCAAAATCCAAAACACCGGCGGCGACCAAGGCCGAGTATTCGCCCAGACTGTGGCCGGCGACGATGTCCGGCATTGCGAAACCTTCGCTTTCCATCGCTCGGAAAGCCGCGACAGACGCAGTCAAAATCGCGGGCTGGGTGTTCGCCGTTAACTGAAGATCGGCCTCGTCGCCGGAAAAACACATCTCGGAAAGCGAAAAACCCAGAGCTTCGTCAGCCTGCTCGAAAACTTCGCGAGCCGCAGCAAAATTGTCAAAGAGTTCTTTTCCCATCCCAACTGATTGCGAGCCTTGGCCGGGAAAAATATACGCAAGCTTTGCCATAAACCGACGGATCAAAACAGCCTAACGAATCACCAATAACTTCAAACGTCTAAAACCGCATTACAGTTCCGCCCCAAGTTACTCCGCCACCAAAGGCTGTCAACAGCACCAGGCTACCTTCTTTGATGCGGCCGGATTGGATGCATTCATCCATCGCGATGGGGATCGAAGCAGACGAAGTGTTGCCGAGCTCGGCGATATTTGTGTAAACCTTTTCTTCCGGAACACCGAGCCGCGATGCGACCGCGTCGGTGATCCGCTGATTCGCCTGATGCGGTATCACGATATCAACGTCTTCGACCGTGTAACCGGCCTTCGCCAGCATTTCAGCTGAAATATCTGCCATCGAACGCACGGCGACCTTGAAAAGCTCGTTGCCTTTCATCTTGAAAAAATGCTGGCCGTCGTCGATCGTCTGATGAGTCGTGCCCATCTTCGTTCCGCCGCCGGGAGCGTAAAGCTGCTCTTCGTAGCGGCCATCCGACCTTATCTTTGTTGCGAGGATTCCCTTTCCGGCATCAACCGGGCCGACGACTGCGGCACCCGCACCGTCGCCGAATATCACACAGGTCCCGCGGTCAGTGTAATCTACGTATTTGGTCAAGACCTCGGCACCGATGACCAGGGCGTATTTGATCTGGCCCGTTTTGATCATCGATTCGATCATCGTCAGGCCGTATAGGAAACCCGAACACGCCGCGAAAATATCCATTCCGGCGGCATTGGTCGCGCCGAGCTGGGCCTGGATCAGCGCTCCGGTCGAGGGCATGATCTGGTCGGGAGTTGTGGTCGCACAAACGATGATGTCGATATCGGTCGGTTCGAGGCCAGCGCGCTCTAGTGCCTGCTTGGCCGCAGCGGTACCAAACATCGATGTATATTCATTATCGGCGGCTTTACGGCGCTGTTTTATCCCGGTCCGGGAGGTGATCCATTCATCCGACGTTTCGACCATCTTTTCCAGGTCGGCGTTCGTTAAAACACCTTCCGGATAAGAATGTCCCATCCCGATGATACCCGCGTTGTGCTGTGTCATTGAGTAGAATTAGAACTTAAAATTTGGAAAATTTCAAAAACTAGTCCGCGTCTTTTACTTCAATGATCTGGCGGCCTTTGTACATTCCCGTCTTTGGGTCGATGCGGTGGGGCTGCTTTGCTTCGCCCGAATCTTTGTCGAGATAAAACTCGGGTGTTTTCAGGGCGTCGTGAGCCCGGCGTTGGCGCGTGCGCGAATGTGAGTGTCGTCGTTTAGGATTTGGCATTTAAATACTCCGTTTCTATTTCAGGTCGGCCAATGCCGCCCATCGCGGGTCGGTCTCGGCTTCTTTACAGTTACAATCTATCAAATTAAGGTTCGCTCCGCATTTCTGGCACAATCCCTTGCAATCTTCCTGGCAAAAAGTTTGTTCCGGCAAATTCAGAAGGATCTGTTCGCGAACAAATTCCGTAAGGTCAAGCCTTTCGCCCTCGATCACATCGACCGCCAACTCAGTGCCCGCCACTTCGTGTTCACCTTCCGCCGCAAACTGTTCCGGCGGCACGTATCGAACGTCAAATTCTACCGGCAATGTGTAAGGCACCCTTTCGAGACACCGCACGCAATCAACTTTAAGCTCCGCGTCGAAAGTTCCTTTCAGATCGATCTCATCGCCTGATCGAACTGCTTCCAGCGATGAGATGACAGGCGAAACGATCGTCGCATTATCGGCGTCAAGACTAACGTCGTCTGGGCCTACTTCGAATTCGAAAGTGCTCGGGCGGGTACCAACATTGTTCAGATCCAAGATCATTGTCAAACACGATGTCAGGCCTTGAGAGCGACCTCGAACGCAAATTTTCTATTATAGACCTTCATAATTGAGTGTCAAACCAATTCGATCCCTCACGTGAATCGAATTCGATCGGATAAATGATCGTAGAGGTGTCAGAACTCAATTCGCATGCCAAAGATCGGCAAGCGCTTGTTCTCGCTTAAGAACTGAGCAGTGGGACGATTAAATTCGTAATTTGCCTGCACGACGCTATTGTGGTTGGTGACGTTGAAGTAATCAATATAGGGCGCGAATGACCATCGGCGGAAATCGAAGCGCTTCTCCACCCGTACGTCTAAACTCGCAAACTTCGATAATCGTAGAGCATTGAAGTCTGATGCTTGCTCGATTCGCTGGATGAACAGGAATGAATTAGGAAAAAGTTCGATCGGCGTTCTGCGTGTGTACGGCAAACCGCTTGCAATGCGAAGTTTTCCAGCGACTCGGAACCCGTAAAATCGTGAAATCCCGATCAAAGTAAGCTGATGCGGTCGCTCGAAATCTGATGGAAACTCATTTCCGATTTCAGCAAATTGGCGGCGAGATCGGATGAAGCCATACGAAGCCTGGCCCGAAAAAGACTCAGTCAGAGCCTTTTGGACCGAAATCTCAAATCCTTTTGCTGTTCCGCTTCCTGTATTGAAGTATTCTCCGTTCTGGGCAAAGTTCTGTGTGGGAAGCAGTGACTGAACGATCAGCCTGCTGTAGTTCTTTTGAAACGCTTCCACGCGAACTCGCAGATCTTCGCTCAGGAGGATGTCGAGACCCCCTACGAAATGTGAAGCAGCTTGCGATTTTAAGTTTCGGTTACTTGGCGTGAGTGAAAATACGAAGAGACTCGGCGGTTGCCGATATATTCCGGTGGCAAATCTTAAAGCGATCTTTGGTGTTGCCTGAAACTTCGCAGCGATTCGCGGGCTCGCAAGCGTCTCTTGCGTGGTGCCGTAGCGGTCGACCCTAATGCCTGGAATTATCGAGAATTTCGGAGTGATCCGCAAGCTCGCTTGAAAGTAACCATAGGCCGAAGTCTGTGTGTCAAGATCCAATCGATAGGAGCGCGGCCCGGCATTGAATTCTTCTTCTAATGGGCTGTAAAAGCGGCCGGTATTCTCAAAAGTGAAATAATTCGACTGAGTAAAATAGATGCCTCCGCCGTAAGCTAGTTCCAGACCTGTTGCAACGGCGGAAGTCACATCGTTCTTGATGCCAACTTCGGAGTCACGAAGGTCCCGCGCACGTTGCAGGAAGCCGGTTCCAGGCAGAAAGAATGCTCCATCGTTGTGCGCACCTGTTGCCCAAACAGTTGTCCGAGCTAAAGTCTTCATGCCTATAACCGAACTCAGCGTTGCTCCGGCGATAAGTCGCCGCGACGTTCGTCTGAGCCTAAATCTGTCTGTCCGGCGGTCTATATTAAATGACTGTTCGTCAGTTTGTTCAAAATCTTCGAAAAAATTCAGTATCGAAATGGAAAGCTTATGGCGCGGTGTAATGGAGTAAATGAATTTGTTTGTAAAATCGAGCGTCCGCGGGTAACCGATGATGCCTTGCTCCACGATTCCGGCGACATCCAGGGCCACGTCAATATAGCTGCGCCGGGCTGAAAAAAGCCAGCTCGCGTTCGTTCCAATAGGCACGTCGATGCTTCCACCAGCCGTTCCCGAATCAGCGAATATCACGCCCTGAATTTTCTGTCGATTGGCTTCGCGTAAGGAAACGTCGAGTGCCGACGACAACTTATCGCCGTACCGAACGCCGAATCCACCCGCAGAAAATTCTGCTCGTTCGAACACATCGGGCGCGAGGATCGAGGCTCGTCCGCCCCGATCCCCATCATATTTATCGGTAAAATATGTAAAATCCCGAACAGGAATATCGTCAATGTATGTGAGATTCTCATCCGCCGTTCCGCCGCGCACGATCAAGTCGGCGAACTCGCCTGAAGCCGAACTAACCCCGGGTAGGGCATTTATTACGCGTAGCGGGTCGCCTCCGCTTCCTGGGGTCTGGCGAATTTCTTCACGATTGAGTGTGAAACTGCTGACCGCCTGCTCAGAATTTTCGGCAAAGATCTCGCTTCTGACCTCGACCGACTCTGTGATCGACAAGTCGAGCTGAACATCCATCAGCGTGTTCCGATTGCCCGTGACACCGATCGCATTCCTGTTAATAGGTGCAAACCCATTCGAGCTGATCTCAACCTCATAGATGCCCGAATTGATCTCGAGCCTAAAATTTCCCTCTATGTCGCTAATCGTTTCGGCTCGGTCTTTGACCGCGATCCGGGCTCCTGAGAGCGGTTGTCCACTCGCGCGTACGGTGACTTTCCCAATAATGTATCCCGTCGACCGACCCGACGTTTGTGAGAATACATGTGCACTGGAGCAACACAACAAGCATAAGACAATTATTAAGCTACGTTTGACCATTAATTTAGTATTTAGAGTTGAAACATAGACAATCAAACGGCTGAGATTCCGCAGATGCCGCTGCCGGTTGCTTCGTGCAGGCTTGCGAATCCTTTATCGGCCAAAATTTTGGCAAGGCCCGCGTTGATGTCGGAAGCGAAACGTGGGCCGCCGTAAACAAACCCGGTATAGGCCTGAAGAAGGGACGCACCGGCGGCGATCTTGTCGAAAGCATCGTCGGCGGTGAATATCCCTCCGACGCCGATTATCGGCAGTCTGCCTTTTGTGTATCGATATATAGTTGCGATCACGTTAGTCGAGCGGCCGGTCAGCGGTCGACCGCTTAAACCGCCCGCGCCGATGGCGTCAATGTCCGGCGTGCGAAGGCCGTCGCGCGAAACCGTCGTATTCGTCGCGATGATGCCGGAAATCTCGTACCGCAAACAAATGTCGACCGCAGCTTCGATCTCGGCCTCTGATAGGTCGGGAGCGATCTTTACTACTAAAGGCTTTTGGCCGAGTTCGACGTTTCGTTTTTGCAGCGACCCGAGGAGTTCGTCAAGGTTCTCGGAACGCTGCAATTCACGAAGGTTTGGCGTATTTGGCGATGAAATATTTACTGCAACATAGTCGGCGATCGGATGCGCTAGCTCGAACGAGGCAAGGTAATTCTCGGTCGCGTCCTCGTTCGCGACATCCTTATTCTTTCCGATATTTATACCGAGCACGCATTCGCGCTTGATCGCGGCTAAGCGCTGCGTGACTGCCGCTGCCCCTTCGTTGTTGAAGCCCAGCCGATTGATCAAGGCTTCGTCTTCGGGAAGGCGAAACAACCTCGGCTTTGGATTGCCGGGTTGAGGTTTGAAGGTTACTGTGCCGACCTCAACGAAGCCAAAACCCAAAGCGGCAAGCTGATTGACGACGATCCCATTCTTATCAAACCCCGCCGCGATCCCAATCGGATTCGCGAAATTTAGGCCAAATCTTTCGACCGGCAACGACTTGGCCGCAAACCGTTCTGCCGCCCTTTTCCTCGGGATCGGGGAAGAGAGTCCATACCGGAGCGCGTTAATTCCGAGTTCGTGAGCGGTCTCGGCATCGAGGCGAAACAATGCCGGGCGCACCAGCTTTTCGAAGAGTCGTAACATATCTTGTTCAATGTATGTTAAATGAACCGTGCCGGAATACTAAACTTCGAGGCGTTTACTTTGAACTTTTATCATAGCTTTGCTAAAGTTTGCTTCGAATGGCAGACGAATCGACGTTGACAGAAAAGTCCCGGATAATGGACAGCGCGCGTATGAAGCGCGCTATCTCGCGTTTGGCCTCTGAGATCGTTGAGGAAAATCAGGGTGCGAAGGACCTTTATATTGTCGGCATCCGCCGCCGGGGCGTTCCTCTGGCCGAGCGGATAGTTGACCGGATCGCCCAGTTAGAAGGCGAATCGCCGCTTTACGGCATAATCGACATCACCCTTTATCGCGATGACCTTTCGACTGTTGGGGCCAATCCGATCGTGAATCGGACCGAGCTCGATGCCGATATCGAAGGCAAAGTGATCGTCCTTGTAGACGACGTTCTGTATACGGGCCGCACGATCCGTGCCGCTATGGACCAATTGATGGATTTTGGACGGCCGAAAAAAGTTCAACTCGCCGTTTTGATCGACCGCGGCCGCGAACACCGCGAACTGCCGATCCAGGCCGATTTCGTCGGCAAGACCGTACCGACCAAGAATTCCGAGATAGTCCGCGTCATGCTGAAAGAATACGACGACATCGAGGGCGTCGGCATTTTTGAAAAACCGTGAAATTCGAGATCTTTGGCGAGATCACGGAAGTCGAAACGATCGCGTCTGGCCGGTCGATCCGGATCCTTTCGCTACTTAACAAGCGTTATGGCAAAGGACGTTGGCGGAAAAAGAAAGGTCGTGCGACCGTCAAACTTCAGGATGGAAGTTATCGCCAGGCTGAGATACACTGGTACGAGGCTCACGGGATTGGGAAGCGCGATACAAAGATCAAATTTCCATTCCTCGATTAAGCTATGGAAACTCGACAGTTTGCAGTTTGTTTAGACAATACCGGTTATGCCGCTTCGCTGGAGGTTGGCAAGCTATACCAGACTATACCGGACGAAGAGGCAGCACGAATCGGCGGATTACGGGTCATTGATGAGGACGGCGAGGATTATATCTTTGACACAGACATGTTTTGCCCGTTGCAGGTTCCGCCCATTGTGGCACAAACGTTAACCGCTATTTCTAAGCAAGGCTGAAGGCCTTGCTTTTTTGTTGACTGAAAAGCTACTTGCAGATGGACAAACCGTATCGTCGACGCGACCTTTTAGGCATCCGCGAGCTAAGCTCCGCGGAAATCAAAGGCATTCTCGATACTGCTGAGAATTTTCGCGAGATAAACTCACGCGAGATCAAGAAAGTGCCGACG
>JBGTKY010000016.1:0-25899 GCA_041744395.1 Pyrinomonadaceae bacterium | reverse complement strand
TGACCTCCCCCCTAAAAACAGTACCGAACTAAAATAGAGAAAGCCGGGCGATTATGACAGGATAGGAGGACATAATTGCCATGAAGAGATCGAAGTTTACGGAGCAGCAGATCGTGTTTGCGTTAAAGCAGGCAGAGACGGGTGTTACGGTATCGGAAGTGTGCCGGAAGCTGGGCATCAGCGAGGCGACATTCTACAACTGGAAGAAGAAGTACGAGGGGCTTGGGGCGGCTGAGCTTCGCCGCCTAAGGCAGCTGGAAGAGGAGAACCTCAGGCTGAAACAGATCGTCGCGGATCTGACCTTGGACAAGCAGATGCTCCAGGACGTATTAAAAAAAAAGTTCTAAGGCCCGGGCAGAAAAGGCAGCTGGCAGATGGGTTGCTGGAAGGATACCGGGTCTCGGAGCGTCGGGCGTGTGCGGTCGTCATGCTGTCCCGGACGGTATTTCATTACATCGAACACAAACGCGACGACCGGGCTGTCCGGCAGCGGATCAGGGAGATCGCGGAGACTCGAGTGCGGTATGGGTTCGATCGGATACAAGTCCTGTTGCGTCGAGAAGGCTGGACGGACAACCATAAGCGAACATACCGCATTTACAAGGAGGAAGGCTTGAACCTGAGGAGCAAGAGACCGAGACGGAGCAAAGCGGCGGCACACCGTTCTGAGAGGCCGGTGCTAGCGGGTCCGGGCGAGTGC
The DNA here is from genome assembly GCA_041744395.1 of Pyrinomonadaceae bacterium. Lineage (GTDB taxonomy): Bacteria > Acidobacteriota > Blastocatellia > Pyrinomonadales > Pyrinomonadaceae > OLB17. Next base: position 25,199 of record JBGTKY010000016.1, on the reverse strand, counting down.
TGGAGCATGGACTTTGTGGCCGATCAGCTCTTTGACGGTCGCAGATTCAGGGCGTTAACTTTAGTCGATAATTATAGTCGGGAATGTTTGGAAACAGAGGTCGGGCAATCCCTTAAGGGGTTCGACGTCGTCGATGTGATGGAACGGATCAAGCAGACAAGAGGGATTGTGCCGAAACGGATACAGGTGGATAATGGAAGCGAATTCATCTCGAAGGTCCTTGACCGGTGGGCTTATGAGAACGAGGTAACACTCGACTTCTCAAGGCCCGGAAAACCAACGGATAACGCGTTCATCGAGTCATTCAACGGCAGCTTCCGGGACGAGTGTTTGAACGTGAATTGGTTCATGTCCATGGACGACGCAGTAGAAAAAATACAGGCGTTCAAGGACGATTACAACGGCTTCAGACCACACAGCTCGCTGTGTGGTCTGACCCCGAATCAGGTTGTCGAAAGACATCGCAAGACCCGGAATTCTCTACTTTAGACTGGCATCGAAATGGGGGGTAGTTTAAGACCCGGAATTCTCTACTTTAGACTGGCATCGAAATGGGGGGTAGCTTAAGCGTGCTTGTTTCTATAGATAGAAATGGCAATGTTACAGGGGTCAATGGCTTCCGTGGTCCGGGAAATATTTGTTCATCGACCACGCGGCCCAGCGTATCGAGAATTCGCGATGCGGCCGCAAACGCTGCCCGGACCGTGCGATTTGAACCCGCTCGTGCTGGCAGTATTCCCGTCGAATCAACGGGCTGGTTACTGTTAGAGGTCGGGACGCCGAAGGTTGAGTCCGGGGGTACTACTGGCACAACCTATGTGGGGCCTGTTACTTCTGGCGATGGCCAGCGATACACTGTAATAGCCCCCTCAACTGCTACGTCCACTTTTGAAAACATAGCGCCTCCGCCACCACCGCCCCCCCCCGGGGTTGGAACGGGCAACGATAGTGTAGCTGGGAGACGCAATCTTTCAGGTGGTGTTTTGAATGGCAAGGCCCTGAGTTTGCCGAGGCCGACGTATCCACCGGCTGCCCGCGCGGTCAAGGCGTCCGGCGCGGTAGTGGTTCAAGTATTGATCGATGAGGACGGTTCGTTGTTTACCGCGACGGCTGTCTCTGGCCATCCTTTGCTGAGAGCGGCTTCAACGCTCTCAGCCTGCGAAGCGAGGTTTAGCCCGACTTTGCTCGAGGGAAAACCCGTAAAGGTATCTGGAGTGATCACATACAATTACGTCGCTCCGTAACCATCGGCCACGATAACGGAAGGAAGATCCCTCAAACGCTACTGCAGTAAAGGTCGCCGGAGCGTCGCTCACCACGGGGTTTAAGCGATAGCCTCTGCGCGAGACCAGGGAATACTTGTACTAAGCGAGCTCTGCGTAGATCTCGCTCCTCTTTTGACTGATCTATCGCAGGTGCCGCCTCGTTTTCCGGTTGCAACACCTAGAGTTCGCTCCGGCATCCATTCTTCCGCTTCGCTTCAATACATGGTCGTATTTTTGCCGAACCCGAAACTTACGGGTATCATCAAACGTAAACGCCTGCATAAGCTTGGCCCGAGCAGAGAAACATTTTTTTTCGAAAAGGAGTTTGAAGATGAAGAGATTGCTGTCTTTTGCGACAATAGCAGTACTTACAGGTGCCGGAACGACGGCATTTGCACAGAACGATATGAAACCACCTGTAGCGAAAAAAGTACCGAAGGTAATGAAGATCCACGGATACGAGATAACTGATAACTACGCCTGGATGCGTGACCGGACCGACAAGAAAGATCCGGCGATCATAAGCTATCTCGAGGCCGAAAATGCCTACACCGAAGCTCACATGGGTAAGCATAAACCGTTTGCCGAAGCACTCTATACCGAAATGCTCGGCCGCATAAAGCAGACCGACCTGAGCGTTCCGTACAAGCTTGGCAGTTACTGGTATTTCACGAGGACGGAGGAAGGGAAGCAGTATCCAACATATCTTCGCAGCAAGACTCAGGACGGCAAGGACGCTGACGTCCTGCTCGATCAAAATGCGATGGCAGAAGGGTTCAAGTACTTCGCGATTTCAAATTTCGAGCCCAGCGACGACGGCACGATGCTGGCGTATGCGACCGACACTACGGGTTATCGGCAATATACGCTCCAGATAAAAGACCTAAGATCCGGCAAGATGCTTCCGGACAAGATCGAGCGCGTAACGTCGGTCGAATGGTCGCCCGATGGCAAATTCCTCTTTTACAGCCAGGAAGATCCAGTTTCAAAGCGAACAGACAAAGTTTATCGTCACACGGTTAGGACCACCGCAGCGGACGAAATGATTTTCGAAGACAAGGACCTTTACTTCAACGTAGGTATCGGCCGATCGCGTGACAAGAAGATGTTCATGATCGGGACCTATGCCAAAACTAGCCGCGAATTTCATTATCTGCCGGCCGACGATCCGACCGGAAAATTTAAGTTGATCGCTCCTCGACGCGAAGGCCACGAGTATTCTGCGGACTATAACGATGGCGAATTTTTCTTTGTCACCAATAAAGACGCCGAGAATTTCAAGGTAATGCGTGCCCCTGCCAGCGATCCAAGTGAAGCAAATTGGAAAGATTACATCCCGCACAACCCGGACGTAAAGATCGAGGACATCTCGTTCTTTAAAGACTACGCGATCGTTTCCGAACTCGAGAACGGACTCGAATATCTTCGCGTGATGGACATGAAAACGCGGCGTGCAGCGACACGCATTCAAACGCCTGAAAGCGTTTACACGATGAATCTCGGGTTTAATCCGGAGTACGATTCGCCGGTCGTGCGGTATGGATATTCATCAATGATCACACCGAATTCGACCTACGAATTCGACCTACGTACGCGCGAGAGCAAGCTCATCAAACAGCAAGAGATCCCGAGCGGTTATGCCAAAGACCAGTACGAAACGACCCGGGTTTGGGCTGATGCCCGCGATGGGGTAAAGGTACCTGTCTCGATCGTTATGAAGAAGGGAACGAAGCTAGATGGCAAGTCGCCGATGCTGCTTTATGCATATGGTTCGTATGGAGCGTCGATGACGCCGAATTACTCGACAGCACGTCTGTCTCTGGTCGATCGTGGAATGATCTATGCGATCGCACATATCCGCGGCGGCAGCGAACTCGGCGAACGGTGGCGTCAGGAAGGCCGTATGTTCAAGAAAATGAACACGTTCAATGATTTCGTTGACACATCGAAGTGGCTGATCGAAAAGAAATACACATCGCCTGACCGGCTAGTTATCCAGGGTGGATCTGCCGGCGGATTGCTGATGGGTGCTGTTATGAACCAGGCTCCACAGCTGTATAAGGCAGCGATCGTTCAGGTGCCGTTCGTTGACGTGATGAACACGATGATCGACGAGACGCTTCCGCTTACGACCGAAGAATGGGTCGAGTGGGGCAATCCCCGTGATGACAAAAAGGCGTGGGACTACATGTACACTTACTCGCCATACGAGAATATCAAGGCTCAGCAATACCCGAATATGCTGGTCGAGATCTCGCTAAATGACAGCCAGGTGCCATATTGGGAAGGTTCGAAGTACGTTGCCAGGGTCAGGGAATTGAAGACCGATGACCACGTCATTCTTCTTAAAACCAACATGGGCGCCGGCCATGGCGGTTCATCGGGGCGATACGACCGATTGAAGGAAGTTGCCTTTGGCTACGCTTATGCTTTGACCCAGGTCGGCATTACGAAATAAGAGCGACCGATCTTTGACCATGAATGGCCGTCTGCGAAACGTTTCGCAGACGGCCATACTTCTGTTTGCAATAATGTTAAACGCCGAAAAAAAACTTTTCTTTTTCGGATAGGTTTCGTAAACTAATCAAGGTTCTATGTTTGAGCTGCATCGCCCGCCCCGCAGATCGCCGATTCCTTACTCTGAATTTGATCGGCTTCACTATCTAAGCCCCCTTGATGAAACTAGACAAAGAGAAGATCTTGAGCCTCTATATGCTCTGCCTTCTTCCGGCGGCGGGCTTCGCAGGTTTTTGGTCTATCGTCGGGTTTAGGTGGCAGATTGTCGACTTTCCGTTTTTGGCATATGCCGCCGTAACCGTTGTATTCGCATCAAGCTTTCGCATTAAGCTGCCGCGGAATAATGTTCATTTGACCGCATCGGACGCGCTGCTTGTATTCGGGATGCTGGTGTACGGCATTGAAGCCGCGATCTTGCTTTCTGTCCTCGAATCGACGGTCAATTCTCTCCAGCTTCGCCGAAGCGGCGTTTGGATGAAGCCTCGAACGGTACTGTTTAACATCCAGCTATCGGCGATCGCAATGCTATTGTCGGGATTGGTTTATGAGATCGTTAGGACGCGGCTCGTTGATTTTGACACTTTACCCGGCTTTCTGTTGACCTTGACCGCCGTCTCGTTAGCGATGCTGGCGGTAAACGCCCTAGTCATCTCGCCGTTCCTATCCGTGAAGAATAATAGATCCGTTTTCATTAATCTACGCGAATACGCTTCTGAATCCACTTTCGTCCACGTGATTGGTGTCTTTACGGGAGGGCTTATCTTCAAAACCTTGCTGCATATCGACCTTACGATGCTGATCGCGGCCCTTGGGCTGTTCTCTGTGGGATACTGGTCGTATCGCCGAAACATCTCTGAAGTAAAGAATGCGTCGGCCGACCTTCGCGAAGCCGAGAGGCGGCGGGCCGAACAGGCTGAGAGCCACGTGTCGGAACTCGAGCAATATGTCTGGGAACTTGAAAAGACCGCCGACGAACTCAGAGAAAGTCGCGAACGGTTCAAGCATGCGGCGTATCACGATGACCTTACCGGACTTCCTAATCGAAGTTATTTTATACAAAAGATCACCGATCTACTAGGAGAAAGCTCGAATGCGGGAACGCCGCGATTTGCCGTCATGTTTCTTGATCTGAACCGCTTCAAAACCCTTAACGACAGCCTGGGGCATTCGATGGGTGATCTTCTGATTACTCATGTTGGAGCAAGACTGACCAATTCGCTCCGTCGCGGCTGCATGGTAGGGCGGTTCGGCGGCGACGAATTCGCGATCTTATTCGATTCGGTAGACAGTCGCGAGAGTATAGTCCGGATCGCAGCGGAGATCGCACGTCAGCTCGCAGAGCCTTTTTCGCTGAATGGACGGCAGGTCTTTTCGAGTGTCAGTATCGGCATCGCCTTTGACGACGCCCGCTACGACCGAGCCGAGGAAGTGCTCCGCGATTCGGATATCGCGATGTATTATGCCAAGGAGAACCAGAAGTCCTTCGAGGTCTTTGATCAGCACATGCATGACACGGCTGTTAGTCTTTTAGACCTCGAAACTGATCTGCGAACGGCGATTCGTCGTAAACAATTCGAACTTTTTTATCAGCCAATCATTGATCTGGACAACGTCCGGATCGCAGGATTCGAGGCCCTCGTCCGCTGGAGCCACCCGACCCGAGGCTTAATACCGCCAAACGATTTTATTCCGGTAGCTGAATCGACGGGATTGATCATCCCGCTGACCGTCGAACTCTTGCGGGACGCATGCTGGCAGATCAAAAAATGGCAGCAAAGTTCGAACGCTGACCTGATGGTTAGCGTGAATTTGTCCGGCACACATTTTGGACATCCGGGGTTGGTCGATCAGATCGCGGAGATACTCGCCGAGACCGGAGTTCAGCCGTGCTGCCTAAAGTTGGAGATCACTGAAAGCGCGGTTATGAACGATGCCGAGGGAGCAATAGCGATGCTCAAACGCATCAAGGAAACCGGCGTGAAAATTAGCATCGACGATTTCGGGACTGGTTACTCAAGCTTGAGCTACTTACATCGTTTCCCGATCGACACGTTAAAGGTCGATCGATCTTTCGTTAATACTATGGAAGAAGGCAGCGAAAATGGCGAGATCGTCCGTACCGTTATAGCACTTGCTCGGGCGTTGAAGTTAGAAGTGATCGCGGAAGGCATTGAGACGGTCCACCAACTTCACCAGCTTCGGATCCTCGGATGCGAACTCGGTCAAGGTTACTTGTTTGCTCGCCCCTTGCCGGTCGCCGAGATCGATCGGATGCTATCAGGCGATCTGCCCTGGAAAAACGTCGTTAGCGATAGCGAATTCGGCGTCGTCGCCCGAAACGGCGAACTTACTCAGTTGAAATGGACACAATGATTTATCCGAATAATTTACCGCCCACCCGAGTAAATGGATAGGAATTCCAGACTCACAAATATTTTTCTCCTTACCTGCCTGCCGATTGGAGTGGGCGCGGTGATCTGGGCGTTAGTCACCTTCCCGTATCAGAAGGCAGGGGCGGAGATGGCCGTTTTTGCCGTGGTGACGATCTTTTTTGGCTCGTATCTAAGCGTACAATTGCCGCGGACCAAGCTGTTTTTGACCGTATCGGATGCACTTATTCTGCTTTCGCTACTGGTTTATGGCGGCCAGGCGGCTGTACTGTTGGCTGCCTGTGAGGCGTGCTTCGCATCTTTAAATCTCAGGCGTCGCGGACACCTTACTCGAAACCGTACGATCATGGTCAATGTAATGGTCGCGATTTCGGCGGTAATGTTGACCAATACTGTCGTCACACTTTTGTTCGCTGATCCGACTACGGTGCTTGCGAACGAAAGCCCGCGAGCCTTCCTCGGTCTGCTTATCGTGATGGCGCTTACCCAGTTTTTGGTCACGTCCGTCGGCGTATCAACGTTTGTTGCCGCGACGTCCGACAAAGCTTTTTGGCGCATCTGGTATGGAGACTGTCTGAATGTGCTTTTGATCTATGTGTGTGCGTCCATTGCCGCAGGACTGATGGCCCTTGCCCTGCAACGCATCGATATTCTCCTGTTCTTTGCGGTGATCGCATTTTTTGCCTTAACGTATCTAACCTATCGGCGATCCGCGACTGACGTAGAAGATTCGGTAAAAGAGATCGAACTTGAGAAGTCTGAGAGGATGAAAGCTGCCGAGATCCATCTTGCAGAACTGGAGAGCTATGTTTCAAAGCTAGAAAGAACTGGCCGAGAACTTGCAGAAAGCCGTGAGAGTTTTAGGCACGCTGCTACACACGACGCACTTACAAACCTGCCAAATCGAAACTTTTTTATTGACCGTTTAAGAGAACTGCTGGAGCAGAGTCGCCAGGATCCAGAATGCTGTTTTGCCGTCGTTTTCCTAGACCTTAACCGTTTTCGTCAAATCAACGATAGTCTCGGACATAAGATGGGTGACCGTATTCTTCGCGGCGTTGGCAAGCGGTTATCGGAGATCGTCAGAGAGACGGATTTCGTTGGACACTTCGGCGGCGACGAGTTTGCGATAATTTGCAGCGACGCTTTTGAGCCTGAACGTGTCTTTGATCTCGCTGGGCAGGTCAACAGGAAAATTGCCGAATGTTTTCGGTTCCACGGGCGGCAGGTCTATACGTCCGTAAGTATCGGGATCGCATTTGGGCGGCCTGACTATGGATTTGCCGAAGACATTTTGCGCGATGCTGATATTGCAATGTACCACGCCAAGGATCACGACCGTGCGTACGCGATATTCGACCGGTCGATGAGGGTGAGCGCGATCGCTCTCCAGCGTCTCGAGACGGACCTGCGCTACGCGATCGTTTGCAATGAACTGGAGCTGTTTTACCAGCCGATAGTTGACCTTTCAGACGGCAAGATCGCTGGATTCGAGGCGCTTGTTCGTTGGAACCATCCGACTCGAGGACTAGTCTCTCCGTCCGACTTCATTCCGGTGGCGGAATCAACGGGCCTCATCGTTCCAATTACCAACGAACTACTCCGGGATGCATGCCGCCAACTCGGTGAATGGGGTGCGGGTGACCGTCGTCATCTAACCATTAGTATAAATCTCTCCGGGAAACATCTTGGCGAACCGAGCCTCGTTGCGAGGATCGCTGAGGCTTTAGGTGAAAACGACGTAGCCCCTGAACGGCTAAAACTTGAGATCACCGAAACTGCGTTGATGGAAAACGCCGAAACGACGATCGCGATGTTGAATCGTATTAAGGAAACCGGTGTAAAGGTCAGCATCGACGATTTCGGCACCGGCTATTCGAGTCTGAGCTATTTGAATCGATTCCCGATCAACACGCTGAAGGTGGACCAGTCTTTTGTTTCTGAGATGAATTCAGGTACAGAGAATCGTGAGATCGTAAGAACCGTGATCGCTCTCGCGGCTACTCTTGGGCTCGACACGATCGCCGAAGGCATCGAGACGGAAGATCAGTTGCAGCTTCTCAGGAAATTAGGTTGTGACTACGGGCAGGGTTACCTATTTTCGCCGGCGATTCCAAAAGATGAGGCTGAGAGCCTACTTGTTGGGAAATCGGCCTGGACCCACATGTTCCGTCAGAGTCGTTACCTGCATTTGATAGGCGTCGACGAGGTTGATGAGAATATTCCGGCTTCCTAGATCATTCAGCATGAATGTGAGGTTTGGCATCGACTGGAAAGGCGACCTCGAACGCATTTGCCATATTGAGCAAAGTACCTTCGGCCCAGAAATCCCCTACCAACTGAACGCCTATCGGTAGTCCGCTATTCGATAGGCCGCATGGAATGCTGATCGCCGGAACACCCGCTAGATTTGCCGAAACGGTGTAAATATCGCTTAAATACATGGCTAGCGGGTCATCTGATCGCTCGCCGATCTTGAAGGCGGTCGTCGGTGAGGTTGGCGTCAGAAGGACGTCGCATTTGGTAAAGGCATCAACGTAATCTCGTTTTATCAGTGCTCGGACGCGTTGGGCCTTGGAATAATATGCGTCGTAATAGCCGCTGGAAAGTACATAGGTCCCGAGCATAATGCGCCTTTTCACCTCTTCGCCAAAGCCTTCTTCTCGGGTCTTAAAGTACATTTCGCGAAGCTCAAGCGCATTCTCCGCACGAAACCCGTATCGCACGCCGTCATAGCGGGCCAGATTGGACGATGCTTCGGCGGTCGCAATTATGTAATATACCGCGATGCCATATTTTGCGTGAGGGATCTCAACATCGATCACTTTTGCCCCAAGGCTGCGGAAATTCGTGATAGCTTTCTCGACCTGCTTTCGAACATCGTCGTCAAGGCCGTCGGCAAAAAGCGAGCGAGGAACTCCGATCGTCTTTGTGGCAATATCGGCGTCAAGAGTAGCCTCGTACTCCGGAACGGCTACGTCCGCCGTTGTCGAGTCGAGCGGATCGCGACCAGCGATGACGCCAAGAACCTTCGCGGCATCGGCAGCAGTTTGTCCAAAGATGCCAATGTTATCGAGCGAAGACGCGAACGCGACCAGGCCGTAGCGAGAGATGCGGCCGTACGTCGGTTTTAGGCCTACGATACCGCATAACGAGGCTGGTTGACGAACGGATCCGCCTGTTTCAGATCCAAGCGCAGCCCGGACCACGCCAGAGGCGACGGCAACGGCAGAGCCGCCCGAACTTCCACCGGGCACGCGTTCCGTGTCCCACGGATTACGCACGACGCCGAAAGCCGAATTTTCGTTTGAGGAACCCATCGCGAATTCGTCCATGTTGGTCTTGCCTACGACAACTGCACCCGCCGCATTCAGCCGTTCTATTGCTGTCGCATCATACTGAGCATGGTATCCCGCGAGTATCCGAGAGCCGCATGACGTGCGCATTCCCGCGGTGCAGATATTGTCCTTGATCGCGATCGGATAACCATGAAGAGGAAAGTTGCCGACAGCCCCATCAAGTTCTTTGACCCTGCTAAGGGCGTGGTCATGCTCGATCGAAAGGAAGGAATTAAGTGTCGGATTCAAGCGCTCAGCGTTGTCCAAGGCCTTTTCTACTTTCTGTTTGATCATTTATGCTTCACTAATTGACTCGATCTATCCGCCATCCGGTCGCGGTCTTTTTTGCCTCGACATTAATCTGTCGCTGCTCGGTCCGGGTGTCATCACGCCAGAATATCAGTACCTCAAACGTGGTGTGGTCAGATGAAATGGTCGTGCATTTTCCTTCCCTAAACGCGCGCGGAATATCGTCGGAACCGGTGGTAAACACATCGACGCCGTCGGGCGACGTTTCAAGGTCCTTCCGAAAGTCCGACGTCAGGAATCGGTCGCGGGCCTGCAGCGATTCTTTTGTAAAGAGCATTTCATTAGCGAAATGATACGAGTAGAACTCGCGAATCGTCGGTCGTGCCTCACGGCATTCCGGCGTTTCTAATGTTGGGGCACCGCATCCGACCGATAGCACGGTAAATAGACCGATATAGGCAAGCCGGATCATAAAACCTTGGGAACCTGAAAATGGCCCGCCACTCCTGAAGGGGCCTCGCGCAAAGCTATTTCCTGTCTAAGGGACGGGAATATCTCATCGTCACGTATCACCTCGGTCGCCTCGCCTTCGGCGGTGAGTCCGCCCAGCATCGGCTCGATATCGTCGATGGCGAGCTCATTAAGCTGTTCGACATATCCCACGATCTTTGCCATCTGCGGGGTGTACAATGCAACCTCGGCATCAGTTATCTCTAAGTGAGCTAGTTTTGCGATCTTTCTAACGTCCATTTCGTTTCTTATAAGCAAGGCTGCCGGCCGCGGCAGACAAAAATTTGTTGCGGAGTTCGGTGTCTCCGATCGCGACGGCCCGTTCCAAGACGTCCGGAAAGTCGTCCGGAGATTCGTCGGCCGGAAGTGCGGTGCCGTCATTGTCAGAATCCAAAAAAATCGATTCATCGACCAGACAATCTATCGAGTGGACGATATTTGAACCGAGCCTTCGGTTAAGCTTGTACGCAAATTCCTTCGATAACGATTCGAGCTGTTTTCTCCACGTCTCGCTCGACACCGCGACCGTGAGCCGTCCGTTCGTGTAATACACCGGAACGGCATTTTCAGCGACCGTATCGCCGCCGACTCTCCGCCACGCCGCAAACACCATTGCCCGGCGAAATTCATGCTGCTCGGGCAGCGTCTTTAAGAGTCTGGCGATCGTTCCGAAAAGTTCTTCCATTTGTCATTTTCCGCAGTTCATCTATCATCTTAAACGAGAACAATACCAAATGCTAAACGATGACATTCGTATGACAGGACTTCCCAAGATCGTCCTCGCGTCGGGCAGCCCGCGACGAGCCGAGATACTAACTTCTGTGGGCTGGGCATTCACTAAAGAAGTGCCGGATGTTGATGAAACAGAATTTGTTGGCGAAGACCCGGCCAAATACGTCCAGAGACTGGCAAAAACGAAAGCTGAAGTAATTGCTAAAAGTAATCCTAATCGGATCGTTCTAGGCGCGGATACGACAGTCGTGATCGGTGGCCAGATCATTGGCAAGCCGCTCGATCTGGCAGATGCCCGACGCATGCTGAGGCTGCTCGAAGGTAACTGGCACGAGGTGCTGACCGGCGTTGCGATCGCGGCCAATGGAGGCACCCAGACAGGGATTCAGCGGACGAGGGTAAAGTTTTGCGAAATGACTGATGATGAATTGGGTTTTCTAGCGGAAATGGGTGATCCGCTCGACAAGGCCGGGGCGTATGCAGTTCAAGCTCAGGCTGCACTCTTCATCGAGGGAATCGAAGGTGATTATTGGAACGTCGTTGGCCTGCCGGTGAATCTGGTATATCGACTCGTTAAGGCAATGAAATAAAAATGGCGGGCCAAGTTCGGCCCGCCATAATTTAAGCTCAAAAAACACTATTAGAGTAAACCGTCAACCGCCTTTGAGATCGGAACGGTTATATCGAATTTCGGATCAATGCCACCAAAGAGTTCGCCCGTCTTGTTGCCTTCTTTGTCCAAGATCACGAACGAAGGCACCTGATCAACACTAAATTTCTTCAGCGTCGCCGTCCCGTCCGAATCCCGGAGGATCGACATACTGAGCTTATTCGCGGTGGCGAATTTCTGAATGTCATCATTTGTCGCAAAGTTCTTGGACTTCGGGTTGGCCGAGTCAATTGCGACAAAATATACGACCACACTTTTGCCCGCATACTTTCGAGCCAAAGTATTCGTGTATTCTGCCTGTTTTCCGGAAAGTGGCAGCCAGCTTGCGCCAAACGCCAATATCACCACCTTCCCATTCTGGCCCTGAACATCAACTTTTGAACCGTTCAAGGATGTCAGATTTGTCTGTGCCGAAGCTACGATAGCCATCGTCACAATAATACTAAAGATAGCAATGAATGATTTTATCGTCTTCATATATTTGGTCCGCGAAAATGCGACCTCGCGATTAATTAGATGCAACTTTGGTGCCAGCTACTGCCTTTTATTGAGTTGGACGTTGTCTAAGAGTCGGACTCTGCCAAATTTGACGGCAACCGCGATCAAAACCTCTCTATCACTAATCTTTTCAACGGGTTCCAGCGTCTCGGCATCCACGATCGCTACGTAATCGATGCTGATCAGCGGCTCCGACGAAAGCGTTTCATGAACTGTCTTCGTCAGATCGGCACCATTTCGTGTACCGTCCCGAAATGCATTTTTTGCGTTGCGAAGGGCACGATATATGACCGATGCTTTCTCGCGTTCGTTGGCCGAGAGGAGCGAGTTTCGAGACGACATCGCCAAGCCTGATTCTTCGCGAACGATCGGAATCGCGATGATCTCGGTGTCGTACCCCAAGTCTTTCGTCAGACGTCGAATCACCGCAAGCTGCTGAGCGTCTTTTTGCCCAAATACGGCAAAATCGGGCCGGATCGCATTGAATAATATTGTAAGGACCGTTGCAACACCACGAAAATGTCCGGGGCGTGATGAGCCTTCTAAAGTCTCCGTCAGGCCCTCGACGTAGACGTAAGTAGAATACTCACTTCCGTAAATATCAGCGGCTTCCGGGGCGAAGATATAATCGACGTCGTATTCACTCAGAAAGGCTGCGTCACCCGCGAGGTCACGCGGGTATCGATCAAGATCGCCCTGATCACTAAACTGCGTTGGATTTACAAACACAGAGACGATGACAGTATCGGCGATCTGGCGGGCTTCTTTAACGAGAGCAAGGTGGCCTTCGTGAAGCGAACCCATGGTCGGCACAAAAGCGATCGACGTGTTATTTCGCCGAAGCTTACGCGCGATAGAAGCGATGCGTTGTCTGCGGTTAATTATCTCCATCGGTTCACTTCGAGCCAGCTGTATCAGATTCGAAAAGGGTGACGTCTTTTGGCAGGCCGTATGATTCCGCCTCACTCGGGTAGTTGCCTGATTTCACGTCGTCCATCCACTTCGTGATAGCGTCGGTGATGACCTCGCTGACATTGGCGTACTGGCGGACAAAACGCGGCTGACGGCCGAATGTGAATCCGATCAGATCGTGAAGGACAAGAACTTGTACGTCGCAGGCAGTTCCAGCTCCGATACCAACGGTTGAAATGTGTAATTCGTTCGTTATGATCTCAGCGATCTCACGCGGAACAAGTTCAAGCACGACAGCGAACGCCCCTGCATCTTCGAGCATTTTAGCGTCTTCGATCAGCTTGTGTGCGTCCTCGGCCGTCTTTCCTTGGACGCGATAACCGCCGAGTTTGTGGACCGACTGCGGGGTCAGCCCGATATGACCCATCACGGGGATCTCTTCGTCAACAAGCCGTTTGACCAAATCGACGCGGTTGCGGCCGCCTTCGAGCTTGACTGCCTCGGCTCCTCCATACTTCATTAGTTTGAGAGCGTTGCGGACTGCCTTGTTGTCACCGGTATGAAAGCTTCCGTATGGCATATCGGCGATTATCAGCGAGCGGCTTGAGCCACGTTTCACAGCCTTGGTAGCCGAAAGTATCTCGTCGAGCGTTACCGGAATGGTATTACCATAGCCATGGATGACATTGCCCATGCTATCGCCCACGAGGATCATGTCAACGCCCGATTCGTCAACGATCCGTGCCGTCGGATAATCATAGGCTGTAAGGCAAACAAGCTTTTCGCCTTTCTCCTTTGCTGCTCTTAGTGCCGGGACGTAAACCTTTTCCGGTTTATCTGGTTTTAGATATGCCATAAACGCAAGTAAGTCTAATTCCTAATGGCCTTCAAGTCTAGCCGTTTGGGAGCGTTGAGGGCGTCTGGGCGTTAGGATTCCAACGCGTAACGGCCGATGGGTCAGCGCATTCTTCAAGCAACTCTTCAATACACTTATTCAGCAATGGATGGTTGAAATATGGGGCGATCTCCGCCAGCGGCGTAAGGACGAACCGACGGAGATGCAGCCGTGGATGCGGCACCGTAAGAAATGGCGTCTGTAGCTTTTGAGTTCCGAAGAACAATAGATCCAGATCGATAGTTCGCGGTCTCTTGAGCGATTTTTCGCGCCGCCCGAGTAAGTATTCGATCCTAAGCATCCGAGCCATCATTTGTGAGGGGCTAACGCTGGCGACTTGTATCTCGGCCGTCATATTCAAAAACCGGGGTGCATCAGCGATCTCGACCGGGTCAGTCTCGTAAATGGCGGACAGCTTCGTTACTTCAAAGCTTGCTTCCATCAGCCCCCGAACAGCCAGAATAAGGTTTCCCGCTCTGTCGCCGAGATTCGATCCAATGCCGATATATGCGGTTGTTTTTTCTAACTCCACTAAGATCCTTTGATTACCAGTGCGAACCGGTTCGGGCCGAAAGTAGTCGTGGACCGGCAGAATTTACTTTTAATGGATGTAGTGTTTCAATAGAAAGAGAGTCGTTGAGACAAATTCCAGTAATGTTCGGGTCTCCGGGCATTCGGGCGGACGATCGGGGTGGTCCGTCTTGACAAAAATTACCACGCCGGAAGTTATGCCGCGAAGAAAATTCCGACACAGCCAGCGAATCGACGACCGTTCTCATCAGGAATACATTCTTAACCAACCCGCTCAAGTAACAACGCGTTCGGAACTTTTGCGCTTGATCCGTGGTGGCGAAGATACTTATCTTGAGCTTAAGGTAAAACTTTCAAACTCCGAAAGGATAACACAAGGCATAGTCGCGCTCGCAAATACCGACGGCGGAACGATCATATTTGGCGTCAGTGACCAGCTCAGGATCGAGGGCGTTGGTAACCCGGAAGGCGTTCAGGCGGAACTAGCTCGAATTTGTCGCGAAGAGATCGTTCCGCCGATCATTCCATTGATCGATTCCATTGCTTTTGATAGTGGTAAGCGAGTTATAGCTTTGGATATCGAATCTCGTCGCAAGCCATATCGAACGCGAGACGGGCGATTCTATATGCGTTTTGGGGCGGAGAAACGCGAAGTATCGCGCGAGCAGCTTTCGATGTGGCTTGATGAGGTGCGTCCGCTTGGCTATGAGAATATTCCGCTATTCACGGCGACGGAGGAGGATTTTGACGATGGTCTCCTTTGGAGTTTCGCTCGCGGATTTGAGGATATCAATCCGATATCGAATGGCTACGACACAAAGGACTTCATCAAGAAAGACCTACTGATGGCTGCGGGAACTGCAGACGATTTCTTCCCGACCGTTGCGGCCATGGTGTTATTTGGAAAAAAGGAACGGATTGAGGCGTTATTCCCGCGTTCTGTGGTAAAGGTGTCCCGTTTCTCGGGCGAGAACGGTAACGCTCAGCTCGTTGAAAGCAAAGAGGTCACCGGGAATATGTTGCATCAATACGAAGAAGTGCTTCACTTTTTACTTCGTTATTGCGACTTGGTGAAGGAAACACCGAAGAAGAGAAAGGGCTCCGACGACTCGCCGATCAGTCCACGAGCGAATTATCACATTTATGCCGTCCGCGAAGCTGTCGCAAACCTTCTCGTCCATCGCGACATGGTGTTTCGCGACATCCCTTCCCGGATAAACATTTACGATAGTTCGATCGAGTTCGTCAACGCCCGGCGAACGAACGGCTTTGTCCCGCCATCGTCGAGGGCAATTAGGTTTGGGATAACACAAAGGCTTAATCCGCAGATCTCGTCGGTATTCGTCCGAAGAGAGTACGGAGCCGGCATCCCCCACGGCGGGCTGCCGATGGTGATCAAACAATCCGAACGCGTTTCCGGCCGCAGAGCCGAGATATATACTTCTAACGACGAATTCAAACTGAAGATCTACGGCGTATAACGGGACGGCCGACTATATTTGTTACAATGATAGTACGGAGGTTCTAGAACTATCAGTACGGTACACGGCTTTACCAAAGGCCTGAAGCACAACCAATTGAAGCGGATCGAACGGCTTGCGACGCGGCGCGTTCCGGCAGATGAAATAGTGTCGCAGGAGTTGGCCCGGCAGATGTCGGAGATCTCGCAGGAAACGGGCCGTCAGGTTGGTGTCCTTATCAATAGAAAAGGACAGGTCGAATATGTGATGGTTGGAACCCCGAAGAGCATAGAAATGCCTGATTTCGGCCGTGCCCGCGTATCCACCGATAGATTCCGCGGACTTCGCTGCGTTCACACGCATCTTCAGAACGAAAAGCTGACGCAAGACGACCTCACTGACCTGGCTCTCCTTCGGCTCGACCTTATGTCGATAGTGCAAGTCGACCGAAAGACCGGTCTGCCGGGAATGTTATATTCCGCACATCTGCTTCCCTCTACGGCCGAAACTATAAATAACGGTGATTCGACTCCCTATGCGTTCCTGGAACCGACAATACCGTCGCAGCTAACCGTTGATTTTTCGGAACTTATCTCGTCGCTTGAAAGCGAAATGGCCCGTATCCGTTTTACGGCACGTTCGCGGCAGACAGATCGAGACCGGGCGATCCTGGTTGGCGTGACCACAGGTGGGCACGACGATGCCGAGGAATCGATGGCTGAACTGGCCGAACTAGCGTTGTCTGCCGATGTGGTGGTTCTTGATCAGATAATTCAACGAAGGCCGAAGATTGACCCGCGCACTGTCCTTGGCCGGGGTAAGCTGGAGGAGTTGCTTGTTCGCTCGATGCAGCTTGGTGCGGACATTATCGTCTTTGACACGGAATTATCTCCGGCTCAGGTTCGCATTTTGTCTGAGGCTACGGACCTTAAGGTCATCGATAGGCCACAGCTGATTCTGGATATTTTTGCCCAGCGGGCGCAGAGCCGCGAAGGCAAATTACAGGTCGAACTTGCACAGCTTAAATATCTATTGCCGCGTCTCGTTATGGGCCAGAACTCCGCTTTCTCGCGGCTTGCCGGCGGCATAGGCGGCCGCGGGCCGGGGGAAACGAAACTTGAGACCGACCGCCGCCGAGTTCGCGACCGAATTACTCAGCTTGAAAAGCAGGTGGAGAATCTGAGCAGGCAGCGTAACGAGCGTCGAAAGAACCGGGTTCAGAAAAATCTACCCATCATTTCGCTGGTCGGGTACACCAATGCGGGCAAATCGACCCTTTTGAACACACTAACGCAATCTGAGGTATATGCCGAAAAGAAGATGTTCGCGACGCTCGATCCGACATCGCGCCGGCTTCGATTGCCTTACGAGCAGGAAGTGATCATTAACGACACCGTCGGCTTCATACGTGACCTACCGGAAGATCTGGTCGCGGCATTTAGGGCGACGCTTGAGGAAATCGCGGACAGCGACCTCCTTGTTCATGTCGTTGACGCGTCTAATCCGCAAGTAGAGAAACAGATCGCTTCGGTGGAGAAGATACTTTTCGACCTAAAGTTGAAAGAGATCCCGGAAATCATTGTTCTGAATAAGACGGACCTCGTCCCGGCTGAGCAGGTCGAGGCACTTGCGAGACATGTATCACTTGACAACGGGGTCGAGTGCGTGGCAATTTCAGCTATCCAACGTGAGACCCTGCGGCCGATGGTCGAGAAGATCGCCGAAGTGGTCGGTAAATTTGGGCTTGCGGACGGCATTGCAGCTTAAGTTATGAGCAAGAGAATCCAAGACATGAAGAGCCCGCTGGCGAAGCAGATGTCGAAAGTCACGACCGTTCTACGTCGGCCGTTCGACAACCTAAGCTTGAACCAGAAGTTCTGGATCGGGTTTGGGCTTCTTTGCCTCGTTACAACTCTTCTTGTGCATAACCCGTTGTGGCGATCGATCGGCGACCATGGTTATAGAGTTGGCGATGTTGCCCGCGAGACGATAACCTCGCCCGCAGATATTTATTTCGTTGACGAAGAAAAGACCGAGCAAGTCCGCGCCTCGGTAAAAGAGGCGATCAAGCCGATCTTCATATACGAACCGCGGCGGGCAGACGAAGCCGTACAAACTTTCAGGTCAGCTTGGGAAGAACTTCAGCGCAAGACCGCGACAGCACCCGGGTCTGCAAGATCGAATTCAAACGCGAATGGGAATACACGGGCGACCATTTTGTGGACGGGAGCCGGCGGGCCGGAACTCGGCCGCGTTTTCGCCGAACGCCGATTTAGCGAGAACGAGTTAGAGACGTTAACACGAATTCTCCGTGAACATGCCAGCGGCGACCTATATGGCGATCAGGATCGCCAGTTTCTGGAGAGTGAGATCTCTATTGTAGATCGACAGCGGCCGACCGAAAGGCGGCAATCGCTGCGTCCGACCGCAACTATGACCGCAGTCACGGATGCAAGGGCGGCTATGGCGGAGAGCATTGGCCAGATCAGTAGCCTTTCGGATCAGGAGAAAGAGGCCTTTACGGCAGCACTTTCACCGCTTATACAACCCAGCGTCATCTACGATAGTGCCGGGACCGAAAATGAACGACGGATCGCAGCAGAAAAAGTAGAACCGATCGCGATCTCGCTAAAGCGCAGCCAGAATATCGTTGAGGCGGGGAACATCATCACGTCACCAATGCTTTCGCAGCTTGCGGCCATACAAAATTACAGTAGCTCGACGCGACAGGTGAATCGCTTCTTTGGCCTATTTTTCCTTATTGCGGCCTTGTTTTGGATAGCGTGGAAGTTCATCGAACAACGAGGAATTGTACCTCGGCTGGCACTTTCCGAGCAGAAGACTTTTGCACTTTTTGGTTTCATCGTTCTTATTCAAACGACGCTGATCTCGATCTTTTTCCGGCTCGCGGAATTTACTGCCGCCCAGAATAATAGTGCACCAATGAACGACCCAAGCCTTTGGTCGTTGGCGATACCGTTTGCGTTTGGTAGTTTGCTGATGGCTCTGCTGGCCGATCGCCGGACTGCGTTGTTTACAGGGATCTTTTGTGCGTTGATCGCCGGGTTCCTAGCGCCCAAAGGCTTAGAGTTCGCGATCTACGCGATCATCGCGTCGTCGGTTGCCGCATACGGGATCGGCCGTTATCGCAGCCGCCAGACTGTGACCATCGCCGGCGTCCTCGTCGGCCTCTCGAGCTCCGGTGCTGCGATCGCGCTGATCGCATTTACACAGCAGCCCTTTGTCTTAAACACGATCTTGCTGGCGATCGCGTGTGCACTGGCAAGCGGTGTAATAACTGCGGCAGTCACCGCGGTGTTTTTACCGATGTGCGAGACACTGTTCGGCGTAATGACCGACGTAAAACTTCTCGAATTATCAAATGCGGATCTGCCGGTTCTCGGCCAGCTAGCACTTCGGGCTCCAGGCACGAATCAGCACTCGCACGCCGTTGGGCAGTTGGCAGAAGAAGCTTGCCGTGTGGTCGGCGGAAACGCATTACTTACACGTATCGGGGCCCTATACCATGACATCGGCAAGACCGCTGCGCCGGAACATTTTGTTGAGAATCAACTCGGTAAGAATCCCCATGACCGATTGAAGCCCACGCAAAGTGCCAAGATAATAATCAGCCACGTAACCTACGGAACAAAGTTGGCAAAGGAAATGGGCCTGCCCCAGCGGATCATCGATTTTATACCTCAGCATCACGGAACCCGGACTCTTCACTACTTTTTGAAACGGGCTCAGGCAGAAGCGAGGCCGGACGAAGTGATATCCGAAAATGATTTCCGATATCCCGGACCGAAACCTCAATTTCGCGAGGCGGCAATAATGATGATCGCAGACAGCTGCGAGGCCGCGGCTCGTTCGTTGTCTGAGCCGACTCCGGATAATATTCGGTTTATTGTAACTAAGATCATTGACGCAATATTGCAGGACGACCAGCTGGATGAATGTGATTTGACGTTAAGAGAGCTGACACAGATCCGAGAGGCTATGATCCGTTCGTTGGTGGCGATCTATCATTCTCGCGTGGATTATCCGGGTTATACTCCTCCGCAATCGGGCCAGTTCAAGTTCCCGGTAGATGCCGACAGCGAGGAGCGGGGGATGAAATACGCACGGCCCGAGGACATTCCCGTCAGTCCGGGCGGTGAGATCGAGGACGAAGCTATTGACCGTTCGATTCAGCCAACTAGACCAAAGTCCAAAACGGCGGAATAGCGTGAGACCGAAAACGAAAAAGCCCGGAGAGAACATCGGTTCTATCCGGGCTTAGTCTTATTAAGGTTTAGGCTATGAATTGATAAGCTCTTTAAGGTCCTTGCCAGGTTTGAAATAGGCCACGCGTTTCGCCGGAATATCCACAGCTTCACCGGTTTTCGGATTGCGGCCTTTACGCGAGTTACGCTCACGAACACGGAAACTGCCGAAGCCACGAAGTTCGATCTTGTCGCCGGCGTTGAGCGTATCGATAATGCTATCGAGAACAATCTCGACCAACTGCTCGGCGTCCTTCTTCGTCATGTCGGCTTCGATTGCAACCCGTTCGACCAGATCAGCTTTTGTCATTGTGCAAGGTTCTCCCGCTTTCGCGTGGAAGTATCGGTCACGCCGATTGTTTTTCCGTTTCGCCGTCCGCCGGGACGTTTTCGTCCGCAGATGAATCTTCGGCGACTGCTTCTGAAGAGTTCGGCTCCTCCGCGATCTCAATGGCGGTCTCGGTCACAGATTCGTCGGCCGTAGCGACTTCTCCGGCGGAAGCTGCTTCATCGGTTGATTCTGCGGCCAATTCCTCCGCTGGAGCTTCGGCTGTCACCTCAGCTTCCGAAGTGTCTTCGGAAGCCGGCGACTCATCTGCGACCTCGCCAGGAGATTCAGGCTGCTCCTCTTCAGTGCCTGCTGCTTCTGCGGCCTCTTTCTTAGCTTTTCGCTTGTCTTTCTTTGACTCTTCCCTTGGCTGTTCAGCGGCGGCTTCTTCTTCGCCACCACCGCCAAATTTCAAGTTTGCAAGCTCGCCAAGCGATGCCATGCCGCCTTTAGCGACACTGGAGAACTGGCGGGTGTCCACGATCGGTTCATCATCCTTACCGACTGCTCGATATGAAAGGCCGATCTTCTGGTCTTCGTTTTCAATCCGGAGGATCTTAAAGTCCATCTCCTGACCTATCTGTACGATATCCTCAGGTTTTTCAACTCGCTCTTCGGCAAGCTCCGAGATATGGCATAGCCCTTCAAGCCCCTCGCCAAGTTCAACGAAAACGCCAAAGCTAGTGAATCGTGAAACCTTGCCGCGGACCGTATCGCCCGGTTTGTGAGTGGCAACAAAGCCTTCCCATGCACTCGGCGTAAGGTCCTTCATCGAAAGTGACAGCCGTTGACCGCCGGTATCGATGTGAGTAATGATCGCTTCGACTTCCTGGTCTTTCTTGAGAAGCTCCTTCGGATGCTTGAGCTTCTTGGCCCATGTGATATCCGAAACGTGCACCAGGCCGTCGATCCCGTCTTCGATCTCGACGAAAGCGCCAAAATCAGTGATATTGCGTACCTTGCCGCGGATCTTAGATCCGACCGGATAACGAGCTGCGACAGTATCCCACGGATTGTCCTGAAGCTGCTTCATGCCGAGGCTGATCCGCTTCTCTTCGGTATCGACTCCAAGAACCTGAACTTCAACTTCGTCACCGCGATGAAACAATCGCTTCGGGCTAGTGGAACGTTTTGACCATGAGATCTCAGAAACGTGAACCAACCCTTCGACACCCGGTTCGAGCTCAACAAAAATACCATACTCGGTAACAGATGAAACTTTTCCGGTGATGCGGGAGTTTACGTGGTAAACCTCTACGACGGTCGACCAAGGGTCGGGCAACAGCTGCTTATAGCCGAGGGATATTTTTTCTTTCTCGCGGTCGAGCTTAAGAACCTTGACCTGAATTTGATCTCCGGGTTTGAATGCATCGCTCGGATTGTTGATGCGGCCCCATGACATGTCCGTTACATGGAGAAGCCCATCGATCCCGCCGATATCAACAAACGCACCATATTCGGTAAGATTTTTGATCGTTCCTTCGACAACGTGGCCGACATCAATGCGGTTAAGCGTTCCTGCTTTCTGTTCATTGACCTCGATATCCGTGATCACCTTACGGGAAAGCACGATGTTGCTTCGCCGGCGGCTGAACTTAATGATCTTGGTCTCGATATCTTGTCCAATATATGAATCAAGATTCCTGATCGGACGCGAATCGATCTGCGAGCCAGGCAAAAAGGCCTCTACGCCATTCAAGTCGACCTTTAGGCCGCCCTTCGTTTTGTCGACGATCTTGCCGGTAACAGTTGCATCATTGTTGAATGCCTCTTCAATGTCGGTCCAGATCTTGCGGCTGACTGCATCAGAACGGGAAAGTATCGGTGGAGCATCGCCGGTATGAATACTCTTGATCAGAGCCTCAATGTTATCGCCGACCTTTACCGCACCTTCAACTCCGTCCGGGAACTCTTCGGCCGGGATAACGCCTTCGCTCTTATAGCCGAAATCGACCAGAACACCGTGATCGGATACACCGACCACTTTGCCTTCGACCACATCGCCCGCGTGATAAACGGTTTGTTCTTGTTCGAACTGCTCAAGTATCGCGCCAAAATCGATCTCGCCGCTGTTTTGAATTTCTTCGGCAGGTTCTGCGGGTGGTTCGACGCTAGGTGTTGCGGAGCTGCTTGTATTGTTTTCCGTAACCGAAGATCCGTCCGCCTTTGCCTCTTCAGTTTCGTTTGTGACCTCTGTTGCCATTAAGTGTGAATCGTCTTCCTATTTTATATATTCGCGTTAATCAAAAACTCTGTTGATCTACGATATCTTTAACCAACAAACTTTTTAAAATCTCAACCGGATAAGATTTACAGGGAGGTGGAATCAATTCGCCACGGGATTTCGCGAGTCGGCTTTGCTTCAACTTGCGAATGACATATGTACCTTTCTTATAGCCTGTTCACTTGACCGGATAAAACTAAAAGTTACACGTCAAGGGCCTATGCTGTCAAGACTTCGTTTCCGAAATGTCTACTTACCAAAGGGTTGTCGGCGCACGACCAAGAGCCCGTGGACGTTGCGTGCGGACTAGTGCATTTGCCGAATATCGCAAGATACACCTCAGCCTATTTTGAGAGACGTATCAAGTTCAATGCTTTCGGTAAGCCGTCGTAAAACGCGCAAATTTATAGGATCATCTTGGATACGAACCACTCAGACCTACATTCTGGTTATCATATCGCTGAGCCTGCCGACGCCGCTGTTCTTTTCCATCTCTTCTTTTGCAAGAGCAGAGGTATTCTGAATCCCGGCGAGCCGCAGCCGGAACTCATCCGGATTTGTCGAACCCCGCAACGCCTCTTCAAGCGAAACAAGTCCCGATGAATACAAATAGAATAGCGATTGGTCAAATGTCTGCATGCCGTACTGTGACGTTCCGGCAGAAATAGCATCGCGGATCGATGCTGTCTTGTCTTCGTTGAGGATGTAGTCGCGAATCAGCGGTGTCGAGATCAGGACTTCTACGGCCGGCACTCTCGACGCTCCGTCCATCGATTTCATTAGTCGTTGCGAAACGACCGATTTAAGCAATCCAGCTAATTGGATCCTGACCGACTTCTGTTGATAGGGCGGGAATGCCGAGATTATTCGCGTCAATGTTTCCTGCGCGTCAAGGGTATGAAGCGTCGAAAGAACGAGGTGGCCTGTTTCTGCGGCAACCAGCGCCGTTTCGATCGTTTCGAGGTCCCGCATCTCGCCAACGAGAATCACGTCAGGATCCTGACGGAGTGAACCTCGGAGAGCCTCCGCAAAGCTGCGCGTGTCGACGTCGACCTCACGCTGCGTGATAAATGATCGCTTGTCCTTATGTAAAAATTCTATCGGATCCTCGATCGTCACGATGTGACAATTTCGCTTTTCGTTTATGTGATCGACTATTGCAGAAAGCGTCGTCGATTTGCCGGACCCGGTGGTGCCAGTAACGAGGATCAGCCCTCGCATTTCGTCGGCGACGGTGTTCAAAATAGGCGGAAGTCCCAATTCCGAAAATGCCTTGACCGTGTCGGAGATAACACGGGCGACGATCCCGATAGAATTCCGCTGCTGAAAGATGTTTACCCTAAACCTGCCAAGGCCGGAGACTCCGTAGCCGATATCAACCTCAAATACGTCTTTAAAATGCTGCTTCTGGCGATTCGACATCATCGAAAACGCCATTTCGAGCGTTTCGTCCTGTGATAGCTTGGTCACCCCGTCCAGCGTCTGGAGTTCGCCATGGACCCTGATCACAGGTGTTGCTCCCGCGCGCAAATGAAGATCGGAAGCACCGAAGCTCATTGCCATGCGCAAGAGGTCGTCAATTCGGTTTAACATAAGTAGGGAAGGGTAAAGACAGCCCAGACGCTCAAAATGATGTGCGAAAACGAGGCTCAAAAATACTGTGAATCGTGGTTGGGTGGCTCGCCTCGAAGCAAGCCCGCGATCGGTCGGAACCGGTTACCGTCAAAAAGTATTCGGCAAGCGAGTCGGTTACTGACTAACATCAATAAACCGATACAAATAAGTTTAACGCTTTTCGTGAGGAGTCGTCAATCTTTTTCGTGACGATCCAAACATATCTGAAAGTAGCTATTTTGTGCGATAGAGTATGGCCAGTTCGAGATCATTCGCGGTAAAGAGCCCGTTGGTGTGCGGACATTTGTATTTATTCGTTTGGATAAACGTGATCTGGCCAGGTATCGGCAGTCCAGCAAACGCTTCGGCGACAGTCGTACCCTCAGAAAGATCGACATCCAGGGTGATCTTCGCATGAACGGAATGCCGCTGGCTGCATTCGTTGCAGTAAGCGTAAATCTCATAAGTTGGCATGTCCCAAGCTTACACCAGTGGATCGTCTCCGGCTATAGGCGCCGGAAATATTGAAATATAGCTCTTTAGGCACTGGCTGACTCTTGAAAAAAAATTCCGGAATAACAAACAAAGGTTGCATTCTGATATGGTTACGTGCATCATAGTGAAGTAATCCTACTCTCGCGTCCTTCGGGATGCGCTTCGTCTTTAACGGTTTTTGGATAAGTTTGAGAGCGGGCCCCAGTTAGTAACAGAAGTTAGCTCTCGAAATTTAAGAGTTTCCGAAATCCGACCCATCGCGACAGAAAGTTTCTTTCGGCTAGATGACCAGGTTCGACGCTTCTA
>JBGTKY010000015.1:0-26850 GCA_041744395.1 Pyrinomonadaceae bacterium | reverse complement strand
GGGCAGAAGCGTGACGGCAATGCCAATGACAAGCGCGAAGAACATCAAGTGCAACATGTTCGGATTGGCGGGCTCACTTGCCAGGCTGGGATTTGACGGCACGCCTGAGATGGCTGCGAAAGGATTCGACGGCACAATCGTCTCAACGACCTGCATCAAAGGCGTCTTGACTGTCGCCCCTTTTTTCGCCGCCTCCACCTGCTTCGTCGCATCAGTGCTAAACCGTTGCTTGAGCGCGTCCCGGGTTGCGGGATCGACGCGGGTGCCTGGTTTGATTGTGTTCGCCAGCGTTAAGCCGATAACGACGGATATCGCTGACAGAATCAGGCAGTAGGCGAATGATTTGAGACCGACACGCCCCAACTTTCGAATATCCCCAATGCCCGCAACTCCTACGACCAACGATGCAAACACAAGTGGCACGACAATCATCAGTAGCAAGCGCAAAAAGAGCTGGCCGATGGGATTTGTAATGTGATCGACCACCCACGCCACCCGCGGATGATCGCCCCCAAAAATCCAATTAACTGTCACTCCTGCGATCACGCCAACAGCCAACCCGATCAGAATCCGCGTGTGCAGGGCCATGCCTTTTGGCTTGTCCGGTGTCTCTTCGTCGAGGTCGGTAGTTAGTTCGCGCTCAAATGCGTCAGCATCGAGTTTTGCGGGCTTGCGATCCTTTTCTTTCGGCATAGTCTCCCTTTCCGGCAGCTTACTGATTCGGTTTGATTACGAACGTGATGTTCACCTTCTGTGCGGTTACGTGTTCAGATTTTATTTCAACGTTTGAATCACCTTGAGCATTTGCCGCGAGGAAGAGTTCGATGACGCGGGCAGCCTTCTTCACCGATGCCTCGTCGTACACAGCTTCGGGTTGCAGCTTCACATTATCTTTGTTGAGGGCCTCGATGACTCGCGATCGTTCAACCTTCAAACCTTCGAAGTTGATTTCGCCGATTAAGGGGAGTTCGACGACTTCAAAGGTCACAGCTACACCGCCACGAACTCCGTCTTCGATCTTTGCAGCTGTTTGCGTCTTGTCGAAATAACCGGATGCCAGAACGGCTTGAAAGTCACGCTTGAGTTGTTCCTCGCTGTAAGGCGCGCCCGGACGAGTCTCAATCCAAAAAAAGACTTGCTTCGCTGTTAGTCTGCGGTTTCCGATGATGTCGACGCTTTCAACCAACCGTCCGCCAACATCGGCCGACGTGAGGACTCTTATTCCCGGTTCGTTCGGGCCGTATTCAAATTCGAACCTCGTTCGCGTTGAAACGCTGTGCCATCTGAGTTCAGCGGGATAGAACTTCACCAAGCTGACGGCGGCCCTCGCGAACTCGTTAATTTCGGGAGAGATGCCCTCGATCACGCGAATGTCGGTGACCTGGCCACTGCGACATAGCACGGCTTCAAGAACGAAGCGTGCCCGGGCGAGGGGCCCAAGGAGCCCAAAGTTAAGTCTGGGTCTTTCAATGATTCTGGCGGGTTTGGTAACTTCTCGAGCACCATAAACGCGGCCCGAACATTTCTTGTCGACCTGGGCCGACGTCGGCAGCACCCCGAGTAGAATCAACAAACCCACCCGGGTAAATCGCTTCACGATGAAGTGTGCGTCTATCGTCCCCATTTCAATTTGTCGCGCAGCAAGTCAAAGTAATTCCGACTCTTAGCCTGTACGAGATTAAAGGTCGTCTTGCTCTTGCGAATCACGACGCGATCGCCGGCTGCCAAAGGAAAACCAACCTGACCGTCCAGGGTCAGGGCGACTTCTTCTTTTTCAGTCTTCAAACGCACCTCGATCAATGAATCGTCAGGTACAACGATGGGCCGGTTCGAAAGCGTGAACGGACAGATAGGTGTGATGACGACCGCGTTCATAGACGGAAAAATAATTGGGCCGCCGGCCGAAAGATTGTAGGCCGTCGAGCCCGTCGGCGTCGCCACGATCAGGCCGTCAGCGCGAAATGAATTCACGAATTGCCCGTCAAGGTACGTGTCGATTTCGATGATGCGCGCGAGCGCCGACTTGTTAACGACTACGTCATTCAGCACGCGATTACGGGTGACAAGGTCTTCGCCGCGTCGCAACTCAACCGCCAGCATCAGCCGCCGTTCCAGTTTGTAGTCGCCGGCGAGGATTGGCTCGAGTGCCGTCAACAGTTCTTCGATGCGAAACTCGGCGAGATAACCGAGACCGCCATAGTTCACGCCCATCACGGGCACTTCGGCATCGCCGATCAGTCGTGATGTAGCGATCATCGTGCCGTCGCCGCCGAGAACCAGCATTAGATCAACCTGCCGCGCGATCTCATCGTTCGCAACGACGGGAACGGAGCAGCCGGTTTCGTGCTCGATGCGCTCATGATCGAGATCGGGCGTCCCGACGAGGCTGACGTTTAGTTGGTTGAGCCGCTCAGTGAGGCGGCAAAGCGTGGCAAGCGCATCCGGCTGATGCGGTTTAACGACAACGCCGATGCGTTTGATGGCGGGCATCTCGGTCTGCGAGTGCCTAATTAACCACAAAATTGCGGTCAGTACCACCTGCGTAAGCAGGTGGGTTAATCGGTCAAGCTTAAGGTGAGCCTCTGATCCATCCGCTTACGCGGATGGTACTGACTTCAAGACGCACGGTCTTAACTTGCTTACGACACATACAGCGCGAGGAATTCAACATTGCCGTCGGCGCCTTTGATTGGTGATTCGGTAACACCCGCGATTCGCAGGCCGAGTGATTCGGCGGCGGCGTTGATTTCCTGGACGACGCGCTGATGTTGCGCCTGATCCCTCACGATGCCGCCTTTGCCGATTTCGCCTTTCCCTACTTCAAACTGCGGCTTGATCAGCGCGACGATGCGACCGCCATCTGTCAGCAGCGGCCTAAGGGCAGGTAAGACCTTCGTTAACGAAATGAAGGAGACATCGATCGTCGCGAGATCGAACTGCTCATCAAAGTCGGACGGTTGCAGGTAACGCGCGTTGACGCCTTCGCGCACCTCCACCCGTGGATCGTTCCGGATCTTCCAGTCGAGCTGATTGTGCCCAACATCAATCGCGATCACCCGCCGAGCGCCGTGCTGCAAAAGGCAATCAGTGAATCCGCCCGTTGACGCGCCGACGTCCAAGCAGAGCAGTCCATCGACGTCGAGCTTGAATTCGCGCAGTGCGGATTCCAGCTTGATTCCGCCGCGCCCGACATAACGCGACGTCGCATCATCCTTGATCCTGATTTTTACGGTTCGATCGAAAAGTTCGGAGGGCTTTCGGACAAGCTGCTCATCGACCAGCACCGCGCCGGCCATTACCAGAGCCTGTGCCTTCGTGCGTGAGTCGGCTAGACCACGATCGACGAGGAGTTTATCAATCCGCTCGCGCGGCATGCGGTCATCGTATCAGAAGCCTGAGCGTAAGCGAGGGCAACTGCCGAGGGTAATTGAACCAGCAGAGTTGAACTCAGCCGAACCAGCCATCCCTAACGGTCAGGCCTCTGACACTCAACGCCGCGCACCTTGCATGACCGCCCGCGGCGAGTCGATCAGGGACAAGTCAGCCGCGCACTGCTTGCAAAGCCAAACCAGGACCCTTGGGGCATCGACCCAATAGAACGGCGACACCTTGGCGGCCATCTTCACCGCGTCGTCACTTTGCAGTCGCTGAAGTGCCTGAATAAAGAATACTCCGTTGTAGGTGTCGCCATCTGTTGCATTGTCACGATGGCAGCATTCGCGCTCGTAAAAAAATTGCCGCTTCATAGGGGTGCCTTCCTCTCGCGCCGCACCGCGCGAGCACACGAAATCCCGATCAATCGGGGCTGCTTATTATTAAATTGAGGAAGGGCCGGGCGAACCAGGAAAGGGCAAATCTGCTGTACGCCTCAGGCGCATAATGCCACGCTCGTTCAAGGCGGTCAATACTCAAATTATTTTGTAAATGAAATGCCGGCGATATGGCCGAGAAAGTACAGGAAGTCTCTCGCTCAAGGATTTGGACCGGTGAAGAGATCTTCGATGCGGCCGGCGTCCGTTCTTCGATTTCGTCTCAAAGGAATTTCTGAGTTTGCCGGTTGCACTCTTCGCTTACGCACCAATTTGGCGGCGTCCTGAGCAGGTTCGCGTTTCACTGCGGCGTTCGCTGCTGATTTCCGATCTGCATCTTCTCGTTTTGCGATCTTTGGCGCCTCGCTTTTTTGAGCCGGCTCGTCAGCGGGCGTGACCGACGAGTTTTCCGGCTGAACCGGAGCCTGAATTTCTGTGTTCTTTGCGTTCAATTCGGGCGCGATGGCAACCGGCGACGGTTCTGTCTTCGCTTGAGTCGAAACGCTTGGCTGCTGCTGCGTGACGGACGTAGCCGCGTCTCGTCGTCGCTCAAAATAATTGACCGCGACGGCGCCCAGGGCGCCACACAAAGTTGATGCAAGCAGAAGCGGCAAGAGGACGAGAATCTTCCGTGGCCCCCCGATTTTCCGACCGCCTTTGATCGGCACAACCTGACGCGCGGTGGCAATCGTCGCATCGTCATCGAAATGCGGCGGCTGGAGTGTCAGCGGAATTTCTATTCTTGAGGTGCTCATTCTGGTAAGGACAATCGTCCGACGCGTTTAGATGCAACTCTAAGGCCTCACGTTTCTAAGTTGTAAGCGGAGTACTGCGGTTTGCCTCGTGAGGATTCTCACAGCGGCATTCTGTGATACTTCTTCGGCAATGCGGTTTGGTTCAGCGCTGCGCTGATGCCGGATTTGGTGTCAGGCGATGACCTTATGGTGCTGCGCGCGGCGATCGTCGAGAACATCGACGGCTTCTTTGACGCGCGTGTAAACCCCATCCGAATCAAGGCCGTACTTGGCGAGCAGCAGTTGCGCGTCGCCATGCGTCACGATGCGGTCGGGAATGCCCATGCGAACCAGGCTGACCTTGTCCTGAAGTCCGTTTTCTTCCAGCAACTCGAGGATGGCGGAACCGAAGCCACCCGCAAGGTAAGCTTCTTCGACGGTGACAATCAGGCGCTTGGTTCGCGCCAGCGCCAGCAGTAAAGCACTGTCGAGCGGCTTCACGAATCGCGCGTTGATGACGGTTGTCTCAATGCCGTCTTTCGCCAGATTCGCAGCGGCTTCAAGCGAAGGATGCACCATCGAACCATACGCGACGATTGCTACTTCGCCGCCGTCCCGCAGCAGTTCGGCTTTGCCAATTTCCAGCAGCTGCGGCGGCTGATCGAGGGGCACGCCCATGCCGTTACCGCGCGGGTAACGCATCGCCGCGGGGCCGACGTGCTCGATCATTGTGAACATCATGTCGCGCATTTCGCCTTCGTCTTTTGGCGCCATCACAACTATGTTCGGAACGCCGCGTAGATACGCGATGTCCAAAAGGCCGTGATGCGTCGGGCCGTCGCCGCCCGCGACGCCGCCGCGATCCAAACAGAATTTGACGTTCAGGTCCTGGATGCAGACGTCGTGAACCAGTTGATCGAACGCGCGTTGCAGGAAAGTCGAGTAAATCGCGCAAACCGGCTTCAGTCCTTCGACTGATAATCCGGCGGCAAACGTCACGCAGTGCTGCTCGGCGATTCCGACGTCAAACGAACGCTCGGGGAACCTTTCCAGCGCATCGCAAACACCGGTTCCGTCCGGCATGGCGGCGGTGAGCGCGACGACCTTTTCGTCTTTGGCCATCAACTCACATAACGTTTCACCGAAAACTTTGGTGTAGGTTGGCGCCTTTGCAGCCGACTTGACCGGCTTGCCGGTTTTCAGATCGAAGGGCCCAGTCGCATGCCACTTGTAGTAATCGTTTTCCGCTGCCGGGTGGCCTTTGCCTTTGGTGGTCAGCGCGTGAACGATGACGGGGCCGTCTTTGATTTGCTTGGCTTCGTTGAGCGCCTTAACCAACGACTTGACGTTATGTCCGTCAACGTAGCCGATGTATTTAAAGCCGAGTTCATTCACAAGCGCGCCCGGCAAAACCGCCGAGGCGATCGCATCCTTCATCGTTTTCGCAGCGTGATGCAGCGCTCCGCCGAGTGCGGGAATCGAGAGCAGCGTCTCTTCCACTTCATCTTTGAAACGGTGATAACCGTGGGCTTCGCGAATGCGATTTAGATAACCGGTCAAAGCGCCAACCGCAGGCGCGATCGACATCTCGTTGTCATTCAGCACGACGATCAGACGCGTTTTCAAATGACCCGCTTGATTGACGGCCTCCATCGCCATCCCACCCGCGAGCGATGCGTCGCCGATCAATGCGACGACGTGATGATCTTCGTTTTTATGGTCGCGCGCGATTGCCATTCCGAGCGCGGCCGAAAGGGAAGTCGAGGCATGTCCGGCCCCGAATGTGTCGTACTCAGATTCGTCACGACGCAGGAAACCGCTGATGCCGCCGTACTGCTTCACGGTTGGCAAAAGGTCGCGTCGCCCGGTCAAGATTTTATGCGCGTACGCCTGATGGCCGACGTCCCAGACCAAGCGGTCGTTCGGCGTGTCGAAAACGTAGTGCATTGCGACGGCAAGTTCTACTGCGCCCAGCGACGCGCCGGTATGGCCCCCGACTCGGGAACACGTATCTATAATGTACTGCCTGACCTCATCGGCGACCTCCTGTAGATCGTCGACCTTCAGTTGTCGAAGGTCTGCCGGCGAATTTATCTCGGATAAAAATCTCATTGTGGATGTAAATGCCTATTGGCGTTCGAACTTCGCATTTTAGCCTTTTGTGGACACTATGTTCAATTCGCGAACGAAGGATGAATGGTTTCCCGCACCGCGTGTTTACATTTGTTTACATTAAACTTTCGACTTTCAGCCGATCAAACGCGTCTTACTAGGCAATGGCGGGAGCCAAATCATTCGAAAAGAGGTAAACATATGTCATTAAAAAAAGGATTATTCTCAGGTGCCGCTCTGGCCATTGCCATCGGCGGATTTGCGGTAGCGGGTTCAGCACAAACGACCACCGAATCAGGCGACAATACGGTAAAGACCGAGGGTAAAGCTAAAAGTTGGGGTAAAGGTAAGCGAGGCGGCAAACGCGGACATCGAGGCCATCGCGGCGGCATGGGCTTTCGTGGGCTCGAATTGACCGAAGCTCAGAAAGTTCAGATGAACGCGATCCGTCAGGCGAATCAGCCCGACGCCGGGCTTCGCGAAGAGATGAAGACGATAATGCAGGCACGCCGTGCGGGCACGATCACGGAAGATCAGAAGCTGAGAATGGAATCGCTCCGTTCGCAGATGAAAGCAGACCGTGAGGTCGTAAGACTTCAGATGGAAGCGATCCTGACACCGGAACAGAAGGTTCAGCTCGAAGCCCGTAAGGCTGAGATGCAGCAGAAGATGCAGGAACGTCGCCAAAAAATGCAGGAACGCCGAATGCAGAAAGAACAGAAAGAGCCGGCAACCAACTAAGGATTGCACCCCAAGCAATGAAAAAAGGCGTGATGGAATCAGTTCCGTCACGCCTTTTGATGTTTGGATGGCCCCGATCAGCCGATAAACATATCTTCTTCTTCATAGACGCGATTGATCTGTTTCGGGGCTGGAGCAAAAAGAACTTCCAAACCCTTTCGGACACCCGCCATTACCGCCGCTATCTCGCGTGCCGGAACGACGATCTTCTGCTGAACGAAATCGGTCGTATTGGTCACTTGCAGATGCGTGCGGTCGATGGTATCGCTTACCATTTCAACCTTGTCTCGAGCTACTAATGCCGTCGAGCCGACAAGCTGCTTAAGATCGGCAACCTCTTCGCGGATCAATTCCGTGGATTCGGCCAAGTGCCTTGTCGCGACAGAAAGATTTGAGGATACCTCAGTGAGGTGCACAGAGATCTCCTGTCCTTGTGAACTCATCGCATTGACTTTTGTGATCAATGGTTCGACACGTTCTTCTACGCGTTGAACCGTTCCTGTCACACGACGGACGACCATCGCAATGGCGATCAGAGCGATCGCCATTACAATGAAACATAATGCAATGACGATCAACGCGACCATCATCCAAACCTGCGGATCGTTCGCATTCATACGCTATTTATTTATCGTCGTCCTTAACGGGATAGCTCGGGCGTCCTTCGCTGATCGATCTGGCTTCGGTCTTACGCTTTTCTGCTACGTAAGCGTCTTTGCCGGCCTCGACTGCTGCCGTGAACGGATTGGCCGTACGAGCTGCCGCAGCTTTCGCCTTTTCGCCAAACTCGCCGGCCTTTTCCTGCGCCGTGTGAACCAATTCGCCCGCACGCTCACGTGATACTTCGTAATATTCGCCTGCAACTTCCTGAAGATGGGTCGCCGTCTCCTTGCTCTTTTCGATTCCCTTGCGGGTCACATCGGCAATGTCACCGCGGAGCTCAACCCCTGATTTCGGAGCAAACAGCAACGCGACCACGGCACCGATGCCGCCGCCGATCAATAGATAGGTCAATTTTGTGGCCGCACTTGTTTCGTCTCTTTCGTATTGGTCTCTCATGATAAAATTCTCCTGTACTCAAATAATACAAAAACTTCTCGAACTTGATATTTGTGTGCAATAAGTATACCAAAATCTATGCCGAAAGAGCAACGAGATTTCTACCAAGGGAAAGAAGGCCTTATGATTCTGGCAAAAGGCTTCCCGGCACTGTTCCAACGTAGAGTTATAGGAGGGTTTTAAGTGTTTCTTTAGCAGTTACAGCCTTGAATAGGTCGAAGTTGGGATTTAGCTTAACGGCCCGATCCAGATGTTTTTTTGCCGATGCATTGTCGTTTAAGGCAAGGTCGATCATTCCTGCATGATAATAGATGCGGGCATCATTGGTTTTTAGACGCATGGCTTTATTTATCTGTTCCTTCGCCTCGCCAAACATGCCCTTTTTATAGAGGCTCCACGCGAGAATATCGGATGCATAGATGTCCTTGATAACCGCATAGTCGGCTCTGGCTACCTCAAGTGCACGGTCGAGATTCTTGTCGTTATCAGCCCAAAAGAGTGACATCCGATGTTCGTCGTAATGCGCTCCCATCGCCTCTTCGCCGCCTTCAGCCATTGCATATTGCTTGACAGCGTTTTCACTGTCGCCCATGCTGCGGTGAACATCGCCGAGCAAAAGTACGGTGTCGATCCCTGCCGAACGGTTCTGAGCCTCGACCAAAGCGACTTTTGCGCCGGCTAGATCGCCCTGAGACGCTAATGTTCGGCCCTTGCCATAAAGTGCATGATGGTACTCCGGCATCACCTGTAGCGACTCATTATAGACCTTCAACGACTCATCATATTTGCCGTTCTTCCATAGTTCGTTACCTAGTTGTGCAAGACACCAGGCGACTGCTTCTTTATCACTGGGGTCGGCGGTTCGAGCGGCGAGCTTATACATTTCGACCGAACCATCGTGGTCGCCATATAGTGATCGGATGTGGGCTGCCCTTGCGTAGGATGAGGAATCAGGCCGCGTATTTACCATCTGCTGTGCGAATTCGGCGGCGGCCGAATAGTCGCCAAGCTCAGCATTGGCATCGGTCAAGATGCCAAGCACGAAAGAATCGTTCGGCAATTCCTTTTGGAGCATTGTGCCGATCTCGCGAGCCTCATCAAATCGGTGATCCGAAAGAAATACGGTGGCTTTTAGCTTGAGCAAGACCTGATCGTTCTCGGCTAAAGAAAGGCCTTTCTCGATCGCATCGAGAGCTTTCTCATTGTTTGTTGGATCTCCGGTTTCGCGGCCGACTCGAATAAAAGCCGTCGCAAGCGCACGGTATCCAGTCGGAGATTCGGGAAGCTTTTCGATCAATGCCTCGGCGGCGTCGATAGCCTGTTGGCGTTCGGGTGATATCGGCACAGCAGAAACGGTAGACGCCTCAGTCTCTGGTACAACACTCGAATTCGCACATCCGAAGGACCAAAATGCTGTCGCCAAGGTTAGAAGAGCAAGTTTGTTGAAGAACCTATTTATAATCATGATAATCCTAAAACGATCGCCGGGCATTTTTTACGACACCCGGCGATCAAGCCATGTTACGGTCAGCGTTTCAGAAATCCACGTTGATCGACCACGGGAACTTTTGACATGTCCCATTCCTTCGAGCTTTCAGCGATCTGCTGATTGCCTGTTCGTGGCTGATTGCCCTGATTAGGCGGCAGCAGGTACGGAAAACGGTTCAGAAGTGGACCTTCCGGATTCATGCTGACACCATCGCCCAGTTCGTTATTGGGCGGAACATTTGTTGCGGGCGTGAACGGAGTTCCTCCGGCCATTGCACGGAGAGCGATGTCCGTCACGTCATCGTGAACTCGTCGGCCGTTCGGAAATCCTGCAACGTCGCCGCCAAGCAAGCCAAGCCTGTTGATATTGGCAATAGGCGTGATCGGGATCGCGACATTGAGCCTCAGGTATTCGTGAGCAACACCATCGGACAAGAAAGTAGTGTAATCAGGCCCCGTGACCGCATTGACCGGAATGCCGGTTGCAAAGATCGCGACCAGATCATTTCGCGGCGGCGGCGGCACGGTGATGCCGAAGACCGCAGCCATCAATTGGGCAAGCTCCGGATTGGTAATTGCCTCAACAACACGCGGAATGGTCCCGTCAAACTGCGGCGAAAGACTGTTGAAGGCGTCCTTCAGACCAAGCGGAATAACCACTTCGTTGACGAGCGGATTACCGAGGCGCGAGATCTGCTGCCACCCACCGGCCGTATTGCGTTCACCACCATTGTTGATGATCGTAACTGTCCGTCGACTTGCGGTCGACCAAACACCGACCACAGCGTCAGGAGCTGTAGGACTGGTTGGAACCGACCGAGTGCGTGTCAGATCGGAGATCGGCACTTCGATGGCTATTGTGCTTACGTTATAACCTTTTGTCGTATCTATACCACCTGACATTCCCACTGAACGCAGATTTAATGCGTCGAAAACGCCAAGATCAATATAGAAATATTCATCTCGTTGTCCTGCGAATACCTTGACGTCACCCGGAAGCGTAGCGATTGCAGGCTGGCCGAGATTTTCTTCGTAGTTAGGCGTGACGCGCGGCCCGATGTTGGCTGGCGGTGTCCTGAATCCGCTGCCTAAAAGGCGGCCTCGGCGACCGGTTGACGAATCTACGCGGCGGACTGAATAGGTCTGCGGCATATTGTAGTCTGCGTCAGTTAGATTGCTAATAACACCGTCCTCGTTCACGGTCGACTGTCCGAGCACGGTGTCGTTGTTGACGATCTGAGTCGTGAACTGGAATTGGTAGGTAATATCCTCGCGGCCGTCCCCCGTATTATCGATTTTGATCTCATATAAGACCGAATCGTCAAAGCGAAACCACTGTGGGCCGCCAGATGGCTCTTGAAGCGGGATAAAATTGGCGATCATAGTGACAAAGCCTTCGCGGCCAGGTTCTACGCTTCGAAAAGCATAAGTGTCAGTATTGTCCGCAAAGCGGTCCATACTGATCAGAGGTGCCTCAGCATGGCTTGAGGCAAGGGCGGGGACGCCCGATATCGAGATCGCCAACAGCATCCCGATGGCGGCAGTGCCGATCTTTTTTAGTCTAATTTTGGTCTTCATAATATCTCCCTATTGGTTCGTGTGATAAATTCACTTGCCGCTGCCGTCCACCCGAAAATAGACGGCAGCTCAATTGCAAGAGAACTTAGTGGGTGTCGTAATTGGCCACCGGATAATCTCCGTTTTGCCCAAATCTATTTTCGATCACGCTCTGGGAGGTTGAACTTCGCAAAGCATAGAACGTGCCTGAAATGGGGTCGAAGGTAGCAAAGTCGGTCTTTCCGTCGCCATCATAGTCGCCCTGCGTAGTAAAATGTGGCTTTGTTCCAAACTCGCCGGCAAGAAGATCGCCGTCTGAACTTTTGAGTACATACCAGATATAAGGTGTACCGGCACGAACGACCGCATAGTCCGTCTTTCCGTCGCCGTCATAATCGCCCGGAACTACCAGGTCGCCACCAAGGCCCCAACGGATAATGTCCACGCCGCCGGTGCTCTTCCGTACAAAGAACGTTGCCGGATCGCCGTTTTCTCCGCGATGAACGGCAAGGTCAAACATACCGTCGCCATCGTAATCGCCCGGTGCCGCTATGTCAGTATCCAATCCGAATTGCTCGATGCGGACCGATCCATCGGCACTATTAAGTACGTACCAGACCAATTGCCCGGATTGACGCCGTACGACAGCGTAGTCCGTGCGTCCATCGCCGTCGTAGTCTCTTGCCAATGGCTGATCGCCGGGAAGTCCAAACTTAACGGTCGAAACCGTATTATCCGAACTCCGGAGAACGAAAAAGTTTCCGTCCGTTGATCGCCAAATGGCAATATCCGTTCTGCCGTCGCCGTCGTAATCGCCCGGGGTCAGATTGTCGATCTGTGAAATTCCGAACGGGACAGAAAAGAATGAATTATCCGAACTGCGGTTGATGAACCACGTATTGTTGCTTGGACGAAAGACTGCTGCGTCCGTGCGTCCGTCGCCATCGAAATCGATCGTCGCGGTGGATGCTCCGGATGCCGTGCTTCGCGCGATCGCGATGTCGCGAACGAGCGGTCCGCCGATCGTTCCGATGAGCGAAGCGGCACCTGTCGAAAGATTTATAAAATACAGTCCTGAACTCGATGACCCTTCGGTCTGGATAGCCGCGAAGGCCGTGTTATTACCGGGCGTTATGTCCAACCCCACCACGCCGCTCGAATTGACCCCCAAGCTTCCGATCGTATTCAGAGTTCCGTTATTTGGCGGATTCTGGGAGACAAGAATGTCGAGGTTAGAATCAATATTGTAGAGCGTTGTCGAGGTGGTGCCTGCGAAGCTGTTTGTATAACCTGATGCGACGACGTTCGGATTCGCGCCAAAGTTCGGATCGCCAACCGCATAAGCCAGAGTTCCGTCAACCACGTTCGTTCCGTCGTTAGGATTTGCCCGTAGATTTTGTTCGGCATCAGACGTGATCCTGATCCGGTCCGGAACAGGATTAAAATCAAAGCCGAAATTGCTGCCCAAAAGTGGCGTCGTTAAGGTGCCAACAAAGGTAGCTACTCCTGTAAAAGTATTGATCACGTAGATCCGGCTGTTACTGCCGAGGCCAAAGAGTTGACCGGTAGCAGGCCTGAAATCGATGCCGATAAGATTCTCGCCTCCCTGAAGCCCGGTGATCGCCGTTGAGCTCAGGATGGTGCCCGGGCGCGAACTGTTGAAGCGAACAAGGTCATTTGACGTTGTAACGCCAAAGACAAGGAAATTGGATGGTGAATTTGTGCCTACGATCTGACCAAATCCGGTAGCAGCCGCGACCATCGCGAATGCCAAAATAAGCGCGGCAGTTCGTCCGCGGAAGTTCAATAGTTTCATAAGTTTCCCCCAAAAATGATCGGCCCCGAAATAAAGTGGACAGATCATGCATTCAAGATTAAAGATCCAGTTCCGCAATCTGGCTGGTGTCCATCAAGCGGAATAAGGCTTCGCTGGATTAAAAGCGTTGCTAATACTCACAGTGATTAATTGCCTTGGTTGGGTCTTCGGCAGGAACAGTTATATCGGATTCAAATATTAAATATAATTTTGAATTATAGCTTTTGGATCAATCGAGATTGATAGGCCTTTGTGGAAACCGAACTATCGGCAGGTTCGTTGAGCGGCCGCATCGATGTTGTGAGCGTACGCGGGCTTACTTTCGACGTTTGGGCCAATTGTCGGACAGCTCTCGGACAGCTCAACGATGCAGATACTCAATTGCTTTGCTATCATTCATTTTTTGACCTACGTGAACTATGAACGTCGACAGCATTAGAAATTTTTCGATCATCGCCCACATTGACCACGGCAAATCCACATTGGCCGATCGCATCCTGCAACTCACGGGCGCGGTTGCGGACCGCGATATGGAGGCTCAGTTGCTGGACAACATGGACCTCGAACGCGAACGCGGCATAACGATCAAGTCGCACGCCGTCCGGTTGGATTACAAGGCTAAGGACGGCAAAGACTATGTCTTAAACCTGATCGACACTCCGGGCCACGTCGATTTTACGTACGAGGTCTCTCGGTCGCTTTCGGCGTGCGAAGGTGCATTGCTGGTTGTGGATGCGTCGCAGGGCGTCGAGGCACAGACGTTGGCGAATACATATCTGGCGATCCAAAACGATCTTGAGCTCATTCCGGTGCTTAACAAGATCGACCTGCCCTCCGCGGAACCCGACCGTATAAAGGAACAGATCGAGAACATCATCGGTCTTGATGCCAGCGAGGCAGTATTGACCTCTGCCAAGACCGGTATCGGGATCGAGGAAGTTCTGGAAGCCGTTATAGCCAAGGTCCCGCCGCCAACAGGCGATCGAAACGCACCGCTTAAGGCGCTGATCTTTGATAGCTGGTACGACAGCTATCGCGGCGTCATCGTGCTGTTTCGCATTATCGACGGAACGATCAAAAAAGGGACTAAGATCAAATTTTTTAACACCGGCCGCGAATACCTGACCGAAATGATCGGCGTCAACCGGCCGCGGCCAACGCCCATAAATGAACTCGGCCCGGGCGAGGTCGGCTTTTTGACGGCATCTATCAAAACCGTCGCCGACGTCCAGATCGGCGACACTATCACCGAGGCCGCACGTCCGGTAGATAGGCCGTTTCCGGGTTTCAAGGAAGTCAAGCCGATGGTGTTTGCCGGGCTTTATCCGATCGATTCGGCTCAATATGAAGACCTTCGCGATGCGATGGAAAAGCTTCGGCTAAACGACGCGTCGTTCTTTTTCGAACCGGAATCGTCGACCGCGTTGGGCTTCGGTTTTCGTTGCGGATTCCTCGGGCTGCTGCACATGGAGATCATTCAGGAACGGCTCGAACGAGAATTCAACCTAGACCTGATAACGACCGCGCCCGGCGTGAGATACCGCGTGACGACGACGGACGGCGAGGTCGCCGAGATCGATTCGCCTTCAAAAATGCCTGATACGGGCCGCATTACCAAGATCGAAGAGCCGTTCATAGAGGCGACGATCTTGACCAACGACACTTTTCTAGGCGGCATTCTTCCGCTGCTCGACGAAAAACGCGGTGTCCAAAAGAAGTTTGAATATGTAACGACGGACCGCGTAATGCTGGTCTATGAACTGCCGCTGAACGAGATCGTCCTCGATTTTTATGATCGGCTTAAGAGCGTTTCGCGAGGATATGCCTCTCTGGATTATCATTTATCCGGCTATCAGGAGAGCAAGCTAGTCAAGCTCGACATACTTGTTTCGGGCGAACCTGTTGATGCTCTTTCACTGATTCTTCATACAGACACGGCAACGTCGAAAGGCCGTCTGCTGACTGCCAAAATGAAAGAACTTATCCCGCGGCAGATGTTCGAGGTCGCGATCCAGGCCGCGATCGGCAACAAGGTCATTGCTCGCGAGACCGTCAAGGCGATCGGTAAGAACGTCATCGCAAAATGCTACGGCGGGGACATCTCGCGTAAGCGGAAACTGCTCGAGAAACAAAAGGAAGGCAAAAAACGGATGAAAAAGGTCGGCCGCGTCGAGATCCCGCAGGAAGCTTTTCTGGCAGTTCTGAAAGTGAATGAAGGGTAGATAGCGGTCTACATTCGAAAGCATCCACAAACAAAACCGATCATGGACAAAGATCCAAAACAAGAAATAATGCGTCTGGGCGATTCATCGGCCAAGGCGATGGTAACAAACGATGCTGACCTCATCGGCAGTTTTATGGATGACGATTGGGTAATGGTCTCAGAACGCGGGATCTCGACCAAAGAGCATTTTCTTGGATTTGTTCGCTCCGGCCAACTTACTCACAGTGCGTTCGAAATGGTCGGCGATGCACGGATCAGTATCTATGGCGAAACGGCGGTCATGACCGCTCGGGTCGTAAACACCGCGCATTTCGGCGGCCAGCGTTTTGATGCGGATGAATGGACGTCTGACGTCTTTGTCCGCAGTGAAGGTCGTTGGTTGTGCGTACACAGCCACATCACACCTGTAAATAAAGAATTTGAGGAGATGAAAAGCAAATGAAAATACCGGACGGACATCAGGCGATCATGCCATATCTGATCCTTAACGACGCGAAGGGATTCATTGAATTTATCAAGGAAGTTTTCGGCGCCGAGATGACTCACGAAACCTATGACGACAATGGCGAGCCGAATCACTGCGAAGCAAATATCGGTGGCAGCACGCTTATGTTTGGCAGCTCGGGCGGCGAGTGGGGTGCGGCGACGGCCAACCTCTTCGTTTACGTTGACGATGCTGACGACACCTTCGCCAAAGCCATCAACAAGGGCGGCGAGACGGTTCGGGAAGTTGAAGATCTGCCTTATGGCCGAAGCGGCGGCGTGCGTGACCCGAACGGAAACGTGTGGTGGGTCACAGCAGTTCAGGACTAAAGGAAACAAGAACACCGGCGAATGCCGCTGATGCCGCGCTCGCCGGTGAAATTAATTCCAGTCGGACTACTTTGTAGCGGTCTTCGCAAAGTATCCTTTACGGTGGGTCAATTCGACCTTTTGTTTCTTTAGCTCCGGATTCGTTAGCTTAAGTTCGATAGTGCGATAAGACCCGTCGAGGACCTGATTGCTCGGTTCATAAGCTAACAAGTATTGCGAACGCATTTCCTCTTGGATCTGCTGGAAAGCCGCACGAAGTTCATTCTCATCGCGGGGGAAATATGCTTGCCCGCCGGTCCGCTCGGATATTCGCCTCAACGTTCCCTTGTCAACGCCGCTGTAAAAATTGTCGCCAATGCCGATGGAATAGATCACCGCTTCGGCCCGCTGGGCGGCCTCGACAGCATCCTTCAGCTCTTTCTTTCCGTACGTGTTGACGCCGTCGCTCAGTAAAATGATGGCCCTTCGGGTACGCTCAGGCGCAGGGCCAAGAACTTCTTCGGAGGTGACCCAGATGGCATCCCAGATCGCCGTCGAACCTGCCGCCGCCTGGTTTCGGCCTGATATCGGAGGCGTTCCAGCGATGACTCCGCCGCCAATGTAACCTGATGGCGGAACAAATGAAACGCGATCGACCGCGCGCCGCAATCGTGTCAGATTGTTCGTCAGGCCCTGTTCGAGCGTCGTCTCGCCGGTGAATGAGAGAATGGCTACTTCGTCACGGTCCGGGCGTATTACCGAATCAAGAAACGAGACCGCGGCACGCTTTTCTTCCGGCAGCGTCCTTTCCTGCGAACCGCTTGTGTCTATCAGGATAGCGAGACTCAGCGGAAGATCCACCTGTCGTGAAAACGATGAGATCTCCTGCTGCTGGCCATTCTCAAATATTTGAATGTCTCCTTCCTGAAGGCTCAACACCAAGCGACGGTTTCGGTCTTGGGCGGTGAAAAGAACTCCGACGGTTTCACTTTCGATGCGGAGCACTTCATCCTCTTCTTCGATAGGCGGCGTCGGTGTGGGTGTCGGATCGGTTACCTGGGCTCTCGCGGACTGTGTGCCCGTAATTTCAAAACCCCATGTCGCGAGGCCGACAACACCCATCAACAAAAAGATAAAAATTAATGCTCTGACTTTTAACATTTCTTCTCCCCAGCAAAAAGCATCTGGACGAAAATTATTTCAAACTATCCTGAACAGCTCGGTAGCTGGACTTGGTGCGGATCTTGTAATCCTTGGTCTTATTGCTATCACGAAACCGCACCTCGATCTTGCGTTCGCGGCCGTCGTAGACCTGATTTGCTGGCCGATAGGTGATGATGTACTGCGAACGAAGTTCTTGCGATATGCGTGTGAATGCCCGCTCTAGGTCAAGCATATTCCCGGTGAAAAATGCCTGCCCGCCGGTCTCTTCGCAAAGCTGCGTCAAAAATCGGTCGCCTTTGTCCTTAACGGTTCCGGCATCGACTCCCGGGACCGAACCGAGGAAGCCAGCCTTGGTCGATATCCCGAAGA
The DNA here is from genome assembly GCA_041744395.1 of Pyrinomonadaceae bacterium. Taxonomy (GTDB): domain Bacteria; phylum Acidobacteriota; class Blastocatellia; order Pyrinomonadales; family Pyrinomonadaceae; genus OLB17. The sequence continues at coordinate 8,985 of JBGTKY010000015.1, read as the reverse complement.
TCGTCGTCTCGGTCCGTTGTGCAATGTCTATCGCATCACGCAGATCGGCTCGGCTAAAAGTGTCGTCACCGTCCGTGATCAGTACAATAACGCGGCGGCCCGGAACGCTTCGTAGCTTCTCGTCCGAGAACTGCCAGACAGCGTCGTAAAGAGCCGTCTGCGAACCGGTTTTGCTGATCTTGTCCACCGAACGGTCTAACAGATCAAGCTTGTCGGTAAAATCCTGATGAAGCACGACCTCGTGATCAAAGGTCATGAACGCAGCCCTATCCTTCCTAAGTCGGGTTACGGTGTAAATGAAGTTCTTAGCGGCCTCCTTTGAAAATTTGAGTTTACCGGCCGTTGACGAAGATGTATCCATCAGCAAACCGACGAAGACAGGTGGATTGGTCTCTTCGTCGCTGAAGAAGGTAACTTCCTGTTCGACGCCGTCCTCGATGACAATGAAATCGCCGCGAGTCAGGCCGCTGATAAGTTCGTTCTTTTTGCGCGTGACAGTCACTGGAAGTCGAACCTCAAACGTTTTGACCGCATCCGTATCCTCGGGCGGCGTGGGTTGAGCCGTCTGTGCTACGCCTTGTACGCCGAACGCAAGAAGGACCGCAATTAGTGTCGGAAAACCTAGACCATTTATTCTCTTCATAAATCTATTGGTAGTATGATAAACGAGACGAACATTTTGGATGCCTTATGCATCAGCAATGTTGCCTTTATACGACCCGATAGTATAGCAAAAATCGGCACGGTGAACATTTCGTTCTGCGATGCCCGAACAGAACCTTGCACTTAACTTATGAATCCGAACATCTTTAGGGAATATGATATCCGTGGCATCGTCGGTGAACATCTTACCGATGAAACCGTCGCAACGTTGTCTTGGGCAATGGGCACATTTTTTCGCCGCAACGGAGCGACTCGCATCGTAATTGGTTATGACGCCCGTAAAAGCTCAAAACGATTTTGCGAATTGCTGATCGACGGGCTGAACGAATGCGGCTGCGATGTGCTGGCGATCGGTATGGTGCCGACTCCGGTTCTCTATCACACGGTCTACACCAACGAGGTTGACGGCGGCGTAATGATCACCGGCTCGCACAACCCGCCCGACCATAATGGGTTTAAGATATGCCTCGGCAAGGCAACCCTCTTTGGCCCGCAGATACAGGAAATAAAGGACATTGCATTGGCCGGCAAATTCGAATCCGGCGACGGTAAGGTCGAAGAACGAAACGTGCTTAACGAATATTGCCTGGATATCGTTGAAAATATCAAGATGGGCGACCGGCGGCTAAAGGTCGTCGTCGATTCAGGCAACGGCATGGGTGGCGTGACCGGTGTGCCAATATATCAGGTTCTCGGTGCGGACGTCATCGAACTATTCACGAGACCGGACCCGACGTTTCCCAATCATCACCCCGACCCGACCGTCGAAGGGAACCTGCAGCATATGATAAAAGCCGTAAGCGAATTCGAGGCCGACTTTGGGATCGCTTTTGACGGCGACGGAGACCGTATTGGGGTCGTTGACGAAAATGGACGCATAATTTGGGGCGACGAGCTGATGGTTCTTTTGTCGCGGTCAGTCCTGAAAGAAAAGCCGGGAGCGACGATCATCGCCGAAGTGAAATGCTCCGAGCGGCTCTTCGACGACATCGAAAAAAACGGCGGTAAGCCCATTATGTGGAAAGCCGGCCATTCGCTGATCAAAGCAAAGATGAAAGAAACGGACGCTGCACTCGCCGGCGAAATGAGCGGTCATATTTTCTTTGCCGACAGATTTTACGGATTTGATGATGCGACCTATGCCGGAGCACGCTTGCTTGAAATAATGTCGCAAACGAATTTACCCCTCTCAAAGATGTTCGATGGGTTACCTGAGACCTTTTCTACACCCGAGATCCGCGTCGATTGCCCAGATGAAACGAAGTTCGAGATCGTTAAGCGGATAGCCGACGAATTCTCGAGTACTCACAATGTAATTACGATCGACGGGGCGAGGATAAAATTCGAGAACGGATGGGGGCTTGTGCGGGCTTCCAATACGCAGTCGATCCTCGTACTGCGCTTTGAGGCCGCCACCAAGGACGATCTGACCGAAATACAACAGATGGTAGAGGCCAAGGTGACGGCTCTTATTTCCACTACGGCCTCAGCCGAATGATCACGGGAAAACGCCGAGTTCCATATAGCTGACGGCGACCTTGTCGATCGCACTCACAAATGCAGCGGTCCGCAGGTTATCGATCTGCTTTGCTTTGGCGACCTCGCGAATCTGTCCATAGGCTATGATCATCGTTTCTTCGAGGCCGGAATAGACCAGATCGGTCTCGTCAGCGCCGCGGGCTGCCAGCGCACGTTCTTCGGCATTAAGCGTACGCCCCGTCTCGCGTTCGACCAGCGATAAGATGCGTTCATAAGCAGCCTGCTCAAAGCGTTTCTCGATCCTGCCAAAGCGGACACGAGAGAGATTCTTGAGCCATTCGAAATAAGAAACCGTGACGCCGCCAGCATTTATGTAAATGTCGGGCACGATCATTATCCCTTTTTGCTGCAGCACTGCTTCGGCAGACGCGGTTACGGGCCCATTTGCCGCTTCGACGATCATTTTGGCCTGAATGCGAGGTGCATTCTCATCGGTAATCTGGTTCTCAAGTGCGGCCGGGATCAAAATATCGCATTCAATCTCAAGCCCGGCTTCACGGGTCGGCAGGTCCATCGCTCCGTCAAAACCGAGGACCGAACCTGTCTCCTTACGATGCTTGACCAGAGATTCGAGGTCGATGCCTGACGGTTTATGGATCGCACCTTCGTATTCGGCAACGCCGACCAGAACCGCTCCGCCTTCGATGAAGAACTTCGCCGCATGATAACCAACGTTGCCGAGGCCCTGCACGACGAATCGCTTGCCTTCGAGTCCTGGCGTCAGGCCGATCGCCTGCATATCATCGGCATAACTGCAGATCTCGCGCGTACCGTAATAAACGCCCAATCCGGTTGCCTCCGTCCGTCCTCGGATGCCGCCCTGGCCGACCGATTTGCCAGTCACGCAGCCGAGAGCGTCGATCTGTTCCGGGTGAAAGGCTTGATATGTATCTGAGATCCACGCCATCTCACGTGCTCCGGTGCCATAATCGGGTGCCGGAACGTCGAGCGCCGGGCCGATAAAATTCTTTTTGATTAGCTCGGCCGTGTATCGACGGGTGATCCGCTCCAGCTGCTCAACCGAATAGTTCTTCGCATTCACTTTCACGGCGCCCTTCGCACCGCCAAACGGCACATCAACGACCGCGCACTTATATGTCATTAGCGTCGCCAGGGCGATCACTTCTTCTTCGTTCGCGTCCTCGGAATAACGGATCCCGCCTTTTACAGGAAGTTTATGATGGCTGTGCTGTGCCCGCCATGCCTTGATGACCTCATAGCCGTTCTCAGTTCGAATTGGAAACTGGAACGAATAAACGCTGTTGCACACCTTTATCTGATTCAGCAGCCCCTCGTGGTGGCCGGTGAGTGCAGCGGCCTTGTTGAAGTAATGATCGACACTAGCAAGAAAGCTGTGGCCATCGTTGTGATTCATCGTGAGATCTCCTGTGGATAGCAGCGGTCTGGATATTCGCATATTAGAACATATTTCATTGACCGTTTCATTTGTCACCGATTGCCACTGCATACGCGTAATTGTTTTCGCCGACACGCGATTTCTGGAAAAGTGGAAACTCATGCCCGCTAGCGGTAATGAGCAGCAAACAAAGACGCCGGTAAAAAAATCACTGTCATTTGAAACACGCCAGGACGAGTACGGCGCGACTCTACTTTGCTTCACCGAGGACGGTGGCGATACCTGCTATCGTCGAGAGGAAGATTAGCCCGGACTAGCTCTTCGCTGTTGCGAGTTTGCCGCCGAGGTAGGCCATCGGGATATACGCGACGATCAGGTCGAGAGCGCTGAACCACATAGGTGCCGGAAGCATCAAGACAGCTGCGGTGCCGCCAAGCAAGAAGAACGCCCCGATCACCATCGCGAATGTCATCTTTCGCGACGCTGCGATATAGGCTGCAACGAACGCCCCGACCAGCGTCCCTAGCGCATGGGCCAGAAAGGGCATCAGGAAGTGCTTGGGTTCAAAAAGCGGCATCGCGGCGTTCACGCCTTCCGTGGTCGAAAGATCGGCTCCGGCCGGCGGAGGAATGATCGACCCACTAGCCATAATGATGCCCATGTTAACAATGCTTCCAACGACTAGCCCGGCCACAACGGCTAGAATGTTCTTGACGACTGGATTCATCAATGTGTCTCCTCGATCAGTGAATTTCGCAGATTTATCTGCGGCAGCAAAGCGGTCTGCATGATCTGGCCATGTGCCAATATCATCGATGTTGAACCCATTGGTCAAAGTAGACCAGTGGGCCTTTACCCCCGAGATCGATGTAGTCGTTTCAGCAGGCCTGAGAGGCCGCCCAAAAGCTTGATGAAATTCTGCCTCTAGTCTTTCCAGCCCCAGGGCGCAGGCGGGGCGGCAACCTCTTTGGTCAGGTCGAATTTGACGGTAAATATTCGTCCGCGCCCAAGCCGGCGTAGGTTATAAGAATAGTGCGAACCGGAAACCAGTTCGATCCACCAGATATTTGCTGCGGCGGACGGAGCATCCCCGGTTGGCGGATCGACAACCTTGGTTGTTTCTTCGTCCGCCGGAAAAAATTGCCGAATCGCTTCGCCGGCATTGTTGGTGGTCCCGCCGTACATCGTTACTTTGTCCGGTGTTCCATCCTTGAGTCGGTGGTCGTGTTTGAGCTCGATTCGGTCGCCTTTGCGGGTCAAAACCCACGTCCGCGAGCGGTCGTCGCCGACGAAAAATGGAATGCGGATGCGGTCTTTCTCACAAGCACGGACGTGCATCACAAGCGCCTTTCCGGCAAAATCAGGACTGCTCGACGAATCTTCGGCAACAACCCCGGCAAACGCTTTGCCGCATAGCTTCTGCAGATTTCCCCAGAAAGCATCTACTTGCGGAACTGGCTTAGGAGTCGCCGAAGGAGTCTGAGCCGATACTGCAACTGACAGCAGGCACATCATGGCGACGAGAGAAAATAACGATCCGGCAATTGGTTTGATTCTCATATCATTTCTCCAAGTCTGTGATTTCTGAGATTCTAGCACACATTACCGGATCGCAGTTCAGAACGCAGTCTTAGTAGTCGAGCAGTTCAAACTTCTTGATCTTGCCGTCCTTCGTCAAGCGGATCAGCCAAATGACCGTGTATTCAGATTCGTCAAGATTCTTGAAGATCTCCTTTTTCGCAATTAGATTGGCAAGTCCAGGAACGGAATTCGAGTGGCCGGCTACCACGTGCCGCTTCGTATTGCTCTGCATAATGACGGAAATGAGATCCTGTGGTTTCCGCGGGTCATAGATCGTGATAGGCTTTTTTCGCTTGCTTGCCAGTGGCGTTACCGTAGCCCGCGTGCGTTTGAAATCCGTCGAATAAAAGGCTCCCGGCCGATATTTTCCTATCGCTTTGATCAACCGCTGGGCCCGCTCCTTTCCAGCTTCAGATAATTCAGGATCGGCACTGGCATCCACCTTTTCTGCATGGCGGACAAGGAGAATGAGCTTGTCCTGAGCATTACTACTCGAGGGAAAAAGCAAAAATAAGAAACCGAAACCAATGCTCAAATACAGTTTACTCATATGCGTCATGGCGGTGTGGAAAAGCTCTGTTCTCGATGCGAACCTCTTGCTTTGGAATCGTGTATAGCAGCAAGTCGATCTCGACGGTCACTCGATTGGCTTCATTACTGGTAATCTATTTAGGTCCTTGCGTATGTCGATACTATAAAGCAGCGGGATTAAATGGCGGATATGTCTTACATCTTTTCGACACCCGACGGAATATCACACCATTTTCGACAGAACTTGCCTCTCTATCTATCCGAAACTCACCTTTAAAACGATACATAACATCTCTCATCGGGCTGCGAACTCGCGCAAAAGTTAATCGTCCAACGGCAGTATCCTTTATGCTTCGTTTGAAGTGTTTCTCCATGCCGACAGAAGTGAGACAGAACTCGGTTATTATTTCTTCATCTAGGGAAATGCGATTGTCCCAGTCTTCATTCTTATAAAGTTTAGGAAACCAAATTCTCTTGCCTTTTTCCACGGGATGATGGATGTATGACCATTGCAGACTTCTACGCTCTCTTCCAAAACACGCGGCTGCATCAGCTTGCGTCCGAAAGGCGACATCGTCGGCAACATCAACAAATCCCTTTTCGATGTAGGTCTGCGGATCCATTTCCTTTTCTAAGTTCCAGGGGTCGAAGTCCTGTATACCCGCCTTAGTGGTCCGGAGAATTTCTACGATTATTGCGATATCCGCATTAATAATTTCGATATCCTTCGTAACGTCTATACGTAGAACTTGATGCCCAGTCGCATTCACGATATCTGCCTCTCTCAATTTGTCCGCTTCAATTTGAAGCTTGTGAAAGCCTTCGTCAATTTCGATGTGAACGGCCAGTTGAGGAAAATACATGTCGGTCATCGCTCGACCTTCGGGTCTTGCTACATACTGCTGCGTGACAAACTTTATTGTAGTATCGTCAAGCAGCGTCCAAATCCGATTCACCACGTAGTGCTCGAATCGCTTTCGTTGAGCTTTTGCCAGTTGGCGAGTGATGAAATCGAGTTTATTCATACGATTTCAGATAAACATTTTCCCCGGGTTAAGGATGCCTTTTGGGTCGAACACTTTTTTGATGCCTTTCATTATTTCGAGGGTTGCTGGGTCGATGGCGATGGACATGTATTGGGATTTGACGTAGCCGATGCCGTGTTCGCCGGAGATAGTTCCGCCGAGTTCGACGGAGAGTTGGAACGTTTCCGAGACGCATTGGCGGGCACGGGCTATGGCTGCGGGGACTTCGCGGTCGACGACGAAGTTGACGTGGATGTTGCCGTCGCCGGCGTGACCGAAGTTTGCGACGAAGGTGTCGTGGCGTTTGCCGATCTCTTCGATGCGGGCGACAAGTTCGGGCACCTTCGACCGCGGCACGACGACGTCTTCGTTGATCTTCAGCGTGCCGTATTTCATCAGGCTAGGCGAGATCGCTCGGCGGACATCCCAGAGTTTGTCTTCCTCTTGTTTCGACTTTGCACGTAGTACGTCGAAGCCACCGTTCTCGTTTATGATCCGCTCGATCATAACCGCGTTGCGTTCAACCTCCTCGCGCGACCCGTCGACGGCGACGAGCAGGATCGCACCGGCGTCTTTCGAGAGGCCGAAAGCAAAATTCTCTTCGATCGCAGCGACGCAATGCTTGTCGATCACTTCCATAGCCATCGGCAGCAGGCCGTGCGGGGTGAACTTGGTGAGCACCTTGCACGCCGCTTTCATGGAGTGGAAATTGGCGCGGACAGTAGACGTTGCCTCGGGCGTCGGGAGCAGCTTGAGCGTCGCCTCGGTGATGATGCCGAGCATTCCTTCGCTGCCGCACATCAAGCCGGTGAGGTCGAATCCCACGACGTTCTTTACTGTCTTACCGCCGGTATGGATCACTTCGCCAGTCGCAGTGACGACCTCGAGCCCGAGTACGTGATGCTTCGTCACTCCATACTTTGGCGTACGCATTCCGCCCGCGTTTTCGGCAATGTTGCCGCCGATGAACGAATCTTTATAGCTAGCCGGATCAGGCGCGAACATCAAACCGTGTTTGGCGACCGCTTGCTGAACTTCGTAGGTGGTCAAGCCCGGCTGGCAGGTGACGTATAGATCATCGGCACTGATCTCGATGATCTTTTTCATCCGGTCAGTGCCGATCACGATACCGCCGTCCACGGGAACCGCTCCACCCGTGTATCCGACTCCGCCTCCGCGAGCTGTGACCGGGAAAACATGCTCATTCGCAAGCTTTAAGATATCGACGATCTCGGCGGTCGATTCGGGAAAAACTACTGCCTCGGGCGGAAACTTTTCCTTAACGGCGTCGGCGCCATAGGGTTCGACACGTTCGGGTTCGACGATGACGTTCGATTCGCCGACGATCGCCTTCAACGCCTCAATTACCTCCGGCTTCGACGCATTCGTCGTCGCCCGGCCCTTTGATTCGAAATGGATGGAACTGAACATCAGATTGCTTCGACCAAGCAAGGTCGGTAAGATTTTCTATTAGAAAAGGCTATATTAGCAGAACCGAAGAACAGATTTGAGCGAAGCAGTCATCAGACAATTCGGATATACGGACGTGCTTGGGTGGTCGTACTCGCGCTATTCGACGTTTCAGTCGTGTAAGCGACAGTACTATTACGAAAAGTACGCGAAGTATGACGTCGCGGGCGATCTGATGCAGATCAAGAAGCTGAGCCAGTTGACGTCGGTTCCGCTTGAGATCGGGAACATCAGCCATAAGATCCTGCGGACGCTGCTCAAGCGGCTTCAGCGGACATCGGCGGAGATCGACCCGGCACGTTTCTTTGATTATGCGCACCGCGAGGCCTATTCGATATTCAGGTCAAAGCTATTCGACGAGGTGTATTACGGCGTTCGCGATGAGATCGACTTTGAGAATGAGATCTACGAACCGGTACGTGCGGCTCTGGAAAATTTCCTTCGCAGTGAACGGCTGCAGTGGTTGTTCGAAGAAGCGCTAGTCACCAAAGACGATTGGGTGATCGAGCCGGATGGCTTTGGCGAATTTCGGATGGAAGATCTGAAAGCGTATGCCAAGGTCGATTTCATTTTTCCGATCGGCGACGAGCTTCACATTCTTGACTGGAAGACCGGCAAGGAAGACTACAAAAAGCACAGCATCCAGCTTCGCGGGTATGCATACTGGGCAAATTTTCACCTTGAAAAAGAGTACGGACAGATCCGGACGACCATCGCTCACCTCTTGCCCGAATACAAGGAGAATTCGCAGAGCGTTAACGAATATGACATCGAAGATTTTTCGAGCGTCGTTCGCAGCCAGACCGAGGAGATGTACGC
>JBGTKY010000014.1:0-93726 GCA_041744395.1 Pyrinomonadaceae bacterium | reverse complement strand
GTGACCTTCTGTTCCTTTCGAAACATCAAAGCCTCATTCTATGGCAGATTCCCGATATAGAGATCTGCACCGAAATCGGCATTAGCCTCCCGTAATTCAAGTGTTGGCTCAATTATGTATTGCGTCCGGGGACGAACCTCGTAGAAACAATCCTTCGCCTAATTCAGGACTATAACACCTGAAACGATGAATGCAAATCTTTCGGATTCGAATCTGAAAGTAAGAATGCAGTTGCTGTGGAGACCCACCTGTTGCTTACATCGACTGGTCGGTTTCGAACTCCTGGGGAACAACCTCTTTATGCTTTAAAACACGATCGAGAAGTTCGGTACACTCTGCACTTCTCGATGCTAGCTGGGCATCGACTTGCTGCTGTTGGTTCTTAAGCTGGTGGAACTCGTCGGCAATATGGAGCGCCGCGAGGATGGCCACCTTGAGAGAATCGACGGTCAAAGTTCCGGACGAGATGTCCCGCATCTTGCCGTCGACATACTCTGCCAACCGGTGAATGTATTCGTTGTCGCCGTCGGAACGAATGCTGTAATTCTGATTATAGATCTCGACCCGGATAGTTTGTTCTGCTGATTCGGGGTCGGGGCGTTCGGTACCCATTACTGCAACCTCCCAACGGCTGTCGCTACTTCAGTGTCGATTATTGTCATCGCATCGAGCATCGCCTCGACCTTGAGCTGAATGGCGTCGCGTTCAGTTAGCAGCCCTTCGACCTTTTCCTCGAGCCGGTCCTTTTCTGACTCGAGTGCAAGCGAGCCTCTACGGAGCGCCGCGAGTTCTTTCTCAAGCCGTTCATTTTCTTCGCGCATCTTTTTCGCGAACTCGATCGTCAGATATATCTTATCCTCGAGATGCGAAAATTTATCCATTCCCGTAAGGCCGTTCATCAAGCTGTCTCCATTTCTGCAAGGGATTTGTTCAGGGTCGTGACAAAGATTATGTAGAGTTTTCCGAAAAACTTCAAGCGAGGCCTACTAAACACTAAAATCGAGGTCGAATTCCGAGCGACCTCGAGATATGCTCCAGAATATTCGAATGAGCTGCGTCCACAACTACTTCGGTCAAGGTGCCGGTATCGCTCCAATATTCGAATCTGATCGTCAACGAACGTTCGTCATCGGCCAAGCCTTTCCCTTCATAAAGGTCAACGAAAGATGTAGTGGGCTGGAGTTCCGTTTCGGCAGTTCCAACGGCTTTCGAGATCGAGGAAAAATTAAAATCGCGTTTTACCAATAGCGAAACATCCCGTACGACCGAAGGATATTTCGGTAGAGCCGCATAAACAACCGGTTTCGCTTCCGCCGCAAGCGCTGTTTGTAGATCGATCTCAGCAACATATACTGCTTGCTTAAATTTATAATCGCCCGCTAATTCCGCGTTCAAGCGCCCTACCGAGCCGATCACTTTATTGCCGACTGTAATTCCAGCAGACTGGCCGCGTTGCAAATGCTCGACGTCGGCGGCGACAAAATCCACTCCATTCACGCCGATTGCATCGAGAGCAGATTCGACTGCACCTTTCGCATCATAGAAATCGAGCTCGCGAACGGGCATTGCACGCTGCTCGGATATTTCTGAACCGGTCAACAAGGCTCCAAAAAGCTCGCGTTCATGCGGCAGTTTGTTGGCATGAGATGCTGCGAACGCTTTGCCGATCTCAAACAGGCGAATATCTTTCCTTTGATGATTAAGATTAAGCCGTGCGGCGTCGAGCAGGCCGGGAATCAGCGTTGGACGCATTCTTACGGCTCCTTCGATCACGGACTGTTTAAGCTCGACGAGGCTGTTGCCGCTAGAGGAATCCGCTATCTCCGGTATCAAACCGACGCGCCCGTCGTGTTTCGTGTCGATAAAGCTGTATGAGATCGCTTCGTCAAATCCTTGATCGGCTAACACCCGTCGCAGTAGGTTTCGACGCGGTTCATTGGGCTGATATTCGCCTGCACAGTATGCCGGAGGCAGCTCTTCGGCAATATTCTCGTAACCGGCGTGCCGTGCCACCTCTTCGACAAGATCTTCTTCGATCGCAATGTCGTGCCGCCAGGTCGGAGCGGTGAATAACCGACCCAAGCCACCGGTGTTTTCTTCGGATGTAATTCCGATCAGAGTGAGAACACGAATGCATTCGTCCAAAGTGACGTCTAGACCGGTCAAGCGCTTGACGGCGGCAGAAATATGAGTCGATTCGACGGTGTTTAACGATAGTTTCGTCGGGTAAAGGTCCATCACATCGACCGCCGTACCGCCTGCGAGTTCCAGAATGAGTTCAGTTGCCCGGTCCGAAGCCCGAATAAGGTTCTCGATATCTACTCCGCGTTCGAAGCGATAGCTTGCTTCAGTCGCCAAGTCTAATTTGCGAGAAGTTTGACGAATACTTTCCCGTTTGAAGAACGCTACTTCGAGCAAAACATTCGTTGTCGCCTCAGTGATTCCGCTATCGATCCCGCCCATGACCCCCGCGACCGCAACGGGTTTCTCCGCATCGCAGATCATCAGCATCGATTCGTCCAGTTTTCGCTCAACTTCGTCGAGTGTTCTGATCGTTTCGCCGGCTCGGGCGCTTCTGACCACGATCCGGTTTTCGGCCAGCTTATCCAGATCGAATGCGTGCATCGGCTGCCCGAGTTCGAGCATTACAAAATTGGTGATGTCCGCGACATTATTGATCGAGCGTTCGCCGACGGCCTCAAGCCGATCAACCAGCCATTGCGGCGATGGGCCGATCTTTACGCCGCGGATAATCCGGACGGTAAAGCGATGGCAAAGCTCGGGTGCCTCGATCCTTACGACCTCAGGAGCAAGAACAGCAGGAAATGGAACCGCAACGTCATCAGGTTCTCCCGAAGTCTTGCTTTTGCCGGCGCTCGATTGTTTTGTGCTGACCAAAAGTTCGCGTGAAACGCCCAGATGAGACAGGCAATCGGGCCGGTTCGACGTCAGATCGATATCAAAAACAAGATCGTCGCCGTGGGGATGTATGCCCTCGACCGCCAATCCAACACGCGTCAACCCCTTCGCCGTCTCCTCAGCCGAAAGCTCAAGCTCGATCAATTCCTTTAACCAGTTGTAGCTAATGTTCATTTTTCACAAAAACTGAGTTCACATTGTGTTTTCCGGCAAATAACACGCGGAATCCATTCGGAAATAATACATCTTCGACAGGAGAACGAAGTTTTTCACTCGGAATTTCACAAATTCCCCCCCCCCGGAAAATCGCAGTTGTCATGTCGAAAATTTGCTTTTTCCTGTCGGCATTTGAGGTTTTCCTACTGGAAGTTGCCGGTTTGCTCGACGTAAACGCTGCTATCTAAATTGTTCCCAAAATCTTACATCGTTCTGACACATAAGCCGGAGATCGTCAGTAACCGCCGGCACAATAACTTAGTCTTCGCCGAAGGAACGTTCCACCGGACTTTTTCCTTTCTCGTCAATCGGCTTTTGAAAACGTTCCAAAATCTTTTTCGGTCGAAACCGTTCGCCAACTTCCAAACCTGAGATATCAGTACCAAACCTGTCAAGCTCAGTACGGCAGTTTGAACATGTCCATCCACCAAAGGCTTCCTGCCGGAGGGATTCTGGATCTCGGAACCGCGGCATCTGCTCACCACAGTTCGGGCAATCCGGCGGATTTACGTGGAATTGCCTAAACTTAGCCTCATTCTTGACCTTTCGAATTAAAAGTTTCGCCGAAATGATCGCAACGCTGAGTAAGACTAGCGAAGCAATGACAAGGATAAGATCATCGATCACCTAAATTGCTCCAAAAACCTCACATCGTTCTCGAACATATGCCTGATGTCGTCGATATTGAAGAGCATCGCAGCCATACGTTCGAGACCGAAACCGAATGCGAATCCCGAATAGACTTGCGGATCGACGCCCACCGCACGCAGTACGTTCGGATGGACCATCCCGGAACCGCCGAGCTCGATCCAACCCGAGCCTTTGCAAGGCCGACATCTATCGGCTTCGACAATACCCTTACCGCCGCATTTAAAACAGGAAAAATCGAACTCCGCCGAAGGTTCAGTGAAAGGGAAATACGACGGGCGGAACCGCGTAACGGTATTCTCGCCGAAAAGACGCTTCAGCCATTCGGTCACCGTGCCTTTAAGGTGCGCCATCGTGATGTTTTTATCGACGCAAAGTCCTTCGATCTGGTGAAACATCGGCACGTGAGTCATATCGGGCGTGTCGCGGCGAAATACCTTTCCCGGTGCGATGATGCGTATGGGTACGCCGCGGCGTTCCATCGCACGGATCTGCACCGTTGATGTCTGCGAACGCAATGCAAAGCCCTGGGTCGTGTAAAAGGTGTCATGCGACTCGCGGGCCGGATGGCCTTCGGGAATGTTCAGAGCGTCGAAGTTGTAATGATCGGTCTCGATCTCCCGGTCGTCCTCGATCGCATAACCCATCGAAACAAATATGTCCTCGATCTTTTGCCGAAGTATCGTGATCGGGTGCAAATGCCCGGTTCGCGGCCGCCGTCCCGGTATCGTCACATCCAAACGCTCGCTCTCGATCTTGGCGTTGGCTACCGTTGCCTTCAGCGAAGCCTCGGTAGATTCGATCTTCGAGACGATCTCTTTCTCAACCGACTGAACAAACTGGCCAAATGCACCCCTTTCCTCAGGTGCGACCTTACCGATGAGCTTTTTTGCCTCGGCCAAGGCCGACTTCTTGCCGGTATGCCGAATTTTGAGTTCACCTAGCTCGCGCAGAAGTGATTCGGCTGCATCGATCGCGCCGCCATTTAGATCTGCTGTTTCGAACGGCTTGAAAGCCTCGACAAACGCCGTCTTCGCCTCTTTGACCTGATGTTTTGCGTCAGACATAAACACAAAGAATACCCTATATCCAAATTAAAAATACAGTTACCAATATGATTTTATCAGCCATGCATCTGTTCGCAAATAACAAGTTAGCGCGGCTACTTCGGCTTTGATATGATTATGCATTTATAAGCTTCTGTAGAAACCAGTATTCAAATGAAAGCTATCGTAAAAAGCAAAGCCGAGCCGGGACTGTGGATCGAGGACGTTCCGGAGCCGAAAATGGGCATAAACGACGTGATGATCCGCGTCAAACGCGGCGGCATCTGCGGCACGGATCTGCATATTTACAACTGGGACGCTTGGGCGCAAGAGACGATAAAGGTGCCGACGATCATCGGCCACGAATTCGTCGGCGAACTCGTCGACGTCGGCTCGAACGTGCTCGATTTTGAGATCGGCGACATAGTCAGCGTCGAAGGACATCTTGTTTGCGGACGCTGCCGGCATTGCATGGCCGGCCGCCGTTCGTTGTGTGCAAACACGACCGGTGTCGGCGTGAACACCAATGGAGGTTTCGCCGAGTTCATTGCGGTTCCCTATACGAATATCTGGAAGCACAAGCCGGACATTGACCTCGACGTCGCCGCGATCTTTGATCCGTTCGGAAACGCTGTCCACACCGCGCTCGAATTTGAAGTGTTCGGCGAAGACGTGCTCATCACCGGAGCCGGCCCGATCGGCATAATGGCCGCTGCGGTCGCGAAACACGCCGGTGCACGCAACATCGTCATCACTGACGTAAATCCTTTCCGTCTAGAACTTGCCGAGAAAATGGGCCACGTCACGAAGGCCGTCGATGTTAACAAGACCTCGATCAAAGACGTGCAGAAAGAGCTCGGAATGAAAGAAGGTTTCGACGTCGGCATGGAGATGTCCGGCGTTCCCGTCGCCTTCAAAGACATGCTTGCCAACATGTTCCACGGCGGCAAGATCGCCGTCCTCGGCATCCCGGCCGAGCAGTTCGCCGTCGACTGGAAGACCGTCATCTTCAACATGATCACCATCAAAGGCATCTACGGCCGCCAAATGTACGAGACCTGGTACCAAATGTCCAACCTACTCGGCGCCGGCGTCGACATCTCGCCCGTCATCACCCACCGGTATTGTTACAAAGATTTCGAACAAGCCTTCGACGCGATCAAAGAAGGAAACTGCGGCAAAGTCGTTTTGGATTTCGATGGAATTTGATCCGGCAATATTTACATCGATGCTAACTTATGACCGACGAACTCTTTACACCCTTTGGCGAAAGCAAAGAAGAGATTGTCGCTGACCGAAATCTTATCGCAGAGCTTTTCGGTAGTCTTTACAAGGATCGGATCATTTACCATGAACGCATCACCATTCTTTCCGAGATCGTCAAAACAGAGATTACCGAAGAAAAGTTGAGTCTCTGGCATCGTCCGGTCAGGCTCTTGAATGCCGATCCGGTGTTCGACGGCATGTACGACCGATGGATAAGCTCTAAAGAATTAGAATGTGGGTTCGCTCTTGGAACACCCGACCACCCATGCATTTATACATGGGGCAGGCTCAGTGTTGCTTATGCTGGGTTCAATATCTGGACGGGATCGAAACGTGTCGAATATATTAGCAATATGTCCAACGATGAATTGCGCACCGATTTCGGCCATGTTATGTGGGAGCGCCCCAAACTTCAATGATGCTTTGCATACTGACCCAGGAGGATAGATGAAGTCCCTTTTACTGATTACAGCATCGTTCGCGATCTTCGCACTGAGCGGTTGCGGACGCAGCGGTGACGGCAAAGCGTTGTTGGGTTACGCCGTTGACGAATTGGCGGACAAAGCCGTGGCGAACGAACAGGCGTACATGGGCAAAGAGGTCGTCGTCTCCGGATACGTTTCTTCGCCCTCGCCCAACATGGACGGCAACGGCTACTCGCTCGGTCTCGACTTCGATCTGTATAGCCCCATCGAACGACAACTTAGCTGCATCGTCCCGCAAGGCAAAGCACCCGAGGGCATCGACAGCAAATGGGTGACCGTCAAAGGAAAGATCGTAAACATCCACCGCCAAAACTACATGGATCTAAAAAGCGTCAGGCTCGAACCCTGCGAATTGGTGAAATGATAGAACAAAAGGAGATATCAATGAAAGCATTCATTTTGATAGGAGCCGCGGTCATGTTCTCGGCGGCGGTAAATGGCCAAAGCCCCCGAGTCATTCACGAACGTCTTGGTAAGCCCGACAAGGTTGAAATCAACGATGGCAAAATCGTCAAGGAAACATTTAGGTATGACTCAAAGTTCCTTGTGACCGTGACCTATTCAGATTCGGAGAAGGCAGCGAGTTTGCAAATATTGCCGGAAAAGTCGCAGTTACTCGACGTTCGAACGGACCCGGTAGTAAAGCAAGAGGAGCTAAAATCGGCATTGGACAAACTCGTGCCTGCCGATGAACAAGGAAAATACGTCTGCGGCACATTTCTAAATGTCTTTTGCTTGCCGACGAATGATTGTGCCGGGGTCCGAAGGGATTACGAGAAAGTTTCGGTCTATTACAATTCGGGAAATGGTGGTACGCGATACGCGATTCTGACTTGGCGAGACAAGCCGATCTCTGGTAACTGCTCAACGATGCCCAGGCCCGAGCCATACGTCTTCGATAAAGTCGACGGATGTCGTTAAGCGGAAAATCGAGCATTTCACGCGAAAACTGTTCAGAACAGAGAAAAATCGGCTTAATCGCTTGAAAAATCGAATATTCCGGGCGAAAATCGCGTCCGACGCGATCAGAGAAGGAAACTGCGGCAAGGTCGAATTAGATTTTGAGGAGATGTAAAAGTGGACAAGTTTGGGGTGAAGGAATCTATAGTGATCTCATTGGTAGTCACGCCGATAGCTCTAGTACTGGGGATTTTATCGGCCGGAGCAGGTCATGGCGACTATTTTCTAGCGAAGATTCTCTTTCCTTACACATTGCTTTCAACCGTCGTGTTCGAAACTATCAATAACTTCTTTTTGCTCGTCGCAATAACACAATCTCCGATTTACGGCATTATTCTGGCTTTAAGCGTCAGGTCCGATAAATTCAAAGTGGTTTCTAGTTTGTTGATTGCTATCCATATTTTATTTGTGGTCCTATGTTTTCTGCTCATTGGAGAGAATTTTTAATAGAAATCATCTTGAACTCGCGGGGATTAGCTTGTGGACGCGGCATCGTTTTCTCAGCTTTGGCACGGCCGCGATGTTATTCAATCTGATTCCGATATTAGGAATCGCTTACCTGTTCTTTTTCGTACGAAACTCTTAGTTATGAAACGTGGCAAAAGCGTTCCATTTCTTTGCATTCGTTTAGGGAATCATTATTTGTGACGATAATGTTGTCTCCGATGGATGCCATAAGCATAGCGGCAAACATACGAGACGAAGGCTCTTAAATTGTGTGGTAAGATGGGAATTCGAACAGGTGATTTTGCAGGTTGGACATAGTTTAGATATTGGAGCACAGAAATGCCAACAGAGACCGTAGAAATAGACAAGATAGACAAACAACTTGCGGAATTGCTTGCAATTGTCGCTGACAAAGGCGAGGTCGTGATCGCTCAGAACGGAAAGCCGCTTGCATATTTAGAGCCCTTTGCTCAACACACAAAAAAGAAACGAGTTGCCGGATTGAATCGAGGAATGATTTGGACCAGCAGTGATTTTGATGCTCCTTTGCCCGATGAGTTCTGGTTGGGAGGAGAATGAGCCAAAACATACTTTTTGATACGCACACCTTTATTTGGTGGGCGGACGAACCCGCAAAACTATCCTCAATTGCTCTGGCAGCCTTGGAAAACGAAGCCAATGTTCTGTATCTAAGTGACGTCAGTATTTGGGAGATCCAAATCAAATCCCAGCTCGGAAAACTTGAACTGAAGATCCCACTGGATGAGCTTATCAATACCCAGAAGACAGATAACAACATCGAGATCCTGCACATCAAAACCGAACATATAATCCGGCTAAGCAGCTTTCCTTTTCATCATAAAGACCCGTTCAACCGCTTGCTACTTTCCCAGGCAGTCTGTCAAGACTTGGAATTAGCCAGTTCTGATACTGGTTTTGATGCTTACGGAATAGATCGCCTTTGGTAATTTTATGTATTCCAGTTTCAAACAGCACTTAGAACAGACTATTGGCGAGATCCGCGTGGCGGGGCTGTATAAGGATGAGCGTGTGATCGAGGGGCCGCAGGATGCGCGGATCGAGGTTGGCGGCAGGGAAGTGCTCAACATGTGCGCGAATAATTACCTGGGCCTGAGCGATCACTCCGCGATCGTCGACGCGGCGAGAAAGTCGCTCGACCAATGGGGCTACGGCCTGTCGTCGGTGCGATTTATCTGCGGAACGCAGGCCATTCACAAAGAGCTCGAACGCAAGATCAGCGAATTCCTCGGCACCGAGGACACCATCCTATATACATCTTGCTTTGACGCCAACGGCGGCCTCTTCGAGACGCTGCTCGGCGAAGAAGACGCGGTGATCTCCGACGAACTCAACCACGCCAGCATCATCGACGGCGTTAGGCTCTGCAAGGCCCAGCGGTTCCGATACAAGAACAGCGACATGGCCGACCTCGAAGCGAAACTCGTCGAAGCGAAGCCCGCCAGATTCAAGATGATCGCCACCGACGGCGTTTTCTCGATGGACGGCTACATCGCGAAGCTGGATGAGATCTGCGACCTCGCCGATAAATACGATGCATTAGTGATGGTCGACGATTCGCACGCCGTCGGCTTCATGGGCAAAACCGGTCGTGGCACGCACGAGCATCACAATGTGATCAATCGAATTGATGTTATAACCGGAACTCTGGGCAAAGCTCTCGGCGGTGCAAGCGGCGGTTACACAAGCGGAAAGAAAGAGATCATCGAACTGCTCCGACAACGGTCGCGGCCGTATCTTTTCTCGAATTCGGTAGCTCCGCCGATCGTCGCGGCGTCGATAGCAGCAATAGATCTATTAACCCAATCAACCGAACTCCGCGACAAGCTTCAAGAAAATACACGCTATTTCCGCGAGAAAATACAAGAGATCGGGCTCGAAGTTCTACCGGGCGAACACCCCATCGTCCCAGTAATGTTCGGCGAGGCACAGCCGGCCGTTAAGATGGCCGAGGCATTGCTTGAGAAAGGCGTCTACGTCATACCATTCTCATTCCCGGTCGTTCCCAAAGGAAAGGCAAGGATCAGAACGCAGGTCTCTGCGGCTCACTCGACGGAAGATTTGGAGGTTGCTGTGAAAGGGTTTGCGGAAGCGAAATCGGAACTCGGCATCGGGCTCGCCCAAGGGGGCTTAGATCGGTGAAAACAGATAAACTATGAAGTTGCTTTGTTTACTAATCATATCTGCCGCCATTGCGGTCGTTGCAAATGCTCAGGCGGTTCAGCATCTAACTGAGTTAACAGGAACTGTATCGGATCAGGCCGGTGCAGTCATAGCTGATGTTCAGATTACCTTGACCGATTCGAAAGGGAAGAAGTATGAGGCGAGGACAACCAGTAACGACTCATTCAGTCTGAAAGTTCCGGCAGGTACTTACTTGATCGAAGCGGATTACACTCGACACAAGGCATGGGAGGCTTTCAGAGTCGAGAGATACGAAATCGCCGCAACTAAGCGAATGACCTTTGATTTTTGCCTGCGTATAGACGAAAGGTTCACCGAAATCCATGGAACTCCAGTGCCAAGCGAAAAGAAGCGCAAACCCTAAGATTTACGCTTCTTTACTAAACAGATCAATAGCCTAAGCTGCCGCTTGGGCTTTTTTGTCGATAGCGTCTTTCGATTGACCGACGATCGTCGCAAAAGTCTCCGGCTGTTTGACGGCAAGATCGGCGAGTGACTTGCGGTCTAGCTCGATACCGGCAAGGTTAAGGCCGTGAATGAATTGCGAATATTTGATGTCGTTCAGACGGCAGGCCGCATTGATGCGGACGATCCACAGTTTGCGGAAATCGCGCTTCTTCAGCTTGCGGCCGGTGTATGCGAAATTCAATGCTCGTTCGACCGATTCCTTTGCCGAACGGTACAGCTTCGACTTTGTTCCACGATAGCCTCTCGCTAAGGCTAATATTTTTTTGCGTTTCTCTAGACGCTTATTACCACGTTTTGCTCTTGGCATTTGTATTAAACTCCTATCGTTTTGAGTACCGGCATAAGCCGACTCTCTTTGTCCCATCTGAGGCCGCCTATAAGGCGGAACTCAAAACTCTTAATCTCGACCGTAGGGCAACATCTTCTCGACACGTTTCTGGTCACCTTCGGATACCAATGCGTCAATATCAAGATTACGTTTACGTTTGCTAGTCTTTTTGGTCAAAATATGGCGTGCATGCGAATGTCCACGTTTGAACTTTCCGCTCGCCGTCGAACGAAACCGCTTTGCAGCTCCCTTATGTGTTTTTAATTTCGGCATAATATGTACTCTCCAAACATTTTATAGACACTCCCTTCGGTCAAGTGCCCCGGCGTATACGATCGTTTGCGATCCCATCCTTAAAAAATTTCATCGTCGTCTTTATCAATTTCAGCCGCCGGAGCTTTCTCAGCCGCCTTTTTCGGCTTCTCTTTCACAGGTTCGTCTGATGGATCCTCCGTTTTATGGATCTTTTCACTCGGCTTCTTGTCAGCTACCTTTGCCTTCTTTGGATTAAAGATAGTGAACATTTGATAGCCCTCCATCTTCGGGTGTACCTCAATATCGGCCAAGTCCACGAGGGCTTCCGTAAGGCGCTTTAGGATCTTGCCACCAAGTTCGCGGTGAGTCATCTCTCGGCCGCGAAAGGCGATGGTGGCCCTGACCTTATCTCCGCCCTCGAGCCAACCGCGCGCCCGCTCCATCCTATATTCGAAATCGTGGTCATCCGTTCCCGGCCGAAACTTGATCTCTTTGACCTCAACTGTGACCTGCTTTTTCTTAGCATCGTGGGCCTTTTTCTTCTGTTCGTAAAGAAACTTGCCGTAATCGATAAGTTTGCAGACCGGCGGCTTTGCATTCGGAGCTATTTCGACAAGATCGATGCCTCGTTGCCGAGCTTCCTGAATGGCGTCGCGGGTGTCCATGACGCCTAAAGCCTCACCATCGTCCGTGACCACACGCACCGAAGGAACCCTTATACGTTCGTTCGTGCGATGAAGCGGCTCGCGAAAACGCGGGCGTTGTCCTCTTCCACCAAATCTTCTAGCGATATTGCCTCCTAAAATTTATTGCGATCTCAGAGACTCCGCATTTGTTTCTGTTGCGATACCATCTCTTTGAACTCTTCCAGCGACATCTGCCCGATGTCGCCCATCTTTCGCTCGCGAACGGCTATCTTTCCTTCCTCGAGTTCCTTATCCCCAAGGATAAGCATAAACGGAACTTTTTGCATCTGAGCGTCTCGTATCTTGGCACCGATCTTATCAGACTTAGTATTTGATTCTACTCTGAATCCGGCAGCCCGAAGTTCGTTTGCAATCAAAGCTGCGTAGTCATTTATCCGATCTGTGATCGGAAGAACTGCGACCTGGACGGGCGCCAACCACAGGGGAAATGCGCCGGCATAGTGCTCGATAAGGACTCCAAAAAAGCGCTCGATCGATCCGAACAGTGCCCTGTGGATCATGAATGGCCGATGCTTCTGGTTATCCTCACCAGTGTACTCCAACTGGAATCGCTCCGGAAGATTGAAATCCAGTTGGATCGTGCCTAACTGCCATATTCGTCCAATCGCATCCTCGATCTTGATATCTATCTTCGGGCCATAAAAAGCAGCTTCTCCCTCGATCCGCTCGTAGGCGATCTTGCGATCGTCGAGAGCCTCTGCGAGCGAGGCTTCGGCACTTGCCCAGTCATCTTCAGAACCGAGATACCCTTTATTCGCCGCCGATCCGCGAACCGAGAGTTCGAATCTGACTTTATCGAACCCATAGGTTTCGAACACCATCATCGCAAAATCTAGGCAGTCTGAAACTTCGGCGGGAACCTGATCAGGACGGACAAAGAGATGAGCGTCATCGACCGTGAAGCCGCGGACACGCATTAATCCGTGGAGGGCGCCCGACAATTCGGCACGGTAAACGGTTCCCATCTCGGAATATCGTTGGGGCAGATCGCGATATGACCGGGGCGAAGACTTATAGATGCCGATATGGAACGGGCAGTTCATCGGCTTCAGCCGATATTCCTCATCCTCGATGCTCGTCGGGGCATACATTCCATCGGAATAGTTTTCTTCATGGCCGCTCGTAACCCAAAGATCACGCTTTGCAATATGCGGGGTGTAAACGAAACTATAATTCCGCTTTTCCAACTCGTCACGGAGCAGTTTTTCCATTTCGCTGCGGATGATGCCGCCTTTCGGATGCCAAAGTATGAGTCCTTGGCCATAATCGTCATCGATGGAAAAAAGGTCTAGCTGCTTTCCGAGTTTACGATGGTCACGTTTTTCTGCCTCTTCCCGCTGTTGCATCCAGGCGTCGAGTTCTTCCTGCGTAGCGAAAGCAGTGCCGTAGATGCGTTGCATTTGTTGATTTGATGCATCGCCTTTCCAGTACGCTCCCGACAAAGCCA
The DNA here is from genome assembly GCA_041744395.1 of Pyrinomonadaceae bacterium. GTDB lineage: Bacteria > Acidobacteriota > Blastocatellia > Pyrinomonadales > Pyrinomonadaceae > OLB17. The sequence continues at coordinate 80,311 of JBGTKY010000014.1, read as the reverse complement.
GCAGTTTAAAGGCCTTGAGCTTGCCGGTGTGCGGAACGTGCGGTCCAAGGCAGAAATCAATGAATGGCGAGCTATCTATATAATATATGCTTGCCGAGTCGCCCACTTTTTCTTCGATCAGCTCACGCTTCAGCGGTTCGTCACGCTCGGTGAATATGCCAAGGATCTTTGCTTTCTCAAAATCTTCGCGGCGATAGACGAGGTTCTGCTTCGCCATCGCCTTCATTTTCTTTTCAATTGCCGGTAGGTCTTCTTCCGTCAGATTACGAGGAGCGATCAGATCATAAAAGAAACCGTACCTTGGATCGTCCATCAGCGCCGGTCCGATGCCGAGTTTCGTTCCCGGAAATAGATCAAGGACCGCGGCCGCAAGTAAATGGGCGGTCGAATGGCGAATTACCTCAAGCCCGTCGCGAGTGTCGCTCGAAATCGGCTCGATCGAAATCAGTTCATCCGTGGCCTCAAGCTGCTTATTCAGATCGACCTCGGCACCATTTACTTTTGCCGCAAGCGCTTTTTTAAGAGCGTCGCGGTCGAATGCCTTTACAGCATCCGCAACAGTAGCAGGCAAAGTAATACTTCGCTGATTCTCACCAAATTTAATGTTCAGCTCGCTCATACAGATGTCGATGATCAAACGTACCCGTCAAAACGGATCCGCGAATAATCATCTCCAATTTCGCCAATCGAAACCGGATGCAACGGCCGCCCGCTGTTATCATCGACTAATTATTGAATACGATTTCTCGTTTCACTACTACTAAAATAGATCAGATCCGATAAGAGCGACTTTGCATGTTCAGGACGCGATAATCGCACTCTGAACTTTCGCACCGTTAGAAGCGCGTCGTAGTAGTTATAAAAACAGCAAAGTTCTTAGTTAGCATCTTATCGAAAACGTGAGTGACGGCTCGCCAGTAAACCTCGTAAGAAAGGCTTACCGAAACCGCACACTAAAATAAATGGTAGTCTCTAGCAGACTCGAACTGCTGACCCCTACCTTGTCAAGGTAATGCTCTACCAACTGAGCTAAGAGACTACACCCTCGCCAATTCAAGAGAAAGACGAACATAAAGAATGCCAAACGCACTTCTGACTGTCAAGTCTTTCGGTCTGTCACGCCATGTATCGCCCCTGTCAGGCGTTGATTTCAAGATCCCGTGACGCCATCCGGTCAGTTAAGCAGAAAGGTTATCGTGACCTGTGAACTGATCTTTATCGCACCCGGCGAAAACGTTGCAACGGATTCGCTGACCGTTACCGGGCCGCTCCGGAAGTTAATGCTATTAGAATTGGAATTCACGCCACTCAAGGATAGATTCTGCGGCGTTCCCTCGGCAATAAAGAAAGCCTTTCCGATGGTTTGACCGATCGCGGCGGCCATCGCTGATGCTTTTTCGTACGCGGCTTTCATCGCCTGCTCGCGTGCCATTTTTCTTTCCTCGATCATTTTAGACGATTCAAATCGTACACTGTCGATCTCAGACAGTCCGGTTCGTAGGACCTCGCCGAAAAACTCCTCAAATCGCTCAAGTTTTTTCAGCCGAACGATGACCGTCGTCGAAACGTCGTAGCCGAGAAACACACGCGTCCCAATCTCGTCGCCATCCTCGTCAAATATCCGGTTATTAGGATCACGGATCGACTGGTACTTCATTTCTACCGAGATGTAATCGGTTCGAACGTCTTCCGGCTTGATAGAATATCGACGAGTAAGCTCGATGATCTTTGCTAACGCTTCATCAGCCTCCTTCTTGGCGATCTGCATGTCCTTGTTGCGTTTGGTTACATCAAGCGAAAATATCACCTCGTCTGGGGCAACCATGATATCAGCCGTTCCTGTCACTTGAATGGTTGGGTGTTTCGCGACTTCTTGGGCCACGCCAGAAACGGCGACTGCCACAATAAGTAGAGCTAGAATGATAAAGCTTTTCATCGTTAAATCCTCAGAATCCACTTCGATGGCCGTATACGTAAAGTTTATGTTAAAGCAACTCGAAAACGACGTTGATTTGCGCGCTTATGCGGATTTGCCCGAGTGCAAGCGAATCGCCGACCGTCGGAGAAACGGGACCATCGTCGGGGGCTTGACTTGAAACCTGGCTTGCCCCACCGCCTCCGCTGTAACGCCGATACCACGAACCGCCGTAATTTGAACCCGGGTCGTAGTAGCTATATTCCTGAATATTTAAGACGCGGCCGAGTTTTGCTCCCAGATCCTTCGACAGTAATTCAGCTTTTTCTTTTGCCGCCTTTATGGCGTCGCTGCGAGCTTTTTCTCTGTGTCGTTTAAGATCGTCCACCTCAAACTGCACCCGCAAAACATGAGTTGCTCCCCGTTCTAGAGAACCTCCGAGAATGCTCTCGAATTTAGAAACGTCTCTTAACAGGACAACAATGGTCTTTCGCACCAGGTAGTGTAGAAATTTGCCGGCCCGACGGTCGTCGTATCCGTCGTGAACGGGTTCAACAAAGATGTAATCGGTCTGAACGTCTTTAGGAGCAACGCCGAGTTGTTTTGCCAGAGCTATTACGCCGGCCGCCTTTGTGTCATTTTCGCTTTTGGCAATGGCGAGGTCAGGATTATAGGTTTCAACACCGAACGTCAGAACGACACGAGACGGCGCAACTCTAACCTCAGCCGAGCCGGATGTTGAAATACGACCTACGTTACTATTTGACGACTCGTGATCGTCCTGAGCGAAAACCAAGGCACTTGCAAAGATAGCAACAAAAAGAAATAAGGTAATGCGGGTGATTTTCTTCATTTGTTTTCAATAGTCATCTCTCAATTAACTGTTTTAAACTGCGTAGGTGAAATGCAGGGGGAGACACCATTTTTATCGCTTTCATGCCCGATGTATTCTGCAATCTATTGAACATTGGTGCAAAATCGATGCATCGCGATTGCGACAAGTTTGGTTGTCCTGTTGTCCTGATCGTAATTCGGATTAACCTCCGAAAATTCGATCAGTTTCGTATTCGCGAGCGAAGCAGCATATTTGACCAGTGTGATGAATTCACCGGCCCGCAGCCCGAGCGGCGACGGGGCTGAGGTCCCAGGGGCGTCTGCTGAACGGACGGCGTCCAGGTCGAAGCTGAAAAATGTGTTCAGGCTCGAACTGTGATTGATAAAGTTCAACCGTATTTGGTCCTTGATCTCCATATCGACCTCCGCCCGCGACCGAAGCATCTCCAGGCTGATCCGATGTACCTTCAGCTTCCGAATGTATTCGTAATAGACCTGCGAGCAGAAGTGAGTTTGATAACCGACCTCGAAAAAATACGTCGGCTGGAGCAGTTTCTCGTCCAACAGTTGGCGAAAGGGCGTGCCGTTATTGCGCTCGTCGGCAAGGCGAACATCAAGGTGCGAATCCACATTCACCGCGATCCAGTTATCCGTGCCGAAGTTCTCCGCCATCGCACAGCCGTCGGGGTACGAAACATCGTTGCCGCCACCAAGGACTATAACCAGCTTGCCGTCCGCTAACAGATGGTTCACGACCGCAAAATGGTTATCGTGCGTTTCCTCCAGCGTCGAGCCGATAACCGTATTACCGAGGTCAAATATACGTTTTTCGAGCTTGAAAGTCGACAGCCGATAAAACTGCTCGCGGATGGCATCGGGCGCTTTGGCGGCGCCGACGCGGCCGTTGTTTCGCCTTACGCCGTCGTCCTGCGGACAGCCGAGGATAACGATCTCGGCGGCGTCGTAATGCGCTTTGTCCCGGCGGACGGCCTCGCCGAGCCGTGGGTCATTCGAGTCGCCCTTGCTGAAAAAGAGAGCTTCGTCAGGGCGTGTCGTGAGGTCAAAGATGTTTGACATGATCGCCCTAAGTATTTTACGAATCTCCCATTATGTCAATTTGCCCGCCCGCAGCATTTGCATTCGAAACCAACCCCGTCGCGGTTGATGGCGGCGAAACGTTCATCGGCCGCCGCCCGTAGCGGTTCGCGGTCGTTCGAATCGAAGTATTCATTGATCGCGTTGACCATCGTTAACTTCTCCAGATTCGGCAGATTCAGAAAGCCATTAAACACCACAGCAATGTTGTCGTTCATACCACCGAATTATTTTGCGAAATTGCCCGCAAGTCAACCTCCCCCGACAAAGCCAAATTCGAAAAGTTCATAAAAGAAAATCCGCCCGAGTAAGGGAAGTCCCTAACCCGAGCGGCCATTTTCCGTTCGCGCCGTGGCGATCTCTGATACTTTTTCCGGCGGCGGGACGCGTTTGGGTGTGAGATATGGAGATCACCCGAACAATTTCGATGATACTTGCGGCGATCGCGTTCGTGACCGTGATCGGCGGAGCGGTGTACGAACATCTTGCGGTCGTGCCGGTGTGGGCGTCGGCAGTGCCAGCTTCGCTAACGATGTTTCAGGGCGAATACGCACTTGCCGCGGCGCGGTTCTGGATGTCGGTACATCCGGTGACGCTCGTCTCGCTCATGGCGGCGATGATCCTGAATTGGCGGTCGGAGCGTCGGGAATATATCATCGCTACCATCGCCGGTTACGCAGCCATCCTAGCGGTCACAACCGTCTGGTTCGTCCCGGAACTCCTCGCAATAACCCAATCCGCCTATTCCCCAACCATAGACCCCGGCCTGACCCAACGCGCCGAAACCTGGGAAACGTACAGCCTCATCCGCCTCGCCTTCCTACTAATTTTGGCGATAAACCTGCTCTTTGGCCTGACGATGCCCGGGCCGACCGCCGAACCTAGCGTTCGCGAAGCCGCCCAGAAAACTTAAGAGGCCGTCATCTTCAGCGATCTCTGCGAAATCCTCTGCGATCTCTGCGTTGAGGTCATGTAAACGCAGAGTCCACTGAGGCTTTCGCGGAGACCGCCGAGCTTAGCCTACAACCCTTGCCGTCCAACTACTGGTTGGTCCCAATCCTTAGTTTCGTAGTAAAAAGGTCCTAACCTTCGCAAAAACGGCATTCTTCTGATTGGGATCCTCGAAAAAATAATGGTTTGTATTGCGGAGAATGACAACCTCACCATTTTTCACTTCCTTCTGAAACTTCTCGGCGTTTCGAAATTGGTATGGTTGGACGACTTTCTCGATAAATTCCTGTGCCTTGGCCTTTGTGGCTTCGTCAGTGTCGGGTTTAACATCCCAATGTTTTTCGAAGATCGAATAGTAACTCAAAGCCGGAGCTTTTATCTTTTTATAGGACGGTTCGTACACATCCATAAACCGGAAAAACTCGAACTCGATCCTGTCCCTTAGTACTGGAGAGGTCGCCGACGGCACTGGGTCGGGCAGCGGATTTAATTTCTCCAGAGCCAGGACTTCACGTCGATCGTACGCCGCATCGAGAAAAACGAGTTTCAGCGTTCGATTTGGATAATAGCTTGCAAACTGGAGCAACTCATTCCCACCGGCTGAATGGGCGATCAGATTTACTTTGTCGACCTTCATCACGTCAAGGAATTTGCGAACATCCTCGGTAAGTGTCTGAACGTCGTATCCGGTCTCGGGTTTCTCCGATTGCCCATAACCGCGTCGCGTCAGAGCCAGAACACGAAAATTATCAGTAAGCTGGCGAGCCATCTCGTCGAAATAACGAGCTCCGTCTCCCACACCTGAGATGAACAAGACAGTCTCGCCCTTTCCGCCCCAATCGAGGTAGTGAAGCTTGACGCCGTTTGCCGTGACGAAATCACTCTTTAACGAAGGCAAGTCCTTCGGGTTCTCTGTTTGAGCGTTGACAGCGACGCACAAGACAGTGAGTAGAAGGAAAGAAACGATTTTTATTTTCATTTCAAATCTCCGAGACTAATCCTACTGGGATCGTTACGTTATTCTTCTCAGCAAATACTTTCGCCTCATCATAACCCGCGTCGGCGTGACACTTTTACTACCAAACTGTGCGGACGAAGGCCGAGCTGCGAATCTTTGTATCGTTGGTTATCAATTCGAGTCCGAGAAAACGAGCGGTTGACGCGATCAGGCGATCGTGAAGTTCAGGGATATCTTTGATAGGGCCGGCGGTGTCTACTATTTCAATATCCAGCGGCACTTCCGTGAACGACGGATGTTTGACGATGTGATCTCGAACGTCCTGTAGGCTGAGGCTTATTCGACCCTTTTCGGAGAGGTACAAAACTTCGGCTAAGACGACCGCCGGAATGTGAATCCTCAAATTCCCGAGGTCAGCCTCGGAAAAGATCTGCTGAACAAGTGCCGTTGAGCGGGGACGTTCGAGATGCAGAACGATCGCCATGGTGTCGGCAACATAATCATTGGAGAGGGATACGCTCGTCATAGTTCTCGAATTCGAGCTCCAAATGGGTTAGTTCGCTCTCGTCAAGCTCGGTCAGTTCCTCCTCGAGTGTTCGCGGCCGCTCCGATGCGATGTCATCGGCTTTCTTGCGCAGAAACTCGGCAAACTCAAGAACCTCCAGACGCTTGCTCGGCGGCAAGACTTTAAGATTTTCGAGAACAGCTTCCTCGATGCTCATATTCCAAACTCCTGAGCGAGATGTTATCACAATTTCATCGGCACTCGTATCTGATTTCCCTCGGCGAAGTCTATGGCTTCGGGGTAGCCGGCGTCGGCGTGGCGGATGACGCCTAGGCCGGGGTCGGTCGTTAGGACGCGTTCGATGCGGCGGGCGGCTTCGGGGGTTCCGTCGGCGACGATGACCTGGCCGGCGTGGAGCGAATATCCGATGCCGACGCCTCCGCCGTGGTGGAGCGAGACCCACGTGGCACCGCCCGCGACATTGATCATCGCGTTCAGATAGACCCAGTCGGCGATCGCGTCGGAGCCGTCTTTCATTGCTTCGGTCTCGCGGTTGGGCGAGGCGACGCTGCCGCAGTCGAGGTGATCGCGGCCAATGACGACGGGGGCTTTCAGCTCGCCTGAGGCGACCATTTCGTTTAGTTTCAGTCCGGCCTTGGCACGCGCTCCGTAGCCGAGCCAGCAAATACGTGCGGGCAGGCCCTGAAATTCGACCTGCTCTTGAGCCATCGTCAGCCAGCGGGCGAGATGGTCGTCCTCGGGGAAGAGGTTCATGATCGCTTCGTCGGTACGGTAGATGTCTTCCTTGTCGCCCGAAAGAGCGACCCAGCGGAAGGGGCCCTTGCCCTCGCAAAACAGGGGACGGATGTAAGCCGGTACGAATCCGGGATAACTGAATGCGTCAGTCACTCCCGCATCTAGGGCTCGTTGGCGCAGATTGTTTCCGTAATCGAAAACTATTGCGCCGTATTCCTGGAACTCGATCATCGCCGAGACGTGTCGGCCCATTGAATCCATCGCCGCTTTTTCATACGCACTTTGATCACGCTTTCTGAATTCTGCAGCCTCTTCGACGGTATATCCCGTAGGAATATAGCCATAAAGTACATCGTGTGCTGATGTCTGGTCGGTAACGACATCAGGGATAAACTCGCGTTCAATCAGCTCCCAGTGAACGTCAGCAGCGTTACCTAGTAGAGCGATCGACTTCGCTTCTTTAGCTGCAACCGCTTCTTTTGCCTGCGCTATTGCATCGTCAAGATGTTTGGCTACAACGTCGATCTGTTTTAGTTGCAGCCGTCTTTCGATACGCCACGGATCGACATCGACCAGCAACCCAACCCCACCATTGAACGTGATCGCCTGCGCCTGCGCTCCGCCCATTTCGCCGAGGCCTGCGGTAAGCACAAGCTTGCCCGCGAGTGTGCCCCAGCCGTGCTGCCGCGCCAGCGAACCGAACGTCTCGTACGTTCCCTGCAGAATGCCCTGCGTGCCGATGTAGATCCACGAACCGGCCGTCATCTGGCCGTACATCATCAGGCCGTCGCGTTCGTATTGGTCGAATTGCTCCTGCGTCGCCCAGTGCGGCACGATGTTCGAATTGGCAAGCAGAACGCGCGGCGCATCCGTGTGGCTGCGGAAAACGCCGACCGGCTTGCCGGACTGCACAAGCAGCGTCTCGTCCTCATTCAGCTCGCGAAGGCATTTCAGGATCGCGTCGTACGATTCCCAATTCCGCGCCGCCTTGCCCCGGCCGCCGTAAACGACCAGATTCTCCGGGTCAAACGCGACCTCGGCGTCCAGATTGTTCTGGATCATCCGATAAGCCGCCTCGATCAGCCAATTCTTACACGAAAGTTCAGTTCCGGTCGGTGCTTTTACGGTCCTTGCCATAGGTTTTCTTATGAAAAGTCTGTTAAATTGATACCCACCTAAGCTACAATCACGGAGATTTTTTGGCAACTGCGTCAACATTATCCGAACAGACGCCCCGGCAGCCTAAATACGAAATGTCAGCGACAGACGACAAGATCAAAGAGCTCGAAGACCGCCTCGAACGGCTCGTCAGAACGCAGATCGGCTTTCAACAGGAAGTTACGCTGATCCGCAATGAGCTGAAAACTCTGCGGACCTCGCCGGCCGGCGCGCAGCGTCCCGGCGAAGTTTCCTCTCACCGACCTGATTCGCCGCGTGCCTGGGCATCGCCGCCGGTTCCGCCTTCGGTGCCCGCGAAAGCTTCTGAAACGCCACGACCGCAGGTTGAGGTGATGGCGCCGTCGTTCGGCATGACAGATCGACGTCCGAAAACAGATTCTGGGGCCGATGCGGGCAATGTCTTCTCCGACCGCGCGGCGGCATATTCAGCCAATGCCCGAGCCGACCTCGAGAAATTCATCGGCGAAAATCTGATCAGCAAGATCGGCATCGTCGTTCTGATAATCGGCGTAGGTATCGGCGTCAAATATTCCATCGATAACGAACTCATTAGCCCACTAGCGCGCGTCGTCGCGAGTTATGTATTTGGCTTCGGGCTCATCGGATTTGCCGTCAAGCTAAAGGCGAAGTATCACAATTTCAGTGCTGCATTGCTCAGCGGCGGAATGGCGATAATGTATTTCGTCACGTATTTTGCGTATTCGCTTTACGGGCTGATGCCGCAGAGCGGGGCTTTTGCATTGATGGTGATGTTCACGGTCTTTACTGTCGTAAGCGCATGGGCGTATGAACGGCAGATCATCGCCCACATCGGCCTCGTCGGGGCGTACGGCGTGCCGTTTTTGCTGAGCAGTGATTCCGGCAATTACGTCGTGCTGTTCACGTATATGACTATCGTGAACGCGGGAATTCTAGCCGTTTCGCTGAAAAGGCGATGGAAGACGTTGTTCTTTACCGCCTCAGGCTTTACGTGGCTGATCTTTCTCGGGTGGTTTTCAGCACGTTATAACGCGGAATCTGACTTTTTCGCGACGCTGTTATTTCTTAGTACTTTCTTCGCGATATTCTATGCCGTAGCCATCATTCAGAAAGAAGCGAATGAGGACGGCGACGGTGTTATCGATCTCGCGTCGGCGATGATTACCGGATTTATCTTTTATTCGTTCTGCATAGCGCTGGTCAATTCGAGCTTTGATACGTTCAGAGCGTGGGCCTTCTTCTCGTATCTCGCGGGAATCACGGCCGCGATCTTAGCAACCTCTTTTCGCTTCCTCGGCCGTTCACCGGTCTATCTAGCGGTCGTGTTCTCTTGGCTGACCTACGGCGTTTGGTTCGCTGACCGTTACAACCACGAAGCTCATTCCTTGGTCGCCCCGGTATTTGCGGGGGTGCTTTTTGCATCGGCCTACATAACGGTGCTATGGCACAGGTTGGCGACAAAGGAGATGACGGTTATCGAGCACACGGGCATCATTCTGACGAATGCCTTTGTGTTCTATGGATTTGGCTATGCGATCGCGGTCCGCAACGGGCTAGACGAATTCCTCGGTTTCTTTACTGTTGCAAACGCCGCCCTGCATTTCATCATCGCGTCGGTAGTGACGAGGCTTCGCGAAGACACCGAGGACGTTGCTCATGTGCTCATCGTGCTGGTGGTTACTTTCATATCGATCGCGATACCAGTTCAATTTGACGGCAACGTTGTGACGATGATCTGGGCCGCCGAAGCCGCTTTCCTTTTTTGGATGGCACGCCGGCGGAAGATCGCGACGTTTGAGTATTTTTCGTATCCGGTAATGGTCCTGGCCGTCGGCAGCATGTTCTACGACTGGCTTATTACTTATGGCGAACGGCGAAGTCATATTATTGACTCGAACCCGGCGCCGCTCGCAAATGGCGACCTCATCACTGCCTTGGTCGTGGTTGCAGCATTGGCCTTCATCTATATTACGGATAGAGAGAAAAACGGCGAATCGGTCTTTCCAGACGAATTAGCTCGTGTTTTTCGCGTTGTGGTCGCCGTCGCGGGGACGTTCATTCTTTACAACGCATTCCGCCTTGAGATCGCGAACGTCTACTATTTGGCGGAGGCGACGGCAATCCAAAGCGGCGTGCCTCGGGCCGATCAGTCAATCCTCGATCTAGGCTGGTTAAGTTTGATCTGGCAACTGGATTACACGATGGGGTTCATCGCCGTGATGGCCGCGATCAATATCAGTAAGATCGGATCGAGGCTGGTTGCCTTTGCGAATTCAGTTCTGGCTATAGCGGCTTTAGCGGTTTTCCTTACGGCTGGAATGCTCTGGTTCTATGAACTGCGCGATAGCTATTTGATGGCGGGCTATTACCCATGGATGAACGTCGGCATTAGATATATTTCATATGGTTTTGCCACGACGTTGATCTTCGCTCTTTATTCATACAGCCGATCAGAATTGCTTAGGCAGATCGCGAGCCAGCAAGTGTTTCGGGTCAGCTTCGAGGCGATCGCCGCCGTTTTTATTTTGATAGCGGGCAGCTGTGAGTTAATGAACATCATGGCCCAATACGGCATTCCGGAAGGAGGGAAGCTGGGGCTATCGATATTTTGGGCTGTTTTTTCGATCGGCCTTATCGCTTACGGTATCGCGAAGAATCGAAAGCACATGCGTGTTGCGGCAATTTGCCTGCTCGGCTTCACGCTGCTCAAGCTGTTCTTTTATGATGCAGCCGATCTCGATACGATCCCAAAGACAATTCTATTCGTTACGATCGGTATTGCTTTGCTAATTGCGTCGTTTTTGTATAACAAATACAAGGCATTGATATTTAACATTTCGGCCGACGAAGCGGATTGATTATAATTCGTAGACCACCGTTTTCTAGAGGTAATAAAAATGAGAGCAAATATCTTGATCGTGTACACATTTTGTTTTTCGTTAGCGATGGCATCGGCTGCTTTCGGGCAGGTGGCCGAGACGCCGGTTCCGCCTGAGTATGATGCGGAGCTTGCGAAGAAGCTTGGGGCGGATGAGATGGGGATGCGGCAGTATGTGCTCGTTATTCTGAAGACCGGGCCTAAGAAAATGCCGGCGGGCGATGAGCGAAAAGCTATGTTCGCCGGGCATTTTGCCAACATGAAACGCCTGGCGGCGGAAGGCAAACTTGCACTTGCAGGCCCTCTCGACGGCGTTGACGGATGGCGCGGATTATTCATTTTTGCGGTCCCGACCATCGAAGAAGCGAAAAAGCTCGCCGAGACAGATCCGGTCATCATCAACGGGGAAATGATCGCCGAATATCACACCTATTACGGCTCAGCCGGGCTGATGATGATCAACGATATTAGCAAGAAGATCGCTAAGAAGACTTTCTAACTAAAAATCACAAGAAATGAACTATAAAAGAACTATTTTGGCAGCAGGCTTGTCGCTTTTGCTTTCGATGTCGATCTTTGGCCAGCAACCGACGGGAGCTCTTTCAGGTGTCGTCGTTGACCCGGCTGGCGCGTTGCTTCCAGGTGCTACCCTAAAAATTACAAGTCGCGAAACCGGTGCCGTCCGAACGGTTGCGACAGACGGTACGGGGCAGTATCGCATAACGAATCTGCCTGCAGGCCTGTATAACGTAGAGGTATCTGCGACCGGCTTTCAAAGATTCTATTCACCTGGCCTTGTCATAAATGTGAGTCAAACGCGTGTTCTGAACGTTGAGATGTTCATTTCGGGGACTTCGATCGACATTGACCATACATTCGGAATCGATGAGCTGATTGATAAGGAGACTTCGGACATAGACGTAGTGATCAGAAATCGCGAGATCGAGAACCTTCCGCTGAATGGCCGCAACTTTCTTGAACTCGCTCTGCTGACACCGGGAAACTCGATCGCACCGAACTTTGATCCGACTAAGACCAATACTGTTGTTATCTCGTCGGCGGGGCAGATCGGCCGCGGCGGGAATGTGATGGTTGACGGAGCGGACAACAATGACGATGTCGTTGGCGGAGCGTTGATCAATATCTCGCAGGATGCGGTGCAGGAATTTCAGGTCGCGACCAATCGCTTTTCCGCAGAATACGGCCGCACCGGCTCTGGCGTGATCAATGTCGTGACCAAAGGCGGGACCAACGAGGTTCGCGGCTCGGCGTCTTTCTTTGCTCGCGACAAATCTTTGCAGGGTTTGCCCGCGACGTTTGACCGTTCTCTCGAATCTCCGCCGTTTGACCGACAGCAATACGCGTTCACACTCGGCGGGCCTTTCATCAAGGATAAATTCTTTGGTTTCGGAGCTCTCGAATATCGCGATCAGGACGGGGCGACGCTGGTCGGCATCCGCGATGTCACGACCCGCACCATCCGCCGCGGATTTGCCGAAGCTCCGCTACAAGATCTGCTCTTTAATACTCGGTTCGACTATTACTGGAACGACGCGAATCGCTTTGGGTTCAAGTATGCGTTTCAGGATGCAGAGGCACGCGATTCCAGCAAACTGGACAGAGCGATCGGCTCGGCGTCGTATCTGCAGAACTTGAAGAACAGATTTCACTCGGCGATCGGTACTTGGAGTTCGGTGCTGTCGTCTACGGCGGTGAACGAATTCAGCTTTAGCATCAACAATTTCGACAACACGACCGATCCCATCCAGAGCGGCCGGCAACTGACCTTCCCAAGCATTTTGGATGGAACTAGCTTTCGCGTTCCGCAGGCCACGCGGCAGAATCGGATCCAGTTGGCAGACGCGATGACTCTGCTCTCAGGGAATCACGCTATCAAGTTCGGCGGAGAGGTTCAGCGGGTAACATCGAGCATCGACCTCGGCGTTTTTCAGGACGGAAGGATCGAGTTCGTGCAGGATTTCGCCGACTTCGACCGCAATAACGACGGAGTTATCGATGACAACGACTTGCTGTTTGCGGTCACGCTTCGAAGCCAGTTTCCTGAGCGGCCGCTGTCGTTAGACAATGTCGATAATTCCCATTTCGCTTTCTTTATTCAGGACGATTGGAGGGTTCGGCGTAACCTGACTTTCAATATAGGTCTGAGATATGAGGCCGATACGAATGTAAAGAACATTTCGGGTTACAGCCAGATCAATCCGCTCGTAGCTTCGTTCTATTCCGGTGACCGAAAGGCTGACTACAATAATTTCGGGCCACGTGTCGGATTCGCCTGGTCCGGATTCAAAGACAAATTCGTCGTCCGCGGCGGCTATGGGATCTATTACGATCGCGTTGTTTTGCAGCTCATCACTCTCGAACGCGGTCTCGACGGACGTGCTTTGCCGGTAGTTGTTCGGGCAGGAAATGCTTTGACAGATCCTAACGGAGCACCGATATTTCTTGATCAGGACGGTCGATTTTTGCCTTTTGCGCCGCGTTTCAATGATCCGTTCACGGGTTTTATCTTGCCTGGTGCCGGAGCGTCGGGCATCAACATCATCGATAATTCGCTGCAGAATCCGATGGTCCAGCAGACGAGCATCGGCTTCCAATGGAAATTCGCCCGTGACCTGGTGCTGAAAGCGGACTATCTGCATAATTTCGGGACGCATTTCATCATTGGCCGGGACGTTGGTGTGGTCAACAATCCTGTCATCGGTGGCCCCGAACGTGTCGTCAATCTGGAATCTAGCGTCAAGACCAAATACGACGGCTTGCTGATGAGCGTCGAGCGCCGATTTGCAAATCGATTCGGTTTTCGTGCTTCATACACGCTTTCGAAGGCTTTCAACTATGCAAATGATGATCAGGTCCCGTTCTCGAATGGCCCGATCGACCCGAATAACCTTCAGGCAGAATACGGCCCGACGCCAAACGACCAGCGGCATAGATTTTCGTTTGCGGGAACGATCGATCTTCCATACGGTTTTCGTCTCTCACCGATCTTGACACTTGCTTCAGGCGTTCCAATGGACATCATAGAACCGAGCGGCCAATCCAGAGTGCTCGAGCTTCAGCGAAATGCCGGGGGAAGACTTTTCAAGACCGCAACCGAGCTGAATGCATTTCTGACCCAAGTAAATGCCAGTCGCCCGGCATCGCAGCAACTCCCGCTCGCTCCGGCTGATGCTCGTTTTAACGACAGGTTTAGTTCGCTGGATGTGCGGTTCTCAAAAACATTCAGGTTTACGGATCGAATCCGTTTGGAGCCGATCGTCGAGGTATTCAATCTGTTTAATACGACGAACATTCTTGGCATTTCAAATACTAATTTTTCAGGTTTTGGCAACGTTCTCGGAACTCCGACGTTTGGCCGTGCGGTAACGACAGCCGGTGGCGTATTCGGCTCCGGCGGCCCGCGGGCGTTTCAGCTAGGCGGACGATTCGTGTTTTGATCGGGTCAACGCCTATGGAGCTGAAACGTCAATTTGGACTTTGGACTGCCGTCGCGGTGATCATCGGACAGGTCATCGGCGTCGGCATTTTTCTGGTCCCGGCGGGCATGGCTAAGTCCGTCGGTTCGCCGGCGTGGCTTTTCGGCATTTGGGCATTGGTCGGGCTGATGACGCTGTGCGGAGCGTTATGCTATGCCGAATTGGCGTCGCGATTTCCAGAGGCTGGCGGAAGCTACGTCTATCTTCGTGAGGGCTACGGCAGAGGAGCGGCATTCGTATACGGCTGGATGGTGTTGCTGGTGCTCGACCCAGGGTTGACCGCCATCTTCGGAGTGGGTTTTGCATCCTACGCAAGCTTTATTTTTGGGCTCTCATCTGCCGCTCAAAGTGCCGTGGCCATCATCGCCGTTGTCGCGATCGGCTTGATCACTATTCTCGGCACAGGTGTCGGGGCTGGTTTCCTCAAGGCATTAACGGTCGCGAAGGTCGGGACGCTTTTGTTCATCGTAGTCTTCGGTTTTGGCAGCGGACGTGGGGACTGGTCAAACTTCACGCCTTTTTTCGCCGCTCCGCCTGATCTATTTGGAGCATTGGCTGGCGGATTTGTCGGAGCGTTCTTTGCGTTTGCCGGATGGTGGGAAGTCACGCGGATGACGGGTGAGATCTCTGACCCGCAACGAAACGTGCCGCGAATGCTGATACTCGGCATCCTCGGGTTATCGGTCATCTATATCGCGACAAGCGCCGTTTTTGCCTATCTTGTGCCGACCGCTTACGTCGCAAACGACGAAGCCTTCGCCGCTCTTGCGGGACAAGCTCTGTTCGGTGAGGTCGGTGGGATCATTTTTGCGGCGGCGGTTTGTATTTCGGTCGCTGGAACGCTGTTCGCCTATCTGCTCGTATCACCGCGGGTCTATTATGCGATGGCGAACGACGGCCTTTTCTTTCGCTCCGTGGGTAAATTGCATCCGAGATTTGGAACGCCCTATTTGGCTATCCTGATCCAAATGGCTCTCGCATCCGTATTGATATTGACCGGCGGATTTAACGAGATCCTCGGATATTTCTTTTTCGTGGTCATATTGGTTATCGGCATGGCTGTCGCCGGATTGATCCGCATGCAGAAAATACCAACGGACGGATATCGGACTCCGTTGTATCCACTGCCGCTCATCGTTTACCTGATGTTGACCGCGATCGTTCTTTTCTTTGTCGGTATGCAGAATCCGACGCAGACACTTATCGGACTCGGTGTTGTGTCGCTTGGCATTCCCGTTTATCATTTTGTATTCAAAAGAGATCATGGCTTGGATAAAAACAATAAAATTTGAAGACGCTGACCCGAAGCTTCAGGAAATACTGATGAAGACGCGGATGTCGTACCCTGAGGAATACGCGACGCCCGCACCGACGGCAAGCACGATCAACGAGTCGATAGTCGATTCGCACACGCTCATTCCGGATGCGCTTTTTCACTCGTTCTCAGCATTCAGTGCGATGATGTCGCCCGACCTTCCGCTCGAACGGCGACAGCACGAGATGATCGCAACGATGGTCTCGCATACGAACGACTGCTTTTACTGAGTGGAGTCTCACGCAGAGTTTCTGCGTCGCGTCACTTTAGAAGAAGGTTTGATCGAGGCACTTCGCGAGGACTACACGATCGCGCCCATCACGGAGGCGGAGCGGGTCATGCTCGACTATGTCGTCCAATTGACGAAAGATGCCGTCAAGATCACGCCTGAATACCACGAACGGCTACGTGCCGTCGGCTATGACGATACAGCGATCTTGCAGATAACGCTGATCGCTTCGTGGTTCAACTATATTAATCGCGTCGCGGATGCTTTAGGCATAGGGCGCGAAAACGTTTGATGGAAGTCGAACTAATTGTTCACAACGCCGGTCAACTCGTAACGTGTGCTTTACCAGGCGGGCCGAAACGCGGAGATGCCATGCGAGACGTCGGCATTATCGAAAACGGTGCCTTTGCGATCATCGATGGCAGGTTTGCGGCTGTCGGAACTACCACGGATATCGTCGCCGATCATACGGCTTCCAACATGATCGATGCCGGCGGACGGGTAGTTTGTCCCGGATTCGTCGATCCGCACACGCACATCGTTTATGCCGGCGATCGTTTGAATGAATTTGAGCTGAAGATCAAGGGAGCGGAGTACCTCGACATTCTTGCCGCGGGCGGCGGGATAATTTCCACCGTCAGGCACACTCGAGCCGCATCCGACGAAGACTTGATAAATGGAGCTCTCGGCCGTCTCGATAAGATGCTCGCCTGCGGGACGACGGTCTGCGAGATAAAGACCGGTTACGGGCTCGACACTGAAACGGAGCTGAAGATGCTTCGGGTGATCGAGGCTCTGGACAAGCGTCACCCTATAAAGGTCGTACCGACGTTTCTGGCCGCGCACGCTGTTCCGCCGGAGTTCAAGGACGACGCAGACGGCTACGTCAAGTTGATCTGCGGCGAGATGCTGCCGCGGGCTTGGGAGTGGTATTCGGGCTCGCACTTTGCGACAGAGGGCACGCCGTTTTTTGTGGATATCTTTTGTGAGCGGAATGCCTTTAGCCCGGATGATGCCCGGCTGATCTTTGAACGGGCAGCCAAACTCGGTTTTCGGCTCAAGGCACACGTTGACCAATTCACGAACCTAGGCGGCTCGCGGCTCGGCGTGGAGCACGAGGCGGTTTCGATAGATCATCTCGATACGATCTCCGATGAAGAGATCGCTTTGCTCGCGGCAAGCGGAACGATCGGCGTCGTCATCCCGACGGAAAATTTCAACGGCGGTAAAACGCAGTTCGCACCGGCGAGAAAGATGATAGAAGCGGGCTGCGCCGTGGCCCTGACGACCGACTACAACCCCGGCTCGGCACCGTGCCCATCGCAGCCGATGGCGATGGCGATCGCCTGCCGTTATCAAAAGCTTTTGCCGGCCGAAGCACTAAACGCGGCAACCATAAACGCGGCCCATGCCATCGGACTCGGTGAAGCGCATGGATCGATCGAGGTAGGCAAGCAGGGCAGCTTCACCATCCTCGATGCGGACGACTACCGAATGCTCGCATATGAATTTGGCGGAAATCTGGTATCCCAAGTTATTGGTGGGGTTGATGTATTGGTTCGTAAAAGTGATAAGTAGCAGTTGGGACTCCAGTTAAGTTCCGACGATTCCTTTTAATGAAAGAAATAGCTATAGATGGATTGAGCCTGAGCTTCGAGCAGGTACTTGCCGTGGCCTACGGTGAGCCGGATGGGCCTCGCGTCATTCTAGATGAGAAGACAAGAGCGAATGTGGAGCGTTCATCGGCGGCGGTTGACACGTTGCTTGAGCGCGGTGAGATCGCTTATGGAATTACGACCGGATTTGGTGCGTTCAAGGACAAGATAATCAGCCGCGAACAGGTTGAGGAGCTTCAGCGAAATATCGTAGTTAGCCATGCGGTCGGCGTTGGTGACTCGTTTAATACCGCTACTGTTCGGGCGATAATGCTGATCCGGGCGAACACTCTTGCTCGCGGGTTTTCGGGTATTCGATTTGAAACGCTCGAATTGATCCTGGAATGTCTCAACCGCGGTGTCCATCCCGTAATCCCGGAAAAAGGCAGTCTCGGCGCAAGCGGTGATCTTGCCCCGCTCGCGCATTTTGCGTGTGTGCTGATCGGTGAAGGCGAAGCCGAGTTTAACGGCGAGGTCGCTTCCGGAGCTGACGCACTTGAACGCGCGGGCCTCAAGCCCATTGTCCTTGAAGCAAAAGAAGGCCTCGCTTTGACCAACGGCACCACGGTTATGACTGCCGTCGGACTGATGGAGACCGCGCGTGCTATCAGGCTTGCGGACCTGGCCGATATTGCCGGATGTCTCAGCCTTGAGGCGCTTAATGGCACCGTCTCTGCGTTTGATGCACGCATTCACGAACTTCGCCCGCATCCGCGACAGATGGACACTGCCCGAACGCTTCGCAGCCATCTCGCAGGAAGCGATTTCGTTCGTGGATTTGACCCGACGAATGTGCAAGATGCTTACACACTTCGGTGCATTCCGCAGGTCCACGGTGCGTGCCGCGATGCCGTTGCTTACGCCGAATGGCTGCTCAAAATTGAGCTGAATTCGGTAACTGACAATCCGTTGATCTTCCAAGACGAAGCCGGAAACATCGAGGTCATCTCAGGTGGAAACTTTCACGGCGAACCGCTGGCGTTGGCCTTTGACTATCTCACCATTGCATTGGCCGAGCTCGGAAATATTTCGGAGCGCAGAGTAATGCGGCTAACGGATGAATCGTCGAACGCCCATATCCTCTCCGCGTTCTTGACCGAAAACGGTGGCTTGAATTCAGGCTTTATGATCGTCCAATACACAGCGGCAGCACTTTGCACGGAAAATAAGATCCTCGCCCACCCGGCGAGTGTTGACACCATCCCAAGTTCGGCTAATGTCGAGGACCACGTCTCAATGGGAGCGACAGCCGCCCTGAAACTGCGCCAAGTTGCGGAAAACCTTGCGACCATACTTTCCATCGAACTGTTCTGCGCGGCCCAGGGCGTCGATCTTCGTTGTAAAATGATAGGCGAAGATAAAATGCTTGGTGCCGGAACTCGAGAAATGTATTCGGCGATTCGAGAGCAGGTCCCATTCATTCCGAAAGATGAGTATATGAAGGTTCACATGGACGCGATGCTCAATTTAGTTCGAAAATTCACGGCCTCGCACGCAAACTGAGTCTTTAACCCTTATGAAATTGATCGTTATCACAATTCTTCTCATTTTTATCAGCGGTTCTGGTGTTTCGGCAATTTCGCAGAAGAATGGGCCAGTTGACTTTCGCTCGGCAGTGGAAAAACGTTTCGCGGCCAAGAAGCTAAAACTAGAAGATATCTGCCCGGTCGATACCAACCTTGTCGCGAGGCGGGTATTCAAGGATTACGGGGCAATGTTCATCGCGGCTTCCGAAGTCCGATTTCCTGACAAGTGCGTCTTCGCAAATGAAGACGAGGTCACTGCATTTCAAGCAAAGGTAGAATCAAAAAGTGCGACGATCGGCAGCCGAACTATCGAGCTGCAGGCAGAGGCGATGGACGCTTTAATGAAAGCTAGATCCGACGCGGCTAAGCAGAAGCTGACTATAACTCCGCGGGGAGCATCGGCTGCGAAACGCAGCTATGCGGACACTTATCGTATCTGGAAGTCTCGTTTCGACCCGGCTTTGAAACACTGGGTTGCACGGGGCAAGATCAAAGCCGATGACGCAGGGAAGGCGGCGAAGATGGAGACTACCGACCAAGTAGTGCAGGTGATCGAATGGGAGCAAGATTCGATCTGGTTCAGCACCGGCTTCAATCGATCGATCTTTTCGTCGGTTGCTGCACCGGGGACCTCGCAGCATCTCTCGATGATCGCGTTGGACGTAACAGAGTTTGGCAACAAGGCGGTTCGCGATATTCTGAACAAACACGGCTGGTATCAGACGATCATTGACGACACGCCGCATTTTACTTATCTTGGGCTCGATGAAAAGGAACTTCCGAAACGCGGATTGATAGCCGAATCACGGGGTGGTTTTACCTTCTGGATACCAAATTTTGAACGGCAATGATAAAGAAACTAATTCTTGTTTCGGCGGTGGCAACGGGAACCGCCTGTTGGGAATCAACGCCGCGTACTACAAATGATCCGCCGGCCAATTATCAACCTGAGCCGATGGGCAATCGAACATCGAATTTGAATACGAACATCGAAAAGGCGCCGCCAGCAAACTCGAATTCCTCGGCGAAGACCGGGTTTACTGCGAATCTGTCTGACGGATTTGAGCAGCCGAAAGATGACGTTGGCCGCAAGCTCTTGCGTGAATACGGCTCGGTCTTTATCGCCCGCGGTGGAGCCCTTCCGCCGAACAAGGTTGTTTATCGTGACGAGGCCGATGTTTCGCGAATGCAAGCCTCACTCGGCAAGGCGTCCGCGACGATCGGCGGGCATTCGCTGGAACTGCAGACGGCGGCGATGGCGGCACTGCAAGACGCGATCAAGGCAGCACAAGCCAAGAATCTCCAGATCACACCGCGCGGTTCGGATTCTGCAAAACGGACTTACACGGAAACGGTCGGCCTGTGGAACAGCCGCGTCGATCCCGCACTTAAACATTGGGTTGGAAAGGGAAAGCTGACGCAGGCTGAGGCGGACAAGATAAAGGCTATGTCCACTTTCGAGCAGGTCTCGGAAGTGCTCAGGCTTGAGGAAAAGGGAATTTTCTTCGCTAAGGACCTTTCGAAATCGATAATCTATTCGGTTGCCCCGCCCGGAACGTCGCAACATCTTTCAATGCTCGCCTTTGACGTAACGGAACATGACAACGCGGCCGTCCGAACGATTTTGGCCGAGAACGGCTGGTTCCAAACCGTCGCGTCGGACCTGCCGCACTTCACATTTCTCGGAGTAAAAGAAACCGAACTGCCCGCTCTCGGCCTCAAACAAACTACAAGCGGCGGCCGCACCTTTTGGGTACCGGACATTTGATATCGAAGTATTCTGGTGTCGGGGAGTTTTCGGAGAGACGGTTACCGATGCGGAGAAGGATTTCCTAATGCATCGATCCGAAATCGAAATATAAAGATGGTACACCCGGCAAGATTCGAACTTGCGACCCTCTGATTCGAAGTCAGAAAACATCTCATTTCATCCTTTTTCAGCGCTTTCGAAAAACCAAGCAGCTTTGCTATAGTTGTTGAATCATCCTGTATTCACTTGTGTTAAAATAGAAGCAGTACCATTCATGGTGCCGCAGCCGGTGAGGTGGCATTGGAAGTGGCACTCAAGTGGCATTGAAACATGAGGTGATATGGAGATCAAGACAACTGTATTTCGACGCAAGGCGGGAAGGCGATCGGGGAGTTCGCAAAAGCTATTTGGCAAGGGTATGTGGGTATCCAGAGTTCGATACCTTGATCCTGACGATGGACGTTGGCACTCTAAAGAACGAACTGCTCCGACGAAGGGCGAGGCATGTGATCTTCGCGACGACCAGGTCAGACAGTTAAAGGCGACCCAGAAACCGAAGGGACTTAGAAGGGGCGAGAAATTAACCTTCCGTGACTTTGCGGACGAGTGCCTAGAGACAATTTACGCAAAGGCCGAGATAGACTCCGAAGGTTATAAGCTTAGTGGCTCACGTACCCACGAACGGGCGAAGAGTTTTATAGGTAAACTCAAAGACGTATTTGGCGACCGAACACTCCAATCTATATCGGAACAGGACCTTGTTCATTACCGAGTTGGAAGAATCAAACCTCCGAGCGATAAAGTTCGGGCGGTTTCGCATACCACTGTTAATCGAGAGCTGGCACACTTTTCTCGTATTTGGAGTGAAGCCCTTGGACTTGGCTTAGTGACTCATCAACCATTTGCTAATCGGAAGAGGGTGTTTCGTTTAGATCGTGAAAAAAAAAGGCAACGAATATTGTCGGAAAGCGAGGAAACCAAACTGCTGGTTGCCTGCGAAGGAGTATACAAAGCCTCATACGTTCGAACTCTGAACGGAGAGACGAAGGCGACTGACGCAACTATTCGCCTTGCGGAAAGAAACCCTTGTCTACGGGCCCTCGTTGTGACGGCGATCGAAACTGGATGCCGCCAAGGTGAATTGTTCAAATTGAAGTGGAGTGATCTCGATTTCGAGGGCAGAAAGGCCATAATTCATGGCACTCATACAAAGACTGAAGTTACGCGTGAAGTTCCGTTAACGGATCGAGCCATTCGAGAGTTAGAAAGGCTTAGACTGACCCTAAAGAATCTAGAGTCGAAGGGAAAACCCGGCCGTATTGACCCTGAATCGCCGTTCGCGTTCGACAATGTTAAAAGGTCATTCAAGCGAGCCTGTGATCTGGCGAAAATCGATGATCTGCACTTTCATGATCTTCGTCGGACTGCCGTTTCACGGTGGCAAGCGGCAGGTATTCCACTAGCCGTCGCTCAGAAATGGGCGGGTCACGCTAATAGCAAGATGACGGCCGATGTATATACGGCAGTTGCAACGGAGATGCACACGGAATTTGTTCGACGCCTCGAAGCGAATAGGCCGGTTCCTGAGCTGCGCCTTGTTGCCTGATAACAACGCTGGCGGAGAACGGTCAAGGTAACCAGAAAATTCATTAGTCCTTAGCCACTACGGTGTCATATAGTCCGTAGTGCGTTAGACCGGCATGGCTTTCGATCCCCGTGTAGTGCAGAGACGCGTCTTCATAGCGACGGAAAGCGAATACGGCCTGGTTCATCTGTTCAGTGTTAAAAACCCGAAGACGAACGAGCAGTTGAAAGTCCTTTACGGTAAGTCCTGTGACGATGAGAAATAGATCCGGTTCGAGTTTTGTAATTACGTCCTGAAGCGTGTTTTCGCGGAAGTCGGTCAAATACATAAATGCCGGAATGCGGGTCGCAAATTTGATCAGCTTCTCCTGAACCATCTTCCGTTTAGATTTGTACTCCTTTTCTTCTGCGGTCAATTCCTTCTTTTCATCGTTCGTTAGTTTTTTATCCTTGGCCTTCTTCTTAAGATCCTTGACCCTTTCACTCTTGTTAATGATGGTTTCGATAATGTTGTCGCCTAGCGAACGCCAACCTTCGATGCGTTCGACCGCGGCCATCGCTTCGGGATCGTCAAAAACACGTCGCAGAGTGTCATTGTCAACATTCACAAGCAGCGCACTTTCCCACTTCCGAGCCAGCAGAGTTGCCGATGTGCCCGCCATGGCAATGTCGAGAATGCCGCCCGCATCCACCTGCGTCATATTTGCGCCGTCGTATGCCAGGACAGGTAGGAATGAAACAAGATCCTTTACCGCATTCTCCGGGTTAGGCTCGTTCGGCGAAAGGCCGATGCCGTACTCGGAGAGTTGTCTCAAGGCCCGGGTCGGTGCGAAGTCAAACACGAAGCAGATGGGCTTAAGTATTTCCTCTTCGTTCGGGTCGTCGCCGTTGGGATTCTTGATCGACCACGGTGACTGCACACGAAAAGCTGACTGAAAATATGTTTCCGGCGACTTGAGGTTGCGAAGCATCAAGATCGATGACCACTGCGACACCGTGATGCCGGTCGTCAGCTTTCCGCAAGAAAGCGTGATCGTCTTCGTGTCGAATCCGCTCCCGATTGCCTTTCGTACTGGCGGTAGGGCATCCAGGCCGATGCCGGCCGACGCTCCCGCTGCAACTATCACATCATAGTCGCTCCAAAAGGTATCGTGCTTTTCTGCAAGTAAGTTCGCCATCGCGTGGCAGGCCGCAACATTCGGGAGAAACCAGAACGAGTGCTGCAGGTATGGCAAAAGGCGAACGTCCGAATAGGGAAAGGGAGGCCGACTTCCGGTCTTCAGAAATTCGACCGCCTTGGGCATATACCCACCGCGGATAATGTCCAACCACTTCTGCACGTCGGTCTTATGTTTGAACTGAGCCAGGACATCCCTACCAGTTGCCTCGAAGAATGCGTTGAGGTCAAATTCGTCGAACTCACCGGCGCTCGCGATCGCGAGCAACTCGTCCGGCATTTGGTAAGTCAGCAGACGCATCTGCGGCAGTGCTCCGTATGGGTTCCGTTTTTCGGGATTCTTTTCGGCGAAATCCTCTTTTGCCCGCTGCTCGTCGGTGTAAGTCCAGTTGAAGATCTGCTCCTCTATAAATTCTCCGGTGGACAGCGCTCGGAACGGTGTACCGGAAAGATATAGATAAGCTTTGGTAGTAATGGGCAGAAACTCGGCCTCCTTTTCTGAAAGCTCGCCGAGGTCTTCGTTTACGTCTTCGAGGCCCGCACCGTATTCGAGCTTGGCCTCCTTCTTGGCTACGGCCTCCTCCTCGCCTTCGAAAAGTTCTTTTGCGGTTTCCCGCCATGCTCCGAAGTGGTATTCGTCGAAAACGACGAGGTCCCAGTTCACCGCGTGAAGCCACTCATTCCTTGGTTTGATATTGCCGAATAGATCGCGGCCCAAAAGGTCTTGAAACGAGCCGAAATAGACTACCGGCTTATTTGCCTTAATCTTTGTCGGATCGCTACCTGAATTTTTCGAAAGATACTGCCACCCGTCGAAATCCACGTGCGATTCTAGGTCCGTCCGCCACGCGTCTTCAACCGCGGGCTTAAACGTAACGACGAGAACGCGTTTAGCACCGAGTTTCTTTGCGAGTTGATATGCGGTGAACGTCTTACCAAAACGCATCTTCGCGTTCCAAAGGAAGCGCGGGACGGCGTGCATATCCTCCTTCCAGATCGAATGAAAATAGTCATGCGTCTTTCTAACCGCCTCGGCCTGTTCCGCGCGCATCGGGAAGGTCTCATGATGCGTTCCCGTATATTTCTGTCCGGTGAGCAGTTCAGTGAGAAC
Source organism: Pyrinomonadaceae bacterium (assembly GCA_041744395.1). Taxonomy (GTDB): domain Bacteria; phylum Acidobacteriota; class Blastocatellia; order Pyrinomonadales; family Pyrinomonadaceae; genus OLB17. The sequence continues at coordinate 55,417 of JBGTKY010000014.1, read as the reverse complement.
GGTTTTCACGTCATCGACCGTGCAACGCATCCATTCAAGTTCCGGGTTCTCGAATTTCTTGCTGACCAGTGCGGCGCGCACTGCATGGTCCGTGATCATCGAACCGTCTTCGCACTCGGCGGATTCGTTCAGCACGATCGTATAGTTCTTTATAGCCGCCGTTTTTAGTTGCTCCGCGATCCGCCGCTTTACATCCCGCGTCGTCTGCCCAACCTTTAGAAGCCCTTTATGAGCCTCGTCCGCGATTGAATAAGCATAGATTCGAGGCCGAACCTCGGGTTTCGGCGCAAGGATTTCTTCGATGGTTTTATTCATCTTTCGTTCTGAAGAATCTCCACTCGGAGCCATTCCACCAAATTCCTTTCGCTCCCATTCCGCAGAGCCAAACGCAATCGACCGGCGAAGGGAGAACTGGAGCATCCTGAGGGAGTTTTTCCAAATCCCCTGTGAAATAAGATTCAACGGCAAAGGGAGCGCCTGAAAACCAGATAGGGATAAAAATATGGCACTTTACCGCCCCGGAGATCTTCAATTTATGAAGGTTGTCAGCCCGTTGGTCGTCGTTCAGAAATTCCGCTACCCAGGTAGCTACCCGCGTTCCGTCCTGATCAACTCCTCCACCGATGGGCGGCAACGTCAGCATGACTTTTCCGGTAGGGTCGGATCGTTCGACTCGATGCGCCGAGGTTATTCCGACTCGTTCAAGATCGTTCTCCAACTCCTCATCATCCCGAAGAGTCCATAGCTCGTTTAGATGATAGATTTCAGCCGCTTCGAGCCGCTTCAAAAGGGATCCAATTTCGGTCATGACAAGCTTGATTCTCGCCCCAACACGGGTTTCGACGATCCAATCGTTTGCAATCCCGTGAACAACGAACGAACCCTTGCCCGGTCCGGCCTTCCAAGATGCAACGAATTTCTGGTTAACGGCGCCAGTACATTCAATCGCAATTTCCAGCGCTTCCTTCGAGCCAACTCTCAGATCGAACATTGAGTCCTGTGAGCCGTCGTCGTGATGTTCCACTGAACGTCCTAGTTCTCGTTGAATGACAATGCGGGCAAACTCTTCTCCCGGTTTCATGCCTCTCCGTTGCTTTCTCCTTCGTCCATCGGACGAATCATGCTTTCAATGTAGGCGATTTCGCTAGACGTGATTCCGTATTTCTCGTAGAGCGCCTCATCACTCCAAGTCTTATTCCAGGATTGCATTGGTACCCAAGTGTAAGTCGATCTAAGCGCATGTTGAGTAATTTTTCTTAACGATACGAGAAATCGAAATAGGCGAGTTCTATAGTAACTGGCAAAACTCAGAGCCGCTCTCTCTGAGTGGAATGGAGTTACGACTAGATATGACTGAGTACAAACGGACGGGGGGGCCGCCACTATTTCCTTGCCGAGTATTTGATGAGGATATGTCTCGCCAGCCCCGTAGGCTTCCGGGACTAGTACCTTCCACGGATCAATGGCATTTAGATTCTTTCGGACATTCCCGCGTTTCGTGTATCCAACCATTCGCTTGCCCTTGCTTATGACGTGCAAAGCAATCCTTCCGCTTCCACTTTTCTCTGTCCAGTCTTCGTAATTGGTCGCGATACCAAATGGCGTGTCGCCAGACACCAGCTCGAGGATCGATGTCTCCTTCTTGGAAAGAACCTTTCTCAGGATAGTAAGTGCACGTTCATCCCGGACGAAAACGTCGAACTCTCCAAGCATTCGATTACGTTGGAGATGTTCTTCACCCCCGGCGACTCGCGTAACGTCGCAGTTGCCTTTGTGCAATGCATCCCAAAGGAAGTAACAGACTCCACCCTTAATCAGCACACCCGGGAACGCATCGCCTGAATCGGAGAAATCTGTAAGAGTCCTGAGATGCCCTTCGCTGAGCATTCGAGCCCTAAAGTGATCGAGTCCACGGCCTCCTGCGAGCCATCGGGAAGGAATGACCATCGCCAGATATTTTGGTTCAAGTTTCATCGCCTGTTCCACGAAAAGATGATAGATGGACGAGTCGCTCGAACCACCCGCGCCGCCTTTCATTTGATATGGCGGGTTGCCAATGATTACGTCGAATTGCATATCTTCTCCAAACAACTCAGCTATGCGAGCCTCTATGTCATGCGTATGGATAAAACCATACGCATAGTTCTCCAATTCTAGGCTCCGGTTTTTCTCGAGTATCTCGCGCGGCGCTCCGCAAAACTCACACTTGGTGTTGCCCCACGTATGCTCCAACCGCTCGAACCAGACGTTGCCGGCCGCATTCGCGAACCCTTTACCGATCGAGTGTCTGCCGTTGGCATGTTTTGAGCAATACACACTCCGCCGGGCGAGCAGACTTGTGAGATGGGTGATAGCGATGCCGAATACCTGATTCGCAAGGATGTGATCTACGCGCGTTTCAAGATGAGGTATCTCTTTTGCCAACCCCTCGGTAAGACGGGTGGTAATCTCGCGAAGGAAGACGCCGGACTTGGTACACGGGTCGAGGAACTTGACCGAGCTATCCGCCCAGATGTTCGCCCCGCCGTGGTCCGCCGCCCACGCCTCGGCCAATTTATCCAGCATCCGGTTAGCAAGCTCCGGCGGCGTGAACACTTCGTCGTTGGACAGGTTCGCAATGCACGTCAAAACATCCGGGTTGCGCCCCCGCAAGCTAAAGCCAGCCTGAAGGTTCATATCGACGTCTCCTCACTTGCGGCCTCGGCAGCCAACTCGCTTACTGTCATCGGCGGGTAGGTTTTTGACGGGGTAAAGATCTCGTGTTTCTCGACCCCCGCCCAGAGCGATCCTTCGGCACTGAAACCAGCAGACTGGGTCAGGCTGGCAAGAAGAAAGTCTCGCCGCATGAACTTGCCTTTGCCTAGGAATCCCCATTCAGCAAAGGTCAGTGCCTGGCCGTCGTCAGTCAACATCTTCGTCGCGTCGCCGTGCACAAGGTTCTGCGACAGGACATAGAATGCAGCACGATAAATTTCGTCGGACTCCGTAACTTGCAGGTATTCCCCAAAGATCTCAAGCAGATTCGCCCGGCATTCCGCAATATTGTCAGGCAAAAGTTCGATCCCATAAATGCACATCACCCCGAATAGGGCAAAGTGCCGGCGTTCAAAATCGGATTTTCCGTACTTGAGTTCAACCGCGGCAAGCTTCCGTTTTAGAACTTCGACAAGAAAATTCCCGCTTCCGCATGCAGGTTCAAGGAAACGCGAGTCAATGCGTTGGGTCTCGAACTTAACCAAGTCCAGCATCGCCTCGACCATCCACGAAGGGGTAAAGACCTCCGCGTGGTCGGCAACGCGTTTTTTTGATTTAATAAGGCTCATCGCTGCACCGGATGGTTCTTTGTTATTCATAGATGCTGTGGCTTCCGGTGATTCTTTAATTTTTCATCGAGCCCCCAAGTCCATGTCCAGAGACTGTAGTCGGGCCTGCGTTCATAGATCTGGTAACCCTCTTCGTTGGCGTGAGCCTCACAAACAACAATAAAAGCGTCAATCTTATCTGAGTCTTTCAAAATATACGAGATGTCATTATGTTTACGGGTTGAACCTTCGGAACCGCCAGTTACCCACTCATCGCCCAATGCGCCAAAGATCGCCTTCTTCAATTCAATAGCGTTATAAAGTTTGAGAGCCGCATTTATGACATCGATCCGTTTCTGATCAAGTTTGGCATTCTTGTTGTGGCAGTCTTGGTAAAATGCGAAGACGTCCTTAGTTTGTGCTGTAGCTTTAGACTCTTTGATTTTGGATCGGGGTTCGTAGGGGTGCTGCATCCATACCCTCCACTCAGCCTCCCAATCGTCAGACGTGTTTCCGCGGCGTCGCTGGAATCGAATGAACTGCCCTGTCCGAAATTCGATGTCATTGGAAAGCCCGTGAGATTCGGCCCATTCAAGCATTTCTGGGGTCGCCGTAAATTCGTCAGGAATTGGGGTCAGTATCGAAGCGACCGAATTGGATTGGCTATAGTCTTCTGGTTCTAACGGGGAGTCCGTTGCATCGTCAAATTCATTCTGAAGGTTTAAAAAGCCCGCGTCCGCAACCGGGGCAAAGCCCCTATCTATCTGCGCGCGCTTTTTCTTTTGGCTAGTTGATTGTTGTTTACTTAATTGCGCACCAGAAACCGTATCCGAGTCAACCGTATCCGATTTATGGGACACGGTTTGATCTTCAAGGGTTTCCGGCCATTCATCTTGGACATTTTCACGTAAAATCAACACGATACGGTTGAATTTGCCGTTTCTCCTCGGAAGAGGTCTCTTGGTCGCATAGCCCAGCTCGACCAACTCGTCCAACGCGGAATACACCGCGTTCTTGCTCTCCTTTAGAATCGATACCAGCCCGCGGACGCTAAAGTCCCAGTTAGGTGGAAGCGTCATGAGCGTAAAGAACAGCCCCCGAGCCTTAAGTGATGCTCGACGATCTAATGCAATTGCATTGTGAATAGTGACGTAATTCCTATTCCGCTCCCTAAGGATGCGTACAATCCGCGACTGTTCGGATTTCTGGTTGTCGTGATTCATACGCGATCTTTTCCAAAATTCTTAAGTCGTTAGCATTTAATCAGACGGCGAAAACCTGTGCCCGAGATCCTGGGAGAATGAAGGATGATGCTGGACTCAAGTCTATCACAGGACGTCTCAAAACGCGGTCTCATAAGTGCATGGAAAGTAGACGGTTCTGAGGCAAAAAACAACGGTAGATTATAGTATTTATAGGGTCTCAGATCGACGAAAATGTGGTAGAATATAGCTATAAATCTGGTCGCTTTCCAACCAACTTCTAGCGGCCGGATACCAAGCATTATGGAAGAATTAAAGAACGATTTCCGGCCCCTGTTGTCAGCGAATGAAGCTGCGGAGTTTCTGAAAGTTTCTGCGGCGACTCTCTGGCGGGCGCGGTCTGCCGGGAAGGTGAATTTTTATCGCATAGGTAATCTTGTACGGTACTCCGTGAACGATCTCCTGGCCTTCGCGGAATCGGGCCGCAATGAAACCGCCATCAACCAACCGCCACGAAGGTAACGACCACTATCGAGGAGGTTTAGAACGCTGTTTACCCCAGCGGCGAATCTTTTTTACTCTACTCTCGTCCATTTCATAGCCTTTCAACACGATTCACTACGTTTCACGCTTATACAGTATGTAGGCGTGTGATCCTGAGAGCCACAATATCTAGTTGCAGGACGTCATAGCGTGAGATATAATTTCATCTATGGGCGACGTCGTTAAAATCTACAATTCGCGAACAAAAAGCCTTGCAAGGAATGACGCCGTCCAAACTTACGTCCCCTTGCAGGGCTATTTTGCTACAGATACGCGTGCTTTGGTGGTGTCCCGCGCTCAAGAAAACACATCCAGCTTGGCTCTCAATGGGGAGCCAGGCACCGGCCTGCAAATTCTGGCAGGAAACCTTTACGGTAAAAAGAACCGATCTAACACGTCGGGGGACGGGCCGTTTAAGAATTACCTCAAGTTGTTTCTGCGTAAAGTCGCAGTTGGTCCGGGCAATGCCAATACCCCCGCAACCCGGTCAATGTTGCCAATCTGGCCATATTCGTAAGTAAAAAACAGCACAAAAGGGAACCAGTGCGTGGGCAGTACTGTATTCGGGTTTATCAAATCATCAGCCGGCAGACTCAGATGTCATTTTCAGGGGCGACCTTCAGTTTCTTCGTAATTCTGTTCTAAAGAATCTATAGCGATCTTAAGGAGCAAGAGAAGAGGGCGACGGTAATGGGGGTATTGCGTCTTCAAACTGAAGCATAAACCCAACACCGACGCGAAGAAGCGGTGCAACGAAAAATGTGTAGCACAAAATGGGACTAGAACTGCGCGGCAATAATGTTTATCTCTACCGAAAGGAGCGTCGCGGCAAACGCGTCGTCTCGGTGTATGTGGGAAAAGGTGACTTCGCGATTTTACTAAATCGGGCCGCGAAGCTCGACGTTGAGAAAGCGACGCTGCAAGAGCGGCGGGAACGGAGAGATCTTGAAGAAGAGATGGAATCTCAAGATGCCCTTGATCATCGAATTGATGAACTTTGTGCAGATGCAAGTACGATCTCTGCCGCCTTTCATTTGGCTAACGGCTACCACGAACACGCAAGGTCATGGAGACGAAAACGAGATGGCAAAAACACCTCAGAGAAATAGGGAATTGGTGAAGGTGAAGGATCTAATCGCCCGCACTGACAAAGAGAATCCGCGGCGTGCCGACATCATCGCAATGCGCAGCCTATTAGATACCGGAGAAGGTCAGGCACTGGTCAAGGCGAATGATCCAGTCCGGCGAACCATCGATGCTTTCGTTCGGAGTTATTCGACTTCGGCATTTCAAAGAGAAACTATCGAACGAAATATTGAGGTGAAGCGAAAGGAGCTGAACTATGACGACGAGCATCCTTTGATTCGGATCTTAATCGATCAACTTCTTCTTTGTCAGATCCGTTTGAATCAGTTCGAGGTCGTTCACGGTAACAGAACCAACGAATCGCACACTTTTACTGCTGGTGCATACTACGAGAAACGCCTCTCAATGACGCATCGTCGCTTTCTGAGGGCAGTTGAGACCTTTGCGAAGGTAAAGAGGCTTTTGTCTGACGCCGAGTACCGGGAGCAGCAGGCGAGACATAAACGAGGTCAATCCACGCTTGTGACACAAAAGTTAATTAAGGGTCTCACAGGAGGTTAGGTGGCCAGGGGAAGACCGAAAGCAGCAATTGATTGGGATAACGTGGGCGAGATGCTTCGGTGTGGCGCGGATGTTCGGTCTATCGCTGTTTCGTTAGGAATCTCACCAGACACTCTATACGTTCGTTCGAAGCAAGACAATAAACTGGATTTTTCGGCATTTTCACAACAAAAAAGGGCTCAAGGAAATGACCTTCTGAGACAGAAGCAGTTCGAGGTGGCGATGAGTGGCAGCGTATCGATGTTGATCTGGCTTGGTAAAAACCGTTTAGGTCAGACCGATAAGCAAGCGATCTCGGCGGAGATCAACGGGCCGGAAAATCACGATCGATTAACGGCGATAGTTATCCAGGCGAAACTTGTATACGAGACCTTTAAGATCGAACCGGCAGGAACGTACTTTGACCCTGAGAACCATAAGCATCGCGACGGTCTGAAGGAAGGTATTGCAATCTCAGTAGACGTGCAGAAGCGACTTTATCCGGCCGAAGCTAGGTACCTTGACGGATGGGAGGAAAGAGTCGATGAGTGGGCAAAGAATGGCTTTAAGGATCTGTTTGGTTCCCAAGTGGATCTGGTTTAATGGACTTAGCTCGGACGATTACGACAGGCCACGATGACGAGCGATTTTATCAGATGGGACAAACCTGTAAAACCTGTAATCACCCAGACGTGGCGAATATAAATAAACGCCTCGGGATGAATAACGCATATCTACGAATAGCGACGGATTTCGGGTTGAGCGAAGCGTCGGTTCGTCGTCATGCGAAGGTTCACGTTCAAAAGGCTATTGAAATAGCAAAGAAACAGGCCGAGGCAGCTCTGGTCAATTATGTTTCTCATTTCCAAGAGGCGGTTCATCTGCCTATTATCGAGAAGATCAAATGGCTTCAGGAACGCATCTTAACTGACCTGCAATCAGCAACCACTATATCGGAACGCGTGCCATTGTATCGAGAGTTTCGCGGAGCATTGCAAGAGCAGGCGAAAGTGTCGGGTGACTACCAACAGAATGCACCGAAAGAAGTTACCCGTGAAATGCTTGTCAACCGGGCGGCCGAGCGGTTGATGGGTGATTACAACTGGTCTAGCGAAAAGGCCCGGTCTGCCGCGGTGGAGTTATTCCCACCTGATGAAATCTCATATGCCATCAACTGAAGCTGGACTCTGACTGCCTTCAGGCGATGCGGTCGCTGCCTTCCGTGCCCTTTTCTTGTCTACCCTTTGATTGTGAATCGCCATCGCCGTCTTTTGTCGTTCGGTCATGTTCGGCCACGGCGTTCGGCCTTCTTAAAGACACTCTAAAACGCGTAAAAGAGCACGAAACTTGTGGCAAAGGTATCGCTGTTTCATGGCAGTGAACGCAGTGAACAAGTCAGAGGGTAAAGTGGCCTTCGCTGATCGATGGAATCATGATCGATCAGTCTAGTTTCGCTATCCGGTCCGAAGGTCTAAGCTTGTCACCGGGACCGTCCGGCGCATCTGAATCACATTCAATCGTGCGTTCTGGCACTGACACCCACGGATCGACGCATTCAATTTCCCCTTCTACAACGATCGCGTATTGCAGGTTTCCGCTTTCGCCGCTAAGCTTCGGTCCCTTCCTTTCAGCGGAAGTGATCAGGCCAGCAGAGAGTACTAATCCGAGAAACAACCCTGTTATAAAATTTCGCATGGTGATAAGTGATCAGGCGATTTTGTGTCTTGGTCTGATGCAGCAGTGCTATGCCGAGTGTCAGACGAGGCGGATGTTGTAACTTTGACTTTATATCTCCGCAAACATACCACGAGTCGGGTTAGTGCCAAAATCCACGGTAAGTAATTGAACAACGTCGCAGGGTCGTCAAACTTTGGCCTTTGCTATCGAATCCCAGTCTGATAATTTATGCTCATTACTATCATGTTCAATTCCCACGAAATCGAACGGCTTTACTTTGTAGAGAAATGGCCAGCTACTAAGATTGCCAGGCATTTCGGCGTTTCGAGAGTGACGATCTATACACGGCTCAAGGATCTCGGCCACAAATTCACGCCGGGAAGCAAACCGCGACCATTTAGCACGAAGTTCACACGGGATGAATTTGTCGAGATTTTTACTTCGAATAGGGGAGCGGTTTCCAGAATAGCCAAAATGTTAGGTATTTCGATCGCAAAAGTTCATCTTGAGATGGAGTTTCATCAAATTCCAAAGACTGAGATTCATCCGCATACCATTAGAGACGAACATATTGAAAATTTAGAAATTGGGGAATCTGTTGAATTTGATAATGACGGCCCGCAATGCGCTCCCGACAGTCGCATTTACAAATATGCGAGAAGGGTCGGAATCCGGTTAGCGATCCGACATAGAGGCAGCACCACTCGTGTGACGCGAACTCCTTTGTTTACTACCGAGTCCGTAAGGCAGATGTATGATTCTGGAATCAAGGTGACAGAGATTGCCGACACTTTTTTGGCGGACCCCAAAACGATTCGAAAACTTGTTAACGGCTGAGAAGTAACGAAGCTGTAAACTTTCTGCGGAATCAATTGCCCCTCCCCCAAACCTTATTGTAAACTTCTTGGAAATTCAATCAGAAGTTTTTAGGCCCATCTGTGCCTCCCAACTAGTTAACAGGAGTATTTAATGACCTCTCAGACCAAATCTTCGCGCTTGTCTTCCATCGGGAAACGGCATCGATCAACCTTCGCTTTTTTTATCGTTTCATTTTTATTATTGCAATCACTCGTCCTGTCAGTACCGGCCCAAAGGCTCGAACGCGAAAGCCTGAACAGCTTTCTGTCGGATGGGATAGTGATCAGCCAGGTGTATGGCGGCGGCGGCAATTCAGGTGCTCCTCTAAACCGTGACTTCGTCGAACTCTTCAACCGCGGCACGGTAGCGGTTTCCATAGCCGGGTGGTCGATCCAGTATGCAAGTGCGACAGGGACCGGGAACTTCGGTTCGAGCGCAACGCAGATAACGGAACTGCCAAATGTAACGATCCAACCGGGCCAGTACTATCTAGTGCAACAAGCGGGAGGAACAACAGGTTCACCACTGCCGACGCCTGACTACGTGGATCCGACCCCGATAAATATGGCGGGTGCGTCGGGAAAGGTAGCGCTTGCGAATATCGCAGTATCTCTAGGGTGCAATGGCGGCTCGACGGCTTGCTCGCCCACACAGACTGCTAACATCGTTGATCTGGTTGGCTTCGGAAGTGCAAATTATTTCGAAGGCTCAGGTGCGGTAGCAACCTTGTCGAACACTACGGCCGGACTGCGAAATGGCGGCGGCTGCACAGAGACCGATAATAACGATTCGGACTTCTCGACGGGTGACCCAGCCCCTCGAAACACCTCGACTCCTCAAGCTCCATGTACAGCGACTTCAACGAACCCTAGCGGCGTAGGTGCGGCAAACCCCTCATCGCTTCTGCCGGGTGAATCCTCGCTGCTTACGGTGACAGTCACGCCGGGAACAAATCCGGCCAGTACCGGGATCGCAGTTACCGGTGATCTGACACAGATCGGCGGATCGGCATCGCAAACTCTGTTTGACGACGGAACCAACGGCGATGTGACTTCGGGGGACAACGTATTCTCTTACCTCGCCACTGTCGGTGGAAAGACGGTTGTAGGGGAAAAGACTCTTCCTATCAGCATTACCGACGTTCAGGCACGCTCAGGATCTTCGAGCATAACGCTGACGGTGACTTCGACCTCGACTCCGCCGAGTGGAGCTGGCAATGCAACCCCTTCGACCGTACAAGCGGGCGACGCCACGATCCTTACAGTTGCAGTTCAGCCGGGGACGAATCCCACGAGTACGGGACTGACCGTAACCGGAAATCTCACTGCTATCGGTGGCTCGGCCAGTCAGACGTTTTTCGATGATGGTACCAATGGTGACACCACGCCGAGTGACAATGTCTTCACCTATTCTGCGATCGTCGATGCTTCGACATCCGGCGGCCTGAAATCGCTGCCGGTCTCAATTACGGATGCTCAGGCAAGAACCGGAAACACGAGCATTTCACTGACGGTAACTGTACCGGAAGCACCGGGCGAACCGCTACCTTTTTCACAGAACTGGTCCAATACCGGCCTGATCACGACGGATAATGTTTGGAGCGGTGTAACCGGGATCGTTGGATATCGCGGCGACGGAATGACGGGTGCAACTGCTGTGGATCCCCAAACCATCTTGCAAGATGGTTCAACGACTCCTCTCAACGTCCTGGCAAATCAGACGAATCCGAATATTCTGACATCCGGCGGGATCGCCGAGTTCGAACTCGCGAATCCGGTAGTCGGCTTCCAGGGTTCGGGAACGGCACGGGCCCCGCATCTCGTTATTAGTATCAATACGGTCGGTGCGACAAACGTTGCCGTCAGATACAATCTCCGAGATGTCGATGGTTCGGGCGACAATTCGGCTCAACCGGTGGCTCTGCATTACAGGATCGGCTCGTCAGGCAACTTCACGAATATTTCGGCTGCTTTTGTCGCAGATGCTTCATCTGGACCGAATCAGGCTGATCTGGTAACTCCGGTAGGCGTATTGCTCCCGTCTGATGCCGAGGGGCATCCGCTTGTCCAGCTTCGCATAATGACTGCGGATGCGATCGGTTCGGACGAGTGGATCGGCGTTGACGATATTCTGATCGAGAACAACGGCACTCTGCCGATGGCCGTCAGCGGTTCGGCGTCGCCAACACTGGTTGACGCTGGCAGTCAGACCCTTTTGACGGCTAACGTAACACCCGGAACTAATCCGAACAGCACGGGAATCTCCGTTGAGGGTGATCTTTCCTCGATCGGCGGCTTAGTGGATCAGCAGTTTTTCGACGACGGTACGAATGGCGATGTTACCCCTGGCGATAACGTCTTCTCATATCTGGCGACCGTTCCGGTGGCAACCTCAAGCGGTAGTAAGACCCTGCCGATCTCGGTAGACGATGATCAGTCGCGAACGGCGACGACATCTATCGGCATTACGGTCCGAGCGGCCGCCAACCCCCAAGTTCACCTTACGATGGGCAACCCTTCGGGAGCAGTTACTGATGTAAACGTTCCAGAGAACTATTTGATGCTCAAAGACCAATACGCTCTTTCGTATCATCGCGATCGTGGCACGGCGAATTGGGTAGGTTGGCATCTGGATACTTCATGGATCGGATCAACACCGAGACAGGACGATTTTCGCCCTGATACGACACTTCCTGCGGGATGGTATCAAGTGACGGCGTTCGATTTCTCGGGATCGGGCTTTGACCGCGGGCACCATACGCCGTCGGGCGATCGAACCGCTTCGATCCCGGACAATTCCGAAACGTTCCTGATGACGAACATGATGCCGCAGGCTCCCGACAATAATCAGGGACCCTGGGAGCAGCTTGAGAGCTTTAGCCGGTCGGTGGCGAACCAAAGCAACGAGCTGTATATCTACATGGGCGGAGTCGGAGTCGGTGGAACAGGATCCAATGGCGGTATCACCGTAACGGTCGCCAACGGCAACGTAACTGTCCCGGCCTACACATGGAAAGTCATTATGATCCTCCCAAGCGGTGACAACGATGTTGCCCGGGTCGATCAGAACACCCGAACAATTGCGGTCATCATGCCTAACCGTCAGGGTATCCGCACTGATCAGTGGCAGAAGTATTTGGCGACCGTTGATCAAGTGGAGGCGATGACCGGCTACGACTTCTTCTCGAATGTGCCCGACGGCATCGAGGAGGTCATTGAAGCGAGACTGGATCCCGCAAGCAACACGGCTCCGCAAAGCATCGGTGGTGGTACTTTCTCAAATCTGGCGATCGATGCCCCGAATACGACCCTTACGGGCGACGTGACCGTAACTGGCACACTGACCCTTGGTGGCAGCACTCTTCGGACGGGGACAAATAACAAGATAACGCTTGGCCCGAACGCTAATGTCGTGCGGATCAGCGGCCTGGTTGACGGGAATTTCGAGAAGGTTTTCGAAACGCTTGATCAGTTTGAATATCCGATCGGAACTATCGAGGGCTATACACCGGTAACAGTTCAGCCCACCGAGCTCTCGATCTCGCCTTCCGGCCTGACGATCGCATCGGTGGATGGAGAACACCCGAATGCTCCAGAGATCGAGTTAGCACTCGGACGCTATTGGAGGATCACGGAAACCGGTGATCTGACGGTGAACTTTGGTTTCCGTTATCTGGACGGAGACGTGCCGGAGAACCTCTTCAGTGAATCGACGCTGACCTTACAAAGATACGACGGCACCTTTAATCCGGTTGCAACACAGGTCAACGCGGAGACGAACACGCTCACCGCGAACGGCATTTCAACGTTCTCCGACTGGACCGCTTTCGGAAGTCTTGCTCCGACTCCCGCGAATGCAACAGTAAGCGGCCGTGTAGTCGATTCATCGGGTCGAGCCGTATATAGCGCGACTATCTCGCTGATCGATTCTAAAGGTGTAACTCGCAATGCTATATCGAGTTCGTTCGGATACTTCACTTTTGAAGGCGTGGCGACCGGACAGTCTTACAAAGCTGACGTTCGACATCGGACTTTATCCTTTGACTCGCAGGTCATTAGCGTGAACGAGGATGTGACTGGTTTGATCTTTGCTGCAAATCCGTAATCTTGGCTAACTTCGCAGCAACCGGGGCTTGGTTTTATCCAGCCCCGGTTTTTCGTTTCGTATGGGGCGTTTTTCAGCCTTCTGATCCTTCGGCCGACGTGGGGACGGCATTCAGAGCGATTAAGGCTATATTAGATATTTTTATCTCAGGTTACGTATTTCCTAGGTTTTGTTCGGGCGCATAGCGTCACAGTTTCAGCAGACGATTCGGTTCGAGATTCAGTTGTTTTTTTGTTTTTTAACCAAGTTACGATTGTTTTTATTGTTTTTAAAACAATATCGAGGTGCATCCGATGAAAGTTGTGGAGCGTGGAAAGATACTACTAACTGCCGGGTATTTTCGAAGCGGACGCCGACTTCATGATCGGGGAGTCTCTACGATATGTCCTTACCGTCTTTCGGACGCGGCTCGGCTTGCCGCCTGACATGCTCCCTCATTTCCTGCAAGGACAAGGGTTGCTTCGACATTTCTGCGACCCCCTTTAATTCGGCCTCGCTCCCTCTCTGGATTAAGGCGTCTAATCTCAAGCTCTCCGGTTTCAATTCTTCCGGCGACATTTGCGGATGTTTCATAGTTAGGCTCTCCCTTGTCCTTGAATATTGATTCTAGTTCCGGTGTGGATTCAGCGGCCTGAAATAGAACTGCCGTCCTTCCAACCGCATCAAACTTCACAGTTCCGGCGTTAATCCGGTGCTCTTTCAGTATCACGTTTCGCGATAGCCTTTAATTTACGGTTCATCCGGGAGCGCCAGGAGTTATTCATCCTGATTACTTCTCTTGCGGCCTTCGCTCTTTGTGTCTGAGCTTGTTTTTGCTCCAACGTTGAGGGATTAGCGAGTGCGTAATCGATCGCCCGCAATGCGTCCTTGTTCCCCTTCCCCTGCGAGACGCTCAAGGCTATGCGTTCCCTGAACGATTCCGTCGATGGCATTTTGAATTTGCTCATAGTCTGGATTTTCATTTTCGCCGATTATTAGTGTATCAAGTTTATCCCATCGTTTGGTTTTTAACCGAGTTTTGGGCGTTGCGAGGGTTATCGAAGGGCGATCGAAAATCTGAGGTGTTTAGAGGTTTTTTGAGGTTTCTGGGTCCTCGCGCGGTCAATTTACGGGGTTGCGAATCACGGGGAAATAGGGATCACTCTGCGACTGGAATCCCATGCAACCTAATCACCCTGCCTCATTTCCGAGATACTTCTTGTTTTAGATTTAGCCTTCTCTATTCGCCCGAACCAGACAAGTCTATTCGCTCAATCCAGCCGACTTATGCTATAAACCATCGACATGGACGCCGCATTCAAAGCCGGGGATATTGTAGAACGGGTCAACCAGCCGGAGGCTATCGGTGTCGTTTTAGAAGCCTGCTGGGATGAGCAGACTGAAAGTTGGACGTATAAGGTGCAGTTCGGCAGCGTAGTAACCGCGGTCCCGGAGAGCTCGATTCGGGGATGGAAAGCGGCCACAACATCATGGGCTAAGATCCACGCATCGAAGTTTTCTGGTATCGAGCATTTCCGGGACACTCTCACCTATCACAAGGTCAAAACGCCAACCGCCAGAGTAGCCTACGCATATGCGACGGCAAGAACGACGTTCTATCCACACCAGTTTAAACCTCTACTAAAATTTCTTGATGGTGGCGGAAGCGGACTCTTAATCGCAGACGATGTCGGGCTGGGTAAGACAATCGAGGCGGGATACATCCTGCGAGAACTCGAAGCAAGAAAGAGGCTGGATCGTGTCGTTGTCCTGGTACCGGCCCGACTTGCAACAAAATGGAAGCGGGAGATGGCTCAGAGATTCGAAGAAACCTTCGAAATTGTTAAAGGCAACAACCTTATTGAGTTAGCAAACACTCTGGAAAGAGGGCGAGAACTGCCGCCATTCAAATGGATCGTTTCCTATGAAGGGGCGCGTCTTGCAAGTGTACAAGAGGCTTTATCTTCCGCGCGTCCCACCATTGATTTACTCATCGTTGATGAGGCCCATCGCCTCAGAAATTCCGAAACCCTTCAACACAAGCTTGGCAAGCTATTGTGTGATCTCGCTGATTACAGGATCTTCCTTACGGCGACACCCGTACAAAATTCCTTGGACGATCTCTGGAATCTTCTCAAACTTCTTTCAGAGGATCAATTTCCTGACAGAGAGCTCTTCGCCAAACAGGTTATTGCCAATCGGAAGATCTTGGAGAGCCAGCAATACCTTTCTCGAAATCCTCCTAATTTCTATGAGGCTTCTCGTGCCCTTGCGAAGATATCAGCATCGGACGGCAACTCGGTTCCGGCGTCGGACGAGTTTCTCCAGTCGATTTTTCAACGATTGGAAAGTAAGGATATGAGCAGCTCAGATATCGCTGAGCTGCATTCTGACATTGCTCAACTGAACACGCTCGGCCACATAGTCTCTAGGACTCGGAAGTCAGACGCCATGCCAGGTTGCGCTCGGAGGGAGGCCGTCTGGTCAAGGGTGGAGCTTACAAGGCCCGAGCAACAAATTTACAATAGTGTTGAGCGGCTATGCCGAAAAAGACCGAGCCAAGACTCCGTGCAGTCTTGGGGCTACCAGATGGCCACAATAATGGCATATCGGGCGACCGCGAGCTGTATCCCGGCCGCGATTCACTATTTCGAGGAAAAGCTAGAGCGTTCCCGAGCTGACAATGTCCAGGACGTCAACTATTACTTTGAAGCCGGCGAAATGGCAGTTGACTCACCGAATCGAGGAGATTCCGAGACGGGGTTGTCGAACTGGTTTGATTCCCAGAGGGACCGACTTGCTGAGCTCGTTGAGTACTGGCGATCCAGCGGCGGCATTGATTCCAAATTTGGTCGCCTGCAAGAGGTATTGGAAAGCATTTGGGAAGCGGACGATCAATTGAATGTGCCGCGGCGAAAGGTAATAATTTTCTCGTTCTTCCGTAAAACGCTGGAATATCTGAATCATGCTCTGGCTGACTTGGGAATAAACGCGCGCATGATCCACGGTCTCATCAGTATGCCGGATCGTGACGACGCGATAGACGATTTCTTGACCCGGCCAGACGTTCAAGTGTTGCTGACGTCAGAAGTTGGAGGGGAGGGTATCGATCTTCAGGAGGCATCAGTTGTCTTGAATTACGATCTGCCCTGGAACCCGATGGTAGTTGAGCAACGCATCGGGCGCGTCGATAGAATTGGCCAACAGGCAGAGCGGATAGTCATCGTAAACTTCGTCGTTGCGGGATCAATAGAAGAAAAGATTCTTCAACGACTGCTCAACAAGATCGGAATCTTTGAATCCTCGATCGGAGAGATTGATCCGATCATTGGGGATGAGATAGAAACTTTAACCCGAGAGTCGGTTAGTGGAATGCTAAGTGATGAGGAGTTAGAGCACAAAATAGTTCTTGAAGAGAGAGCAATAGCGAGTAGAGTAGTTGCAGCAAATCTGATTAAGAATGAAGCTGAAAACCTATTTACGTCGGATCAGAGTCTTCTTGATGAAATTGGTGCCCTTATCGGTGAACGGCAGGTTCCGGGCGAGATAGACCTTTGGCGTTTTTTGAACCGCTTTTTCGGTGATAACTATGCCGGACACGTAATATCGAATCAGGCCCTAAAGGCTGTGGTGGGGACTAGATTTTCACCGAAAATGGCATCCGAGATGGAAGAGGCCCCTAGGGAACTCGGCAGTGACCTCTCCCTATTCGGGAGAAAAGCTGCCGTAAGTGAAATCCCATTGACCCTATCCCGGGAGATCGCATATCGAACTGCAACCGCAGATCTGATCCATTTTAGCCACCCACTGGTTAAGTTTGCGGTGTGGAAACTTGGCAGCCGCTTCGGCAATGAGGCTTTTTGTTTATCGTTAGCAGAATCCAAAGTTCTTCAACCTGGTCTCTACGGATTTGCTATCAGAATGGCTGAAATGGATGGGCCAATTCAACGTAACCGAATGTTGGTTGCTTTCACGGAGATTGAAGGGAACCGTTTTTGGTCCAAAAAGACAGAAACAAATCGCCTCCTCCTTGAGATTCTAGAGTGTGGGAAAAGCGAATACCCCGATCCACTTCAAGTTAAACTCGGTGAGACGATTGAGGCACGTTTGAATGCTGAGCTTGATTCCAACTTACGAGAAGTGGAAACCCGCGAGATCCAGTTTGCAGAGGGACGCCTCGCCCAGCGACGAGCGATTTCCATACGTCTGGCGGAAATGAAACTCAGAAGAGCCCAGGACCAATTAGATAGGATGGTGGCCTCGCAAGCGAAGGAGTTCGCCATAAAGATGGGTGGCCTCAAAATACGAAAAGCCGCAGAGGAGCTGGATAGTCAAAAGTCTCTGGAGAGTAAACCAACTTCTATCGGTGTAAAAGCGTGGACCGATATTGCCGCTGGCTTTCTGAGGGTAGGAATCTAAACATGCACAGATTTCATTTGGGGGTGGATTTTGGAACCAGCGCTTCTAAGCTCATTTTGCGCCATTTCGAAGCAGCGGGCGGAGAAAGGGCTTACCTTCTTGAACCGAAAAACCGATTTCGCATACCATCAGCAGTCTCGTTTGAAGGCCGAGATATAATCCTGCATTCTGATCGCGACGATGCCCTCGTTAGCCTCAAAATGAGATATGCGGGTGAAGTTACAGGGAACTTGGGCAGGCATTTCTATGGCGATGCCAAAGAGATCCCATGGGGGGTGTCTGCCCGCGACTTAGTAACTTTGACAATTTGGAAGCTTATATCAGTGGGGCATTTGTCCACGGTGAATATATTGGGCCATACCGACTTTAAAATGGGCATGACCCTTGGCGTTCCGATGAGCTTTCTTGATGATGAGGATCTTCGTATTGCATTTCTTGACGTCGCTCGGACTGCCTATCAGATGTATCGCGAGTTCGGTCCTTTAGGACCAGACCGGATAGAAGTTCAGCTCGGTATGGAACTGTTAAGGCTTGCCCGATCTCAGGTGGAAAACAAACCGCCGATCTCGCGAACAAATATTCGAAACTGGATCAGGTCCGAGACTGAGGCCTCAATGTTTTGGTCTTTTCGCTCACCCGCGACGGGACGAGAGTGCTTTTTCTGTATAGACATTGGGGCTGGAACAACAGACGCCAGCGCGTTTTTGATCAACGAAGACTTTCGCGACGATCAGTGGGTAAAGGCGGGAATGTGTTTCTTCGGGGCTCATTCCCACCCCTATGCTATGGACGCCCTTGGAGCTGCTATCGACTTTGATGAAGCCTGCCAAAGGATTCGCGACGGACTTGTAAACGCTGGACGAAACGCTTATCGCCTTCTGAAAGACAACGGTGTGAGCGTAAACCAATGGGGCAAGCCAAAGCTCATAATTCTAGGTGGAGGTGTCTTTAATAAATCACTCTGCGAAGTTCTCAAATGGCACCCGATGGTAAATTTTAGACAAACTGTTCTCGACCGCCTAGATCTCGATGTCCCGCCCGATCTTTTTCGAACTAATGAATCGAAAGTTAAATCCGAGGATGTAGCTTTCACTTCGGTCGCCTACGGGCTTGCACAAATCGGTGAGGCCGTCCCGGAGGCCGCAAGACCAAATCAAGTCCAACCCGTTCGAGCCCATGCGATACGAACGCTTCCTACTCATGATGAAATCTACGGTGACTAGTTTAGACCGACGTATTTGGAGGCCGGGGGCGATAAATGCCATGTCAAAATCTCAGCTATTCGCAGAAAGTTCCGCCACGATTCGTAGAACATTGACACCGGAAGTAAGTCCAAAATCGCAGGAGTTTTAGGCCCACCACGGTTGCGAACGGAAAAGTGATAACTGCTTCGCAGTTGACGAGCCATTGACGAAAATTCGAAATGCGTGTATCTAGTATAGGTATTCAACACCACGTATGAACCCTATTTTGGCCAATCCATTTCGCGCCTTGGGTTTGATTGCCAATTCGTCGGAACGGGAGATCCAGAAGCAAATCGCGACTTTTAGTGCATACTCGCGAGTCGGAAAATCGATTGTGTCAGGCTGTGATTTTCCGTTGCTTCCTCCAGTCGAACGAACTGAAGAGACGATCCGCGTTGCGGCCAGCAAGATTGAACAGCCTGTAAACCGGCTGCATCATGCTCTATTCTGGTTCCTCAACTCGAACCACATAGATGAGACCGCTCTAGACTACTTGCGAAACGACGACTCGGCCAAAGCGGCCGAGATTTGGAATCTCGCTATTAAAGATAAATCAATTACCGCGAAAAATTTTTCAGCCGCCCACAATTTAGCGACCCTTCAATTTCTCTTCTCTTCGGTCAATGGAACTATAAATCCGACTGTATTTGAGGCTGCCGTTCGACTAAAAGGTAAGGCGGTCTCAGAGTGCTTTGCGGAGTTAACCCGAAAGGTGGCTGGCGCTAAGGTGGCCGCTGACAGATCGGAAGTCTTAAGGTTATTTGCGGACGATATACTTCGATTCAGCGACTTGAAAGACGGCGACCGCGCAAGCCTCGTCAATGCTTTTGCCGATTTCCCCCCGAACATTCGGTCTTATGTTAGCGGTAAATTGATCGATCGACCGGCGGCGAACATCCGGGAACAGATCGCAGCTGCTGCTGCGGGTCGCCGGGACGATCCTGAGAACGCCGAGGTCTTTGGCGATGATTTATACGAGTGCTCGATTGATGACCTCAACTTGTTACGCGACATCCTCGGGTCCGAGCATCCTCAGTTCCAAATGATCGCAAATGACCTCGCAAACGAGTTACTCCAATGTTCTATCGACTTTTTCAACGAGTTCGTGGATGGCGACGTCGATCCGGGAGAGGACGCACTTCGACTGCTAGGATACGCTCGCTCCGTAGGTCCTACCGGTGCCGTAAGACATAGGATTGAAGAGAATGCTCCTACGATTGAGAAGTGGGCGGGTAGTATCGCCGAGCGCTCCAAAGACAAGGCAGTCACGAGCGACATCGAATTTATTGGAACAAAGCTAAAGCAATTTCAGGACGGTAAGGGATCGTCTAAGCGGGCGGCAGGACTTATCGAAGACTGTAAACCTGTACTGACCCGTCTGGCGCATAACCTTTCGAACGACTGGGATTTCTATCTAAAACTTTGTGACGCAGTTGCCTCGAATGCTTTAGGGATGACGGTGTCAAGCGTGAATAATTTCCAGGAAAACCTGAGCCACACTTATTCAGATTCGTCGCAATATTACCGGTACCAAACGAAGTTAAAGCAAGAGGTGAACAGTGCGTTTCAAACAATTAAATTGCTTGCCGATTTGGACATGTCTCCCTCGATGTGGCAACGATGCGAGGATAATCGACGCGTTCTAAGTTCCATGATGGGCGAACTGGGAATCGAAAATCAAAATCCGATACGCTGGCCTTCTCGCGCTTCAACCGAATCGCCCGTTTTCACAACTCCAACGTTGTCTAGCACGAGTCTTATTTCTCAGTTCGGCGAATGGCTTGTCGCAAGCCCTAAGCATTTCTTTGGCATAATTGCGGTAGTTAGTGTTGTGGGGATGTGCTCTCTATCGGCCTTTGTTTCCGATGATACCCGAACCGCTAAGAATGCCAACGCGTCCAGCAAAAATATCTCGTCGAATCAAAATGCGGCAAGCAATTCGGCGGGCGGGACTTCGGTGCCAGTTACTCAGGCGGCAACCTTAACGCCGACTCCTTCTCCGACGCCTACACCAAAACTTGAGCGTCCCGAAACTGGCGCGGCAATGAGCAAGGGATCGGGCGGAAGAGGATTGGGCACTTTGAATATTTCGAACGGCACTTCGTCCGATGCAATCGCGAAACTTGTTAACCTTTCGACCGGGAAGTCATACCGGGAGATTTACGTCAGAGCCAACTCCTCGACAACTTTGACTAGGGTTGCCCCGGGAACCTACGAATTGTTGTTTTCGATGGGACGGGATTATGCTCCCTCGATCAGAAAATTTCTAAGCAACGCCGAATACAGCAAATTTGATGAGACGTTTCATTTTCAAGAGACTCGAGACGCCTATGGAATCAATTACAAAACTTATGAGGTAACTTTGAATACTGTTGCCTACGGCACCGCAACAACTTCAAAAATTGACGAATCATCGTTTGACAACAAATGATCACCTCCACGGCTTTAGACTTTCGGCGAAACGGTAAACGAGTGGTGTTATCAAAATTCCACCTCGATGCGGTCTTTAGAAAACTGTTTATGCGAACCTACACCAGATACCTTTGCATTGCGATCGCAGCAGTTCTTTTTGCGACCTCTCAAGCGTTTTCCCAGACCTCGACGGGCAGACTAGAAGGCCGCATACGCAGGGCCGAAGCCACGGTTACTCGCATCCAACGTGAGCTTCAAAAAGTTCAAGACGAGAACGCCCGCGAGCGCTCGGAAACGGAGAAGCGGATCAGTTTGCTTGAGGAAGCGTTGAAAGCTAGTGAGGGACGGACACGTCAGCTCGAAACCGGCCTTGAATCAAGGATCGATGAGGCGCAGACCCGAACTGATACGCAGTTCACGACCGTTGATTTATCGTTGGCGCGGTCGAACAGTTTTATGGCTCTAGGTGGCTTGGCTCTAGCGCTATTGTCAGGTCTTCTTTTCTTTTTTATTAGTCGTCGGGTCGGTGCACACAGGCATGAGACAGAAGAAAAGATTAGACAGACCCGTCAATCGCTTGAAGAAGAGAACGTCAAACTGGACGGAAAGCTGATCGCGATTTTTGAGCGGAAACTTGCATCGGGTTCGGAGGCGCATGGGTCAGCGGCGACGAAAGGAGAACCGGACCACTCACTGGCACTGAAAGTCGCCGATGAGATCGTCCGTATCGAGAAAAACCTGGCCGTGATGGATCCTGAAATTCGCGGCCGCAAACAACTTGCGGCCTCAGTCGAACGCATTCGCGATAACTTCGCCGCGAAAGGCTATGAGATCGTTGCGATGCTTAATAAACCATATGACGATGGGATTCGGGCCGATGTAAATTTCCTGCCAGTCGAGAAACTGAAAAAGGGTGAGCAAATGATTACCAAGGTGTTCAAACCTCAGGTAAATTTCCAAGGAGTCATGATCCAGACGGCACAAGTTGAAGTGAGCCACGGATAGATATTCAGTACTGAGATACAAAATATGGCACGAACCAAAATTGATTACGGAATTGACTTGGGTACTACGAACTCTGCCCTTGCAAGAATGGAGATGGGCGAGCCCACCATCAAAAAGACTGATACGTTGAAGGACACAATGCCTTCCTGCGTGGGCTTTAATAAAAAGAAATCAGTACTTGCTGGCGACCCGGCGCTGAACGTTTTCCGGTCGGACGTACTCCGTGCGTCAAGGACAAATTCGGACGAGAATAATTTCTTTATTGAATTTAAGCGGACGATGGGAACTGACAAAACTTTCCCTTCCGCGAATATGGGGCGGAATTATTCATCGGAGCAGCTTTCAGCCGAGATACTCAAGAAATTTCGGACCCTTGTAACAGATGAAGATTTTCGCGCTGTGATAATAACGATTCCCGCAAAATTCACCGCAAATCAAACAGATGCCACAATGCGGGCCGCGAAGTTGGCAGGATTTGAATATTGCGAACTCTTGCAGGAGCCAATTGCGGCCGCTATGGCATATGGTTTGGATGTAGCTAATAAGAACGGTCGGTGGCTTGTTTTCGACATGGGCGGCGGCACTTTCGATGTAGCGTTAATGCGCGTCGAAGAAGGAATTATCAAAGTCGAAGACACCGAAGGCGACAACTATCTCGGCGGGAAGAACATTGATCTCGCCGTCGTAGACGAGATTATGCTGCCACTCCTTGCAGAAGGCTATGCCATTGACAGCTTTCTCGGTCACAGCGATAAAAAGGCGCACTTAGTGAAGGCACTGAAGAATTGGGCCGAGCCGGCAAAAATCCAACTCTCATTCGCAGAAAGTTCAGATATTTTGTCCGATGCCGATGACTTTCCCGACGACGACGAAGGAGTCGAAATCGAGCTTGATCTCAAGTTGACAAGGGAAATGCTCTATCCAGTCGAGCGGCCCATTTTTCAGAAATCGATCGATATTTGCAAAGATTTGCTGAAACGCAATGGTCTTACCGGGAATGATGTTGATTCACTAATACTTGTGGGTGGCCCGACCTATTCGTTAAATCTCCGTCAGATGCTTCGCGAACAAGTCACCAACAAAGTCGATACAAGAATCGACCCGATGACAGCGGTCGCTCGTGGTGCGTCTCTATACGCCTCCACTATCAACGTACCCGAATCAATGGCCTCGAAACAGGCGGACCTAGCCAAGATACAGTTAGAAGTTCGTCACGAGTCAACGACCGTTGAAACAAGTGAACTTGTGACCATAAAAATAGCGGCGTCTTCGGCTTCGGCACCCGACGGCATGCAGGTTGAGTTCGAGCGTGGCGATAAGGCATGGTCGAGTGGGCGGCTAACGATCGGCGACCTCGGTGACGTCATCGACGTCCAACTCGAAGAAGGGCGGGCAAATTTTTTCATTATCAATTTATATGATCAATCAGGCAACCGCCTTCAATGCGAACCGGACGAGTTCACGATACTCCAGGGCACAAAGTTAGGAAGTGCAACGCTGCCATATAATTTTGGAATAGAGGTCTCAGACGCTGACTCCGGGAAACTCGTTTTTCTCGCGTTGCCCGGCCTTGAAAAGAACAGGTCATACCCCGCAACGGGTGTCCAAAGTGGGCTACGAACGCAAAGGGCAGCCGGTCCAGGGGTAGGCGAAATCCTTATACCGTTGTATCAAGGAAATGATGACGCGGATAAAACCCGGGCGATTTATAGTGAACACGTTTACGATGCGGTCATAAAAGGCGATGATCTTAAATCGTTCCTGCCCGTCGATAGCCCTCTTGAATTAACCGTGAATGTGGTTAAGGACAGCGTTATAAGGATGAAAGCATTCTTTCCTACGCTCGATGATACGGTGACGATTGACGTCGAGACCGAAAACGTTCAAACGGCCCACTCGGCGGAATGGCTTGGCGAAGAGATCGGAAAAGCAAAGAGAGCCTTGAAAGTACTGACGGAGTACGGTGAGCACAGTGATCCGACTGAGGTAGAAAAGCTTTGCCAATCAATTACCGAGATAGAAACGTCCCTCGACCAGGCACCTTCAGACTATGACCGGAGAATGCAGGTGAGAAACAATCTACGTGATATTCTTCGCAAAGTTGACAGGATCGAGGACTCTGCCGAGTGGCCGGCCACTAAAGAAAAGCTCGAAGAAACCCTCAATGATCTTGAGGATTATCTCAGCCGACATCGCGAAAGTTTGAATCCTGCAGTTGTCGAGCGTGCAGAAGCGGCTCTGCGCCAATTCAGCGAACAAGTTCCGATTGTTATCCGAGCACAAGACAATAGGTTGGCAAAGCAACTCACTGAAGAGATTGACGGTACCGGTTTCGCATTGTCCGATGCGTTGTACGGCGTGCAACTCTACATAAAAATTCTCCGTGACTACGACGAAGAGTTCGAAATTCACGACTGGTCCGATCGCAATAGGGCACGGCTACTTATAAATCAGGGCCTCGGCATGGCGGCAAACAGCCCGACGCGGGACGGAATGCGCGGATTGTTGAGAGAGATCTTTTCTCTCCTGCCCGAATCTGATCAGCCGACCGATCACGTAAAGGCGAGTTTAAATTAGAGATGGATCACGGCCCTATTCAGCTAGAAAGAGGCACCTTGATTGATGATAGGTATGAGGTGACTTTTCCTATTTCGTCTACCGGCGTGTATAGGGCAAAAGACTCGTCCGGCGCTCCAGTCCGCATTGAACTAATAGAGGATAGTGAATTTCCCGAATCAGCCTTGAACAGTTTGGGTCGCCCGTTGTTCGTGGACCATCTACAGGGCGTGGAACATCCGAGTATTGGCAAGTTAATCGAAACTGATAGCACGGTCATCGGAGATACCGAAGTGTTGTATTCCGTCCTCGAACTTTGTGGCAGCGAAACAATCGCCGACCGAATCAACCGAGAGGGTCCGCTGCCGCCCTTCAAGGCAACTACAATAGCGTGTGACTTACTTGACGCGTTGGAGGTCCTACACGAGAATCGAGAGCCCCTGGTTCACAACGGCATCTCGCCCAAAACCGTGAGTCTTGACTACTCTTCGGGAAGCGAACGGCCTGTCCTATTTGGCTTTGAAAATCTTCGAAGTATCCATAATGCGCGCGGAAGTCTGATCAAAACCCGCTTGAGCGTCTTTCATGCGGCCCCAGAGCTTTCGGAAGGTGTGTTCATGCCAAAAAGTGATCTTTACTCCATTGGCGCCCTGCTCTTCCATATGATTTGGGGTCTTCCGCCTTGGTACAGAGAGAATATCGCCGCTGCATCTGTCGATGATGCATTCCGATTGATTGCTGCAGCGAGACGCCCTCTTGAGTTGCCGTTGCCGCCTGGAAATGACGAGGTCCACCGTGAGATCAGTGCGGCGATCGCGCGGGCCCTGTCGGCCGACCCCTCTACTCGGTTCGAAACTGCCGATGACTTTTCGCGGGCGTTGCGGCTTGAGTTTTATACAGATAACGGTTTTTCTCATGACCACGGAAGCGAGAAAGAATTTGTGCCGTCAACAGATACTAACGGAGCAGGTTTCAAAGGTATTGCCGGGCTGGAAGATCTCAAAGCCACGTTACATAACGAAGTAATCCGACCGATACGCGAACGTGAGCGTTTCAAGAAATTCGGTATTCCACTTATCAACGGCATATTGCTTTACGGTCCGCCGGGTTGCGGTAAGACTTTTATCGCGGAAAGGCTAGCAGAAGAGATCGGCTACAACTTCATGCTGATAAAACCGTCGGATCTGGGCAGCCCCTATGTTCATGGCGGTCAGCTTAAGATCGGTGAGCTTTTCAAAACGGCGGAAGAGCAGGCCCCGTGTATGGTATTTGTCGATGAGATCGACGGTATCTTGCCGAGCCGGGATACTTGGGACCTCAGCCATTCATATGCCGCTGAAGTCAATGAATTTCTTGCGCAGCTTGCTAATTGCGGTGAAAGAGAAATCTTCGTTTTAGCTGCGACCAATAAACCGGACAAAATGGATGTTGCAGCTCTACGAGCCGGGCGTATGGACAAGATTGTCTATATCGCGCCGCCGGATCAACCCCTTCGCAAAGCGATGTTCGAAATGCATCTTTCCTCCCGGCCAGCCTTACCGGCTATAAATTGCGATCTTCTTGGCGACAAAACCGACAAGTACGTCTCCGCGGATATCTTCAAGATAGTCGTCGAAGCGGCACGCAAAGCGGAAATGGCGGATACCGAGATCACCCAGGATTATCTCCTTCAGGCGATAAAGGAAAATCCGCCATCGGTTCCATCAAATGAACTCGACCGATATGAGGAATTGAGAGTTGAGTGGGAGGGGCAGCGCTCAGGCTCCCTCGCCCGAGGCGCGATAGGTTTTATTCGGCCCGATAAGACGGACTAAACTATGGAACGAACGGACTTTCAAGAACTGCTACTCCAAACGGCTTTTTGTGTCGTTGCTTCTGACGGCCATATCGACAAACGCGAAATTGAAGAATTGAGTTCGTTAGAGGGGTCGGCGGTTTACTTCCAAGGCGTAGACCTTCGTGACGAACTTGATAGTTTCGTTTTGTCCTTAAACCCGGATGAGGATCCTGGGAGCGCTAGCGGTGGCCCGTTTGCTGACTTGATGGACAAGCTCCATACCGCTGAGCTTTCCGTTGTCCAAGAACTTTTGCTGCTCGAGGTCGCTTTACGAATCCTTCATGCCGACAAGAATATCCACGAGGAAGAGGTCAAATTGGTGCGTCAAATACGAGCCCAACTAAATGTGGACGACGGCATTCTTCTCGAGCGATTCGGCGCAAATAGCGACCTATTTGAATCGGACTACAGGGTTAGGGAAGGAGGAATCCGTAATTCCAATATTTTATCCGAGTTTGAGATCGTAAATGATGCCGATCTCACTATCGATACCACCGTTGACATGGAACTAGCAGAAATGACTGATTCGAGCAAAGATATTTAGTGTTGAGCGAGGGTGAATGGCCGTTCTTATCGAGGCAATCTCCGTTGTATTCCGTAGGGGGCTTATTGACGAACGGTTCCCGGGCGGTTGGGCCGCCTTTCTTGGCGAGGCGCCGAACCGGACGTTGTTTAGCGACGGCGATTTGGGATGCATTGGTTTTATGCATCCTGACGATGTGAGGAAGTACGTCTTCTACCTGCAGTCCTTCGGACTCGATTTCCAAATCGGCGGTCAAACTAAAGATATCGCGGTTGTTGACCAGGTTCGCGGATTTCCGACTACTTCGCCCTGGCTGAGCTTCGGCCAGGTCGAAAAGGATGGCAATCCAGTAAGCGCTTGTTGGTTAGCGTCGGCCGCACCCGGTTTCGTGTTTGTATATCGAGGGTGGACGTTTGAAGGCTCGCTTAGCCAAAAGCCGGGATTCATTGATACGGAAGATCTCGATCAAAAAGTAAGATTCTTAAAATCTGAAAACGGATTGGATGTCTATCTTGACCTTGAAACTGGCAACGAGGTTTATCTCGCCCGCCCGAAGATTCCGGGTCAAGATGATCGGGATGTCTTCAACAGACTGGTAGCGATCTGTAGGGAATCGATGGAACTTGACGCACGATCAGAGGCAGCAAGGCAGTCGAACGATATCGAAGATGGAGAGATCGTCTTTTCGCGACTGTCCAATGAGCTTTTGCCTGAAGTAGATACGATATCGGCGGGAGCTGGGCGTAGTTTGTCTATTGCTCATTTTGCGAAAGGATTGATATTGAGGATCCTCAAACAACCGGCGGCAGCCGAGCCCTGTTTTAGGAGAGCTAATGAGCTTCAGCCGGATGTCTCGAATACGCTTCTTGAATTAGTACGTTGTCTCGCCGAACAAGGAAAGTTTGACGATGCGATTCCATTTGCGCGTGAAGCTGTAGACTGTGAACCCGAGAACACCGCCTGTTTAGGAAATCTCGCGATGACCCTATTTATGGTGGGCGAAAAAGATGAGGCTCGTAAGCATATTGAGCATGCTTTAGAACTCGACCCAGATGACGTAACAAATCAACTCATATTCTCAAATTTCGAGAACGAATGAATTTTGAGCCTCACTTACGAGTACACTGTAAATCGTCGAGCGAACCGGTATCACTTATGAAAGCAACAGAAGCAAAACTCCTAGATTTCTTAAAAAAATCTCCGCAATTTGTAATACCCATTTATCAGCGGACCTACTCGTGGGACGAAAAGCAATGCCGTCAACTCTGGGACGATATAATTCGTGCCGGTTCTAATGACTCGGTAGGAGTCCACTTTGTCGGCTCCATCGTTTACATCGACAAAGCTGACGCAAATATTACAACGTGGGAACCGCTGCTCGTGATAGATGGACAGCAGCGCCTTACAACGGTGACCCTCCTACTATCGGCGCTCGCTCAGGCAGTAGGTGCCAGCGAACCGGTAGAAGGCTTTTCCGCCGAGATGATTCGCGGCTATTATCTCCAGAATCCACTTGAACGCGAGGAGCGGAAGTTCAAGCTCATACTGTCGCAAACGGACAGGACGACTCTCATATCGATCGTTGGCGGCCACGATATTCCTGATGGCGGATCGGTTCGTGTGAAGCAGAACTTTGAGATGTTTAGAGGCCTGCTGGGATCCCAAAGCGACAAGATCGAGGTGGTCTGCAAGGGGTTGGCGAAGTTAATGATGGTCGATATCAGGCTAAAGCGGGGTGAGGACGACCCGCAACTGATTTTCGAGAGTATGAACTCGACAGGGAAGGAACTTAGCCAGGCGGACCTAATTCGCAATTTTGTTTTAATGGGCCTGGAACCTCAGCTTCAGACCGAACTCTACAACCATTACTGGAGACCGATGGAGGTGGATTTCGGTCAAGAGGCATATGGAACCCATTTCGACGGTTTTATGCGTCACTATCTAACCGTCAAAACGGGAGAGATACCGAACATAAAAGATGTTTATGAGGAGTTCAAGAAACATTCTAGGGCATTAAGGCAACAGGCGGAGAATGATAACGAACATGTTCGGGATCTGGTAAAGGATATTCGCGAATATTCAAGTTACTATTGCGCCATGGCCCTAGGCAAAGAGCAGGATATTGATCTGAATAAGGCGTTTCACGATCTTCGCGAACTCAAGGTAGACGTGTCATATCCTTTTCTGTTGGAACTTTACAGTGATTTCAACACCGGCCTATTGAATCGAGATGAACTCTTGCAAATCGTTCGAATGGTCGAAAGTTATGTTTTTCGACGTGCAATATCATCGATTCCAACAAACTCCCTAAACAAGACCTTTTCTACATTCACAAAATCCATAGAAAAGGGAAGCTACCTGGAAAGCGTTACGGCCAACTTCCTTTTGCAGCCGTCCTATCGCCGCTTTCCTGATGACGATGAATTTCGGCGTGCCCTCAAGTCGAGAGACCTCTATCATTTTCCAAGAAGAAGTTATTGGCTTCGACGATTCGAGAACTTTGGCCGCAATGAATATGTCCCGGTAGATGAATATACGATCGAGCACATCATGCCCCAGAACGAGAACCTATCTCAGAGCTGGCGGAACGATCTCGGAGACGACTGGCAGAACGTTCAGAAGACATGGCTACATACTTTGGGCAATCTAACCTTGACCGGCTACAATTCTCAATACAGTGACCGCAAGTTTAGTGAGAAGCGGGATATGCCCGGCGGATTCCGTGAAAGTCCGCTAAGAGTAAATGAAGGACTGGGAAGCGTGGAAATATGGGATGAGTCGGCCATTGCAGATCGAGCGGACCGCCTAGCATTACTAGCCGCAAATGTCTGGCCACTTCCAAAACTGGATGAGGAAGTGCTGCGGATTTACAGGCCGACTGCTACTCCGCATAGTTCCGCCTACACGATTGACGACCATCCAAATCTTCTTTCAGAGAATATGCGGCCGATTTTTGAATCTTTTAGGGCGGAAGTACTCGCACTAGATCCTTGTGTAACGGAAGAATTTCTAAAGCTCTATGTTGCATTTAAGGCTGAAACGAATTTTGTTGATGTTGTACCCCAAGTGAACCAAATGCGGATTTCCCTCAATATGCGATTCGATCAAATTTCAGATCCGCGGGGGATCTGTCGCGATATAAGCAACATCGGTCGGTGGGGCAATGGGGACGTGGAGTTTCGCCTGGCCTCAATCGAGGAAGTTCCATACGCTGTCGGACTGGTTCGACAATCGCTTGAACTACAACTTGGTAACTCGGCAGAGGTGTGAGGTGGGCAACACTGACTATACAAGTTTAATCAGACGC
Organism: Pyrinomonadaceae bacterium; assembly: GCA_041744395.1. Taxonomy (GTDB): domain Bacteria; phylum Acidobacteriota; class Blastocatellia; order Pyrinomonadales; family Pyrinomonadaceae; genus OLB17. Next base: position 24,823 of record JBGTKY010000014.1, on the reverse strand, counting down.
AGACGCATCGGTGAGTTGTGAGCAAACTGTTTTGACGAGTCACTGTTGAAAGTGAGGCAAACCGAAACGAAGTTCCGATAGCTAGATTCGACTGAAATCCGATGTCGTAGGTGGCATTATAAGTGGCAGAGCCGAGAAAGAGCAATTGTGTGAGTTCTAAGTTGTTGAAAGTATTGGTACACCCGGCAAGATTCGAACTTGCGACCCTCTGATTCGAAGTCAGATACTCTATCCAGCTGAGCTACGGGTGCACGCAAAAGAAAGTTTAATCGGCGGCGAAAGATTTTGCAAACAGTTGCGGTTCAGAGTTCGAGACGATCTGTTCGTTTCGTGATCCGCAGTTTCGGCCGCGATCGATATATGCCGGAATCAGCAGGCATTCGAAGCATACCCTCATAAAACGGAACGATTTCTTCACGAAAAGAAGTGATTTCTTCGGTATCGGAGCGGTTTCTTCGCACGTTGGAATCATTTCTGCGGCTGTTGGAGTCATTTCTTCGGTGTTGGAGTCACTTCTTCGGCCGCAGAAATCATTTCTTCAGCTGACAAAATGCTCCTTTCCCGAGGCAAAACGGCAGGGAATCGCAGTTTCGCTTTATCATCCAACGGCATACTGCTATATTTTCACCATGATCTATCACCCGATCCGGACGTTCGTCCTCCTTTCGCTGCTGATATCAGCATATTCGGCATTTGGCCAGACCGCGGCCGTCGACGTTCGCCAATCCGGGCTTCGCGAAGCCGTTACAGTGCAGCGTGATGCGCGTTCGATACCGTATATCGAGGCGAAAAACGACGCTGACCTTTATTTTGTCCAGGGTTTTGAAACTGCGAAGGACCGCCTCTGGCAAATGGATTTGCTCAGACGAGTCGCACGCGGTGAAAGTGCCGAGATTTTTGGGAAGTCGACGCTTGAGGAAGATAAGCGTTGGCGGCGTTTCGGCTTTGCGGCTGTTGCGGAGCGAAGTGTTGCTCAATTGCAGCCGGAATTGAAGGCGGCGCTTGAGAGTTACGCCCGCGGAGTCAACTCGTACATCGCCACGCTCGGGCCGAAAGAGTTTCCCGTCGAATTTCAGATATTGCAATACACACCCCGCGAATGGACGCCTGCCGATTCCATCATGATCGGCAAGATATTGGCTGAAGCGCTCAGCAGTACTTACGCCGGCGACCTCGTCCGCGAGTCATTAAGGGGATTTGACCCGGTAAAACTCGCCGATCTGAACAATAAAGTGACGCCTCTTGATGTCATTCTTTTTGGCAAAGACACCGCGGTTGCATCGAAGACTGTTGCCACAGAGGACTCAGAGCGAACTGAGTTTAAGAAGAGTGGTGTATCGGAAATCGAAACGACGTTTCTGCTGGATAAAAACGTCGATGTTCTGATCGCAGCCATTGATTGGGATCTTGCAGTTCGCGAAAGTTCGCTGCGGCGGATCGGAATGTATGCCGAGGAACTTGCCGCGAGCAATAATTGGGTGGTCTCCGGCAAACGGACAGCCGATGGCAGGCCGATACTCGCCAACGATCCGCATCTGCTCGCCTCCGCACCGGGCATCTGGTATAAAGCGCATTTATCAACGCCGACGATGCGTGTCGCGGGCGTTACTTTTCCCGGCGTTCCAGGCATTGTGCTAGGCCATAACGCAAATATCGCCTGGGGAGCAACGAACGTCGGGCCCGACGTGCAGGACCTTTATAAGATCACGATAAATGACAATGGCGAATACCAAACGCCCAATGGCTGGACCGCTGCTACGGTTCGAAAAGAGGAGATCAAGTTTCGTGCGAATCCGCTCAGTCCAGCAACGACAACTGAAACGCTCGAAGTGATGGAAACGAACCACGGGCCCGTCATTATCGACGGCGGTGGTGTGAAATACGCCTTGAAGTGGACTGCCTTTGACCCGAAAAACGATGACCTCAGCGCCTTCTTCTATCTGAATCGAGCGAACAACTGGGATGATTTCAAGAAGGCCCTGAGCACTTATGGCGGCGCGATGCAGAATTTTATCTTTGCGGATGTGAAGGGAAATATCGGCTGGCATACGGCGGGCAAAGTGCCGCTTCGGCGAGCGGGCGACGGTTCGTTGCCGTACGATGCGGCGGGCAAGGACGGTGATTGGGTTGGTACGATCCCTTTTGCAGAGCTTCCGAATCTTTACAACCCGCCGCAGGGCTTCATTATGACGGCGAATCAACGGATCGCAGGCACAGACTATAAATACCCTCAGCTTATCCGCGATTTTGCTGCCCCGTGGCGTGCCCGCCGCCTCCAGGACATACTGTCGAAGGACACGAAAGTGACGATGGATTCGACCACTGCCGCGCAAATGGACGCTTTCAACATTCCGCTGTCGATGCTCGCCAAAGAGATCGTCGCAATGAACGCGGCGACGGTAGAGAATCTTCAGCTAATAAAGGAATGGAATGGCGAGATGACGTCGGATTCGCGAGCCGCACTCCTCGTGAATGAAATCCTAATGTGTGCGTCCAGTAAGATTGCCGAAGCGAACAAACCTGTGCCGGCCTACATGATTCGTGAACGCGTGCTTCAATGGGCGATCGCGGAACGTTCGGCCCGATGGCTGCCAAAGGAATTTGCGGATTACGGTGCCCTGCTTCGCTCGTGCAGTGAATCGAGTTCTGGGGCATTTTCTAAAAGGTTCGGTAGTAATCAGGCAAAATGGGTGTGGGGAAGTATGTCCGCCGCTCGATTTCCACACCCGTTGGCGGCCGCACCGCTGATCGGCGGGCAGTTCATGACGCCCAACACGCCACTTTCCGGCAGCGGCCAGACACCGAATGTTGCCTCGCATGTGTCTATGAGATTTATCGCATCACCTGGCAATTGGGATGCGACGCGGCTCGTTGTCCCACTTGGCCAAAGCGGCGATCCGCGGTCGGCAAATTATAAAGATCAGTTTGAAAGCTGGAGCAAAGGAACGCCGGCGATATTTCCGTTTACGGGTGAGGCTGTAAAACAAGCTGCGATAAGCTCGGTGACGTATTCTCCTGAAGCTAACTGATTAGACGCGGCCTGGCTGCGATGAAATCTTCGAGGATGATCACGGCGGCTTCGCTATCTACGAGGTTGCGGCTTTCTCCGATATCTTTGCCTTGCGCCCAGAGGCGGCCTTTCGCGTCGTAACTCGAAACGCGTTCGTCCTGCAGTATGACGGGAAGTTGAAGCGATAACGAATAGTTTCGAGCCATGTTCCTTGCTTCGGCGGACATTTTGCTTTCGCCGCCATCCGATTCGAGCGGCAAACCAATGACTAAGGCGACGGCATCATACTTCGCAAGGATGTCCTTGGTCGCAAGAAGCAATTTCTTCCATGATCTTCGCTCGATCCGCTTCAACGGCCGGGCAAGCATTTGGGTTTCATCAGTAACTGCCACCCCGATGCGTTTTGTTCCAGGATCGAGAGCAACGATGCGGCCGGTCGTTGGAATGGCATTTACATCTGCAAATTCGGCGTAATTAGTTGTTTGTTTTTCTTGCACCCAGGGTAATGATATTCGATAATCGAAAGACGCAAAATAAAACCTTAGGGGATGATTTTGCGTATTGACCGATAGTAAGTTTTCTTGAGGTATTATATGTCATTTCGCGGAAAGATGTGGACGCTGCTGATCTCGGGAGTTATCGCGGCATACGTTATGGTTGGCGGGCTTCCTTTTGTCGGCTCAATGCTGCAGACCCAGGCCCAGCAGCCGATCAACGACGCCGGTGCTCAGCTTCGCATTTTTGAATCGGTCCTTCAGCATATTCAGAACGATTACGTTGATGAACCGAATCTCGAAAAGGTCCGCAACGGAGCTCTCCGGGGATTGGCGAGTGGGCTAGATCCGTATTCATCATATTTGACCGCTGACCAGGTCCGAGCTTTAAATGATCCGAATAATGCCAAGAAGGTTGGCATCGGTGCCGAATTCTCACAGCTTTCGCAGTACCTCTATGTAATTTCGGTGACGAAAGGGTCTAACGCCGAAAAGGCTGGCCTAAAGACAGGCGACGTGATCGAATACATCGAAAAGCAGGCTACCCGCGATATTTCGCTCTATGATGCTAAGCAATTAGTGATGGGCGACCCTGGCACGGTTGTCAGTTTCCGTGTTCTCCGATCTGGAGCCAAACCCCAGTTGATCAAGGTCGAACGGGGGACCTATAAGATTCCCATTTCAGAATCTAGAGTGGAATCGAACAAAACGGGTGTCATCAGAGTATTCAGCCTCGAATCGGGTGAGGCCTCGGACATTCGCACCCAGGTTCAGAACCTTGCTAAACAGGGTATTGACAAGATAGTCCTTGACCTCCGGAGCGTTGCATCAGGCAGCTTGGCCGAAGCCGTCGATGTATCGAATATTTTTATTCGTGACGGCGAGATCGCAAAGGTCATGGGCCGGAATAATCAGGTTACCCGTACGTTTGCCGCTGACCCGGCCAAACATATTTTTAGCGGCAAGGTCGCCGTACTGATCGATTTTGGAACAGCGGGCCCGGCTGAAGTCATCGCCGGAGCGATACTTGACCGCAAGCGCGGCGAGGTGGTCGGCGAAAGAAGCTTCGGTGCCGGTGCCGAACAGGAATTATTCACGCTTCGCGGCGGGGATGGATTGTTGCTAACAACGTCGAAGTGGGCATCACCTTCCGGCACACCTTTCCTTGGCGAATCACGCGCAACAATGGGCGTGAAGCCATCGGTCGAGGTCAAACGGCCTGAAACTCCTGCACCGTTCGAAGTCGAAGAGATCATTGAACAACAGGAGAATGAGATCACGAATCCGCAGCCAAGTGCATCGCCGACGCCGTCCGCCGAACCTGTGAAGGCGGTCGTCGAGGACATTCAACTGAAGAAAGCCTTAGAGGTGTTGCAAGGAGCTGCGACCGCAGTAAAAGCTGCAGGCGAATAGGGCTTTGGACAGCTTACTAAAGATCGGCCGGGCATTTGACCGGCCTTTTTTTTTGTTGTCGTTGCCTGCTAACACTGTTAGAATTTTGTTTCGATGAACGAAACATCATTCACTGTCCGCCCGTTGCGTGAGTCGGACCTCGGCGAATGGCTCCGGCTGCGTATCGCTCTTTGGGACGGCACCGGCGAGGACGCTCATAAAGACGAAATGGTAGACATCATTGAGCATTCCGATTCGCAGCATGTCTTTGTTGCAGAGAGCACCGACAAGAATCTGATAGGCTTCCTTGAGGCCAGCATTCGTCCATTCGTTGAGGACTGCGTGACCGAACATGTTGGTTATCTTGAAGGATGGTTCGTTGAGGCTCCATATCGTCAAAAAGGAGTCGGAAGTGCTCTAGTGTTGGCCGCAGAGCAGTGGGCGCGTGAAAAGGGATGCACCGAGATGGCGTCGGACGCTGAGATCGGCAACGAGCTCAGCGTGACTGCTCACCGACAACTCGGATATGAGGAAACTTCTCGGCTAGTTCATCTTAGAAAAGATCTATGATCGCCCAGGCATTAAATCTCACACAGGAAACTTTCGGACGCGTATGGATCGTCGCGGCGCTGGCAATTGCATTCGTATCGTCAGTAGTGGGTCAATCGACCTTACAGGAGTTTCCGACGGCGGTGACCACTACCCAGATAAACGGATCTATAAATGCGCGTCCGATCGGCGATTCGCGACTCACGACATATTTCTACACTTTCGACGGCTCCCAGGGCGACGTCTTCGTTAATGTATTCACGAAAAACTTTAACGGCGACTTTGATATTTTTATTGCTGATGGGCTGCGTCCGATCTCCAAGATCATCACGCTCTCCGGATTTAGCGAATACGAGACTGGCCGCGTCATCTATTTACGAAAACAGGAAAGGTTGCTGCTTCGCGTTCAGGGAAGAACGCCTGACGATGAACCTGCGACATTTCAGATAAAATTTGCCGGCAGTTTTGTAGCGTTGAATGAAGCTGATGTGCCCACGCCACCGGAGCTACCGACCGTATCAAGGCGAGAACGGTCGGAAACAGTCTCACGTGCTGATGTTCGTGAGTCCCCGCAACGCATAGAAGATCCCGAAGAAAAAGAATCGGCAAAAGTAGTCGAACCTCCGATAAAGCCCATCGACGATACACCCGAACCTGTGCGTGAAGTTCCTAGAGCGGCACAGCGCGAAGTGGAGGCGCCCGTACCGGCGCGTGAAGTTCCTAAAGTTGCGGAGCGTGATGCCGAGACACCCGAACAGGTGGGTGAAGTTCCTAAAGCGGATGAACGTGAAGTCGAGGCACCCGAACCGAAAATTTCGAAGCCTCGCGTAATTATCGAAGACCGCACACCCGAAAGGCGCGACGATCGTGATCTAAGTGTCGTCGCTCCGCGTATCCTGAATCTCGTGGTCGAGTTTCTAGACGGCTCGAAAATTGAAACGCCGATGACTGAAATTCGGAAATTTACCGTGGACGGCGGGCGGCTGATAATAGTGGGCAGAGATGGGGCTTCGCGAAGGTATTCGATGATCGACGTGGTGAAGGTGGCGATCCAGTAGGTCAAGGAGCGTCGATGTTCTGCCGAAGACGGGCTATCAATTCACTTGTAGGACTGGCGGATTCGAGAGCGGCCAAAATCTCTTTAGCCTTTTCCTTGTTTCCGCTCCGGAGCTGAGCGATCCCCATGTAATACAACGATGGTTCGTGCTTCGGATTTTGGGCTAAATTCCTTTCAAATTCCGAAATAGCCTTGCCGTAATCCGGTTGGGAGCGTTCCACGAAAGTAGCACCAAGATCTGTCCTGGCATTGATATCGTCCGGGGTTAATTCGAGCACACGAGCGTACTGTTCTCCGGCGTTTTCGAACTGGCGGGCGTCAAAATAAGCGTTGGCCAGAACGAGGTTCGCTTGCGGGTCGTCAGGCTTTAGAGCAAGTCCTCGCCTATAGAACTCGATGGCCTGATCGAACCGCCCGATCTGAGCATACAGGTCGCCGGTTTTCATCTGAACAACGAAATTCTGTGGCTCGTTTGCTGCCTGATCAAGCAAGACTTGCACATCCGGCTGAGCTGAATTTAGTTGGACCTGCGATGGGTCCGCATCCGGCGGCATTACGGAAGCCATGGTCGGAGCAGTTCCAGCTGCAACTCGATCAGAAGGATTCCGATTTAACGAATTAGCTCCGAAGAATCCGATCAGCAGTCCCGCAAGCAAGCACACAACACCGGTAACAATTTGTTTCTGCATCAAAGTTGTCTAGCCGCCGATCAAGCGTAACTGTGCAATCCCGGTAACAAGTAGCTAACGCCGAGATACGTAAAGATAACCAGGAAAAACCCCAGAATAGCGAAATAGGCCGAGCTCCGCCCGGACCAACCGCGGGAGATGCGCGTGTGTAGAAATGCCGCATATGTTAACCATGCAACCAGGGCCCCCGTCTCCTTTGAGTCAAATGCCCATGGTCGACCCCAAGACTCATTTGCCCAGATAGCTCCGGTAATTAGGAGCATCGCTAAACCGGCAAAAGCTAGAGAAGCAGTCTTGTACATCAGAAGGTCCAACGATTCGAGACTTGGAAGCCGTTCGAGCAGCCGTTCCGTCCTGAAGCTGAACAAGATGACGAACAGAATGCCTGCCATCCCAGTAACGAGGCCCGCTACCTCGACTGGGTTTGTGTTAAGGCTCAAGTAAAGTTTTTCCGCATTTGCTTGAAAATATGATCGTCCGGTCTGTTCAAGCTGGATCGGTGTTATCGAAGCAAACTCAGTCGCTGTCAGACTTTGACGCTCGGCGATTGCGCGACCGGCAGTAATGTATTGTGACGGCTCGGCATCCAGCTGTGCTTTTAGCCGTGCTTGCGGATCCTCGATGTTTCTGACGCCGGAAACAAGGATCCCGATCGCGACCAGCTGCGCAACTAGAGAGAGCTTAAGCAGTACATGCCCGACCTTTTTGGCAACCTCGTTACCCGCATAAAGATATAGCAGGAACGCAATGGCGACACCGAGCAAGAGCAAGGAAGAAACGACGAGCGCTTCGCCCGCGAAAGGTATTTCGAGCCGGAATGGAGCCGAAAATGGCTTTCCGCCGTTCGGATTTGGAAGAAAGAGACCGATCCGGTAGACGAACTCTGTCAGAACCGAGAATTTACTGATCGTTGCAATGACGCTGAAGGCGAAAAGGCTCGCCCAAATTGCCATTGCTTCGACCTTAACTTTATCCTTCAATAGATAAATTACAGCCACGGCGAAGCAAACCAGGGCAATTCCATAACTCAGCGACGCCACGCCGACGTGTATCGGCCGCCAATATGAATCGAGAACGGGTGGGAGGTCGATGAACTCACCGCCGATGAATCGTGCCAAAGTCAAGATCAAAGCCGCGAGGGGCAGTGTGAATGCACTTAAAACCTGAAAGTGCTTTTTGCGAGCAAAGAGTAGAGTCGCAATCCCCGCACCAAATGCAAAGGCCAGGCTGAGATCATAGAGATTTGCGAAAGGAATGTATCGGAAGATCCACGGTGTTTCATCACTTCCGCCCGCCCGGAGCATTGCGATCTCACGGTCGTACGCGGCAACCCAACGGACAAGCCAACTTGCCAGATTAAAGAAAACACCCAGGGCCGCCGTCCATAGCCCGATCGACCTTGCCATTTCTGACGGTGCGTATAGGTTGGTAAGCTGGAAAAGGGCCGCAAGAATATAGCACGCAAGAGCGATCATCATCAGCGCGCCATCGGTAATGAAGGATTCGCCGATCTGGAGACGCAGCCCCAGGACGACGAATGCGCCTACCGTCGCTAGCACGGCAGGCAGATACGACCGCACCGTCCCCTGAATCTCATACTCATAGATCTCTTTAGCCATAATACTTCTCCTGTCCGCCTGCGATCACGATCACGTATCATTGTCCATCCGTGTTCGGTTCGAGTGTCCCGAAATCTCGGATGCGAGGCGGGCGAATCGATCTTCGAAAGCCGAATGGTTTCGATTTGTGTGCCCGCCGAGGGTTACTTCAAAAGTGTGCTTGTCCGTCTGTACGATATCCGCCCAGATTCGGCGATGCGAGAAAAAGAACACATACGTTAGAGCCGCCATTAACCCGATCCCGCCGAAATACCACGCGATAAATGCGCCGCTGTAAGGGTCATACTTAATAGAAAGCACGTGGGCGAAAGGTGACTTTTCAAATTCCGTAAGCTTCCACTTGAAGCCTGCTTTCGGTGCTCCCACCGGTATGTTCTCGGCGACATTGCCGGCAAATGCAAAAACGCGTACTCGTTCGCCGGCGGGCGGTGTCACGCTGAGAACCGCCACTGGATTGTTATAATCGCCGGAACGCGTGTCCGGTTTTCCTTCTTGGTTGAAAACGAAATCCGGTAAGAATTCTTCATATTCAACAACTGTGCCGTCGGGAATCTGTGTCGAACCGAGCCTCGGGATCTCGAGTTTTATGGGTTCGCCACCGTCAACGGGAGTTGCATCGATGTTGATAACGCGGGCATTGCCTACCGGTATCGTCTGGGCCTGAAAGAATCGAAAACCGCGATAGTTGAACGGCTTGTTCATGCTGATGTCGGCGATCGTCGTACCGTATTCCGGATCGTCGACCCGGAGCTGCGTCCGCCAATCCAGCGTGTTAGTAACATCAATGGAACCACGCGGGTCTATCAGTTTTTGTTGAATGTCCGTGCAGGTCATTGTAAACGGGAGTTGGACGTTGAACTTCTCTTTTTTATCCAGATCGAACTGGATCATCTGTATCTGATCCGATGCATCGCCCGGGATCATTCTCACGTCCGCGTCGAATCCCGTTTGCAGAGCAACAAAATGCCCCAGAAACAGCGTCAGTAACGCCACGTGCACAAAGTAAGCTCCGAGGCGGTTTATCTTGCCCGTCTCGCCGAAAACAACCGTTGAACGTCGCTCAATTGGTTCGGTATAGACCTTATTGCCATCGTTATCAAGTGGATAGCTGAGCGTCTTGGCCTCTGTCGCCCTTGGCGTCATCCGATGTTTCGCAAATGCTTTAGCCACGATGTCCGACGCTTCCGCTTCGTCTTCGGCGACAATTGTGATTAGGGCATTGTCACGTTGAGCCAATAACCAGTCTTTAGTAGCAGTTAATTTTGGCTTGACGATGTAGCTCCAAGCACTGGGAAATCTATCGATCGATGCCAGGACGATATTGAGAGAGAGGACGAGGAGTAGGACGTTGAAGTACCAGCTATGGTAAATGTCGAAAAAACCGAGTGCGGCGTAAACCGTTCTCTCAGCTGGAGTTAACGAAGCATAGTAGGAGTCGAATCCCTGAACGTTCTGCTGAATGATCAGCATCCCGATCATCGACAGTACGACCAAAGTGCATAGCAGCGTAACGCCAAAACGGACAGAGCTAATGAATCTAATAGCTTGCTCCAGAATTGACGGACCGCTCCGTATTGATACTGTTTTTGCCTTTATGGTCTCTTCAGATGCTGCCATGACTAATACAAAAAGGATATCTTTTCGCCCGATGTTTGTCACCCGATGATTGATTAGCAATTCTACTGAAACAAAAAAGCGGCCGGGGATAATGCAAACTTGGAAATTCGCAGGTGTAAAGGTATTCTTTGATTTGCAGAAACAGTGCAGTCTATCCTAATGGAAGCAGCAGCAGAACTACAGGTCGAACGGGCGATAAGCGTGCGCGAACGGATCGCTGCTTTCGTCGAATTAACCAAACCGCGCATTGCGTTCATGCTCGTGTTGACCTCGGCTGCCGGATTTTATGTCGGTTCGGCCGGAGCGTTTAACTACGCTTTGTTCGTCAATTCGATGGTCGGCATCGCTCTGCTTGCTTTCGGCGTCGCAACGGTCAATCAATGGATAGAACAACGCACGGACGCCATGATGGACCGGACAAAAGGTCGTCCCCTTCCATCCGGAAAGATCACCGGAAACGAAGCCCTCGTCTTTGGGGCCACTCAGATCGTCGTGGCCGAACTTTATCTGCTGTTGTTGGTCAATGGCCTCACGGCCGCGTTCGGCTTGGTTGTGATCGTCGGCTACTTACTTTTGTACACGCCGCTAAAGACGAAAACATCCGCATCGACCGCGATCGGAGCTATTCCTGGAGCAATGCCGCCACTGATGGGCTGGACGGCCGCAACGGGCGAAGTAACGCTAGCCGCGTGGGTTCTTTTTGCGATCATCTTTCTCTGGCAATTTCCACATTTTTTGGCAATAGCATGGATGTATCGGGAGGACTATGCCAAGGCGGGAATTCTAATGCTTCCGGTCGTCGAACCCGAAGGCAAGATCACCGCACGCCAGATCGTTATGTTTGCCGTAATGCTTCTTCCAGTCAGCCTCGGTCCCTTCTTTCTCGGCACGTCGGGGCTTATCTATTTGATCGGGGCCGCTATTCTCGGCATCTGGTTCCTGGTGGAATCCATCATTATGGCCAGAACGAAGACAAACGAAAAGGCTCGACGGCTCTTGATGGTTTCCGTCATCTACCTCCCGCTGCTATTCGGCCTTATGGTTTTTGACCGCAATTAGAATGAACACCGGAGTCATCGAAGATCACATAGACGCAAAGCTTCCTGATAAAAGGCGCGTTTCGGCTCCCGGCAGCAACACTCCGACGCCAGGCGGCGGAGGCGGAAACGATGATGGAGCCGACAAATATCGTGAGCGCAACGATTTCAAAGAACTAGGCACCGAAGAAGACGATCAAAACCGCGACAAAGCGCGTGTGATCACATGGTTTCTTCTGATCATTGTCCTGATGACCTTCGGCGGGCTGATCGGGGCATATGTTGTGATCGCAACTAATAATGTTGCGGAATGGAAGCCTTTTGATCTGCCTTTCCCCATATGGGTCAGCACCGCCCTCATTTTGATCAGCAGTGTCGTGTATCACTTTGCAAAGTCGGCGGTAGATGACGACAGACCCAAGGACGCCCGGAAATACCTGATCGCTACCACGGGGATCGGTGGGGTATTTATCGCCTCGCAGATGATCGCCTGGATGGCATTGTCGGCCGCCGGACTTTACGTCGAGGGAAATCCATATGCGGGATTCTTTTATATTCTGACGGGTGTTCACGCAGTTCACGTACTTGGCGGGATCGTCGCTCTAGGTGCTATCCTGCTTCGCGTTTGGAACGACACAGATTACGCCCCCGAACTCGAATATCGCCGCAACATCGCCCGTTCCGTCGGCTATTACTGGCATTTTATGGGAATCCTTTGGTTAGCACTCGTTGGGCTTTTGGGTTTCTGGAAATAAGGCTGGTAGATCGCGAATAATATGGATTTGCTCTCTGTCTTTCCCCATCTGAATGCCTCGCTAAATGCTCTCGCGGGCGTTTTCATCATTACGGGCTTCTATTTTATCCGACGAAAGGAGATCGCCAAGCATCGCTTCTGCATGCTCTCGGCAAGTATCGTCTCGGTGATCTTCTTGATTTCGTATCTGTCGCACCATGCGCTGCGATCATACTATTACGGCATCGGCCCGACGCGTTTTACCGGAGAAGGCATTATCCGTCCGGTCTATTTCACGATCTTAACATCGCATACGATCCTTGCGGCCGTAGTTAGTCCATTCGTTCTCCGGACACTGTATCTTGGCCTAAAAGGCAATTACGATAAGCATAAAAAGATCGCAAGACTCGTATTTCCAATATGGCTTTATGTTTCCATCACCGGCGTCGTTGTTTATCTCATTCTCTATCAATTATATCCGGCTCGATAACAGGGAATCGGTGGTTCGCCTTGATCTTTTTCACTTTTCTTGGTGAAAGGCCGAAAATTCTTGATAGTGTGTGAACCCTCGTGCTAATATTAAAGTGTTGAAAAGTTGATCACCGAAGCCGTCTGAAAAACGGCGCGGGGGAACCAAAGTTGAGCAAGAAATTGCGAAACAGGGGCGAGGCGTTCACCTTATAAAGTAACGCGGGGATAATCTTTCGTTCCTAGCCCGTCAGCTAACCTCGTAGGTGTGGCAAAGAAGTTACTGCGATCCATCCGACAAAAGTCGCGATTTGTGTGTGCTTCGCGCTCTGCTTCTTCAACATCTAAAAGCAGACACTCGGTCTTCTCAAAGAAAAAGATCCCGCAGCCAAAATCTGCGGGATCTTTTTTGATGCAGGGGGCATCAATCTTTTACCGTTTCTTGAATAGCATCCAGAAGAGATCCTCTGCAGGGTAGGGAATTCGGATACTATCCGGAAGAATCTTTAGAAACCACCGTCTTCCTATTCGATATTCGAGCAATGATCTGGCGTGGCGGCCACTAATAAATTTTACTGGTCGTCCCGCTTTAACAAGTGAGAAACCCATATTGTCTAAGAACAAGATGAGACCCTGTTTAGAGAACCAGTGAAGGACGCTCGGCGGTGAATATTCGTGCCAGTGCTTTCCTAATGATCTAGCAGTAAGGGAATGGCGATCCCAACTCTCTACCAAAAGGTAACCCTCATCGGCGAGTAAATTGCGAATATTTGAAATAGCTTCCGTCGGGTTATGTAGGTGAGCAATTACCTGGATCATACTGACCAGATCAAAAGTTGAAGGGTGATCGAAGGTTTCGAGCGTACCTGCCTCGATCACCACATCGTTAAGTTTCGCTCCAATTGCGACCATTGATTCATTTGGTTCAAGTCCGATGCCCTCCCAACCTTCATCCTGAAAACCCTTCAAAATAAATCCGGCCGCAGCTCCCACATCGAGTATTCGTCCCGGGCCAAGGAATCTATTCATTTTCTTAGCATAGGACCGACCACGCGACCTCAATAGATCGCCTTCTGCTAAATAGTCAGGGTAACCCGCGCCGCCACCAAAGAAATACGAATCTCCGTAGGCGGAAGCCACGTGATCCGCATCGGTCTGGAATGCAGCGAACCGATGCTTACACGAAACACAATCATGGATCGGATAACCCTTTGCCTCAAGAACAAACTGCGAATGAGACTTACATAAGGGGCAGTTCATATAGTCTTAAAGTGATCAACACAACGAGCTTGCGGGTAAAGTAACAAGGGAGTTGACCCTTCGTGAATGCTCGACCATTGGTTCCACTTCAAATTGATCAGTGAAAAAACCTATAATTCGGCCGAGGAGGTCTAACTTCTTCGCCAGCGGCATCGACATACCAGGAAAAAATTTGAGCTCGGGAACGTCGGCACCGGTCATAAAATCGAGCGGATGCAATAAAATCGATGGTTGAACATTACTGAACTTGCAAGCCTGGAGTGCTGCTTTCCAGTAAGCGATCGCCGCGATCTTTGAGAATGTCGCGAGGTAAATAATATAGCTCGCGTGGATCGGCGTTTTCACCAAAGGGAACGTAGTTACAGGGATCTCGACGATCGAAGATTCGCCGACCGACCATTGATACGGACTCAAAGAACGGAATCCATCCGAAAAGCTGCCGAATAGCTTCTTTCGCTTCTCTTTCTCGTCTTCTGTCATCGTATCAGATTTCAAAAAATAGTAAGCCCTAGCCAGCGGTGCGATAAATGTTGGGAACGTTGAGCAATCGTATATGTAGCCTCGTTCGATCAATACCTCGATTACATCGGGCGACAAACTAAAACCCGGTCCGCGAAAGCCCTTCGTCTTTTCACCAGTAGCCGCTTCAATTGCTGACTCGGAACGCTCAAACTCCTGGACCAGTTCGTCTCTCGTGTAGAGGTGCAGCCACGGTTCGTGATTGAAGGAGTGGTTGCCGACCTCATGACCAGCTGCGGATATCAAGGCTAGGGCGTCATGGTTCTTTCTAAGAGCTGCGTCCTGCCCAACGATAAAGAAAGTAATATTTAAATCGCGCTCCTCAAGAAACTTAAGGGCACGAGGTACGACAACATCAAGATAAGACGGAAAAGTTTCCCACCCGGCATCGCCGTGCGTCTTCATGTAGGACCATTTGTTATCCAGGTCTAATGACAATGATGCAATTTGTTTCAATTTGTATTCAACACTCCGTAAAAATCGGGAGAATGCAAAGTGTGATTCGATCCGGAAATTGAAGGTTACCGTTAAATCATGATCAAAAAAATCCCTTACGGGCAAGCCTGTTACCAAGGCTCCGCTAGTACGTACCAAGAAGAGTTATCGTCAATAGAAACCGGTCGATATTGAGTGTCCACTATGTCGATAGTAAGTTTAGAGTTTGCCTCCATCAGGTCCCGACAACCCTTGTCAATTATCACATATTTCGGGCGTTTTGCGAGCAACTCCTCTTCAAGCTGGCCCCATTTTTCCGGCAAGAAGTACTCGGGTGACCATCCGTTGGTTACCAGGGCAGGTGATCTCTTGGACAGATAGTAATAGAGCGGATCAGCGCAAACGAAGATGGGACCTGCGACACTCTCTGGCGAACGAAGGTACGCCGTCGATTTCTCTATTCTTTCATAAGAATCTGTCGGGTCCGAAAACAAAAATGGAAGAACCGACCAGGAGATAGGGGCCGATCGATCGTATATTCGTATCACTGCCGAAGACGTAACTCTATTGAGCGTTCCGAGTAGTAACGCTGAGCAAATCATAACAAGCAAGACTCCAGACGCTCCACTGACAAACCTCGCCGAACGTTCAAAGAGAACTTGTGCCCGGTCGATTGAAAAGACGGCAAGAATTCCCAAGGGGATGCTCAACAGTAGAAAATGGTAAGCCCACCAAGAAGTGCTTTGGACAACTATCACTGCGACGCCTACGACCAACCAAATCACCAGGTTGTTGATCAACAACTCAAACGACGTTTCCGGGATGAAAAGTTTTCGAAAAGTCGTACGCATTTGTGCGCGGCTACGAAGGATAACTGATATTATCCCCAAAGCATTGACAAACAATAAGAATGAGAAATAAACGACGAACCACTTGAAGCCTTCGATGAGTATGGGAAGCCGGGAATTGCTGCCAAAGGCTGACGTGACTCGAAGAGGGTAGTCAAACGTGGTGTACGAAAACTCGCCGAGTGTCTGGTGACGAGCGAAGTAGAGAATTAACGGAACGACAATCAAAAGTAGGCCCAAGAAAGCCTTGAATATGTCGTAAATAGATCTGCGAAATGTCCCGGATTCGTTACTCCGGATCTGAAAGTAAAGAACGGACATCCAGGTAGCCAAAAGAATCGGAAGGAATGCAATTTTCAAGGCCACAACAATGCCGCTCAATAAACCGGCCGTAATCAACAAACAGGTTCTCGGGAACGAACTGGGGTTGCTGACGGAGATCACTGGCAAGAAAATCGAAAAGAAAAGAGGAAAACCGACAATTCCTTCGACCTGGGTCATGTGCCATGATCCGACTGTTAGATAGTAGAAACCTACTGTAAAAAGCGGCAGAAGTAACACCAGGAACTCGTTTGTAAAATACTTGCGAAGGGCAATAACCAGCAGGACAGCAAAGAAGATCCAGTAAAGAAGTTCAAAAAGGTGGACGCCCGTCTCATCGAAACCAAAAAGCACCCCGGCGACTATATAAAAAAGGAAAATACCCGGCTGCTTCACATCCCAAAGGTCGCGATAAAGAACGGCTCCTTTGGTCATCTCTTCAGCGAACACTAGAAACATAGCCTGATCACCGGCGAAGTTCACCGAGCTCCGGGCGAAGCCGACCGCAAAAATAGCAGCGAAAATAATTACCGCCAAGAAAAAAAATGACGTCCGTTCGAATTTGTTTTGGTTTATGTTTGCCAACGCGAAAGCCCGTCTAACTCAAGGATCTAACGATCTTGACCTCAAAACTCGAAAAGATTCGAAACAGAGCGTAGTTAAGCAATCATAGGAGCCCAAAGGCTTTTTCCGCCAATGCGATGGTTTCATTCACGTTCAAGGTGCCGTTAGTTATCTGAGCTGAGTTTACAACATAGAGGTTTGGAATGGATGTGGCCACTTGAGGGAGACGCGACGAGTAGTCAAGCTCGGGCAGCGGGAATACTTCCCGAACGCGAGATACCTTAAAATCTAAAATGCCCGACCGGTTGAATTTCGGATACATTTTTTCCAGGCCGCTAATAAATTGTTCCCGTATTTCATCGTCAGAAAGGTCAAACAAATGGCTATTCGGCTCAACATACTTGGGAAGATAAACGAGTGATGCTCCGCCAAATTCCGATTTATCGACCAGTGCAGACATCTCAATTATACCGGTGAACGGGGTTTCATCCGTGATGTTCGTTACATAGAAATCGGATAATGGTTCATTCATCAACACCGACGCACAGATAATTCCTTGATAACGAATTCTTAAAAACGCTCGCTTTTCGTCTTCACTAAGGTCGGGAACGAGTTTAACAACACTTCCCGCCGGACAGGTGAGAACGACCTTGTCGAAGGTCTCGGGGCCTGTGGGGGTCGCGATCGATACTCTATGTTGCTCGACGGCTTCGATCCTCTCGATTCGATTGCTGAGGTGTATTAGTACGCCTAGATCAGAAAGCTTCTCTCCGAAATGTCGAAGTACATAAGCGTACCCGCCGCTGACATACCCGAACATTTCCTTCTTTAGGCCAGACTTTCTGGCTGCGTACATTCGTTGTATGGTCGCCCAGATAAATGCCGCCGATGTTTCTTTGTATGCATCGCCCAGCTTAGCTTTAAGGAGCGGACGCCATATTCGGTCGAATGTTTTTTTTCCTGCCAGCCGTGTCAGCCAATCTTCGACGCGTATTTTTTCCAGCGAGCGCCAATCTTTGACCCTAGACACGTAGAAGATCGTCGCTCCAAGCCGAATTTTGCTAACAAGATCCAGGACCGGAAAGCGAAGAAACTCTAGTGTATTCGACATTGAATAAAGTTTCCCGTCCGAAAAAAAGCCGGTTTTAGTTTCGACCCACTTGAATTTCTCGGCCAGTCCGATCTCTTTGACGATCTTTCGAGTATAGGAATCGGACAACAAGGTAACATGATAGTGCTTGTCCCAAACGACGTCGCCGATATTCCAGGCGGATGCCAGCCCACCGATCTCGGGTGCGGATTCGTATATTGTCACTTCATCACCGCGTTGAGCGCACCTCAACGCGATAGTAAGGCCCAAAAATCCGGCGCCTACGATTGCAATTTTCTGGCCCATCAAGAACCTGGATGGCGTCTAAGCCTCGATCTCCGTCACAACGTTTTCGCCATCGATCCGATATCGGAGGCCGCATTCACACGCGATCTCCCCAACCGGCGGGCTCGCAAACCGATGAATAAGCAAGCCGCACTTGCAAACGGCTCCTACTGAGCGGGACGGACTGCCAATTACAAGGTGAAAGTTAGGAACGCTTCGGGTCACAACGGATCCCATACCCACCATCGCCCATCTGCCGATCTCAAGATCATTCCCAATAATGCAGCCGGCGCCGATCGTCGCTCCCTGACGAACGAGAGTTGGCAGCGTGTGCTCATCTGGCTCACTTGGCCTTATTGACTTGAGGTCAGGAAATGTAGCACGCGGAAACTTATCGTTGGTGAAGGTAGTCGACGCCGATATCATTACCCCGTCTTCGATAGAGACGGCGGCGCAAATATAGACCATCGCATTTATCTTGACGCGATTACCTATTAACACGTCGTAAGCGATATATGATTTTTCACCTATGATGCATTCTTCACCGATCTTGGCACCGTGTCGAATGTGGACGTTATCCCAAATGCTCGACCCTTCGCCGATGGATACGTTATCTTCGACGATTGCTGTTGGATGAATTCTGACCATTTATATTCTTGGCTTTAAGCTGAGGCTGTGTCTGCCAGTCCTTTAACCGGAACCCAACTATCCGATTCAAGAGACCGATAAGCAGCTGCGATGACCTCAACCGAAGCGCGGGCTCCGATAGGACTGATCAAGAGGTCCTCCTTTCCGCGAATCGCATTGCGGAAGTTCTCGATCTTAGCCTTAAACGCGTGAACCTTATCGTACCCCTTTCCGAAAACTACCCAGTCGGGCGAAGTGCTGACCTTGTATTTCGATTCGCGCCATCCGATATGCAGGGTGCCGTTGGTTCCGTAAATACTGATAAAGTTTGAAAGCTCTTTATTTAGCCCCCAGGTTAGGTCGACAGTTGCGACTACTCCGCCCTCCGTTCGTGCAAACATCCGGACGTTCTCGTCAACCGCTAGTCCCTGCGTCTTCCCGGCGTCTATCGCGATGACTTCGCGGATGGGCCCGAGCAGGTATCGTATAATGTCGACAGAGTGAGTGCCGTTGTCCATCAAAACGCCGCCGCCCGATATTGCCGGATCTGAGTTCCATCTATCCGACATATCGACCTTGGCAGTAAATGCGTTTTCGAACTGGACGATATCACCCAGAACACCCGAGGTGATCATCGCCTTGGCTTTTATCACGTCTTCGACGAATCGGAACTTCGATGCCATCGTAAATGTTACGCCCGAGGATTCGGCAGTGGAAAGCATTCTCTCGGCTTCGTCGATCGTCGGGCAAAGCGGCTTTTCGCATAGAATATGCTTGCCGAGCGACATGAAATATTCTGCTATCTCAAGATGGGTACTAGGCGGAGTCGAAATTATGACCGCGTCAAACTCGGCCTTTTCGGCAAGTTCTCGATAGCTATTGATCGCGACGGCGTTGAAGGGTTCGGCAAATGCTGTGGCGGCGTCAACATTTATATCGGCCACTGCGGTTATTTCGCAGCATTCACTGATCTGGAACGCCTGAGCATATGTCTGAGCTATCCCTCCGGTGCCAATAAGTGCAAATTTTAATTTATCCATAAAGTCATGTTGGATGGGAGCGATTAATTTCGTTAAAGGCGATTTTCTTTTAGAGTAGTCATTTTCCGGCTTATGCCAACGAGCTGCCATCGAGGCATTTATTCCCGCCGCAAACGACACAATCTTGAACTCCGGACGTGGCCGAGGGTATCGTTATCGAGGCGACCGCATCGCGGATCGAGTTCGCAACAAAGTCAATGTGTTCTTCCGTATATCGTTCATTTATTGGAAGCACTAATACGTCGTGGAGACCTTTAAATGTCCCGGGGAAACGCGACTCGGAATAGTCAACAGCTTCCGGGCGGGCCAGATTGAACGGAAAGTGGCTGTCTCCGAAAGTATTTTGGTCGCGAAAGACCATACACCGAAATGCTGGTTTGACGACGTACCTGGGGGCTGAGGCTACATCGTAGACCTTAAGAGCTTTCGCCAGTCCCACTGAACCATCCTCGATCTTGGAATCATCGACGCGAAGGCAGAACTTCCAATACGTCATCGTCGAGTCAGACGCAGGCCGATAGCTTTCGATACCGTCAATATCGGCGATCTTCTCGTCGAGCCGAGCTGCCATTTTCTGTCTTTGGTCTACCGAGCGGTCGAGCTTTTTCAGCTGCTCGTATGCAACTGCAGCTTGAAGCTCGGTCATGCGGTAATTCAGGGCGATAAAATAATGATCGGGATTCGGGTCGCCGTAGCCCCACGCTTTGTTAATACAAAGATACAAACGCCGTGCGAGATCGTCGTCATTAGTGACCACGATGCCCCCCTCGCCGGTCGTCATCTGTTTGCCTTGTTGAAATGAAAATGCACCGATCTTGCCGATGGTGCCAACTTTCATGCCGTCTACGGTCGCGAGAAAACTTTGAGCCGTGTCCTCGATGACGGGTATACCACGCGAGTCGGCTAATTCCATGATTTCTTTCATTCGGCAAGGATTTCCGAAAAGATGAGTGACGATTATTGCTCTTGTCTTTTCACTCAGGACGGCTTCTATCGTTTCGGCAGTCACGTTTAGCGTTTTTGGGCAGACATCAGCAAAAACTGGAATCGCACCTTGGAAGATTATCGGTGTGAGAGCGCCCATATCCGTGATCGATGTCGTTACGATCTCGTCACCCGGATTCGGATTGATCGCTGCAATCGCGACATGAACCGCCGCCGAGCCCGAATTACACGCGAACGCATGCTTCACGCCCATTTTCTCGGCGAAGGCTTTCTCAAGTTTTGAACCGAAAGAGCCTTTCGTAGTAATTAGAACACCAGAATCAAGGACCTGTTTCAATGCAGTGATCTCCTCTTCACCAAAGGTCCTGCCTGACGCATCTTGATCTGAGGGAAGCTTGATGATTTTTTCAATTTGAGCTGTTGTGGACATAATTCTTCTGTAGTGCCAGTCTTCCTTAAAATAGTTCTATGTTTTATGATCTTCTATCTTCGTAGAAGTGCTAATCAAGTGGGATTTCCGGGTAATTCTTACTTTTCCTAGTTTGGTAAGCAATCTGATGTGCCCGGCTATCGTCTTCACGGTTTTCATTTTTGAGAAGCCAAACAACCGTACTTCTAGCGCCGCGGGATGCTCCCGAATCGTGCCGCCATTCAAATGCAGTTGACCCAACAGTTCAGCAACGCCCAGAAATCCGGTTTCCGTTACCACCAACGGCAACACCGAACTCCGGCGATAGACCCGAAAGCAGCTGGTAAAGGTAGACAGTTGCGAATTGAGTGCTTGCTTATAAAGAAACGATGCACCTTTGGATAGTATAAGCCGCCATCCCGGCACATTTCGCACGATTCCGTCCGGATGATATGGCGAGGCCGTAACCATATCGACCTCCCTAGTCATCGCAGGGAGCATTGCTAACAATTCCATTGGATCATATGTGCAGTCACAATCCATTGAACATACGAACTCAGTTTCCGCGGATCGAATGCCCGTGGAGATCGCCCCTGCAACGCCGAGATTTTTTTGGTGGCGAATGATCGTAACGTTATCCATCGCACCAAAAAGTCTTTCTAACGTCTCAAAAGTATTGTCAATCGAGGAATCGTCAACAAATATGAATCGAGGAGGGAAGTTTAGATCACTTAAACCCGCCTCAAGCTTGCGGAGCGTATTGGCGAGATAAGGAAGAGATTCCGATTCGTTAAAACACGGAATCACGATTGTAACGTCGGTTGGCGGTCGAGTCGTCTGATCCGGAATTGTCTTAGGACGTAGAACGGTCGAGTCGATATTCTCGGTGAACCGACCGACGCTCGCTTTAGTGAGTCCTAGATGTTCGGCGATCCCGCAATAATCGTAACGGAGTAAGTTCTCTTTGATCACCCATTCCATCTTGTCCAATTTACGGTAATGGCGGACCCGGTTGTAGTATGATGCGGCTGATATCCGCGGCTGTTCAGGGTCGAGTTCCCAAACATGGAAGTAGAACATGAACGGCGAATCGAATTTCCGATCCCATTGTGAGATCGCATGCTTTAAAAGCGTGTGCGGTATTTGTCGAAGATAATTGCCACCTGAGATCGGTAGAAGGCCCACACCGACATTCAGGGTCGAGAATGGGAATTCATGGATGGATCCGTTTTTGAGCTTGATCTCGTGTTCGAACCGGTCTTCGGGTTCATCTGCTCGTGAGGGCATCATCGAGGCATCGTAAACTATACCTTCTTCGGCAAGCACTTCTAATATCCATTTGTCTCGATTAATTGACAGTTTTTCCGCCGCTCGATATCCGAGTACCTGTTCGCCCGTAGCGTTTTCGATAGCCCGGTTTGTCCGGATAAGGTCTTCACGAAACTCCTGAGGCGTCAAATTTCCTAGGCTTCGATGAAAATAGCCGCGGCTTGCAACCTCATGCCCGCGCGACGCGATCTGTTTAACAAGCAATGGATTCTGATCCGCGATCCAACCCAATACAAAAAATGTCCCCTTAGTTCCGTATTCATCCAAAAGATCAAGGGCCTTCAAAGTGTTCTGCTCGTATCGCGGAGCAAAATTCGCCCAGTTCTTTTCCTGGATCAACCGCTCAAACGCCCCGACCTGGAAATAGTCCTCAACGAGGACGGTCAACAAGTGTTTTCGTGACGTGGTGGTTGAGGGCATTAGTCGAAGTATAGACGTAATACTATGACACTTTTTGCAAAAACGTATCTCGGGTTTACAGAACTTTTTTTAAGTACGCCACGATTCGCTTCGAAGCAGTGCCATCACCGAACGGATTCTTTATAGTTCGGACCGATTCTATCCAGCTTTCGTCATTATAGTTCGATTCCAGCATTTCTTTTAATTTCTTTGGATCCCCGCCGACGAGCTTCGCGACGCCGGCCTCGATCGCCTCATTTCTCTCCGTGTTTTCACGAAGGACCAGAAGAGCCTTCCCAAGGCTGGGGGCTTCCTCCTGGATTCCACCAGAGTCGGAGACCACTAGCCATGCCGCCTTCATTGCCGCAATAAAATCATTATAATCCAGCGGGTCAACCAGATAAATGCGTTCTTGATCTGCGAAAATCGAGCCTGCGGCTGACCCTACATTAGGGTTAGGATGGACTGGAAATAGCAAGCATACGTCAGGCCGGGACCTGACGAAGTCGGACAGTACTCTCAAGTTCTGTTCCATGATGCTGCCAAAACTCTCTCGTCGGTGGCTCGTCAACAGTACTAACTTCATAGACCGGGCACGGCCCAGTATTTCACCCAAGTCTTTGCTAGGCTTGACCTCCGCAGAATACGTCGTTAACGTGTCGACAACAGTATTACCCGTAACCTCAATCCTCTTTTCTGTAATGCCCTCGGCCAGTAGCCGGTGTCGATTCGCTTCAGTCGCCGCAAAATGAAAGTCTGCGATCTGCGATATGATACGTCGGTTCATTTCTTCGGGATATGGACTCATACGGTCGCCCGAACGCAAACCCGCCTCGACGTGCCCAACCGGTATCTTGCAATTAAATCCTGCGATCGCTCCGGCCAACGCGGTAGATGTATCGCCTTGAACTAAAATGACATCAGGACGCTCCGTTAGAATAATCTCATCCAGACTTCGAATCACTTCAGAGCATATATGGTTAAGCGTCTGATCCTTTCGCATCAGGTCCAGATCATGATCCGGAACAACACCAAAGACTTTCAAAAATGGTTCCAAGAGATGGCGGTGCTGACTTGATGACACGATGGTTGTCATGAATGACGACTTGTGAAGTTCGCGGATCACAGGAGCGAGCTTAATGATTTCAGGCCGCGTTCCGAAAAGAACAAGGATTTTTCGTCTTCTCGGCATAAAACGCGGTATGAACAGATCGAGGACAACTGAATATCTGGTTTTCTAAAAATCTCTAACACAATCATCTATTATTATATCGACAGAAAACGTTGAATGAAAGACTTTATCCCCAACTTTAGCTCACAAGAACTATCGAAACCGTAAAGACAATTCGATCCATTTGACAGGTCTGGCAGAATGAGGTATAAATTAAGTAACTCAAGCCTAGAAACTCCCACCGTTTCTGGAAACTTACCCCATTGCAGTTCAGTGTTGAATCACGTTAATTAGTATTGCGTCTGACCCGAATCTAAACGAGGCGAAACTTTTGTCTACATGCCGAACTTAGATTGAGTCATCAACATACAAAACTGGTTCGGTCAATCTGACCATACTTTGTTCGAAAGAATCAAAATTGCTTTACGGCCTGTTGATCGGACCCCATCCATATCGGCACAGTAAACAACGAATTCTTTCGACAACTAAATAAACAATTCAATAAGTAGGAATAGGATCTTTTACGATCTCAATATTTCGTGCGATCGATCTATCTTCGCCCGAACTTACTCTAGAGCCCCAAGAGTTTGTGTTTGAGTCTAATCGTCCCAGAATCTTTTAGATTTGCCATTACCCGTGTGTAGACCCGGGCTGGCAAAAACTTCCACATAAAAGGAGACTCCCATGTTTTATTTACGGATCGTCAAGACCCGCCTGTCAGTATTAGTTTTCAATGCGTTGATAACCATCGGCTGCTTCGGTGCGACGGCGCTCTCGGCAGAAGCCGCAACGTTAAGCGTACCAAGCACGCAATACCCAACGATCCAGTCCGCCATCAACGCCGCCAACCGCGGAGATACGATCATAGTCGAAGCGGGCAGGACCTATTCCGAAAACCTTATCCTGAAATACAAAT
>JBGTKY010000013.1:0-14231 GCA_041744395.1 Pyrinomonadaceae bacterium | reverse complement strand
ACGCTACCGCTTCGCTTCCCGCGTGATCAACATCACCGGAAACCTGGCGGATGTTAACCTCACCGGCCTGGAATAAACTCCAGCCCGGAACGCGGATGCTCTCATCCGCGTATGAACCCCAAAAAAGCCAGAGAGTGGACAAGAATGTTCACACTCTGGCTTTTTTAATTGACGCAATACGGACAGTTTGTCGCGGATGTGACGACCTGGACTATGTCACAGATCCGATCAGCCAGTTATTTAGGATACGCGCCGGATCCTGGAAAGAGCGGTCTAGCTGTAAAGACGGCTGTCAATGAGCGTATTGCCCGCTACGTTACGCTCATTGACATCCGCATTTACGCCCACCCTAATATCGTTATTTCATTTTCCGAAGAGTTTCGATGATTAAATCCGGCTCGGCTCGTTTTTTGAAGTCGGTTTCGATGAAAGCGTAGATGATCTTGCCTTTTTTATCGATTATGTAAGTGGCACCGAGCGGGAGTTCCGGTTTGGTCATGGAGTTTCGGGTCGCGAGGTCAAGGCCGCGTGATTTGTACTGGGCAGCGGTCGCGGGCGGCATTTCGTAAACGATGCCAAATTGCCGGGCGACATCAAGATTCGGATCGCTGAGAACGGGGAACAGAACCTCGTTCTTTTTAGCGACGGTCATTGAGGTGTCAGGGTTCTCTACCGAGATTGCGACAAGACTTCCGCCCGCCGTTCTAATGTCAGACATCCGCTGGCCGAGTTTTCGGAGGTAAACGTTGCAAAACGGGCACCATGCACCGCGGTAAAAGGTGATGACGAGACTCCCCTGCTTCAGCAAATCGGCGCTGGAAACCAGCTTTCCATTACTGTCTTTAAGCTCGAAGGAAGGAGCACTTGCACCTACATTAAGAGCCTTTTTCGCCGCATCGTCCGCCGAGACGAAATCAATTTTCTGCGCCGAAATTGAAAACGTCCCCGTAAGCAGGATTCCTAAAACTGTCGATAACGTGAAAATTTTTTGTTTGTTCATAGCTTTCTCCTGTTTCGACAATGCTCGAAACGCCTCAGTGTATTCCAATTGAGCCATCTGAAGCGAGAAGTATGTCTTTTTGCCAGAGCTTACAGATAGTAGTCGAAAAGCGACATTCTATTCGTTTGCGAGGAAAGATGGCTGAATTTCACCGCCGCGCATCAATTCCTCCAAGCCGAAGTGTTGATACGCGAGACGGGTTGCCATCCGACCGCGCGGGGTTCTGTTAAGAAAGCCAATTTGGAGCAGATACGGTTCGATCATTTCTTCGATGGAATCCTTTTCTTCGTGGATCGCGGCGGAAAGCGTGCTGAGGCCGACCGGGCCGCCTTCGAACTTCTGAATAATGCATTTGAGCAGTTTAGCGTCGGTTTCGTCCAGTCCGAAGCTGTCAACCTCCATTCGGTTTAGAGCATCGTTGGCGACGTGCTCGTTTATGTGGCCTTCGTGATCGACCTCGGCAAAATCGCGGACGCGGCGAAGAAGGCGGTTGACGATCCGCGGTGTTCCGCGGCCCCGGCGAGCGATCTCGTGAGAGCCTGATTCATCGATCCCAACCTTCAAAATACCGGCCGAACGCGTGACGATAGTCTGCAGATCCGTTACGTTGTAAAAATCGAGATTAAAGACAATATTGAACCTCGCCCGCAGCGGAGCGGTAAGCATTCCGGGCCGCGTGGTCGCGCCGACGAGTGTGAATTTGGGAAGTTCCAGCTTTATCGACCTCGCCGCCGTTCCCTGGCCGATCATCAAGTCGAGGCTGTAATCTTCCATCGCAGGATAGAGAATTTCTTCAATCGCCGGGTTGAGCCGGTGTATCTCGTCGATAAACAAAATATCGCCTTCCTCAAGGCCCGTCAGGATCGCCGCCAGATCGCCGGCCTTCTCGATCACCGGCCCCGAAGTCGATTTGAGTGAAGCCCCCATCTCGTTGGCGACGATATTAGAAAGCGTGGTCTTTCCCAGTCCCGGCGGGCCTGTCAGCAGAATATGATCAAGAGCCTCACGCCGTTTCAGAGCGGCCTTCATGAAAATACGCAGGTTCTCTTTAACTTTGGACTGGCCGATGTACTCCGACAACTGTGCGGGACGCAACACCGCCTCAAAGCGGCTGTCGTCGACTGAAATCTCTTCGTCCTGAATGTTGATGGCGGTTGCGGACATTCGTAGTGGTATCGACAGGCGAGAATGCGAATCTTATTTTGGCTCACCTGATAAACGCGCTGACGGCCCCTTGACTCGATAAACGTAATGTTATCACACGATTCCTACAACAGGCTTATCCTGCATTCTGTCTTTACGGTTTCAAAATACTACCTTCGCCCGCGAGCCGTCAGGAAGTTGTTTGTCGAGTCTCAAAGCAATCCTTTGTGCAGAAGTGCCAAAATATCCATTGAGAATGCGACGGTGCAATGCAGGGCAAGTCCGAGCCATATCGTGCCGCTTTTGTAGCTGACCCAGCCCAAAAATAGTCCGGCGAAGATCGCGGCGAACGCTTCGGGCATTGGCTTTTGAAAGTGGATCATCGTGTACGGTATGGTCATGATCAGAATCGAATAGATACCAAGCGACGGTTTTAGACTGTGGATTAGGAAGCCGCGGAAGAAGAATTCGAGGCCGAAAAACTGGAGGAAATAGACCAGTTCCCAGATGAGGAGCGTCGAACTCCAGTAGGGATCGCCATTGTAAACCATGAGAAACGGATACTTATCCGAAAAGCTTTCGGTCAGCGACATTGCGTAAACGATCGGCAGCATCAAAGCGATGCAGATTGCGAGGAGCTTTATAAAGCCTTTTTCGGCTCTAAGAGCAAGGCCGATCTCGCTCAGGTTTCGATTTTGGACGAACTTCACGTAGAGAGCCGGGACCACGAAATAGAAGAAAACCGATACAAACACCCACCAGATCAGCGCGTAAAGATTATTGTTTACGGGACTCACGGCTTCCGAACCGATAGCGGCGAAAGGCGTGTTCGAAAGGATCGCGTTCAGATAATCAGGACTTTTGAAATAGGCGATACACGTCAAACCGGAGGCTGCGTAAACCAAAGCGAACACCGCCCGGCCGTCGAGAGCGGTGAAGTCGTTCCTGATCTGATGTACGATGTCGAGCATAGACTGGAGCGCAAGCATCTTGCTTGCCAACCTCGGTTCCTCCGGCGTGGCGGTCGCGAGGGTTTATCTCGTTGAATTCTAGTTGATCGCTATCACACCGCCGAAGCGGCGGCGTTGGCAAGCGGGACGCTTGCGCTCCAATCATTTAGCTAATATTTGCAGACTTCTTCTCAGTAGTTTTTGCACCGAGATCTCAATGCCTTCGCTTGCGGCCTGATTCAACGCTTTTTCCGCAGCGTTTTTCTGATAACCGAGATTTATCAGCGCCGAAAGCGCATCCTCGAACACTGCATCCGACGGCAGGTTCGAGCGTGACGAGGCGTCCAGTGGCATTGTGTCGGACATTTCGCCGACCTTGTCACGAAGCTCGATCACGAGCCGCTCGGCTGTTTTGAGGCCCACGCCCGGTATGGATTTGAGTCGTGCCAGGTCATTTGAGCGAATCGCCGTTACAATCTCGTCCGCACTCATGCCTGAAAGCATCGCAATTCCTGATTTGGGCCCGATTCCCTGGACAGATATCAGCCGAAGATAGAGATCTCGCTCGCGCAACGTGTTAAAGCCAAAAAGCTGTATCGCATCTTCCCGGACGTGGGTGTAAATACGAAGCTGCACCTCCGCCCCGACCTCCCCAAGTTCGTAAAAGGTCGTGAGCGGAATCGACACCTCGTAGCCGACACCGCCGACATCGACTATGGCAGTATTTGCCTGTTTTTCGAGAAGTTTACCGGATAGAAAAGCGATCATTGTTTCACACTTGCAACGAATTGTAGATCATAATTTTAATAAGGGCAACGGCACGCGGTCGGAGCGCAACCAATATTTGCCTGAAGAAGCATTTTGGAAGATTTTGCTTTGCGACGGCTCTGCAAAGGTATAAACTGTAGATGCGGGTGAGGCGAAATGCCACCTGCTGAAAGACATATAGGTTTTCTGAGGGGTAATATATTAATGTGTAGTAAGGGGTATTTAAAGAGAATGTTGCCGTTTCTCGCGACTTTTGTGGTCGGCATTTTTATCACTAGCTTTTTCGTGACGATCACGAGTCCGAGTTTACGTAAATCGGGCTACGGCAAGCGGCACCATGAGATGAAACGACTTAGGGTTGAGAACGAGCAATTGCGAATGGATAATTTGCGTCTCAAGAATCAGCTCGAGAGTCGCACTTGGAGTGAGAGCGACATTTCTCGTACAGCTCACAACCAATTTAAGTCCGGACACCGGAATCTCGGTCCTGAATGGCCCGTCGAGGTGGCACCCGTCCCGCAACCTGCTCCGCGATCTGCCAGGTAATCTTTTGTTGTCAATTTTTGGCCACAGATTAACGCCGCCGAACGCGATGTGTTAATCTGTGGTTTCTTTTTTTCGAATGGGGGTGTTTTATGAATTTTATTGCTTTACTGAAACGCGTTTTACCATTTTTCGCGGGACTGGCCATTGGCTTGATTCCTAGCTGGATTTTTACCGGGACGAGTACGCTCGTCAGCAATTCCTTTCAGCCTGCTTTTGTGACCAGCCGTACATACTGTGATAAGAGTTTTAAGTCGTCCAAAAAGTTTGTCAGAACGGAAGAGCGAAGGAAACTGCAAATAAATTCGAAACCAACGCCAGGATACACCGAGGCTGCTCGCGAAAACAGTATTGAGGGAAATGTCGTGCTTCGGGTTACCTTTAAGGCTTCCGGCGAAATCGGTACGGTTACCCCCGTCAAGTCGCTCGCTTATGGACTAACGGAGCAGGCAATCGATGCGGCAAAGCGTATCGAGTTTGAGCCTGCTATGGAAGGCAGCCGCCCGGTGACTGTCGTGAAGCAGATTAATTATACCTTCTCGCTTTTGTAGCGTTAAAATGGAAGAATCGGAAGCCAGAAAGCTGATCGTCGAGGTCGGCAGATTGCTCTATGAGCGGAGCTATGTTGTGGCGTTCGATGGCAATGTCAGTGTTCGCCTTGACGAAAATACAATCCTGGCGACGCCTACTATGACGTCAAAGGGGCGTATGACTGTGGACTGCCTCGCACTGACCGATCTCGAAGGCAAGCCGCGGTCGGACAAACGAGCCTCTTCCGAACTTGCGATGCATCTGCTGATATACAAGATGCGTCCGGACATACACGCTGTGTGTCACGCTCATCCCGCACATGGGACGGCTTGTGCGGTTGCTGGGCTCGCGATTGACAGACCGATCCTTTCCGAGGGTATTTTGACTCTGGGCTGTGTGCCCCTGACCGCCTACGGCACGCCGTCCACTGATGAACTAACCGAGGCGATGAAGCCTTTCGTGCCGCATCACAATGCTCTTCTGATGGCAAATCACGGAGCGGTAGCGTACGGCGAACATCTTTGGCAGGCATTTGACCGACTCGAAACCCTTGAGCACACGGCAAGAATCGCGATTCTCGCGAAGACTCTCGGCGGGGCCAACGATCTCCCCGCTGATGCAATCGAGAAATTGATCGATATTCGCGAAAGGGCGGGATTTCTCGGGCCAAACGCACGCTGCCAAGCGTGCGGGTATTTGCACGACGCTCAGATCGGTTGTGACCTTACCGTATCTTATCCAACTAACGGCAATTTTCATGGACAGAAGATATCTTTTACTCGAGAGGAACTTATCGACCTTTTGAGTCAGGCGACTAAATTGAGCTAAACGATTCTATTCGTCATAAGATTGGACCGTAGCCTAGAGAATTCTTTATGTTTTCTTGTCGGTTCGTGTTGTTTCAACATCCTTCGAACCTAGGCACGAAATAACACCAAACTTTTCAGGAAACTACGTTACTATCTGCGGAGGGTTATGCCGTAACGCGGCGTTCGGGTTAAACTAGTGGGACTCGGAAAGAGTGTCGACAGCGAACTAGGAGCAAAGACTAATGCAAGAAGCTTTAGGAATGGTAGAAACAAAAGGCCTCGTAGCCGTCATCGAAGCGGCTGATGCGATGGTGAAGGCGGCAAACGTGGAACTGGTCAGCTATGAAAAGATAGGCGCGGGATTTGTAACTGCGATCGTTCGCGGCGATGTCGCGGCAGTCAAGGCAGCAACGGATGCCGGTGCAGCGGCGGCCCGCCGGGTCGGGGAACTTGTCAGCGTTCACGTTATCCCGCGTCCACACTCAAGCGTCGATGAGACGCTGCCGATAGTTAAGAAGGGATAATTGTCGGTTGTCAGTGTCAGATTTCTGGCCGTTACTGACAACTGACGACCGACAACCGACAACCGATCATGATCATCGCACGCATTATGGGCACTGTCGTGTCCACACAGAAAGACGAACGCCTACATGGAAAAAAGTTGCTCATCGTCAAGCCGATTAACCTCGACGGTAGCGATCAGAGCGGCTATCTAGTCTCGGTCGACACCGTTGGTGCCGGGTTTAACGAGAAGGTCATAGTCGTTGGCGGTTCCTCCGCCCGTCTCGCCGAGGGCAACAAGGATTGCCCCGTTGATTCGGCAATCATCGGCGTGATTGATGAGATCGATTTCAAGGTTTAGCAAGGCGGGAAGTTGCTCCCAACTATTGTATGCAGATCGCACGCGTTATTGGCACCGTCGTCGCAACGGTTAAAAATGACTCGCTCGAGGGCCGAAAGTTTCTGATCATTCAGACGCTTGACGCAGACCTTAAGCCAAAAGGAAAACCGACGGTTGCACTCGACGCAGTCGGGGCCGGTGAAGGCGAATTGGTCTTCTGGTGCCGGGGGAAAGAGGCTTCGTTCCCATTCAAACGCGACGAAACGCCGACCGATTGTACGATTGTCGGAATAATCGATTCGGATGCACACGTCTTTCAGAATAAGACCCGCCGACTCGATACGGCGGATAAGGCTCCAGAGTAAGTGTAATTGTTTGCTACTTACACATGCTTGCGGCAAGAAAATATGCTTTTGGCAAGAGTAATCGGTAATGTGGTAGCAACGCAGAAAAATCAGCGTTATGAGGGCTCGCGTATTATGCTCTGCCGTCAGATAACACCCGAAGGCGATGACATGAGCTACACTTGTTTGGCGCTAGATTCGGTCAACGCAGGCGAAGGCGATGTCGTGATCATTGCCCAGGAAGGCTGGTCGGCTTCGACCGCGGCAACAGGGAAACGGGGAGCAGCGATCGATTCGGCGATCGTCGGAGTGGTCGATTACATTGACCTTCACAAAGCCGAGACAGTCTAGGTCAACAATAAAATAAAATGGAATCTACCGAGCCCAACCTTGAACTGGATTCTATTCGAATGAGACTTAGCGAGGTGGAGAAGCGACTCGATCGCGTTGCCAGTGTTCAACAAGAGGCAATTCAGTCGGTTGATCCATCACTCGATCGATTTTCGATCGCCGAGGCTATCGTCGATGAGTTATTTGACACGGGGAGAAATGAAAAGGCTTGCACGTTCGAGCCGAACGGCAAGCCTTGCGATCATTGTTCGATGTGTAGTGCCCGCGGATTCTGAAACCGACCCGATCTACAGCTTAATTATTAGCCGCCGGAGAATTTGCTGCAGGTGTCGAAGGTGCCGCCGGGGCCGTCGGAGCCTGTTCGCGGCGAAGCGAATTTGCGTCTCCTACAGTTGGAACCTGCCGTGCGCTCGGATCGGCCTGGAAGAAAGGTTCCTCTTTGAAACCCAACAACCCCGCCGTTAGAACTGCAGGGAACGAATTCCTGGTCGTGTTATAGTCCGTTACAGCTGCATTGAAGTCCAACCGGGCGGTGTTGATCCGATTCTCAGTACCCGATAATTCATCCTGAACCTTCAAAAATGCCTCGTTCGACCGAAGCACGGGGTAATTCTCCTGAAGCATCAGAAGACGCCCAACAGTTCCACCAAAGCTGTTGTTGGCCTCGATCACGGCCTGCCGCTGTTCCGGCGTTTTGTCACCACCTTCGGCTTGGCCAGGCGCCTGGGCGGCGTTCAACAAACGAGATCGGGCGTCAGCTATCTGACCAAAAACCTCTTGCTCTTGAACGCCGGCCATCTTGGCCGTTTCGACGAGATTAGGAATGAGGTCCGCCCGCCGCTGCATTGCGCTTTCGACGTCCGCCCATCTTCCTTTTACTTTCTGCTGTTTGGCCGTCAATTCATTGTAGCTGCATCCGCTTAGGCCGAAGGCCGCGAACATTGCGATCGACAGTAGTATTGCTCTTTTCATTTCGTTTCTCCTTCCCGTTCTTTTGACGCGATTCGTTACATTAATGATCCAAAAATGCTTAATTTCCGCTTACGGCATCGACCGATTCGACAACTTTCTCGATCTGCTTAAGATATTGTCCGAATAATTCATTCGCCGAAGTTTCATCCAAAATATCAGCGAAATTATCTTCGCGGATATTGAATATCTTTTCAAATACAATTCCGTCAAGTCCCAAATGCTGAACTGTCCGGGCTACGATCTCATGCTTGGTCGCTGGCGGGACGACGGAATGCAAGAGTAAAACTGCCCGAAACAACGCCGCGATGGTCGGCAAACTGGCCGACATCAAATGTTTCATTCCATCCACCGACGCCGAGGCGGGAATATACTCTCGACGTAGCCGCAACACCTTGCTGCGAAGCTCATATTCTACTTGATGCCGCAGGAAATCGTCGTGGATCTCGAGCCCGGCCAGCACGTCGGTCCCGTACAGGACCTTGTGTGCTTCGGTCATCTGGTGAAATTCGATCGGAAAGACGTCGGCGGCGTTTTGCAGTTCGGAAACCGTAAAGTAAACGGGTACAGGATGGCCGAGTTTGTGCCATTCGCGAACGCATGCGTGTGCATCGCGCAGGTCTTTTGGCTCGATCGCATTCAAAGCGATGAGGATGTTGTAGTCCGACTTCTTGGGAATAAAATCGCCGACCGCCGCGGAACCATAGAGGATCACCGATACCAGATTGCGTCCGTGGCTCGCCCTAAGATCATCAATAAATGGTGCAAAATGTTGTTTCATTTTCTAAACCTTTGCGTTACCAGCCTCCGCCAGCCCCGCCGCCTCCAAAATCACCGCCACCGCCAAATCCCCCCCAATCGCTTCCGCCTCCGCCGCCCCACGAAGAGGAGTTGTCGGACGATCCGCCGCTTAATCCGCCAAGGACTAGCCACGGAAGGATGCTCCCGCCGCCGCCGCCAAATCCTCCGCCCCAACGGTTATCGTCGTCCTTCGACTTCCGGCCGCCGCCTCGGTTGGACATGATGACCAGGATGATGAAAAGAATAATGGCCAGACAGCAAAAAGAGCTGAAGGACGATTCCTCCGAATCAGATGTCCTGGGTGCCGCTGTTGGCTGGGCAGGGTCGATGCCCTCGCCTGTGCGAATAAATTCGACCCTGGCGATGTAAGCCTCGACGGTATCAGCGATGCCTTTTGAGTAGTTTCCCTGGCGAAATTCCGGGACGAGGAATTGCCGCTGTAGGCTGCCGACTACGCCGTCGGGCAGTTCGTCCTCGAGGTCTTTACTTATGTGCGTGAAATATTTCCGGTCTTTGATGGCTATGAACAGCAGGCCGGCGGGGTTGTCATCTTCGGGCGAACCGATGCCCCAGCCGCGGGCGACGGCGAGCGAGTAATCAAAAATATCGCGTTCGCCGGTCGTATCGACGACGGCGACAGCGAGTTCGACGCCGTATTCGTCCTTGAAACGCTTCAGGCGGTCTTCGAGGGCTTGTTTATCAGCGCTGTTGAATACACCCACATAGTCGTTAACGAAACCCGTCGGCGCAGGGAGCGGCGAGGTGCTGCGGTCGAACGGAGCCTGGCCTATGGCCGCTAGCGACGCGAGCGCGAAGACGCACACTGCCATTAGCAGGCGGAGCGTGAAAGTTGCTGAACGTCGTTTCATTGAGTTACTGAATTGTGCCAAATATAACTTTGATACGAAAGCCCGCGGCGGAATGTTCCGCTGGTTAAGACCGGTGGGCCTCGACGACCTCGGCGCGGAATATCCGCATCGCGCGCCGTATTGCCGGGATAGTTTTCGCGTATTTAAGGATCTCCTCATCCGTCGCGTCGGCCGCTAGTTCGCCGGGCGGCGCGTTCTCGGCCTCAAGGTCGAGTTCGGGAGGCATGTAATGCGATAGGTCGCGTGCCGGAGCCGCGGCGGAGCCGTTCGAGGCTCCGACCGAAACTGGTTTCGCCGCAATTCCGAGCAGGCTGGCGACGAGCTTGTCCGCACCCGCGATCGGCCGAAGGTCATCGCCGCTGAGTTCAAGCTTTAGCTCATATGCGTCGTCAAGTTTTTCGTGGTCAACGTGTTCGAGGTCCTCGGCCGCGAGCGGTGCCATCTTGGTCGGAAGCGAGCTGTAGCGGGCAAAATCGTCCACCGCGATGGGCAGATCCATGTCGTCGGGAGCCTCAAGCGGCGGTGACGAATCGATCGGTTCGAAGTCGTCAAAGCCGGGCATATCCGGTGGTTCGTCGGCTATCGGAAACTCGGCGGTTTCCGCGACTTCGGCGGCCGGCTCTTTAGATTTCAGAGTTTTTTTTTCCGGGACGTCGGCGGGCGATGCGGACACGGTCGCGGCGGCGGCAGATGTCTCCGGGGCGATGACGTTGCCGGCCGATGCCTCGAGCTTGCCGAGGCGTTCGAGCAGATCTTCGACGGCGGCCAGGCGACGCATTTCGGTCAGCTTTACCAGGCCGATCTCCATCGTAAACCGCGGGCGTGTCGATTCTTTCAGCTCGGTCTCGGTCGCGGCCACCGAATTGAAAAAGCGGAGTATGTCAGAGCCCGAGAAAGGTTCGCTCAGCTCGGTCAGCGTCGCGGCCGTAAGCATTGACCCTTCAAGCAGTTCCGGGTCAGAATCGGTCAGCTTAAAGACCATCAGGTCGCGGAAAAGTGCCATCAGGTCACGGGCAAAATTCCGCAGGTCCTGGCCGCCGGCGATCAACTCATCGACGACCTTTATCACCTCGGCGGGACGCTTTTCGGCGACCGAACGCACGACGCGGATCAGCATCTCGACGCCCGCCATTCCGAGAGCTTTTGAGACGTCTTCGGCGGCGATCTTTTCACCGGCAAAGCTGATCACCTGGTCAAAATTCGACTGAGCGTCACGCATCGAGCCCTCGCCCGAGCGGGCTATCTCGCGGAGTGCGTCGTCTGAGATATCGACCTTTTCGGCGTCGGCAATAAGCTTGAGCCTATCAAAGATCTTCGGCAGCGATATGGTGCGGAATTGAAACGCCTGACACCGCGAAGTGATCGTCTCGGGAACCTTGTGAAGCTCGGTGGTCGCCATCACAAAGAGCACGTTCTTCGGCGGTTCTTCCAGCGTTTTGAGCAGTGCGTTAAACGCCGCCTTCGACAACTGATGGAACTCGTCGATTATAAAGACCTTATACCGATCGCGGGCCGGATTTACGGTGATATTCTCGATTATTATGTCGCGAACGTCATCGATGCCGGTGTGCGAAGCGGCGTCGATCTCAAGCACATCCATCGAACGGCTTTCGGCGATCTCCAGGCACGACGGGCACGCCGTCGGGTCGTCTGACGCACATGGCGTTGTGTTCGGGCCGTCGGTCTTGTGACAGTTCAGGGCCTTTGCAAGCAGGCGTGCGGTTGTCGTCTTGCCGACACCGCGTGCACCCGAGAAAATGTAGGCATGGTGAAGCCGATCGTGCTCGATCGCATTCCGCAGCGTCTGCGTAATATGCTCCTGCCCGGTGACCTCATCAAAAGCCTGCGGCCGCCATTTTCGTGCAATAACCTGATATGACATTCGGGTTAAAGAATAAAGGATAAAGGCGAAAGGATAAAGCGGGGAAGAAGATCAAACTGGAATGGGCGGTGACATCAAGGCGAAATTATTAATTTCTTGCGGCTCGCCGCTTGATAGACGGGCATAGCCCTGAGAAAGGAAAGCTAGGATTCGATTTTCTCTTGCGGCTTGCCGCCCTATTTGCGGAGAAGTTATACTTCTCCGGCAGTTCCTCAACCCCTCACTGCGGCTATGCCGCGCGTTTTACTTTATGTTTTAAGTCTCCATGACTCACCCGCAAACTACCCTACCTTTTGTAACCACGAGCCTTTGATGATCGATCACATCAAAATAGATTGGAGATTCAGTTAGTTTCGGCGGCGGCACAGCCGCTAAGATAGGGGAACTCTCGGAAAGGCACAGCCTTTCCGCAAATAGAGCGGCAAGCCGCAAGATAGGTGGCTGGCTCGCCACGGATTCACACCCGCGGTTCTGAGTTGGATCGCCGTTGTACTACAATCGGAAGAGGGAAGAATTCCAATAACGCAGGCTTGGACCCGCCTTGTTAATATTTAGGCTTACGCGGTGTTTATGAGCGAGTTAACCAAACGCATTCTCGTCATTCTAGTTGTCTTTGGTAGTTTCGCCGCGGTAGCTTATTGGTTTTACCAGGCAGAAACTCAAAGAAAGCCAGACATCATTTCGCTCTCCCGCTTCGATTACATCTTTTCCAAAGACATCAATCTGGCATCAAGTATGGCCAATATGCCAGCCTTACGAGAGGTTAGTCTGGACAGCGACGACATTGAGGTGCGGATCTGGCGTACGCATAGTACGCCGACACTCGAAGGAGTGCTATTAAGACGAATCAATAATGAATGGTCCGGGCTTCATATTCGATTCAGAACTAATGATCAGGGTGATATTCAGGCCGCCGAAGTTGAACAATTAAAAAATTCTGTATCAGACTGGTTTTATTTTTGGGGCAAGTTGGTTGAGAAAGGACTACTGCTGCTTCCGATTACAGCCGAAAGTGAATGCGATACGAACTATATAGACGGAATACTTTACGTGGTCGAAATCAGCCAGAATAATACGTACCGAAACT
The DNA here is from genome assembly GCA_041744395.1 of Pyrinomonadaceae bacterium. Lineage (GTDB taxonomy): Bacteria > Acidobacteriota > Blastocatellia > Pyrinomonadales > Pyrinomonadaceae > OLB17. Next base: position 1,343 of record JBGTKY010000013.1, on the reverse strand, counting down.
ATCAATATAGAGAGGGCGACGGTTGCCGGGAATCAAAACAGATGACGGAAATCGGCGAGATCATCGGCCTGGAATTTGATTCAGGAACGGAGAGATGCGAAATGTTCAACTGGTTTGCGTGTATGACGGAACGACAGGATCAAAGCCTCACTTCACCGGATTAATTGTCGTCTATTTTCTTCGTGGCTGGTTGGTGTTCGAAAAATTGCGAGCTTTTGAATCGGTGAGCCCGACGTTATATTGGTAGCCCACGGTGCTAGCCGTATGGAACGTTTGGCAGATCGTGGAGCCGGTAGCGATGGCGGGGTATTTCACAGTCTTTGACGGTTCGGGATGGTTGTTTATCGTTCCCAGATCGCGCGATGCGGGCTAGACAGACGTCACCGTCTTCGACGGTTGGATAAGCGTTGCGGTTTCGACTGCGGCGGGGGAATGTGTCGTGAGCCCTCGCGACGGGCTCACGCCCGCGGTTTTGACGACTATAAATACATGTCACGTCCCGCCCTAGCGACGGGCAAGGGGTTATGAACTGTGAGCGCTTTTGGTGCGTATAAATATCTTTTTTACCGAACTTACAGGTTGCAGCTGGACTGGTTCGGCCACGGTGAAAATCCTAAGTTTGTGGGGATACTCGCCAATACTCTGTGCATTGGGTTCAATGCTCTAACGCTCTTTGTTTGGTTCCAAATACTAACGGGACATCCGCCACAAATTGAAAAAGTCTGGGCTGTAGCAGGTTACCTAATACTTCTTTTGATTAATTATTTCCTTTTCCTTCACAACAACAGATCGAAGGCAATTATCGCTGAATTTGCTTCCGAGAGTGAGATCCAGACGAAGCGACGAACAATTTGGTGTTGGATGTATGTATTTGCGACATTTGCGGCGTTTTTCGGCTCTGTTTTAATTTTATCGCCTCGCGTCTGAAAGTAGCGGGTCCGTTGAAGGCGGCGGCGTATGCCGACGTCCGTTGGCGGTTCGGGTTGGTTGTTTATTGTTGCTACGTCTCGCGATGTGGGCTAGACAGATGTCACCGTCTTCGACGATAGGATAATTGTTGCGGGTTTCGACCGCGGCGGGAGAATGTGTCGTGAGTCCTCGCCACGGGCTCACGCACGCTTAAGCACCATTTTGCAGAATGAAAAGGAAATCAAAGACTGTACCAGTTTGAGCCAGTCAAGTTTTTCGGACAAGAATCTCTCTTACTCCTTTAGTTATTAGTAGCAGTAGTGCTGTGGGAATGTGGGAAAGCCGCTTTGGGCTTTTCCACATTCCCACAGCCGTTGTTTTGTTGCGTCAGTTGCTTTTCGAACTTCGGGATGGTGGTCCCGAGCGTCGTGTGC
>JBGTKY010000012.1:0-101335 GCA_041744395.1 Pyrinomonadaceae bacterium | reverse complement strand
CAGCACATTCCTCGCATTCTCGCTCGATGCCGCGTTCAAAAACGCCCGATAAAAAGTTATCCGCTGCCCAAGCGTCGGAGCGGTCCGCATCTTGTCAGAGAACACCTTCTCTATACGCGGGGCCAATTCCTCACGCGTCTTGTCCGAAACGTAGTAGTTCATCGCCGTCCCAACGCGGTTGAGCAACAACGCGGTCGTGGATTCGTCTTCGTTTGGAGTTCCGGCTTTAGCCGGCTTCGTTTCGCGCGGAGGGGACTGATCGCCGACGGGAGGCCAACTAAAGTTGGAACTCCGAACTTCGGAACTCGGAACCTCGCTCCCAACAACCTTCACGACCAGCTCCACATATTCCCGCGGGTCGAGCTCGCCTTCGCGGACGCTGTCCCACAGCGCGCCCCACATCATCGACCGCAGGAACGGGTCCTTCTCGTTCTGGATGTTTTTGAGAACATAATCGCGGCTCTTCTCATCGAGCAGGAAAATGCCGTAGCCGTAGTCTTGGTAATTTGGAAAAATGAATAACGGAAATTTCCTACTCTCCAGTATCTCACCACTGGGGTATGAGGGCACAAAATCCTTGGCCTGCCGTGAAATTCGGCCAATCAGCGGATGATAGTCCAGAGGCTGTACGATAAGGAACCACTTTCCCCAATAGCCTCTCGAGTCGCCGCCGGTATCAGTGCCGCTGCCAAATCCAATTTTATGTACCACGTTTGATTTATTGTTAGCCGGTAGCATCATTATTTCGATCTTTTGGCGCCAAGGCCTGTTAACGCCCGGATGAAAGAGCTGCCGCAATTGGAAAGATGTATAGTGCAACCCTATTTGGGTCGATCCTTCTCCGGAACCAACCAGCATTCTAGGCACCCCCGGCTGTTTAACCCATTCTGCTGCCCACTCTTGCAATTTTTGATTGCTCGACTTTTCGAACTCAGAAACCAAGTCACCCCACCCCGCATTCCCAAACTCATGCTTTTTCAAAAACGCACGGACGGCGGTTTGGAATTTGTCTTCGCCGAGGTAGAACTCGGCTTGGCGGAGGAACGCCGGGGCTTTGTTGTAGACGATGTTGCCGTAGGCGGATTTGGCGGCGGAGAGGTTCGGTATCTCCTGATAGATCGGCGTCGTGCCCTTGGTCGAATCGGTCTGGTAAGCGGCTTGTTTGACGCGTTCGTAGAAGACCTTCCACGCGTTCATCTCCGGCATTATCCGCTCCATCGCCTTGTACGCCGTAAAGGTCGCAAAGCCCTCTTTCAGCCACAGGTCGTCGAACCAACGCATCGTCACCGTATCGCCAAACCACTGGTGCGACGCCTCGTGAAAGATCAGCAAAGCCCGCGAGATGTGGTCGTTCCGCGTCGGCTCCTGCGGAAAGATGATGCTCGACTCTCTTAGAAACGTCGCCCCCGCATGCTCCATCCCGCCAAACGGAAACTCCGGTATCAATACCAGATCGTACTTAGGAAACGGAAACTTGTAATCGAAATACTCCTCGAAATATTTGATCGCCTCCCGATTTAACCGAAAGACCTCCGCAGCGTGAGGCTCGAACTTCGCAGCTTGGGACTTGCGTAGATAGATCTTCGGATTCAGTCGGGCCTGATACTCATTCTCACGGTCAATCGCTGACTCCTCGCTAGAGTCAACAACAACTACGCCGGGATTCCTAAAGCCCTGCGAGAAAGTCTTAAAAGGCCCCGCCGCGAATGCGAAGACGTAGGTGCTGATCGGTTGGGTCTGCCCAAAAGTGAAACCGGCCGTTTCGCTAAATTTCTCAATTCTACCTCCAGCGATATCATGGCTTTCCCATTTTCTGGAGGCATTGTTTCCAATGACTGTCCAGTCTGTGGGAGCAGTGATTTGGAGCGTAAACCTCGCCTTCAGATCCGGCTGGTCAAATACCGGAAACGCCGTGCTGGCGTCGCTTGGGACAAAGAGCGAGTAGATATACTCCGACCCGTCCTCTTTATCCACGTACCGCGTGATCGCCGACCCGCTCGTCAGTATCGGCGAAGTGAAATCAAGCTTGATAACGTTCTCGCCCGCGACAACGCCGTCGCGGAAGACGAGGTGTTCGTTGTATTCCTCGTACCGACAAATATTCGTAAAGCTAGGAGAAACATTTGCTGGGCGACCATTAACCTCAATATTGGTCACCGACGATTTTTCCTCATGACCTCGGATCCTCCGCCAATCCAATATTATTGGCGTCTGCGGAGCCGTTAAGTTGAGATTAGGACATGGAGCTTTCTCTGAAGACGAAGCCGAAGACGAAGACGCGCCAGTGCCGCCAGAGACTTTTACCCGTATCTCGATCGTCCCCCTCAGCACCGGCGACATCTTTTCGAGCGTCAGGTTTAGTTTGTAACGCACGTCGGAGTAACGCTCCGCGCGCAACTTCGCCAGCTCGAGCGAAACGCCCGGCTCGACCGGCGGCATCTGTGCGGTGGATGAGAGTGCAGACATCCCAAAGACCAGGGCGACCAAGACCGTTCTTACCATTTCGAATTTTCCTCTACAGGCGATTTTAGCGCGTTTCGCAGGTTAGAGGCTCGAAAGACCATTTCCGGTTGCTCCGACTCCCGAAAGGGCGACGCGGGGCTATCAATGAAACTAGTGTAAAAGCTATGAAAAATGAATCAGAGGATAGTGAGGGCCACCATTTGGGTTCGTGTTTTTTCCGCGAGGCTCACTATCCCGCCACTTGCCCACACTCGCCCCCTGTCGACCGCGACCTTTCGGTTATCGCCTTCGCCTGATCCCTGATTTCTCTCCACTCGCACATAAATGACCTCTAATCCCCCGCGATTTTTCAACTTCCCTTCGCAAAAATGGCCGAAAATAGGCCGTGAAAGCGAAGATTTACCTATTGCACACTATATCATCTATGCTACAATCAAAATGTAAGAAAACGGCCGACCCCGGCCGCTGATCTTTGAAGAAGTATTAAAGCGAGAAGTTGAAATTGACGAAACCCGTAGCCTTTACGGGCTGGCCGTCACGCGTGAAGGGGCGAAACCGCCATTTCCTGATCGCGTCCTTTGCCGCCGGCTGAAGCAGCGTCGGGCCCGAGCTGTTGACGACCTCGGCGACCTCGCCATCTTCACCAACTACGATCTCGACACGGACAACACCGGTCGTTCGCATTTGGCGGGCGGTCGGCGGATAGATCGGAGCAAACTGCCGGCTTGCATAGGCGATCAATGAACCGGCGTCCATCGGTTCGGTGCTGGCCGGAGTTGTGGATTCGGGTTCGGCTTCGACAGTTGCGGCTTCGGCCGGCTCGGGTTTAGGCGTCGGCGGCGCACTGCTGACAACACGGACGGGACGTGCCGGCTTCTGCTGTTGCGGCGTCGCAACGACGGGTTTTTCGGTAGTTGCGAGCGTAGTCTCGGACGGAACATCAGCGGCAGGTCTGGATTCGGGCGTCGAAGCCGCGTTTAGCTGCTCCAGCGTGACCGTCTTCGGCACACGCGGCGGTGCGACCGCTTCCATCGCAAGAGTGTCCGTCACAACGCTCTGCGAATGGGCGATCTGCTCACGCGAATCGGCCATTTCGTTCCGCCACCGTGCCGCGTCGTATTCGTCGCGTGCAAGCCTCGTCCGCGCCGAGGTCGCTTCCTCAAGCAGCGGCATCGCGATAGCTGCCCGCGTCTTATCTTCACCGATCTCTTTGGCCTGGGTTATCACGAGCTCAACTGTCTCGCGCATCTGCTCAATGTCGTTTATGGCCTGCAGCGGCAGGTTGCGTTCGGCGACCGTCAGCCCAAGCGAACGGTAGCGGTCGATCTGGTTGCGTGCACCTTTGACGACCTGACCCGCCACCGCCTGATAATAAACCTCAGAATGGGCGTTGTTTGATTTGTATGACGTAAAGAAATCCTGCAGAAAGCTCCGAGCTCCCGCGTAGTTTCCCTGCTCGAGATAGCTGTTCATCAACAAAACGTTGACGACGGCTATGACCGGCGGGTCGGTCGTTTCGCGGCGAATGCTTTCAAGCTCAATGATGGCCGCATTATAGTTTCTAACGGCGATCAGTGCTTTGCTCTTTGAGATTCGATCACGCATTACCTCGGCCGGAGATAGTGCCGCGACGGGTTCGATGGCAGGTGCAGGCGGAAGCGTCTGCGCATTAACAATAGCGAATGAACCAAATAAAACTGCAAGAACCGATGTCCAAACTCTGTTGACATTTAACGGCATTTCAGTCCTCCTTTTGACTTAAATTTTCCGTAAAGGCCAAGCGAACTACTCGGGGAATGCTCACTTTTAACGACCCGTGCGATACTGCTGCAAAAATCACGAAGGCGGCCATCTGTGTACCCGCACGTTAGTCTTTCAAGCTTTCAATGATTTTATTACGGTAAGCTATCGCTTCTTTTTTTATAGCATCTTCATTAAGGGTGAGCAAACGACGGTCGACCATGACGGGCTTGCCGTTTATGATCACTGTCCGGACGTCAGAAGACTTGGTTGCATAGACCAAATGCGAATAGACGTTATACATCGGCGTCTGATGAAGGCCGTCAATATCAACTATCACGATATCCGCCAGCTTGCCGCCTTCGATCGAACCGATGCGGTCGGCCATATGAAGAGCACGGGCTCCCCCGATCGTCGCCATCATAAACGCCTCTTCGGCCGAAACGACCTTCGGATCGCCAAAGAACACCTTATGAAGCTTTGCCGCCGAATCCATCTCTTCCCAGATGTTGAGGTCGTTGTTCGACGCGGCTCCGTCGGTCCCAAGCCCGAGGTTCATTTGCTTAGCAAGCATCATCGGCACCGGAGCGACACCCGACGCAAGCTTCATATTCGATTGAGGGTTGTGGGCGATGCCGACATTGCGGCGTTTGAGAATGTCGAGCTCAGCCGCGTTGGCGTGAACGACGTGGGCCGCGATCGTCCGGTCATTGAAAAATGCGATCTTCTCCAGAAACTCGATAGGCCGCAGTCCGTCGTACTTTTCCTGGATCGCCTTGGTTTCGGTGTCAGCTTCGGCAAGATGGATAAGAAGCGGAGCTTTCAGCCGGTCCGACATCGCTCGTGCCGATGTCAGATTGTCCTCAGAAACCGTGTACGGCGCGTGCGGTGCAATCGCCGGTGTGATGAGCGCGTTACCTTGCCATTTTTTGATAAAACGCTCGGCCACTTCCATTCCGGCGTCGAAAGTTTTGGCGTCAGGCACCGGAAAATCGATGAGTGTCTGGCCGAGAACGCCGCGAACGCCGGCCTTCGAAGTTTCGTCGGCTATTGCGTCTTCGAAGTAATACATGTCGCAATAGGTCGTCGTTCCGCCGCGGACCATCTCAGCCAGCCCGAGCCGCGTTCCCGCACGAACAAAAGCCTCGTTCACATTCTTGGCCTCAGCCGGAAAGATGAACTTCGTTAGCCATTCCTGCAGGTCCATGTCATCCGCGATCCCGCGGAAAAGCACCATCGGGATATGCGTGTGGGCATTGATCAGCCCGGGAATTATGACTTTGCCGCTCGCGTCGATCGTTCGAGTTGCTTTATGGCTTCGCGTGAGCTCGGCCCGCGTCCCAACCGCCGTGATCCTGTCGCCCGATATCGCAACCGCCCCATCTACGATCACCCGCCGCGAAGCGTCCATCGTAACCACGGTCCCGCCAACGATAAGGACGTCAACGCGTTGCGACCCGGGTTGGGCCAGAACTAGAGTATTCGCAGCAAAGAGCGCTGCGATCACTACGTAAATAACAATAGATCGAAAGATTTGCATGGCAGTTATTTTAAGAATGTGGAATCAAATGCTCGCGGCAGGAGCTCGCTCATGTTGACGGTTTCGGACTCATCTTGCAGGTTCGACATAGTCACCGGAATATCGCCGCCGAATTCCCATATTATCTGGCGGCAGGCTCCGCACGGAGCCGTCAGTTCGTCGCTGTCCGCGACGACCGCAACGCTTTTTATCCGTTTGTGCCCGGCGGCTACTGCAGCGAATATCGCAACGCGTTCGGCACACATCGTCAGTCCGTAGCTTGCTGCTTCGACATTACAGCCGACGACAACCTCGCCGCTTTCCGTTTCGATCGCTGCCCCTACCTGGAAACCAGAAAACGGCGCATAAGCATTCTCACGCGCTTCCGCGGCTGCCCTGATCAGATCTTTTTGTGAAGGTTCCATCGCTCTATGCCAACGCCTTTAGCTCGGCGACCAATTTTTGACGGACCATACTGCATAGTAATTCTATGCTCGTCCCCTGATTTGCACACTCCGGTATGATGATGTCCGCGTTGCGTTTGGATGGCTCCACAAATTCGAAATGCATTGGTCGGATCGTCCGCTCATACTGCTCCATCGTCCGCTCAAACGTTCGTCCCCGTTCATTAATGTCACGCCGAAGCCGGCGCATCAAGCGAATGTCATCAGGCGTGTCGACGAAGACGCGAACATCCAGCAGATCAAGGACGCGAGGTTCGGAAAATATCAAAATGCCTTCGACAATGACCACCGGCTTCGGCTCAATGACCTCTATCTTTTCACTTCGTGTATGCGTTACGAAATCATAAAGCGGCATCTCGACCGTCAAGCCTTGCTTAAGCCGCATTAGGTGATTGACCAGCATATCGCTGTCTATCGAATCCGGATGATCGAAATTTGCCTGGTGCCTTTCGTCAAGCGGCATGTCGGAAAGATTGCGGTAATACGAATCTTGCTCGACAAGAACGACCTGTTCGCGCCCGACCGCATCGACTATCGCCCGTGCGATGGTTGTCTTACCTGATCCTGTTCCACCGCAAATACCAATGAACATAATTTCAACTTAACTCTTATGCGATCTCGCGAATGATCCGACGAAGCAATTCCTTGAAAACATCAGCGACCCCCGCACCCGTTTCCATTACTTCGGAATGAACGATCGTCGATTCGACCATGCCGGCCGCGAAATTTGTGATACACGAGATGCCGAGCACCGACATCCCCTGATGCCTCGCCGCGATCGCCTCCGGTACGGTGGACATACCAACCGCATCCGCCCCAAGGTGACGCAGCATTCGGATCTCGGCCGGAGTTTCGTACGTTGGCCCGGAAAGTGCACAGTATACGCCACGGTGAAGGAAGCCGTTCGCTTTGCCGATCTTATGTTCGGCCGTCATTCGGTCAGCGGTTTCGACAGCGATCTCCTGATAGCGGCGGTCGTAAACTTCAGTCATATCCGGAAATCTGACGCCAAATCTCTCATCGTTCTGACCCCGAAGCGGATTGATCCCCATCATGTTTATGTGGTCAGAAATCAGCATCAGGCTGCCCGGCCGCTTGTCCGGGTCAAGGCTGCCGGCGGCATTGGTGAGGATCACGCTTTTTATCCCCATTCGTCCAAAGACCCGCATCGGGAACATCACCTGCTCCATGTCGTAGCCTTCGTAATAATGAAACCGCCCTTGCTGAACTGCGACCGAAACGCCATCGATCTCGCCGAGCACGAGCTGTCCCGCATGGCCCTCGACCGTCGAACGCGCGAAATGCGGGATGTCGGAATATGTGATCCGCACCGCATTGTCGAGGTCGTCGGCAAAAGCTCCGAGCCCGCTACCCAGAACGACCGCGATCTTCGGCTCACCGGCGTATTTCGATCGTATGAGGTCAGCTGCGTCGATGGCGTTCTCAAAGGTCATAATAAACGTTAGCCGAGAAAACCTAATTCTCTTTGCGATACGGCGTTCCCAATGCCTTAGGAGCTCTTGAAAGGCCGATAAAGCCTGCAAGAACGATGATCGTCAGAACGTACGGGATCATCTCGATAAACTGTATCGGGATCTGCTCGCCGCCGATCCGTGCCCACGGAGCACCCTGTATTTGTATGGTCAAGGCTTCTGTAAAGCCGAAGAAAAGACAGGCGAAAAATACCGGTATCGGCTTCCATTTCGCCAAGATCAACGCCGCCAATGCGATAAAGCCGCGACCGGCCGACATACCGCGCGTGAAGAGCGAAGATTGTCCGGTCGAAAGAAATGCACCGCCGATCGCCGCCAACACGCCCGAAATGATCACAGCCGAATATCGAAGCCGTGTTACGTTGATGCCTGCCGCGTCAGCCGCTTCCGGATTCTCACCTACCGCACGAAGCCGTAGCCCGTAGCGCGTTCGATACAAGACATACCACGAAACTGCGACGGCGATAATCGCCAATATCGAAACGATCGAAAGGCCGTTAAAGAAACTCGGAAGTTTGTATGCTTGGTCGATCTGCGGCGTCGAACCCGTTGAGTCGTAGATCACCCCGCTGATCAATGCCGGCAGGCCCAGCATCAGAAAATTGATCGCCATTCCCGCCACGACCTGATCGGCTTCAAAATGGATCACCGCAACCGCGTAAACGAATGCCGTGACCGCACCGGCTCCGATTCCGCACAAAAGGCCAAGGTACGGGTTTCCCGTTTGATATGTCACGACCGCCGCTGTAAAAGCACCGGACAGCATCAGCCCTTCGAGCGCAATATTGATCACACCCGAGCGTTCCGAGAACAGCCCGCCAAGCGCCGCAAACAGCAGCGGCGTCGCCGATGTGATCATCGAGAAAAGAAACGCAATTGTGAAAAACTCGATCATCTTATCTTTCCATCAACGCCGCGTGAATTTCTGCAGACAAGCCACGAACAAAATGATTATCGCCTGAAGCACAAATCCCAGATCTTTCGAAACGTATCGCGTAAAGGCATCAACGAAGATCTCGCCCCGCAGCAAAACACCGAAAAATATCGCCGTGATCAAAACGCCGAGCGGATGATTCCGTCCGAGCAACGCCACTGCGATTCCCAAGAATCCCCACTGCGCCGAAAAGTCGTGATAATAATTGTATCGATTGCCCAGAACTTCGCCGATCGCGACCATTCCCGCAAGCATTCCGGAGATGGTCATTGCAACGATGATTTGCTTTTTCGCCGAAATGCCGCCGTACTCGGCCGCAGCCGGATTTTCGCCAACAGCCCGAAGCTCATATCCCCATTTGGTCTTCCACAAGAAGATATAGACGACGAAGCACATGATCAGCGCCAAAATGAAAGCGATATTCAGAGGTACATCCGGCGTGATGAAAGGCAGAAATTCGTTGAGCCGCGGAATTTGGGCCGCGTCGCCGATCGGCGCGGTTTCCATGATCGCGCCCGGAACCTTGTAGTGATACTGCGTTAGATAGCTGACCAGCGCGATCGCAATGAAGTTCAGCATGATCGTATTGATCACTTCGTGCGAACCGAACTTTGCCTTCAGAATTCCCGGAATCGCGCCCCATATCCCGCCGACCACCGCCGCAGTAACCATACAGAATGGGACCAGAATGTACCACGGAAGGCTGAACCACGACCAATCTTGGTCGGTCCCGAAGACGTTGACTACTGTACCGCCAAACTTGATCCCAACCCATGCGGTCGCAAACGCGGCAACATACAACTGCCCTTCGGCGCCGATATTGAGTAGTCCGCAGCGGAATGCGACCGCGACGGCAAGGCCGGTGAAAATAAGCGGTGTCGCATAATGCAGGGTCCAGCCAATGTCCCGGATCGACCCGAATGAACTCGACAAAAGCCACGCGTATGCGTTGATCGGGTTATCGCCAAGAATGAGAATTATTATGCCGCCAACCACGAAAGCAGCCAGAACGGCGACCAGCGGCCAAACGAACTCGCGAAGAATCTGCATAATCGGCGGTGGAAACTTGCCGGATCCAAATTATCTTGAAAAGGACGGCATTAACAAAAAATGAATTGCGCACCTAAATATAACCGAGGAAAGGCAAAAGTGTCACCTCGGAAAGCCTTTTTTAGTCGGGCTGTCAAATTGTCTGCCGGGGGTAATTTTATAATTGACAGCTGAGCACTCATATTTTATTATGCTGATGGACTAATTATTTAGTCGTATATCCAAATCAACTAGAAACTTTTTTGGAGGACAAAATAATGAACGTGATCAAATATGACCCATTTCGCGAACTTCGGGGACTTCATGATGAGATGAACCGCCATTTTACCGGTGTTGTGCCTTCGGCGCAGGCTCAGGGCGAGTTTAATCGAGGAGCTTGGAGTCCGAAGGTTGACATTTACGAAGACCAGGAACAACTGTTCGTTGAGGCAGAGCTTCCGGGAATGAACCGTGATGATTTTGAGCTTTCGGTCGAGAACAACGTGTTGACCCTCAAGGGTGAGCGTAAATTCGAAAAGAAGACCGAGGGCGACAATTATCACCGCGTCGAACGCTCTTACGGTGCATTCACACGGCAATTTACCTTGCCGCAGACAGTTACTGCGGAAGGTGCCACGGCGGATTTTGGGGATGGCGTTCTTCGCGTCGCTTTACCGAAACGCGAAGAGACCAGGGCCCGCAAAATTGAGATAACCGGGACCAGTTCTACCGCAAGAGCGATCGATACCGAAGCGAAGTCCAGCTCGGCCAATGGATGATCAAATTCCGGTAGTTGTTAAGAGAGACGCAGGGAAAGGTTCAAATTTTCTCTGCGTCTCCGCGTCTTTGGGAGTAAAATAAAGTAATGAGATTCGACAGATTCACGATCCGCGGACAAGAGGCGGTGCAGCAGGCGATCGCCGTTGCCGAAAAGAACGAGAACCAGCAGGTCGAGCCAGAGCATATTCTAGCATCGATGCTGGACCAGAAAGAAGGCGTCGTTCGTCCAATATTGGGCAAGATCGGGGCAAACACTGCACCGATCCTTACGGAACTCGAGGCCGCAATGGCCAAATTCCCAAAGGTTTCCGGGGGGCAGCAATATTTTAGTTCGCGGACGAATACGATCTTTCAGGACGTCCAGAAAGAGGCGGAAAAGATGCAGGACGAATATATTTCGACCGAGCATCTTCTGCTTGCGATCGCTGCCGAAAAGGAGGGCGACGCCGGCCGCATTCTGCGTTCGAATGGCATTACTCGCGAGGACCTGGAAAAGGTCGTCACGGATATGCGCGGCGGTTCACGCATAACCGACCAGAACGCCGAAGAAAACTTTCAGGCTCTTGATAAGTACGCCCAAGACCTGACCGAACGGGCGCGGAAAGGAAAACTCGACCCCGTGATCGGGCGTGATGACGAGATCCGCCGAACTATCCAGATACTTTCACGCCGAACAAAAAATAACCCAGTCTTGATCGGAGAACCCGGCGTCGGCAAGACGGCGATCGTCGAGGGACTTGCTCAGCGGATAGTTTCTGGCGATGTGCCGGAAACGCTAAAGAATAAACGCCTCGTTTCGCTCGATCTGGGATCGATGCTCGCCGGTGCAAAATATCGCGGCGAATTTGAAGACCGTTTGAAGGCGGTTCTAAACGAGATCGAGAAAGCCGAAGGGCAGATCATTCTCTTCATTGACGAGCTTCATACGCTGGTCGGTGCCGGGGCATCTGAAGGTGCGATTGACGCCTCGAATATGCTCAAGCCGACCCTCGCCCGCGGAACGCTGCGGGCTGTTGGTGCGACGACGCTGAACGAATATCAGAAATACATCGAAAAGGATAAGGCTCTCGAACGTCGGTTCCAACAGGTCTACGTCGGCGAGCCGAATGTTGAAGATACGATCGCAATACTACGCGGACTTAAGGAACGCTACGAGGTGCACCACGGAGTTCGCATAAAAGATGCCGCTATCGTAGCTGCTGCAACGCTTTCGAATCGTTATATAACGGACCGGTTTTTGCCCGACAAAGCCATCGACCTGATCGACGAAGCCGCATCGAAAATACGCATCGAGATCGATTCGCTTCCGCAAGAGATCGACGTACTCGAACGCGAGATCCTTCAGCTTGAGATCGAACGTCAAGCGCTGTCACGTGAGACCGATGAAAAATCTAAAGAACGGCTTAACGACATCGAACGCCGCATTGCCGACCTGAATGAAAACTCTTCGGCAATGAAGGCGAAATGGCAGTCAGAGAAAGATGAGATCGAAAAGATGCGGACCGCCAAAGGCGAGCTTGAGGAAGCTAAACTTCAGCTGGAGCAGGCTCGCCAGGCGGGCGATCTGACAAAGGCCGCCGAGCTGCAATATGGCCGGATTCCTGAGATAGAAAAGATTCTTGAGACTGAACAAAGCCGCTTGCAGGAGCTGCAAAAGGAAGGCGTTTTCCTCAAAGAAGAAGTTGATGAAGAAGACGTCGCCGAAGTGGTCGCAAAATGGACCGGCGTACCCGTCTCTAAGATGCTCGAGGGCGAGATGCAGAAGCTCGTCGCGATGGAACAGAATCTAAGCAAGCGCGTGATCGGTCAGGACGAAGCCCTTCAGGCTGTGGCAAATGCTGTTCGCCGAGCACGGGCCGGACTGCAGGACCCGAATCGTCCCGTCGGATCATTCATCTTTCTCGGCCCGACCGGCGTCGGCAAGACGGAAACGGCACGTGCATTGGCGGAATTTCTTTTCGACGACGAACGGGCTATGGTCCGGCTCGATATGTCTGAGTATATGGAGAAGCACGCGGTCGCCCGTATGATCGGTGCACCTCCAGGATATGTCGGTTACGAAGAAGGTGGCCAGCTTACCGAAGCGGTTCGCCGTCGGCCATATTCTGTCGTGCTTTTTGATGAGATCGAAAAGGCTCACCCCGATGTTTTCAACGTGCTGCTACAGATCCTCGATGACGGCCGTTTGACTGACAGCAAGGGCCGCGTCGTCGACTTCAAGAATACGGTATTAATAATGACGTCGAATCTCGGTTCGCGTGAGATTCAGGCATCGGTCGAGAATCCGCTTGCAGACCGCGATATCAAGAAAGACGTGTTGCAGGTGCTGCGCGATCACTTCAAACCGGAATTCCTCAATCGAATCGACGATACGGTTGTCTTTACGCAACTAACGCGGGAACAGATCGCTACGATCATCGACGTGCAACTTGAGAAGCTCCGAACGAACCTCGCGGATCGCAATATAGCGATCGAACTCGACGATACCGCCCGCAAGTTGATCGTCGAACAAGGCTACGATCCTGTTTACGGTGCGCGCCCGCTGAAACGAGCGATCCAGTCGTTGATCCAAAACCCGCTAGCTGTAAAACTCCTGAATGGCGAGGTCGGCGCGGGCCAGACCGTTGTCCTTACCGCTGAAAACGGCGAGATGCAGTTCACCGTAAAAGGAGGCGAGCAAAAAGCGGCGGGAGGAGAATGATCAGTACGTCATATGGTGATCCGAAAAAAGTGGGCCGACACAACTATTTCCCATTTTCCGGTTCAGGATTTACTATCTAGTCAAGATATGTTCAACAAAAGAAAAAAGATGAACGAGAACGAATTTAACGAAGAAGTGCCCGAGAACGACGAATATAAGATTCCCGTCAACGATAAACGCAGATTCAACGACCAAGGTGAACGTGTGGTCGTCGAGGATGGCCCGGCAAGCGCGAATAAGGCTCCGATGCCTTCGGCAAAAGAGGTTGAGCTTGAAAACAAGCTGAAGGCTGAAACCGATCGACGCGAAGCCGCCGAATTCAAGCTTGTAAGTGTTCAGGCGAAATTCGACGCAGCGAAGGCTAATCTCGAAAAGGAAACCGCTGAGATGCGAGCCCGCCTGATGAAAACGCTCGAGGACCGAGCAAGTCAGAGCAAGTTCAATTTTTTGCAAACGCTTTTACCCGTGCTTGATAATCTGAACCTTGCGGTCAATGCGAGCGAGCAAGATGCTTCATTTGACAACCTTCGCGATGGGGTTCGCGGTGTTGCACGAAGCTTCGAGCAAGCGTTGGCAAGTGTGGGTGTTGAAGCGGTACCGGCGATCGGCGTTGAATTCGATCCGGAATTGCATGAAGCGGTCGATATGGCCCCGGTCGAAGCCAACGAAGATGGCAAGATAACGAAGGAATATGCCCGCGGCTACAAATTCGGCGATCGCCTGCTTCGCCCGGCGCGTGTTCAGGTCGGTAAGTCAATGGCTCAGTCGGCGGGCGACCAGAGTTAGCGTTTGGCGAGGCAAAGTGAATTTCAAGTAGCTCTTTTTGCCGCGTTGGGCATCAAAGCTTAAACAGCTACCGGAAAAATATTCCCGAATGGGTTGGCTAAGTGATATGATGAATTTTGCGGTTCCCCCGCCCGACTTCATCTTCGATCTTTCCCGCAGTAAATAAGGTGTTATGGCAGATATAGACGCATATAAAGATAAATTTAGCGATAGTGGTCGGCGTGTGCTCGAATCCGCTCTCGACGCGTCGCGAAAGCGCGAGCAGAATTACGTTGCTATCGAGCATGTGCTTCACGCCGTGGCGGCCGAAGAAGATGATCTTTTCAATTCCACGATGCGCGACCTTTCGGTCGATCCGCGATCGGTCAAGCTTTTGATCGAAAAGCGAATGGACAGCGGTCGCCAGCATTCGGGTAAGGGATTCCGGATCGCACCCGAAACGACCGAACTTTTCAAACGGGCAATGGACCGTGCACGCTCGCAGGGCCGACGCGTTATCGACGGCAGCGATATATTTTATGTTCTCTCGAACGACGAGCGGAGCATTCTTAATGACGTTCTTCAGAATCTCGGTGTACCGTCGGATGAGGTCGCACAGACCGCCCGCACCCGAATTCGCAAGCGAGAGAAGGAAGAAGAAAGGGTACGCCAGAAATATGAATTGCCGAGCTTCTTGAGACACTTCGGTGTTTCGATGAACAAGCTCGCCCGGCAGGACAAGATCCCGCCGACGATCGGCCGTGAAAAAGAGATCCTCCAGATGATCGAGATCCTTTCGCACCGCGAACGGTCCAATTCGCCAATGCTCGTTGGTGAGCCCGGCGTGGGTAAAACCGCGGTCGTCGAAGGACTGGCTCGCCTTATCGAGCTTGAACCTGAAAAGGTTCCGGCACGGCTTCGCGATTCGCATATCGTTCAGCTGCAGATGGGCGGCTTGGTCGCCGGAACGATGCTTCGTGGAATGTTTGAAGAACGGATCAAGGGCATCATTGATGAGGTCAAAGAAAAGGACAACATCATTCTATTTATCGACGAAGCTCACACAATTATCGGTGCGGGAGCAGCGATGGGCACAACGTCCGATGCGGCGAATATGTTCAAATCCGCACTGGCCCGCGGTGAGCTGCGGATAATCGGCGCGACGACGATCACCGAGTACAAGGAGTACATCGGCGAGGACGAAGCTCTTTCAAGACGTTTTAGGCTCGTTAAGGTCGATGAGCCGACGATCGACGAAACGAAGGAGATCTTGTTTGGTCTGCGGCCGCGGCTTGAGAAGAACTATTCTGTAACTATCTCAGACGAGGCCATCAATATGGCTCTCGAGATGTCGCCGAAATACATTCGCAATCTGCACCTCCCGGATAAGGCGATCGGATGGCTCGATACGGCATCGGTCAAGGTTGAGATCAACCAACCCGAAAAGCTTGTCGTCCAGGCCGAACATATTATTGACGTTATCTCGCAAGAATCGCGGATCCCGAAGGACATGATCTATCGAGATACGTCCGACAGGTTTTCGCAGATGGAGATGGACCTAGCTCAACGCGTCATCGGGCAGAAAGACGCAGTACGCTCTGTTGCAGAACGCCTTCGGCTAAATAAGGGCCCGCTCAAAGATAATCATTATGCTCCGGACGGCGTCCTGCTGTTCCTTGGGCCGACCGGCGTAGGTAAGACCGAACTTGCCAAAGCTGTTGCCGAATTTATGTTCGGCGATGAAGGCAAGATGGTCAGGATCGATATGTCGGAATACGGTGACGGAACTATCGGTATCGAAAAGCTGATCGGCATGCCACGCGGCATCGTCGGTTCGGAACGAGGCGGCATCTTGACCGAACAGCTTCGTGATAATCCTTATACGGTCCTGCTTTTGGACGAAGTTGAAAAAGCATCGCCGTACCTGATGAATATTTTTCTCCAGGCATTTGACGAAGGCTGGATAACCGACGGACGCGGCAAGAAGGTCTATCTTTCCGATGCGATCGTTATAATGACGTCAAATCTCGGTTCTGAGAATTTCAAGAAATACGAAAAGCCGCTTGGATTTGGCCAGAAAACGCTCGGTGATATGAAACAGATCAAGGGCGATGTGATGAAGGCGGCCGAAACGCGTTTTACGCCGGAATTCCGAAATCGTATCGACGAGATAATTATCTTTTCGCCGCTTACGATGGATGAGGTTCGCGATATCGCAGGCATTTATCTTGCAAAAATGCGGCGTCAAATGGAGCGTCAGGGCAAGCTTGTTGACGTGACGGACGGCGCGGTAGACCTGCTAACTGAGAAAGGATTCAGCCCGGCCTATGGTGCCCGCTTCCTAAAGCGCCACATTGACCAGCAGGTAAAACTTCCGATAACGAATCAGTGGAAAAATGGAATTCGGTTTACGGTGGATGCCGAAGAGGGCGAGATCGTCGTCAAACCAAATGACACTTTTAGTTTGAACTAGCTGGCTCAAACAATTCCAAACGAAGGGGCTTTAGTGATAATATCGCTAAAGCCCCTTTTCTGATCGATCGACGACAACAATATGCTTTCATCCAGACTCATTTTGCGATCAATATTTACGATATTCCTTGGGTTTTTCGCCTCCGTCTCGTCGGCTTACACGCAGACCGCCGAGGTTACGCCGACCACCGCCGCTCGAATCGGTGTCTTTCGCCAAGCCGTGATCACCGAAAAACCCCGGGCTCCATACACCAGCCTCGCCCGGCAGAACATGGTCGAAGGCTCAATTCGCATGAGCGTCACCCTTTTGGCAAATGGCCAGGTCGGCAATGTTTCACCGCAGAATTATTTGCCGTACGGGCTGACGCAACAAGCCGTGGCCGCTGCGAAAAATATAAAATTTCGGCCAAAGCTGGTAAACGGAGTACCTGTCGACACCCTCATACAGATCGTTTACAACTTTAGCCTGTATTATGAGGACGCTGACGCGGACATAAAGACAAAGGTCGCAATTATGGAAACGCCGAAGCCCATTATCGCCCGCAGTGAGTTGGCGGCGTCGGCTAACGGCAAGATCGAGGTCGAAGTCTTTTTCGGAGACAATGGACGCGTCACTGTGTTTAAGTATGTGACGCCTCTAAGTGATGTCCTCAAAAAGCGCGTCGATGATGCTGTCGCGAAGATCAAGTTCCGTCCGGCGATCCACGTAAACGGAAAGAAGATGAGCGTAACTAAGGTTGTCCTCTACCAGCTGTAATTCCTTTTGTAAATTATGACCTTTCAACGATCTGTGCCCTATTTGCGGCTCCTTCTACTTCTATTTGTCATTCTTGCTCCATCCGTTCATTCGCAATCCTCGACGACCGAGGTTCAGCCTGAGGCAGTTGTCGCCCGGGCCGTAAGATTCATGGGCGGCGACGCCTATCTCCACGTGAAGACGCAGGTTAGCCGTGGAAGGTATAGCGTCATCCGCGACGGAATCATCGTTTCATTCCAGAGTTTTCACGATGTGATCGTTTTTCCGGACAGTGAGCGGACAGACTTCAAAGCAGGAAAGATCCTAACCGTTCAAACCAACGTCGGTGAGACCGGCTGGGTCTTCGATGGCAACATGGATTCCATAAAGGATCAAACAGAGGAACAAGTAAAGAATTTCAAACGGGGAATGCGGGCTAGTCTCGATTCCCTGTTGCGGGGCAGTTGGAAGGGTAAGGCAACGCTTGAGTATGCCGGCCGGAGGCAAGCCACGCTCGGTAAGCGCAACGACGTACTAAACCTGACCTATGACGACGGAGTGGTCGTTGAATTTGAGATCGGTGCCGACGACGGCATTCCGGCCAAGGCAGTCCAACGCCGTACCAATGCCGACGGCGAAGAGGTGATCGAGGAAGATCGTTATGCTCAGTTTGTGTCTATCGGAGACATCAGAGCGCCATTCATAATCGATCGTTTTCAGAACGGCCTTCACCTTTCACGAATAAACGTCGAAACTATCGAATACAATAAACGGATCCCCGATTCGATCTTCGTTAAGCCCTCGAACCGGAAAGACCTGAAGAAAGATCCAAAACTTTGATTTTAGTAAGCGTTCGGCGTTGAACGAATTTCTTCCACCACCCGGCCGCTCGTGATGCAAGCAAGATGCCCGCAGTTTCGAATCATCACTTTTTGATGACAACTCCGGTGTTGTTAAAATCGTAAAATTCTAAATTGAGGTTCTCGCCGTCCTTGCTCATCTCGACATAGTAGCGGTCGCCGGATTCGTCAAATTTACCTAATTGCCAGCCCTGTGTTTTGAGAGCATCGGTGTAATTTTTGGTGACGGTTTTCTTGTCATCCTTGTGAACCGCCCGGAATTCATTTGGCTCACTCTTCCATACTACGGCGTCTTCCTTGACGGGCAGATTCATGGCCAACCACGGGGCCGTGAGCGGCACCGCGTCCACTTCGGGCTTCCAACCGCAGTTAACTATCAGCAGCACGAAAAGAGCGATTCCTAATGTCGTCGTTATCCTGTTATTCATAAGTCTTCTCCTGATAATTCTGTCTAAATTCGGTCGATGGATTTCGCAGTATGTATCGGTCATTAGTGGCCTGGCGGACAAAGTTATAACCGGGGCTGCTTCGGATTCCCCATGAATTTGTCCTCCTCTCGCCGTAGTTTGCCTGAGCTAGAAGCCACTCAACGGATTTCCGTAATACGTTTCAGATTTCGGTGTTGCGGCGTTCCATTTATCAACGGTACCCATGACTTTGACCGGAACCGCGATCTTGAAGAAGGTCAGATACATTTGATCGGAGAATGCATTGCGAGCGATCCAGCCTTTCCCATCGATCGTAAATTGCATCTCACGAACCTGCGTGCCGCGGTGGAATATTTTTGCGGTGTATTCGCCTGGTTTGTCGCGCGTGAAGAGTGCTTTCGGATGGCGTTCTCTCATTGACTTTTCGTTTTCGACCATGAATTTATCCCAGTTGAAAAGCCAAAGACTGTACGAGCAGACTTCCGGCTTTTCGTAGCAGCCCTCGCCGCGTTTTATAAGGGGGATTATTGATCCGCCTTCGTCGGTCGAAGCTATTTCCTCATTTCCGAAATAAAGACGCGCCTCCATATCTTTGCCGTCAAGATTTCCCTTGAACCAAGTGTAAATATTCGGCTTCGGGGCTGTTTCAAAGCTGTCGTTGTATTGGAACCCAACGTAGCCCGTCGGAAGCAGCCAGTCGTTATCGACGTAGAATAGAAAGGCATTCTTATACCGCGGGTCGCCAGCAAAATGCGGCATTTTACCGACCTTGAACGTACCCTGAAAGATGGTCTCGTTAGTCTTAGTATTGACGATCTTAATGCCATACGAGCCGGTCGTAGCCGTAGAAGTCTTATCGAATTCCTGCGAAAACGGGCTTGATATCCTAACGGTTTGATCGGCACCGCCTGTTCCGAATCTCAGCGGTTCGGTGAACCACGGCGTTCCGTCAGGATTCGTCCATTCCGCGTTGTATCTCAGGCTAACGCTGTTGTTAAAGAACACGTCAAAGCTCACGGTCGGGATCCAGCTATGATAATGATCCTGTTTAGGAAACTTCCAGTATCTGCTCTCGTTCCTGACGCTGATCTCCACCGAATCGCGTAGAAATCTCGGTGTGGAATCGGCATTGGTCGGCTCAAGCACCTGAAAGCCGCCGCCGGAAGAAGTGCTGCGGTTCGACTTCGTTTCGCCTGTAGGTTGCTCGCTTGGCACAGGAGTTGGCTGATCTGTCTTGGGTTTCTCTACCTTGATCTTTGGGATCTTGACCGGGAACTGAGCCCCGACCGTCAGAGTGCCGGGGCCACTCACACAATAAAGCAGAATTATTATTACAAGTGCGTTCGTTTTCATATATTTCTCGCTTTTCAAATTTGTGCGCAGATATCCGGCCTCGTACGAGCGGTCCTGCCAGTTTAATCTTCTCGCATAGGAGAAAGGGTGATATCATCGAATTCCCGAATGACTTAATGGCAAGCGTATCCGACTTTTCGCGTTATTGTCGTGAAATATCGGTGAGGTTTCTAAGAGAGTTTTGTGAGGTGTTGTAGTGCCGGGTGAAACAAAGGACTTTTACTATTTCGATGAATTTCGATTCGATGTAAAGGAAAAGATCCTTTCGCGAAACGGAGTAGCCATTCCGATCGCTCCGAAAGTTCTCACGACTCTTAGAATATTGATCGCGAACTCCGGCCATTTGCTCGAGAAACATGAATTGATGGAAGCCATTTGGCCCGATCAGTTCGTCGAAGAGAGTAACCTAACCTACAACATCAAAATGTTAAGAAAAGCGCTTGGTGACGATGCTGCTCACCCTCGCTTTATAGAAACCGTCCCGCGGAGCGGGTACCGCTTTATCGCGGAGGTATTTGAGCCGAAGGGAGAAACTAAGCCTTTAGACCCCACATTTTCACCAAATCGATCAAAGAATTCTTATCGAGTACTAGCTGGAGCGGCAGTGATCCTCGTTTTATTTCTCGGCGGTGGCTCTTGGATCGCTCGCAAGGGATTGTTTGTAGCGGGCAACACCGGAACCTCAGTTACAGAGTTCGGGTTGCATGCCACCCGGCTAACAAGTGGCGGAAAGACACTCGTTTCGTCAATTTCGCCGGACGGAAAGACCTTAGCCTTTGTGGACAACTCCGCCGGTAAAGAAAGTTTATGGCTGAAAGACATTGATTCCTCTAAGACGTCTTCGCTGATCGCGCCGGTTGATGTCGATTACATTGGTCTAACCTGGGCTCCCGACGGCCGATCGATTTATTTTGTCCGCGGCGTCGGTCCCGGAATCGCTCATATTTATAAGGTTTCAACCACAGGAGGAGTTCCAGAAAAGGTCGTCGATCTAACTCAAGGTTGGATGAGCATCTCAGTTAAGGGAGATAGGATCTCGTTTGTCCGGTGTCCATATAAGGACAACGATTACTGTTCGCTTTTTATTGCGGATTCCGATGGTAAAAACGAGCGAAAGCTGTTAACGCGAGAGCGGCCGATCCGCATCGGCGATAATCAAATATCGCCGGACGGCAGTACGATCGCTTTTGCCGTCGGTGAATCGCTGAGCGGCGAGTCGAATTTCAGATTGATGCAGGTCGAAATTGAAAGCGGAACGGAAACAGAATTGGTCTCACGTACCTTTTTCAATATTAGAAGTCTCAAATGGCTTAGCGGAACAAACGATCTGCTGTTTACTGCCAGCGAGGGTCTTGATGAACCATCTCGGTTATGGCGGACCTCGTCACAGACCGGCGATTCGTTCCCCCTTACCAACAACGAAAATAGTTACAGTTGGCTCAGCGTCAACGACTCCGGCGATAAAATAGTCGCGACAAGGGTCGCAAATAACTTTAAGCTGCATTTTTCGGCGGACGGCGAAACCAGACCGCTCTCGGACGCACGGTCGATGGCTTTCGTTCCGGACGGAAGAATTGTATTCGCCGGGGAACAAGGCGATATCTGGTTGATCGGTCATGACGGCGGAGAAAAACGGCAATTGACAGCCAATGCCAAGAGAAATTTATTTCCTATCGCCTCACCTGACGGTGAGCACCTATATTTCACATCAAACCGAACCGGATCAAACCACGTGTGGCGAATGAACATCGACGGCAGTGATCAGGTGCAGCTAACCAACCACGAAGGCGGCTACCCGCGTTTTGCATCGCCCGACGGGAAATGGGTCTACTACCGGTCAGATCGCAGCGGGTCCGTTTGGAAGATCAGTTCAGACGGGCTGCATGAGGCACGAGTTGAGGCAATAAACGATTATGCCGGAGCATTTTCTCCGAACGGACAATTTCTCGCTTATTTTTTTCGCGATGTCGAAGATAACGGACAATTAAAGGTCGGGATCAGAGATCTATCGGATCAATCACTCGTGCAGACGCTAAATGGCCTTGATAACAATGTGAATACTGTTGATATTGCTTGGTCACCCGACAACCGGACCATTAATTTTGTAGTTGAAAAAGAAGGTAAGTACACACTCTGGAAGCATTCAGTCGACTCAACTGCTCCCGTTTTCGTTGCCGATCTCGGAACCGAAGGAATACAGTATCTTCGCATCAGTCCCGACGGCAGATCATACGCTACGATCCGCGGTAACTGGATCCACGATGCGGTTTTGATAACCGGTCTCCGGTAGAAACTAAATTTGCGGGCGGAAATGTAAGATGTTTTCCGCCCGCAAATTTCTTTATCAAACAAACGCAAAATCGAACTGAGCCTGATGAATGTGGGGGTCAGCCGTGACATCTACATTTCCGAGATGTGCCTCGATCTCCTCAAGCACGGGTTTCTCCGTGGTACGCAAGGCTTTCGCTACTTCGGGATGGATGCGCAGTGTTGTCTGCCTGACATCATCGACCTCGCGAGATAACCTTCGGGCCTCGGAAAGCAATTCGTAACAGATAGTCTGCGGCGACTTGACCCATCCCGCACCCTCACAGTATTCACATGGGGCACACATTGTTCGTTCGAGCGATTGTTTGACTCGCTTTCGGGTCATGATGATCAACCCAAAATCGTTGAACGAAAGGACCTTGTTCGGCGATTTGTCCGATGCGAGTGCTTCCTGAAGCGCTTGCGAGACCTTATGCCTGTTACGGCGATCCTCCATGTCGATCAGGTCGAGCACGATAATACCGCCTAGATCGCGAAGGCGGATCTGGCGTGCGATCTCGTCGACCGCTTCCATGTTTGTCCGGGTAATGGTGTCTTCGAGCCTCGCATTCCCCTTACCGACAAACTTGCCGGTATTGACGTCGATGGCAACAAGAGCTTCTGTCTGATTGATGACGAGATATCCGCCGGATTTCAGCCAGACTCGAGGCTTGAGGGCCTTGTCGATCTCTTCCTGAACACCATAGGCTTCGAGGATCGGCGCATCCCGCGTATAGAGCTTAACGCGTTTCACCAGCCTCGGCTGAATTCGGTTGATGAATTCGACCGTTCGCAGGTACTCGTCTTCGCTGTCGACTCTTATCGCCGTGAACTCATCAGACAGCTGGTCACGCAGCAATCGCTGAACGATGTCCAGGTCCTGATGAACGAGTGCAGGCGATTTTGCCTTTTCCGTCGTTTTACGTATATCGACCCATGTCCGGACAAGGTAGCGGGCGTCCTGACGAAGGTCCTCTTCCGAGATCCCGACTCCGGCGGTGCGCACGATGAATCCGCCCGAGGGAATCTCCTCCTCTGTTCGGATTCGTTGAATAAGCGTGCGGAGACGGCCGCGTTCGCTTGCTGATTCGATCTTTCGCGAAACGCCTAGATGCTCGATCGTCGGCATGTAAACCAGGAATCGGCCCGGAAGGGCAATGTGCGACGTTATGCGTGCACCTTTCTTGGCTATTGGTTCCTTAGCTATCTGGACCAGGATCTCTTGGCCCTCACGCAAAAGGTCCGAAATTGTCGGCTGTGATTTGCGTTCGCCGCGATCATTGCGGTCGTTACGGTTATCCTGCCGTTTGCTGTCGTCACGGATATCTTGCCGTTTGCTGTCGTCGCGACTGTCGCTTCTTCCGCTACCGCGGCCGCCTCGCCCGTGGCCCCGTCCACCGCGTTCGCCGCGGTTGTCTCGGTTGTCTCGGTTGTCTCGGTCGTCTCGGTCGTCGGCATCTTTCGCCTTGGACTCATCTCTGGAAACGATATCATCCGTCTCGGCCTTATCGGCCTTATCGGATCTGTCCGCTGGCTTGTCGTCGCTCTTGGTATCGACCTTGTTTCCCGCGTCATCGCCGGGCTCGCCATCGTCACCGATCACGTCTTCGAATCCGGCTAACTCGTTCGTCGATTCTCCATTTTCCGGCTTTTTGCCGCGCCCACCACGCCGGCGGCCCCTGCCTCCGCGGCGAACAGACATTTCAGCCGTTTCACTTGGCTCCTTCTCGGACGCCTCGCCATCCGCCAGCGGCTCTGCTTCATCTTTCTTCTTTTTTGCCCTCGAACGAGTCGTTTTCGATTTAGCGGCCTTTTCCTTGGCCGTCGATCGTTTTGCGGGCTTGGTCTTGTCGTCGTCGTCCGCCTTCCCACTCTCGTCTTCGCTGTCGGAAGCTGTTTTGGCTTTCTTTGTGCCGCGGGCCGATGGTGACTTGGTACGGCCGCGCTTTGGTTTTGTATCCGCGTCCTCGTCATCATCTGCAATGCGTTCGAATCCGGCTGCCACCGTTTTGATCGAACCGATCAGCGAGCCGACCTCGGCCTCTTCGGTACTTTCCATGTCAAATTCGATGGCCCTGACTTGGTCGACGATCGCCTCCTGCATATATGCGTCTTTAAAGAGGTCGCCAGTGTCCTCATCATCGATTATGCGTTCGAAGCCCGAGGCTTCGAATTCGAAGATCGGTTCGCGGCTTTCGGGTTCGTCTTCCGCATCAACCTCAGCGTTAGACGTCGAGACCATCGAATCGTCACGCGGGTCTTTTTGCTTTCGTCCGCGGCGGCTGCGGCCTTTCTTTTCGCCGGCATCGGATCTCTCTTGCCTTTCATCGGCGTCTACATCACCGTCATCTGAACTTCCGGCATCAACGAGCGGTTCGGTCAGTTCCTGCACTGATTCCATTTGCTTTTCGCGTTCGATGCGGGCGCGGTCGATTCGGTCATTCGCTTCGCGTTTAGCCTCTTCCGGTGAAGTTTTTGGGGATTTCTCCATGACGATGCGTTCGATCTCTTCTTCTTCGTCAAAGAAATCAGACACATATAAGAATGCATCGCGTTCGAGACCGATCGAAACGAATGCGGACTGCATACCCGGAAGGACACGCTGAACCCGGCCTTTGTAAATATTCCCGGCTATTCCGGAGTTTTCTTCACCACGTTCGATATAAAATTCAGTGACCTTACCGTTATCAAGGATTGCGATCTTCTTTTCGCGTCCATTGACGCTGATGATCATCTCTTTCGACATACAAATATTAACTTCCTAAAAATTGGAATCTCGTTGCCCGTATTGGACGTTGAACAGGAACAGAGTTGAGGACAGGTGACTGGTTGGGAACGGCTGGATAGCCGCTTTCCGATGAAGCGTAAGATTTCGAACTTCGGTGTAGGTTCCGGACAAAGGCCCCGAAAAAACGGAGATGAAATTTTTCACGCAGGAATCTCTAACTGGCAACTTCGAACCATTTCGCGTTGCCATAGGGAGCACTAATCCTGATGCCATTCGCCGGATCGTGCTCGACCCCAATAAGTCTGTCAATTGGCATTTCGCCAAGAAAATCTAAAATGTTTGCTCCGTTCCCAGGCTGTTCAAAAACCCTTAGACGCAAACTCTAGAAAAGTATAAACGATATTTCGGCCAATCGTAAATCGCATTCATCAGTTTCTTGCCGTCCGATTTGAATTGCCTGTCGCTGTGGATACAATTGTTCCACGCGGCCAAATTTATGGATATCTATTTTCAACTAATCCGAGACCCCGAGGGGCTCCGCAAGGCAGTTGACGAACTTGCTTCGGAACGATTTCTCGGCTTTGATACGGAAACGACCGACCTAGACCCATATCGCGGCGAATTGCGATTGGTCCAGTTCAGCACAGGCAAAGCCTCTTACATAATCGACCTCCGTGCATTTGACGCCAGCGGCGGGCTTTTGGCCAATCCGGATCTCGCCCCGCTATTTAAATTGATCGCCGCCGAGACTCCGGTCAAGATCGCTCACAACGCAAAATTTGATGCTAAATGGGTCCGTCATCATCTTGGTTGCGAGCTTGGCGGCGTCTTCGACACATATCTTGCGAGTCAATTGCTGGCCGCAGGTGATACCGACCGCCGACATTCGCTTGCGGATGCGGCCCAATATTTTATCGGGACCGAACTAGATAAGTCACAGCAGGTCAGCGATTGGGGCGCTGCCGAACTTTCACAAACGCAGCTTGAATATGCCGCCCGCGATGCCGCGATCTTATTGCCCCTCCAGGCTCAGATCGCTGAGCGGCTGCGTGACGATAACCTTGAAAAAACAGCGGAGCTGGAATTCCGCTGTGTCATGCCTATCGCCGAGATGGAACTCAACGGCCTTCTCCTCGACATCGACCGATGGCGTACTCAGCTTGAAAAAATTAAGGCGGATCAGGCTTTGGCGGCCAATGAACTGCAGGAATTGCTTTCAGCGGGCGTGGCCCAAGCGTCACTGTTTGGCCGAACGGAGATCAATCTAGATTCGCAGAATCAAGTAAGCGACGCCCTCCGGAATCTCGGCATCCCGATCCCGGAAACGACCCGTGCGTGGCAGCTTCAGCCGTTGGCAAAAGATTACCCGGTCATCGCAAAGCTTCTAGAATATCGCGCGGCCCAAAAAATGATCACTAGCTTTGGCGAAAACATCCTCGAATTTATCGAGCCCAAAACCGGCCGGATCCATGCGAATTTTCGCCAGATCGGTGCTCCCACGGGCCGATTTTCTTGCTCAAATCCGAACCTGCAGCAGATACCGCACGAAACGGCATACCGGCGATGCTTTCGTGCAGCTGACGGCAATAAACTTGTGATCGCGGATTATTCGCAGATCGAACTTCGGATCCTCGCCGCTTTTTCCGGCGATAAGGCTTTCATCGAAGCGTTCGAATCGGGCCGCGATTTTCATTCGGCAACAGCTTCGCAGGTATTTAATGTGGATGCCGCGAATGTTAGCGCAGAACAACGCTCGTTCGCTAAACGCCTAAATTTCGGCGTCGTTTACGGCATCGGCGCATCGCGTTTTGCATCGATGACCGGTATCAGCCAGACCGATGCCGAGAATACGCTCCGAAAATACTTTTCGACCTATAGTTCGCTGGATTCGTACCTTCGCGAATCGGCGGCCCGGGTAATAACCGAA
The DNA here is from genome assembly GCA_041744395.1 of Pyrinomonadaceae bacterium. Classification (GTDB taxonomy): domain Bacteria; phylum Acidobacteriota; class Blastocatellia; order Pyrinomonadales; family Pyrinomonadaceae; genus OLB17. The sequence continues at coordinate 74,636 of JBGTKY010000012.1, read as the reverse complement.
CGTGTCGCCCGAACAGCTTCCGACCGAATGGTACGGCTCCGCTTCGACGAGAACGACCGCCAGGCTATCGCGTCAGCAAAACGGTATGGCGTGAATATGCCTATCCAGGGAACATCCGCCGATATTCTTAAACGCGCATTGCGCCTGCTTCACGATTCGCTCCGCAGAACATCCGGTCGGCTCGTGAACATCGTTCACGACGAGATCGTGGTCGAATGTAGCGCCGACGAAGCGGACGAGACCGCCATCCGTTTGCGTGAGGCAATGCTCGGCGCCGGACGCGAATATGTCAGTGGCGTCCCGATCGAGGCCGAAGTTCATATCGCCGATGACTGGACAAAATAAAAGACCGGCTTCGACGCCGGCCTCTAAAACGTAAATAACAGTTTTTCTGCTAACTTGCGGCCGCTTCAGCCTCCGCATTTGCGATATAAAGAATTCGTGTACAGCTCTCGCAGGTAACGATCGAATTCATCCGCTTGACCTCGAGCTGCATCTGCGGCCGCAGCGACATAAAGCAAGCCGAACATGAGCTGTTAACGACCTCGGCAACGGCGATCCCGTCGCGGCTACGCTGTGCCAGCCGGTTGTACACCGATGCCAGCTGAGCCGGGAGCGTGTCGAAGACGACCGCCCGCTTCTTTTCTTCTGACGTCAACTGGGTCTTTGCCGTCTTTACCTCTTTCTCAAACTCGGCCAACGCCTCTTCACGCTTAGCGTCCAATGAATTTATCTCCTCCGAGCGTGATTCGAGATCCGTATCAAGTTCCTCAACCGCCGTCATTTTCTCCACGATCTGGGTCTCAAAAGCTGAGATTTGTTTCTGAAGGGCATCTGTCTCACGCATCGCAGTCTCATATTCTTTCTGATTCTGTGAGTGCTTCAGGTTGCGTTCGGCCCGCTCGAGGTACGTTTTGTTGTCCTCTATTTGATTCTCAAGTTCCAGTTTTTCAGTCTGATAGCCTTCTCGTCGAGTTTGCAGCTCGCGGATAGCAAAAGCGTGCTGTTCGAACTCTTGTTCAATTTCAGCACGCTTTTCTTCCGAAGTGTCGATTATCTGTTTCAATCGTCGAATATTTGTATCTGTGATCTGAAGATCTATTAATTTCTCTAACTCTGCTCTCACTATGTATGGGTCTCCTGCAATAAAAACGTTACGAATATAGATTCTATTACTTATCGGGACAAAGATAAAGCCTGTCGTTCCCGCTCCTATCCGCCAACGAATATTGCGAAGTGCCGGGCAAGGCCGTCAAGCTCGAAATCCAGCGCCGCTTTCCCGTCTGCAACTTGTCGCCAATGCGGAGCTTCGTCGCCTTTTATCAGCAGTAATTCCACATTTGATCGCGGAATCCCGAAATGGGTCAATTTCGCTGCCGCGAGTGCCCCGCCGCGCATAAATCCGTCGGCCGGAGACCGCGTCCAACCTGCTTCGACGGTCAAACATCTTACACCAAGGCGAATTTGAAGCAACGAGCCGGTCAATCGCGCTCCGCGAAGGTCAAAACTATGCGGATCGACACGTTCGGTGGTGACCGCAGCGTTAATGCGATTGGCCTCAGCGGCAATGCCGATCAGGTTTTCGAACAACCATTGAATACCTGCGATCCGGATCGTGTCGTTGGCAGCCCGAAGGGTCAGATAATCGGCAATGTCCGATCGGCCCGTATTCTTGGCGTTCATTATTGCCGCAGAGATCATTTGCGACCATTCGCGTTCGTGATCGTTCATTGTTCGAGCATAATCCCGAAACGCGGTGCAACGCAATTACGTGTTATTATTCTCAATTGATCAAAGGAAATGCCCGCGACTCACCCCGGACGCGAAGGCCAGTGTTTATATGAAGATCCTAAGTCTTATAATAATCATGTTGACCTTGTCATTTGCTTCCGAAGGGCAATCGGCGGGTCGCGGGGCAACAACCCGAACGGCGGCGACGTCGGGGCGGCCGACGCCGACTCCGGAAGATAAGCATAAAACCGATTTTGAATCGGCGATCGCTACCGTTACAGCCGAACTGCGGTCAGAAGCTCTCATGCGTTTTGTCCGCGAATATCCGGATTCCGAGCGACAGAACGAAGCAAAAGCAGCGCTCTTACTTGCTCGCGTTGCGATAGCGGACGAGAAACTTATCAGCGGTGACATTCCCGGGGCAACAGCTTTTTACAAATTGGCTCTCGCCGAAGCTCCTCATCCGATCAGCGATGAGGTTTTCGCTGAGACCATCATTCGCTTGCCGGGCAACCTCTTTCTACGCGGTGGACCGACTGAAGCGATCGAAATTGCGACCGCCATTGAGCCATTTGCAAACGCTGACCCAAAAAGGCTTATTGGCCTCGCTGCATTTTATCTGAACGTCGAAAGCGGTGAGAATGCCGAGCGCCTTGCGCAGGCCGCAGCCGAACTCGCACCGGATTCGGCTCAAGTATTTCAAACACTCGGGCTTGCCCAACGGCTTAATTTTGACATCGATGGAGCGGCGACTTCTTATGCAAGAGCCTTGGAATTAGAACCCGCAAACATCACCACCAAACTAGATCTCGCCAATATGCTGCGTGCCCAGGGAAAACCTGCCGAGGCGGCGGCACTTTATCGCGAAATTCGGACTGTCGAAACTAAGAGTATGCCGGCACTGACCGGACTGGTAATGTCGCTTTTCGAAAGCGGACGGCGTGACGAAGCAGAAACTGCCCTTGACCAAGCTATCGCTGAGAGCCCGGCAAATGTGACTCTTTTGGCAGGTGTGGCATATTGGCATGCCGCGAATGGAAACGGTGATGGGGCCGTCGATCTTGCGGATCAGGCACTGCGGATCGAACCGCGGTTCATATGGGCCCATATTGCTATGGCTCGCGGTCAGTTGCTTCAGGGCAAACCTATGGACGCGGACAAAACGCTGGCTGCCGCTCGGCAGTTTGGCAACTTCCCCACCCTGGAGTTTGAAATTGCAATCACCCGGCTTACCGCGGGGCTATATCGCGAAGCGGCCGAAGAGATCCGTAAGAGTTTCACGGTCGAGAACGGGGCCATCAAAACCAAACTTGGACGACGGATCGGACGCTCAGCAAAGACGTTTGATGAACTGCTTGCGGCTGAGAGGCAGGCGAGCTTTTTTGCCTCTAAAGCGGCCGAGGATCGCGACGCTTCCGCCAGGCTGGCTGCTTTGCTGGAGTTTACGACTAGGCTCGAAACCCCCGAACCTGACCGCGCCAAGGTCGCCGAAGCGGCGCAGAACTTTAATGCCGGCAACGATGATATGAAGTTTCATCGGCAGATATATAGCGCATCTGAGGTTCTTGCGAAACGTATAGATCCGGCTCTGGCCTTGGAGCTAGTTCAGGCGGCCATACCGAATGCCGACGCGGGGCTAAAACCAAAACAGGCTTCATCCGCCGTATTCGCAAGTGAAGTTTACAATGGCCGCACGATCGCCTTTCTTAGAAATGAGTATCTGCCGATCCCGGAGATCCCACGGCAGACGCTTTCAGCGATCGCTCGTGGCCGGATCGAGGAACTCGCGGGGTGGGCATACCTTCAGCAGTCCCGGCACGAAGACGCGGGTATCCGGTTACGGAGATCGATCAGTGTCCTGCCGGTCGACAGCGCATGGTGGCGTTCGGCGAAATGGCGGCTTGGCGACGTACTTACGGCCGAAGGAAAGGACGAAGAAGCATTGGGGAACTACATTCAGGGCTATGACAAGGCAAATCCGGACATCGTGAAGTACGCCGTTATCTCGTCGATCTATAGCCGGGTCAACAATGGTACCGAAGGACTCGAGGATAAGATCGGACCGAATCCGTTGCCCGCCGTCGCTGTTACGCAACCCGAAGCGGTAAAGGAATCTGAGAGATCGGCAGAACCTGTTGCTCAGCCCGATGTCCCCGCAACCGATACGCTGAAAATGCAGCCGCCGGACGCGTCGGAGACAAAAGGCGTCGAATCGGTCAAGCAACTGCCGGTAGCCGAAACTGCAACTCCGCCGAACGCCGTGCCAGAACCGGAAGCAAAGCAACCCGTCAGTGAAGTTGCTGTCCCCGATCCCACCGCTCCAACGCCGGTAGCGACCGCATCGCCTGAGAAGGTCGCCGAGCCAGTAGATCCGTCGGTTAGTGAAGTTAAGCCGACGACGGGCGACGATGCTAAATCGTCAGACCCCGACCAGAAATCAATTGTCGCAAAACCCACGCCGTCGAAATCGATCTTTGAGCCGATCATTATCCCGATCCCTTCAAGTCGTCCGCGTCGCGTAGATGCGGAACGATCCGATGCCGTCCCAACGGTGGAAAAAGGTGAAACACCAAAAGAAAAGACCGAACCGATAGCGGAACCGCCGATCGAAGATCGAGCCGTTGCAGAACCAAAAGGCGAGGAGCCCGCGGCACCCGTGCCCGTCGCTCCGTGTACGATAGAGGCGAGCCAGGACAAGGTCTCAATAGTGAACAATGGCGGAAGTGTGGGATTGATAGTTGGTACCGACGGCGATGTCACATCGATAAATGCAAGGTCTGAGAGCCCGGATGACGTCGAAATTCGCCTCGAGCCGCAGATCGCCGGCGTCGCTGGCCGCGCATTTTATGTTGTGAAGTCATTGAGCCCTCGTAAGGGTGAGTTTCGGGTCGAGCTTGTGGCTCCTTGCGGACAAAAAGCGATCACAGTCATCGTCCGCTAACGTTGTTCGGAACGCTCCTTTGAGCGATCAGCCGCAGGTATCGCCGTTGTCGCGAGTGCTGCGAGCATTAAAAAGACGAACCCGTTCGAAGTCGTTCTCAGCGGAAAATCGAAAAAGCTGTGGATCACCACCCCAAAGCAGCCTGCCAAAGCCCCCGTCAATACTGCCCGCGAAAATTTGTCCTCGGCTCTCACTATCAAACCTATCGACGGGCGGAAAAGCAGCACGACAAATGAGACCACGACAAGGAATCCAATGATCCCTGCGTCCGTAAGTGCCTGAAGGTAATCATTATGAGCTTGTTCGACGCGAAACATTCCGCTTCGCGTATCAAATTCGGTAAACGCCACGCCGAAGGTATCCAGTCCGGTACCGATCACCGGATTGGCAAGGAAGATCTGACCCGCTACCCACCAGAAATGGCTGCGGCCGCTGGTCACGTCGCCGCTCGTATCAGACAGCCCGATGCCCCGCAAGAATCCGTCCCCGGCACCTAAAAAGATGATCAGGCCCAAGCCAACTATCAGCAATGCCGCCCCGCCAGCGAGTGTCGCAAATAGACGCCGGGAGCCGACCCGTTCGTCACCGGACATAGTCTCCGGCGTGCGGCGAAGAAATACAAAACTGGCGATCAGGGTAAATCCGATCACACCCAAATAACTAAGCATACCGCCGCGCGAACTGGTAAACACGATAGCCAGCCCCATCATAACGACCGCAAAATATAGCAGCGGTTTCTTGTCGCGTTTCACCGCCGAACCGACGAGAACTGATATCGCAAGTCCCGAGATCATCACCATCAACGACGCGAAGTGGTGTTGGTTGACGTAAGACCCGAACGGGATCGCCTGCGGCGTGGGACGCAGCCCGTATATCGCCTCCGGTTGAGCAAGCCGTTGGATGATCCCAAAGAATGCCATCAGCGTCCCGAACGAGATCAATATAAAGACGACTCGCCGAACCCGATCACGGCTTCGGACAAAAACGAGGAACGACGAGAAAAATACAAGGCAAATGGCCAGGCGGACAACAAACTGTCGTGTCGCAAATGGATCGACCGAGAGAGCCGACGAAGCGGAATGATCTAGGATCCCCGTCGGGATCCCGGCATCGCCAAGCGGAAGCAATTGCACCAACCCGATTGCGATCAATCCGGCCAGACAAACCTGCAAGAAATTCGTGCTGTAAACGACTCTGTGATCGCTGACAGACACAGCGATCCACAGGACGCAGATGACCGCGGAAAGGACTGCCAAAATGCCGATCGCCTGCGGATCGACCGCACCGTATGCCACCGTCGAGGCAAGCGGAATAAATAGCAAAATTATGAAAATGAACGTGCTAAAACGCGAGTCAGACGGCATGGCACCGTTTTCTCGATTAGGGCTATTAGCTATTTTCCCGTTCTCCATTCTTATCGGGCGGTCAGGACGACATCGTCGAACCAAACCTCACCATTGATGGCGCAATTACCGCCTTTGCATTCGGTTTGGCCGAGAGAAATAATTATTCCATCGTCAGTTGTCGGAACTGTGAATTCAACTGACACCGTCGTCCAATCGGACCGCTCAAGTAGTCCTGGGGTGGCAGCGATCGGCGAATTGTCGGAGGCCGAAGTGACCGTCCAAACAAGCTGCGCAGACGTTTTCAGTTCTGTCCGGTACGCCAACGAAAGGCTGTACTTGCTTCCCGGTTCGACAGGAATCGATTGCTGTAGCGTTCGAGTTACGCCGCTGCCACTAGCTCCGCGATAGGCCAGCAGCAGGCTATATTGGCCTGACCTGACCTGACTCGGTGTCTGCCCAATCAGCGGAGACGTTCCTGTGCCTAATCTCCATCCGAACTGCCCGGCTTCGGTCAAGGCGATCTCATCTTCGAACCCGCCATTGATGACCGACCCGATCGCCGGTACGATCATGCCTTCCGGACGGACAGCAACTATGATCTCGGCGGTGTAGCGAAACCTCTTGGCGGCAGCCATCAGGTCTATCAATTGCCGCCCGGCGACCGTGAGAGTTTCGTTCGGCCCATCAATTTTCATTGAGCGCCAAACAGACATCGCATCTTCAAATTTGCCCTGTTTAGCCAATGTGACGGCGAGCGTTGCATTCACTTCAGGCGAATCGCCAAGCGCGGACCGGATCTGGGCGAGGTCTCCGCCAAACAGCTGGGACGCCAGATCTACTGCGGGCCCGGCGTATTTCGTATCGCCAGCCGCGGCCTTTCGCAATTCGGCGAAACCTTCGTCGAGCCGTCCCTGCCGAATCAGAAAATTGCCCAGCGTCCACTGAACGATCGAATAGTTCGGCGCAAGCGCCAAAGTCCGCCGAAGTGCGGCCTCAGCTCGCGGTGCATCGCCGGCACGCTCGAACGCGCGGCCGAGTTCAATCCAGATGAGATAGTTGTAGGGCGAAAGAGCAGCCGCCCGCTGAAAGTGGTCGACCGAACGCCCCGCGTCCGTTGGGTCGAACGACTGATCTGCCAAGACAGCTAATGCAAAGTGGGTCTGCGGATCGTTTGGCGAAAGGCCTACGGCAAACTCGGCACCCTCGACCAGATCGGTCTGAGTCGCGATCGCTCCGGCAAAAGACCAAGTGACAGCAACGCCCGCGGTGACGACACAGATCAAACCCGCGATGACGGCTGCAATGCGTGCAAAACTTGTCTGTATCGGTATGTGCCCTTTTTCCACAAATATTTACGGTGAAACGGCCCTAAATGTCGAAATCCATTGATTCGATCTTCAGCTCGGCTTTCTTTAACCCGACATTGAGGTCACGGCATAACTCCCTGATCTCAGCGAGTTTTACGGGACTCGCATCGCGGAACGAGATCAGTATTTCCTCTATATCATTCTCGCGACAGATCGTTTCGAGCGTGCCGTTGCCCTCATAGACCTTCAGCCCATTTATCAGCTTATCGCGTTTCATCCGGTCGTCATCGATAAACGCAACGGGCAGCAGGTTGATATTTGCATTGTTGCGTATCTCGCGAAGCACCATCTCGCCGCCGTCGCCCGCACCGTAGATCAGTGTCCGTCGTCCGACGGTCGCGTTAGGCATAGGCAGCACTTCGCGAATGAGCCGAAACGCCATTCGGCTTCCGACCAATGCGAACAAGAGAATTATGCCGTCGAGCACAAAAACTGCCCGTGAAAAATTTTCAAATCGATATAGTACCAGCACGGCGACCACGCTCAGCACTGTGCCCAAGATCGCGCCTTTTCCGAACGTGATGATGTCGCCGATACTTGTATATCGCCAGAGACCGCGATAGACGCCCGCCGAGAGAAACGCGAAAAGCTTCAGAACAACAAGCAGCGGCAATGTCTTGATGAACAGATCCCAATTGCCGCTGGATTCGAAGGCTCCGAACAGCATCACGTAAGCCGCATAATACGAGAGCGTGATCAGCATCGCATCGAGAAAAACTTCGAAAATACGTCGCTTATAAGATACATCGACGAGAAACGCAAAAACGGCGTTATTCTGACTCGCCAGGTCCTCTTGCCGCTCGTCATAAACCCTTACCTTAGATAGGTAAACGCCCGCGATCGCGAGAACGATCGTGAATGTTGCGATGACCGCCAAGCTCTGTGTAGTTTCAAGCCGACTTACCAAAAGCGAGAGAGCTCCGGCAGCAAGAGCGAACGCATATATCATCAGAACCGCCAAGCGTTCTGAAAGTCCGAGTGCCACGAGCCGATGGGACGTATGGTCGCGACCGCCTTGCGACGCCTTGCGCCCCCACAGCTTTCTGATCAATGTAACAAAGGTCGTGTCAAAGATCGGGACAAAGAGGATCAGAACCGGTACCGCGAGGATCGAGAAGATCCCGCGCGACCTTCCGCCGGTATCGCTAAGCAAAACCGAACTGGCGAGGAAAAATCCGACGAACATCGATCCGCAGTCGCCCATGAATATCGACGCCGGATTGAAATTGAAGATCAGAAAACCAACGAGGGCCCCAATAAAGATCGATACCAGAACCGCTTCCGCAGTTTGGCCGTTCATATAGAGCCCCGCCGCCAGCGAAGCCGCAGCGATCGTTGCTATACCCGCCGCAAGCCCGTCCATATTATCGAGCAAGTTTATGGCATTCGTAATGCCGACTAGCCAAAAAACTGTGATCCAGATATCAACGAGTTCATACCCCGTAAGCGGCAGCCGCATCCCGAAACTGATGATCGCAGTAGCGCCGATAAGCTGACCGATGAGCTTTTGGTAAGGCCGTATATTGAGCAGGTCGTCCACCAACCCCACAACGAAAAGTAACGCACTCGCCGCAAGAATAACGACAGCTTCCCGATTGAGGTCCACGAATAGCAGGCTCATCACCACGACCGCCGCGAAGATCGCTGCTCCGCCAAGCAATGCCGTCGGACGTTTATGCCAGCGGTCGGATTTCGGTTTCGCAACGTGGCCGATGCGGTGAGCCAACGAACGCACGACGACCGTCAGCAAAGCGGAAACGGCAATGCTGATCAGAACGACGGCTATTGGATTTACTCCAAAGACTTGCATAGAAGGCGTTAACGCCTATTCTCTGACACGCTGTTCATCGGCCTCATGTTTATATAGATTAGTTATGTCTCTTACCAACCGATCGATCGAATAATTTTGATGAACGAACTTCTTGCCGTTCTCGGCTAGGCCTCGTCGTAATTTTTCATTTTTAGCCAAATAGATCAAGCCTCTGGCAAAAGCCTCGGCATCACCTGAGTTGACCCCGATGCCACGCTCTCGGATCTGGAAACCATCTTCGTGACGTTCCGTTGAACCCAGCAGATCGGGAACGCCGCCTACGATCGTCGAAATGACGGGACGCTCAGCCGCCATTGCCTCGATCAAGGAAAGCGGCGTGCCCTCGTTTAGAGATGTCAGGGCAACGATGTCCAGCCCGGGATACAGCGCCGCGACAGTCGTGCGATTGCCGGCGAAGACCACATCGCGAGCAATTCCGCGTTCGATTGATTCCTGTTCAAGTTTTGCACGCATGCTGCCATCGCCAATAACAACAAACTTTGCCTCGGGCACGTTCGGCTCTTTTGAGTACAACGCCGCTGCTTCAAGAAACATAGACACATTCTTGATCTCGGTCAATCGTCCAATAAGGCCAACAACTATTGTTTCCGCCGCGACACTGATCTCGTCACGACACTGCGCGCGCAAATTCTCTCCACCCTTGAATGCCTCCAAGTCGATCCCCAACGGAACGATCTCAAACTGATCCGGTTTGCCGATACCGAAGGTTTCATTTATCTCGCGAAGTTGCTGTCGGGAGATGACAATGATCTTATCCGTCGCAAAACGGGCAAGCACTTTCTCTATCAGAACGAACAGCCGTGTCTTCCGCCTACCGTAATAGCTGTGAAAGACATGGCCGTGAAAAGTATGATAGACCATGACGCGTCTCGGCCTACCGATCAAAGTTCGCGGCGTAAACCATTTGTAGATGAATGCGGCCATTCGTCCAACGGTTCCCGCCTTTGCCGTGTGGGTGTGAACAACATCGGGGCGAAACCGGCGCAAGACGCCGAGAACCTTTACCAGCGAAATCGCATCCTTCAGCGAGAGCTCGCGGCTCATCTCTTTTATATACATCGGCTCGACACCGTTCGCCGCCGCGAAAAAACTCATGTCTTCCTCTTCCGGGGGAACTGTGCCGGAAACGAGTCGCGATTCGTATTGCCCGTCGTTCAGCGCGCGCGTCAGCCACACGACGTGCCTTGCCGGGCCGCCGACGTTCAGTCGCGCAATTATCCTGAGAATTTTCATCGAGAGAGGTTCGGCGGCGGACAGGCCTGTCACGGCTTTTAATCGCGGCGACAGACCATTCGGCCGTGCGGGGTGGCCGATGTCGGCCGCCGAATTTTATTCCATTCGAAACGGCGTATCGGGGTCGTCTTCGTGTCGGATCTCATCGATCGGTTCGCGTTTTCCTTTGCCCATATAGAGCTGGTTCGGGCAGTTTATCACCATTCCGTCGATTTCCCCGATGTTCTTGTAACCATGAACTACGCCGTTCGGAACGACCACGGCCAAAGGCTCGTCCACACCCGCGTCGAACGACATCATGTGGTTAAACGTCGGCGAGTCTGGCCGATTGTCCCACATCCGCATATTGAAGGTCGATGGGCCGATAAAACAGAAAAGATCCGCCTGGTCGACGTGCTCATGCGGCCCGCGTTGAATGCCCGGTTTGGTGAACGAGATATACGACATCACCGGATGAAACTCTTCGACAAGCTCATCATGCCGGAAAAGCTCAGCCAGCCAACCGCGATCGTCATAGAATTTCTTTAGCGGACAAACGACGACATCACGAATCTCGCCAAGAATGAATCCCGAATCCTTACTGAGGCTTTCCTGCATCATAATGTTCTCAATTTCCTTTAGCTGCCTCGACATTGTTTGCACCGGACTCGGCGACCATGTTCGACGCCCGAAGCAGGCTCTCGAATGTTCCGGCATCGGTCCACCACCCGTCTAGCTCATTCCATGTCATCTCGCCTCGATCGATGTAGTGGTTGTTCACGTCCGTGATCTCCAATTCGCCGCGGTCCGAAGGATTGAGCTTTTTGATGACGTCAAATACAGTGTTGTCGTAAAAATAAACGCCGATCACCGCAAAGTTCGATTTTGGCTCGCTCGGCTTTTCTTCGATCTGCAGAACCTTTTCGCCATCCAGCTCCGGAACACCGAACCGCTGCGGGTCATGCACCTCTTTCAGCAAGATCTTCGCGCCTTTGCCCTGTTCGCGATATGAATCGGCGGCCGCGCGGATATTCTTTTCGATGATGTTGTCGCCGAGCACAACGCAGATCGGGTCATCATCGGCAAAGTGTTCGACCAACGAGAGTGCATCGGCGATCCCGCCTTCGCCTTCCTGATATGTGTAATTGACGTGCTTCAGCCCAAAATCTTTTCCATTGCCGAGCAACTTTAAAAAATCGCCCGCCGCGTTCCCGCCCGTGACGATCATAATGTCGTCGATTCCGGCATTTATCAGCGTCCTGATCGGATAATAGATCATCGGCTGGTCATAGACCGGCAGCAAATGCTTATTTGTTATCTTAGTGAGCGGAAACAACCGCGAACCCAACCCACCCGCAAGAATTACACCTTTCATAAATCACCGTTTTCGGAGAACCACCAGAAAATCAGAACTTAATAGTTTCATGACCCCATCTCGACGCATTTTGTGGATACGCCGTGCCATACTGACCGACGGCCGTTTCAACAATTGATTCAACGGAAACACCGTGTGGTTCAACCAGCGAATGTCTTCGATCTCGAACGCTGGCCCGGTCATTTCTTTAACCTCTCGAATGCTGCGTGGAAATATCTCAAAGCTCTGGGCGAGAACGTAGCGTTTCGGAAGAATCCGTTTTGCGACCGTCTTGAGCATTTTGCGTGACCTCCAGTCACCTGAACTCTTGTTGGTGAAAGTGATGGCCGCCTTTCCGTCAATGGCAAGGTTATCGACGATCCAATCCAGGATCTCTAAAAATCTCGCATCATCGAAGTAGGTGGTTACTCCAAGCAAATAGACTAGATCAAAGTCCGTTGCAGGCAGCTCTAGTTCATCGACCTGACCGACAAATCGCCGATCGCTCGGAATGTTGCTTTGCAACAACATGTCTTCCGCTATATCGACAGCATAGTAATCAATATCCCGATCGATCAGAAGTAGATGATCGTACAAATTTCCCGTGCCCGCACCGATATCCAGGATCTTCTTACCTTTGATATCAATTCCACGCGTTGCTTCAGCAAGACGCTCATTAAAAAAATAATGCAAAAAGGCATCATCACCCGAATATTTCTTCGTATAGCTTTTTGCAATCCGGTTGAAGTACCCTCCAACGTCATGTTTCTGGTCTGTCATCTAGTCGATAAAACGCTGAAACCACAGCTCTAACATCAGTAATGTCCATAGCCGAAATGAATGGTCCGCTTTCATTTCGATATGCTCGTCTACATACTTTTTGATAGCCTCTGGTCGAATAATACCTCGGCGTAACGATCGTTCAGACAGAAGGACCTCAAAGAGAAACGGTTTCATTTCACCACGAAACCAGTGGCCGATAGGTACACCAAAGCCCATTTTCGGCCTGTAGACGACCTCCTTTGGGACTAACCTCGCGGCGACTTTCTTGAGCAGCGACTTGGCCTCGAACCCCTTCATTTTCAATTCTTCAGAAAGCGAAGCAGCAAATTCGATCAGATGGTGATCCAGAAACGGCGACCGACCTTCGAGAGAGTTTGCCATCGCTGCAATATCGACCTTCACGAGCAGATCGTTCGGTAAGTAAGTAGCCTGATCTGCTCGCAACAAGGTGTCCAGCGGACCCGTACCTTTAGAGGACAGAAACCATTTTTCCAAAGTATGAAATGCGTCTGCATAACCAAGTTCGACAGCGAATCTGTCGGTATAAAGTGTACGCTTAGCGGCCCTGTCAAATGTGGATACCCATTTAAGGTATCTCTCCTGAACCGGAAGATCTGCGGCCTTCGAAAATTGTCTCCATCGATTCACCTGTTTCTTTCTTTTGCCGATCGCGGGAATGCCCTTTAGCGGAAGATCCACGAGCGAATGACGCAACACGCCTGGAATCTTCTGATAAATAGCTGACGCCTTCATTGCGGCATACCGTTCATACCCCGCAAAACTCTCGTCCCCACCATCGCCGTTGAGAGCGACCGTCACGTGCTTCCGAGTCTCTTTTGCTACGTAATATGTCGGGATCGCAGACGAATCCGCATATGGCTCGCCATAATGTTCGACCAAGGTCGGCAAAACCTCGAGGGCGTTCGGCCGGACGATGAATTCGTTGTATTCGGCTCCGACGTGTTCGGCGACGCGTTTGGCGTATTTCAGTTCGCTGAAATCCTGCTCCTCAAATCCTATCGAGAAAGTCTTGACCGGCTGCGAGCTTTCCTGAGCCATTAACGCAACGATCGTCGACGAATCGACACCGCCCGAAAGAAAGGCACCAAGCGGCACCTCCGATATCATCCGGAGCTTCGTCGATTCGCGAAGGATCCGCGTCGTTTCGACGATCGCCTCTTCCTCGGTGATCTTTATCTTCTTCGAAAAATCAGGCAGCCAATATCGCTGTGTCTCAATTCTGCCCGCTTTCCATTTCAGCCAATGCCCAGGTTCGAGCTTGCGGATCTGCTTGAAAGCCGTAAGGGGTGCTGGCACGCAGAGGAACGAAATATACGCATCGATCGCTTCGTTGTCGACCTCACGCGAGATTGCCGGATGCTCAAGCAGGGCACGGAACTCCGAGCCAAAGATCAGATCACCGTTTGGCTGGTGCGAATATAACAGCGGCTTTTTACCGACTCGGTCGCGGACGACAAAAAGCTCCTGCTGCCGCTCATCCCAGACCGCGAATGCGAACATGCCCCGCAGATGCTCCAGGCATCCGGCACCGTATTCATCATAAAGATGGACGATCGCCTCAGTATCAGAATTTGTATAAAACTTATGACCGCGAGCCTCCAGGTCCTTGCGAAGCTGTTGGTAATTATAGATCTCGCCGTTGAAGACTATCCATTTGGACTTATCGGCATTGTGGATCGGCTGTTTGCCGCTCGCGAGGTCGATGATCGAAAGCCGACGCATAGCGAGGCCTACGGCACCGTTAAGATAAAAGCCGTCATCGTCCGGCCCGCGATGCAGGATCGCCCGGTTCATCCTCTCAAGGACTTCGCGGCTTGCCTCGCGGCCGCCGTTGTTAACTATTCCTACAATTCCGCACACAAGATCAATTTACCCGTATTACGTTAAAGCTATCTCTCTGCTTTCGGTTCTGACCGGTAAGCAATTGCCATCCGACCTTTCGCTGGGTGATGCCGACCGCTACCAGCATAAAGAAAAGTGGCATTACCGTTTGCTTATGCCGCCATGCTAAACCCACGTTCGAAAGGCCCCAGATCTGCATCCCCGCATAAAGAGCGCAGAAAGCAAAGACCGGAGCCAGATCGACAAACTTGTCTTTAAAAAATATCTTGAGGGCCGGAAAGCCAATTATCAAGATGGCGATGATGAAGATATTCTCAACCGCCCCAAAAGCATTTCTTGCCGTGCCACTAAAAGCTTCCCACGGGAATGGTGCAAAGAAAAAATAGATAGTCGCAACCGGGATCGCAACCGTGGTGGATTCGTATTGAGAATAGATCTCCACGCCCGACCCCGTTGTATCGGCGACTCCCTCACGCCACGCATCAACCTGCGTATTAAGCCGTTCGATGCGTTCAAAGTCTCGCGTTATAGCACCGCCCGCCCCGAGGAAGATCATTAACGAGCCCACTAAGACGGTACCGAAAACCGCGTTTCTAAGGAGGTTCTGCTTGCTTGAGATCAAAAACCTGAACACAACAGCCGCGGCCAACAGATAGACCGCATAAAAACGCATCGTGAACACAGCAACGAGAGCGGGAATAGAAGCTAGTCCATCCTTGACCGAGAGCCCCTTCAGATCCCGGATCAAGAGGTACAGGATCGTCCATTCGCCAAGGATTACCAGCATTTCTTTCGCTGTACTGGCCGAAAGCAAGATGATCGATGCCCAGAAGGTCACGAGTACGGCAGCGATCCGTGCAGTTGACGAGTCGAACACGCGGCGGGTCATACGAAAGATGACTATGACCAGCAGGGCTCCGGCTAAGCTATTTACCGCAGAGACAATTATCCGGCTTTCGCCACCGGCTATAAATGTTGGTATCGCCCAGATGAACGCCTGACCGATATTCTGGCGTTCAAAGAGTATCTGCGACAGGCTAGTGACAAAGCCATCAAAGCCGTTCTCATACCACGACTGAGCCATTATCCAACCGCCTACGTAGCCCGACGAATCCTCATCGCCAAAGACGTCGGAAAGTCCCCAGCCGTAGAGGATCATTCCCATCCAGAGACGGACAGAAAATGCCCACAGGAAGATATCTATCTGAAAATCACGGTCTTCGTCTCGAATGTTTTTGCTGAGCAGAAATGCACCGGCTCCACCGAGGATGAGGATCAGCGGCATCGCCATCAACTCATCCGGGGTTTCCCAGAAAAAGAGGAGGCTCTGCACGACCAAAGCAAAGAAGGTCAGTAAAAATACGAGCTTTCCGGCTTTGATCATGACCGCCCCCTAACTTCTGACGACCAGATTATTCTCAAGCACGAGAGCATCGAAGTTCGAGTTGTTGAATGTGTTGATCGCGTCCTGCGGCGAGCAGACTATCGGTTCTTGCACATTGAACGAAGTGTTCAGCAGCATCGGGATTCCTGTAATCTTTTTAAATTCGTTTATCAGCTCCCAGTATCGCGGGTTTGTCTTTCGGCTGACCATCTGCGGGCGTGCCGTTCCGTCCACGTGAACTACCGCCGGTATCTTTGCCTTGTATTCCTCGGCGACCTCCAGCACGGTGATCATAAACGGGTCGTGATGCTCGACGCCGAAGACCTCGCGGCCGTGTTCCTCTTGCATCGACGGAGCCAGCGGGCGGAACCATTCGCGGAGCTTTACCTTGTGGTTGAGTATCTCGCGCATATCGGCACGCCGCGGATCGGCAAGAAAGCTTCGTGCGCCTAAGGCTCGCGGCCCGAGTTCCATGCGGCCGTTGAACCAACCAATTATTGCACCGTCGCTGATCATCTTTGCGACTCGGGGAAGCAAGTCCTCGTCGGCCAGAGTCTCGTATCCGAGTCCTGCCGAATCCAACGCCGTGCGGCATTCTTCGTTCGAATAGCCCGGCCCCCAATAGGAGTGTTCCATCTCAAACCCGCGCGGATTGCCGAGTTTCTGATGCCAGACCATAAGTGCGGCCCCGAGAGAACATCCCGCATCGCCTGCCGCCGGCTGTACATAAAATCGATTGAAAGGCGTCTCATGAAACAACCGCCCGTTCATCACGGAGTTAAACGCGACGCCGCCAGCCATGCAAAGATTCTCTTCGCCGGTCATTTCCTTGATCTGTTTTGCAAGATAAATGGCCGTTTCCTCGACGGCTTTTTGTGCTGACGAGGCGATGTCCCAGTGATGCTCGGTAAGTTCCGCTCCGGGTTCGCGTGCCGGACCAAGCTCTTTTATGATTGCGTCCGGAAACTGATAATGCTTTGCAAGGTGATGGTCAAGCACCCTGATGTTAAATTTGAAATCGCCATTACCGTTGGTGGTCAGCACTTTCTCGCGAAAAAAATCGTAATGCTTCGGCTCGCCGTAGGCGGCCAGGCCCATTACCTTCCATTCGTCACCAGCAAACATATCGAAGCCAATGAAGTTGGTCACAGCTGAATAGAATTGGCCGAGGCTGTGAGGCAGCTTTATGCGTTTTAGCACCTCGATCTTATTCGCTTTGCCCTTACAAAAAAGCGTCGTCGTATCTTCGCCGGTCCCGTCCCATGTGAGTATCGCTGCCGAATCGAAGGGCGAAACAAAAAACGCCGAAGCGGCGTGTGTTTGATGATGCTCGAGATAATGGAACTTGAAATCGCTCGGGCCAAAATGTTCGCGAAGCCGCTTTGGATGCTTGAACATTCCCAGATAGCTCTCGCTGACTTGTGCAACACCGCGATCCGCACGCGCCTTGAACATAGCCGGCGAGATCAACCCCGCTCTAAATGCCTGCATCGCCTTGTGCCGCAATATCCACGGCTTCCAATAATGCCCGACGTGCTCAACGTCTTTAAGCTCGATACCAGCGTGGTCAAGGCAAAACTGGATCGCCATATACGGAAACCCCAGATGATGCTTCTTTCGCGAAAAACGCTCCTCTTCGGCCGCCGCGATCAATTTACCATCCTTGATCAAAGCCGCCGCAGAATCGCCAAGAGTTGTTAGCCCCAATATGTACATAAGAATTTATAACAACAGATTAACGCAGATTTACACGGATTATATTACTTTTATAAAAATGTCGTGTTTAGGCTCGCGTTTAGCAAATCACAATTTCTTGCCCCAACACCATTCCGATCGCAAGCTCACAGCTATCTGCCCAAACAATTAATCCGTGAAAATCCGTGTTGATCCGTTGTTCACTACTTCAATCGATTGATCAATCTATGATGCTCGAAGCTTCGGGAGCCAAAATTTAGTATCAACGCCAGATCGATCCCGGTTGCTTTCAAATAGTTCAGGGCCTGTGCCTTATGGATATCCAAGATACGGTCACAGGTCTTTAGTTCCAGTATCACTTTCCTATCAACCAGAATATCTGCAAAATAATCGCCGACAATGACCCCCTCGAACACCACCTTTATCGGCACCTGCTGCTCGGCAAAAATGCCGCTTTGCCGAAACAGAACCATCAACGCGTTCTCGTAAACTTTCTCAAGGAATCCATGCCCGAGCGTTCGGTGAACCTGCATCCCAAGGCCGATGATCTTGTAAGTCAGATCACCATGCAAAAGCTCTTCAGCCATATATATTCAACAACGGATTTCACGGATTCTCACGGATCTATTAATTATCAGAGAAACAGGATGTCTGAAAAGACCTCATCGAGTTCCCCAAATATAGTATTTTCATTCGCAAGAACCATCGATCCATCCAAAAATTAACCGGGCCACATTTTCGCAATGACACGCGCGCTCCAACACCTATAAAATAACCAAAAACAATAATCCGCGAAAATCCGTGTTGATCCGTTGTTATTTGACGAGGCTGTGTGCCGCCAGTTCGTCCGTTGCGGCCTGGACCCTGTCGTCTGCTTCCTGCCCAGAGACCCATGCAAGCAGCTCCTCCAAACCGGCCTCGAGCGTGACTTTTGGCTCATAACCCAGCATCTCACGAGCCTTCGTGATATCCGAAACGCAATGCCGGATGTCGCCCTCTCGATACTTCCCGACGATCTGCGGCTCGATGTCCTTGCCAAGGCCTTTTGCCAGCAACTGCGAGATCTCTTTGACTGAGGTCGCCCGGCCGGTACCGACGTTCAACGCCTGGTAATCTGCCTTGTCCGTCTCAAGTGCCAACAGGTTTGCCTGAACGATATCCGAAACGTGAACAAAATCCCGCGATTGTTCGCCGTCTTCAAAGATCATCGGGGCCTGATCGTTCATCAGCCGCGACGAAAATATCGCACACACACCGGTGTACGGATTCGAAAGCGCCTGCCGCGTTCCATAAACGTTAAAATACCTGAATGCAACCGTCGGGATCTTGTAAGCCCGGCCAACTGCCAAACAATACTGCTCCTGATTCTGCTTTGATACAGCATAAACAGATGTCGGAAACAAAGGCTTTTCTTCCGTGGTTCCGATCGGGTGAAGTTCAACGTCGCCGTCCTTCATTTCCCACTCATGTGCCGCCCGCTGCTCATCGGACCGAAGCTGCGGATACGCCGTTTCACCGGTCGCCGAGTTGCGATATGCACCTTCGCCATAAATGGACATCGACGAAGCGACGATCAGCTTTTTGAACTGGTCCTTCCGCTTGATCATTTCCTCAAGCAAGTATGCGGTGCCCAGGTCATTCGCCTTTACATACCGGACGATCTCGTACATCGACTGACCAACCCCAACCTCGGCAGCTTCGTGATAAACCACATCGATCCCGTCCAAAGCCTTGGCCACCGCATCCGCGTCACAGATGTCGGCCCGAATGAACTCCGCCTCATTGTTCAAATGCTCCGGCACCTTGCCGCCATGAGCCTGCTCGACCAGCGAATCCAATATCCGCACCCGATGCCCACGCTCAACCAGCGCATCGACCAAATGCGACCCAATAAACCCCGCCCCGCCGGTAACCAAAATACTTTCTGAACCCATGATCATCTGCGACCCGCACCGTCAATGGCCGAAAACAATACATCGGCCAAAACTGCTGACCATTTGTCGATCGTGTAGTTTTCCAGCGAATGTTTTCGGGCCGACCCGCCCATCCTCGTCCTCATCTGAGGATCGGAAAGAAGTGAATCTAATGCATTATACCAGTCATCATTCGATTCCGCATTGAAGTGGGTTTCTTCGTTGATGCCAATCTCCGCGCCCACACCAACCGGCGACATGACGAATGGCACACCCACCGCCAGATACTGTATCGCCTTGAATCCGGATTTTCCTTTAAGCCACTCGTCACTTGCCGACGCGCTTGCAACTATCGGATAGAGCCCAATGTCTAGGCATGCGAAATCCGCCGGTTCGCGTTCGAGCGACCACGGCAAGTTATCCACCTCTACACCCGGAATTGAGATCGCTGATCGGCCGGTTCCGACCAGTCTTAACGTAAAACGATGTTTTGTTGCGAGGCGTTCGAGGGCTGGGTAGATGGATTCGATAGACGGAAACGTAGAATGAGTTCCGATCCATCCCAGTGTAGGGACGTCATGCTTCTTCTCACGAGGTGCGAAGATCGATGTATCGACGACCGTAGGTATCACGACCGCCCTCGTGCCTTGTGATTCTACGTACTCTGCAATAAACCTGTTACCGCATATCACGACGGCCGACCGCTTGATCAAGCGGTCGGTCTTGCCGAAGAACTTTAGCGCAGAGCCGATGCCGCCGTAAGTAGGGCTCTTGTACGGAATGTAGGTAGCATCATCGAGGTCCAGCACCAGCGGAATGATTCCGAACCACAAGGCTAGCCGCTCGAATATCTCAGGGCCAAAGAACATCGCCTCCCGCTGAACCAGCAAAAGGTCATACTTAGGAGAGCGTAAAACATCGCTCAACCGCCTCAATACAGAACCGGCGACTCCCGCAACTTTCCCCGCGAACTCCCCGCTTCGATAAAACTGCTCAAACTGCTTGCTATCAAGAAACGGCCGAACATCGATTTCGATCCCACGCTTCCGCAGCGGCTCTGCAAACTGACCGACCCGAAACCGCGTTGCCGCCGCCTCATTGGGATATGAACAAACGGAAAGAACCCGCATAATGGCGAATAACTATTACCTTCAAAGGTCTAATTTCCCTCTCCGAAGAGTCCGCAAACTGCCTTTGGTGTTCGTGTGCCTACGAGTGGGGCTTAGTGGCGAATATTTTTAAGGAGTCGCCTATACCAAGAACATTGAGAGTTCCGTTTAGAGCCTTTTTCACCGCTTTGCGCATAGGAGACCTCGTTAAGCTTTCATTTAGTTCGTACGCTGAACCTACTGGCGAGAATTGATCTTCCATTTCGTTCGCGGCTCGGAAATGATGCATTATCTCGGAAGGATTCAGGCCATATGTCTTGAAGCTCACTTTCTCAAAACCGGACTCGACCAACATTAGGTGCGCGCCTTTGGATGAATAAAGCTGGATGTGCTCAGGCGGTGACAATACACTCCAGTTCAGTTTTAGGATCTTGAATGAAAGTGCCTTCGCACTTGGGGTTGTTCCCCAAAACAGTCCGCCAGGCCGCAAGATCCTTACTATTTCGCGGAGATCGCTTTCCGGAGCCGGCAGATGCTCTAAGATCTCGCTCGCCGTAATTACATCAAAATACCCTTCGTCATACCCGGAGCCGGCAAGGTCGCCGTGAACTACATTGAATCCTCTCTGCCTGGCTTGTTCCGCAGCCGGTTTAGAGACCTCAAGGCCGTAGACCTCCCAACCCATATCTTTAGCTACCTCAAGCATAGTGCCTGCACCGAAGCCAATATCCAGTAATCGATTACATTTCCGGTATGACTCAAAGCCGCCAATTATTTCCTTTAGCCGCTCCCTTATAAATCCGGGAACTTTGAGGTTTGATTCGCTGTAATAATCGTCATAGTTCTCGGCTTCGGTCTCGTCCGGTACGCGGTCGGTGAACAGCGTTCCGCAATCTCGACAACCCAAGATATCGAAGTTATTCTTGCTCCCGAAACAGCGAGTATCAGAGCAGTTGCATGCGGGGCAAGGCCGTTGATCCTTTTGCGTCATCGATTCACATTCAGTAGCCGCGAGTACATAGAACGGTATTTCCGTCCACCGACACTTTCAAGGCCGAATTCCCTCGCCGCGGTTTCGCGGCAGAAGTCACCAACATCGCCGAGCCGCTCTATGGCGCTGAGCGCTTCAGAATATCCCTCGGGGCTGAATTCGGTAAGCAAATCTCCGACGCCATTTTCCAATATTAGTTTATCTACATCGCCGATGCCTGCATTCGCAATTATCGGCAGTCCACAGGCCAGATATTCAGCGTTCTTGGTTGGCGACGATGCTTGTTTCGAATAGCTCGGCTTGATAAATGAAACTGCGAGGTCGGCGGCACTTAGATACCTCGGCATCTCGCTCGCGGGTATCTTTGTGATCAGATAGTCATCGGCCGAAATGCCGCGTTCACGAAGGTGCGGTTCAATCATCTCCGGCCTCCCCTGCGTAAGAATCAACGCGAAAGCGTTAGGATACCGCTGGAAAAATGCCGCAAACATATCCGCCGTTTCCGTCGTCAGATACCAACCCCCGAACGAACCCACATAGACTAACACTGTGCGATCTTCGATCCCGAGTTTCGCACGCATTTCCGCCCGCGACTCCGGAGTTGCGGCAGCAAACCGCTGAAGATCGACGCAACATGGAATGACCTCGACCGGCCGCCCTTGGGTATCAAAGCCCGTATTTTTCGACTCCGGGAACAATATCTCGCGGGCCTTTTCCGTCAAGACGACAAAGCCGTCCGACTCCTTCATCAGCCAGCGTTCGACCCGCTTTGCCGAGCGAAATAGAATGCCGTCCTCCGGCCACAGTCCGCCGTCAACAAACTCCTCGGGAAAAAATCCGCGGATGTCGAAAAGTATCTTCGGCTTTCGCCCCATCAACTTCCGCGCCGCTGCCGCCATCACCGCCGGAACGTGGACGCGGCAATGCAAAACATCAAACTCCGACCGCCGATTCATCCGCCAAACTCGTACCGTTCCCCGCAGCATATCCCACGCCGTCGCAAGCGCCGAAAAGCGCTTGTGATAAGGCAGCCCTTCCCACTCAATGCCCTCCCGGGCCAGCTCTTCGCGGATCGCCGCAAACGCCGCCCGGTCGCCCTCGCCCCAAGCCGGCTCAAACGTCAAAAGCGAAACACCCATCGGAAAAACAGCCCCCGCTTCCCCGACTTTTTCACCTTTTAACTCTTCAACCTTTTCACTTTTAAACTTTTCCCCGTTTTCACTCTTTCTCAGCTCCCGCAAATACGGCAAGACCTGCGTCTGAACCAAAGGCTCCCGCATCCCGAAATAACAAATATAAAGCGTCTTCGGCATTCTATTCTAACAATGACGTGTTGATGCGATCCGCATTTTCCCGTGTGAGTGCAAATTATCAGATTCGTTTTCTTTTGTAGAGGGTATTATAGCTTTTATGAATCAATTCTATTAAGCGCCTTTGGTTTGGAAAATCCAAAAAGGTTTTAGGCGGAAGCGATAAAAAACCTTCCAATTCTTCGAGCGAAATGCCGTACTTTTTGGCAATGTATTTTTTGTCATCCTCGATTTTTGCGTCGTCGTAAGGATTGGCTTTAAGCATTTCCAGGGCTTCTACCCGTTGAACCTGTCCTGCGCATATTTGTGATGATAGTGTCACTCGTCGGTAGTCCATCTTGTATTTAACGGGCATAGCGTATGATTGCCAAAACGCAGTAATTTTCGATTCATGGTGTTTCCCTCCGTAATCTTTCCACCCATACGTTTTTATCAGAAAGTTTCGAGCCTCGTCCTTGTTATAAGAAAGATAGTTGAGCGGATAAACTGTACGGATGTTCTTTATAAACTTGTAAAAAATATCTTTCAAAAGGCCAGCAGTAGGGATTGTTTCTAGAGGTTTAGAGGAAAATTTGCGGACAATATGGCGATAGAGCTTCATGTCTTTATACACATGGTAACCCATCTGGAGGGGCAAAATTCCTTCTCCCGATGCATCACCTCCTGAAACAATGTAGTTGATATCGTGTCTTGCAGCAGTTTCATAAATAGAAGCGGTGATAGCGATGTCAGTGGGCATCTCTAAATCAACGATAGATGACTTTAGAAAAGCCAGCTGGATCTCACGAAACTCATTCCAATCCAAGACATAACTTGCGTAATCAAAATCTAGTTTGTCAGCGATAGTTTTTATGTTCTTTACTGAAATCTCTGTGTCCCAGCCATTATCCATGTGCAATAAAAGTGGTCGCAACCCCCAAACTTTACACAGATGAGCCGTGTATGAACTATCGACACCACCGCTGACGCCCACGATACAATCATATTCGCGATCTTTCCCTTTTCGCTGGATATTCTTGACTATTTGTGCCCATGCTAATTCGGCATTGTCCGCCGATATATTCGCTTTTTCGGTCCTCGAAAGATAATCTTCGCAGTGATTGCAATATCCATCGTCGTCGAAGGATATGAAACAGTCCGTATTCGTGTCCATTACACAACGGTTGCAGATTTTATAGCTAGAGGCTTCGTTCATTTTGATAAAAAGTTATAACTGGATGGCGCGGGGTATCTAATGAGCACTCCTCGGTGCTTACCTTGAAAGACGAAGAAACTTCCCGCCGCAATCGCGTTCACTGGAGTAATCTGGTACAGACTTTCAAAATCGCCACTATTTCCTGCACCGCCAAGAGCAACTACAGGAATCGTCAGCGTTCGATTGATCTGCTCGATCGTATCTCGATCGAACCCAGCCATCGTTCCATCACTGTCAATGCTTTGAATTATAACCTCACCTGCTCCGTGCGATTCTGCTAGCAAAGCGGCTTCAAGCGGGGTCAAACCTGTCTTTCGTGAGCCTCCGTCAACAAATACCTGTTTTTTGCCAAGTAACGTTTTTTTGTAATCAATGCAGACGACGATCGTTGACGACCCAAATCTAGAACTTGATTCTTTTACGATTCCGAAATCTTTTATTGCATGGGAGTTGAGAATGACTCGTTCCGCTCCGGCTTGGATAATATTCTTGATTGTTTCTACGTCCCGTATTCCTCCGCCAACGGAAAAAGGCATATTGGCTTCTTCACCAATCTCGTGGATCAGATCAAGTGAAATACTTCTATTTTCTTTCCCGGCATCAATGTCTAATAGCACAATCTCGTCGACTCTAAGGTCGTTGAAGATCCTGACCGCATTGATCGGATCACCAATATAAACGTAATCTTTAAAGCGCCTTGATTTAACTAGCCCACCTTTGCTGAGCAGGAGTATTGGGATTATCCGGGGCCTTCTCATTTTAAAGATCCAGGAAATTTTTTATCATTTGGGAGCCAATCTCGTGGCTTTTCTCTGGATGAAATTGAACTCCAAATATATTCTCTTTTTCGATTGCCGATGTAAATGGGTGCTCGATTTCGGTATAGGTAAGTTGGTCTTGGATGTTGGATATTTTGACAAAATATGAGTGAACAAAGTAGAATTCCGAACTGTCTGGGACATCCTTCAATAGACGGGACGACTTACTTGAAAAGATCGTATTCCATCCCGTATGTGGCACTTTGTTTTCGACAGTATTTTCCATCTTGAACCTCTTGACCTCCGCATCAAACCATCCGAGACCGACAACATCGCCTTCGAAACTGAATTTCGCCATAAGCTGCATGCCGAGACAAATGCCCAGGATGGGTTTCCGTTTAATTAATACTTCCTCGTTCAACACTTCGATAAGGTTTAGCTCTTTAAGTTGCTCCATCGCCTTCCCGAAATGCCCCACGCCGGGCAATATGATTTTCGTCGCGTCGGCGATCTCATTAGCCTCGTTCGTTACCACGGATTCAATGCCAAGTTGAGTTAATTTCTTTTTTATGGAAAAAATATTTCCCATGTTGTAATCAACAATACAAATCATAGTTGATGTCTGTTCTTTTCTTAGGTGCCTTGGCGCGTCGGTTAGTCCGGAGCGCGAACATTTGAATTCTTATCTGCTCCCACGAAAAACCTTTTGATGTAAAAGGATAAATGTGACGGCCTGTAATAAATGCTTTTAGAAAAGTGCGACAGAAATTTTCTATAAATACCGGACTGCAAATAAGATCCCGCAATTACTTTATGGTAGTTGCCCAAAGCTAGTCTTTTCAATCGAAGAATATCCGAATTATCTGTGTCGAAAGCCTTTTCGTAGAATAGCTGCATGCTGCGTTCTAAAGCGTCTACATTAAAATGGGAACCTGAATCATGAATGCGATAGTGATAAAGTGGTTCGGGGACGAATCTCACCGTACAAATGCGAGCTACCCGATAGCAGAAGTCCCAATCTTCACTCACAACAAATTTCTGATCAAATCCGCCAACTTGGTCAAATGCCTTGCGCTTGACCATAATCCCATGCCCGTAACCCGGCTCCTCCCACAAAAGCAGATTTCGAGCAATTTCTTCTTCAGCACCTTCAATTTGTAGTCCTACGGTCTTTCCGGAATCCGAATCAAACTCTCGAACCCCGCAATGCACAAATCCTATTTTCGGATCTTCCAATAGCTTATCTATTTCCTTCTCAAGGAGAGTAGGCTCAAAAAAATCGTCGGAGTCCAAAAAGGATAGAACGTCGCCGGTCGACTCTTCGACTCCGCGATTACGTGCGGCACAAACCCCAGCATTCTCTTGCCAGATATATTTGACTCGATCTCCAAATCCACGCACGACCGTTTCCGTATCGTCTGTGGAACCATCATCAACCACAATAATCTCATTTGGCACCAATGTCTGCCTCATCGCACCGTCGATTGCCTGGGCAATGAACCGTCCATAATTGTAAGTCGGGATTATGACAGAAATTTCAGACAAAGCGTTTTGCACAAATAAGGCCACACTCGCCTTCCAACATTCTAATCTCGTCTACGAAATAACCCTTATCCAATAGAAACGCAGATAATGCTTCCCCGTTGTTATTTAACCGATCTAATACGTTGAATTCGCATACTATACGCTTAACCTTATTTAAAGTATCGTCTGATGCGGCATAGAGGATTTCATATTCTCCACCTTCACAATCTAGCTTTAGAAAATCACATCTTTTTACTTCGGAAAGGATGCTGTCTAAAGATACACATTCAACCTCAATTCCCGTTCCATCGGCGTTCCGATCCGTAAGTGAGTGAAGGATCCAGGAGTTTTCTACCTTTAGCGTCCGCACACCGATCTCGTCTGCGACCGCGACAGAATGAAATTCAATATTCTTTAATGAGCTCTCTTTTACATTTGAACGAAAATACTCACTATTTTGGGGAAACGGCTCATATGACTTGACCTTTACATTATGGGCCCGAGTCGCCGCCCAGACTGCAAATACGCCAATATTCGCACCTATGTCAACGATCGTTTCATCCGCTTTGATCGCGTAGCCTCTTGGTGCATAAAATTCATCGATCCAGATTTCATGAAAAAGAAAGTTCAATGAAACTTCTTTCGGCGAATTCAAAACCACACCATTGCGAAGCTTTATTGACAAAACACTATCGTGACGACTTTTTGCTTGAAGGACGTCTCGCCAGTTTTCGACAAGTTTGATTATTTTCAGATCGTCTATTACGCGACTTGGAAGACGCAAGAGTCGTTTTAAGTCCATTCGAAGTTTAAAAACAATGGGGAAGAAAACAAAAGCAGTTTCCTTAAACCAATTATATTATCTTCTTGAAGCCGGGATTGCTAAGATATTTGTATAAGTCACATCCCAATCTCGCATTTCCTTGACTTCCTCAGACTGAACTTCAAAGTAATCAAAATCTGCGGCGTCCATTGATTCAAAAAATTCATGGTAGCTCGTGGGCTTATTCCCGAACGATTCTGCTGCCTTAGTATTCAGTTCAAATAGAACTACGGGAGCATCAACTCTATCAAGGATATTTCTTGCTCCAGAGAAGACAGCAAGCTCGGCTCCTTCAACATCACACTTAATAAATTGTGGCAATGCAACTTCACCTGATTCGACTAACTCACCTAAAACTTTAACGTCACACCGGACAGAATGAACGCTTCCGGCACCGCCTGCCGTCCAGTCAGAAAGACTCGCCATCGAAGCATCCTCAGGTACAAACAATTCGATTTTGCCAGCTTTGTCAGATAATGCACATTCGAATAGGGTTACATTGGCGAGGTGTCCGACCGTCTGGCGTAAACTAGGCAGCAGTTCGGGGTTCGGTTCAAAAGCGAAAACTTTTCCATCCTTACCTACAAGTTTTGAAACCAAAAGCGTGTAAAAGCCGAGATGGGCTCCGACGTCAAAGACAATATCGCCTGGCCGGATAAACTTCTTCATTACAACATCTTCACCACTCTGGCTGAATGCAGTCCGAACGATATCACGGGCAGATCCTATTCGAAGATCTAGGTAGATCAATCCATTTTCAGTCGGAAGGCAGACATTCTGCAAAGAAGTAAAATTTGCGGCCAAAAAGTCCGTCAATTGCCAACTTCCTCGAAGACCGGACTGATAATACTTTCTAAGAAACCCGATTAGCAATTTTTGCGTCGCTTTCATTCTTAATATCGTGAACACTCAAATGTCCTGCAATTATGTACAGATGAGAAACTCCCTCTTTTTTGTTTTCTATTTTTTCTACAATTCCCTTGGGATCTAGATGTGTGTCGTAATATTTAACTACATTTTCGCGCATTCTAGAGATGGTTACTTCGTCAATTCCAAGAATTTGATCGATCGTTGCTTTCAGATCCGGAATATCAGAAAAGGAAAAACAAGTTTCGCCATTGACCAAGGGCGGACTAAAGTACTTCCCATATTGTGTAATCGGAATACATCCTACCGCCATTGCCTCATACAAGTTATGAGAAAAAGGCATCATAAACCCGGGCGGAGCTATAAAAAAACTACACTTAGAGAGCAACTCGATCCATTTCGGCAAAGTAATGACGCTGTTTCGGAGCAAAAGGAAATCGATCGAAACACCATCGACTATCTTGTCGGCATCTTCCAAGATTTCAATTTCCATGAAACCTTCTTTTTGTCGATAATATTCTCCAATTTGCTTAGTGATTTCGTAACGATTCAATATACCGAAAAGCGAATTTATTTCGGGATTGTCGTAATATTCGAGCGAACTGCCGCGCAGAAAGCACCTTACATTTCGCTTCGAGCTTCTCAATCTTGAGATCCGCCGATCTAATTCCTGATGATAGACTTCCGGAAACATAAAAAAAGGCAGACTTAAGCTATTCACCGGTTTGTCTTTCTGAAAATAATTAGTGTCCAAAAAGATCGCACCGTTTTTTCGTTTATTCGAGATGACCAGATCACAATCTTTTGGTTGGGTCAGTCTAATGTCCAGAGTTTGAATGTCGTATATATACTCCGCGAAGTTCCGGAGGTTCAACAGAAGATTCGGACTCGCCCGTAACGAAACCCTCCACCCCGCAATGTCGAACATCTTTAACAGCCAATACAGATACCGCTCAAACCTCGGATTATCGATGTCAAAGAAGACGGCCTTCGGTTCAACTCCGTCATGCTTAGACCTCCGAATCAGATATCTAGTGAAAAGGCCGACATTTCCAACGTTGATTTTGAGCCTCGTAAGGATCCGTTGCACTATCATCAGTATTTCTAAAACTGGATAAAGACCTTTGGGCGTCAGTTACATGAACTCCCATATTCAGAGCCCCAAACAATTGTTGCTTTTATAAAAAACAGTAGACTGGTCCGTGGAAATCCCCGTCGGCTTTAGGCCGCTTAGGTTAAGGAATCGAAAGCCTTCGGTGTTTGCCAGGTCAAATGCGACGGAATATCTTTCCCGTTGCGAATCGTCCAAAACTATTACACCCGTCTCCCCTATCGCCAACATCGCTTCGCTAAAGGATTCAACGCGCTGACGGCCATCAACGATCACCACATCATATCTTATGCCTTCCAAGTGAATCGACTTTACGTAATCATCTGCTTTATCCAAATCTGCAAAAATAATTTTGGCGTTAACTGGAGCCCTATTTTTGATTATCTCGAACCAATTAAGATCATTCTCAACTGCCGTCACCGTCCCCGCAAGCTGCGAGAAGAATAAAGTTGAGAATCCTGAGCCGTATTCAAATATATTGAAATTCTTCGACAAGCGTTCCTCCAAAAGCGCGATTGTTGGATAGTTCATCCATGGAAGTGGGGATCCGTCAGTTCGACACGGGATACCTCGTTTAACTGACTCAGTCCATCCTGAAGTTGTTAGGTGCGAGTCCCGTCCGAACAAGAGCGAGCGGTACATCCAAGCTTTAGGGAATCTTGCGATCGCAAGTTTTTTTAATGCTTCTTTCATAACCTTAAGAAATACTGCCGTTAAAGGTTCAGGGCTGCGGACAACATTACTTTTCAAATCGTCGTGCGACGGAATAATTGTAATAACCAAACTGCTTCATTGGTTTCAAGAACAAACTTCCAGATGATCCAAGAATAGACGTTGACTGTTGCAACGGTAATGCAGCTCAACCAGAAGTAATTTGCTCCGATCAAAAGCCACGCTAAAGGCGCGATCAGCATCACCAATGTGGCAAGCGCAAGTGATGCCGGACGGTTCATAATAAATGTTACCCCTCCCACCTTGTGGGCTAATACGAACGTGACCAGGGCATCGATAACAGCTCGAAAGCTCCATGCAATTGCGGCACCTACCGCCCCGAATCTACTTGCCAAGACCCACACAACTGCAATGAATGGCACTATTTCAAGCCAACCGACTTTCGCAATTATGTCAGAACGCCCCGAAGCCATTAAGGCCGCTCGTGCCGGGGTAGCGACCACATGAAACCCTACGCCAAAGATCAAGAGATAAAAGGGCAGACTACTTTCCTCGCCGAATCTAGCTCCGGCCCAAATTGTTATGAGCGGCTGAGAAAAGACCGCAAGAATCGCGAGTGTGGGGATCACCCAGATCGCATTCATCCGGATAGCCCTCGAATAAAGTCCGGAAAGTGCCTGGCGATGCGATGCCCCTTGCAACTGTGAGAATGCCGGTATCAGGGATTGGGCCATAGCGACGGAGAAGAGCGTCATCATGAACGCCAGGGTAAAAGCGACTGAGTAATACGCAAGTTGTTCGACCGACGTGACCTTCGCCAAGATTACCTTCTCAGAATTCAATAGCAATGCCACCGCAATACTGGCCATTGCTAAAGCAGAACCGTACTTGAAGATCGGCCGCAAGGTATGGCGTTCGAGACTCATACCGAGAAGCTTTCTGTTCAATCTCGACGCAATTACGACGTGCCCGACAAGACTCAAAAGGCTTGTAACGAGGAGCACCATTGTGGCGCCGACCAAGCCATAACCTAAATAGAGGACGACAGGCATCGAGATGAGCCCAAGAATTCGTGTTCCCGAACTAATGAATGTGTTTAGATCCATTCGAAGCCGGGCCAGCAGAGGGGCATTGACTATGCCGCAAAGGAAATTTATAACGAAAGTGATCGAGGCGAACCTAAGGGCTAGGGTTGCATCGGCTGTATAGTCAGTGGGAACGTTAAAAAGCCCGATGATGTTTGAGGCAAAAATCATTATTAATGCTGCGATCGGGACCGATGTGCAAAGTGCGATCAGGGCTGCGGTGCGGACGATGCGGCCTTCTTTTTCAGGGTCACCTTCGGCGTAGGCTTCGCTGCCGAACTTGGTAGAAGCCATCGACATTCCAAAATCTGCAAACCCGAGGTATACCGGTATCAGTCCGACAAGAATTAGAACTCCGTAGCCTTCGGCTCCGAGCAAACGAACAACGAACGGCGTTGCGACCAGCGAGATAGCAAGAGGCGCGACTTGGCCGACCAGTGTCCATAGGCTGCCTTTGACGACCTTTGTGGTCATGCCGGCGGTCGATGGCGGTATGTTTACCGGGGTCTTTTGTGGGTCGATCGCAGCGTCTGGGGTCACGAATTGAAGTTTAGTTGGTTGGGTGGGTTGGGGCAAATTGGGATGGCGAGATAACGGTTACTGCGAGTTTAACGGTGGAGAAAGGTGAAAGGAGAATGGGGTGTGAAAACCGGAGGGGCGATGGAGGCGTTTTGCAAGGCGTCAACCGCAGTGAATGCGTCGAAGGCGGCAATCGCTGTGAATTCTTCGTGCGTGGCGAATGCCGTGAATGCTTCGAAAGTGGCAGAGCTTATTCACGTGTCGTTCCGACGACAATATATACACAACAACACTACTGTTTTGGACGACAAGGTGGACTTTTCGAGCGACTATGGGAGTCTTTTGCACAACAACGAGGCTGTTTTAGGCTAAAAATAGCCCTTGTTGTGTAGATCTCAGCGGCCTAGGCGGTGGCGGACGACGGAGGTTACCCATGCGATCTCGTCTTTGCCGAGGATCATCCGACATGCAATGACGATGTAGACGACGAAGGCGGCTACGGCCCAGAGGACAACCCCGATGGTCGTCTCGCCCAGGTACATCATCACGGCCACGGGCGTCGTCATTAGTACCACCCCAATGACAAAACCTGTAAGGCCCTGCCACGGCGGTGCGACGCCTGCGACGCGTTTGGCGAGGTAGAAATGGATCGCGGCGTCAGCTATTGTTCGTATACTCCATGCCGCGGCTGCTCCGGATGGGCCGTAGCGAGACGCCAAAAACCAGACGATCACCATATACGGCCCTAACTCGAGCCAGTAGAGTTTGGCGAGGATGTTAGTCCGGCCGGCAGCAAGTATGGCCGTATGCGGCAAATAGGCGAAAACATTGAAGAATAGCCCCGCCAGCAAAAAATAAAATGGCCACGAGCTTTCGCGGCCGAATTCCGGCCCGGCCCACATCGTAAAAAAGGGTTTGGCGATCAGAGCAAGAAAAACAAGGACCGGCAGCGACCAGAGCATACTGAAACGCAATCCTCGGGAATAGATCGAATCCAGCTGTGCTCGCTTTGGCTCGCCCTGAAGCTGTGAGAATGCCGGGATCAGCGATTGGACCATTGAACCCGAGAAGAGTGTCATCATATTCGCCAGCGTAAATGCCACCGAATAATACGCAAGCGCCGTCGCCGATACCGTCGATGCGAGAATGCCTTTTTCGGCGTTACTAAGTGTAATAGCCGCGATGCTGGCAACGACGAGTGCCCCGCCGAAACGGAGCATCGGTGCGACCATAGTCCGGTCAATCGAGGTGCCAAGCAAGTCCGGCAAGAGCCGTCGCGAGACGATCAGATGGCCCAACAAGTTAAGCACGCTCGTTGCCAGCAGAACGCTCACCGCCCCGACGATACCATAACCGAGGTAAAGCACGATCGGAATTGCGATAATGCCGAGAATCCGCGATCCGGCGTTTATCAGTGTGTTCAGGTCCATCCGCAGCCGGGCGAGCTGCGGCGTGTTGAATATTAAGCAGAGAAAATTGATGACGAACGTGATCGATGCGAGCCGTAACGCGACGAGCGCATCGCCGCGAAACGCATCCGGCACATTGAAGAGCGCGATAATCTGCGGTGCAAATATTGCGATCAATGCCGCTACTGGGACCGCCACTACGACCGCGATCATTGCCGCGGTCCGTACGACGCGGGCCTCTTTCTGTCGGTCGCCCTCGCCGTACGCCTCGCTACCAAACCGCGTCGATGCCATCGACATCCCTAGGTCCGCGAAGCCGAGATATGCCGGAATAAGACCGATCAAGATATAAACGCCATAACCCTCGGCCCCGAGCAGCCTAATGACAAATGGCGTGGCGACCAAGGACACGGCAAGCGGGGCGACATTTCCGGCCAGCGTCCATATCGACCCTTTGATGACCTTGGTGGTCATGCCCGCCGTTGAGGGCTGAAGGTTGGCCTGAGTTTCGGATGTTTGGATGGATGGGTCCGGCGTCACTCTGATGAGTGTAGTGATTCGCCTCAGGACGGTCAATCAAGTCGCCGGTGGGTAAAAGAAATGCGGCTCTCTGCGTCAACGGAATTTTCAACGCAGAGGCCGCAGAGGTTTTCGCAGAGGATGCCGATGGCTTGCGGATCCCTTTAGCGTTATCTCACGAGATCTAACCTAGTTCGGCCGGCTGATGACGCTGCCTTTGATCGCTTCAACGTTCTGCGGCGACCGCTCGACCTTGGCCGGGTTAAAACCTTGCTCTTCCGCACTTCGCAGGATCGCCTGAAAGGTGCCATCGTCCATTTCGGGCTTCCGGCTTAGGATCCAGAAATACTCGCGTTTCGGCTCGCCGATCACAACGTAGTCATAATTTGGCTCAAGGTCCATGATCCAATAGTCGCCCCAAACCATAGGCAGAAACGATAGGACCTTCGGCGCAAAGCGAACCTTAAGTTTTGCGTTCGTCGCCTTGTCAGCGATCTTTGCTTCGCCTTTTGCCACGTCGACCGTGCCGTCCTTCGTCAAACATTCATTCAGGACCTCGATCTTGCCGTTCGACTTTAATGAATAGGTCGCGGTCGTATTCCCGACGCATTGTTTCTGAAATTTGTTCGGGTATTTCGCTATCTCGTACCATTTTCCCGTGTATTTGTTAATGTCAACAGACGGGACGGTCTTCAGCTCCGGCCGCGTTTGGGCGCCGATCGCGACGCCGACCGCTATCAAGATCGCGATTGCGAAAATATTCTTCATCATTTTTTCTCTTCCCCTGACTCTCTGATCTCCACTCAGGCTTTCTTTGCCCTGGGCTAACAGCTAAACTATTGATGCTGACGATGTTTTGATGCACTTTGAATGGATCTTGTGTCAGCTAATTTTATCAACAAGTAATCATCTTATCTCTATAAATGTTATGCCGATCTACGAATATATTTGCAAGAAATGCTCAACAACTTTCGAAAAGCGTCAGGGCGTATCCGATGAGCCGATGAAGACCTGCGAACGGTGCGACGGCGAAGTAGAAAAGAAATGGTCGCTTTCCGGATTTCAGTTCAAGGGCGAAGGTTGGTACGTGACCGATTATGCCAATAAAAAGGCCGGCGGGTCTGAGAAATCGGAGTCGGGCGAAAAAAGTTCAACAGGCGAATCAACCGCGGGCTCAGATTCTGCATCAAAGGACAAAATAGAGAAACCGGCTGTAGCTGTCGGTGAATCATCTACGAAAAAGGAAAAGTAAGTGGCATCATCGATCTTCCGAACAATTTTGTTCGCTATCCTGCTTGTGGGAGCAATTGGTGCCCAATCGCGCCACAACGCCCGCGGCGTTGACCTCGAAGGCACGATCCTCAGTGTCACCGCGTGGCGTACCGACGAAAAGAAAGAGCCTATAAAATTAGAGGACCTTTACCTTTACGAAAACGGCGTCGAACAGCGGATCCGCAACTTTTCGCTCGACCCTTCTCCGGCCCGAATTGTCCTATTGGTGGATAACTCGCAGACGTTGCCGATCGATATAGAAAAGCTAAAACAGGCTACGCTTGAATTTGCCTATGAGATCTTTGATGGCGACCAGTTATATGTCATCGCTTATGACGAAAAGCCCGAGATCATCCAGGACTGGACCGACAGTGCGGACTCGATGCAGGCATCTCTCGCGAATTTTCGCAAAAAGGGCAATCCACATCTTTTTGACGCGATCCATGCGTCCATCCGCGAGGTTCTCCTTCCGCTGATGCCCGGAACGCGCAAGACCGCCGTGGTCGTGATCGGCGACGGCCTGGACCGCGGAAGCAAGACCAACTTCGATACAATGCTCGCCGCGCTTCAGGAATACAATGTAACCGTGTATGCCTTGCAGGCTCCGGACCGGACCGGCGGAGCTTTTCGCCGAAACCAGCCAAAAGCCGGTGCCGTCATTTCTCAGCTCACAGAAGGAACGGGCGGAAAGGCGTTCCCGCTGGACGAAGCTCAAACAGCCGCGAAATTCATCTGCGACGAACTCCGAAGCAACCGTTACATGCTCTCTTATTTGCCGCAGAACACTTCGTCATATCAGCCTCGCCGTATCTTTCTCACTGCAGGCGAAGGCGTTGTGCTCCGCACCAAGACCGCCCAACCGCCTAACATCAAGTAATTATGTGTCTTTCCCCTGGCTTTTGATGCATAAGCATTCCAGGTGTTCTATGCTAAACTTCTGATCATTGTCATTTTCCCTTGCGTGGAGATCATTCATCCGTGAGCGATTCAAATAAGAAGCCGAGTCCGCCGCCGGACGATTTTTCTAAGACCGTGCCGAACATCAAACGTGATGACGACGCGGGGCCCAGTGATTGGGACAAGACCAACTACAATTTCCCCAAACAACCTGCCGCCGACGATTGGGGCAAGACGGTGACGAACATCCGCCCGATCGATACGGATAATGATGATTTCGGCAAGACGATGTATCCCGGAGCCAAAAATGCTCCCGCTGCGGACTGGGGAGCGACGCGGCCGGACATTCGTACACCCGACACTGATTTCGGCGGTCCCGAACCAACTTACGACAAGACGACTCCCTATTTTCAGCTGCCTGAGGCAGAGCGCGAAAAGTATCAAAAGCTTCCACCAACGCCGACCGAAGCCGCCGCTCAAGCCGAACTAGAAGAAAAGGGCGGTATTCCCGGCTGGGTCTGGGTTTCGGCCGGGCTTTTCTCGATGTTCATGTTCGCGGTCCTTGTCCTGCTCGTCGTATACCTCTTCTTTTTGCCGGATTCGAGTTACGAGGCGTCGCTCCGCCGGGCACCGGCAGGCAGCGATGTCTTTGTCGATGATTATCCGTGGGGCGTCACTACCCCGGACGGTTCCATCAAACTATCGCCGCTCAAGGCGGGGCGTCGTGTGGTCACCATCAAACACCCGGCCTACGAATGCGAGCCTCAAACCGTCGAAGGCGGCTGGGGAACGAATCCCGACCCCATCGTCGCCCGCTGCCGCCAGCTTGAGGTAAAACAGGGCGAACGCTGTGACGACATAAAACTTGGCGAAGAGGACAAGGCAGAACGGTGCTATCGGGCGGCACTCGACGCACTTCCAGATCCGTTCACGGTCGAAGACCTGGTAAAGGCCTTAAATATCTTGATCATCAATTTTGAGAGCGGGAAATTCGACATTCCGGCGAAACGGCTTGAGGCGCTGAAAAAAGGTGCCGGGTTCATTCAGAAACTGCCTCCCACCGTCGTGCTTGAGATAGGCGGCCACACCGACAACGTCGGCCGGGAAGATTCGAACCAGACGCTTTCCGACAATCGGGCAAATGCCGTCAAACAAGTATTGGTCGAATACGGCGTCAGAGGCGAGATGCTCCAAACAAAGGGCTACGGCGCCACCCAGCCGAAAACGACCAACGACACTGAACTCGGTAAATTCTACAATCGCCGTATTCAATATTCGATCGTCAGAAAATAGTTTACACCGCGACCGGTGCGGCGATCTTGCCGTGCGACTCGTACCCGACGAGGTTTAGATTCTCGTATTTGAAATTCAAAAGGCCGTCGAGCCCATTCAGCTCGGCGGCGTTTTCTATTTTTAGCTCAGGCAGCGTAAGCGGCTCACGCGAAAGAAGTTCGTTAACTTGATCCAGATGATTAGAATAAATATGCAGGTCGCCGAATGTGTGAATAAACTCGCCGGCCTCAAACCCGCAGGCGTGTGCGATCAAATGGGTCAGCAACGCGTAGCTTGAGATATTGAACGGCACGCCGAGAAACGCATCGGCCGAACGCTGATAGAGCTGACAATGCAGCGTCTTACCGCCGACGACCTTGAATTGAAAAAGCGTGTGACACGGCGGCAGGGCGACATCAGCGCATGTCTCCGGATACCAGCCGGTCACGATCAGCCGCCGCGAATTCGGATTAGTTTCGATCTCGCGTACAAGCCTTGCGATCTGATCGACACCGTTTGTCTGCGGATAATCCCCGCCAAATGAACGCCACAGATAGCCATAAACCGGCCCGAGGTCGCCCTCGTCCCGTCCAAACCTCGCCGTCTGCTCCGCGGTCGCCCATTCTTCCCAAATATCGACTCCGCGTGCACGCAGGTCGGCCTCATCCGTCGAACCGCTCAGAAACCAGAAAAGCTCCTCGGCGACCCAACGAAATGGCACCCGCTTAGTCGTAACTATCGGAAAACCTTCACGCAGATCAAACCGTGTCTGATATCCAAAGGTCGAGATCGTCCCGACGCCTGTCCGGTCTTCGTGCCGCTCGCCCTGGCCAAGAATGTGTCGAAGCAGATCGTGATACTGTTGCATCGTATCCCAATTGTAAATCGTAAATTGAATAATTGTTAATTGGTCGTTAGAAAATTCTTCAAGTTAACCATTGCAGTCCTTCAGAATCGATCGAAACCAATTAACAATTGCCAATTAACAATTTACAATCTATTGAACAAAGGATATGCCGGACAAGCTTGAGATCAGTTTTAACAGCCCGCAGTGCGGATGGATGTCGATCGGGTTTTCTGACGGCGTGAATGAATTTCACACGACGACGGCCCATGCACCGCACGCGACCGCTTTGCCGGACCTGATGCGGATCCTGACCGCGATAGCTTCCGAAGGCGGAAACCCGGCTGTTAGGGAGGGTGTTTCTTCCAGCGAGCACATTCTCCACTGGAACCGCGACCCTGAAGAATTCGATTTCCGTTTCGTTCGCAACGGCGACGACCTCACGATCGAGATCTATCAATACCCCACCGACGACCGCGACGCCGAGGAACGTGAACTCGTATACGCCCATACCGGGGCTCTTCGCGATGCCATAGCCGCATTCGCCGAAACGTTCGACCAACTGTACGAAGACCGCGAAACCGACGAATTCGAATTTAACTGGCGCCAGCCATTCCCCCATCGCGAATACGAAGAATTTGTCTCGAGATGCGGACACCTTCCATCGCAGACCCCTTAGGTGCCTAATGTTTGTAGACCCAATCCACACCCACGAACCAAAGCTCCGTAGGAGCGACGCATACCCGCCCGACCTTGCCGTAAATGAAATGAACAGTTTATCTTAGAGTTATGAAGTTCGCCCAATTTTTGGTCTTCGCCCTTATTATTTGTGTGATGCAGACCTTTTCGCAAACGCCTGTCGAGCTCGCCGATATCTGGGAGAAGGAACACGTCTCCGATAAGCTCCCATCCAACGTACGCCATCGCGATCTGCTCAAGTATCTCGAATCTTTGAGGCAAGCCGGGATCAAGGTCGATGAGGTCGGCCGGAGCAACGCGAACCGCGAGATCTTTCAGGTGCAGTGGGGACGCGGGCCGCTCCGCGTTTTTATGTGGTCACAGATGCACGGTGACGAACCGACCGCTACGCCGGCGGTCATCGATATGTTCTCGATCCTGCAAAAGAATCGCGACAAGGACTGGGTTAAAAGAATAGAAGAGACGGTGACGATCCGCGCCGTTCCGATGCTCAATCCGGACGGTGCTGAGCTTTTCATCCGCCGCAATCTGCAGGGCATCGACATCAACCGTGATGCTACGGATCTTAAGACGCCTGAGGCTCGCCTGCTGAAACAACTTCGGGACGCATGGCAGCCGGCGATCGGTTTTAACCTTCACAATCAGAACGCACTGACCGCGGCTGGAACGACGGATCGTCAGGCCGCGATATCGTTCCTGGTGGTTTTCGGTGACGAGGCCAAGACGACGTCCGATGGCCACGAACGAAATAAGCGGCTCGTCGCCGCCATGACTCTGGCGATCGAACAGTTCATTCCCGGCTACGTCGGCCGCTACGACGACGAATGGACGCGGAACGCTTTTGGTGACAATTTCTCCGCCTGGGGAACGCCAACAATTCTTATCGAGACCGGCGGTTTGCACAGCAAAGACGAGATGTTCTTGGTGAAAATGAACTTTGTTGCTTTCCTTACAGCGTTCAAATCACTTGCCGACGGGACCGAGAAGAATTTTAGCCCGATCAACTACGACATGATCCCGCGCAACGTCGGCGGACGGCTCGTCGACGTGGTCATTCGCAACGCCACCGTCGTCGACCGTTCCAACGGAAATGGCCGCGTCATTGCCGACATTGGCCTGGTCAAGGAACGCCGCCGTGCCGAATTCAGCACCCCGACGACGATCCGACGCCTCGGCGAACAGATCTCGGTCCGCGGCCTCGACGAATACGACGCGACCGGCTTTGTGGTCGTCGGGCGTTTTCAGGCCATAAGGCCCGGAAGCCCGGGCGAATTGCTTTTTTATCGCATTGATCGCAATGTTGACTGGACCTCCGCCAACCTCGAGACCGACTTTCCGCCGGACGCGATCTTCTCGCTCGGACAATGGATAAAAGGCGAAGAATTGATCAAGAAGAAATAGTGTGGCCGCGAGCCTATGCTTAGCCTGTTGAAGATCAAAAATATAGCTCTCATCGACGAACTCGAGATCGAATTCGGGTCGGGGCTAAACTTGCTCACGGGCGAAACCGGTTCTGGAAAGTCGATAATCGTAGATAGTTTAGGAGCATTGACCGGCGAACGAATTTCGTCAGACCTTATCAAAGACGATGCCGACAAGGCATTGATCGAAGGGCTATTTGCGATCCGGCCAACTCCGCAGATGACCGCGCTGTTCGACGAAAGCGGGATCGAATTCAACGAAAGCGAACTCATCGTTCGGCGCGAACTTTCGCGTTCCGGCAAGAATCGGGTCTTCATCAATGATCAGCTCGTGACCGCTGCGTTCCTCAAGATGATCGGCGGTTTGCTGGTCGATATCCACGGCCAGGGCGAACAGGCGTCGCTCTTTGAACCAGCGTCGCATCTGGCGATGCTAGATGATTTCGCTGAGACGCTTGAGCTTCGCAAGATCGTCGCCGACTCATTCGGTGCGTGGACGCAAACGCGGGCCGAACTCGATGCGCTGAAACGCGATGAGGCCGAGAAACTGCAGCTGGTGGACATTCTTCGATTTCAGTCCGATGAGATAAGCAGGGCCGAGCTTAAGCCGGGCGAGGCCATCGAACTCGAAGAAGAAAAACGTCGGCTAAATAATATAGAAAAGCTCTCGACGCTCGGGACAGAGGCGTTTTCGCTGCTTTACGAATCGGACGGTTCGACCGTCGAAACTCTCGGCCGGGTTGCTCGGCGGATAGAGGAACTTGCCGAATACGAATCGCAGTTTGGCGAGTATGTCGAAAGCGTTCGGTCGGCTCAGGCTGTGCTAGACGACCTGGCGATCACGATCCGAGACTTTCGCAGCCGGCTCGAATTTTCGCCGGAGCGGCTTGCCGTTATCGACGACAGGCTTGCCGAGATAACCCGCGTCTCACGCAAATACGGCGGAACGATCGAAACGGCCTTAGAGCATCTGGCGGATGCAACACGGCGGTTGGAGAATATTGAGACTGCCGAGCTTCGCGAAAAAGAGCTGTTGGCCGAACTCAGCACACGCCGTTCGCATTATATCGAGGCTGCCCGAAAGCTGAGTGACAAACGTAACGCAGCCGCAAAAGCCTTTGCAAAAGGGGTGGAAGCAAACCTGCGCGACGTCGCTCTCGACAAGGCGAAATTTGAGGTACGCATCGATTCGCCGGTGATGAACGGCGAAACCGAGAGCCGTTTTACAGCGGGTGGATTTGACCGGGCCGAGTTCTATTTTTCAGCCAACGCTGGCGAATCTCCAAAACCGCTGTCAAAGGTCGCATCCGGCGGCGAGGCATCGCGGTTGATGCTTATTCTGAAAACGACGGCACGCACTTCCGCCGGCGGTCTGACGGCGGTATTTGACGAGATCGATGCGGGCATTGGGGGACGCGTCGCCGAAGCCGTCGGGCTGAAGCTAAAAGATCTCGCCGCAACGCAGCAGGTGTTATGCGTTACTCACCAGGCGCAGGTCGCGTCAAAGGCAGACCGGCACTTCGTCGTCGAAAAGACAATGAATAAGAGTCGGACTCAGATCTCGATCAGCGAACTCGACGCGGCAAAACGCATCGAAGAGATCGCCCGAATGCTCGCCGGCGAACGCATAACCGAAGCCGCCCGCGAAAACGCCCGCGAAATGCTGGCCGCATCAGCGAAAGCGAAGTGAAGAGCGAATTGAATGCCCTCCTCACGATTTACAATTCGCACGTCACCGTTCACAATTCACCCATATCATTCGAAAGCTTATGGCTTCAAAAGTTTTGGCAACCGTATATCGTGGTGATGTGATCGA
The DNA here is from genome assembly GCA_041744395.1 of Pyrinomonadaceae bacterium. Lineage (GTDB taxonomy): Bacteria > Acidobacteriota > Blastocatellia > Pyrinomonadales > Pyrinomonadaceae > OLB17. Next base: position 33,103 of record JBGTKY010000012.1, on the reverse strand, counting down.
ATCGGTCCACCGCGGCCATCTCGTTGTCATCGACGGTTCAGGCGAGGTCGTCCGGTCGATCGGCGACCCCAAGATGATGACATTTACACGTTCGGCTGCGAAACCGTTTCAGGCCATCCCGCTAATTACGAGCGGTGCCGCCGATGCGTTTGGCTTTTCCGAAGAAGAGACCGCGCTTGCATGTGCCTCGCACTCGGGCGAATCGCGTCATGTGCGGATCGCTCAACTGATGATCGAACGAATCGAGCTCACGGAAGCCCACCTGCGGTGCGGGACCCATCTTCCCTTTTACGAAAAAGAAGCCGAGCGTATGCAGCGAGCGGGCGAATACCCGACGCAATTTCACAATAATTGCTCCGGCAAACACGCCGGAATGCTCGCCGTCGCGAAACACATCGGCGCCGAACTCGCAACATATGATGAGCTTGATAATCCAGTCCAACAGGCCATATTGCACGCCGTCGCCGACGTGACGGATGTGCCGGCCGCCAAGATCAGAACGGCAGTCGACGGCTGCGCGGCGCCAAATTTCGCAATGCCGCTCGTGGCTATGGCTAAGGGATTTCTAAACCTTATAGCTCCGTCCGGCGAACTCGACGCTGCGACCCGCTCAGCATGCGAACGTGTTGCGGCCGCGATGCGAAAATTCCCCGAGCTGATCGGCGGAAGTGAGCGGCTTGATACAATGTTAATGCAGGCCGCCGAAGGACGGATCATCTCGAAAGTAGGTGCCGAAGGCGTCTGGCTCTGCGGCGTATTCCCTACAGAAACGTACCCGACCGGCCTCGCCGTCGCGCTAAAAATTGAGGATGGCGACGACCGGAGAGCACGTCCCGTCGTATCGGTCGCCCTTCTAAAACAGCTCGGCCTTTTATCGGACGACGCCCTGACCGAACTCTCGCCGATGTCGATCAAAAATCGGCGCGGAAATCCAACCGGACGTGTCGAATCGGTACTCAATCCTACGGAATAAACCCGTCGCAAATCTCATTTCGTGACATTAAACGGCCGGATAGATTAATTGAATGTGACAAATACTGTCACATTTTGAAGTTTGCCCACATAACTACCTTACCGACGATGTCCTAAACTCCACGTTCGGAATGATTTACGACTCCCGTCGATGACACCACTTCTAGGCACACCGTTTGAGTAACAAAAAGGGACGTCCGCTCCAGGCGGTACGACCCATTCTAATTGGTAAAGGATCTAATGAAGAATAAAACAAACGCGGGCTTTTCGCTGATCGAGCTTTTGATAGTTGTCGTTATCGTTGGAATAATCGCTGCGATCGCCATCCCCAACCTGATATCGTCGCGACGAGCGGCGAATGAGGCTTCGGCCCAGTCTTCGCTGCGCACCTACCACGGCGGCCAGCTTACATATCAGTCGACAAGTGGCGGCGGGGAATTTGCCGGCGGAAGCACCGTTAACGCCGACGGTTTTAATGAGCTAGGTACCGCGCAGATCTTAGACACGCAACTCGCCACCGGATCAAAGAGCGGATATCTTTTCACAGGTGCGGCCACCGTCCGAACGGATACGGTTCCCGCCACCTTCTGCGGCCGAGCACTTCCAGCGACAAACACCGGCCCGCTTACGACCGGCTACCAGAATTTTGCGATAGCTTCGCCCGGTGTAATGATGGCGGGCCCCGCCAGTGACATCACTAGCGCAGGTTGCACCCTCGGCCCCTCGGGCGGTATGGAAGTGACAAACGCGAACCCCACCAACTAGATTTCTTAAACCCAGTTCAAATTGAATCTAAGTTGCTGAGTGCGTCAATACTTGGCAACTTCGACGCGCCGATTTTCATACGCCTTGCTCCGATCTGCCAAAAAATGTGCAAAATGGTGTCAGCTCTGGCACTTATATTTCCTAACAATCTACAATTCACAATTCACGATCTTTTTCATTTGGTTGGCGAATTCATCGGTTAGGCCGAGTTTTTCCAGCCACTCGTTTTGTTCATGCATTAATTTGGGCAGATGTACGACATCGGCGAGGGCATAGTCGACCAGTTCATCGGTCCAGATCCCGTCCCAGTTGCGGGTGAACTTTGCTCGTTGGGCTTTATCGAGGTCGACGGCAAAATAGCGATAGAGCGTTTCGGCGAGCGAAGCGGATTGGTTTGCTCCGCGGGTCAGGATTTTTTCGGCGATCATCGTATCGAAGACGTTGGCGACCGGGACACCGGCGGCGGTGAGGAAATCGAGGTCAAATTTGGCGTTGTGAAAGATCTTAGTGACGGCGGGGTCGGCCAGGATGTCGGCCAGCTTTCCCATTTCAACGCCTTCGCTCAGCGGGACGAGAACGTTGAAATCGCCATCGGAGAATTGGATAGAGTAGAGCTTGGCGAATTTCGAATTCAGGCCCGAGGTCTCCGTGTCGCAGCCGAGTGCGTCCGCGGTCGCTAGGCGTTCGTATGCCTCGGCGATCTCGTCGGCGGTTCGGGTGATGAAAACGTTCATATCGGCAGCTACATTCTCACGCAAAGCCGCAACGGACGCAAAGACAACGTGCGGTGGGCCGATTCGTTGTATCATATAGAGCGAAACGCTATGGTAATGATCAACGAAATTGAGGCACGAGTGCTCGGCAGCCTGGTCGAAAAGCAGCTGACGACGCCGGAATACTATCCGCTGACACAGAACGCGCTAAAAGCGGCGTGTAATCAGAAATCAAACCGCGAGCCTGTGATGTCGCTCAGCGACGAAGAGCTGCTGGTGGCGATAGACAGCCTGCGGGACAAGAATCTGGTCTATCTTTTTTACGGAAGCTCGAGCCGGACGGTAAAGTACAAGCACATGCTGCCGAACGTATTTGAGCTCGAGCCAGCTGCGGTTGCGGTGATGGCCTTGCTGCTGCTTCGCGGGCCGCAGACGGTCGGCGAACTTCGCGGTCGGTCCGATCGGCTTTATGAATTTTCGGGTCTTGGCGAAGTCCAGGAAACGCTCGACGACCTGGCGCGGCGTGACGAACCGCTGATATTAAAGCTGGAACGCCAGCCGGGACAGAAAGAGGCACGCTACGCGCATCTGCTTTCGGGTGAGATCGATCAGGCGGCGATCGCCGTTGCCCCTGCCGAACGATCGTCCACAGGTTCGGGCGAACGCGTTGCGGCGGTTGAGGCTGAGGTCGAAAAGCTGCGAGAAGAATTTGCGGCGATGCGCGACGAGTTTGCGGAGTTTCGAAAGCAGTTCGAGTAGATCACGGATGAAGGCGCGTGACGATGTTGAAGTCAGCGCTCGCGTTTGCGGCGGGATCGCCAGCATCAGCGACGGTCAACGTAAACGTCCATGTGCCCTTCAACCGCGCGCGTCCGCGGAGCGTTCCGTTCGCATTGTCCACGACCAGACCCGGCGGCAATTGGCCCGCCGAAACAGACCAAACATAATTTCCCGATCCGCCCGACGCCGCGAGAGCTTGATTGTACGGTCGAAGCCGAAAAGCATTTGGGAGTGCATCCGTCAAGATCTGCATCGGTGCAGAGGCGGCGAACTCGAACGCGCCGAGGTCGAACTGCCCACTGACCGGACGCGCTGTGCTCGCCTGATGCTTGACGTAATGGCGGACGACATTGTGGTCGGGCAGAGTGTCGGCATTCAGCGACGTGCCGGCGTCGCGTACTGCGGCAGCGGCGGCCAGTTGAAAGTTTTGCGTCGCGGCATCGGCAAATCCGGGTGCCGTTCCGGTCAACATTGTCGTGCCGCCAGTGACACTGCCGTTAAACCCGCCGCCTTCGTGCGAATTTCGCCAGCCCGTCTTTGCCCAGTTGTTTTCAAGCGTAAACGTGCCGGATTCGGCAAGCATCGCTAGGCTTGTACCGGCCGCGGTGTTGAAGAAGATGTTGTTTCGCGCGTCGGCGTGTTCGTCGTTGGTCGATAGCCGCATGACTACCGATGTCCCGGACCGCGTCGAGTACAGCGTGTTGTTGTAGAAATAAAGCTTGCCCTTGCGGTAGTTTGCCGTCGTGCCGCTGTCGCCGCCGTAGTGAACCGATTGATTGTTGCCGCCGTCCTGTTTGATCAGGACGTTGCCGTAAACGAAGGTCTTGCGGTACGCGGGATCGTTGCGGATAACGGCCGTGTCTTCGCCATCGACCATATCGATGTTGCGGTTGCCGCCCTCGATCCAATTGTAACGAACGACGAGGCCGGCCGAACGGTCTTTCAGATTGACGCCGGGAGCTCCCGAACGCAGCGGTCCGAAACGATTGTATTGAAATGTGATGCCGACGGCGGCGGTGTAATTGTTGTGCTGAAAGATGCTGCCAACGATACCGTTGCCGTAGATGTAGTTCCCCTCGACCAGAATGTTTCGCGAAACCGCATCGTCAGACGAAGCGGCAAAAAAGCCGTTGGCTCCGTCAGTGATGATGTTGTTCCGCACCGTGATGTGCTCGCCTTTTTCGACATAGATCGGGGATGCGGCAGACGTATAATTTTGCACCGCACCGCTCCGATTTGTGAATTGATAGTCCGGATGTGCTCCGCGGATCTCGAGGTTTTCGATGATGATATGCCGCGGCATCGTGTCGGCCGGCACGTTCGCTCCTCCGATCTTGATCACGCCGCGTTGCTCACTCCAGAAATTGAGATTTGCAGGCGTTACCGCACCATTTCCGTCGATCACAGGCAGCTCGCCATTTGGCCCTGGAACGCCGATGACTGTTATCGGAAGTTCGGCTGTTCCCTGCCGGCAAATTACCCATTTTTCCTTGTAAGAATTTGGTCGCCAATGGATGCGGACAACATCGCCGGGCTGAAGTGTCGCCCACGGGACCGCCGCGATCGAGACGAGCGTTTGCCCGGGGCCAACATTGTATTCGGCCGAAAATGCCGTGAACGATAGGACGAACAGGAATGCCGATGCGACTGCGAAGCGTTTAAGAATGCTCATAACCGAAAGATTTGCGGGGCAATACGCGGGGTTAAACGAGATTAAACATAAGCCGATTCTAGCATGGCGGCGGTGGCCACGTAAACAAAAAAAAGGCCGGCACTCGGCCAGCCTTTTTCTTCGATGCGCGTTTGCCGCGGCTCAGTTTCCTACCCAAACACCGATCTTCTTTTGCACCATTCTTTCGATCGTGATGTTCGGATCCTCGGACCTTGCCTGGCGTACATACGCGGCGTCGATCTTGAATATACGAAGCTTGACGACATCTTCGGGATTCAGATCGGTCAGGCCTTCGTTCCGAAGTTCGGTCAAAAACTCGGGCGTGACCTTAAAGATCTTGAACTTGACGAGATTCTCGAAATTGTCGGCCCCGAGCCCCGCGTCCTTCATGCTTCGGACGTACTCCGCATCGATCTTAAAGATACGTGCCTTTACCAGGTCGTCGAATTTTAGGTTCGGAAATCCGGTCGATGCCATTTCGGATGCAAAGCGGCCGTCGATCTTGAAGATCGTCGCCTTGTATAGATCGTCGACATCGAGGTTCGGGAAATTCGACGAGCGAAGGTCATCGGCCGTCGCAAGTTTTACGTTTAGGATCGTTGCGGTAAAGAGACGTTCCTCCAAGGAGGCGTCGCGATCGGACGAACGCTTTGCGAAGTCGAAACCGCCGGCAAGCATCGCATCGGCGTAGCCGCGGTCAGGCACGAAACGAAATGTGCCCGAGCCTTTTCCATTCGTGAAACTGCCTTCGCAGCTGACCGTCCCGGCTTCGCGGACAAGCTGAAAGCTGACGCGGCCGTTCTGTGCCGATTCGCGGGTCAGGCCCTGAAGTTCGCTGAATTCGTAACTGTTGCCGTTACTGTTCTTGCCGCCGAGTTCCGACTTTCGGTCAAATGAGATGTGGATCTTGTTCGGCGACTTTTCTTTTATGCTCGCGCTCCACTCGCCGGTCACCTCGGCTTGGGCGGCGATCACGTACGAGCCAAAAACGATGATGATGAATGCGATAGCCGCGTTGCGCGACGCAAATATAAACCTTGTCATTAAAAATTCCTCCGACGTTCTTTTTACTTTGTTCACCAGATGGCGTTCAATGTAGAAACACCAGGGGCCAGGATTTTGTGACAATGCCATAAAAAAAGAAAAAAGCCGTGCGACCCTGAGGCCGCACAGCTTTAACGGATTGTTGTTGATGTGTAATTAGTTGCGACGTCTTGCCGGCGTTGTGTTCGCCTTGATGTTCGATTTTTTGAGCTCCTCGATCACCGGTGCAACGTCAGCCTTAAATTTATGATTCGCCGGGGCTGCGTCAGCATAACGCTGAAGCATATTTGCCGCCTCCTGAAGCTTTGCATTATCTTCGTTAGAGTATCCGATAACGACCAGAGTCAATCCGGCACCTGCCATTGCGTCAACATTGTCGGGCGATTCGGCAAGGATCTCGTTGTAATAGACCAGAGCATTATCAAAATCACCGGCAACGCGGTGAGCGTCCGCCCAGATCAATCTGGTCTCTGCCTTCTTCGCTTTGTCGGATTCTGATGCGACGAGAGAGTCCATCAAAGGTTTTCCGGCCTGTAAACTTTCCAGGTCAGCCTGCTCGGTCTGAGCCATGAGTCTATACGTATCTTTGATGCCAATAAGTGCACCTCGTTTTTGATCTTCGCCAACCTTTGCATCCTGGACCGCTCCGACAGCAGCGTTCGAGATCATCGTCCATGCCTTTGTGAAAGATCTGGCAGCCTCGGCTAGATCCGCGCGGACTTTTGCCATTGCTTCGCGGCGGACAGTCTGATCCGTATCTTTAACGTTCGCGTTATAGTGCATCGTCGCGCGGGCATTCAGGGAAAGCCCCTTGTTGCTCATCAACACTGGTGCACTGCCAACAAAGTCAGGGTCGGCATTGACGCCGGTCGTATAGGCCGCGATCGCGTGATCGTAATTCTTCGACTCATATGCCGCATTTCCATCGCGAAGTGCTGCGTTCACGATCTTGTTCGTTTCTTCTGCCTTAGATTTCTTGGCATTGTATTCTTCGAGCTGCTTCTGATACTCAGCGTCGGCCTTCTTTGCCTCTTCGCTGGTCGCTGGCGTCGTCGGCGTTGTAGCGATCTCGGTCAACTTGGCCCGAACTTCTTCTTCGGTGTATCGCCTCCCGTCGCCGGGAGTTACGATTATTTCGATATTATCCATGCCGGGTCGAACATCCGGAAAAAGCGTAGGCGAGATGCCGGGACCGCTGATGGAAAGAATGTACTTCGTTCCCACCGCAAAACCGGCAAAATTGAACTCACCACGCCGGTTCGTCTTAGCCGTCGGCCCCGTGCCGCGAGAAACGTCTGTACGGATCGGCTGAACGACCGCGTCGGCAACAGGCGTTTTGGTGCCGTCCGCCTCCACAGTGACCACCAGGCCGCGCACCGGGACAGTCTGTGCTGCTGCGGTCGAGCTGCCGGCAAGCATAACAACGACGGCAAAAATGCCGATATAAGAATTTCGATTGAACATAAGGGAATCCTCCGATCTCGTCTGTGAACGACTTAAGCCGCTTATTTAGGATGCAACACTAACTTCGCGAGTTTGTTTGAATATCTTATTCTATCCCAGTTCGCTCAAAAAACGGAAAGTCTTTACCATCGAAATCGAGCGATCAGACCACGCGGGGCGGCGGATTAATTTGGTATGCTACGTTTTTGGCAAATTCAACATCAGGCGCAACAACTTAGCATATGTCAGAAACTCGTACGTTCAACTTTAGCTCCGGCCCCGCCGCGATGCCGACCGCCGTCCTTGAGCGGGCCCAGGCCGAGTTGCTTTCACTTGGCGGCAGCGGCATTAGCGTGATGGAGATGAGCCATCGCGGAGAGATCTTTGAGCAGGTCTTGGCATCAGCGGAAGCCGGGCTTCGAAGTTTGTTGGGACTGCCGGACAACTATCGTGTTTTGTTCCTACAGGGCGGCGCGACTCTGCAATTTTCGATGGTGCCGATGAATCTGTTGAAAGGTGGTTCCGCAGATTACATAACGACGGGAGCGTGGGGCAACAAGGCGCTCACAGAAGCCCGTCGGTTTGGCAATGCAAGAGAGATCTTTACGACTGCGGCTGACGGTTTTCGTTCTGTCCCGATGAATGACGAAGTCAATTTTTCGCCCGATGCCGCATATGTCCATCACGTTTCGAATGAAACCATCGACGGTGTCGAATTTCATTACGACCTGGACGCGGGCGGTATGCCGGTCGTCTGCGATGCTTCGTCAAACATCCTTTCCAAGCCGATCGACGTCTCAAAATACGCTTTGATCTACGCGGGCGCACAAAAGAACATCGGGCCGAGCGGCGTAACTGTTGTTATCATCCGCGATGATCTGCTCGAAAACATCCCCGACGGTCTGCCGCTGCTGCTCGATTACCGAACTTTTGCTATTGCGGGCTCGATGCCGAATACGCCGAATACGTGGGGAATCTACATGATCAGCCTCGTTTGCGACTGGCTGGCAGAGCAGGGCGGAGTTGCCGCGATGGCGGTACGAAACCGCGAAAAGGCGAAGCTGCTGTATGACGCAATAGACGCAAGCGACGGCTTTTATCGCGGGCACGCCGAGCGGGACGCGCGTTCGCTGATGAACGTAACCTTTCGTTTGCCGTCCGAAGAACTCGAAGAGAAATTCTGTACAGAGGCCGAGGCTCGCGGGCTGAGCGGCCTTCGCGGCCATCGCTCGGTCGGTGGCATCCGGGCATCGATATACAACGCTCATCCGATCGAGGGAGTCGAGTGCCTGGTGGAATTTATGAACAGTTTTCGAGATAATGCGGTTTAATGTCAACCAGCAAATTGACCAAACTCTGTCTGTTATCGTTCGTTCTATTATTCGCGACCTCGGCCTATCGAGCTCAGGAACGTTTCGAAACTACCGTTGATGCGTTGCTGGAAAAAGTCGATGCGGAAACCTCTAACTATATTCGGACCTTTCGCAACCTTTCCGCTATTCAAACGAAATCGATCCGGACATACGATAGGAGCGGACAACCCGCGAGAATCCAAACCATCGTCTCTGACATGGTTGTTGTCGACGGCTTGAACGATTACAACGTGCAAGAATTTTTCAATGTGCGGGTCGTTGACGGCAAACCGCTGCCTAATGTCGAGAAGCGAGCGACGGATTTCTTCCGAAAACTTTCTAGGAATAGGAATCAGCAATCGGTGATAGACGATTTGCGGAAGGAAAGCCTACGGCACGATATCGGTATTAACATTTACGGATATTCTCTTTCACAGACGGTCGTGCTTTCGCGAGAAGTCAGACCGTCTTTCGCATACGAAATTGAGGCTGTTAAGACAGCTGAAGATTCGGGTCTTCTATTGATCAGGTACGAGCAGCTAAAGTCGCACCCGAATCTTAACGTTCAATTGAATGCCCCCAAATCTCTTGGTATTGACCATGGATTGTTCAGAGGGGAGCTTTTGGTTGATGGCAGTACGTTTCAGATTCTCAAAGCGACGAATGAAGTATTCTTCGTTTCACCAAAGTTTTCCGAACCATTCGTCGTTGTCCGATCGATATCTGAATATACTTCCAGTCCATTCGGAATCGTGCTGCCTAATCGCATTGTTTGGGAGACTTTCAATCCTGAAGATGTGGCTAACCGCAAAAAGACGGATACCAAACCGTTCGTCCCACGATCTAGGCCCGTCGCAAGATTGGTCATGGAATATTCGAATTTCAAAGAATTTTCCGTGGAAGTAATCGAAGGAAGTGGGCTTCCTTCCAATTGAACTTTCGACGAACTAAGCTGTTTCGCAGATCGCGATCCCCGCAAGTACGCCAATAAGTTTCTGCTCATCTTCGCTTGAAACGGTCCGTAGGTCGATCAAGAGACGATCTTCAGCGATTCTAGCGATTACAGGTCGATCGGCGCGGCGTAGCTGGTTTTCGAGTTCGGTCGGCGGATTTCGCTTGCTCGTTATTGCCAAAAGAGTCGTCTCCGGTTCGACACCGGGAGCTGAGCCGCCGCCGATAGCGGACCTTCCGGTGATGACCTCGATCTCCAAGTGAGTATCTTGAGCTAAGCTTGTTTTCAACTTGTCAGCGAATCGGCGGGTTCGAGCTTCGAGTTCTTCAGGCGTCATCGTGAGCATTCTAAGCACAGGAATTTCTTCGAAATGTGTTCTACGGGCATAGCTTCCGAGCGTCGCTTCGAGAGCGGCGTAGGCCAACTTGTCCACACGAAGCGCGCGGTAAAGCGGATGGCGGCGGATGGTTTCGATCAGATCCGAGCGGCCGACGATGATTCCGCATTGCGGGCCGCCTAGAAGCTTGTCGCCGCTGAATGAGACGATGTCCGCTCCATCCGAGATCGAGCGGCTTATCAACGGCTCGCCGGCGAGACCGAATTCCGACAGATCGACCATTGCCCCCGAACCGGCGTCCTCGAAAAATACGAGACCTTTTTCCTTTGAAAGTCCGGCGAGCGCCGCGACCGTCGGCATTTCGGTAAACCCGATTATCCGATAATTTGACGGATGGACCCGGAGCAACATCTTGGTCTCCGGCCCGACAGCCTTCGCATAATCGCTGATCTTGGTCCGGTTCGTCGTGCCAACCTCGCGAAGCGTCGCACCGGAGCGTTCAAGAACATCCGGCACTCGAAAGTCGCCGCCGATCTCGACGAGTTCGCCGCGAGAGACAATAACCTCGCCTCCGCTGCCAAAAACGCTCATCACGAGAAACGCGGCGGCGGCACAATTGTTCACAATGATGGCAGCTTCGGCTTCGTTGAGCTGACAAATAAGAGCTTCGGCTGCGGCACCGCGTTTGCCGCGTTTGCCGGTCGTGATGTCGCATTCCAGGTTGCTGTAACCGGCGGCGATATCGTTGACCGCATTCGCTGCCGCATCAGACAGTGGTGCGCGGCCAAGGTTGGTGTGGATCACAACGCCGGTCGCATTGATGACCGACCGCATCCTCAAAGCATCTTCATCACGGCATGACCGCTCAAAGAGTTCGAGTGCCTCGCGGAGCATTTCGCTCCGGCCCGTTGGTTGAGTGTCCGTTGTCTTGGCGATGCGTTGACGGAGTTCGCCGACGGCGAAGCGTGCATTAGCTAAACGCGACGTATGCCCGAGTTCGGTACCGATCCCTTCCGCTACGGCCGCCGTCAGGAGTTCATCGACGGATGGCAGAAGCTTAAATCTTTGATCGTGGATAGTGTCGTTCATACTCGGCAAAAAAACTTCTGGAAACTCATCGGCCCGATGGTGTATATTTGAAAAGGATGCCCGTCCAACATTCCAGGCTGATCTCCGCAAACAAAATGAAACCGATCGGAAATAAACTCTATCGTCAAAACACATCGCGTCTCGAAGAGACCGCAGCGATCGATCAGGAAATTTCGCGGCTCGACGAATCGATACGAAAGCTGAAGATCGACTTCGACATCTATTTTAACGGTGCGACCAAGCGTCCGCCCCTCGAGGCACGTGCACGACTTGAAGCGTCAATAAAGCGGATGTCGGACAAACGCGATCTGTCATATAGCCAAAGATATCATCTCAGCGGACTGGTCGCACGGTTTACGTCGTACCGCGAACTCTGGCGAAGGACGCTACGTGCCCGCGGCGAAGAACTTGTTTGAAAATGCGGCATAGAAATGAAAAAGCGAACCCGGTCGAAGGTTCGCTTTTTTTTGTTTTTGGTGGCCTTGCAGTAGTTGAATACTGGTCAAGGTAATCGTTACGCAACGGTGATCACGTTCTCAGCCTGCGGGCCTTTTGGCCCGTTGGTCACCTCGAATTCCACTTCCTGACCCTGAATAAGGGTCTTGTATCCTTCGCCGGTAATTGCGCTGTAGTGAACAAATATGTCTTGTTCACCAGGTTGTTCAATGAAGCCATAGCCCTTCGCGTTATTGAACCATTTGACCATTCCTACGGTTTTAGCCATTTCTTTCTAATTCCTCCTGCATACTTCAAAAAAATTGTTTCTACAAACGGACCGATTTGGTCGCGTGAATGAGCGGTCTACGAATCGCCGCTGAGACGGCACCCGATCGACCGCAAGTTTCAAGTCAGATCGAACATTTACAAACAAATTTTCAAATCTTAGATTTCAAGATCTGTTGGATTGAGTGTGTGTGTTGTTATTTGATTGACGAAAGAGAATTTACTTGCATTTAACGACCGTGTCAAGAGATTTCTCCTACATTTCGCAAATATAGGCGAAAAATTGACATAGATCGGTCGATAGACGATGATTGTCGGTAAAATGACAGACGAATTTGGCAAGGGAGCACCGCTTTCTTACAACAAATATCTCAAGGTCCCGGAGCTGATAGAGCTGCAAGAAACGCTCTCAGACCCGCCGAGTCATGACGAGCTTCTTTTCATAATTATTCACCAAACATATGAGTTATGGTTCAAGCAGATTCTGCATGAGCTGGACGCTACCATTGGGTGGATAGATGAGGGGCGAATGTTTCGCGCGAATCATTCGTTGCGGGGCGTGGTCTCGATCGAGCGGATCCTGGTGACGCAGATCCACGTGCTGGAATCAATGGCACCGATCGGCTTTCTCGAATTTCGCGACAAGCTGAACCCGGCGAGCGGATTTCAATCGATGCAGTTTCGCGAACTTGAGTTTTCGTCAGGAGCCAAGGACGAAAAAATCCTGTACTCGTTTAAGGACGACGAATTTGCATTCGAAAGACTCTCGAAACGATTCAATTCGCCATCGCTGGGCGATGCTTTCTGGAAACTTGTTGAGCGAACCGGACTGGCCAGCGAAACCCATGACGAACGGATCAAAGCGACGGTCGAGATACTAACCCATCCGGAAAAATACGCCGAGCTCTATAATATGCAGGACCTGCTGATCGAACACGACGAGCTTATAATCTCGTGGCGATACAACCACATTCAAATGGTCGAACGAATGCTCGGGATGAAGCGCGGGACCGGCGGTTCGGAAGGCGTCGGCTATCTGATGTCGACGCTGACGAAGAAGTTTTTCCCCGAACTCTGGGAAGCCCGTACGCATCTGAAGATCGAGGATATTCATGATGAAAAGATTTGAACGCCTTTCGCTTAGCCTGTTGTTCGTTTTGTTCGCCTTTGCGTTAACGGGCAACAGCCAAACAGCCGATACGGTCAAGGTGACGCTGCTTCATTTGAACGATTCATACCAATTCACGCCGGTCGATGGCGGAACGCGGGGCGGCTTGGCACGCGTGATGACCATCCGAAACGAAACGCTAAAGGAAAACCCGAACACGCTGATGACGCTCGGCGGTGACACGCTCTCGCCATCGGTCGAGACGCGAACCTATCGGGGGAAGCAAATGATCGACGCGTGGAACATGGTCGGGCTGGATTACAGCGTTCTGGGCAATCATGAGTTTGATATCAAGACCGACGAACTGCTTGCCCGGATGAAGGAGTCGAAATTTACGTGGCTCGGCGCCAATGTGATCGACACGAAGACGGGCAAGATCTTTGGCGACACGCCGCCGTTCGTAGTCAGAGAGATCGGTGGCGTAAAGATCGGATTCATCGGCCTGCTGCTGCCGGAGACGAAAGAGACGTCGTCGATCGAGGACCATCTGCAGATCGCTGATTTCTGCAAGACCGCACAGGACCTGATACCAAAAATGCGTGCGGCGGGTGCGAACACTATCGTCGGCATCACGCACATGTTCATGCATCAGGATAAAGCGCTGGCCCGATGCGCTCCCGGCATTGATCTGATACTCGGCGGACACGAGCACACACTTTTGCAATCCTCATCGAACGGCACGCCGATCTTTAAGATGTGGGCCGATGCCCGCGAGGTCGGCAAGTTTGAACTGTTTATCGACAAGAAGACCGGGAAGGTGACGAGCATGGATTGGGAGATAATCCCGGTCACCGACAAGATTGTGGACGCACCCGAATTTGCACCGGTCATTGCGAAATACAAAGAGCTGCTCGATCAGCTTGAGGTGCGGGTAGGTGCGACTTCGGTGCCGCTGGATGCCTTATCGCATTCCGTACGAACGAAAGAGACGGACATTGGGAACTTTATCGCCGATGCATACCGCGACGCGGTCGATGCGGACATTGGCTTTGTCAATGGCGGTTCGATCCGCGCAGACCTTTCGTACAATCCGGGGCCGCTTACAAAACGCGACGTCCTGTCGATGCTGCCTTTCAATAACCCGATCGTCAAGGTCCAGCTGACCGGCAAGACGCTGATGGAGATCTTGGAACACAGTGTCGCTCGTTCAGCCGAAGACAACGAGCCCGGCCGCTTTCCGCAGATAAGCGGAATGAAGTTTACCTTTGACGCAGGCAAGCTGCTGGGCCAACGTGTCACAGAAGCTTTTGTTGGCGGCAAACGCGTGATGGACGAGGCGATCTACACCGTCGCGACCTCTGATTTCCTCGTCTCACGCGGAGGAGACGGCTACACGATGTTTGCCGACGGCAAGGTCCTGCTCTCCGCCGACAAAGCACCGAAAGATTCGGAGGTCTTTGAAAAAGCGATCAAAGACTCGCCAAACGCCACCATCTCGCCGAGGGTCGAAGGACGGATCATAAGGCTGAACTAGACGAATTCACGAAACACCTCATTGGAAAATAGCATTCCTTTTCGCGTAAGCCGTAGGCGGCCATCCGAGAGATCGAGAAGGCCGTTTTCCTGTAGCTCCGTAGTTGTTTGAGTGATATCAGTGTTGAAACGCCGGGCGTAGTCTACCGTGTCGATGCCTTTGTTCAACCGAAGGCCGAGGAAGGCCGATTCTGACGCGAGGTCGATCTTTTCGCGGTAGGTTTCGGCGGAGGCGGTTTGTTCGATGAAGTCGACGTATTTTGCGGTGTCGCGTTCGTTGGCGTAGCGGTAACGGCCGTCGAATGAATGGGCTGAGACACCGAATGCAAAGACGGGATCGAGACGCCAGTATTTTGTGTTGTGCCGCGATTCGAAGCCGGGCTTTGCGAAGTTCGATATCTCATATTGCTCGTAGCCGAAGGCGGCGAGGCGGTCGAGCATCATCTCGTACATCTCGGCGGCGAGTTCGTCATCGATCGGCACACGGCGGCCGCTGCGAACCTGCTCGGCAAGCGGCGTGCTCTCGTGAATCTCCAGCAGATAGAGCGAGAGATGTTCGGGCTCCATCGCAATCGCTTCGTCAAGGTTTCGGGACCAATCTTCCGTCGTCTGTCCTGGCAAACCAGCGATCAGGTCCAAACTGATGTTCTCGAATCCCGCTCCGCGGAGCATCCGATAAGTTTGCCGCGCGTCATTGGCATCGTGGCCGCGAGCGAGAAGCTTCAGGTCGCGCTCGTTGAACGTCTGCACGCCAAAGCTCGCCCGGTTGATGCCTAGATTTTTGAACGCGTCTAGCTTTTTCGGCGTGACCGTCGCCGGGTTCATTTCCATCGTGATCTCAGCGTCTTTAGCCACAGAGAACACAGAGTTCACGGCGTCGAGAATCTCCGCGACCTGCTTTGGCTCCAACAACGAAGGCGTTCCGCCGCCGAGATATATGGTGTCGATTTCAGAACCCGTTGCGTGAGTGGCGGGCCAGGTCGTATCGTGCTGATCCTCGCTAACAATCTGGCCACCCGCTAACGCAGGCGGTTCTGACCGGATCTCACGGCAGATCGCATCAACGTAACGCTCGACTGCCTCTGAATCGCGATAAACGTCCGTCGCAAAGTCGCAGTAAGAACACCGCGACTTGCAGAATGGAATGTGAAGATAGACGCCTGCGGCCATGCTGACAGATTACCATTTCACGCGGCAATCGCGGGGGCGGCGGATAGCGGAGATGAGAAGAGATTCCTGTCGGCTATTTGAGTTTATTCTCTAGAGCCGATTCCCAGATCGCCTCGAGTTCGGCGACGGGAGAGGAGACGGCAGCATTTCCATCGATCGCAATGCTAAGGACATCATCGCCCACTTTGCCGATCATCGCAAAGGGCAGATCGCCTACGAGTTCTTTCACGCGGTCTTCGTTTTCGGGGGCGAACGAGATGACGATCCGCGACGGCGATTCGCCGAAGAGAACGGCTTCGTTTGAGATGCCGCCTGAGCTTATTTGGATCGCTGCGCCGCAGGCTTCGCGGTTGAGCGACGAGAAGCAGCTCTCGGCTATGGCAACGGCAATACCGCCTTCGGAGCAGTCGTGAGCAGAACTTAGAAGTTCGGCATCAGCCAGAGCGAGGCAGGCGTCCTGAACCGAGCGTTCGAGCGTAAGGTCGATCTGCGGGACGGCGCCGCCAACGATCATCTCGTCGGTCGTGATGCCCGCGATAGTGTACGCAAATTCGCTGACGGAAAGGTCGTTGTTTGACTTGCCGATCACAGCGATGAGGTCGCCCTCGTTTTTGAAGCCTTGCGTGATGAGCTTTCGCGTATCGTCGATCAGGCCGACCATTCCTATCGTCGGCGTGGGTAGTATCCCGCGGCCGTCCGTCTCGTTATAGAACGACACATTGCCCGAAACGACCGGCGTTTCAAACGCTTCGCAGGCCTCGGCCATACCGTCAACGACGTCCGAGAACGAACGCATCACTTCGGGGCGTTGTGGCGAGGCAAAGTTCAGGCAGTTGGTGACGGCGATCGGCTTGGCACCAACGCAGACGACGTTACGGGCAGCTTCGGCAACGGCAAGCTTCGCTCCTTCTTTTGCATCAACGCCAACGAAACGTCCCGGCCCGTCAAGGCACATCGCGATCGCCCGCCGCGTTTCTTTTACGCGTATCACCGCTGCATCGGCACCCGGAAGCACGGCGGTGTTCGTCCGGACCATCGTGTCATATTGCTCGTAGACCCAGTGCTTGGACGCGATTGTGGGCGATGCGAGCAGGCTCCGCAATGCGGCGGAATAGTCTTGAGTCTTTAATCTGGAGTGGTAAGCAGGAGGGACTTCGCCGTTGGTTCGTGTCGCGGGCGAATCCGCCATCGGGCGGTTGTACTTTGGAGCTTCATCGGTGAGCGCCATGACGGGCATGTCCGCCTCGAGCACGCCGTTGTGCACGATCTTTATCCGGTCGCCTTCGACAACTTTGCCGATAACGACAGCGTCGAGGTCCCATTTATTGAAAATGTCGACGACCTGCTTTTCACGGCCTTTGCGGGCGACGATCAGCATCCGCTCCTGCGATTCGGAGAGCAACATTTCGTACGCCGTCATGCCGGTCTCGCGTTGCGGGACGAGTGTAAGATCCAGCTCCAGGCCCGTGCCGGCACGAGCGGCCATTTCGACAGATGAACTCGTCAGGCCTGCGGCTCCCATGTCCTGAATGCCTTCGATCGCGCCGCTACGCATTGCTTCGAGACATGCTTCGAGAAGCAGCTTTTCGAGGAACGGATCGCCAACCTGGACCGTCGGGCGTTTTTCGAGAGCTTCGTCATCGAACTCGGCAGACGCCATCGTCGCCCCGTGAATACCGTCGCGGCCCGTTTTGGCTCCGGCGTAAAGTACGGGATTGCCGATTCCGGACGCTTTACCGAAAAAGATTTGATCTTTGCGGACGATGCCAAGAGCGAATGCGTTGACCAGGGGATTGAACGAATAGCTTTCGTCAAATACGACCTCGCCGCCGACGGTCGGCACGCCGAAGCAGTTGCCGTAATGACCGATGCCTTCGACACAGCCTTTCAGGATCGAGCGGTTGCGATTTCCGTGTTTGGGATGATCAAGCGGACCAAATCGGAGCGAGTTCATCGCCGCGATCGGGCGTGCGCCCATTGTGAAAACATCGCGAAGAATGCCGCCGACGCCGGTCGCGGCACCTTGAAACGGCTCGATAAAGCTCGGGTGATTGTGCGATTCGACCTTAAAGGCAACGCACCAGTCGTCGCCTATATCGACCACGCCGGCATTTTCGCCCGGCGGGACGATCACGCGCGGCCCGCTTGTCGGAAGCCGTTTAAGATGAACGCGCGACGATTTATACGAGCAATGTTCCGACCACATCACGCTGAAAACACCCAGCTCGGTCAAATTCGGCTCGCGGCCCATGATCGTGACGATCTTTTCGTACTCTGCGGGTGAAAGGCCGTGCTTCGACACCACTTCGGGCGTAATGACTGTGTTATTCATTTTGCGTTCACTCACTGCTACAAAAACAAAAGATTGATATTATCTTTTTGGACTTGAGTTGTCGATTTCTGGGCTCGCTCCGGCCGAATATAGGGGAGAAATTTGAAGCGTGAGAAAAATATGACTTTCGATATTTATGAACTCATTGATCGAATTCGGCCGCGACCGGAGCTATACATCGGCAGATCCACAGTAAGCAATTTGAGGAGCTACTTGGACGGCTATATCCACGCTGTTCACGATCTTAACGTTGGGATGATCGAGGACCCGCCGTTTCACGCATTTCACGATTGGGTCGCAATGAAGTACGGGCATTATGAAAGCACTTCGGGCTGGAATAACATGATTCTCAACGGTGAGGGCGGGGATGAAGAGAAGGCATTAGAGAGCTTTTTCACTCAGGTCGATGAGTTCAAAAAGAGAAAGGCGAAAGTTATTCTCCAAGCGGTTCCAGAATTCGATGGAGCCTGGCGTCACCAGATCGTTGACCTCGCGAACGATGAGCGAATTCCTCTAGAAAACCCGACTATAGTTCAAATCATAAAATACACTGAGGACAAAGGCGTATTCATTCGTTATCTCCGCGATAACGTCGAGATCGATCGAGAAGAATATTGTAAGGATCTCGAGATCGCCTTTATCCGAACGCAAACATTTGTGAAGAATGAAAAGTGGAAAACACCCGAAGCCTAATCTTCAAATTGGTGGAAATCTGATTCGAGTTTTCAATCACAAACGGTCAAAAAACTGACTGAGTGTTTTCGAAGAGAATTAATGGACTATGGCAATGCCGGTGCGCCCATGGCTGCCCACTCTTCTTTCGCGGGGCCGTAGACGCCGGGGACGGGCAAGCCGGCCTGACGCATAAGCACGGTCATCTGGCCGCGATGGTGTGCGTGATGCGCGATCAGATAGAACAGCGTCAGTCCACGCAGCCACGTCTCGCCATACATCGCGTCAGATTCAAGCAAGGTCTCGTCGGTCCACTTTGCCGGAATGACTTCGGAGACTGATGCAGCAGCTTTACTAAATGCCTCAGAGATCTCGGCGACGGTTGCAGGGGCTGGCTCGTTGGGTTCCGGGCCCTCGATCTCCAGGCCGGTTAGCTCAAACATTTCGCGCGGCGTATGGGCGAGGTGCCAGGCTAGAAATCCGAGCGTGCGGCCTTCGGCAGATACTTTTTGGTCGAGGGACGCGTCGGTCAAGGCGTTGAACAACTTAACGGTCGCTACTGTCTCGTATTCCCAGGCTTTTGTAAAATCTTTGATTTTTCTGAACATAATTACCTCCGGTTGTATCTTTGTTGCATCGATGAAACTGACACGAAAATAAAAAGCTGTCAATTCTTGAGTTTGACAGCCGTCTGATCCTATTGTGACAGTGCCGCGGGAAGCAGTTTGTCGATCTCCTTGGTAACGACATCGTGTTTAATAAACCCCTGGCGCTGATACGCGACCGTCCCGTCCGGGGCAAACAGGATCGTGAATGGAAGTCCGCCCGACCAATCCTTTGCGACCGACGCGATCGCCGCGGTCTCATCCGGAGTGATAAGGAGATATGCGGGCATTTCCGCCTTCATCTCGGTCAAGAATTTGGGTACGGTGGTGTTGATCTCTTCCTCAAAATCCAGCGAGATGGTGATGAAATCGATCTTGCCCTTATATTCTTTATCTATTTTAACAAGGTCAGGGAATTCTTCGACGCACGGAATGCACCATGTCGCCCAAAAATTAATCAGCAGCGGTTTGCCTTGCGGCTTAAGCAGCTCGACCAGACGTTTTTCGTCGATCTTCGTGATTACGGGCCGTTTTGACGCGGCCGACGAACCGTTCGCCGCCGCGCCTTGCTGAGCCGGTACCGAGATCGCGGCTATTAGAACGAAGAGCCATCCGAAAAGGACGGCTCTCGCTGTTTGGAGGTTTGGTTGATACATCAATTACATTCCCTTTCCGGCCACGCCGACGCGTTTGATCGTGCAACCGAAGGCATTTGTTTTCGTACGTTCGATGGCGCTGCCGGCAAGTGCTGAGTCAAACGCTGTCTTGAGGTAACGATCTTGGATGTTTTTGCCTGAGCGGTCGTTGTCGATCGCTCCATGGTATTTCAGCACATTCTCATTGTCAAAATAAAAGACCTCAGGGGTGACGGTCGCACCGAACTGGTCCGCCAGCTTGTTGTCAGTGTCGATAAGCATCGGGAATTTGAAATTCTCTGCAGCATCCGAGGTCACCCATTCGAGCGATTCCGCACCACGATTGTTCGAATTAATCCCGATAAAGTTGATGCCTTTGACTTTATATTCGGCTGCGATCTCGTCGATGCGTGAAATATAAGCCTTAACGACCGGGCATTGTGCCGAAAGAAAGATAATGACGGAACCATTTTTGCCTTTCAGATCGTCAAAGGAGCGTTCTTTGCCGTCCGTGCCCATCATTTTGAAATTCTCGATCTTTGCACCGATCTCGATCCCTTTGGCGTCGACCGACGGGCCCGACATGAATGCAACGAGAGATAGTAGTGCTACAAAAACTAAGCTTTTTCGCCTCATAAGTTTCTACTCCTATTTGAATATTGATGGCCTGATTATATCAATCAGCCGTTTTCCGAACAAGTCTTTTTTTTGCCGTAGTTGTTTACGATGCCGGACCTTTAAGGTTTCGTTTGCTGCCAAATTAAAGATTCGCCGATCGTTCGATATTCTTCCCGGACCGAGGCAATTCACCTGAAAACACGCGGGACGCGGCGCTGAATGCTTCGCGGAAGCAAGATCTCCATCGCGTCGTCAACGGTGACGATGCCGGCAATGTCGCCGTCGTCGTCAACAACCGGAAGGGCGAGCAGATTGTATTCCGAGATTATCTTGGCGGCGTCCTCGGCCGAATCGTCCGGATGTGCCGAACGAAAATCTTTCCGCATCACGTCGCGAAGTTTGAACGACGGATCCGATAGGATCAGGCTCCGCAAGCTGAGCAGGCCCTGCAGCTTCCACGACCCTTCGACATCGACGACGTAAAGGTAATAGATCATGTTCGGCGTCTCGGCCATTTCGCGGAGGCGGGCGATCGCCCCACCGACCGTGAGGTCCTGCGGAAACACGACGAATTCGGTCGTCATAAGTCCGCCGGCCGTATCGTGCTCGAAGCGCATCAGTTCCTCGACGTCCGCTCGTTCGTCGACCTCCATCAGATCAAAAAGCTCCTTGGCCTTTTCGTCTGAGAGTTCGCCGAGCACATCGACCGCGTCATCGGGCGACATTTCTTCGAGCAGGTCGGCGGCACGTTCGCGGTCAATGATCTCAAGGATGCGTGCCTGTGTCTCAGTAGACATTTCTTCGAGTGTGTCGGCGGCTATTTCATCGTCAAGGCTTTCGACGACCTCCGTCCGATGGATCGGCGAGAGCGTTTCGGCAAGCTGGGCGATCTCGACCGGATGAAGCCGCGAAAGCTTGTCCTTCGATGATTTCAGCTGAACGGTCGCGGTCGCGGTGTCGGTCGCGAGATAGCCGACATCTGCCCAGTCAAGCACCTCGACAATGCGGTCACTGCCGTAAAAGCCTTTTGGCATCAGACGCCGCAAAAAGCCCTGCAAGCTTACATCCGCCCCCGAAACCCTCCAATCGTCTCCGGTCGTTATGAGTTGAACGTCATTCACACGAACAACCCGCTTTCCGTCAACGTCGATCAACTGATTATCGAGCACATCTTTTGCGAGTAAAACTTCGCCCTCGCGGCGTTCGAACGGCGTAAGGTTCAGTTTGGCCGAACTCATTCGCGCTCCCTTTTCACCAAAGGCTGCGATATTACGCTGCGGAATAAAGAAGTTGCGTCGCTGAAACCTGGCGACCACGCCGATAACCGGCGGATAGTCCTCGCTCCCGTATCGCACCAAAACGTCTTTGATCGACGCGATCTGTTCGTTTCGTGCGTCGTAGATCGGACGGCCGAGAATTTGCGACAAATAAAGCATTAGGCTAAAGATATCCCAACTTCACCGGGCTGGAAAACAAAATGAACGATTTTCCTTTTACCGGTCGGTATTTTTGTGGTACTCTGGTTCCGATGGTTTAACTATATTGTTATTTCATCAACACCCTTTTACCCTTTAACGGACGCTGGCCGGTAGATCTTCAGGCCACATCCGCACCATTTCTTTCAGAAACTCGCGAAATGACCAAAGCCCTACTTGCCATTGCTATCTCCCTGATTCTTACGACCCTCGCCTTTTCGCAATCAGGACCGCGCGCTTTCGATAATTTTGATCGCTCACAAGGCGTTCCGGTCTATACTCCGCCATTGCCGCCCGCTGCGGAGACCGCTGCTAACAAGGTTACACGCCGCGTTAAGCGAAACGGACGCTGGGTGACGGTCACTCAAGACGCTCCTGTCAAAAAGACCGCCTCGACGGCAAAGGTGAATGTAAACTATTCACGAACCCGGCTTGTTATGGGTACCGGAACGAATCTTAAAGGTTTTACGACCGGGAATGAATTGCACGACAAGTACATCGTCGAATCCAGCCAGAAATACCGCATCGATCCGCTATTGATCTATGCTCAGATGCATCAGGAATCCGGTTTCAAGATCAAGGCGACCTCGCACAAAGGTGCCAGCGGCCTTATGCAGCTGATGCCGGCGACGGCACTGCGATTTGGCGTTACAAAAATATACGACCCTAAACAGAACGTCGACGCCGGTGTGAAATATATGCGGTGGCTTTTGGATTTCTTTGGACAGGACGTTGTGCTCGCACTGGCAGGTTACAATGCGGGCGAAGGCGCAGTGCTTCGGTATGGCCGCAATGTGCCACCATTTCGCGAAACGCAGGAATACGTCAGGCGAATATCGAGCCGCTACAACAGTATCTCCGACCCGCGGTACGTCGACAGCGTTCGATCGACCGCAACTCAGGTCGCGAGCGTCGAACAAAAAGAATCACGTCCACTGTCGGTCTATGAACCGTCGCCGATGACATACAAAACGCGGGACGGCAAAATGATACTGGTAAATCAATAGCTTTCCTGGACCTCCGAACATATTCCACCTTAGCGGCCGATGTCTCCCGGCCGCTTTTTTTTGTTACACGTTTGCAGTTCGGCGGCAAGTATTTAAACTAGCCCTATGTTTTGCAGAAAGTGCGGCAGCGAAAATGCGGACGATTCGATCTACTGCAAGAAGTGCGGCGAGATATTGGAGCCGGAAGTCGAGACGCGCGTCGCCCGCCGTGGCGTCTCATTGGTCGATGACGGCGAAGAGGTAAAGGTATTTTCGATCACGCCAACGCTGAAGTTTGTAAAGGCAGGCTATCTGGCAGCGGTCATTGCAGCATTTTTCCTCGTTGCGTTTTTTAGCGTTTTCATCCCGAGCGTTACGATCTGGTTAGCTGTGCTGGTCGGGATGGCTTTGCTGCTGATCCCCGCGTTTTATCACCTTAGGCAAAAATTGGCCCGGTACACGCTGACGGATTCGAACATCGTAATGGATACGGGACTGATCTCGCGAACGACGCAGAGCATTCCGCTGACGCGCGTTCAGGACGTTACGGTCCGGGCGACGGTCTCGCAGCGAATGCTCGGACTTGGCGACATCGTCGTCGACAATTCGGGTTCGGACGGCGGCAGCCTGATATTTAAGAATGTAGATTCACCACGTAAACACGCCGACCAATTGCTGAAGCAGGTACGGCTGCTCGGGAAATAAGAATGGCAATTTTTTTTGTGACCGGCGGTGCCGGATTTATCGGTTCGGCGTTCGTTCGGATGCTGCTTGATGATGCGACAGACAACACGATCGTCAATTTTGACGGGCTGACATATGCCGGAAATCTGGCCAATCTGGAAGGCATCGCCGAGGCCCGTCATACATTTGTAAAGGGCGACATCTGTGACCGCGAGGCGGTTTTGGCTGCGATGCCGGCCGGCTGCGATGCGGTGTTCAATTTCGCCGCCGAATCGCACGTCGACCGAAGCATCCATTCGCCCGACGAATTCCTGCGGACGAACATCATCGGCACCCAAGTTTTGCTGGACGCGGCGAGGGCAAAAGGCGTCGGGCGTTTTATACAGGTCTCGACCGATGAGGTGATGGGCAGCCTGCCGGATGACAGCGGCGAGTTTTTTACCGAAGATTCAGAGCTTCAGCCAAATTCGCCTTACGCAGCCTCAAAAGCAGCGGCCGAGTTCGTTGTTAGAGCCGCACGCGAGACTCACGGCGTTGACGCAGTTATAACTCGCTGCGGTAATAATTACGGCCCGTACCAATTTCCCGAAAAACTCATACCGCTGATGATCGCAAATGCGATGAACGACGAACCGCTGCCGGTCTACGGCGATGGGCGAAACGTTCGCGATTGGATCTACGTGGACGATCATTGCCGGGCCATCTGGCTCGCATACGAGAAAGGCAGGTCCGGCGAGGCCTACAATATCGGCGCCCGTAACGAGCGCGAGAACATCGACGTCGTCAAGTCCTTGCTCGACGCCCTCGGCAAGCCGCACAGCCTGATAAAGTTCGTGACCGACCGGCTCGGCCATGACCGACGTTATGCCATCGATCCGTCAAAGGCGGAGAACGAACTCGGCTGGCGGCCGCAGACATCTTGGGAAGAAGGCCTCGCGCGGACCATCAACTGGTACCGCCACAATCAGTCGTGGGTAGAAACGATTCGCACCGGCGAATATCGCAACTATTATGAAGGCATGTACGGCGAACGGCTCGGCGCCGCAAAATAGGCCGACGAACGAACGATGAAGATCCTGATAACAGGTGCGAACGGAATGGTTGCGCGTGCGACCATCGATCGATGTCATTCGCTAGGCGACGACGTCTTGGCTTTCACTCGCGCCGAGCTGGACATCGCAGATCGCCCGGCAGTGTTCGAATGCCTGACCAAAGTACGTCCGGATACAGTGATCAACTGCGCCGCATTTACGGATGTCGACGGAGCGGAAGCGAACCGCGAAGCAAGTTACGCGGCGAACGCCGACGGGGTCGAGAATCTGGCGATAGGCTGCGGCGAGATAGGGGCAAAACTGGTCACCATCTCGACGGATTATGTATTCGACGGGGCGAACCCAGGCTTTTATACCGAGATCGATGATCCAAACCCGCAAGGCGTTTACGCGGAGTCAAAATACGAAGGTGAAAAGCGAGCGAGCGGGTCGAACCCGGCGGCGATCGTTGTCCGTTCCGGCTGGATCTATGGCTCAGGCGGAACCAATTTTCTGAGCGTGATGCACAGCCTTCTGGCTGACGGTAAACGGATCACGGCCATACGCGATTCATACGGCACACCGACCTACGCCGGTGATCTTGCCGAGCGGCTTCGCCGGCTAGCTGAGCTTGACCACGCGGGAATATTTCACGCTGCGAACTCCGGTGATGGAACCAGCTATCTTGGGTTTGCTCAAGAGGTTTGTCGGAACGGTGGTTGGGATCCGAGCTTGATCGAGTCGGTAGAGAATGCTGACCTGAAACGTCCCGCCCCGCGTCCGGTCAGTTCGAAGCTTGCATCCGTTCGCGAAGCAGAGACCGGGCTCGGCCCGATGCCGGAATGGCGGGACGCACTTGCCCGCTTCCTCGACCTGGAATCAAAAAAAGCGGCCAAGGCTTGACGCCCGAGCCGCTTTTTCATATCTCTCGAATCCGCTAATCATTTGTATCATGAATGGTCGGCATGTCTTCCATCCGCGGTGTCGAGGTGTCGGCGTCGCCTTTCTTGTAATAATCGTAGTAGCCCGAACCGTAATATTCGTATTCCATCGAACCGGACTTGATGCCGTTGAGCACAACGCCGTAAATTCGTGCACCGATAGTGCCCAGGCGTTGCTTGAACCGCCGCATGAGGTGCATCGAACTCTTGTTCGCCATCGCGACAAGAACAACACCATCTACCTGCGTCGAAAGTATCGCAGCGTCGGTGAAAGAGATCGCCGGCGGCGAATCGATGATGATGTGCTTATACTTGCCGCGAAGGAACTGCAGCAGATTGCTCATCTCGTTAGAGCTAAGCAATTCGGCCGGATTCGGCGGGATTGGGCCACTGGTTATTATCTTCAGCCGCGGCAGGTCTTTGCACGTCTTGATCAGATTCTGCGTATTGCGTTCGCCTGAAAGATAATTGGTTAGGCCCGTAGTGTTTTCAAGGTCGAAATAGCTGTGAAGCCGCGGACGGCGAAGATCGCAATCGACGATGATAACTTCTGCATCCGACTGCGCCAGCGTTATGGCCGTATTGATAGCCGTCGTCGTCTTACCTTCGGACGGCTGCGATGAGGTCACCAGAATAGACTGTGGCGGTCGGCCGGCTGACGAAAACAGCAACGAGGTCCGAAGGTGGCGATAAGCCTCTGCCATCGGCGAATGACGGTCTTCGAGCGCAATTAAGGTGTTATGATTGCCGTTCCCATTTGCATTGTCCGCCGAAAGCCGCAGCCGCCGCTTTTCCGTTCCCAGATAGTGTGGGATGAGCGCAAGGGTCGGCAAGCCAAGCTGGCGGCCAATGTCGTCAGACGTTTTGACCGAATCGTCAAGGTAATCCATCAAAAATGCCAAGCCTACGCCGGCAGCCAGAGACAGCAGAAAGGCGACCAGAATATTGCGGGTCCGTTGGGGCCCGACCTCTGACGCACCGACAGCCGCGGCGGCGACCTTGATGTTGTCGGGAGCCTCGCTCTGTATCGCAAGCTCTTGTTCCTTGAGCCGTTGCGTATAGGTGTCAAGCAGGTTTCGCTTCGTCTCGATCTCGCGTTTCAGCGTGGTCAAACGAGTCTGTGCCTGGCCCTGAATATTGGCTAGCGCCGCTTCGCGTTCGTAGGAGGCAAGAGCCTGGCCCTCTTCGCGGCGTTTGGAATCAAGCTGTGATTTAAGCGCGACGAGAGCGCCGCTGACAGCGTCCTTCTCGATCTTTTTCTGATCGCGGTCGATGATCTCCGAAACTTCTTTCTCCGTTGAGTTCCGCGTCGACCGGAGCGACGCTATGCGCTCCTCCATCTTCTTCACTTCCGGATATTCGGGCGTATACTTGACTAGCAGCTCGGCCTTTGTCGTCTCGGCGGCCTGTATCTCTTTATCGATCGTCCGGATATCATCCTGAAGCTTCGCCTTACGCTCGGTATTCAGCCGCATCGTGTCCTGAAAGATACGATTTTCGTAAAGGTCAGGAATGTTCATTCCCTCTCCCCGCGAACTGGCAGCGACGGCGGCGTTATATCGGCCCTCAAGCTGGCGACGCGAATCGAGTGCTTTTAGCCACGTTTCGCTCATCGAACCTAGGCGGCTCGCGGCCAGATCCTGGCCTTTTTCCTGCAGCGGCAGATTGCTCTTCCGCATTTCGTCGATGAGCTCGGCTTCCTGCTGAGAGATGGTGCTTTGAAGTTCTTCGATCGAACTTGTGAGGTCGGCAGCCGCGCGTTTCGCGCCCTGCATCTCGCGCTCGGCATCCTGACGTTTGAATACGTCAGCTATCTTGCTGGCAACCAGCGGAGCGAGTTCAGGTTTCGTGCTTCGGATACCGACATTAACGATATTGGTGCGTTCGATCTGATTAACGGATATCGAAAACCTGCCCGCATATTCCGCCGCCCGAGTTTCTTCTTCGGGCGTCAAAATGATCTCGGCGGGCTGCGATGAAACCAGTGACGCATCGGTGATTATCGGTAGCGTAGATCTGCGCTCGTTCTCGTCATTTGATGAGAACAGCGAACGCAGAGCCCCGGTCACGCCGCCACCCTGTGAACCAAAAAGATTCGGGTCGCGATAGATCCCAAGTTCGATCACTGCCCTTTTCCGCAGCTCAGGGTTTTCAAGCAACCGAAGCTGCGTATTGTAATAATTTACATCGTTGCCAAAATTGATGTTTATCGCGTCCTTAGAGGTCACTTTCGGCCTCCGCGGTTCGATTATCATTTGCGTGGTCGATTGATATTCCGTCGGCTGACGATACATATAGAATGCCGTAGCCGCAGTAACGATCGCCGTTAATGCGAGGATGATCGGCAGCCGCTTGTAAACTATGCTGAAGTAATGCTGAACTGTGCGACGGCCCTCGATGGCCTCCTCATCATAAAATGACGAGTAGCTCGCCGGATATTCACTGGCGTTCACCCTAAGGTCAGTCGTTTTTGACAACGGAGCTAACCGATTCTCTTGTTCCATACTGCTTTACTCAAAAAACTACCATTCGCTCTTATTCATGAGCGCAAACCTGTTTTATACCATATTCCGCCGATCTTTTCAGTACATTTTGTACCTTTTGCGGCGATTTGAGCGGTACCGAACTGTCCCGGTTTTGTTGCGGCCCGACGCCAGATGGTAATATAAAAGGTTAATTTAATACTATATTTACTATCCTAATAGATCTTATATGACCGCATTTTCCGAAAGACTTCATACCGACGACCCGTACGACTTTGAACTCGGTATCCCGGACTTTAACTTTTCTGACCTCTTTGATGCAGAAAAGCTCAAGGACTTGGCGCAAAAGTTCTATGACGAAGTCGTTGACAAGGAACCGGCGCTCGGTGACGCCTTAAATAAATACATCGCGGCACACGGCAACGGCTACGAAAAGCGGGTGGAATCAAAAATATTAACGGACGCAGCTCCGTTCCTTTCGGATTTCATCGCGCGGATGTTCCGCATCTCAAAAGAACGTAGCGAACTGGAACGCGACGTCCTCGAACAAGATCCGATCTGGAAATACAAATTCTTTGTTCAGCGGCGGGCGGTGAAGGCCTACAAGCCGGAAGCAACCGCGGAACTAAACTTCACGGAACTCAATCGGGCAGTTACAGATCTGCGTAACGAAGCCTTTGATCACACGCTCGTATTTGACGACGAACTCGGGATCGCGACGATGGCGGCCCGGTTGATCGCCGCTGAGGAATCGCTTTTAAAGAGCGAAGAGCCGAACGCGTCAACACGCGAAGCGGTCGCCAATATCCAGAAGGCATACGACAAACTCCAGGACAAAACGTTCGGCAAAGTTTACTCGGACTTTATCTTGAAGACCGAGGCATCCGGCGACCTGCTGACGGTCAAGGCAGCATTGGCGATACTTGAGGCATGGTCGGCAATCGAATTCTACAAGAAAGAGAAACGGTGGAAGGCATTCAAAACGCCGCACGCGCTTGATTATCAAAACCTCGTTCATCTGATCCGCCCGGAACCCGAGATGGCGAACGTGATGCGCGGGGCCCACGACGAGTTGCGCCGCCGTGTCGGATTTAAGTTGACCGACGACCGCGGCACGATGCGCGACTCGCTGTACGAGATCGACTACTGCATGATCTGTCACGAGCGCGACAAGGATGCATGCCGCACCGGGCTTCGTGAACCTGACGGCACGTCAAAGCGGAATCCGCTCGGGATCAAGACCGAAGGCTGTCCGCTGGACGAACGCATCTCGGAGATGCATCTGCTCAAAAAGCAGGGCGACCCGATCGGTTCGCTGGCTATCGTTACGATCGACAATCCGATGTGCGCCGGAACCGGCCACCGCATCTGTAACGATTGTATGAAGGGCTGCATCTTTCAAAAGCAGGAACCAGTGAACATTCCGCTTGCTGAGACGGCTACGCTGACCGACGTGCTCGATCTGCCGTACGGATTTGAGATCTATCATTTACTGACCCGCTGGAATCCGCTGAATGCGCAGCGGCCGTATGCTCTGCCCTACAACGGCAAAAATGTGATGGTCGTCGGGCTCGGTCCGGCCGGTTACACGCTCTCGCAATATTTGCTGAACGAAGGATTCGGCGTCGTCGGCGTCGACGGCCTAAAGATCGAACCGTTGCCGACGGAATGGACAGGCGACTTCGGCCGCACGTGTCCGAAGCCGATCAAAGATCTAAACGAGATCACTGAGGACCTGGACGAACGCATTCTTTCTGGATTTGGCGGAGTTTCGGAGTACGGCATCACCGTTCGATGGGATAAAAACTTTTTGACGATGGTCCAGCTGATGCTCTCGCGGCGGAAGCGGTTCCGAGCCTACGGCGGTGTCCGATTTGGCGGAACATTGACGATCGAAGACGCGTGGGACTTCGGCTTCGACCACATCGCGATAGCGACCGGTGCGGGCCGGCCGACGATCGTCCCGATGAAGAACAACCTTATCCGCGGCATACGGCAGGCTTCGGACTTTTTGATGTCGCTGCAGCTTACTGGCGCGTTCAAGAAAGATACGCTTTCGAATTTGCAGGTCCGGCTTCCGGCAGTTGTTATCGGCGGCGGGCTGACGGGCATCGACACTGCGACCGAAACGTTTGCCTATTACCCGGTCCAGGTCGAGAAGATGCTCGCGAAATATGAAGATGTGATCGCCGAGTTTGGCGAGGACGCGACGGTTGCGAAATTCGATGCCGAGGAACGCGAGATGATGCGCGAATTCCTCGACCACGGACGGCAGATCCGGGCGGAACGCGAACGTGCGGCCGCCGCCGGCGAGACGCCTAATTTTGTCCCGCTCGTTCAGTCATGGGGCGGCGTGTCGCTGATCTATCGCAAGCGGCTGCAGGATTCCCCGGCGTATCGGCTTAATCACGAAGAGGTCCAAAAGGCCCTCGAAGAAGGCATCAATTTTATCGAGCTGATGTCGCCGACCGAGTCAGTTCCGGACGAATACGGAGCGGTCAAGGCATTGAAATTCGAACGCGTGAACTACGACGCCGAGTCGGGCAAATTTACGAACACAGGTGAGATCAGCGAGTTTGGCGCCCGAACGGTTTGCGTCGCGGCCGGAACATCTCCGAACGTTATTTATGAAAAGGAAATACCGGGCACGTTCCAACTGGACGAGTGGCGGCAGTTCTTTCAGCCGTTCAAGGTCGAACGAAATGGCAACGGCAAAATGCATGTTGTCGAGGCCGAAAAAGGCGAGCCGGCATTCTTTACCTCGTACGAACACGACGGCAAATTCATTTCTTATTACGGCGACAACCACCCGCAATACGCCGGAAACGTCGTAAAGGCGATGGCCTCAGCGAAGTTTGGCTACACACATGTGGTCGGGCTTTTCGGCCAGGAGATCGCCGAGCGAGGCAAGCTTCTGCAAGAAGAAAGGGATGCGATCTTCGACAACCTGACCGCAAAGCTTGATGAAGAACTTCGGGCTTATGTCGTAAAGGTGATCCGGCTGACGCCGACCATCGTCGATGTGATCGTCAAGGCTCCGCTCCAAGCTCGCAAGTTCGAACCGGGACAGTTTTACCGGCTGCAGAATTTTGAGACTTCGGCACCGGTCGTCGACGGGACGAGGCTGATGATGGAAGGCCTCGCGCTCACAGGAGCATGGGTCGACGAAAAGGCCGGATTGCTTTCGATGATCGTGCTCGAGATGGGAACGTCGTCGCGGCTCTGTTCGCTATTGAAAGAAGGCGAAGAAGTGCTCGTCATGGGCCCGACCGGCACGCCGACCGAGATCCCGGAAAATGAAACGGTCTTGCTCGCAGGCGGCGGCCTTGGCAATGCCGTTTTGTTTTCCATCGCACGTGCCTTGCGCGACCGGCACAACAAGGTGATCTATTTCGCCGGATATAAAAACAGCGCCGACCTATTCAAACGCGAAGAGATCGAGAACGCCACCGATCAGGTCATCTGGGCGACCGACGCGGGTTCGTTTATCGAACCGCAGCGGCCGCAAGACGCGCATTTCCGCGGCAATATCGTGCAGGCAATGATCGCATATGCCGAGGGCCAGCTTGGTGAACAAACGGTGAGCCTCGGTGAGATCGACCGGATCATCGCGATCGGTTCTGATCGGATGATGAATGGCGTTCGCGAGGCACGGCATTCGACGCTGAAGCCGTTTCTGAAAGAACAACACGTCGCCATCGGATCGATAAATTCACCGATGCAATGCATGATGAAAGAGGTTTGTGCCCAGTGCTTACAACGCCACGTCAATCCGCACACCGGCGAAGAATTCTTCGTCTTCTCGTGCTTTAACCAGGACCAGCACCTTGATTTCGTAGATTTCAAGAACCTGAACGACCGCCTCCGGGCAAACAGCGTCCAGGAAAAACTGACCAATCTCTGGCTAGACCGAGCCTTCGGCCGCGACGACTTTAAGCAACTGTACGGGCAAAGCCGTGAATTGTAAATTGCCCGATTGTTAATTGGTAAAAAATATCAGCGCTGGAACATCAATCGATCTCTCCAAAATAATCAACAACAGAGGGTTGAGTAGTAAGATCACTCGACCTGTTGATAGTGCGTTTTCTCGTTCGGGAGCGGCTGCATCATGCGTTTTAGTTCGGCGACGGGCGTTTCCGGGTCGAGCCATCGATCGCGATCGAAGCATCGGATGACGACGGCCTGACGCTGTTTTGCATTGTGGATCTCGGCAAATACGTCGTTCGGCTCACCCGTTATGATGGCTCCGCACCGTTTCGTCTCACCCTTTATCTCGCAGTCGCGGGCGATGCCGGCAAAGGTAAATACGGGCTCATCGAACCAGATCTCGAATTTCTTCTTCGACTTGTCCGGCTGCGTTTGCCATTCGAAAAGTGCCGTCGCCGGTATCAGCACGCGGTCCTCGCGAAACGCATTTTTGAACATTTCGACAAACCCGATCGTCTCCGCCCTCGCGTTTATCGCCTTTCGCCAAACGCCCTTATAGTCGCGGTCCTCGATCGTCCACCACAGGTCCTCAGCTTTCTTCGCGTTATTCACGGCCAGGATCGGCGTCCCCGGAAATATCTCCGGCTGCTTCTTGTACCCGTGGATGTCGAAATAATCGTCCTGTATCAAATAAGGCAGCGAATCAAAAAGCTCCAACTGCTCCGCCGTCATCTTATACCTTCCGCACATACCCAAATCCTCGCAAAGTACCAGCCCGATGCCAAGCCTAACAAACACTGCTTTTTTCGGAAGGGTCCCCAAAAACTGCGATATAATTTTGTCTGAACAAGAATGCTATGCGGAAATTACTCTCCTTAAGCGTGTTAATATTTCTAGTTGCATGCAGTGCCAAGCCGACTGTCTGGAAGGGTCTAATGAAACGGGACGGAAAAATCTCTTAGAATAAGTGAATGAGAAACAAGTATGATCAGGCGTTCAAGAAAGAGGTAGTTAGGAAATATTTATCGGGTCAGACGATGGCATCGATCTCGCGTGAAACT
>JBGTKY010000011.1:0-41155 GCA_041744395.1 Pyrinomonadaceae bacterium | reverse complement strand
GGCCCTTCTCATTTATACTGTTTATTATAGATACCGGAAACGTTCGTTCACGCCCCACTAAAATCCCCACTCTTTTCATATATATCGACAATTGACCTAAGTAATTCGTTGTGCGGCCGCCGCCGCATAGAAAGCAATAATTCTACTGGATAGACCCTGCTCCAGCAAGGTGTTTAATTTTGTTTGCACCTCCGGCTTTTTCGTAGTAATCTTAACTTGTCTCTTTTAGGAGATGTCATTAAACCCTCGTTAGTTATTCGCCCCTTTTACTAAACTCTCACGAAAATCAGGCCTAAAATGAACCAAATTCAGACCTCTGACGTCACGACAGTTGGCCCCACAACCGCGATCATTGAGGCTGCTCCGTCCACGCAAAACAGGGCCGAGCCGTTTCACAATGTTCTGCATCGTATGCTCGCCGTCGATGATAAGGTGAGCGATCTAATATTCTCACCGGGCCGGCCGCCTCAGGTCGAATTGACGGGCGATCTGCAGGGCGTGCCGATCCCTGGTCTCGAACTGTTAAAACCGGGGCAGATCAAGGCGCTCGCAGACATAATGCTCACGGGCAATGAACAAGGTTTAGAAACACTTGAGAAAAAGGGCTCGTCGGACATCTCGTACAGCGTGCCCGGTTTATGTCGTTTTCGGGTAAACATATTTCGGCAACGCGGAACTATTGCGATCATTATGCGAGTGATCCCGACCAAACCGCCTGACTGGAAAGAACTCGGTTTGCCAAAGGCGATCACAAACGTTTCGGAGCTTAAAAACGGGCTAGTACTGGTGACGGGGCCGACCGGTTCGGGAAAATCCACGACACTCGCGGCGATCATCGATCTGATTAATACGACTAAGAAATATCATGTTGTCACGATCGAAGACCCGATAGAATTCATCCACGAACACAAATTATCGACTATCCATCAGCGTGAACTACATTCGGACACTCCGGATTTTGCCCTTGCCCTCCGTGCCGCCCTGCGGCAGGCTCCGAAAGTGATCCTGGTCGGTGAGATGCGCGATCGTGAGACCATAGAGGTGGCCATGGAAGCTGCCGAAACGGGTCACCTGGTCCTTTCAACCCTTCATACAATCGACGCTGCCAAGACAATCGACCGCATTATCGGTGTATTTCCGAAGATCGAAGAGGCTGCGATTCGGACCCGTTTATCTCAGTCGTTTCGTAGAATCATTTCGCAGCGACTGATGCCCAAGGTTGGCGGAGGTAGGGCTGCCGCCATGGAGATATTGATCTCGAATTCCCGTACCCGGGAATACATCGAAAAGGGGGAAAAAGAGGGACGGTCGATCACGGACGCGATGAACGACGGTGCGATTGACGGAATGCAGACATTCGACGCGGAACTCGAAAAGATGCTCCGTGCCGGAAATATTACAAAAGAAGTGGCCCTGGCATACGCATCGAATGCGAATAACCTCGCATTGTTGATCAACGACCTGGCAGGAGCACCAGCACCACGCCCCATCGAGGAAGCTCCTCCGCCGCGGCCGGCAAGTGATGTCCCAAAGATCGACGGGTTTGAAAGGTAAGTTAGGCGAAAACGCTTATTTTGCACCTGGCAATAACTCCAGATTGCCCATTTCGCGATTATAACTATCCAGCGCCCCGACCTCTTCGGCAGTTGCATCGAGCATCTGCTTTGTCATCGCAATCGAATCCGACAGCTGTTCAAAATCAAGAAGTGAGAATTTCTCTGGAGTCGAGATGGTAACGATCTCATCATTTAGATAACTGAAGAAGTTTTCTATTGACTGAAGCTGGCCCTCGACAAGTTTTACGCTTCGTTCTATCTCGTCGAACGATGCGACACGGCGTTTGAGGATCTCTACGTTGGTTTGCTGTATTCGTCGGGTCTTCTCATCACCTGCGCCCTCCATCGCCCGAAAGGCTTGTGAAAGCTGGTTATGGACAGCCTGTCGATTTATCGACTTCAGATGCTGCTTCCGACGGCGGTATACGTCGAGAAGGTCTACAAAATCTTCCCATCGCTGATCGAGAGCTTTCAGATTTGATGGCAAGTTAGCCGCTCCGGTAAATTTGCGGTAATTGTCCTGGATCTTTTCCTTGAGCCAGCGGAGATACTCGACGGCCTCGCGTTCACGGGGTGTGAAAGATTTTATAAGCTTTTCGCGACCGGCGTTACTTGCTTCGAGCCGCCGCTGCTTTTCCCGCGTGTGAACTAACTGCCGATACTGAGGAAGATTGGGAAGTATTAGTAAATAGACCGCCTCGCAGATCAAGGCGATCAGCAGAGGGATGACACTGCCCGTATAAGCGGCGGCCACGGCAAAGCCCGCGAGGCCCCAAAAATTGACAGGCTCTTTCAGAGCCGCTTTTGCGTAGCTCGTATTAAACTTATCTATACCCTGCTGATATTTTGCCAGATCCGCCATATCAAACTAACTAGATGCTATTTGCCCGCGGCGCGTTCGAATGAACTGAAAAGGTTAGTTTGAACGGCTGTTCTCGTTTGTTTCGTCCACCATGCCCGCGTCGATGACCTCTGCGTCCTTAACGTCATTGCCTGACTCGATCTGTTTGCTGGCGGGCGGTGTGCCGGCGCCGAGCATTCCCATTTGCTGTTTGTACTCGAGCAGCTTGTCCTGCATCTGAATGTCCATAGCCTCTCGCTCGATGTCTTGCATCTGCGAGTCGACGGACGATGATCCGAGCTGAAGTTTCGCCTCGGCGGCGGCAACCCGGCGGTCGATCTTTTCTCGCATCTCGCTGAAAGTGGATGCGTCGTCGCCGATGTTGAAGGTTTCCATCGTCTGTGCAAGCTGTTCCTGAAGTTTTGCCTGCTTGGCGGCCGAGATCAGCTGCATCGCTTCGGCCGAACGCTTCTTCATGTTCAAAACATAATTATCGCGGGCCTTGAGCGCTTGTTTTGAGGCGAGTGCAGCGTGTTCGAGCTGAGCGCTCGTTCGTTCGGCGTCTACCTGAGCCTGCTGCAGCTGACCGATGTATGCGGTGGCAATGTCGTCGCGGCCCATCTTAACTGCAGCCTTGATCTTCGAATCGAGATCGACGACCTGGTTTTGTAGATTCTCGTGATTTTTTAGCAACAAACGTTCGGTCGCCATCACCTGCGCAACCGAATTATTCAGCTCCGGCACGCGGTCACGCATATCGCGTATTGTCTGCTGCAACACCAGTTCCGGATTCTCAATCTTGTCCAGTGCGGCACCTGTGCTCGCAAAAAAGACTCTCTTTAATCTCTGCCACAAACCCATCGTTTTACGTTCGCTCCTAAAATAAAAGTTAACCGCAACAACTTCCGCAAAATTTCCTACGACAGCATAAAACGAGAAGTTGCATTTACCTAGTAAGTATAACAGGAATCCGAATAAATTAAACATTCTCGATGGCACCGAATATACCCGAGAATTGGGAATTGGGCCAAGTTGGTTTAAAGTTGTTCGCAAACCGACCGACCTCTAGATCACTATGGACAATAATCTTGATAGAATAGTCGCCGAGCTGGACAGATC
Organism: Pyrinomonadaceae bacterium; assembly: GCA_041744395.1. GTDB lineage: Bacteria > Acidobacteriota > Blastocatellia > Pyrinomonadales > Pyrinomonadaceae > OLB17. Next base: position 37,639 of record JBGTKY010000011.1, on the reverse strand, counting down.
GCTCATCGAAAATCATCGGGCAGACACCCATCTGTTCAAATCTCTTGATGAGGCCCAGCGGGAGCTTGGCATTTTGGCAGGCGACCGGCCGTTTGCTCCCTTTTTGCGGCCGCAATTCTTTAGCCGCCGCCAATACAATGAGATCGCCCGGGCCGCCGAAGTACTTGCCGATGCTTTTGAGGTTATGACGGCAGCGGCTCTCGTCGATGAAGAGGTGATGACCGAACTTGCTTTGACCGAGGCCGAAGAACGTTACGCACGCATTGACCCCGGATATGAGGGAGTTTGCAACTCCAGCCGTCTTGACGCATTCATCGCCGGCGACGGCTTCAAGTTTCTGGAATACAACGGCGAAACTCCGGCCGGCATTACCGATCAAATGCAGATACAAAAGGTTTTGGATTATGTACCGGAGATAGGCGAGTTTCTAGGTAAGCATCCTCACTGGATGCCAAAGCCGCATGAAAAGCTCCTTGACGGACTGGTTGCGGCATACCGCGATTTCGGCGGCGAAAAGGAAAAGCCGAATATTGCGATCGTCGATTGGACAGGCGTGTCGACCTTCACCGAATTTGAGATACTTCACGAATATTTCGAACTACAGGGCCATCGCTCACTGATCGCCGATCCCGGCGAACTCGAGTATGAAGGCTCGATGCTGCGGGTCGGCGATTTTGACGTCGATATTTTCTACAAACGAGTGCTGATCCACGAACTGTTCGAGCGTTCCGATGACGACCATCCGCTGCTTCGGGCATATCGCGACGGGAACGTTTGCATGGCCAACTCATTCCGAACAAAAATTCCGCATAAAAAAGCGAGTCTGGCGGTTTTGCACACGGAGCGGTTCGACCGGCTTTTCACGAGCGAACACCGTGAGATGATCGACAAGCACCTGCCGTGGACGCGGCGGGTCAGCGACCGAAAGACGCGATATGCCGGTGATTTCGTCGATCTTCTCGAATTCACGCGTCGTGAGCGGAGCAAGCTTATCCTTAAACCTAATGACGATTATGGCGGCAGCGGGATCGTTGTGGGTTGGGAAAGCAGCGAGAGCGAGTGGGATGCGGCGATAGAAAATGCGTTGCGGGTTCCGTTCGTCGTCCAGGAGCGGGTTGAGGTCGAAAAGGTCCTTTTCCCGACCTATGACGAGGAAGCGTCGCTCGCGAACTTGCTGATCGACTTCGATCCGTTCATCTTTCGCGGCAAGGTGGAGGGCGGCCTTGTCCGATTGTCTGATCAATCGCTTGTTAACGTGGCCGCCGGTGGCGGTGAGGCCGCTATGGTCGTGCTCGCAGAATTCTAGCTGCCTAAAAGCATCCGATGGACGGGACGACGCCTCTAACGCTGGGGCATCGTCCCTTTTATTTTTGCTTGATGCAAGACGGCCGGCCCGATGCGTTCTTTAAGCGTGGACGGCAATGCACTTAAGTGGGCCGGCCTAGTCTGATGATCGGCATTCGAGTAATATTGACGCGAGCTCTTCCCGGGCGTTAACTTCGGCAGCCGCAAATGGGATTGGATATTAAAATGAAAAAATTTGTTGCTTGGACGCTTTTTGTTGCAATTTATTTCACTTCGGTCGTACCTTTTGGCCTGACGGCTGAAGCACAGATCCTTGGAAAAACGCGGGACAGCAGAATGAAAGACATAGAAGACGGTCTAAAATTTCGACTGAGCGAAGGTGCCGAAGGTGCTGAGACGCGCGACGTTAAGCCGCCGGCGACAACTGATCCGCTTTCGGTTGACGACGCAGGAAAACTGCTAGGCCGACTTCCGGCGATAAAGTCTGAACCGGACGACGCGGCCGATTTTGCCAAGCCACTCGGAACTCTGCCCGCACCCAAGACCGGCGAGAAGATCCCAGTAAAGTTCCCGGCGGCAGATCAGTCTACGGTGCCCGATCAGTCTGGTGCCAAACGGGCTCTGGAAGTGATCCGATTCGCTCCCGAAGGCGAAGTTCCGCTCGCTCCTGACCTCAACATCACATTTTCACAGCCGATGGTTGCTGTCACATCGCAGGAAGAGGCAGCCAAGTACGCTCCGGTCGAACTTTCACCGCAGGTCGAGGGACGCTGGCGATGGCTGGGCACACGGACGCTGATGTTCGATACCGATAAGCGATTTCCGATGGCAACGGTCTTCACGGCCCGCGTCCCGGCAGGAACAAAATCGGCTACCGGACAGGCATTGCAAGAGGATTTTACGTGGACCTTCACAACGCCTCCCCCGAAGGCGCTCCAGATGATACCGGCCAATCAGACCACCCGTCGTGATGCCGTGATGTTCATCGGATTCGATCAGGCGATCAATCCCGCAGCAGTTCTGGAGACGATCACTGTAACCGGCGGTGGTAAACGGCTGCCTATACGGCTTGCGACCGAAGAAGAGATCGCATCCAGCGTCGGGCATTATGCAAAGGCGGCCCAACCCGGCCGATGGCTGGCGTTTCGTGCCGTAAGTGCCGACGGATCGGTCGATAACGCACTTCCGGGTAATTCACCTATCACTGTCACGATCGAAAAGGGGACACCTTCGGCAGAAGGCCCGCTGACTACGAAAGTTCCGCAGTCGTTCAGCTTCCGGACATACGGCCCGATGAAATTCGTCACGGCAATGTGCGGATGGCAAAAGAATGCGAATTGTTCGCCCTTCGAACAGTGGATGATCCAGTTCACTAATTCGATCGACGCCTCTATATTCACGAAAGAAATGGTCACGATCGAGCCGGCGGTCGAAGGCCTGAACATCTATCCGTCCGGCAATCATATTTATATTCAGGGCGTCAAAAAGGGCCGAACGGCCTATAAGATCACAATTGCCGGAACGCTCCAGGACACCTTCGGCCAGCAATTAGGCGAATCGGTCACAACCACAATCAAGACCGGATCGGCGGAGGCGACGCTGTATGCAAATCGCGGCTTTATGACGGTTTTGGACCCGACGGCAGCGAAGTTCTTCTCAGTCTATTCGACCAATCACCGAAACATGCGGGTGAAAATGTACCGCGTGAATCCCGAAGATTGGCACGCCTATCAACAGTATGTTCGCTATATAAATTACGACGACGGCCGCCGTCCGGCCATGCCCGGAACGCTTATCTCGAACAACGTTGTTCCCATTGAGAACGTCGCGGATGAACTCGTCGAGACGCGGATCGACCTTTCAAAAGGCCTAACGAGCGGGCTTGGCAACATCGTTATCGATATCGAGCCGACCGTTAAACGTGACCAATATGATCGAACGCGCGTCATTAGATGGCTCCAGTCTACACAGATCGGACTGGATGCATTTGTTGACAATACCGAGCTTGTAGGATTTGCGACCGAACTCGCGACCGGCAAACCGCTTGCTGGCGTCGACCTGACCATTTATCCAAATGACGGATCGGTCAGTTCAAATGCAAACGTTAATGAGGATCAGACCGCGAGCGGCGGAACGTTTTTTGGTTCTATCTTGAATTGGGTTTCGAGTTGGGGAAGCGCCGATCCGGTTAACAGCGATTCGCTGAATGCGGACGGAACCGTTGCCGAAATGGAGACGATCCAACCTGCCCAAACAAAACAGACGGCGGCGAACGGCATTCTTCGTTTGACGCTTTCAGACCAGTCTTCACAGAAAGGGCAAAACATCTTGATCGCACGGCGTGGTAAAGACGTCGCTTTTCTGCCCGAAAATTCCGATTATTTCTGGCAGGACAGCGGCAGTTGGTACAAAAAGCCCACATTCGCTTCGCTTCGATGGTTCGTTTTCGACGACCGCAAAATGTACAAGCCGAACGAAGAAGTTGCCGTCAAAGGTTACATCCGCGTAATGACCGGCGGTAAGCTCGGCGACATCCAGGGCCTTGGAGATGCGGCCCGAGGTTTCACTTGGACGGCTCGCGATCCGCGTAATAACGAGGTCGCAAAAGGTTCCGGCAATCTAAACGCTTTCGGTGCGTTTGATTTCAAATTCAAGCTGCCGGACAACGTCAACCTGGGCTATGCGAACATCCAGATCACAACCGGTTCGTCGCTCGGCGGTGACACTTACAATCATCAATATCAGATCCAGGAATTCCGACGGCCGGAGTTTGAAGTAACGGCAAAGGTCGAAAGCGAAGCTCCGCATTTTGTCGGCGGGACGGCCGATCTTTCGGTCGAAGCAAAGTATTACGCCGGCGGCGGCTTGGCGAATGCCGAGACCAACTGGACAGTGTCCGCAACGCCGACGACATATACACCGCCTAACCGAGGTGATTTTACTTTCGGCACGTGGGTCCCGTGGTGGCGTGGGTATGACTACTACGGTGGCCGCCCCGGTTCGCCAAGCACATCGCAAAATCACAAGGGCGTGACCGATGCTTCAGGCAAGCATCAATTGAAGATCGATTTTGAATCGGTCAAACCACCACGGCCTTACACCATCTCGGCGTCCGCTTCCGTTATGGATGTCAATCGGCAGGCTTGGGCAGGGCAGACTACGCTCTTAGTTCACCCGGCAGAACTGTATGTCGGTATAAAGACCCCGCGCACGTTCGTGCAGAAGAATGAAAAGATCGTCATCGAATCGATCGTCTCGGACCTTGACGGCAATTTGTTAGCAGGTCGCGACGTTGAAGTAAAAGCTGTACTCAAAGATTGGCGATTTGACGCCGGTTCATGGAAAGAGATCACCGTCGATGAGCAATTTTGCAACATCAAGTCGGCCGCTGAGGCGGTTAAGTGTGAGTTCGTTGCAAAGGCGGGCGGACGATATATCGTCACGGCTACCGTCATGGACGACCGCGAACGGTTCAATGAAAGCGAGATCACTATCTGGGTGCCCGGCGGAAAGACGCCGCCTAATCGCAGCGTCGAACAGGAACAGGTCCAGATAATTCCCAGCAAAAAAGATTTCGAACCGGGCGATGTGGCAGAACTTCTCGTCATTGCTCCGTTCACACCTGCCGAAGGCGTGTTGACGCTTCGTCGTGAAGGTATCGTCAAGACCGAGCGGTTTACGATGAAGGATTCGTCGATCACGCTGAAGATACCGCTGATTGAGGGATATCTACCTAATATTCATGCTCGGGTCGATCTGGTCGGCGCGGCCGCACGGCAGAATGATGCCGGTGAGGTCGATCCGAAACTTGCGAAACGGCCTGCTTTTGCGAGTGGGAGCATTGACCTTGCAATTTCGACCAAGACGCGTCAGTTGACTGTCTCGGCTGAACCGAAAGACACGACTCTCGCTCCGGGCGGAGAGACGACGGTAGATATCGTCGTCAATGATCATACGGGCGAACCCGTCGCAAACAGCGAAGTTGCGGTAGTCATTGTGGATGAAAGCGTTCTTGCCCTCTCGCGATACAGCATTGCCGATCCCGCCGCGATCTTTTACACCTCGCGACAGCCCGGCGTGACTGATTATCATTTGCGAAAGGATGTACTGCTCGGAAATCCTGAGGACGTTAGTCCGCCGCCCCCTCCGCCCGCTATCTCATTCGGACTGTACGATATTGCGGGAGGTCGCTCTGAGGTACAGTCTCGTCAGAAACTTGCAATGGCCCCGGGTGCCAGGGATATGGCAATGGCTGAGGTGTCGTTGGATGGTGATGACCGCAACACAACTCCGACGGCGGGAGATACACCCATTGACCTTCGCGAAAACTTTGACGTTTTGGCTGTGTTTGCTCCATCAGTTCGGACGGACTCAAATGGCCGAGCGACCGTAGAAGTGAAATTGCCCGACAATCTGACGCGATACCGCATAACTGCTGTGTCGGTCGATCAAGGCAAGCGGTTCGGTAAGACAGAATCCAATATCACCGCCAAGAAGCCGTTGATGGTTCGGCCTTCGGCTCCGAGGTTCATGAACTTCGGCGACAAGATCGAACTGCCGGTCGTTGTGCAGAATCAGACGGATCAGGATATGGCGGTCGATGTCGGCGTCCATGTTTCGAATGCCGAACTTACAAACGGAGGCGGCAAGCGCGTTTTGGTAAAAGCCAACAGCCGTGAGGAGGTCCGGTTTCCGGTCTCAACAGTAAAAGCGGGAACGGCCAGGTTCCAGATCGCCGTTAGCTCCGGCAGGCATAATGATGCGGCCGAGATCTCGCTGCCCGTCTGGACGCCGGCGACGACTGAAGCTTTCGCGACATATGGCACCACGGACGCTAACGGCGCTATATTCCAACCGGTTCAGACACCGGGCGATGTCTATCCGCAGTTCGGCGGGCTTGAGATCACGACTAGCTCGACGCAGCTGCAGGAATTGACCGACGCGTATATTTACTTGGCTCGATACCCGTATGGATGTTCCGAACAGATCGCGTCGCGAATGATCTCGACCGCGGCTCTGCGTGATGTCCTGATGGCGTTCAAGGCCAAAGATATGCCGACCGCGGCTGAGATCGAAGCGCAGTTTGCCCGCGACGTTCAGGTGCTGCAATCGCGGCAGCGGGAAGACGGCAGCTTCGGCCTCTGGAAGCGTGACCGCGAGCGTTACGAGTATCCGTTCTTGACTATCCATGTGGCGCACGCCCTCGCATTAGCTAAGTCGAAAGGCTACAAGGTGCCGGACGAAATGCTCGGCAAAACGAAGCCTTATCTGAAGGACATTGAGAGCAAGCTGAAAGATCAGTGGTATATTTCGTCGCCGCAGGTCCGATGGACGATCTCGGCTTACGCGCTGTACATTCGTGATCTGATGGGTGACAAGGACGCCGCAAAGGCAAAGAAATTGCTCGCCGAGGCGACGATAGAAAAGCTGAATTTCGAAGCTCTCGGATGGGTGCTTTCGGTTCTGGCTGATGATAAAGGTTCGACGGCCGAGGTCGAGCAGATCACGAGATTCCTGATGAACCGGACGACCGAGACAGCCGGTGCGGCGAATTTTGTGACGAACTATGCTGATGGCGGTTGGTTGATAATGCATTCGAACCGGCGTGCAGACGGCGTGCTTCTAGAGGCGTTGATCCGAGTTCGCGGTTCCGGCCTCGGCAGTACGGAAGCTGTGGAAGATCTTATTCCCAAACTCGTCCGCGGCCTGCTTGCTCATCGCAAGAAGGGCCACTGGGGAACGACACAGGAGAATGTGTTCATCCTTTTGGCAATGGACAGATATTTCAACGCGTTCGAGAAGGTGACGCCCGACTTTGTAACGAAGATCTGGCTCGGCAACACCTACGCGGGCGAACAGGTTTTCAAGGGTCGCTCGGCCGATTCGAACGTGTTAAATATTCCAATGTCTTACCTGGTCGAACAAGGCGGCACGTCGAATCTGATCATGGATCGGCAAGGTGCGGGTAGGCTCTATTACCGTATCGGAATGCAGTATGCACCGAAAAACCTCAAGCTCGAACCGGCTGATTATGGCTTTACGGTTCTGCGGAAATACGAGGCCATAGACGATGCAGCCGATGTCACCCAGAACGCTGACGGAAGCTGGACTATCAAGTCAGGAGCACGCGTCCGCGTTCGTCTGACGATGGTCGCTCAGGCTCGGCGTTACCACGTGGCTCTGGTAGATAATCTACCGGCCGGATTGGAGATACTCAATCCGGAACTCGCAACGACCGAAGCCATCCCGCCTGATACTGGCGGCGTGAATACCGGCGTCGTTGAAGTGGGCAGCCCATCAATCGGAAGGAACTATTACTGGTGGCGTGCGAATTGGTTCGAGCACCAGAACTTCCGCGACGAACGCGCCGAGGCATTCAGCTCGCTGCTCTGGGAAGGCGTTTACAACTACACCTACGTTGCAAGAGCGACGACGCCGGGCCAATTTGTGGTCCCGCCCGCCAAGGCCGAAGAGATGTATGCGCCCGAAACATTCGGCCGGACCGGCACGGACTTCGTTAGGGTCGAATAAGAGTTCTCGTCAGTTGATAGTTGTTAGTTAGAAGTTTCCGAGATCTGGTCACTTTTAACTGGCAACTATCAACTGTTAGAAAATGATCCCCTAAAGAACGCATCCCTATTCTTGCCAAATCGAGGGATTTTGAGCAAACTTCATTTCGTGACGGATAATTTCTCTAAAGTTCGCGAACTGCTTCTGCTCGAGGCCTCGGCGGTGGAACGTGCGGCTAACATTCTTAGCCGGGCAGCGGCCGAATCTGCGGTCGATCTAATTGCAAATTGCAAAACCAAGGTCATCGTTCTTGGCGTCGGCAAATCGGGTGTGATCGCACAGAAGATCGCGCAGACGATGACCTCGACCGGGACGGTCGCCATTTTTCTGCATCCGTCAGACGCGATGCACGGGAGCCTCGGCGTTGTCGCCGCGAATGACGTTGTGATCGCGCTCAGTAATTCGGGTGAGACGGAAGAGATCCTTGCGATATTGCCGACGCTGAAGATGAGGGAAACCTCGATAATCGCGATCGTGGGGAATGTCGAATCGACATTAGCCAGACAATCGGATGTCGTTCTGGATGCATCGGTCGATAAAGAGGCGTGTCCGCTGAACCTTGCTCCGACGACATCTACGACCGTCGCACTTTCGATAGGTGATGCACTCGCAATGACCGTGATGGAGGCAAAAGGTTTGACCGTTGAGGACTTTGCCGCAAATCATCCGGCCGGCCGGCTTGGCAAACGGCTAACGGTCCGCGTCGATGATCTCATGTATGCAAGCCCGAGCGTTACACCGGAAACGAGTTGGCTGGCCGTGATCAAGTCGATCTCCGACGCGTCGCTAGGAGCGGTGAATGTGGTTGATGGATCAGGCGATCTTGTTGGAATTGTTACAGACGGCGACCTCCGTCGTACTATCGAACGGACCGCCCCCGAAAGTCTATCTTCACTTGTTGCAGGCGAGATGATGACCGCCGGGCCGATCGTCTGCGAACGCGAAATGCTTGCCTACGAAGCGTTGCGGTTGATGGAAGATCGTCCGTCGCAAATTTCCGTATTGCCCGTCGTCGGAAGCGACGGCAAATGCGTCGGTTTGCTTCGAATTCACGACATCGTCAAGGCAGGACTTTAGTCCGGCGAAGATAAAACAATACTCACCGTTTCGAAAGCATCATATTAGGTTGGTCAATCTCTGTCAGTGGGTCTCGAACATATGCTTTATCGAAGTTCTTTACTTTTCATCGCCTTTTTCATTTTTGCCGTTAACGCTAACGCCCAGCGTACTGAGATAACTATCTCGTTCAGCGAGCAGTTTTTCGATACGGTACTCGATGCGATTTTTCAGCACGGCGGGCCGCCGGAATTTTCGATCGGTGCTAATCATCCGCCGAGACTGAACGGCCCGGTGCCGGACCGCGAAAGGACCATGCTGGCGGTGTCTTATCCGTATTCATTCATTCCAGAATCACAATGGGGGCAATACGCACCGCGTGAACGATGCAAAGAATCGATCCAGCTTCTGCGGGAAACGAGCGGAGTTCGGACGGCGGTCCGCTTTCGCGATGGACAGATACTTGCCCCGCTGGCTTTTTCGGGTAACTACAATCCGCCACTTGTCGGCTGCATTCCATTTGCGGGCTGGGCGGAATCTAATCTCGAATTGGAATTTGACGAGGCCGGACAACGACTGATCGCACGCGCCAAGGTGTTGAATGTTTCGCTGGCCGGAACCGGCGGTATCGGCGGAAACGTAATTACGCGGCTTGTCCAGAGTTCGATCGACCGGCGGATCAATCCGATCGAAATCTTCCGGCTTGATAAGGTCTCATTCATGCTTCCGATACAGAATTCTGGCAAGATCTCGATGAAGGCTGTCGGCGTTCGGCATACGATCGAAAATGGCGTACTTCAGGTTCACATCGCGTATGACCTGATCAAAGGCTAACTCCCATCTGTTTTCATCCCCATATCGTGCGGAACGCATACGATGCCGTACGGTGCTTTTGCTCGACCAACGTCCTAAGTAACTCATATCCAACGAATTGCAGGTCTGGAACGCTACTTGCGTTCATGAGTAGTAGGAGGGGGAAGGCTCCCGTGATGATTAGACAGAGGGGGAGTAAATGATCTTAAGAAAATTTAGAAATTTAGCGATCGGAGCAGCAGTTGCAGGCGTTATGTTTGCCGTTTCGCCCGTCGAGGCAGATGGCCAGCGAACTAGTGGCCGAAATCGCCCGAATCAGGAAACGAAGGCAGCCGAGCCTGCCGAACAGAAGCGTGACGAACAACAGCGTCAAGCTCAGCAGCGTCAACAGCAGCAAAAGGAAGCTCAGCAGCGTGCTGCAGAACAGCGTGCTGCCCAGCAAAAGCAGCGCGAAGCGCAGCAGCAGGCAACTCGCCAGCAGACTCAGCAACGTGCAGCTCAGCAGCAGGCAGCTCGTCAGCAGGCTCAACAGCAAGCAGCTCAGCAGCGTTCGGCTCAGCAACGTTCGGCTCAGCAGCAAGCCACTCGCCAACAGGCTCAGCGGCAGGCTGAGAGCCAACGTCAAGCTCAGCAACAGGAGCAACAGCGTGCGGCACAGCAGCGACAGCAGGATCGTATCCAGACGCAGAATCAGCGTGCACGCGATCAACAGCGTCAGCCCGTTACTCCGCGTCAACCGGTGACACCCCGTCAGCCGGCCCAGGGCAATAACCGCGGGTATCAGCAGTATGACCGTGCACAGCAGGAACGCCTTCGACAGCAGCGGCTGCAACAGTACAATCAGCGGATGGCCAATCGCGAAGCGATGCAGCGACAGCGTGAGCGACAGTTGCAGCAGCAGCGCCGACAGGCATATATCCGCTATCAGCAGCGATATTACGAACAGCTTCGTCGTGACCAGCTAAGGCTTCAGCAGGCTCGTTACTATGAGAATCTGAGAAACGATTATCGCTACAATCGCGGCGGCAACTATCACTATACGAGTCAGCAAGGCGCAGCGATGCTTCAACAAGCTATCGAACGCGGCTATGAAGAAGGCTTCTACGCCGGTCAGGCTGATCGTCAGGATGGTTGGGGATACGATTACGATAGTTCGCACGGGTATCAGGACGCATCATTTGGATATGACGGATACTATGTCGGACTAGAAGAGTATAACCACTACTTCCGCCAGGGATTTCAGCGAGGATATGAAGATGGCTACTACGGCCAGAATCAGTACGGCCAGTACAACAATGGCCAGAACAGCATTCTCGGTGCGATAGTTGGAACCATACTCCAGATCGTTCGGTTCTAATTGAACGATAGGTGAAAGAAGGCCTCAGGTATTGCAATTTACCTGGGGCTTTTTCTATTTTGTGCCGATATACTCGACGGTCTGGGAGCCCAAGGAACCTTTTGTTATTTGCTTAACGATGCCGACGTCCTTGGCGAACCAATTGGTTGCATTGACTTTAGCACCACTCATCCGCTGTCCTTGCATCGAAAGATCGATCTCGATCGTGGTCTCTATCTTTGCGGCGGTGTAGTTTTTGCCATCAATTGTGACGGTGTCATTGATCGAAACAAGCTTATTCGTCAGCAGAACTTTACCGTCCGCAGATGCGTTGACAGGCCCGGCCACGATCTTCGCTACGATGTCGTAATCCGTCGTCCATTCACTACCGACCGACCATTGTTTGGGGATCGTAACGCCGGAACTTTTGAGCGTCTCCATTTCAAATTCGGCATCTTTCATTGTCATGGCATTCGTGTACTCGGCGTTCCGCAGCCCGTCATCGGTGCATATCCAGTTGTTCCGCACGGTCAACCCGTTTCCGAAGTTGCGTACCTCGATAAAGCCGCTATCCGTCGCATTCTCTTGCGTCAGCATGTAGGAGGCGGGAGCCGTTCCTGTTATGCGATAGTTGCGGGCAAGCGACGTATTGATCAGGTAGAAATCATTCTCACAGAGACCGAGATCGGTATCAGCGGACGGAGCCTGATTCGCGGCGTTCGAAGATGGTGATTTGGGATCATCGGTGCGATCGACATTTGCCGTCGATGGGCTTTCAGGTGTTGATCCGCAACCAACTGACAAGATGGCTGCCATTAAAAGTGACGCGAATCCCCACAAGCGTACTGATCGCATTAAAGCGGCGAATTCGGGTATCGAAAGATTCATTGCGGGCTCCTTTGCTGTGTTTTCCGTTGGGATACTTGCTACAATGTCGTTTGCTTTACGGTCGCTGGTTGGGTTCATTCTACATTTTCTTCCGCTTCGGCTGAAATGTTCCAAGCGCGATCATGGGGCAAGACGAGCTTCGCCGGACCGGCAAATAGGTTAGTGTTATCTAAATGAATAATCCATTGGTCGCAATAATCGGCCGCCCGAATGTCGGGAAATCAACCCTTTTTAATCGCCTCACGGGCTCACGGAAGTCGATCGTCGGCGACGAGCCCGGTATTACTCGCGACCGAATCTATGCAGATGTCGAATGGCGGTCAAGGGTCTTCGAATTGGTTGATACCGGCGGTATTGTCCCCGACGATGAAGCGATAATTCCTGCGAACATTTTCAGACAAGCGGGTTTTGCAATTGAAAAGGCTCAAGCGATCATCTGGGTGGTGGACGCCCGGGCTGGCGTCACGCCGCTCGATGAAGAGATCTCGGTTTTCCTGCGAAACATAGGCAAGCCGGTTTTCATCGCCGCGAATAAAGCTGAAACTCGAAAGGTAGAAGAAGAAGCGGCTGAATTTTACAAATTTGGCTTCGAACTCACCCCGCTCTCCGCCGAGCACGGCACGTCCGTCGGCGACCTGCTGGATAACGTTTTTGATTCGCTTTCCTTTGACGAGGAAGAAGAAGAGGTCAAAGCAGATGAGATCAAGCTGGCAATAATCGGCCGGCCGAATGTCGGCAAATCTTCGCTGCTAAATCAGCTTTTAGGCGAAGAACGCGTTATAGTCTCGCCGATCCCCGGCACGACCCGCGATGCTATCGACACCGAACTGACAGTCGACGGGCAGAAGTTTGTACTGATCGACACTGCCGGTATTCGCCGCAAAGGCAAGACCACCGAAATGGCGGAGAAGATGTCCGTGGTAATGGCGCGCAAGGCGCTCGAACGTGCCGACGTCGCGCTGCTTATCATCGACGCCGTCGAAGGCGTTACAAACCTTGACGCAAATATCGGGGGTTATGCTGTTGATTCGGGGTGTTCGATCATAATCTGCGTCAACAAATGGGACGCCCTCGAAGAAAAAGAGACCAACACGATCTACGAATTTGAGCGTGAACTCCGGCGCCATATGAAGTTTCTCGATTGGGCGCCGATGATCGCGATCTCGGCCTTGACCGGTCAGCGCGTCCCTAAGATATTGTCGCTGGTCGTCCAGGCAAACGAAGGCCGCAATTTTCGTGTGCCGACCTCGCAGTTGAATCAGTTCATGGAAACAAATATCGTTCAGCCACGCGGCGGCGGCGCACCCGCACCGGTCAAAGGCGGTGTTTCGCGCTTGAAGGTTCAGTACATTACGCAAGGAGGCTTGAGGCCGCCGCTGTTTGTGCTATTCACTTCGGGCGGAAACAAAGCGGGCCTACATTTCTCGTATCTTCGCTATATCGAAAACCGTCTTCGCGATGAATTTGGCTTCTTTGCGACGCCAATACGGCTAAAAGAGAAACACAAGACCAAAAAGAAATAATGGAAATCGTACTTCTACTAGTCCGCCTGGCCTTGTTCGGCGTTTTCTTTCTTGCCGGTGCAGGCAAATTGATGGACCTCGCCGGGTCGGAAAAAGCTGTCAGAGATTTCGGCGTGCCGGAACCGTTAGCGAAACCGATCGCGTTCGGCCTGCCGATCGTTGAGCTGCTGATCGCGTACCTTCTGCTTTTCACCTCAGTTTCATGGTTTAGTGCAGTCGGCGGATTTTTGCTTTTGCTGAGCTTCATCATCGGCATGATCTATCAGATCTCGAAGGGCAATGCTCCCGATTGCCATTGCTTCGGACAAATGCACAGCGAACCGGTCGGCATCTCCAGTCTGGTCAGGAATATTGTTCTTGCCGTGCTTGCAGGAGTCTTGTTAATCAGCCAGCCCGGGTTTCAGGGTACGAAACTCGGATTGACGGACGGCGAGATGGTTCAGTCCGTAACATTACTCACCACGTTGATGCTTGCTTTTATTGGCGTCGTCCATGTCCGCAAGATCATCGAGAATCAAGGTACGATACTCCGTCGTCTGGACCTGATGGAGTTGGTTGCGGGCGACGGCGAGCCGCTCGAGCGAAAGAACGCCGGCGACCCGACCGACGGATTGCCGATCGGTGCACCGTTTCCCGATTTCGAGCTTCCGGATCTTTCCGGAAAGGTCGTCACCTTCGATCACATATTCAGCCGCAGGAAGCCGTTCCTGTTTTTCTTCATCGGCCCTGCGTGCGGCCCGTGTAAAGCTCTTCTTCCCGAGATCGAGGCATGGAGCGAAGAGTTTGGTGAAAAGATGTCGTTCGTCCTAGTCAGCACCGGACCGCCCGAGGTCAATCGCGAACGATACGCCGGCAAACTTGAGCCTTCGATCCTACTCCAGAAAGACCGCGAGCTTGCTAAGATCGTTTACGCAAAATGGACGCCGACCGCTATTTTTGTTGACGTAAACGGTAATGTCGCAAGCCATCCTGCCGCCGGCGACACGGCCATTCGCGACCTGATCGAAAAGATGCGAAAGGACGACCCGACGCGTGAAAACGTTTTCTTCCGAATAGGTTCCAGCCGCATCCGCGAACCAAAGATCGGGACGGCCGTGCCGGAGTTTGCGCTCGACGCGATCGGCGGTGAGAAACTAACCAGATCGGCATTTCAAGGCAGCAAAACGCTTACCGTGTTTTTAAGTCTTACTTGTCCGCATTGCCAGGACATGGTGGAAGAGATCAAGGCCTGGGAACCGCAGCGGTCGAACGGCGATCCCAAGGTTCTGGTGTTCTCGGACGGCGACCTTGACGCTCATCGTGAATGGGGACTTGCGTCGCCAGTCGTGATCGATCCGAAATACGGGACCGCTGTGAAACTCGGAATGCAAGGTACGCCGTCGGCTGTTCTCGTAAACGAGAATGGGGTGATCGTAACCGAGACCGCGATCGGAGCGCCGAACATTTGGGCGCTCATCGGAAGACGAAGAGATCAATAAATGAAACCGATCGACTGGCAAGTGACCGCGACTGACGGCGAAGCGCGCACGGGAACCATTACGACACGCCGCTCCGTCGTCGAAACGCCGGTATTTATGCCGGTCGGCACTCAGGGAACCGTCAAAGGAGTTCGGTTCGAATTCCTTGAGGACGAACTTGACGCGCGGGTCATTCTCGGTAACACATATCACCTGTTTCTTCGCCCCGGAACCGAGATCATCAAGGCTCTGGGCGGCCTGCATAAGTTTTCGACATGGAACCGATCGTACCTGACCGACTCCGGCGGGTTTCAGGTCTTTTCGCTCACCGATCTTCGTAAGTTGAACGAAGACGGTGTTGAATTTCGGTCGCACCTCGATGGCAGCAAGAGATTCATTTCGCCAGAGGTTTCGATGGAGATCCAAGCCGCACTTGGTTCAGAGATCGTCATGGTCTTCGATGAATGCCCGCCCGGCGACGCGGGCCACGAAGCCACCAATAAGAGCCTCGAACTCACCGCGCGTTGGGCCGTGCGATCTAAAACGAGATTCGATGAACTGCAGAATGACGGCAGTGACACAGGCGTGATCGAGTCGGCTCCGGACACGCTGTCTGGCAAGCAATCTCTGTTTGGCATAATTCAGGGAGCCGGGCATCTTGATCTTCGCAGCGAAAGCCTTGAGCGAACGATCGAGATCGGGTTTGATGGCTATGCCATCGGCGGTCTCAGTGTGGGCGAAGAGAAGAGCGTGATGTACGATGTTCTAGGATCGCTCGCGCCGAAAATGCCCACAGACGCACCGCGATATTTGATGGGAGTCGGGACGCCCGAGGATCTGCTCGAGGCAGTTTCGCATGGTGTGGATATGTTCGATTGTGTTATGCCGACCCGTAATGGCCGGACCGGTGGTGTGTTTACATCACTTGGCAAATTGAACATTCGGAACGCAAAATTCGCCTCGGACGACGCTCCGCTTGATCCGGAATGCCATTGTTCAATATGCCGTCGTTATTCTCGTGGTTATTTACGCCACCTGTATCAGGCGAACGAAATGATGGCACCGATGCTGATCTCGCACCACAATCTCGCATTTTACCTTGACACCATGCGGAGCGTTCGGCAATCTATCAAATCCGGCCGATTCGCAGAGTTCAAACGGGAATTTCTTTCAAAGCTTAACGAAGGCGACCCGTTGGGCGTTTGATTAAGCGTGTCCGACGATATAATATCAATGTTTTATTTTCCGGCGTAAATTACGATGAATATATTACTGTTATTTTTTCAGGACGGTGGCGGAAGCTTGCTGTGGACGCTGCTCCCTTTCGTTTTCATTTTCGGGATCTTCTACTTCCTGGTCATCCTGCCGCAAAAGAAGCAACGACAGCAGCTTCAGGAACTGATATCCAATCTCAAGATGAATGACGAGGTCGTCACCAACGGCGGCCTGATCGGTAGGATCAAAGAGATACGCGAGAATAGTTTCATCATTCTGAGCGCTGAAAAGTCCCTTGTCGAAGTAGGCAAGAGTGCGGTCGTCGGCATCAAAGACGACAAGAAAGTTTAGTTAGGCGTGCGCTGAAGCATTGACCGGGTAAATATTAGGTCAGAATGCCTAAGGCCGCAGGAAATAACCCCTCTCTATGAAGAACACGAGTTTGAAGATCAGGACAGCAATTATCCTGGCGATAACCCTGCTGGGCATCTATTTGGTTTTTGGTCCCCGACGGGTGCCGACTGGTCAGGACTTTACCTGGCAGGGAATCAAAACGAACCTTGAACAGAACCTTAATTTGGGGCTCGACCTCAAAGGTGGTTCCCATCTGGTCATGCGCGTCTTGACGGACGAATACCTAAAGACGCTGACCGAGAATAACGCGCAGGCCGCAATGATGGCCGCGACGGACGCGAAATTGCCGGTCACAGGTAACCAGATCGTTACAGAAGACGGAACCTACTCCATCACTCTTCAGCTTTCTGACGAAGGCCAGGCGGCCGCCGTCGCTGAGGAAGTCAAAAAGAAGGTCGATTTTTTCAACTGGACGGAGACGGTCGATGGCAATTCGATCAACTGGAGTTTGCCTTCGACAGTTCAGACCGTTCTCAAAAATCAATCGGTCGAACAGGCAATGCGGATCGTCGAAAGCCGTATTAACCAGTTCGGCGTGAAAGAGCCTACGCTGCAGCGGCACGGTTCCGATGCCTCAGCTCAGATCCTGCTGCAAATGCCCGGCGTTGACGACCCGGAACGTATTAAGGGGCTCATCGGCGCCGATTCAAATCTAATGCTGATGAAGCTTGTCGGCCCGCCAAGCCCATCGCCGGTACAAACGTATCCGACAGAAGAGGCGGCAAGAGCGTCGCTTGGCGGCACGGTTCCGCCGAATCGCAAGATCTATCCATATTCCGAACGCCCTGACGGCACGACGCCGCCAGCCGATCCGAACGCGCCGCCAACTCAATTCGTTGTTGTCGAATATCCGGCGGTCGTTGACGGAAGCGAACTTCGTGACGCAAATGCGGTCTCGCGAACAGGAAACGAGGGCGATTACCAGATCTCTTTTGCCTTCAAGCCGGCCGGCGCACAGAAGTTTGGTGATTGGACCGGCCGCAATATCAATAATTACATGGCCGTCGTACTCAACGACGAGGTCAAGTCAGCGGCGTACATTCGTTCGCAGATCTTCGATCAGGGTGAGATCTCAGGCCGGTTTACGAAGGCCACGGCCGATGACCTTGCTTTGACCCTGCGTTCAGGAGCGCTCCCTGCAAAGATCCAATACCTTGAGGAACGTACAGTCGGCCCGAGCCTTGGTGCCGATTCTATCCGGGCGGGTGTAACGGCGTCGCTTGCGGGGATGATATTCATCATCGTATTCATGCTCATCTACTATCGAGGTTCCGGGATCAATGCCGTCGTTGCTCTTGTATTGAACATGCTGCTTACGATAGCCGCATTGATCTTGATGGGCTCAACGCTGACGCTTCCTGGTATCGCCGGGTTCATTTTGGGCATCGGTATGGCCGTTGACGCCAATGTGCTGATATTTGAACGAATGCGCGAAGAGCTGCGCGATGGCAGATCGGTCGCTGTCGCCATCGCCAATGGTTTCGACCGGGCGTTCATCACGATCGTTGATACGAACGTGACGACGATCATCTCGGCGCTGATCTTGTACCTCTACGGTTCCGGCCCGATCCGTGGTTTTGCCGTTACGCTCACGCTTTCGCTGTTGATCAACCTTTTCACTGCGGTGTTTGTTTCGCGAACCATCTATATGTGGCTTTTGGAACGCGACCCCGACATGAAGAAGCTCAGCATCTAGAGGCGTAAGAAGATTTTTGCCGAAGCCGATAGTTTCGGCGCGTGATATTTACTCAAATGTTTCAAATTTTTCCTAATATAAACGTTGACTGGATGGGCTGGCGAAAGCCGTTTGTCTTTATCTCGATCGCCATTCTGATCGCGGGTCTTATCTCGGCAGGCGGCCGCCAGCTCACCGAAGGCGGAACTGACGCGTTCAACCTCGGTGTAGATTTCCAGGGCGGAACAGTTATCACTGCCAAGTTTCGCCAGAAGCCGTCCGATGGCGACCTAAGAGCTGCGCTTCAGAACGCAGGGATAAACGAGGCGGTCATCCAGAACTCGACCGATAAAGAGGATGAGGTTTTGATCAAAGTACCGATCCTCGGCACTGTCACCGAAGGCCAGCAGCCGGCCGCGGCCGTTCCAGCTGTAGCCAACGCGGCTCCCGAGGAGGGAAATGCTAATGTCACCGCTCAAGCCACGCCGCAGACGCAAGGCGCAACACAGGTCGATCAAGGGCGAACGGTTGTTAAAAGTGCTCTGGAAACGTTTGGCAGGGAAGCTGCCCCAACCTTGAGCTTAGATCAGGACGCCGAAGCTGCGTATAAGATCGTGGGAACTGATTCGGTAGGCCCTATCGCCGGAGCACAGCTTCGCGATGCGGCCCTTATCGCGATGTTGCTCGGCCTGATCGGTATGCTTCTTTTCATCGCATATCGATATGACTGGACGTACGCCGCCGGTTCTGTGGTCGCGGTATTTCACGATGTCCTGATCACTCTGGCGTTTTTCTCGATCTTCCAATGGGAAGTGAGTCTTACGGTTCTGGCTGCTCTGCTTACACTCGTCGGGTTCTCAATGAACGACACGATCGTCATCTTTGACCGAATCCGTGAAAACCTTACGCTCGACCGCAAGGGTTCACTATATGCGTTAACGAATAAGTCCATAAATCAAACAATGTCGCGAACGATCGTGACCAACGGGCTTACATTTCTTTCGGTCCTTGCTCTTGTTCTATTCGGCGGAGAGGTTCTTCGCGGATTCTCGCTGGCCTTGTTCGTCGGTATCATCGCAGGTACGTACTCTACGATCGCGATCGCCAGCCCGATAGCCATTTGGTGGCAGAGCAAGCTTGGCCGTGCAGAGATGAAGGACGTTCAGGCGAAGCCAGACGCCGGGGGCGGCAAGCTCGCAACGGCTTCCCGACGGTCGGTGACGCGGCGTCCGGTGACGCGCTAGATCTGTCCGGCCCACGGCAACTGGCAACAACTTGATAACAGTAAGTTTTGGAAGTTCGAAGAAATATCAGAATTTGTTTAAAAGCAGGGCGATTATTCTTGACTTTCCGTTGCTGAGAAATTAGACTTCTCTACGTTGCTGGTCAATTAAATATCGAGTTTCTGCTTTACGCCGATTTTTTCTGAGAGGAAATCGGGCTCGTAGAACTATTGTTGTATTGCCGGCAGAGTCCCATTTGCCCCCGCACTTAATGAACAATAGTTCGATACGGAAACAAGATTCCCTAGTCTCGGCCGTTGCAGTTTTGCCCATGCAAAACTGTTACAACTCCGGAACTAGCTACTGTCATCGTATATTTGACCGGGAAAGTACCTCGATCCTTTAGTTTGGCACCGGATTTTTGGGAGGATATTAGAAATGTTAGATCAATTGGTCGAATCAAGAAGCAACGCTGGCGACAACGCTAAGCGCAGCGGCTATCTGCTGACCACCTTCGTGATAATGAGCACGATCTTGGTTAGTGCGTGGCTCTACAGCTTGTTTGCCAAGGACTTCGCGATGGGCGGTGATGAGCTTTCATTGCAAACCCTTGTTGCCCCACCGGTGATCGAAGAAGCTCCTGAACCCGAGCCCGAACCGGAGCCAGACGATCCACAGAAAAACCCGAACGTTGATATCCGCAAGGAGATCATAGCGACGATGACCGAGACTCCGCCGAAACCGCCGGACAAGGTCAGCGTGGTCAGGAGTGAAATACCACCTCGGGACCCAAACCGATATACGATACAAGGGGACCGCAACTTTACTGCGGCAAATGCTCCGCCCGCAACATACACAGGCCCGGTAAACCGAGATGGTTCCGGAAGCGACAGTGGCCGAACCGGTGGAGATGGCGATGCAGAACGCGGCACGACCACACCGCCGCCGCCGCCGCCACCCAAGCCGCCAGTACCGAAGCAGATCTCCGGCGGCGTGCTTAACGGCAAAGCTACGAGTTTGCCGAAGCCCCCGTATCCGCCGGCAGCCCGTGCGGTTCGCGCAAGTGGTCCGGTTACCGTGCAGGTGCTCATCAGCGAATCTGGAAGCGTTATATCCGCTACGGCCGTCAGCGGCCATCCGCTGCTTCGTGCAGCAGCCGCACAAGCCGCTCGCGGAGCGAGGTTCAGCCCAACGATGCTTTCCGGCCAGCCGGTCAAGGTTTCAGGGGTCATTACGTATAACTTCGTCGCACCGTAAAACAAAATATCGGCTTGAGGCCGGCGAACGCTCGACGGCCTCAGGCAAACGTTAAAGTTCTGCAATCTTAAAATTTTTCGATTTCTTTTGGAGGAAAAATCATGACTTTTATCGCAAGCTCGCTGGGTACCGAATTCCCGATCGCGTTGCTTATGTTCGCCGAAGGCGCAATCTCGTTTGGTATCTACGACATCGTTAAGAGTTTAACGATACCGGGATGGGCGGTTATCATCACCCTTTTGATCCAGTCGGTCTATTTGATCGCCGTCGGTATCGAGCGTTGGCTTACCTATAACAAAGCTAAGCAGCAGTCGCGTCAGTACGCCCCGAAAGTTGCTCAGGCACTTAAGAACAGCAATATTGATGAAGCCATCAATATCAGCGACAAGCATAAAGACTCGCACCTCGCGATGGTTGTTTCATCTGGGCTAAAGGAGTTCAGTGCTCATTACAACAACGAAGAGATCACTGCTGACCAAATGGAATCGTCGAAGCGTGCTCTTGAGCGTGCGATCGCGGTGAAGACTGCCGAACTCAAACGCGGCCTTTCCGGCCTCGCTACCGTTGGTTCGACCGCTCCTTTCGTAGGATTGTTCGGAACTGTTGTTGGTATCATCGGTGCATTCGTTGCGTTGGCTCAGGCTGAAAGTGCCGGTATCGGCGCTGTGGGTGCCGCTATCGCAGAAGCTTTGGTCGCTACCGCTTTCGGTATCGGCGTGGCCATCCCGGCTGTTTGGCTGTTTAACTACTTCACCAACAAGGTGACGAGTTTCGGCGTTGAAATGGAAAACTCGGCTTCAGAATTGGTTGATTATTTCATCCGTCAGCGAACGAAGCGTTTGCAGGGCTAAGCTAACTTTGTTTTATATTTAGGGAGATTAAGCCATGGGTGCAAAGATCGGGGGAACCGATGAATACAATTCCGACATCAACGTAACACCAATGGTGGACGTGATGCTGGTGCTTTTGATCATCTTCATGATCGTTACTCCTCTGCTTCAACAGGGTGTCACGGTCAACATTCCGAAGGACATGAATACGCCTGAGGAAGACGCTAATATAACGAAAGACACGTCGGTCGTAATTGCAATTCCGGACGACAATAACTTCTACGTTGGTAAAGATCCGTATCCGATCACCGAACTTGGCGGGAAGGTACAGACGCTTATGCGTGATAAGGCTCCGGACGATCGCATCGTCTATATAAAGAGCGGTGTAGATGTCAATTACGGTACGGTCGTGCAGGCGATCGACACAATCCGGAAACAGGATATCGATAAGATCGGCCTCGTCGCCGATAAAAAGAAAGGCGGAGAAGCATCGGCAGCGAATTAACGTGGTCCGCATTTCTAGGGACTGTGAGGTGAATTATGGGAATGTCATCCGGTGGCTCAAAAGACGGAGCCACACCAAATATTAACGTTACTCCGCTGATTGACGTACTGCTGGTGCTCCTGATCATCTTTATGATCATAACGCCGGTCAAGCCGAGTAAGTTTGAAGCCAAGGTGCCTGCCGAACCGAAGGATCAGCAGCAGAATCTTGATGTGAAACCCAACCCACTAACGCTGGTTATTGGAATCAATCGGGCAACACGCGGCATTACACTTAATAACGAGGCGGTAGGTAACCTTGATGAGCCGGAGGCGCTTACAACTAGACTTTCTGCGATCTTCAAAGACCGCGAAACCAATGATGTTCGCCGCGAAGGGACCAACGAGATCGAAAAGACCATCTTTATTAAGTCGCCAACATCCGTTCGTTACGGCGATGTGGTCCGTGTGATCGATGCAGCTAAAATGGCTGGGGCCGAACCGATCGGATTGCAGATCGACGATCTTTCAGTAGATTAATTTTGTTCAGAACGGGGAGCGTTTGTAACTCCCTTTTATTGAACCTATTATGGAGTCGAAAATGAGTTCTTCTCGTTTAGGGATTATTGTATTTTTAGGTTTGTTGGTCTTTGCGACCACAAACTGCACTTATTACAACCGGATCGTTTCCAGAAAGAATTTGGTTGACGGCGCCGAGGCATACAAGGGGCGGAAGTTTGCTGAAGCCAAAGACTTGTTTGAACGCGCCGCCGGACGTGACCCAGAGGGCACGACGATGGAAGGCCGGACGGCGCAGTTGTTCCTTGCCCGGACGATCCATTCGCAATACATTGGCGACCGACAGAACAAGCCGCTGGCAGAAGCCGCGATCGTAGAATACAAGAAGACTCTTGTGGTCGATCCGAATGAACAGAGCGCTTATAAGGCCGTTGCCGGCCTACTTGAAAATCTTCAGAAAGAAGATGAGTGGCAGACGTGGGTGACCGAGCGTACGAATAATGAACAGATCAAGCCCCAGTACCGGGCTGAGGCGTTGACTTCGTTGGCCGCCAAACAGAATACCTGTGCCAACACGATCTCCGATACAGAGCAGACCAAGAAGCCTGCTAAACGTGACGGAAAGGACGTTTTCCAGTACGTAAAGCCTGAAAACCCGCAGGAACTTGAGCGCCTGCGCGCCTGCGTAACCAAGGGTACAGAACTGATTGAAAATGCGGTCGGCCTTGAAACTCAAGACGTGAAGAACGCGGGTTCGGTCGATCTCAAGACACTCACGGATGCTCAGCTGATCGATCTACACGATCAAATCAAAACTTTTGAGTCGGCCAGGTCGTACCGAACGAGCCTCTTGATCCAGGCGTCCCGCCTTGCAGAAATGGACCTTCGCGAACCTGATGCGGCTCAACTTCGTACTCAGTCAGAAACGGCTCGAAGCGAATTTCAAACGCTGAGCGCATTGAACCGTAAGATCCAGGATGAGAAAGACGCAAGGATTGCCGCAGCCCGGCAGGCTGAAAATGCCAACGCTGCGAACGCGGGCGCCGCTCAATAGAATGCAGACATTCCGGTTAGGGCGATGGACGGCAGTTGCCGCTCGTCGCCCTTTCCCTTTATTCAGCGGGCAGTTCCGATCGCCAATATGTCTGGATTTTACGGCGTCCTTGCCTTTAGAATGTAAGTAGCCGAGCGAATATAGCGATGATCCGAATAGAAGACGTCATCGAAAAGGTCGAAAGCAATCGCCCCAATGCGGACAGCGATCTGGTGCGGCGCGCTTATCTATTCTCAGCGATGCACCATAGGGGTCAGGTCCGTGCTTCTGGCGAGCCATACCTCGTCCATCCGCTCGCAGTGGCGGACCTGCTGGCGGACATGCGGCTCGATGACGTAAGTGTCTCGACCGGGCTGCTGCATGACGTGGTCGAAGATACCCTGGTTGACCTGGAGACGATCCGTACTTATTTTGGTGACGAGATCACGCTGCTTGTTGACGGACTAACAAAGATCGCCCAGATCAGTAATCTTTCAAAGGAAAAACAGCAGGCCGAGAACGTTAGAAAAATGGTCTTGGCAATGATAACGGACGTTCGCGTCGTGCTTATCAAGCTTGCCGATCGGCTGCACAATATGCGGACGATGCAGTTTCTCAAGCCCGAGAAACGAGCCCGGATATCACAAGAAACGCTGGATATCTATGCCCCGATCGCTCACCGGCTCGGAATGGGTAAGATGCGAAGCGAGTTGGAGGATCTCTCCTTCCAAAACCTTTATCCCGAGGAATACAAACGCCTATCGGCAGAGGTCGATACACGTCGCCCCGAACTGGAGGCTACGCTTGATCGGATCAAGACGACTGTTGAAGACCGGCTTCGCGAGAATGACGTTCCCTTTATCGCTATCGAAGGCCGTGTGAAACGCCTTTATTCCCTTTGGAAAAAACTTAAGAAGCAAAAGATCACCATCGAACAGGTCTACGATCTCATCGCAACGCGTATCATTACGCCCAATCAGCGTAAGTATTGTTATCTGACACTCAGCGTTATCCATGACACTTGGACACCGGTTCCGGAACGTTTCAAGGATTGGATCGCCATACCACGCGACAATCTCTATCAATCGCTGCATACCTCAGTAATTGGCGATACCGGCCAGGCCTTCGAAGTGCAGATACGCACCGAGGAAATGCATCACATTGCCGAAGAAGGCGTTGCGGCTCATTGGAAATATAAGGAGAGCAAACTTGGCTCGAGCGAGGACGACGAAAGCCTCGACGAACTGCGCAAGACGGTCGAAAAGCTTTTGCTTCCCCTCGTTGAAAATACGAACGAGAACGAAGATTCCGAAGACTTTATCGAATCGCTAAAGCTTGATCTATTTCCGAAAGACGTTTATGCCTTTACTCCGATGGGAAAGGTGATCCAACTGCCGCGCGGCTCGTCGCCCATTGATTTTGCTTACGCAATTCACTCCGAAGTGGGCGATACGTGTACCGGTGCCAAGATAAATAGCCGAATTGTCCCGATCAAGACCGAACTTCAGAATGGCGACGTGGTCGAGATCATGACGACATCCAGTTCGCGACCTTCCCGCGATTGGCTCAATTACGTCGTCACATCCAAGGCCCGCAATCGAATTCGCCATTGGATCTCCGAACAGCAGCGAACAGAGTCCATAGACATTGGGCGAAAATTGCTTGAAAAGGAAGCCGAGCGTTTCAACCTTTCGGGCAAGAAGTTTAGCGCAAATGAAGCCGAGATGAAGCGTGTCGCCAATGAGTACGGCCTCGGCCGTTCTGACGATCTTTTCGCGTCGGTCGGCTACGGCAAGACGCTTCCGCGAAATGTTGTTGCCAAGTTTCTCGGCCCTGATAAGTTTGCCCAACTAGACCCTGATAAACGTAAAGACACCCGGCTTCAAACCGGCATGAAAGCCGTGAAGAAATTCATCGGCATGAGTGAAGACGCCATCGTCGTAAAGGGCGTCGATAATCTGCTTACAACGCGGGCACGGTGTTGTAATCCTTTACGTGGCGAAGAGATCGTCGGCTACATCTCTCTCGGAAAGGGGATCGTCGTTCACAACAAGCGTTGTAAGAACGTTCAGCAGCTTATGGTCAACCGTGACCGAATTGTCGAGGTCGAGTGGGCCAAGAGCGAACGCGAGGAGATCCAGTCAGTCCGGATCCTCGTGACGACCGAGAATCGTACTGGAATGCTTGCAGGTATCACTAATGCCATAGCAGAGATAAAAACCGGAATACGTGACGCTAGTGCAAACGTTTCCCGCGATGATAAAGGCCTCATAGAGGTTACGGTCGAGGTCTTTGATAAGAAGCATCTCGACAAGGTTCTCAGCTCGATCCAGCACGTTCCGGGCGTAATAGCGGTAGAACGTATGAACGCCGGCTAGCCTTTTTATACCACTTTCTCACCATTATAAAAATAACTTTACAAGGTTATTGGCTAATGTTATGATTCACCAATCTTGATGACAGCCTCCTGTTAAGCTTACCCTCCAAGCTTACGTCACGGCAGAGAATTGCTGGTTTTTATTCATACAAATTTATTCGTTTCCGTTGCCCAACCGCTTTCGTAAACCTACATATTGTTCGAGTTTCGAAATACCGCCGGTGGCCTCCTGGTTGCCGAGCTTTCCCAAAACAGGAGTGAATAAACGAATGAAACGATTTCTGCTGGTTCTAACTGTCGCGGTATTTACTGCGGCGCTCACGGCCTATCTTCCGCTCGAGACCGTTAATAGTCAGGAACGCGAAGATAAGCTGATCTCGTCTGAACGCAAGATCCCTGGCCGCTACATTGTGGTTTTTGAGGATTGGGCCGCAGGTGCCCGGGGCGACGATTCGACCGCTGAAAGCCTGGCCAATGAACTTTCGGCAACCTACGGAGGAAAGGTCGACAAGGTTTACCGTCACGCGCTCAACGGCTACTCGGTTGAGATGAGCCCGAAACAAGTTGAAACTCTAAAGCACGATGCCCGGATCAGGTACATCGAAGAGGATGCCGAGGTTTCGATCAATCAAACACAATCGGGCGCGACGTGGGGCCTCGACCGCATAGACCAGCGCGACCGTCCGCTGAACTCCACTTACACCTACACCGCGACCGGTTCCGGCGTGAATGCATACATTATTGACACGGGGGTACGCCGCACACATTCGCAATTCGGGTCGCGTGCCTTTGTCGGTTATGACGCCATCGGCGACGGACAGAACTCAAACGACTGCAACGGCCATGGAACGCACGTAGCCGGAACGGTCGGCGGAAGTACGCACGGCGTGGCAAAATCCGTAAGACTTTACGCCGTTCGCGTATTGAACTGTTCGGGTTCGGGAACGAATTCCGGCGTGATCGCCGGTGTCGACTGGGTTACTGCCAATCACGTCAAACCGGCAGTCGCTAACATGAGCCTCGGCGGAGGTGCATCGACAGCCCTCGATTCGGCGGTTAATAATTCGATCAACGCCGGCGTGATCTACGTGGTGGCCGCCGGCAATAGCAACACGAACGCGTGTAATTCGTCGCCAGCCCGCGTACCGGCTGCGATCACGGTTGGTTCGACAACGAGTACCGACGCGAGATCGTCGTTTTCTAATTATGGCTCATGCCTCGACATTTTTGCTCCGGGGTCGTCTATCACTTCGACGTGGCATACAAGCAATACGGCGACCAATACAATAAGCGGAACATCTATGGCGGCTCCGCACGTAGCGGGTGTTGCGGCCCTGTATTTGCAAAATAATACGACCGCGTCGAACAACACGGTTCGAAACGCGATCGTTAACAGTGCTTCTGCAAACAAGCTCTCAAGTATTGGTACGGGCTCGCCGAATTTGCTGCTTTATTCGTTGCTTAGCGGCGGCGGTTCACCTCCTCCTCCACCTCCTCCACCATCGTGCGGCGGCGGAACGTATGCGGGCAGCCTTTCCGGAACTGGTGCGAATGCGTATCAGCCGAATAATTCGTATTACCAGAGCACGATCAGCGGAACGCACACCGGCGGCCTGACTGGCCCGTCCAATGCCGATTTCGATCTGTATCTGCAGAAATGGAATGGCCGGTCCTGGTCGACGGTTGGAAGTTCCACGAGTTCTAGCTCGACCGAGAACATATCGTATAGTGGTACCGCAGGCTATTACCGCTGGAGGATCTATTCATACAGCGGCAGCGGCAGTTACTCGCTCTGCACGACGCGGCCATGACGTCGTGGCGTAGCATTTCCAATTCGGCTCGAGCGCGTAACAGGATTTTCTGATCTCAAAGCAGAAAATGTCTTCACCGTACGTGATCTCGGGGTTCTGATGGTCGCCGGCGATAACTGTTGTTATCGTCGGCGACATTTTGTTTTTTCGGTCCTATCTGATAAAATTCGCCTTTTGCTTGAGTAATCAGAACGCCGATAAACAAGCCATGAAGGAAATAATTTCAACAGAATCTGCACCCGGAGCCATCGGTCCGTACTCTCAGGCCATCAAAGTAAATGGAATGGTTTTTTGCTCGGGCCAGATACCGATCGATGTCGCAACGGGCGAATTCGTTTCACATGACGTGGCCGAACAGACCGACCAGGTCCTTAAGAATTTGACGGCAGTTTTGAATGCGGCCGGCACTGATCTAAATGGCGTTGTCAAAACGACAGTGTTCCTGTCGGACATGAATGATTTTGCGGTGATGAACGAAGTTTACGGCCGCTATTTCAGTGAAAATAAGCCCGCACGGGCGACCGTTCAGGCGGCTCGTTTGCCGAAGGACGCTAAGGTCGAGATCGACTGTATTGCGGTTGTATAGGCGGAGAAATCTGCGTTGACCGGGCTGGAACCGACATTCCAAGCACAAGAAATGCCAAATGCCGATCGTTTTCGACATTTGGCGATATTGAAAAGAAAAAAGACCTGATTCGGTTAGGCCGCTTTCACGATCTTGCCCGATTTGATACAGCGGGTGCAGACCTTCATCCGGCCGTTGCCGCCTGCGGGAAGTTGAACGCGAACGGGCTGCAAATTCGGATTGAACCGACGCCGGGTCTTGTTATTCGCGTGCGAAACGTTGTTTCCAAACTGCGGGCCTTTGCCGCAAACATCACATCGTTGAGCCATAATTTTGTGCCTCCGAGTATTCGGGGATGATATAAAGAGTTATTGAAAACTCAAAAACAAGTTTTATACCAAATATTACAGGGTATAGTCAAGTAATGAACCAAACTGTTAATTTCAAAGGAGCTAGTTCCATAGTGCAAAACATCAAAAATAGGTTTATCTTAATCGGCGTCCTGGCGCTATTCGCCTTCGTCTTCGGCGCCTGTTCCGGACCGGCCGGCGGTCCTGACGTTAATGAAGTTGCCGCGCGTGTTAACGGCAAGGACATTAAGATGGAAGACGTCGAAAAGGCTATCAAAGCCCAGTCACAAGGACAGGGCGACGCGGCAAATTTTTCGCCGCTAGAGTTGGCATCGGCAAGACTTAGCGTTCTGCAACAGCTGATCCAGACCGAAGTGATGTTCCAGAAAGCTGAAAAAGAGCAGACAGTTCCGAACGATGAGGAAATAAGTGCCGAGCTCAATAAACGAAAAACATCGAGCGGTTTGTCGGCAGAGGAGTTCGAGAAGCAGATGAAAGAGGCCGGCGAGACGGAAGTGACCTGGCGCGAAAATGTAAAGAAAGAAATGGCGCTCACAAAGCTCCAGGACAAGATCGCCGGTAAAGTTAGTGCCCCGAGCGACAACGAGATAGAGCAGTTTTACACCGGTAACCGCGAACAATTCAAGAACAAGCGCGGTGCCGAGCTGGCAGCAATCGTTATCGACCCGTCGAATTCGGGAACGGGCGACACGACGACCAACGAAGCCGAAGTTCAACTTCGACTAAAAGAGATCGCCGGAAGGCTCGGTACGACTGATTTTGCGAGCGTAGCTCGCGAATACAGCGAAGATCTAGAAACAAAAGCTCGGGGCGGTGACTGGCGCTATTTTACAGAAGAAGAATTAGGTCAGGTGTTCGGCCAACAGGGAACAGCGTTCATCATGGACCAAATGAAGAATGGCGATATCTTTCCGCAGCCGGTACCGCTTGAGAACCGACTTCTTGTCGTGAAACTCGTCCGAAAGCAGGAAAAAGACGAGGATCTTTCGCTCGAAAGTCCGCAGGTGCGGCCGCGTATAACCGAGCTTCTGACGAATGCACGCAAGAATTTGCTCTGGCAGTCGTTTGTAGCGATGGCGATCAATGAGGCAAAGATCGAGAATATGCTGGCACGCAAGGTTGTCGAAAATCCGAACGAACTGAGCGGAGCACGTCCGGCCTCGGCTGCCACTCCGGTGGATCCGAATGCGAACGCGGATGCGAACACGAATACCAACGTCAACCTGAATATGAACGCGACCGCGTCGAATGCCAACACAACGTCTAACTCGAACGCGTCGAATGCAACGGCGAATACCGCCAACGCGAATTCGAATTCTTCGGCAGCGAATCGTTGATCTGTTCCCGGTGAGCCCGTGATCGTTCGAGGTCACAGCAGGACGCGTTTTGTCTTGCTGTGGCCTTTCACACGTTATGCTATTTCGTCTTTCAGATGTAACGAAATCTTATGGCGGGACCGAGATCCTCAAAGGGGTCTCGTTTCAGGTCAACCCGTCCGAAAAGGTTGGGCTTGTCGGGCGCAACGGTGCCGGCAAAACGACCGTTTTTAGATTGCTTACCGGAGCCGAGACCGCCGACAGCGGCGAGGTTGTTTCAATAAACGGCCTAAAGATCGGTCTGCTCGATCAGCACGTCGATTTTGCCTCCGGCGAAACGGTTCATACCGCCGCCCTTTCTGCGTTCAAAGAGATCCACGATATCGAAGCCGAAATGCGTTTACTGGAAATGCGGATGGAGACCGATCATTCTGCCGAGGTGCTCGATCGCTATGCCGACCTTCAGACAGCGTTCGAGCAGGCCGACGGATTCACCTACGCCGCACGTGCCGAATCGATCTTGCTTGGCCTAGGTTTCACACGTGAACAGTGGTCGATGGATACGGGGATTCTTTCCGGGGGTCAGAAGAATCGGCTCGGCATGGCGAGGCTTTTGCTTTCGTCCGCCGACCTGCTGTTGCTGGATGAGCCGACCAACCACCTTGATGTTAAGGCCGTCGAATGGCTCGAAGAATTTCTGATGGAATTCGACAAGGCGTACGTCGTCATCAGCCATGACCGATATTTTCTAGACCGGACGACGAACCGGATAGTTGAGATCGAGAATGGGCGGGCGGTCGATTATCGTGGCAATTATTCAAAGTTTCTGGTCGAACGCGAACTTCGCCGCGAACAGCAACTTCGTGAATACGAGAATCAGCAGGCTGTGATTTCCAAAACGCAGCAATTCATTCGCAAAAACCTCGCGGGGCAGAAAACAAAACAGGCCAAGTCGCGCCGGACGCTGTTGGAACGAATGGATCGCATCGACCCGGTGGCTTCGGAAAAGTCGGGTGGCCAGTTTGGACTAAAGGAGGTCCAGCGAACCGGGAATAACGTATTGACGACCGACGAACTCGACATCGGTTATGGCGACACCGTGCTTGCCAGAAAGATAGAGATCTCGCTGCACCGCGGCGAAGCTCTTGGCATAATCGGCAGCAATGGAACAGGGAAGACAACTTTCCTGAAGACCGTAATGGGTTCGCTGGCGCCGCTCCGCGGAAAGGTCCTCTGGGGAACGAAGACGAATATCGGCTATTACGCCCAGAATCTGGACGATCTCGACCCGCGAAATGAGGTTGTTCAGGAGCTTCGCCGCGTTGCGCCGATGGCGGATAACGGTGAGCTTCGGTCGTTCCTGGCCCGGTTCCTCTATTTTGGTGAAGATGTTTTCAAGCGGGTGGGCGATCTTTCCGGCGGTGAAAAGGGAAGGCTTGCCCTCGCGAAGCTTATCTATTCGCGTAAGAACGTGCTGATCCTCGACGAACCGACAAATCACCTCGACATTCCTTCACGCGAAGCCCTTGAAGCTGCGTTGGCCGAATACGACGGTACGATCATAACGGTCAGCCATGACCGATTCTTCCTCGACAAGATCGCGACTCAGATCCTTGCGTTTGATGAGGGCGGCCGCGTTGATGTCTTTAACGGCAACTATACAGAATTCCACGATTGGCGTGTCAGCGAGGGTTCCAACATTGCAGAAGCGGCGAAAGCGGCGGCCTCTGGATCGAACCGAGACCAGAAAGCTGAGCCAAAACCGGAGTCGACAGCTTCCAGTCTCAGCAAGAACCAACGCGACCGTATCACTTCACAGATCAAAGATATCGAGGCGAAAATTCCCAGACTAGAGGCGGAACTCGCCGCCTCTACCGCAGAAATGGCCCGCCCTGAGATCGTCGGTGACCGCGACCTTTATGCCGAGGCCACCGACCGCTATAAGGTGCTGGAAGCAGATATTCAGGACCTCTACCGTGAATGGGAATCGCTCGAAGAGCAGATCGGTGAATAAAAAAGAACCGCCGCGTGCCGCAATGGCCGATCGGCGGTTCGAGTCCCAGATGGGAAAGTCGCTTCCTGGAGTAAAGGAGCGTCGAGAGAGATGGATCAATTATGCGGATCCGACCAGCGTTTTGTGGCTCCGTCTTTCGCCGTATTGTTACGAGCATAGAAATTAAGGTCGTCGATATTTTCAGTAGGCGATACTACCTGTGGATCGAACTGATAATTCCGGCTTGTAACCGTAACGGTAAAGGTCTCGCTTGCCTGCAATCCGTCCATTCGATAGTAACCAAAGCCGTTCGTAAGGGCCGAACGAGCATTGCCGTCCATATCAAAAAAGGTGACACTAGCATTTGCGATGGCACGCCCTCCGGTTGCAAGCACACGCCCACTAACCGAAACACCTGCTGATGTCGGTGCGATCAGGCACGAATTGAGCCTTACAAATGCAGACGCGGCAGTCGAGCTAGTCGAAATAAAATCTAGTTTTCCGTCACCATTGATATCACCGATAGCAATTGCGTCAGCACTAGAACCTGTAGGAACCTGTAGCGGTTCCGCCGCACCAAACCCTCCGAGTCCGTCCCCAAAATGTATCGTAACGATCCCGGTGTTCGCCGAAACGACAAGGTCTGGAATTCCGTCGTTGTTCATATCAGCAACTCGGGTCCTCAGTGCACCGGTGTTTGCTACGGTTGGAACAGTCGGCACGGTAAAGCCTCCCGCACCATCGCCAAAACGCAGCTGGACAGAGCCGAATCCATTGCGAGTTATCGCGAAGTCCATGTTGCCGTCGCCATTGAAATCTCCCAACGCGAGCGATCCCGGATTCGAGAGTGAGATCTGCGGTATCGCCGGAGAGCTGAATCCTCCGGTGCCATCACCAAGACGAATAGCAACGTCGGCCGAACTTTGATTTGACGCCAAAAAGTCCAGATTTCCATCGTTATTGAGATCGCCCAACACGATGCGCAATCCGAATTGGCCAACCGGTATCTGTGGAACAGGGGGCGATGTAAATCCGCCCAGTCCGTTTCCTAAAAGAATTGTGACGGTGGACGTCGACGTGCTGCTCAGAACGACAAGATCGAGGTTCCCATCATTATTCAGATCACCGATTGCCACCGACGTCGGGGCCGTTATTGCGATCTCGGGTGTCGCGGTCGAAGTGAAGCCCCCTTGGCCGTTCCCAAGCCTGACCGAAATGGAATTTGAAAACCTATTTGTTGTTACGAAATCGAGATTCCCGTCGTTGTTAAAGTCGCCGAGGGCAACAGAATCTGTAAAGCTCCCCAGCAGAATTTGAGGCACCGGCGGCGGCGTGAAACCGCCCAGGCCGTCACCAAGCCTGATCGAAACTCCACCCGGATTGGCGGTATTTGTCACGATGAAATCGATATTTCCATCATTGTTGAAGTCACCCATCTCGACCCATTGTGGCGAAGTACCTACTGATAGCTGCGAGGGTGTAGGAGCAATGAAAAGATTGCCCGCAGAACAGAAGAGTTCCTCGACCGACACGGTCGCGTCGGCCGAACTGTTGAGTTGGTCGGTAACCCGTACCACGTCGACCCCGGGATTGCTCCCGGCAATATATTCACCGGTGGCAGAATTGATCGTCCCGCCGGACCGATTGATCGCGATGCTAAACGTATACGGTTCAGCTCCGCCGCTTGCCGAAAAATCCCTGTTACCCTTGACGGGCAATTGTAGGTTCGTCGGAAAGATCGCCAATGGACGGCATTTTCCAAATTCAGAGTTGGTGAAGATCGAGAATATCTCGCCCGCGGTCAATGCTCTTGTATAGAGCGTTACCTCGTCGATATCACCATTGAAAGATTGAATCAGATTGCCGCTAAGCCGATTTGAACCGATCGCGAGGAAACTGCTATCGGAATCCGAGAATGTGCCGACCGGTATTTCAAGCGAGCCGGCCAAGATGCCGTTGATGTAAAGATTCAGGCCATTCGCACTATCCCATGTACCGGCGATGTGATTCCATTGGCCTGGTGCTATAGGTTGCGTCGAGATCACTTGAACGCCACCACCTATTTCAGCGATCGCTCCGTAAACACCGACTCTTCCATCGTTCAATACGTATAACTTAAAGCGACTCTGGCCATCGGCACTCGTGTTCTCCGTAAAGATGGTTCCACCCTCGCCGGATTCATTCGTGTGTGCACCGTTGGGCCGTACCCACGCTTCGATGCTTGCCTGTGAGCTTCCACGAAATATGCCGCTCGACGGAATGTTCACCGCGTCCCTTCCATCCGTCGGATTAAACCTGAATGCTTGCCCGTTTACGCCCGGTGTGAAAGCGGGTTGACCGATAAATGTCCCGGTGTTTCCACCGACTGTGTCGAGCGTGTTGCCGTCTGCCCGCCACCAGTTTGACATGTCGGTTGGGCAGTTCGATCCTCCAACTACAAGGGTCGAAATAGGGCTGCCAAATACCGGAGGAAGGCCATTGGCGTCGATCGAGTAATCAGTATTTCTAACCTGTTGACCTTGGGACTGTCCGATAGTCACCGTAAATGAAACGCTGAATGATTTACCTCCAGCCGGTACGCCGCCAACGTTGAAAACGATATTTCCATCGATCAACTCACCTCCGTTGGTCGCTGAGACGAACGTGGTCCCCGGTGGTAACGGATCGCTAATTACCGTGTTCTGAGTGTCGATAGTTCCGGTGTTGCTGTAGGAAATCGTGTACGTCAGATTTCCTCCGACCAGGACCGTCGTTGCGGCGGTCTTTGAGATCGTCAAGCCCGGGGAAAGTCCGGGCGGTTTGAAGCGGACGGCACCCGCTCCCCGTCCAGGGTTAGCAACATTCAGTACAGGTAAACTTGACGTCTGAGTTTCTGCTGCAGTGAACGGAGCTTTGATAAGTACGGCTGATTGGGATGGTTCAAATGAGTTTCCCGTTAGAATCGCCAGCTTACCGTCCGCACTTATACCCACATCTTCAAACGAGCCGCCATTATCAGCCGGTAAGGGGATATCCTCAAAAATCGAAGTCGCATTGAAGGGAGCTTGTACAAAAAATGCTCTTGAGGTCGCTCCGACGCTAGCCGTTATAGCAGTATTGCCGTCAGGCGTTATGTTGATACCTCCCAACCCGATCCCCACACCGGACGGAAACACGCGAATGACGGGTGACGTCTCGGCGGAGAATGGTGCATTGTAGATCCACATTCCATTGTTGAATCTAGTGACCAGAAGCGTATTTCCGTCCGGAGAGATTGCTAGTGCGCCCGTTGCTGTGAGAAGTACATTGTGCCGCATCGTGAACGCGATAGACGTATACGGTGAGTCAAGCACTGAAATTCCAAAGCGCGTGTTTACAAAAGCCCTCC
The DNA here is from genome assembly GCA_041744395.1 of Pyrinomonadaceae bacterium. GTDB lineage: Bacteria > Acidobacteriota > Blastocatellia > Pyrinomonadales > Pyrinomonadaceae > OLB17. Next base: position 2,242 of record JBGTKY010000011.1, on the reverse strand, counting down.
CGGCATTGTCGAATACGATCGCTTGAGTCTGATAGGAATCTAACTGGCCCGGCAAGGTTACTGTGGAGATTGCGGAAGAAGCGTTGAAAGGAGCTCGGATCACCCCAAGCGTACTATTGTTGCCAACCACAAGGGCCGATTGACGGTCCGGGGACACGGCCACGGTTCCTGTTCCGTTGAAAATGCCGGTGGTCGTAATGGTCGAAAGCAACGTTCCCGTCGATGGTTCGATCACAAATATCCGCGAGTTTGCAAAGTCAGCGACGAGGGCCCGATCGCTGGCAAAATAAGAAACTCCCTGGGGACGAGCACCCGTGGGTAGTCCTTGAACTAGTATTTGCGTATTTGGCTGATTCGCGGGGTCAGGGAAAATGACGATCTGATTGCTCGTATCCAGTGCCGCCAAGATCGCTTCCTGAGGCGGATCTTGACCATGTGCAGAAATTCCGAGACAAAGAAATGAAAGAATGACAGTGGCTAACCACACACACCCTAACCGCCCGTACCTCGCATTTGACTGATCTGCCAGTGTATCTAAGTTCATGGTTCTAACTCCTTGTGAATGCAACTTTCTTGGGTCCTTTGATCGGGAGCTCCGTGGGGAAGCTCCCGACTCGAGCGATCTGTGTCGAGGATGTGACGCCAATCACCGGTTCGGCAGATCGCAAGAAATGCTGATGGAAGTCACGATCGCATCGACAACTTCGATCGGTACATCCGTCCTAACTTCACCAAATACAAGATCAAATATCGTGATCTCCGATGAGTTCATACTCATTGGTGGAAATGGTTGCGATCCCATTTGTTCCGACTAGAGTGACTCTTACCGGCTTCTCATAACGGAGGAAATCGCGAACCTCCATAAACCTCGATGCCGGAAAATGGACCTTTGCGTAAACACCTGAAGCATCGACCGTGTTCGCCGGTATGGCCCGACCTTCTTTGATAAACAGGACATCGTAGGTGAACTTCATTGGATTGCTGAACATAATGATCCGAGATTCCCATGAATATTGCGGAGCGGAATGGAGATAGGCCGTATAGCTTCCGACGACGAAACTTATGGTCGTGACTCGGGATTCGGTATCGGAAATCGCAAGGGCCTCAGTATTCAATGCTGCTGCTCCGATAACCGTAGCCGCCGCTGCCTTACCCATCGTGCTTAGCGCTTGTCTGCGTGTGAGTTCTTTCTTTTCATTCGACATACGTATTTCTCCTATTGTTGAGTTAACAGTGACTAAATTGATCGTCGAGGTGCTTCGTTAGTACTTTCGACGGCGATAAAGGTGTTTTCCGATCGCAGATCATACGACTCAAGGATCTAGCTTCCTGCCTGAGCGGAACCGGCGCGGAGATCTACTTTTTCCCCACATTCCGGTTCCCATCGACGGCAATGATGTTCACGTCCGTCAGTGTTTCATCTACGAATACGGAAATTGGCAGGAACTCGTAGTTGCGTCGCGTTACAGCGAGAAAATATGTACGGCCCGCAGCGAGTCCGTCGAAGGTGTAATAACCGAACGATCCGGTCCTTGCGATCCGTGCGTTGCCTTCAACGTCGGTCAAGCGTACAACGGCGTTAGATAAGGCACGCCCATCTGCGGTCAGTACACTTCCCGTTAACGAGACTGCCGCCGAGGTCGGTGCGATACTTGCGATCGCAAACGGCGAAAAGGAAGTCGTTTGGGCACAAAGTGTTCGCGAAGCAAAGTCGCGTGTGGTCGTTCTGTGACTCCATATGCCATTTTCTAAATGAAGCACGTACAGATCATCGAACACTTCAGGCGTCGAGTACGCCGGAAGATTAAAGCAGAGGCCGACATTACCGGCGAACTCCGCACTCGTTGAAATGTCGTAGATCAAAGCTCCCGTCGGATTGACAGGCAACTGTGGCAGCCCGACGCCCGTAAGCGGTATCTGCTGCGTTGTTCCGCCTGTTGTGACGGTATCGAATGTGAGGGAGACATCTCCCACTGAAACATTTAGGGCCTCAGGCGATGCATTAACGCGATCGAACTGATTTGTCTCGGATTTGTGAGAGCCTAAAACTCGCCAGAATTCGGCGGGTGTATCTACGTTTTTTAGCTTGCCCGCTGAACCAGCGTTGAAGATTGATTCGATCTCTGCTTGCGTCAAAGCGCGGTTATAAAGTGCCACTTCGTCAATTTGTGAATTGCTGTATTGAGATGACAGATTAAGACAGCCAACGCCGGTTGAAAGTGTTGTGGCTCCGCCGATTGAC
>JBGTKY010000010.1:0-22398 GCA_041744395.1 Pyrinomonadaceae bacterium | reverse complement strand
GTTCAATGCCTACACCGGCTGTAAGTATTGTAAGTGAACGGTATAAAGGTTTGGTGCGGACGAGAAGAATCGAACTTCCACTGCCTTGCGGCAACAGGCTTCTGAGACCTGCGCGTCTACCAGTTCCGCCACGTCCGCATTTTGGGCGAACTCTGATGATACGAATTCGAGGCCGGAAATTCAAGAATCTCAACGGGTTTTGTTATCATTGAAGCTGTGCCGAATAAAATTAAGGAAAACCTCAAACAGGTCCGCCGCCGCATCACAGTGGCCGCCAAGAAGGCCGGGCGAAGTCCTGACGAAATAAAATTGGTCGCCGTCAGCAAGATTCACTCGGCAGGTTCGATTCGCGAGGCTGTTGCGGCCGGGGTGACGATACTTGGCGAAAATAAGGTGCAGGAGGCCGAAGAGAAGGTCCCGGATATCGGCCGCGACGGTTTCGAATGGCATCTGATCGGTCATTTGCAGAAGAATAAGGTGCGAAAGGCTGTCCAGATATTTGACGTAATTCATACCCTCGATTCGCCCGAACTTGCACATCGCCTTGCACGTATTTGTGAGGAAGAAGGACGCCGCCAGCTTCGCGTGCTCGTTCAGGTCGATCTCGCGGGCGAAGAGGCCAAATCGGGCATTGCCGAAACGCAATTGCCAATGCTGGTCGAGGCATTAAAACGTTCGGACCGCCTGCGGTTCGAAGGGCTGATGATCATTCCGCCGTTTTCAGATGACCCCGAAGAGACCCGGCCGTATTTCCAGCGCCTGCGTGAGATCCGCGACCGCTTGGTCCGTGAGGGCGCCTTCGGCAGCGGCGACGGCGAACTTTCGATGGGAATGAGCCACGACCTCGAGGTCGCAATCGAAGAAGGGGCGACGATGGTACGCGTCGGTACCGCCATCTTCGGCGAACGCAAAAAGGCAGCGAATTGATATGCTTTCGTTAACTGTTTATCCGATCATCAGTCTCACCATTTGGGGCGCGTTTCTTGCGTTCATGTTCTTGATGGTCTTACGAATGATCTTTACCTACACAGATCCGAACCCCTTCGGCAAGGTCGGCCGATTTGGTTTCAAGATCCGCAAGGTCACCGAGCGGTTCGTCTATCCCGCCGCTCGATTCCTCGCAAATTTCCGCGTGGACATCCGGCTCGCCCCGCTTGTCGTTATCTTTCTCGCACTGGTCATCACATATTTCAGCACGCAGATCATCGGCAATGCCTTTTTTGTCGCCGATGGCCTTTCGGCTGCAGTTTCGAGCGGTAATGTTAAGGCGACGATCGGGTTCGTGCTTTACGGGCTGCTGAGCATATTTGTTCTGTTCTTGATCATTCGATTTGTGGGCCAGTGGTTCGTCTTTGCTCGGAACACCTTTATGGCTTTTGTTTACAAAGTCACTGACCCTATCATGATCCCTGTTCAGAAAATCATTCCCACTGTTGGAATGTTTGACTTCTCTTTGCTTGTTGTTTTGATCGTGATCTGGATTCTGCAGGCGGTCATCATAAATACACTGGTCAACGGCTGATGATCGAGATAATTGAGAGAGATGACAGTGTTTCCTTTATGGTGCGAGTTGTGCCGCGGGCGGCGAACACTGAGTTGGCGGGAGAGATAGGCGGGGCGGTGAAGGTGAGAGTTACTTCACCGCCGGTTGATGGAGCTGCAAATGCGGAAGTGATCAAACTTTTTGCGAAAGCCCTCGGGATCGCGAAATCGGATCTCAAGATCGTCGCCGGCGAAACCTCTAAGTCCAAACGACTGCGACTGCACGGCGTATCGGCCGAACAAATGCGAAACGCAATCGGCTGACCGGCTTTTTCTGCCTGCGATAGCCTTTGCGAAAGACAGCAATTCCCAAGACGGCGATTGCTATCAGGGCAAAAACCTCAGCAACTATCGCCAATCGAAGCAGATCACTGCTCATACTAGACTGCATCAAATACATTTGCCGGGTTGCGATAAGATCGGCAAGGATCAACATTCCGCATAAGAGTAGAATCGTCGTGTTTCTTCTCATATGACTCCTATTAAATCGGAGCCGAATGAACACGCTATGTCCAAAATCTCAACAAACTGTGAAAAGTCCAGAGTTTTGAAGGCCGCGGAACGGCGTGGTATATTTCAAAGTTCGATAAAAACTCGCGGACCGGATAAGGCCGCCGCAAGGTGAGGAAAATTAATGTCAGGACACTCGAAGTGGCACACAATAAAGCACAAGAAAGGTGCGATAGACGCCAAACGCGGTAAGGTATTTACGAAGTTGATCAAAGAGATCACCGTCGCCGCCCGCACCGGCGGCAGCGGCGATGTCGATCTTAATGCTCGCTTACGCAAAGCTGTAACTGACGCAAAGGCGCAGAACATGCCGAACGACACGATCGACCGCGCCGTAAAACGTGGGACCGGCGAGCTCGAGGGCGTCAACTACGATGAGATCACTTATGAAGGTTACGGCCCCAATGGTGTTGCGGTGATGGTCGAGACGATGACAGACAACCGCAACCGAACAGTCGCCGAACTCCGCCATATCTTTTCGAAGAACGGCGGAAACCTCGGCGAGGCAGGTTCAGTCGCGTGGATGTTCGATAAAAAAGGCTATATCGTCGTCGATAAGGCGGCCAAAAGCGAAGACGAACTCTTCGAGATCGCCATTGAAGCCGGTGCTGATGACATGCAGGACGAAGGCGAAGTTTTCGAAATATTCACCGCACCCGATACTTTCGAAGCCGTCACTGAAGCTATCAAGGCCGCAGGCATCGAACCGCAGGCCGCCGAGATATCAATGGTTCCGCAAAACTACATTAAGCTGGAAGGCCCCGATGCCAAAACGATGCTCAAACTCTACGACGCTATCGATGACAACGACGACGTACAGAAGGTCTACGCGAATTTTGACATTGACGAGAGTGAAATGGGGTAGAAAATTGCCTGCCGAGGCAGGCAATTTCTCGAAACGGCATCGGACACTCATCACCTCCGATCGATCTTATCGGTTGGTAGTCGTTAGGCCCCTCTCCCTCATCACTGGAACCGAGTGCCTTCAAACGTCGGGCAGCTCACTCCGATCAGATTGCCTTGTGTATCGTAAAGCTCGGCGACGCCATCTGCAGAGATTTCCGTGGCTGCGCTGTTTATTTGCACGTCGAATCTAACTATATTCCACCCGACGTTATTTCCGCCTGCGTCAAATCGGAACATCTTGAACGCGACCTCGTAATCGTTACGACCGACCCAATTCCAAATACCCGCGTGTGCTGACAGGAGCATCGGGCTTGTTGAAGGAATAGCTTGCATAGTGCCGCCGAGTTCGAACTTGTTCATTCCCATGAAACTGGCAAGGGGGGCACCTGTTTCGCAATTTCGAATCGTTACCTGTGTTTCCCAAACGCCGACTATCCTGCTGTGCTGAGCGTTTGATCTCGTCGTTTCTTTCTGAGCTGCGGCGGTTGCTTGAAAGGTCGTTATTGCAAGTAGAATCGCAATCATGCTGCTGATGAGCGTTATAGGTTTTTTCATTGTGTTTCTCCTTCTTTTTGTTTTTCTGCGAAAATTGTTCCCTTAGCGGTCGAGAACTGCCATAATAGGCTCACCATTCTCAATCAGTCTTTCTTTTTGGTCTGGTTTTTTCTGGTAATTTCTTACCGTGACACGAACAATTGCAGAAACAGGGATTTACGAGTTTGGCGAGTTCAGGCTGGACGAAGGTAAACGCTTGCTTCTTGATGTCACTGGTGAAATTTTGCCGCTCATGCCGAAGGCATTTGAGACGCTTCTCTATCTTGTAGCCCGTAGCGGTCGGCTAATTGAAAAGGACGAATTGATGTCCGCCGTGTGGTCTGACACGATAGTCGAGGAAAGCAATCTCATCAAAAATATCTCGATCCTGCGCAGGGTATTGGGTGAGAATCTGGGCGATCATCGATTCATAGTGACCGTTCCGGGCAAGGGCTACAAGTTTGTTGCAACTGTCCGGCGAGTTGTCGAAGAAGATCTCGCAGACGACAACGCCGGCTCACTGTCGAGAGAACTCAGTAATCCGCCCCATAGCCGCAGCTGGAAGACACTTGCCATGTCTTCTATCGCTCTAATCGTCATTGGAGTTTCAGCGGGTTGGTATATCTGGCCGAGCGACGAGCAAGGTGGAACTGCCGGGTCACTTCACACAATTGCGATACTACCATTCCGGCCGCTGGTCGCAGAGAATCGCGACGAAGCCCTTGAGATGGGCATGGCGGACACCTTGATCTCAGCGTTGGGACATAGACGCGATGTCATCGTACGGCCGCTCAGCTCGGTGCGGAATTTTGGAGGTCTGGACCAAGATGCGATTCAGGCCGGGCGTTCACTAAGGGTCGATTCCGTGCTGGAGGGCAATATTCAACGCTGGGGGGAACGGCTCCGGATCAATGTCCGACTCATGAATGTCAAAACCGGAGCAATTTTGTGGGCGGAAACATTTGAAGAAGAATTCACGCACATTTTTGTTGTGCAGGACGCGATCGCAAGCCGTGTCGTTGCGGCATTAGCTCGTCATTTGAACGCAGAAGAAAGACCGATCTTAGAAAAACGACACACTGAAAGTGCCGAGGCGTATACTTCCTATATTCGCGGACGTCATCATCTCTATAAAATAACTGAGCCTGAAATCCGAAAAGGTATCTCGTACTTTGAACAAGCTATTGCAGCAGATCCCAACTATGCTCTGGCATATGCTGAAATGGCTGAGGCCTACAGAACGCTTGCAATTACTGCGTTTGCTCCCCCCAATGAGGTTTGCCCTCAGGCGAGATCACTTGCCGACAAGGCTCTGAGACTTGACGAGGGGCTCGCTGAAGCGCACATCGTCATGGGATGGGTACGGTTTTTGTGCGACTGGGACTGGAGCAGGTCGGAAAAGGAATTCAGACGGGCGATCGAACTGAATCCGAACAACTCCGACGCTCATCGCGCCTACGCTCACATGCTCTCCAATGCAGGTCGACATGACGAGGCCATTGTCGAAGGCCGAATTGCACGCGAACTTGCACCTCTTACATTGATCACCGCGGCACTCGAAGGCCAGTTTTTGTTTTTTTCCGGACGAAACGACGAAGCGATCGACCGCGTTCAGCAGACAATCGAGCTTGAACCGAATTTTTGGGTCGCGCGACTCATCTTGGCAAGGATCTACCTTCGTCAAGGCCGCGTGAAAGACGCGATTTCCGAACTCGAAATCGCCCGATCGCTTTCCCGAAACGGCGCGGTCCCCTTGATGAAATTGGGATATGCATTTGCAATATCGGGTGAGCCGCAACGCGCAGAGGCCATTATCGACGAACTGCACTCGTATTCAAGAAGTAGGTTCGTGCCGTCTTACGCGTTTGCAATGATCTACATCGGACTTGGGGACATGCCGAAAGCGCTTGATTATTTGGAGAGAGCGGCAAGGGTTCGCGAGACCGGAATAACCTTTATACGAATCGATACGCGCTGGGATAATTTCCGTTCCGAGCCCCGTTTCAAAAGGATCATAGAGCAAATGAACTTCGGCGACGGCTCCGGCCAGTGAGTGCCGTTTCAAACCTCTAAATCAAGGACGTCGCGATTAATATTTGAGAGGGTTAGGTAAGTGATCTGTAACGACATTACAAATCGATTCTACTCGTTTTTGCCGATTCGGGGAGGAAATCTCCGAGGATGTTGTGTTCCATACCGTTGCCCCAGCCGCAGCCGTGATCACTGGTGATCCGTGCGGCTCTGGAATCGCTAATATGGTGCGGCGGAAATGAGAGCAACTTCAGTATAGCGCCGGGCCGCAGGTGTTCGCTCGCCCATGTAAGCGGCGAATTACCATATGCATCGCGAGCTTCGCGATCGGCGCCTTGTTTCAGTAAGTATTCGACTATCGATTCATCGCCGTAAGCGGCGGCTCGGTGCAGCGGAGTTTCGCCCTTAGTACGTACGTCTCGCATAAACGCTCCGGATTCAACGTCGGGCGTTGTCACCGCGTTGACGTCCGCGCCGTTTTCGACGAGCACCCGAAGGACGTAAAGATAATGGGGACGGCCAGCTTTGCAAAGTGCGCTGTGAAGAGGCGTTTCGCCGGTTGTAGGCTCCCGCCAGTTGACGTCGGCTCCGTGGGCTATAAGGAAGTCGGCCACCTTCCAGTGTCCGAAAAAAGCTGCGTTGCCGAGCTCGCGTCCAAGATCAATGCTGTCTAGATCTCCACCAGCCTCGATAACCGCCTTCAGTGCGGTGACATCGTTGAAGTACACAAACCACTGAAGGACCGTTACGTCGCCTTCGTGGAGAATCGACCGCCAGTCCGGAAGCTTTAGAAGGTCGAACACGAGGTCGGTCCGGCCTCGACTGATGCGATCTAGGATGGAGTGCTTATCCATTTCATGTGCTACCGAAACGCGCTGCGGTTCTTGCCTTTGCTCGGGCGGCTTCAGCCTCGCGGTCTTTGGGAGGAGCCTGAGTTACCAGCGAATTGAGCATTTCCTGGGCAGCCGCCGCAACCCTTTCTACCGCTATCTCGAAAGCCTCTTCATTCGCTTTTGAAGGCTTGTTCATTCCGGAAAGTCTGCGAACGAACTGCAAGGCTGACGCCTGGACCTCATCGGTAGTGGCAGGCGGATCAAAATTGAATAGTGTCTTAATGTTTCTGCACATTTCAGTTTTTATTTCGATGCGGACGCCAACGCGGTCCGCGAACCGGCATTGGATAATCGTCGATTAGGGTACCTGGCTGAGGCTCGTCTAAACGCATCTGCGGCCTCAGTATTCCGTCCAAGTTTTAGATATATCTCGCCGGCAAGTTCCCAGGGCGGCTTCACGGACATTGGTGGTCCGTACTCAAAGATCAGCTTATCTTCCGCTTCGCCCGCAGCGACCGCTTTCCTTACCGCCTCGTCCTTATTTCCTTCGGCAGAATCGATCGCGGCATCCAACATCATTTCCATCACCCTCGATATCTCAACCTGCGTTTTCGAGATACTGTCGTATCGGTCCGCGACCCGTTCCGCCAAGATCTTTGAATCGGCATCAGCCCTTCCGCGAAGACGGGCGAGGGTTATACGGGCGGCCGCCAGGTCGTTTCGCCGTACCTGAACCAGCCCGACCGCGAGGTCGTGACCGGAAAACTCGCTCTGAGACGCAAATCCTGTCGGATCGACCGGTTCAAAGACGGATCCGGGAAGGTCGCCTCCGGCCTCAACGAGATAGGTGGCCCTTGCTCTTGAAAGGTGGATCCGGCCGCTTCTTGAATTCGAGGTTTTTAGGTCTTCCTCGATCAATTCGATCAGCTTTGCCGCTTCTGCGTCACGCCCCAACTGATGGTATCCGTGTTGAAGCCAATGGAGCGGATGATAGCCGCCGCCGCCCGCATCACGCGCCGTCTTCATCGAGGCCGTGTTTGATTCGATCGCATCTTCCCACATTCCTAACGCGAAAAAGATGTGCGACGGCATGTGCTGAGCGTGCGAGGCACCTTTCGCGACCGAGCCGTAAGCCCTCGCGGCCCGCAAGCCAAGCGGCGCATGTACCGGATCATCATAGGCGTGGATCAGATAGTGTAGGGCTCCGGGATGTTTTGGATTTTTTTGATAGATCTCTTCGGCAACCGCGGCGGCACGCATATAGTTAACGGTGTTTCGTTCCGTACCGGTCAACCCGAGCAGAGACAACGAATAGAATGCCCGGGCCTCGACATCGTCCGGGAACTGTTTCGTCAGCAACTCCATCGCCGTAGAATATGCCTCGGCGATCTGCGTTTCGTTGCCATCGCCGTATAGGGCCTCGACGGCGTCGAGATACATCTTCTCCCGAAGCGTCGGGGCTTTCGCACGACGTTCGGCGGCGGTCGCCCCTAACCGCGAAAGCACGGCCAAAGCGTCCGGTTGGTTCTGTTCGCCCCAGATGCGGTGATCATGCGTCATCGCCTCACCCCAGTATGCCATCGCAAAGTCAGGAGCGATCCTGCTCGCCTCCGCAAAAGCGGCACGCGCGCTTCCAAATTCGAAACTATGAAGCAAAAGGACACCGCGAATGAAATGCTTCTGTGCGTCAGCCGGGCCAGACGTTGGAAAATTGATCTCGCCGAGATCGCTTGCAGTGACCGATGCACTGGCAGAGTGCTCACGATGCTGCGCCGTAACGTTTACCGTTGCCGCAACCATCATCAAAAGCAACGAAATGGTAAGTTTGATCTTCATTGAAATCTCCTCGAAATATGCATCACTGACCTCTATTCTGTATCAAGCCTGGGCTCGTTCCGGTCCGCTGGTTCGGCCATCGAACGATTATGACTTCCCTTGCATGATCGACATATCATCAGCTTTCGAAGACGCGTCTTCGTCGGCACCGATCCGAGCTTGATGCAGCGGCAAGATTATCGTGAACGTCGAACCCTTACCGACGCCATCGCTTTCAGCCTTTACCGTTCCACGATGCATCTCGACCAGATGGCGAACGATAGCGAGGCCGAGGCCGAGGCCTCCTTTCCGGTCGGTGGCAGAAGTACCCGCCTGTCGATAACGGTCAAAGACCTGCGGCAAAAATTCCTTCGAAATGCCCTCGCCTGAATCTGAGATCTTGACGACCGCATTGCCGTGGATCCGCTCAAGCGTGATCGAGATCTTTCCACCGTCCGGCGTGAATTTGATAGCGTTCGATAGCAGGTTATTCACCACCTGCGAAAGCCTATCCGCATCGCCATACACAGGTACCAGCGTGGTATCTATCGACGATCTGATAGTGATCGATTTCGCCGCCGCCGCCGGACGAACGCCATCAATCGCCGGAACGACTATGCCGGAGAGATCGACCGGCTCCTTTGAAATGCTGAATGTCCCATTTGCTATCCGCGTTACATCCATCAGGTCTTCGACAAACTTCGTTTGGACGTTGGCGCTCCGCTCGATCGCGTCGACCGCTCGATTAAAGATGTCGTCGTTATGTCTGTTTGTCCGCAGCAGGCGTGCCCAACCGAGCATTGCATTAAGCGGTGTGCGAAGTTCGTGCGAGAGAACGGCCAAAAAGTCATCCTTCGCCCGATTGGCCGATTCGGCCTGGATCCGTGCCTCCTGTTCACTAAAGTGTTGTATTCGCTCGTTCTCTAACTGCTTATGCTGTATGGCATAACGGATCGCACGTTCCAGAACGCTGGCATTCAATTGGCCCTTTACGAGGTAATCTGAGGCTCCGGCATTCAGCGCCATTTCATCTATCTCGCGATCGTTCTGACCGGTCAGCAGGATCATCGGACACGTATAGCCTCTTTCGCGAAGCTTAGCTAATACGTCGAGCCCATTATATTCGCCCAAGCGGTAGTCCAGCAGACAGATGTCATGGCAGTCCGGCGCGATGTGCCCCATGGCTGCATCGAACGTACGCACCCAATCGATCTCATAGTTGTCTCCGATATCGGAGAACATCTGCTTTGTCAGTATGTAATCGTCTTCGTCGTCTTCGACTAGCAGTACGCGTATCTTTTTCTTATCGTCGGTTTTCATATTTTTGTGGGAGTTCTAGGTTCAGTCCGGAATCTCGACGAATTCGACCCAGTACTTACCTAATGCTTTCATGAGTTCAACGAGCCGATCAAATGTAACCGGCTTTGTGATGAAAGAATTGGCCCCCGCGTCGTAGCTTCGAAATATGTCTTCCTCTGCCTTTGACGTTGTCATCACTACGACCGGTATCCGACGAAGGTCAGGATCTGCCTTGATCTCTTTAAGGGCTTCACGGCCGTCCATTTTAGGCATGTTCAAATCGAGTAAGACAAGGCCGGGCCTCGGAGCATCGCCCGGGTCGGTGTATTTCCCACGCCGCCGCAGGTAGTCCATCAATTCTTCCCCATCTTCGACAAATCGGATCTCGTTGAGTACGCGGCTCTCATCGAGCGCGTCTTTCGCCAACATCCGGTCGTCGGCATCATCATCCGCCATCAAGATCACGATCCGCTTTCCGTTACTTTCCATTCAGTATCTCCTATGTTTGAGTGAGAGGGAGGTCGGCGTGAAAGACCGCCCCTTCTCCAGGTTTACTTTGTGCGGACAGCGTTCCGCCGTGCCGTTGGACTATCTTTCTGCAAATTGCCAAGCCGATACCGGCGCCCTCATATTCATTTCGCCCATGCAGTCGCTGAAAGGGCGTAAAGATGCGGTCAAGGTATTTTTCATGGAAGCCGATACCATTGTCCGAAAACGAGATCCGACACAGATCAGATGCCCTGTTTTCTACTCTTTTATTTTGGTACGGTTCGGAGAATACTTTAACATGTGGCGGCACCCCGTCGCGATGAAATTTTAACGCATTTGCGATCAGGTTCTGGAACAGTTGCCGCATCTGCAGCGGATCGGCCTTTATCGACGGCAGGTCGCCTATCTCGACCGTACCACCAGTTTCAGCAATTCGAGCTTCGAGATCGCTGACAACGTTGGCTGCTATCTCGTTAAGATCAGTCAACTCAAATGGCTGAGCCTGACTCGTGACCCGCGAAAATTTCAGCAGATCATTGATCAGGGTGTGCATCCGCCCGGCGGCGCTATGCATTCGCTGTAAGTAATCGCGGCCTTTTTCACCGAGTTGGTCTGCCTGCGTCGTCTGAAGCCTGTCGCCAAAAGCCTGGATCTTTCGCAATGGCTCTTGCAAGTCATGCGACGCAACAAATGCAAAATCCTGAAGCTCGCGATTGCTTCGTCCCAGCTCCACATTCACCTCAGTGAGCGCTTGAGTCCTCTGCTTCACACGTTCTTCTAGCTCGTCATGTGCCGCTTGGAGTGTCGCTTCCGCCTGGTCGCGATGGGCTAGATGACGACGATTGAGGACAAAGGCCAGTGCCGCGACACCGAGAACTAGAAAATTTACAAGCAGAAATGTGACCAACGCATTTCGCCCGCTTATTCGCGATTCTTCTGTCCGCTCGGCCAATAACCGTGTCTCTTCGAGTTCGACCTTTTCAATCGCGGCACCAAGCAAGTCCATTTCTCGTTTTCCTTCGGCAAAAAGTGTCGAGTTGGTGACGGCCTGAAGGCCTTCAGTACGACGGATGCCGATCACTTTCTCAAGAAATCCCATTCGCCTCGTGGCTCGAAGTTCGAGCTCAGGTAACACCTCCGAATACACATCCTTACCTTCCAGGTTACGGCGAGTAGCAATCAAGGTCGCGTCGACGAGCGTCTTTGCCCTTTCGTAGGGACCAAGATACATGTCTTCTCCCGTAATAAGAAAACCGCGCTGACTGCTCTCCGCCTCGGTGATCGTGATTATCAGTTTATCCAAATCGAAAAGTATAGTTTGCGTGTCTAAAACGAGGTCGTTATTTTGGTTCAGCGTATTGAGCGCGCGGATCGACAAAAACGCATTCGCAGCCAAAAAGATGAATACGATTGCAAAAACGAAAGTTAGATTTATACTTGAACGTTCGGCCACAGAGAGATTTTTACAAACTAACGTATTTTTCCATCATGCCGGGTAATGAAATATCTGAAATTTGGAGCATGCGGTCTTACCTTTCCTTTTCGAATTTCTTCTCCAGTTGCTGCCAAACCTCGAAGTATTCGTGTTGAAGTTCGGCCGCATTCATCGCGAATCTTGTCGGGCGGATGATGTAACGCGATTCGAACATGAAGGCGAGCGTTCCGTCAAGTTTCTGCGGCTTAAGGTCTGCATTCGAGGCCTTCTCGAAAGCTTCGAGGTCGGGGCCATGGGCAGACATCTGATTGTGGAGCGAGCCTCCGCCGGGAACGAAGCCTTCTTCCTTGGCGTCATACTGGCCGTAAACCAGCCCCATATATTCGCTCATCGTGTTGCGGTGATACCACGGCGGGCGAAACGTGTCCTCCATCACCAACCATCGGTCGGGAAATATGACAAAGTCGCAATTGGCAATGCCGGGTTCGCCGCTGGAGCTCGTCAACACAGTGAAAATTGACGGGTCGGGATGATCGAACGAAATAGAGCCAATGGTATTGAAACGGCGAAGGTCGTATTTATACGGAGCATAATTTCCGTGCCAAGCGACTACATCGAGCGGCGAGTGATCGATCGCGCACGACCATAAATTGCCGCCAAACTTTGCGACCTGTTGGAATTCGCCATCCGTGTCGTCGTACCACGCTACCGGCGTTTCAAAGTCGCGAGGATTCGCCAACCCATTGGCACCGATTGGCCCGAGGTCTGGCAAGCGGAATTGGGCGCCATAGTTCTCGCAAATGTAACCCCGAAGCGCTTTGTCATCCGGATGCGGTTCCACCTTGAACTTCAATCCTCTGGGAATGCAAACGATCTCGCCCGGCCCGGCCTGCATCGCTCCTAGCTCGGTCAATACGCCCAGACGTCCCATTTCGGGAACGATGATCATTTCGCCATCGGCATTATAGAAATAACGCGTGTCCATACCTTTATTACATGCGTAAATATGGATCGCGATTCCGCTCTGGCCGAAGACGTCCCCGTTGCCGGCGATAGTTGTGATGCCTTCGACAAAGTCGGTCGGCTCTTCGGGAATCGGCAACGGGTCCCACCGGAGCTGATTGGGCGTGGCCGGGATCTCATCGAACGGCGCCGAGCGGAACCCGCGGGCGCCGATCTGTTCAAAAGGCCTGTGCATGACGCTCGGGCGAATGCGATAGGTCCAAGTGCGTTTATTGTAAACACGCGGAACCGTAAACGCAGTGCCCGAAAATTGCTCGGCATAAAGCCCAAGCGGAGCCTTTTGGGGCGAATTTCGGCCAACTGGCAACGCACCGTCGACAGCTTCGGTCGCAAATTCATTACCGAAACCTGTTTGATATTTAAGGTCCATAATCAGAAAACAATGAAGTCATCAATTAAACCAATGAATTTGGCGGAACAATTTACCCATCGGTAGCCTAGCCCACTTTTCGTAGCATTTTACATGTATCTATTCCGGGGCCGAAGCCATCCGAAATGCGTTCAAAGGTCGAAAACCCGAGTTTCTCATAGAAACCCTCCGTGTGCTGCGATGTGCTGGTAAAAAACGGCCGTCCGGGCCATTTTTCTTCTGCTCTTTCAATTCGGTAGAGAGCCAATTTTTTTCCCAGGCCGGTTCCTATCAGATCGTTCCGCACCATTCCCCAGCAGAGCGAGATGGTTCCGTCCGAATTCAACGCGATGCCGCCCGCACCGACGACCACGCCCGCATCTTCGATCAAGTAGTAATTATCCGGATGCTCGGCGAGATAATCGCGCAGCTCCTGCTCCTCAGCGGGTACAAAATACTTCGGTATATTCGACAAAAGAATCGCGACGACCGCTGCAATGTCGTCAGAGCCGTAGTCGCGAAATTTGGGTTCGCTCGTGTTCATGGTTCGATATCGAAATGCAGCACGTCCTCGCGGACGCCGAGTGATTCGTATAGCTTGATCGCTGGGTCGTCGCCGTGGTCGGCCTGGACATAGATGACCCACGCGCCGCGCTCGCGGGCGATCTTGCGGAGCTTGTTGATCAAATCGGTCGCGATCCCTTGCCGCCGGTAGGTCACATCAACCGCAAGGTCATAAATATAGATCTCGCTCCGCTCCTGCTCGAATTTTGTAAGAACATAAGCCACCAGACCGCCAACCACTTTCCCATCCGCCACCGCCACAAGCGGAATAAAATCCTCGCGGGCAAGCATCTCCTCCAAATACTCATCCTTAGGCACCGCCGATTGATATGACTCATGGTCCTCAAAGGCCTCGGCAAACACCGCGAGAAGTTCCTTCAGGGTTGCTAATGTACTTCGTTCGTAATAAATCATTCGACACTTGTATTGGTCGATTCAATCAAAAGATACTTCTGATCAAAAGAATGTCAGATTAATGCCGGTTTCGTAGCCCATTTTTATGCACGACCTAATTTCTGACTTTTGTCGTGTTGTGAGAGGCATATCTTGAATCATGGGATTGATCCTGCTCATGATTATAAAGCTTGGCACGAAGGGACGTTCACCCCTTACCGAGGGCTCTCCTTTTCTCCACAAATGCAAAGGAGTTCCGGTTCCTACCTTCATCTCGGTTACCAATTTGGTCACCTTTGCAGCGGGGTCGTATCTTGAATGTGTATCAAAACTGACGGAATACCATACTCTGCCAAACTTTCGGTAAAGAGTAAGCACTCCGTCATACACCGTTACGTGCCCACTGTGGTATATAATCTCGTATTCTGTTCGGGCTGCAAACGCGGTTCTGAGTTTAGGTAAGTTGACAACAAAACTAAGCCGTTTGGCTCCTCCGTTTGGTTCACGAACGCTGATCGTCTTTATGTCAAGAATCGGCTCTGTGGGGTTGGGGACTAAATTCAGAAAGAGTCCTATCCAACTAAACACATATCGATTGACAAGGAAAAGACCGAACAATGAGGAGCCTATCAATAGCGCGATCTTTACGGTCATCGAAAAGTGTGTAACGAACTTTCTATTTTACAATGATTAAAAGTGCCCAAATCTTTGCCATTCATTCTCGAAAAAAACAAAGTGCCTAAAGGTGGCCTCACCGATGCCTTGGGTCGACCCTAGCGGCACCAAAAATGTTGTAATCCCGGCGGTCCATCGAGCCACGGTCGTCCCCGTGAAGCCATGTGCCGTAGGTTCCAATTGTGATCAGATACGCGAGCGGCGTGGAACGGTCCTGAAAATCAATATGATCTCGCTTCACTTTTAAGTTGCGCCCTCCTTAAGGGTCGGGCTACTGACAAGACGTAGTTGCCCTATCGACGCGACGGCTCGCGCGTGAACCGAGCGAGGCCACTAAACCTGCGGCTTTGCTTCCCGCGCGATACGGCCTAGGAGACGCAAAGCTTCGTTTACGTCGTTTGCAGTTGGAAAGAGCTTGGCCACGTCAGGCTCTAACTCTACCGTGACCGTCTCTTTGGCGGACTTTCGACCCGGTCCGCGGGCAACCAAATTAAGCTCGCTCAGGTTGTACTCAGGCCGCATCCAGTCATCCATTTCAGCTATCTTCTTCTTCATAAATTCTTCGCTCTTTTCTGGCCGCCTTTCTTGCGCTGATTATTCGCGTTGTACCCATTCGCTCCGTGAAAGAAACCATCAATAGCCGACACTGACCGGAGGAACCGAGCGCGAGAAAGCGCGATTCATTTACTGAATGGTCCGGGTCAGCAAAGATCAAATAGAGCGGGTCACGAAAAACGGTTACCGCCTCTTCAAATGAGACGGCGTGCTTTGCGGTATTCGCGTCCGCCTTTTGGGGATCCCACTCGAACTTCACGCTGAATTATATCACCGCCGGCGGCCCCTTTGGCTATAAATTTCCCCGACGTCTCTGCTCTTCCTCGATCGAGACGAAAAGCGCCTTGAAGTTGCCCTTTCCGAAGCCTTTGCAGCCTTTGCGTTGGAGAATCTCGTAGAAAACAGTCGGGCGATCTTCAACCGGCTTGGTGAAGATCTGCAACAGGTACCCTTCGTCGTCGCGGTCGACTAGGATGCCTAGGCGTTTTAGGTCTTCGATATCTTCGTCGATCTCGCCGACACGCTCGGGTATTTCATCGTAATAAGTATCCGGCACACGAAGGAATTCGACCCCGTTCGCCTGTAGGTTTGCGACCGATTCGCGAATGTCTTTGCAGAGCAAAGCCACGTGTTGCGCTCCGGCCGAGCGATAGAAGTCGATGTATTCCTGTATCTGCGACTTGCCGCCTTTGCCTTCGGCGGGTTCGTTGAGCGGGCATTTGATATTGTGGCCGCCGTCGCTCATGACGATGGACATCAGCGCGGAATATTCGGTCGAGATGTCTTTATCGTCAAATGTAATGTAGCGCTCGAAACCCATCACATCGCGATAGAAATCACACCAGTAATTCATCTTGCCAAGCTCAACGTTGCCAACGATGTGATCGACCAGAACAACGCCGACTTCCTCGCCCTCCACGATCTGTTCCGTGAAACCCGGTAAGAACGCTCCGGAGTATGCGTTTACCCGTTCCTGCCGAGTGGCGGTCGCCGCCCCGTCCGGTGAACCGATCGCAGGAGCATTCGCATTTCCGGCTGAGCCATACGAAATCAATGAATGGATCGTGTCGCCATAGGTGGCGATCGCGGCGTGGCGCACCAATCCGTTCTCGTCGGACCAATCGCGCGGCTCGCTGATGGGCGTTGCACCGCGTTTGACGGCTTCGCTGAATGCCTGGTCCGCATCTTCTACCTGAAACGCAATGTCGCGAACGCCGTCGCCGTGCTGCTTGATATGCTCGGCAGCGGGATGCTCAGGGTTCAGCGGCGTGGTCAGCACAAAATATATGCGGTTCTGCTTCATCACGTAGCTGGTCACATCGCGGTCGCCCGTCTCCAACCCCCGATAGGCCTGCCGCGAAAACCCGAAAGCCTTGCGGTAATAAAACTCCGCCTGCTTCGCATTGCCAACGTAAAATTCAACGTGATGTATCTTCTTTAGCCCCAATGGGTTTTTTGTGTCTGTCATGATTCTATCTTTTGATTAGTAGTGAATATCGATACTGACGCAAACTGGGTCATTTTTCCCGCCAAATGATAAATGCGTTCTCCAGCCGTTCCATGCCGATCTTCGGATAATATTCCATCGCGGTCGGGACGGAGAGAAGCAACACCATTGACTCTTCGCCGGCGACTTGTTTTGTCAATTCTACCAATTTGCGGCCGACGCCTGCTTTTTGGTGCGACGATGCAACGGCTAGGTCAGCGAGATAGCAGCTCCATGCTCCGTCTGTTATCGCACGCGACACGCCTACCAGCTTTTCACCTTCACGGGCGGTTACGATCAGGTTCGAGCCGCTATACATCCGCTCGATCCGGTCCGCGTCGTCGATCGGCCGCGGAAGACCCGCGTCGCGGTAAAGCTCTATGACTTCGGGGATGCCCACACGTCCGTTTACGGTGAATTCTATCATTTGTTAGCCAGCAAACGACGAGATATAGTTCCGGGTCACTTCTTTCAATTCAGCATACGATGGGATCATATAAAGGATCGGCTGCATGTCGCTGTAGTCGTATGGCGTGTTGATCACTTGCTCCAGATCGAACGGGCGTCGTTCAACATTGTCGGAAAACGCATTCTCCAATTCGCCGTAGCTTGATAGCAAGCCGGCTCCGTAGGCCTTTATATCGCCCTCGTGTTCGACCATGCCGAATTCGACCGTGAACCAATATAAACGGCCAAGCTCTTCCAACTGATCGTCCGTCGCTATCCGGACTCCGTGTCCGATGAACTGAGAGAAGTCTGCAAAATTTGGATTAGTGAACATCGGAATATGCCCGATTGCTTCGTGAACGATATCTGGTTCAGGCGTATATTCCGGTCGCGAATGGTGGCGAATGTACTGAGTGCAGAGCATCGTTCGGTACGACAGCCACGATAGAAAACCGCGAGTTTCGACGAGCCCTTCGATAGGTGCAAGGCGAAAATTTGAAAGCGCCTTCAGCCGCCGATTCATTTCCGTCAACTGCGGGATTCGGTCATTGGAAATACCGAGATCTTTCTTTGCCCGCAGATAAAAAGGGCTCGCATATTTCTGTTGCAGCTCCTCAAGCCGCCCCGCCACGTGTCGCCAAACGCCTTGCTCATCTTCCGTATATTCGACGTCGGTGATCTCGCCCGTCTTCCGAAACTTTTTGGCGAGCTTAGCTATGTGGTCGCGCCGCGTGCGGTAATCCTCGTCGCTTGCTCCAGGATGGTCTACCTCCAACTGATTGATGTCCTCAAATTCCAGGTCGCGAAACGTCGGAAGATCGCTGTCGGAAATGTGAAAATTGTCGAGTGGAAATGCAGGCTCAAGTTTCGTTCTTGCGGTTTCGGTAAGCATAGGCGTGTCGGCTCCTTAAAAATACGATGCGCGGCGAAATCTTTCGGTTATCCGTGAATAATCTATTCTAATGGAAAGGTATCGGAATTTGAATGGGTTCTTTAAATTTCGCAACGCGTTCGGCGTTACATTGTTAGTTTATTTGGGCGTCTCGCTTTATAATCTGTCGGGGATGCTAGTTATCGACGATATTGACAGGAAAATTCTAAAGGAATTGCAAGGTGATGCCCGCACGAGCTATGCGGAGCTTGGCCGCCGGGTCGGCCTGACGACGCCGGCCGTGATCGAGCGGGTTCGGAAGCTTGAGGATGCGGGAATTATTTTAGGTTACCGAGCTGAGATCGACACGTCGCGGGTCGGATTGCCGATAACGGCTTTCGTTAGAATGAGCATCACGGGCGTCGACTACAGCCACATTATTGAGGTCGCCCAGAGCTCCAAAGAAGTTCTCGAATGTCACCGCGGGACGGGCGGCGATTCGTTCATAATGAAGGTCGCGGTCGCATCGGTCGAACACCTCCAGGAAGTCATCGACCGCCTTACGCCGTACGGAATTACCACGACGACGATCGTACTTTCATCGCCGGTCAAACGAAGGGTCATCGAAGTATAATGATTCGGAACTTGCATCGTCAGCGGTGTAATAAGTCATCTGCATAGCCGGGTTGATCGGCAGGCCGTAGGCACTGTGATTTCGATCCTGAGTCGTAATCAAAAGCGCCATAGTACCGAGGTGGTCTTATGTTGGGCAGTTTAACCAGGCACGGCCGGCACTTTAATTCTGAGATTCCCGGTTCCCTTGGTAAAAGTAACATTCAAAAATACCGTTCTTTCTTTTTTCGAAGCTGAATTGAGGTATTCAAACTTTTCGGTAACTAAGTTTTCGCTTAATTCTCGATACAGGCCGTCGATCTTGTGCTCCTCAATTCCTATCGTCATACTCATGGAAACGTCAGAAAATAGCTTGGCGTCGAGTATGTCGCCGTACTTACCCGCGATCCTTTTCACTAATTCTATCGCCGAATGACGCTCATGATCGCTGTAGCATGAAATGAAGATATTTTCCATTCGCTGGCCGGTTCTGTCGTCACCGGTGAAACACCTTGTGATCGAGGTCTGAATAGTTCAACATAGCCTTTCCAGGACACCTTTTCGTTTGACTATGTTCTTATAATCCCACTGGATCGTTTCCCCCTCTTTCAACCAGCGTTTTAGATCTTCGGGATTTACTTGGTCTGCGGCAGTATAAAGGATCGATGCGTCCTTGAATTTACCGGTGCCAGGTTTGAGCAGTTCTTCGTCGAAGCTCGCCCCGCTCCAGAACATCAGCCTAATACCCGTCTTCAATTTGCTGTAGCCGGCGATCGGATTACCATCCAGAAACCAGACAGGATGGCGGTGCCAGATCTTGTTTTCAGCTTTCGGCAGATGTTTCGTGATCGTTTTGGCTAGCAGGTCGCAGATCTCTTTGTCGGAAGCGGTTTGAGAGTCGTTGTAGTCCTGAATGTCTTTATTCATAACAGATTTCCTACAGAAAACACCTGCTGGCTTAGAGAAAACGGTTGCTGGGTGCCGGAAAACAGTTGCTGGCTCACAGAAAACGGTCGTTGGCTCAGAGAAAACGTTCCAATTCTCACAGAAAACGGTCGTAGGCTGAGAGAAAACATTCCATTTCTCAGAGAAAACAACTGTAGGCTCAGAGAAAACATTCCATTTCTCAGAGAAAACAACCGTAGGCTCAGAGAAAACGTTCCATTTCTCAGAGAAAACGGTCGTAGGCTCACAGAAAACGGTCGTAGGCTGAGAGAAAACGTTCCAATTCCCACAGAAAACGACCGTAGGCTGTAAGAAAACATTCCAATTCTCAGAGAAAACGGTCGTAGGCTTAGTGAAAACGGCCGCCGGCTGAGACTTTGGTTACGTCCGTTGCGGAATGCTCACTTCTTGCTGGCCTTTTTGCGGGGGCGCTTTTCGGTCATCGTGCCGTCGAACTCTTCATCGTTGGCTTGGGCCTCTTCCTTGGTTTTGCGGACGATTCCGTCCTTGTGATGCGGCGGCGAGTAGATCGTGTATATCTTCAGATCTTCGGTCCCGGAGGTGTTTATTACATTGTGACGGGCTCCCGCCGGAACGATCACGGCGTCGCCGTCTTTAACGGTGTATTTGCTGTCATCGATCACAACCCGGCCGGTTCCGCCTTCAAAACGCAGGAATTGATCATTCTCTTCATGCGTTTCCGCTCCGATCTCTTCCTTTGGCTTGAGGCTCATCAGAACGAGCTGGCTGTACTCCGAGGTGTAAAGCACCTTGCGGAAATTCTTGTTCTTGACGGTGTCTCTCTCGATATTCAATTTAAATCCTTTCATATTTCCTCCTTAATGCCGGTGATGATTTGAAACAGCTTCTCCCGGTCGGCCTCCGATGTCATCTGTCGAGCAACCGTTTCCGCATTGCGTTTGTAATTCTCATTATAATACAGGTCGAGCAGTTGTTTTTCGAAATCAGCCTCGGAAAGTTTGGCGATCGGAATCCCTTTCGGGCCAAGTCCTTTTTCGTGAACGATGCGTGTCCAGAAGGGCTGATCGAGTGTGTGTGGAATGACCAGGCTCGGGCAGCCGTATTTCGTTGCCATATGCGTCGAGCCCGAGCCACCGTGATGAACAACGGCGTAAATGCGTGGGAAAAGCCAGTCGTACGGAACGCTTTTGAGGAACAAAACGTGTTGGGGTGAATCTTCGATCTCGCTCAGACCGCCCCATGAGGTGTTGATGATCGCGGGAATATTGTTTCGACGAAGTACGTTGACGATCGTCTCGGTCTTTCGTCGAGGATCGGTATTCGTCATGCTTCCGAAGCTGATAAATACGATCTTGTCGTGCGTGTCGAGAAAATTGATGAGGCGTCCGTCCGGCTTCCAGTCGATAGCCTTGTTCCGCTCAAAATAGCCGACGACCTGTGCCGTGTCGGGCCAATAGGTGGGACACGGGAAAAGGCTCGGCGAAACTGTATAGATAGTCTTTTCGGTTTCGAGCATCGCGCGTTTGATCGCAGAGGTCGAAAGGTCCAGAGCACCAAAGTCCTTCGCAAGCTTTCTGTTAAAACGCTTGACCGCGACAGCCTTTATCGTATTGACCAGCCAAACGCTCAGCCGATTCACGGAGCGGCCGTAATTGCCCCACATCGCGGCGAACTCATCGACAGTGTGGGCCAGTCCGGGCACAGGGCTGAGCATGATCGCTCTGCCGGGATTTGCCATTCCCCAGATGATCGCGGTATTGCATTTTGGGTGATAGATGGCGCGGTTGGGAGCTTCGTCGATTTGTACGCGGTGTTGGACTTCGACGGATTCGCGGGCGAGCTTCATCCCTTTGCGTGCGAGCGACGCCCAGTTTTTCATGCGGCTAAAAATGCCGCCCTCGCCGCCGAGTATCTCTTTCGCATCGCTGCCCTCGATCAGCTTTAGAAAATCCGCGCTGAACCCATGAAACCGAAAGCCCATCGCCTCGGTCGTCTCGCGAAACTGCTCTGGAAACAGACAGACGACCTCCCAGCCTCTTTCGCTGAAAACCTCCCCCACAGCCAAAAACGGCTCGATATCACCGCGGGTTCCCATTGATATGAGGAGGGCTTTCATTTTCGACTCAACTATATTGCGCAACCGATGGAACTTTATCTGGATAGGAACGTGAACTCTACCAGAATAAACGCTTACTGAAACTTTCTGCTAAGATCAGGACTACATTATGAATATTCGGTGCACTGCAATTTCGATTCTCCTCATCGCTTCCACACTCTCGGTTGCTGTGCAGGCGCAGGGTTATGTTGAGATATTACCGCCGGAGATAACTGCTCCGTATTCTGCACGGCGCGATTCGATCGCAAGTACTCTAAAAAACGTTCAGGCTGTTGAATGGGCCGGGAGCTATTCTATAGAGGTTGGCGAAACCTGGTCTGAAGGATTTATTTGGGCTCCTGAAGTTGGTTTTGCTGCGTATAGAGATACATGCAGTAATGGCCCGCGAGCTTGGATCAACCACGGCCAAGTCACATTCGACGACCAAAAACTTTATCTAGCACCCGACCGTAGCGATGATGAAGAATTCCTCCTCAAGCTGCCAGGTAACGAATTCACTTTTATTAGGTGGGGGGACCAGCGATGGCTAGTTCCGACCAAAGATCTGGCGCTATTCGCGTATGCCGTGAATTCGCGATCTGGGATTGAGCACGAAATCGGTTATTTGAAAAGCAGCGACATTCAAAAGAAACATGAGGGCCTGCCTGATCTGCCGCAGGATTACAAGAAGCTTTTTAAAGTACCGCCAATCAACGCGAAAGTTACCACGTTCGAAACTCTCACGAACAAGTGGTTCCCAACAATGACCATCGACGCGGGCCGTAACAAACAGGTAATCGAAGGAATGAGTCTATGGTTAACCGGACACAAAGAGGTTCAGGTTAGAGTCGTGGTCACCGAAGTCAATGAACGAAGTGCCAAGGTGGAAGCCCGAATGGTTTCTCAGACGGCAGACTTTCAGAAAGAAGTGGTTCCTAACATAACTTGGCGATTCTCTAGCCGAGATCCCAACCGACAGCGATAATTTCATTAAGACCAGGCCACCT
>JBGTKY010000009.1:0-25143 GCA_041744395.1 Pyrinomonadaceae bacterium | reverse complement strand
GAATACATGCTTTGCGTAAATCAGGACGAGTACATTCACGAAGGCCTGCAGCTTATGATCCTCGGCCGCGAACACGAAACGGCTCCCTGCTTCGTGGATGAACACGGCATCACCCGCCGACTCCGCGAAAGCTACAACCTGGAACGCGGCCAAAACGAAGGCCCGACCGCTAGCCAACTCCTCGGCTTACATTTGCCGTGAACTCTTCGGGCTTCCAGAATAAGATATACTTACGGTGTCCTATTGTTTACCCAATCTAAGGAGCGGCAAGCAAAAATGCGAAAAGCGTCGATCATTTTAATTTTAGCTGCGTTACTGAGCGTCGTTGCGGTCGCACAAGGGCCGGAACCGAAAACGGCCGAATGGCATTTTAACGAAGGCCTTAGGCTCTTCCGCGTTCACTCGCTCGATGAGGCGTTGTCCAATTTTAAGCGAAGCGCCGAGCTCGACGACCGCCAGCCCACAACGTTTGCAAATATCGGAACAGTCGAATTCGCTCTAGGGCAGTATGAAAAGGCTGAGGCCGCATTTAGAAATGCTATCCGATTGGCGCCGGGCGACGGCAACTATTTTGCCGAACTTTGCGCCGCTCTGAGCCTTCAGAAAAAGCATCAAGAAGCGGTCGAAGCCTGCGAAAGCGGTGTTCGGCTGAGTCCTGATTCGGAACGCGCTCATTCGGCTCGGCTCAATGCGATGCGAGCAGCCAAGAAGTCGCCGCAGGAGATCAACCGACTTGTTGAGTTAGCGGTTGGAAGATTTCAATCGGGCGAAATGGTCTTGTTTTTCGCTGCTGATTTCTATTTGTTTAACAGAAATTTCGTGCAGGCGGCCTATTTGCTTGAGACGCTCACGGCAAGGCGGCCCGATAATCCGATTTACCATGGCGTGCTCGCCGAGGTTTACCTTCGTCAGGTCCGCGATGCCGAAGCGCTCACCTCCGCCCGGACCGCGTTGAGACTGGATCCACAAAATCCGTACGCACACTTTGCGATGGGCCTTATCTTTTTTGAGCTAGGGCAGCACCTGGAGGCAATAGAGGCGTTCACAAAAGTTACTCTAGATGATGAGCGCCGATTCGAAGCTCAGTGGCTACTTGCCTTGAGTGAGGCCCGGCTCGGGCGAAACGTTCGAACTATCGACGTGCTTCGTCCGCTTGTTGAGCAGCGACCAGAACGCGTTGATCTTCAGTACGAGCTCGGCAAAAGCCTCCAAGCCGTCCGACGATTTGATGAGGCGTTGGTCGCTTTTGCAGCGGCGGATAAATTAAAGCCGAATGATTCTGACATTTTGATGATGTTGGGCGGGGTCCATTCATCGACCGCAAATTTTGACAAAGCTCTCGAATATTTCGAAAAGATCGCCAGATTGAATCCAGGAAACCCGAACTATCAAATGTTCGTGAATGTTAATCGTGGACGGCGTTCGGCGATCCAAAAGATCCCCGAACTAATGCGATTGGCGGATGACGCACCGAAGAGCCCGATGACATTAATGGATTTGGTGTATGCACTGGGCTATGCGAATCGCATCGACGAGGCCGAGAAATATATTCAGGCAGTCTATCGGCTCGATCCTTCGGATTCGCGATTTTACCGGGATATTGGCCTCGTTTACGATGAAGCGGGAATGAACGAAAAGGCGCTCGATGCCTACGAGAGGTCGCTGGCAAAAGCCGTAGACCCCTCCGCATATCTTGGCATGGCCGGTATTTATCGCCAACTTGGGCAGATCGATCAGGCGGCGGCAGCATATTCGAAGGTAATTGCAATAAAGCCGGATACGCCTAATATTATAAAAGGGTTTGCCGATATGCTTAGGGACCATGGCAAGCGTCAGGAAGCTCTCGAGATGTATAAACGGTCCTTGGCCCTTGTGCCTGCCAATCCGCCAGTACTTCTACACGCTGGAATACTCTCATTGAAGCTCGGGGACCGAGACACGGCATTGAATTACCTCTCTACTCTGGAGTCAATTGATCCCGCAAGTGCCCGTATCCTCCGCCGGTGTATCGAATCAGGAATATGGGGATGATATTGATATGAATACCGCACTTCCCCAGGAAATGCAGCAGCATACGTACGCGATAATGGACCGCGTCGAAGATTCGCATTGGTGGTTCGTCGGCCGCCGTGCGATCTTGGAGAGTTTTTTGAGGACGATCGTTGACAATGTCTCAAGCACTCTCGCTTCGCCCGATGCGGACAAGAGTGTCCGCCCTCCGTTCCGCATTCTGGATGTCGGTTGCGGGACCGGAGCCAATCTTGAAATGCTCGCACAGTTCGGTTCGGCGGAGGGCGTTGATGTTTCGGATGACGCGCTCGAGTTCTGCCGTCGCAAGGGTTTGACCGTTCAAAAAGGCCTCGCGGAAACCCTGCCCTACGAAGTCGAAAGCTTCGACGTAACGACTGCGCTCGACGTGATAGAGCATCTCGATGACGACATCGCGGGCCTGAAAGAAATGCACCGCGTGACGAAGACCGGCGGCTATTCGCTGATCTTCGTTCCGGCGTTCATGTGGCTTTGGGGCGTGCAGGACGACATCTCAAACCATCGCATCCGCTATACCAAAAAGCAGATCGTCGAACGGCTCGAAACGGCCGGTTACACGGTCGAACGCGCGACATACGCAAACTTCACCTTTTTTGCCCCGATCCTCGGCGGCCGAACAATAATGAAGCTGACTGGCATCAAACCGGAATCAGAAAACAACATCACCATCTCCGGCCTCAACGGCATCTTCGGCAAGATCTTCTCGGCCGAACGCCACATCCTTAGCAAAGTAAATTTCCCCTTCGGCGTCTCGATCGTTATCGTCGCACGAAAATAATTTCGCCATTCCTCGAGATGTGAGACAATCAAACCACTGTAAATGTACAGACTTTTTTATCGTCCCAGGCGTTCTGCGCGCCTGCGGATATTGGTTGAATTACAACATTAAGGGGAAGAAATGCCAGAAATCAAAGCAAAAAGTAAGACCACTGATCCGAAATCAGCGGATTTGGAATTAGATCGCGAAGATAGTAACGATCAATTCTTGACGACTAACCAGGGGCTTCGAATTAACGACAACCAAAACTCGTTAAAGGCGGGCGAACGCGGCGCGACACTTCTAGAAGATTTTATAATGCGCGAGAAGATCACGCATTTTGACCACGAACGCATCCCGGAGCGTATCGTACACGCCCGCGGATCCGGTGCCCACGGATATTTTCAGGCCTACGGCTCGATGGCGAAAGTTACCAAAGCCGGCTTTCTGCAGGACCCGAAAGTAAAGACGCCCGTATTTGTTAGATTTTCAACGGTGGTCGGCTCGCGGGGAGCAACCGACCTCGCTCGCGACGTTCGCGGCTTTTCGGTGAAATTTTATACGAACGAGGGCAACTACGATCTGGTCGGAAACAATATCCCGGTTTTCTTTATTCAGGATGCGATTAAGTTTCCAGACCTCGTTCACGCGGTCAAGCCAGAACCAGATAACGAGATCCCACAGGGAGCATCAGCCCATGACACGTTCTGGGATTTCATATCGCTGATGCCCGAATCCACACATATGATAATGTGGGCGATGAGCGATCGCGCGATCCCGCGATCCCTGCGAATGATGGAAGGTTTCGGCGTTCACACGTTTCGCTTTATTAACGCTCGCGGACAGTCCACGTTTGTTAAGTTTCACTGGAAGCCGCTTCTCGGCGTCCACGGCGTGATGTGGGACGAAGCACAGCGAATCTCGGGCAAGGATCCTGACTTTCACCGCCGCGACCTATGGAACGCGATCGAATCGGGTGCGTTTCCGGAATGGGAGCTCGGCGTTCAGCTTGTTCCTGAGGCCGACGAGCACAAATTCGGTTTTGACCTGCTCGACCCGACCAAGATCATTCCCGAGGAATTGGTTCCGGTGGAGCGAATCGGCAAGATGACGCTGAACCGAAACCCTGACAACTTCTTCGCCGAGACCGAGCAGGTTGCATTCCACCCCGGCCACGTCGTTCCCGGTATCGATTTCACAAACGACCCGCTTCTGCAGGGCCGTTTATTCTCGTACACAGACACGCAACTCTCCCGGCTCGGCGGGCCTAATTTCCATGAGATCCCGATCAATCGGCCGATCGCACCGGTCCATAATAACCAGCGTGACGGCATACATCGACAGACGATCAATACCGGCAAAACGGCATATGACCCAAACTCGATACGCTCAGGCTGTCCGTTTCAGGCTTCGATGGCCGAGGGCGGGTTTGCATCTTTCGAGGAACGTATTGACGCCAAGAAGGTCCGCCAACGAAGCGACAGTTTTCGCGATCACTTTAGCCAGGCAACGATGTTCTTCAACAGCATGGCACCGATCGAGAAGAAACATATCGTTGACGCATTCTCGTTCGAACTCGGTAAGGTGCAAAACCTCGTTATCCGGCAGCGGATGGTGAACATCTTGACTCGCGTGGACAAGGGCCTCGCCCAAGACGTCGGGAAAAAATTAGGCTTGACGCCGGAAAAGCCCGAGACGCCAATTAACCGAAGCTTCGGCGCGGATACCAATCCGGCATCGGTGCAGCCGACAAACAATGAACCGCCGGTTCAATCATCTGCGGCGCTGAGTATGCAAAACACCGTTAAGGACACCATCAAGTCTCGAGTAATCGCCATCTTGGCGGCAGAAGGCGTCAACGGAAAGCAGCTGAAGGCGATGAAACGTGCATTGACCGCAAAGGGAGCAATGGTGAAGATCATTGCACCGGTCCATACTCAAGTGGCGGATGCCGACGGACACATTGTGCCGGTGGATGAGACATTCGAAACGACGGCTTCGGTATTGTATGACGCTGTCTACATACCGGGCGGAAAAGAAAGCGTGGATGGGCTTATCGCTGCGGTCGATCCGGTTCAGTTCATCAACGAAGCTTTCAAACACTGCAAGGCGATCGCCGCCGAGGGTGAAGGAAAAGAGCTGATCGACATCACATTCGCGGGATCAGCAAAAGACGACCCAGCCGTGGTTACCGGAAAGAACATCTCGAAACCATTTATCGAAGCCATCTCAAACCATCGAAATTGGGATCGTGAACTAAAGGGCAAGGTGCCTGCCTAAGTCGATCAATCCGGTCCTGTCGAGCACCGCTCTTGCTCGTCAGGACCGGATCCTATTAACAATAAAGAACTCCGAAGCGAATTATTTTGATTGTGTAGTCTGTGGCTCACACTCCGGCTCAACTGTATTTTCCGGCCCGAAAAGTCTACATTATTTAGTTTGTCGGATAGATCGCAATGGATCCTAAAATAACTGAACCAGCTGGCCTGCATCCTGAGCTTTCGCTTTTTCTGCCGGTGCTCGACGAGGAGCAAAACCTTCGGCCGATGCACGCCAAGATCGCGGCGGCGCTCGATGCGCTCGGCAAGACTGCCGAGGTGATCTACGTCGATGACGGCTCGACCGATAAGAGCCTGACGATATTGAAAGAGATAGCCGCGGGAGACGACCGCGTCCGCGTCATCTCGCTTCGCCGCAACTACGGCCAGACGGCCGCAATGTCCGCGGGCATCGACGCCGCCAAAGGCGACATCCTCATCCCGATGGACGCCGATCTGCAGAACGACCCTGCCGATATCAAACGCCTGCTCGATAAGCTAGACGAAGGTTACGACGTCGTCTCCGGCTGGCGAAAAGATCGTCAGGACAAACTCATTTCTCGGAAGATCCCGTCGCAGATCGCGAACCGGATAATCTCGTGGATAGGCGGCGTTCCGCTCCATGATTACGGCTGTTCGCTCAAGGCGTATCGCCGCGAGGTGATTCAGGACGTTAAGCTCTACGGCGAGATGCACCGCTTTATTCCGATCTATGCAAGCTGGGCCGGTGCACGCGTGACCGAGATCCCTGTCGATCACCACGCACGCACGATGGGCAGATCGAAATACGGAATTTCCCGAACGATCAAAGTGGTCTTTGACCTGATAACCATCAAGTTCATGGCCGAATATCACACAAAGCCGCTTTATGTTTTCGGCGGTTTCGGCATGCTCGCGTTCTTTATTTCAATGATCGCCGGCGTCTGGGCGCTGGTCCTGAAGATCGGGTACGACGTGTCGTTCATCCTGACGCCGCTGCCTATAATCGCCGTCGTAATGCTCGCCATATCGGTCCAATTTTTCCTAATGGGCCTGCTTGCGGAACTGCTGGTTCGCACTTACCACGAATCACAGGACAAGGCGATATATGCGGTGCGTGAGAGGATAGGATTTGATGTCTAAACCAACTATACGAATTCCAGTTGTAGGAATAATACTCTTGGCAATAGTTGTGGTTGGTTGCTCCAACTCCATCCCGTCGGAAGCGAACTCATACACGGAAGGATCGGAAGTTAACAAATCATCGATTCCGGAACTGACCGCCGCAAATAATAACGTCGGGACTGACCCCCAATCCGTTGCAAGCATCTGTGAGTTGATGGAGAATCCAATACCGTACGTCGGAAAGCCGATTCGAGTTAGAACCACTTTCGTCCGGATTGGCTCTGAGCAGTGGTTTGGTGACGAATCGTGTGTCACTCGGCATCCAATCTTTGATGCCGAGTTTAAATCCAGCTTTGAAGACTTGATCTGCAGTGACAAGACCCACTTCAGCGACAACCTTTGCAAGCTGGTAACGCCAGCGAAAACCGAAATCGACCTTGCAGTAACGGCGGTCTTTTCAGGTCATTTTGATACCTATCGAACCGAAGCGAAATTCAACAGAGATGGCCAGAGATTTCGGCTAAACGTAGAGAACATGGCGAGCATTACCGATATTCGGAATTCGAAGAAACAGGCTCTGAAAGAGTAAATGTGCGGAATTGCAGGTTGGATAAACCTCGACACAACTAAGCCTAACCACAACGCCGAAGCGGTGCTGCACTCTATGTGTGAACGGATCGTGCATCGCGGGCCGGATAGCGAGGGGCTTTGGCTGGACGACACGGTCGCGCTCGGTATGCGGCGGCTTTCGATCATCGATCTGCACACCGGCGACCAGCCTGTGTTCAACTGCGATCGATCCGTTGTCGTTATGATGAATGGCGAGCTCTACAACTACCGCGAGGTCCGCGCCGAGCTCGAAACGAGGGGCCACAAATTCACGACCAAGTCCGACACCGAGATCCTGCCGCATCTTTATGAAGAGCACGGCGACGCTCTGCTCGAACACGTAAACGGAATGTTCGCCTTTTCGCTCTGGGACGCAAAGCGAAAGAAGCTGATCATCGCCCGCGACCGTTTTGGCGAAAAGCCGCTGTATTACGGCGTTTTTGACGACAAGCTGATCTGGGCGGCCGAGCTGAAGGCGATCCTCGCCCATCCCGCCGTGAAGCGGGAACTCGACCTGAACGCTCTGCGCCACTACGTCTCGTTCGACTACGTCCCGGCGCCGATGTCGATCTTCAAGGGCATCCAAAAACTCCCCGCCGCCCATGTTCTCACGGTCGAAAACGGCGAAGTAAAGACCCGCCGCTATTGGGACATCGAATGGAGCGCCGCCGTCGCGAAGAACTCCCCTCCTTACGAAGGAGGGGTGGACGCCGCTCTGGGCGGACGGGGTGGTTCTCCGCACGGAAACTCGTCAATTGACTCAAAGGTAACGGAACTTCGCGATCTGCTCTCCGACGCCGTCCGAATGCGGCTTGTTTCGGACGTTCCGCTTGGCATTTTGCTCTCCGGCGGGATCGATTCCTCAACTGTGGCGGCATTTGCCGTGCAGCACGCGACGGAACGCGTAAAAACCTTCTCCATCGGTTTCGAAGAAGATTCATTCGACGAATCGAAGTTTGCCCGCCAGGTCGCCCGGCACCTAAACACCGAACACTACGAAGAAAAGCTTTCCGCGACGACCGCCGGCGACCTTATCTCGGAGATCGGCGGCTGGCTAGACGAACCGCTGTCCGATGGCTCGCTGATACCAACTTTTCTACTTGCCCGCTTTGTCCGAAAGCACGTCACCGTCGCCCTCGGCGGTGATGGCGGTGACGAGCTTTTCGCCGGCTACCCGATGTATTATGCCCACACGGTCGCGGCAAAATATTTGGCGATCCCGTCGATCGTGCGTTCCGGCCTGATAGAACCACTTGTCAAAGCTTTGCCAGTCTCGACCAAGAATATGTCGTTCGACTATAAGGCCAAGCGATTCGTTCGAGCTTCGAAATACGACGACGTAACGCGGCACCACTCCTGGTTCGGCTCGTTCTCGCTGGATCAGCACGACCAGCTTTTTACCAGTGACGTATTGGCACAAACTGAAGCCGACATTTACAGTGGCGTTCGTGAGCTGGTCACAATGTCTGAGGCCACGAACGTCATCGAGCAGATGCAGTACGCCGATATCAATTTTTATCTGGCCGAAGATATCCTAACTAAGGTAGATCGTGCCGCTATGGCAGTCTCGCTCGAGACGCGTGCTCCGTTCCTCGATCCACGCGTTGGCCAATTCGCCGCGTCAATCCCCGTCGAATACAAGCTGAAAGGCAAGAGCGGCAAGCACATTCTGAAAGAGGCGATGAAGGATCTGCTCCCGAACAACATTCTTCACCGCCCCAAAAAAGGGTTCGGCATCCCGATCGCCGAATGGCTAAAGGGACGCCTAAATCCGCTAATGCACGAAATGCTCGCACCCAAACGGCTGACGGAGCAAGGCCTTTTCAACTCCGATTACGTCCAAAGACTGATCCGCGAACACGAATCCGGGAAGGCATCGCATCACAAAGAACTCTGGACATTGCTTGTTTTCCAGCTTTGGTGTGATAATTTTCTTGTATGAAAACTCTATACCCCGAGATCGAGCCCTTTGATTCGGGCATGCTGAAGGTTTCGGACGTTCACGAAATCTATTACGAACGCGTCGGCAACCCGGACGGCATCCCCGTCGTGTTTCTGCACGGCGGCCCCGGCGGTGGGCTGATCCCGATGTACCGCCAGTTCTTTGACCCAAAGGCGTATCACGTCGTTCTGTTTGACCAACGCGGATCGGGCCAGTCGACGCCCCACGCCGAGCTCGAAGAGAATACGACATGGGATCTGATTAAAGACATCGAAACGCTTCGCGAAAAGTTCGGCATCGAGAAATGGCACGTTTTCGGTGGTTCCTGGGGCAGCACGCTTAGCCTTGCTTATGGCATCAGCCATCCCGAACGCTGCCTCGCGTTGATACTGCGAGGCATTTTCCTGACCCGCAAGAAAGAGCTTGCCTGGTTCTATCAATACGGCGCGTCTGAGATCTTTCCCGACTTCTGGGAACGATACGAAGAGGCCATTCCCGAAGCAGAACGCGGCGATCTCATGACGGCCTACCACAAACGCCTAACGAGCGACGACGAGGAAACACGCCTAACGGCCGCACGCGCATGGAGCACGTGGGAAGGTGCAACGTCGAAACTCTTTCCCGACCAAGACCTCGTCGACCATTGGGAAGAGCCGCACGAAGCCCTCAGCCTTGCTCGCATAGAGTGTCATTACTTTATGAATGGCTCGTTCTTTCCGTCGGACAATTACCTGCTTGAAAATGTCGACAAGATCCGGCACCTTCCGACGGTCATCGTCCAGGGCCGTTATGACGTCGTCTGCCCGATGACTTCGGCCTGGGACCTGCATCGAGCATTGCCTGAGGCAGAATTCATTATCGTTCCGGATTCGGGTCATTCCGTGTCAGAAAAGGGCATTACATCCGCACTGGTGGATGCGATGGACAAGATCAAAGATCGCGGTTGATCTCGACTTGACCGAGTTTGCATGAAAGTTCTGCCGATTCGCGTTATAATTCGTGGGCAGAGGGAAATCTAAGTATATGGGACCATTTGGAACAACTGAGATCATTCTGATCGTCGCGGTACTGTTTTTATTGTTTGGCGCGTCACGCCTGCCGCAGCTTGCCAAGTCGCTCGGCCAATCGCGTAAAGCGTTCAAGGAAGGAATGCGTGAGGCCGAGGAAGAAGAAGCGGCCGCAAAACAGATCGATTCGCCCGTTGCTCCGCAGATCAACACCATGAGCGACGAAGCTCTAGCCGAAGAAATGCGTCGCCGTGCGGACGCGAAACAGGTTTAGTTCAGATATTCTTTTTCGCCGGTCAGCAGCGTCGCTTTTACCGAAAAGCGAAAGGATATTGTCCCTTCTTCCTCATCTATCAATTGAGCAAGTTTCTCCGGAACTTGCTCTTTTTCTTTCTCGCTTAAGGTGTCCAGCCACTGCGGGAGAAGATAATCCGCAACGAGCGTAGATGAAATAAATTCTTCACCCGTCTCAAATTCAAAAACCTCGATCGCCGTGTGGGTTTCGACGTTGATCAGCCCGGCCGTCGCCGCTACTTCTTCGATAAGCGACACGCTCGGCAGCGAAGCGATCATAGCTTCGACCTCGGCTCCGCTCTCATCATAAGATCCATTGAAAAAGACTTCCCATAGCAGCGAAAATATCTCACCAAAACTACCTGCGGTCGGCAGGATGATCGCCACCTTTGCCCCCTCGCGTGCAACCCGGACGGCATCGTTTACAAAGTCAAGAAATGTCGCGGGACGCATCAGCGTGCCGTCGGCTATCACTTCGTCAAACGCATCTTCGGAAAAATGCATCAGCGAAAATTCGATATCCGCCTTCAAAACTTCAGCCTTGTCGCGGGCGATCATCAGCAGATCTTCGTTTTCGCAGGTCGCAAAGACCGAGACTTCCTCGCGGAGCTTTTCCCTAAGTTCCGTCACGTGGTCGCCGGTCCCGGCGTTGATGTACAGCAAGTTCTCGTCGCCAACGAGCTTGACGTGTTTGTCGATTAGGTCCGTAAATCGTCGGGTCCATTCGGTATTGATATAGAGGTCGCGCAGAAATGCGAGCTCTTTTTGCGTTTTCGCCATACTTAAATTAAACCGTAATCCCGATCCGCAGTCCAACCTCGGCCGGCGACGGTCATTTCGGGGCGGCATTTATGGTAAAATCGCCTCTTCCCGATAGTTGATCGGCACCAACATGAAAGTTACAGAACTGTTTGACCTTACGGGCAAGACCGCGATCGTCACCGGCGGGTCGCGGGGCATTGGCAAGGAAATGGCGGAGGGCCTCGCCGAGGCCGGTGCCAATCTGATGCTGTGCGCTCGCCGACAGGAATCGCTTGATGAAACGGTCGCAGAATTCACCGAACGCGGTTTCAACGCGGCCGGCAGAACCTGCGACGTTTCAAAGCCGGATGAGGTCGAGGCGGCAGTCGCGGCAACTATCGAACAATTCGGCAGCGTCGATGTCTTGGTCAACAACGCCGGCATTTCCTGGGGAGCGATGCCCGAGGACATGCCGCTGGAGAAATGGCAAAAAGTGATAGACGTAAACCTCACCGGCTGCTTTCTGATGGCACAGGCCGTCGGCCGCGAGATGCTGAAAAAGAATAGCGGGTCGATCATCAACATTGCCTCGATCGCCGGAATGACTTCGTCAGCTAACGGCCCTTTTTATTCCGGTTATGTTGCAAGCAAAGCCGGCCTGATCGGCCTTACCCGTGAGCTAGCCGGCAGTTGGGGACGCCGCGGCATCCGCGTGAATGCGATCGCTCCCGGCTTTTTTCATTCGCGGCTTGCCGACGCGGTCATCGACATTTACGAACGCTCGATTCAAGAGAACAACGTCATCCCTCGGGTCGGCAACGAAGGCGAACTAAAAGGCGTCGCGGTCTTTCTGGCGTCCGACGCCTCAAGTTACATCACGGGCCAGACCATCGCCGTCGATGGCGGAATGACCGTATAGTTCGTTCGGCGTTCCGGCTTCAGCCGGCAGATCTTACCATGGAAGCATTTCTGCAACCTTCATCAGAGCAAACAGCCATTGGCATCTTAATGCTCGGCTTCGTTATCGGGCTCTATCATGCCGTCGAGGCCGATCACCTTGCGGCGGTGTCGGCGATCGTCAGCGAAAAGAAGAATGCGTTTGTCTCGATGTTCGTCGGCGGGCTATGGGGCCTCGGTCATACGATATCGCTCTTCGTTGTCGGCCTACTGGTTATTTTTCTGAAGGTGCAGATCTCCGAAAGTGTCGAGGCTTACCTCGAAGCCGCGGTCGGTGTGATGCTCGTGTTACTGAGTATTAATGCGATCCGCAAGATCTTCGCAAGCGAAAAGATCCATGTCCATACGCATGAACACGACGATCATGTCCATTCTCACCTGCACGTTCACAAAGACGAAGCAGCCGAGGCATCGCATCACGGCCTGAGCCCGCGTTCGGTGGTTGTCGGAATGGTCCACGGCCTTGCGGGAAGTGCGGGGCTAATGCTGCTGGTCGTGCCGACTATCTCATCGCCGGCACTCGCTGTCGCCTATATCCTGATTTTCGGCATCGGCTCCATCGCCGGAATGATGCTAATGAGTCTGCTGATGAGCCTGCCGATCACGCTCACCGCCGACCGATTCGTCTGGGCGAACAAGGGCATCCGTGTCCTTGCCGGCCTCTTCAGCTTGGTCTGGGGTGCACTTTTGATAAACGAAAAGCTATTGCAGGGTTAGCTTATTCAACGAAGTGAAGCTCCCCGAACGCCTCTGGAACGTGAAAATTCGGTTTGTCGGTCATTGTCGGCTGCCACGCTAAATACCCGCGATCCGGCTCTTTGCCAACGCACCTAAAAATATTTCCTAGCCAAACATCCCCGGCTTTCGGCCGCCGCCCAAACGCCTCCCACGGGATCTTGATCGCCATTGTCACTTTGCCATCTTCAATGCAAGCTGCCGCTTCCATCTGCGATTTGTAATCCCAATCTGTCACACGCTCGCCGCTCGTCAGGTCGATCGCCAGGTCAAGCCACTCGCCCGTGGGTGCCACTTCAAATTCAAAATACCGCCGCGGGTCGCCTCTATCAGGTGCAATAAATATCTCGCAAACATCCCGTTCCCAAAGGCCAACTACTTTTTTAGTCACATCCGGCTGTTCGTTTCCGATTAGCAGCTCGCCTTGCGATGCACCAAACCTTACATACAGTGAGGTGTCTGACCACAAAAGCTTGACCGTTAGTTGTCCTTTGGCTACCGCAACTTGTCCCGACCAATATGTGGAAATCAGGGATTCGGGTGCTCCGTTCCACGCCAATTCGTCCAGCTCATCAATCGAAAACTCTTTGGAGATATGCGCAATGGTTATGTGTATCGAAGAGGGCATTCTATATTCTTAGACGTAATTGTTCCGACAATCGCAAGAAACTCAAAGAAACTAAACTGGCTTCAATAGTTAATTGATGGATCTAGCAGCTTAGAGGCTCAATTTGGATGAGCGAGAATTTCCGAAGTTACAAACTCTATAGGTTTTCGTTCGCCTAAACATTTTACAGTGGGCTTCTTCGCCGGATTTAGATAGAATTCTTTTCCGATTCCCCTCGTGCAGTCGTCAGCGTGAATAGCCGCGTGTGAGGCATCGGGAACAACGATAATTGAGGCGATTGTCAAAGTTTTGGCGGTCGTCCTCGCAAATGACGGGGGACATACCGGATCGAACTCGCCGGAAAATACTAACGTTGGGATACTGCTCCTTACGGGTTTAAAGTATTCTTGGCTAGGCGAATCGGGCCGGAAAGCCTTGATAAGCGAGGCCTCTAGTCCCGGATCAATAAATCCAGCAAAGTCAGGGAAATTCTTTAGTAAGTATTCTTCCGTTTCTTCTTCGAAACGGGGCTTCGACTCAAACAAAAGGATTGCCTTACTCTGCGCCAACGAAAATTTGCCAAAGGAATTTGGGTTGTTCAAAAGTTTTGACCATTTCAAAAAAACCTCATCACTCCCTTCCGCCATTTCCTTTAAGGCCGAAGGGACTAGAGGAATCGTTTTCGGGTCCAACATTGCGCGCCAAACAGCCCATACAAAATTCCGTTCGTCGAACGCGTATTTGAGATCGGCCCCCGCGCGTTTGGACGTCGCCTGTGTCGAGGCGGCTTTACGTAAACGATCTGTAACTTTCACAAAGTCATTTTTGATCGATGGAAACATCTTGGACAATTTCGAATCGCGGTTGAGCCGGGCTTGTAAAGCCTTGAAAGCGGAATCGAAAGGATGTATGAAGTCCATCCGAGGGGCATTTGGCGGAAAGGGCGAATCGAGAATGACGCTGCGAATATGGTCCGGAAAACTGCGCATCATATTCAGAGCAACGGTAGTTCCGTGTGAAACGGCGTAAATATTCCAATACTCTATTCCCAGTCTTCTTCTTATCGTTTCGGCGTCGGCCGCGGATTGTACCGTGGAGAAATCGGCGACGTGAACACCTAGTTTTAGGCTCTCTTCCTTACATTTGACATAGGCAGATGTGGTTCTTGAGATTAACTCTCCCCTTGTTGAATTTGTGTTCGAAATCGCCCAAAGTGACAAGCTGAGCGTGGTGCAAAAGGAAGGTTCGGAAAAACCTGTACCGCGATAATCAAAGAAGATTAATGCATGATTTTCTCTAAGCTGGGAAAAGGTTTCGGATCTCAAATACCGAGGCATATTCTCGAGCGTCGCAATGCCTGGCCCCCCATGAAGGTACAACAAAGGTTCTTTCGGAGTTGCGTTCAATGCCGGGGCGACTGCGACAGCCAACGAGTACGTTTCACCTCTCGGGGTCGCAAAGTTCCGTTCAACGGGAATCAGATAACAGGAAATGTCGTTGGCCTCGGCCCAAACTTTGTCGAGGCCTATTTTCTTACAGTCCCCTACTACAGACGGATTAGAACCTCGCTGACCAAGTCCTATGAAGCAAAATAAGCCGAGCAAT
This sequence comes from Pyrinomonadaceae bacterium, assembly GCA_041744395.1. Lineage (GTDB taxonomy): Bacteria > Acidobacteriota > Blastocatellia > Pyrinomonadales > Pyrinomonadaceae > OLB17. Next base: position 10,418 of record JBGTKY010000009.1, on the reverse strand, counting down.
AGGGCGAGATTTATGAGTTTCATTCGACTTTCTCCAGAGAAAAAGCACGGATAAGACTTTCCGTTAGAATTTTTCAGTTAGGCGGAAGTATATTTCATTTTGATGAATTTAGTACAGTGCGCACCGCCATCTTAGCCAGTTTCCAAGTACGGTCCCAGTCTATTTTGCCGCCGTCTTCGCGGCCCATTATCTTGTCGACGAATATCTTGCGGAAGTCGCGGCCTTCGCGTTTGAGCATGAATTCTTTGGCGTACGGTTTCGCAGTCTCAAAGAAATTAAAATCCGGATCGGTAATTATCCCAATGCCCTCGAGTGTCATCAACGCACGCATAATGTACGTAAAGTTCGACGGCAGGCGGAACGGATAATCGTACATCACATCTGCGAGGTCGTAGGTCAATTCCTTGAAATTGACGTCTTTGAGTTTCAGGTTTAGGTGAAACTCAAACATTTTCTCGACCACAGGCTTTACCGACCGCGGGTCTGTTCCCGGCTTCATAAAGTCGAGATCGATCAGGTCCTGTGCGATGCCCGCCGGATCTTTACCCACAACATGAAAGAAGGCATCGATCATCTTCGCTTGTAGCTCCGGCGTTATTCGCCCCACCATTCCGAAGTCAAAGAACGCAAGCCGTCCGTCCGGCATCACCAGCAAATTGCCCGGATGCGGATCGGCGTGAAAAAAGCCGTCTTCCAATAGCTGCTTCAGATAAGTGCGGATGAGCAGCCGGTTCACCTTTTCCGGCGAGATGCCGCGAGCCTTTAGATCATCCAGGTCGGTCACCTTATCGCCGTGGATGAATTCCATCGTCAGGACCTTCGACGTCGTCGCGTTCCAATAGATCTTCGGTACGTGGACATTCTCCCAGCTCAGAAAGCTTTCGCGGAAACGTTCGGCGTTGCGGCCTTCGGCAGCGTAGTCCATCTCCTCATGAATCGTAACGTTGAATTCGCGAAGCATTCCCGACCAATCGGCGTTTTCATTCAGCTGCGGAAAGCGTTCGGCAAAGTCCGCGACCTTTCTAAGGATCTCGAGGTCGCCTTTGATCGTCGCTTCCAGATTCGGACGCTGTACCTTTACCGCGACCTCTTCGCCGGTGTGCAGTCGAGCGCGGTATACCTGACCGAGCGACGCCGCAGCGACGGGCTCCACCTCAAATTCCTTGTAGAACGCATTGATCTTTTGGCCCAGTTCCATCTCGATGCGGGCAAACGCTATCTCGTTATCAAACGGTGGAACATTGTCCTGCAGTTCGCCCAATGCGACGACAAACGGCAGCGGCAGAAGGTCCGCCCGCGTGCCCATCGATTGACCGATCTTAATGAACGTCGGCCCGAGCTCGATCAGCTTTTCCTTTAGCCAAATAGCCTGCTTTTCGTGATTGACCTGACGGTTCAGCTCACTGCCGAGGAAGTACCATCGCATCAAGAGCGTAAAGCGATGAAGGAACCACGACCTGACCGAATAAAGCTTCTCGCCATAAACGGCCATCCGCGTGAGCCTTTCAGCCGTTCGCATGCGTTCTTTGGCGTGCCGGATCTGGCCGTTGCGGTGAGCCTCGTATTGATCAAGATATAGGTAAAGCGCGAGTTTGCCGATGACGGCCGACACGTGAAAAACGCGAAACCATCCGCGTATGCCTGTATACTTTTTCTCAACCTCAGTCTCTTTGTTGGTGAGAAATCGTTCTTCGGCGATCAATTGCTCATTCGTGACGTACTTTGCGATCGGCAATGTCCGCGTCTCGACCATGCGGTGGCCGTTACCGTTGACCGGTTCGGGCGGCATTTCTGACACTACTGTTGACTGCTTTGTTGTTAATTCTTTCATCCGCCGTTCAATTCGCTGCTCAAACCCATTTCGATGCGTAAAGGCTGTAAATACTTTGCATCACAATATTTCGAGCATATTCCTTACGCCGGCATGGCGGAAATAGTTCAGTGCACGAGCTGAATCGAGCTCGATCTGTGCCCGCAACTCATCTATTCCGTTAAACTTACGTTCGTCACGAATTCGGTGGAGAAAGCGCACCCGCAAAACGTCGCCGTAAAGGTCGCCGACAAAATCAAAAATGAAGGATTCGATCGACGGTTCCGAATCGTTCTCAAAAGTCGGCCTAACGCCGATATTCGTTATACTGCGACGCCATGTGCCCCCAACGAGCGTCGCGGTCGCATAAACGCCGTATTTCGGAATGACGCGATTGTGCGGCTTAAGGTTTGCGGTCGGAAAGCCAATGGTTCGCCCGCGTTGAGCACCGCGTTCGATGACGCCCTCGACCCCGTACGGCCGGTCGAGCATCCGCCGGACCAGGTTGACGCGGCCTTCGGCGAGCAAGTGCCTGATCTTCGATGAGCTGATCCGATGCCCGCGAAGTTTTACTTCCGGGACCTCTTCGGCAACAAATCCTAGTTCCTGGCTCATTTGACGCAGGAGGCCGATATTGCCGCCGCGATTGCGGCCAAAGGCAAAGTCATAGCCCAGATGGACCTCCTTAGCATGCAGGCGATCATGGATTATCCCCGAGATAAAATCCTCGGCCGGCTGCCGAGCGAACTCTTCGTCAAACGGGATGACGATAGCTTGCTCGATCCCGAGCACTTCAAAATTCGCTAATCGCTGGTCGAGAGTCTGCAACAGCGGCGGAGCTGATGCTGGATGAAGCACGGAACGCGGGTGCGGGTCGAAGGTGATCGCCGTCGGCACCGCATCGACCGCCGCCGCCCGCTCGACCACTGTCTGCATTATTCGCTGATGCCCGAGATGCAGCCCGTCAAAAACGCCGAGCGTAAGCACGGTCGGCTTCTGAATATTCGCATTATCTGTGCCGTGAAAGATCTTCATAACGCTCTAAACGCATCGCCTGACCTCCGATTTAAATCGGTCGGGACAATCGACCGTAAACGAAATTCGCGAGACTTGCTTTTCAATCCCATAAACACCGTAGACCGTCGATTCTTCGAACAATTGAAGCGAAATGTTCGGCTGTGACAATGACCCCAGCGGCGTGATCACAAGCTCCGACGGGTCTTCGTGTGACCTCATAACCGTTTCGATTCTGGCAATGTTATCCAACCTGATCGCCGCATCACCCAGTATCCCGCACCGTATCAGAAGCTCGTGGTCTGTCACGACGATCGGCCGCAGTATTAGCGCTTTCAGATGTGCAATTATCTGGAGCGCAAAATAGACACTGAATGCTGTTGCGATCCACGCCGCGGTCGGACTGAGAATTGCAAGCAGTATGTGGACCACAACCGTCTCCGCCGAAAGCAGAAACAAGAATACCAGTAGCAACGGAACAGGACTGTTCAGCTTATAGTAGGTGAAGCCGGCCGCGGGCCGACGCCATTTCAGAAACGCATAAGTAAATGCTGAAACCTCAAACGCAACTGCCCTTGCGAGCATCGCCGGCTTCAACTCCTGAACAAATGCAAAGCGGAGCCTCTCCATCAGGTCACGTTCTGAAAGTACGTTGCCGATGAAGTTTCGCCGCGTTCTATAGAGGCGAAATCCCAAATAGCCCAGCACTAAAACCTCCACCGCGGGAACGCCGAATTTCGCAACCGTGTTCAGCAGTCCTCGGCCGCCCTCCGGTAACACCATCGATGCCGCCAGCATGCATATGAAAAAGACCGGAGTGACAGTTACCTTCGGCACGGACGTATTTCGGATCAGGAAGTAATAAGCGATGGGAATTGAGAAAAGCAGGTCGATCGTCACCGCCGTCGCCACCAGCGGATGTGTCGCCGCCAGAGAACTCTGCCCGACAGCCACGATCGCCGCCGCGAAGGCTAACAATATTCCAAACTTTATTGTCCACTGAATGGAAGCAGAAAGATTTGAGCTCATCTGATCACCTCAATCCTAATCGCCGAGATGCCTGCCCTTCACCAAATACTCCAGTACATATTCACCGACCGCCTCGTCAAGCGAAGTTGTCTCGACGGCATATCCAGCGTCACGAATGCGGGTCAGGTCGGCTTGCGTATGATACTGATAGCGGTCGCGAAGGTGCTCGGGCATGTCGATGAAGTCGACATTCTTCGGCAGATCCAACGCCTTGAATATTGCGTCGGCGAGAGCGTTCCACGTATTCATCCTCCCGGACCCAACGTTGAAAAGCCCGCCCGTAATGTCAGAACCCGGCGCGGCGGCAAGCGGCTTAAAAAAATGCAGCGTCATATCGACCGCATCCTTTACATAAACAAAGTCACGGCCGAATTCGCCGTCGGCATAGTCGGGATTCGCACTCTTAAACAGCTGCAGCTTGCCGGTCGAATTGATTTGATCGAACGCTTTGTTCACCAGCGACCGCATATCGCCTTTGTGATTTTCGTTCGGCCCAAAGACGTTGAAATACTTCAGCCCGACGATCTTGTCGAACATACCGTTCCGCTCTGCGTATTGATCGAACAGGTGTTTCGAGTATCCATAAACATTCAGCGGCCTCAGGTTATCCAGTTCGTCAACACCGTCCGCCATTCCTGCCGAGCCGTCACCATAGGTCGCTGCCGATGAGGCGTAGATAAACCGCACATCGGTCTTCACCGCCCAGCGTGCAAGGTCCTGAGTGTACTGATAATTATTGCGGATCATGTAGTCCGCATCAGTTTCAGTGGTCGATGAACACGCCCCGAGATGAAAAACGGCCGACGCGTCCTTGAAGTCGTCAAGATCCTCGATAAAGTCGTAGGCGTCTATGTAATCTGCAAACCGTAGCGGCACCAGATTTTTCCACTTATCGGTCTCGTCCATACGGTCAACTAGCAGGATGTCATCGACACCCATCTCGTTCAGCCGCCAAACGACCGCACTCCCAATAAACCCCGCCCCGCCTGTAACAATTATCTTCATATTCCCAGACCTCAATGATACACCCGCAAATAAGTGGATGCATTCCGCGGCGATACGGTTAGATCTCGCTAAGCTTCCCACCACTGATGAAGTTCGCGATCGCGAAGTAGCGCTTCGGAAAGAGACGTTGTATCCAGCTAAGGATCTGGGCGTCGGGCCCGACTATGATCCGCGGCTTGCCTTTCTTTATGCCGTTTGTGATGATCTCAGCCGCACGCTTGGGGGATGTCGTTGCGAGGTTCCGGTTCATCTTCTTCAATCGTCGTTCGATCTCTTCAGCGGAATGACTCGTGTTCGCCGCGATTTTGGCACTGTTCGCGATATTCGTTTTGACGCCGCCCGGATGCACGACCGAGACGGCGATGTTCGTTCCCTGAAGCTCGTGCCGAAGTGATTCTGTAAACCCGCGGACCGCGAACTTGCTGGCACAATACCCCGTCTGCCCGGGCGGAGCGATGAACCCGAAAAGGCTTGACATGTTTACAATGTGCGCCGATTCTTCTTTTTCCAGATGCGGCAGAAACATTTTCGTCCCGTGAACCACGCCCCAGAAGTTTACGCCCATCAGCCATTCGATCTCGTCGAGCGTGACCTCCTTCAGCGTCCCGCCGAGTGCGACGCCGGCATTATTGATGACGTGTGTCACACGGCCGTGCTCGCGGGTGACATCATCAACAAACGCTTGCATCGCGTGTCGATCCGCTACGTCGACGATATGCGTCGAGACCTTCGCCGGGCCGCTGATCGCAGCCGCCGTTTCGTCCAGTCCCTCGCGATTCACGTCCGCCAATGCCAATCCCGCGATGCCTTCAACGGCGAGCCGATGAGCCAACGCCCGGCCGATGCCAGATCCGGCACCGGTGACAACCGCAACACTGTCATTTCGAAGTGTCATACCTTTATCGACCACCCTTTTTGGCAAACTTCATCGTCCCGTCCTCAAGCGAGCCGTATCGGAGCATCCGCAGATCGTTGATGTAATTCTGGTGCAGCCGCCAAGGCATCTTCGACCCCTGGCTCGGGACCTCGCCGAGGCCCCGAAGCACGTAGCCCGACGTGAAATCGAGTGCCGGCTCGGGCGTTACGGTCGGGTCATCAAGCCGAGGCGTGCAGCTCGCGTAGCCGTGTTCGTCCATGTATTTGATCAAGCGGCAAACATACTCGGCAGTCAGGTCGCATTTCAGCGTCCACGACGCATTCGTGTAGCCGAAGGCCTGCGCGAGATTCGGCACATCGTTGTACATCATCCCTTTGTACGCGATCTTTTCTGATAACACGACCTGTTCGCCATCGACGACAAGCGTTAGGCCGTCCATGATCTTCAGCACCAGCCCGGTCGCGGTCACGATGATGTCCGCGTCAGGCGTCTCACCGTTCGTCAGCCGCACGCCGCCGGTGGTGAATGCCTCGATCTCGCCCGTTGTGACCGATGCCTTGCCGTTCCGCATCGCCTCAAAAAGGTCCGAATCCGGTACGACACAGAGCCGCTGATCCCATGGGTCGTACCCGGGCCGAAAATGCTTTTCGGCGATCTCGTCGCCAACCTCTTTCGCCACGCCCTTTGCGATCAGCCGTTTCATAACGGACGGACGCCGTTTCGACAGCTCGTAAAAGAACATCTGCCGCACGACATTCTTCCAACGCGCGAGCATATACGCCGCTCCGGCCGGCAACACGGCCCGCAACGCGTTTGCGATCTTGTCCTGCGACGGCATCGAGACGATATAGGTCGGCGATCGCTGCAGCATCGTCACATGCTCCGCCGTTTTCGCCAGCGCCGGAACAAGCGTAACCGCCGTTGCTCCGCTGCCGATCACGATAACGCGTTTGCCGGCGTGATCCAGATCCTCCGGCCATTTCTGGGGGTGAATGACCCTGCCATTGAAGTCGGCAAACCCCGGCCACTTCGGCGTGTAGCCCTTCTCGTAGTCGTAATAACCCGTGCAAAGGTAGAGAAAATTGCAGGTATACTTTCGGGATTTACTTTGCGATTCCTTTGCACCTTCGCGGCTTTGCGTGATGCCTCCGTTTGATTCGTCAACACTCTCTAACGGTCGTGTTTCTGCCTCGACCGTCCACAACGACGTTTCCGATGACCACTCCGCGCGCCTCACCCTGTGCCCGTAGCGGATATCTTTCTCAAGGTCATACTCCGCCGCCGTCTCGCGGATGTAGTTCAATATCGCGGGCCCGTCCGCTATCGCCTTGCCATCACGCCACGGCCGAAAACGATACCCGAGCGTGTACATATCCGAATCCGACCGCACACCAGGATATCGAAAAAGGTCCCAGGTCCCGCCGCTCCGCTCGCGCCCCTCAAATATCGCAAACGTCTTCTCCGGCAGGTCCATCCGCACCCGTGCCCCGCCCCCGATACCAGAAAGCCCCGCACCGACAATGAGCACATCAAAATGTTCCATAACGGAGGGCCTACAATCTTGTCCGCAGGGACGTTGCTTCGATGGGAATATAATCAATTGTAACTCAGGGTCGCTGACGAGCTCGAAAGGCCCTCTCAGGGCGTCAAGTAATTTGTTACCGACCACGACCCATCTTTTTGTAGCATTAGGGCGGTGATCTCAACAACCGAAGGCTGATTTTCGAAGGTACTGTGGTAAGCAAGAACAGCGAGCGGGCGATCGGTCGTCGCCGGAAGGGCGCGGGCAAATGCTGCCGCGATAGGCTGGCGGGATTTATTGGCCCCGAGGTCCTGAATTGTCCGTAGGCAGTAGCCGAACCATTCAGTTTCGCCGATATTCTCTTTGGTCAGTGGGGCAAGTGAGGCATAACTCTCCTTGCATTTGTTTTTATCCCAAAGGCTGAGCCATGCTGATGCAGCAGACTGGCCTTTAGCAAGTTGGGTATCAAAATCCGATACCGCCGGTGTCGCTTTTTTAGGGATGAAAACGATGGAGTTGATCACCTTTTCGAACAAGGCACGATCTGCTTTGGTATAAAGCACCTTCGAAATATGGACATCGACCCAGTAACCGTCTGAAACGTACTGAGCATACATGTCGAGCATCTTTACCGGCACCCCTTCCACTTCCGGCCTGTAGAACTCGAAGTAGCTGAAATCTTTGAGCTTGCCGTTAGCCAGTTGTTCGAACTTACCCCACCTGGGATTTCCGACATTCAAAATATGTTCGCGGCATTCCTCGGCCGTCTTGCATTTGTCCACTGGCTCAATGAAAACCGAAACGTTCAGTTTCGTAGATTCGCTCGCCATCATGAAGTATGCCGATGCCTCGTCCGGTTTTGCTTGCGCGTTAGTTAGATCGAGATCATTTCCCATGATCCGCATTGACCACGGTGCTTTGATAGTGGTCAGCTGTACGCCGTCGACGAAATCGCTCTGAGCGAAGCTCCGGCCGGTGCAAATGAAAAGGATCGTCAACGAGAGAAGCAAAAATCGTCTTATCATAATTTTTCCTCGAAAGTTTCGTCGAAATTATAGCAAATGCTCGATCACCGGCTAGACATTCAAACAGATGCCGATTCATTCTCACCAGCCCAAAATATACGCAAACATCAGCGGGGCGACGATTGAGGCGTCGGATTCGACGATAAATTTCGGTGTTGAGGCTTCGAGTTTGCCCCAGGTTATTTTTTCGTTCGGGACGGCGCCAGAGTATGAGCCGTAGCTTGTGGTCGAATCGCTGATCTGGCAGAAGTAGCCCCAGACCGGGACGTTGTCCCGCTGCAAATCCTGATGGAGCATCGGCACAACGCAGATCGGGAAATCACCCGCGATGCCGCCGCCGATCTGGAAAAAGCCGATCGTCGAGTCATCGGTCGCGTTGGCCGTGTACCACTCGGCGAGCATCGTCATGTATTCGATGCCGGTGCGAACGGTATGAACGTTTTCGACGTCGCCGGAGATAACGTGGCCGGCAAACATATTGCCCATCGTCGAATCTTCCCAGCCCGGGACGACCATCGGCAGGTTCTTCTCCGCCGCGGCGTACATCCACGAGTCTTTCAGGTCGATCTGGTAAAACTCCTCCAGCGAGCCGTTCCGCAGGACCTGATACATAAATTCGTGCGGGAAGTAACGCCGGCCTTCGGCCTCGGCACGCGTCCAGACCTCGACCATCGCCTTCTCCAACCGCCGCATCGCTTCGTGCTCGGGAATGCACGTGTCGGTGACGCGGTTCATGTGCCGGTCAAGCAATTTCTGCTCGTCCTCGGCCGTCAGGTCGCGGTAATTCGGCACGCGTTCGTAAAAATCGTGAGCGACCAGATTGAATAGGTCTTCCTCAAGATTCGCACCCGTACACGAAATGATCTGCACCTTGTCCTGCCGGATCATCTCCGCAAGGCTCAACCCCAACTCCGCAGTCGACATCGCCCCGGCTAGCGTGACCATCATCTTCCCGTTCTTGTTTAAATGTTGGACGTAACCTTCAGCAGCGTCGATCAAAGCCGCCGCATTGAAGTGCCGATAGTGATGCCTAATGAATTCTGTGATCTGTCCGTTCATAGATATAATGGCTGAAAAAGCGATAAATATAGGAATAAAGAGTTTATCTGTTCGCGTATTTTACCCTACTTCTTGGGGTGCACCGAAATGATTGGCGGGACATATGGCCGAGTGGGACTTAGTCATCCACTGAATCGGTCAAAGAAGGTGCGAAAGATCTTGGCAGAATTTATCGATTATTCCGCAAGCTCTATTGAGATCCCCAATGTATAGGAACGGCATCTAATGAATCACGAACGCGGGAAGCAAGTTTCTAGTTCTTTACTAGCTCTATCATTTGTGGGGTTCCTAGCGACCTGCATCATTTACATTGTCACCAAAAGTTCGACACTAGTCGTTGCGGGAGCGCTTATATGCATCGCTTTTGTCGTAGCGGGCATCGTGCTTGGACTATTTGTCGTTCGTTCCCGGAGAAAGGCTCGGACAAGGGAACTGGAAGCGATTTCCAAAAAACTCGGTTGGAAGTTCGACTCTCAACCCGAACAGACGAATTTCCTTAAAGAGGTTCCAGAAAGTTTGAACACAGAGTTTCTTGGTAGCGTTCTGGAAGGTAAGACCCAAAATCTTATAACGGGAAAAACAGAGGCCTTTGATTTTGCGGTCTTTGATCAGGTTTATCTGCACGGCGTTGGCGCAGACACAAGAGAAGCTGTATCCACATGTATCTTATTGAAGGACAAACAGCTGCAGCTTCCAGTATTTCGTTGTGAGCCAAGAGGATGGGCGCACACGATCTTCAAGTTCCTTTTAAGCAAAGAAACTATGTTCGAGAGTCATCCGAAGTTCTCTCACAGGTATCGCGTACATGGACCGGACGAGGTTGCTCTCAAGCAAACATTCAGCCCGGCTCTATTAACTTACCTCGAACAAACAACGCCTTTGACTTTGGTTGGGGCAGAAAATTATCTCATCGTTCTCAAGGAAGATGCAGTGTTTTCGCCGGACGGAATTATGGAAAATCTAAAGAAAGCCGTTGAAATGACGAAATTACTATGAAGCTCGCACGTAAGAATGCTTCGACAAAACTGATCTCGCCGCAGGCGAAAAGCGGGCGGAGTTAGTGGCGAAAACAACTGG
>JBGTKY010000008.1:0-22493 GCA_041744395.1 Pyrinomonadaceae bacterium | reverse complement strand
CGAGGTTCGTCCCCGGACGCAATACATAATTGAGCCAACACTTGAATTACGGGAGGCTAATGCCGATTTCGGTGCAGATCTCTATATCGGGAATCTGCCATAGAATGAGGCTTTGATGTTTCGAAAGGAACAGAAGGTCACCCACCTGATTAAACCAGGTTCAATTCAAGCGTTCGAACGGCCATCGCGGTCTTCCATCGCCTAAACCTTTCCTCCTAAATCCTCTTTTTCGAGTTCGGTTCTTATCTCATCTGCCATTTTAGCCTCTTCAAGCGCAAGAGGAAGTGACTGAGCACGAGACGAAAGCCGCTTCAAAGCTAATTCCGAAGCCGCAAGACTTCCTCCACGGAGTGCCGCCGACTCTATTAGCTGAAGACGAGATTCTGCTTCTATAAGCATCTGCTGAGATTCCTGATTTATATTTGTTAGTTTTTCCGCATCTTTTGCGAGTTCCGAAAGGAACTGCGGAGCACTCTCACTTTTCAGCAGCTTTATTTTCAACTCGCGCCTTTTAGTTAGCTGTAATTCCCTTTTCGACGATCGAATAAGCCTAGTTGCCGTCAGACGCGACGCCAAGGTCTCACGATATGCATCCCCAAGCATAGGATCGCTGCGTTCGATGTCCTTTAATGCTTTCTTTTCCTGCGGCTTCAGTTCGTTTTTGAACCAATCGATCTCATTTGCCTTTATTCCGTCTGCTGCGATCCGCTCACGCATTTCACTCGACCATTTTGAATACTTATAGGCCATGAAACCCGATATGATCAGGCCCTTGATAAAACCGATCGCAGTGACTATCAGTCCAAGAAACAGGATCGAAGCCGCGACCGGTGGTGTTGAGCCAAATAGAAAGAAAAGAAATATCGAAACGGCCATCGGCACCACGGTTAAAGCGACTGGCGAGCCAAATGCTGCTATCTTTAAGTTTCTACCGCGGGCGAGCTCACGTTTACTTATGTCGTATTTAGTTGGTAATTCGTTCATTTTCCACGGTTTACTTTACAGTCCACACCAACGATTTTCAAACTTTTCGCATCATAAACATCGATTTCTTCAAAAAGGAGTATTAATATTCATTCGATATGCTTTGGAGGATCGGTCTTATGCGAAAATTTAGGTGTCTGTCTGCCTTGAGCATCATTGGCGTATTCGTAATTGGCTTAGGCAGCGTTTTTGCCCAAGATCGTCGTAGTCAAAAGGTACGAACGGTCTCGATCCCGATCTCCATTTACACAAAAGAAGAATTACGGCAGGGCCAGGCAGAAGAATTCCTTCAGGTCGAACTCCTTACAGTCACAGAAAATCAAAAGGATCAGCAGATACTTTCGATCCGAAGCGTCACCGATGCTCCGCTGTCTCTCGCGATACTCATCCAGGACGACCTAACCAGCTCGTTTAATCTGCAGCTGCGAGATATTCGGTCATTTATTCGTCAATTGCCAAAAGGGTCACGGGTAATGGTGGCCTACCTGAGGGGTGGCTCACTTGAGGTAAGACAGCGATTTACAACGAATCTCGAAGCCGCGGCAAAATCGCTTCGAATCGTGACCTCCAGTGAGATATCCGCTCCACGAACGCCCTACGATGGGGTCATCGAGGCATTGAATCGTTTCGATGCATTGCCGGCGGGCCGGAGAGCCATCCTGATGGTTTCCGACGGGCTCGATCTCTCCCAGAATAGCAGCGGTGCGACGCCTTCCGAGAGCATCGATCTTAGTCGCGCAGTTCTTCAAGCCCAACAAAAGAGCGTTTCGGTATTTCCGATCTATTCACCGACCGTCTTTACCGAAAACCGTGCCGGCCAGCGCGTGCTGCTGGGTCAAGGCTCACTGCAAAAGATCGCCGATGAGACCGGTGGACGTGCATTCTTTCAGGGAACTGGAGCACCGCTGAGCTTTGATCGGTTTTTTCGCGAGCTCACGGTCCTTCTAAATCGTCAGTTCCTCCTCACCTATCTCTCAGATAATATGAAGAAAGGGTATTACAAGGTCGAAGTAGAAAGCACCAACCCGCTGGTGAAGATCGAGCACCCCAAAGGTTATTATTTTCGATAGATCAGGAAACCTGGCGTTTGCAGACCGGGCAGATCGCGACCTCTTCTTTCAGCAAAAGGCCGATCCAGAAAAATACAAAGGTGAATACGAGGAGTAGGCCGAAAGTGATCCAGCCCGCCGTCGAGATACGGCGCTCGATTACAGGAAGGTAATGCGTCCCGCACGAAGGACACCGATAATTCCCGGTCAGGTCCTGTCGCATTTGCGGATTGTACTGCAATGCTTGCGGCGTTTGCTGATAGGGATGGTTCGGGTTCAATGCGGTAGTTGGCTGGGCTGCTGACAACGGACGAGCTTCCGCCTGCGTCTGATACTCATCCGTTTTCCATCCGTAGGGACGGGGCGGACTGGCTTCATAATTCGCCGGTTGTCTTTGCAGTGATCTGTGGCCGCAGAATCGACAAAACTGGCTTTCCGCCGCATTCGTCTCTCCGCAGTTTTGGCACTGGATCATAGATATTCCGATCGTTTGGGCAATTTGCACAAACTGTTTAACGCATCATACTACGGAAAGGTTCGATATTTGGGAAATTGATCTACAAAAATCGCACTTTCTTCTGCGTTTTTATCGCCTCGTAAATCGATTCTACAATTTCGACCGAACGATAACCGTCATCCGCCGTCACAAGCGGCTGTTTTCCTTCAATAATTGCATCCAGGAACGCCTTATCTTCCTGAACGTAACCCCAACGTTCTTCTTTTTCGACCATGTGAAACGAATGCGTTTCAAAATTCGGGCCCATGCTGTTCGAATCGAGCAAACGCTCCATTTCTTCGGTCATTATGGTTCTATGATGGCAAAAGACCTCCATTCGTTCGAATGGAAAATGCCAGCTTGCGTCCGAAGATGAGGCAAATGTACAGTGAAAGCCGCTTTTGAACTTAAAAATGATCGAGAATTCATCGAGTTCCGGGTATTCATGCTGGGACCCATAGGCAACGAATTCTTCGATCTCACCAAACTGAAACCGCAGCATATCAAAGAGATGGATTGTCGTTTCATACAGGAACCCGCCAGTTATGTTGACATCGCCCGTCCAGACAGGATTCTTCAGTTCGCCGCGGTTCATTTTGATATGTGCGGAGTGCGGCCCGTCGTTATCCAGAAGTTCTTTCAGGGTTGCGTAAACTGGTGCAAATCGACGATTATGACCTACCTGAAAGACTCCTCTGCCTTTGTTTGCCGCATCTCGTAGCTCAGTGGCGTCGGCGATCCCAATGGCAAATGGCTTTTCACAGAAAACGTGCTTCCCTTGCGCGATGGCATGCAGAGCGATCTCCTTATGCGTTTTATTTGGCGAACAAATTAGGACAGCGTCGCAGTTCTCCAGCAGTTCCTCACGCGATGAGCAAACCTTGCCCCCGATGCCTTTTGCGGTGCGTTTCGCACGTTCTGGGACGATATCAAAGAGCGCTGCGACCTCTGCCCTATCGTCCCGCGAATAAATGCGTCCATGGACGTTGCCAATATAGCCCGTCCCGACGATCCCGATCCTTACTTTTCCCATGTTTTTCGTAAAAACGGAATCACGCAGATTTCCGCATTAAACTCTCTAAAAACCCGTCAGTGTCAATCGGCGGATATCCGATGCTATCGTATTGCGAGTGCCCGCTCTGCAGCCTGTTTTGCTTCTTTTGCAACGACATATGGGTCGCGTTCCCAGTATTCGGGGCGAAATATCTCGACGCTCGCCGGGCCATCGTACCCGATCTTATCCAGCGTTTCTTTCATCCGGGCGATGGGCAGAATTCCTTCGCCGGGATAGAGCCTTTTTGAATCATTTAACTGATCTTTCGGAAGATCTTCGGCGTCATTAATGTGAAAAATGAAAAGCTTTTTTGGGTCAAGCGCTTCCAGAGCTTCCCACGACGAATCGCCCGCGTAGAAATGATAAGTATCGATCACGTTCCCGACGCTTTCGCGGCCTACCCGATCAACGATCTTGCTGCCCAAGTCCAGTGTTTGCACCGAATTCCCTGCTTCGCCGAGGAATTCGAAACCAAGCTTTATCCCGTGCGGCTCGGCGATTTCTGCAAGCTCATTTAACACTCGAACGGATTCTTCGATGGTCTCATCGTCCGTTTTCGGGCCCTGTCGCAACGCTCCGGGAACCGATAAAACATACGGACAACCGATCGCCGCCGCGATGGCCGAAAGCTTTTCGCATTCCGCCTTTATTTCGGCATAATCTTCGTCGGAACGCCACGTAATATGCTCCAAAGTGTTGATTGACAGGACGCCGACGCCGGTCTCAGAAAGCAAAGATCGCAGGTCGTCTACGGTATTCGTCTCCAGATAATCATAAAGCTTATTTGACCGAAGCTCGACCAGCTCAAACCCAGCGGCAGCGGCCGAGCGGATGTCCGTTTCCAGATCCGCGGTCATCGTCGTAGCACCATTTATCGCCAATTTCATTGAAGTTCCCTCATTCGCAAAGCCTAGATTCTATCACGCCGAGCCTTGATTCACAGGGCCGAAAGACCATTGTTAATTGTCCATTGGAAAATTGTAAATTGGTAAGATCAGAACGAAGCCCGGCAACTCGTTCGATTGCGACATCGTCTAAAAATCGGGTAATATTAGGGTTAACTTTCCCCGCCTGCATTAAACTTATTATGAAATATCTATTTGCCGTATTTATCGCTCTGGCCCTGTTTTCTGCTGACGGGACAGCCCAAACCTCGGATGCCGCATTGCGAAACGCCATTTCGGCTGACAACGCCGCGAAACTGAAGTCTGACGGAAAGCTTCCGGTGCTTTCGGCGGCGGTCCACCTTTCGCGGGCAGAGGCGTATATGGCGAATCGGATGTTCCCGCAGGCCCGTGAACATTGGGCGATTTTCATGGCGAACTATCCGGATGACGGCGGAATAACCAAGGCTTTGTTCGGCACGGCGCGTTCGTATATGTGGGAACGCGAGTATCTGAAGGCCGTGGAATGGTTCGACAAATTGACGAAGGATCACGCTCAGTCCAAGGATGGACGCGAGGGGCTTGCGTTCAAAGGTGCGAGCTATGTTCGGGCGGGTAAAAACCTTGAGGCTGCCCGAACTTACGAGCAATACACAGTGATGTTTCCCAATGGCGAAAAGATCGAATCGGCACATCTGAACATCATCGACGCCTACCGTGAGGCGGGCGAATATGAAAAGGCTAACGAATGGGTAACGACGACGGTTCGCAAGTTTGCGGGGAAGCCTACTGTTGCCAACGCTTTACAGGCGCAGGTTCGGATGGAAATACACCGCGAGAATTGGGCGGCAGCGGCCCGTTCGGCTGATACTTTGCTTGCGTTCGGCAATTTCCGCGGCTCGATGGCTTCGGCGGATGAGGCAACTTACCTGAAAGCGTTTGCGCTTGAAAAAGACGGGAAAAAGGTCGAGGCGAATTCGATCTACGGTTCCATCCAAAACTCCGTAAACTCCTATTATGGAGGACTTGCGGCTGATAAGCTGGCGGGTGAACGCGTCCAGAAGATCTCGCAGGTTACGCCGCGGCTCTATACCGAATACCCGACGACATACCGCTCTCAGGTCCTAAAACACGCCAAAAAGAACAACATCGACCCACGTTTTGTGCTTGCGATAATGAAGCAGGAGAGTGCTTTTCGCGCCAATGCCAAGTCGCCGGCGGGTGCTCGGGGCCTGGTCCAGCTCGTGTTCGACACGGCCATAAAGTATAAGAACGAAGCGGGTTACCCGAATCTGCAGCCAGACGACCTCTACGTTCCCGAGACGAATGTCGCTATAGGGTCGATCTATATTCGCAAGATAAAGGACGAGTTTGGCGGGTTATATGAGGCGGTCGCCGCGAGCTACAACGCCGGCGAAGACAACGCCGCACGCTGGCTCGCCCGGACAAAGCCGAAAGAGCCGGGCCTCTTCGCCGCCGAGGTGGGTTTCGCCGAAACGAAAAATTACGTCTTCAAGGTGATGAACAACTACCGTATCTACCGCGAACTCTACGACGAAAATCTGAATCGCCGGTAAATTGGACAAGATCGAGCGGCCCGCGGATATACCACATCATTCAGACGGCCCGATCGCGACCGTGAATGCGATCTAGGCGGCGCGGCCTGAAATCAAAGCGGATCGCGGTGAAAGCATCGCAGATTCTCTGCGATCAAGACTGCCGAATAAGCCGTTAGTCCGCCCCTGGGCGGAACATCCCGGCTCTAGACCATCCGTCCATCACGCTGCCGCCGACTCCGTCTTACGCTCCCTTCCCTATCTAACCAAACACAATATCCCGCGCCAAGCTTTCCACTTGATGTTTTTCCCAACAACAAAACATTTTCATCACAACCGCGCCGATTACTATTTCTATCGCTTGTACAGTATTCCCTTGGATTGATTCAGGGAGTCGTTCGATGCAGGCCAACGCCGTTTGAGGTGAAGCGCTTTCGTGCTTCGCACTCATTGCAGGCGAGACGCCTGCGGTCCGGTCGATTCAGGTAGAACCGACCGATTAAGGTAAAAAGCGAAAACCGACTATTCCCGGATTCGAAGATCTATCACTTGCTGCCGGTCGCGGCGGTGCGAAAGATCTTTACGGCGCGGTCGGGGTAGTCGGTGATGACGCCATCTAGGTCGAAGGTTTTCATTCGCTCGAGGTCGGCGATCTCGTTGATGGTCCAGGGCACGATCTTCATATTGTTTTTGCGGCAATAGTCGACCAGTTCTTTTGTGACCAGCGAGAAGTGCGGGCTGTATGTGTCGGGCGTAAAGCCGAGGAGCTCGATATTCTTTTCGATGCCGTTGGTGTTTGAAACCAGCAACGCTAACGGAATGTCAGCCGCCGTCTTCCTCAATTCCTGAAGCGGCCGCACATCAAAGGATTGGATGATGACTTGCTTTTCCAGTTTGTGCTTTTTCACATCGGCAAGGACCAGATCAGCGAACGCTTTAGGTGCCGGGTGAAAGACGCCGTCGCCCTGCGGGTTTATTTTGATCTCGATGTTATATCGGACGGGCTCGAGTTTGTTTTGCTTTGCATATTTTTCGACGGCCTTAAAAAGGTCGGTCATCAGCGGTTTGACGGCTTTCATCTTCACCTGTTCCGGAAAGCCGACGTTCCCGATCATGCCGACGTCATACCGCTTGATCTCGACGTAAGACATCTTGTACATGTTGTGCTCGCGTTCGGTCTCTTTCGAGATCGGCTTCCCTTTCGGGTCGGTTGAGATGACGGACGAGAAATACGGTTCGTGTGATACGACAACCTTGTTGTCCTTGCTGATAACGACGTCGAGTTCGAGCGTGTCTGCGCCTTGCTCGAGCGCCTTTATGAATGACGGGATGGTATTTTCCGGCAGATAGCCGCGGGCGCCGCGGTGGCCTTCGATGCTGACGAACCTTTCGGTCTGCGGGAATATGGCCATAGTGAAGGAAATTAACAGTATTAAAGCATTTATTATTTTCATTGTCTTTCGTTGATCGGCAGTGTTCGGGCCCGGTTGTATGACGATTAGATGCAGCGGCGAGTGGCAAGCCACTCGCCGCCCAGTTCAATTTTGCCTAGAAGGAAAACTTCACTGCAAGTTGGATCTGCCGTGCAGGCCCGCTGCTGCTTATGACACCGAAGTTTCCCGTGTTGGTGATCACCCCAGCTGCATTACGTGTGATCTGACCGGCATCTGAATTCGGTGCGTTGAAGTTCGTTCTGTTGAAAATATTGAAGAACTCCGCACGAAAGTCCAGACGCGTGTCATCCGTGATCGGCAGCCTGAATTGCTTATGCAGTCCCATGTCGAAGTTAAAGTAGGCATTACTTCGAACGATGTTTCGCCCGGCGTTCCCAAACGGTGAGAAGGGCTGAGGTGTAGAGATGCACTCCGCGTTGAAGTAGCCTCGTGTCGGATTCGGCCGATCGCCGCGGTTGAGCGGGTCGCACGAAACGTTCGGCCGCAATGCAATACCGCCGAGGAACGAAGGCAGATTAGCCGTGATCGCCTGAGCTCCACCCAACCCATAGCGGAAGTTGATCGGGGCTCCGCTTGCCATCGTATTGATGCCGTTGAGCGACCATCCACCGAGGATGGCGTCTACCGCCGGATGCCAGTTAGACCCGAGCCAGCGATTTCGACCGACCGGCACTTCCCAAACGAAGCTGGTCGTATTGTTGAACGGCTGGTCGTAAGTTCCAATGCCTTTGTCGTTCCTGAAATCGTTGATGTTCTGCGGCGTTCCGGTGTTGCCGTTAGGTTCTTCGAGAACCTGCGATCCGTTGTCGATCGCCTTCGACCACGTGAACGAGTTAAGTACATATAATCCGCGGCTGAAGCGTTTCTCGAGCTTTGCCTGTAGGGCATTGTAGCTCGAGAAGCCTTCCGGCAAGACTGCCGAAATGGAACCGAATCCCGCAATCGGGCGTCGGGCCTGAAGTGAAGGCAGCGGAACGTTCGTGCGGTTTTCCCACTCCGCTTGCGTGACCGGCCTAGCCTGGTTCAGATCGGCAAGCATCACTGTATCGCTCGCCTTGTTTCCTACATATGCAATATCAAGAACCATATCGCCGAAGAGTTCACGCTGGACCGAAAGCTGCCAGTTTTGAATGCTCGCGGTCGGTATGTCACGCGGAACGTACAGCACGACGCCGTTAGGCAGGCCGCTTGTCGGATAGCCGTTCTGTGTGGGGCGAAAACAGTTTGGCTGGTACGCATCGCCGACACATATCGGATTCGAAGGCGCTTGGTCGACCGCAGCTCGTGTGACGATCGGGAAATTAGTGCCAAGAATGTCGGCACTTCCCAGCCGGTTCATAAAGACGAAACCCTTGGCGTAGCCGCCGCGGATGACCGTCTTGTCGAAAATGTTGTAAGCGAAGCCGAGTCGTGGGCTGAAATTGTTGTAGTCGTTGTCGATCAGCGTTCGGTCGCTATCGCTGGCGAGTACGATCGAATTAGATGTCGGATCGTAGTTCGACAATCGATTATTTTCTTCCCAATACGGAGTACCGAACTCATACCGCAGACCGAGGTTGAGCGTCAACTTGCGATTGACCTTCCAATCGTTCTGAATGAAGGCGAAGTGAAAACGCTGCCTCATCTCGGCGACTGTCAGCGTCGCAAATTGGTACTGGCTGCGGGCGCCGAACATAAAGTCGGCGAGATTGTAGAGGTTGTTATTGGGAAGAGGTGGCGTTCCCGCAGGTACTATCGGTTTGCTGAACTGGCCGCTGTAGGTGTCGAGCCCCATCAGCGGGTTAGTATCCTGCACCTCGGTATTTACGCGAAGATATTCGTAACCAACTTTAACGCTGTGATTGCCGACCAGAAATGTGTAGGTCGGGCGAATGTTTATGTTCTCAGGATTCTGGAACTGCGGATTCGTTGCCTGTCGGCCAAGCTGTGAGAATCCGGTGATGGTCTGGGTGGTCAATCCGCCGGTGACCTCGGGATCTTCCGGAAGTCCGGTGATGCCGTACAGCTCGAACATGCTCGGGCCGCCGGCAAGCGGCGGACGCTTGCCTGCGTCTATCTTTGACCAGCTAAAGCGAAGGTCGAAGACGCTTGCGTTGGCGAACGCGTAGGTTCCGCCAAGCGTGAGCTGTTTGTTTAGAATATCGACAAAGCCGTTCTGGTTGCTGCCCGACGGGCCGGGAATATTCGGCCCTTCAAACCCTTCGGATTTTCTCCAGCTCCAGCGACCGAAAACATTAAAGACGTCGTTCACCTTGTGATCGATGCGGACGTTATATTTGTCGCTGAAAAGCTTATTTTCGACGAGTTCTGAATAGTTGTTCGATGTCGCTGAGTTGATCGGCGTCGGCAGGTCGATTAGCACCCTTTGTGCAAACGCGGTCATCGGGACCGTCGTGCCGGCGGCATAGACCGTGCCTGTGAGCGGGTCGCGAACGCTGACCGAAAGAATTCCCTGCCGCTGTGCGAGCGTCGGAAGTGTTTGGAAAACGAGGTTTTTCTGGATCTGACGAAAGCCTTCGTAGTCACCGAAGAAGAACGTGCGATCCTTGATGATCGGGCCGCCGAATGTGAATCCGAACTGATTACGGATAAGCGGCGGTTTGTTTCCGCCAATGGGCTTAAAGAAGCCGACGGCGTTGAGGACTGCGTTGCGGTGAAATTCCCACATCGAGCCGTGAAATTCGTTGGTGCCAGAGCGGTAAGTGGCGTTAATGACGGCGCCGCCCGCACGGCCAAACTCGGCGCTATAGGTGTTGGTCTGTACCTTGAATTCGGCGATCGCATCCGGCGACACCTGGACGACCTGGCTCGAGAAACCCTGGTTACTGGTTCCGTAGGCGTTATTGTCGACGCCGTCGAGCATGAAATTGTTTACCGTCGCCCGAAGGCCGTTGACGTTGAACGCGGCTTCGCGGCCGCCGCCGCCGACGGAACTATTGGTATGCGATTCGCGAACGCCGGGTGCGAGCAAAGCAAGGTTGGCGTATGAGCGGCCGTTGAGCGGCAGAGCGACGATCTGATTCCGCTGGATGACCTGTCCGCGGTCGCTTGAGTCTCCCTCAAGCAAGTCGGCGGCATCGGTAACCGTTACGGTCTCGGTCGCCGAAGCGACCTGTAGGCTAATATCCACGCGTTGGCGGGCGTTGATCGTCAGGTTGATGTTGTCGGCGATGGTGCGGTCAAAGCCTTGGGCTTCGATGATAATCTGATAATTGCCGATGCGTGTGTTGCTGAATGTATAGGAACCGGCAGAATCGGTCGTCGTAGTGGACGAGATGCCGGTGCCGATGTTGCGAAGTGTGACGGTCGCTCCGTTGACGACCGCGCCATTTGCATCGCGTACGGTGCCGAGGACGGTGGCTGTCTCCGCCTGAGCGTAGGCGAAGTTTGGCATGAGAAGGGCAAGCGCGATCAGGAATATTGAACGCGCTAACGAGCGTTGAAAGTTTTTGTTCTTCATTGTCTCCTCTGTCATTTTTTATTGAGAATGATCTTCTGATCAACAGACCTCGATCGGCAGAAACCAGTCCCCGCATTTTTTGAGAAGGAGCGGAAATTGGGAGATTCCGGCCCGGCTCGATCTTGGCTCTGATTGTAAAAAGGTGAGTTTAGAGCCAGTGTCTGAATTCAGAATGACGAACAGGTTTCGTCACCCTTAACTTCCAGCGACAAGGAGGTTAAATTTTTGACCGCCCGGCGAATGTGAGCTTACCAGTCGCCGGGGGCTTCGTGGTCAACGTGGTAGCCGGCGGCGGTCAGTTTTTGTTGGACCTGGGCGGCGTGGGCGGCGTCGCGGACCTCAAGGATGGTTTCGATGCCTACGCTGCCGAGCGGGGCTAGCCAGATGGCGCGCTGGTGATATACCTCGACGACGTTCGCCCGTTCGGTGGCGATGATGTCGAGCATACCGGCAAGCGAGCCGGGGCGATCCGGAACGAGCACCTTAAAGATGACGTAGCGGCCATTGCGGACGAGGACTTGCTCGATAACGCGAGCGAGCACGTTGCCGTCGATGTTGCCGCCGCAAAGGACCGCGCAGACGCGTTCGTCGGGTGTGAGCTTTATCTTTCCGGAAATGATGGCGGCGACCCCGGCTGCACCTGCGCCTTCGACGACCAGATGCGCGTTTTGTGCAAGGTGAAAGATGGCGTCAGCAATTTCCTCTTCGGAAACTTCGACGAGGTCATCGACATATTCTTTGATGATGGAGAGCGTTCGTTCGGCCGGGCGTTTGATGGCGATGCCGTCGGCAATGGTCGTTTTGTATTCGATGTCCACCGGATGACCGGCCTCGAGCGAAGCTTTGACCGGGGCGACGTTAGCCGCCTGAACGCCGATCACGCGAACGCCGGGTATCAGTTCCTTTGCCGCGATGGCGATGCCGGAGATTATTCCGCCCCCGCCGATCGGAACAACGATGGTCTTTATATCGATCGAAGCTTCGGCGAGCTCCATGCCGATGCTTCCCTGCCCGGCGATAATGTCGTCGTTGTCAAAAGCGTGGACGTAGGTGAAGCCGTGCTCGCGCTGCAGCTCGCGGGAATGATCTACGGCTTCGTCAAACGTCTGGCCGTGCATTATCACTTCGGCGCCGAGCGCCTTGGTCGCCAGCACTTTTGTCAGCGGAGCGAACTCGGGCAGGACGATGGTTGCTTTGATGCCGTTCAGCTTGGCCGCGAGGGCAACTCCTTGGGCATGATTGCCGGCGGAAGCGGTTATGACGCCGCGTTCGCGGTCTTCGGGCGAAAGCTGCGAGATCATGTTGTAAGCGCCGCGGATCTTGAACGAACCTGCTCGCTGAAGGTTTTCGGCCTTCAGATATATCCGTGCGCCAAGCGAGGCCGTGAGCTTTTCGTCTTTGATGATCGGGGTCTTGTGGACAAAGCCGGTAATGCGTTCGCGTGCCGCGCGGATGTCGTTGATGCTAACCGTCATATTGACGAGCATTATATGTGAAATGCGTCCGGGCTGCACGGAGCGGGCAGGCTCAAAAAAAGCCGGGACGCTCGTTCCGGCCAAGGTAAGAAAAAGAAGAAGACTGAAGGTTATTTACTGCAGAGAAAGAAAGGAAAAAGAGGCCTTCGCAAGCGTCCCGTTTCGGTTGTCAACTAACTCATGAACTCATACGAACTTTTCTATGAAATGTTCGGGTTTCTGAGCTAATACGCGATATTTCAGTTCGGATCGTATCACCGCGTCTATCACTTTCTCTATATTGAGACGCGACGTAGGCCGAAAAGCGGACACAGTCGTAGATCGGAACTACATATTCCAAACAAAATGCGATATATTTACTAAACCTATCTTGGAGGAACTATGCCAGAAATCATCGGTGGACTTGGTCTTATCTTTTTGATGTTCTTGGGGATCGCCCTTTTGACAGTAGCGTGGAAAACGATAAAGATCGTGCCGCAATCCAGCGTTTTGCTGATCGAACGACTCGGCAAATTTCACCGCGTTGCAACCAGCGGATTGAACATTATCGTTCCGTTTTTCGAATCGCCGCGTGGCGTTTATTGGTCGAACGTTCGGCCCGGAACCACGTCGATCGACCTCCGCGAACAATATATCGACATGCCGCCGCAGCCCGTGATCACACGAGACAACGTAACCATCAACGTCGATTCGGTAGTCTATTGGCAAATAACCGATGCGACCAAATCGGTCTATGAGGTTGCCGACCTGGTTGGAGCGATCGTGCAGTTGACGATCACCGGCATGCGTTCGGTAATGGGCGACATGGACCTCGACCACACGCTCTCGAACCGAGACCAGATCAACGGCAAGCTGCGGATGATCCTGGACGAAGCGACCGACAAATGGGGCGTTAAGGTGACGCGCGTTGACGTAAAGAACATCAATCCGCCCGAAGACGTCCGCATCACGATGGAAAAACAGATGACCGCCGAGCGAAATCGACGTGCGTTGATCTTGACCGCCGAAGGCGACAAGCAAGCCGCCATCACGCGGGCAGAGGGCGAAAAACAGGCAGCGGTTACGCGTTCGGAAGGTAACAAGCAATCAGCGATACTCGATGCGGAAGGAGCAGCCCAGGCTCGGCTCACCGCCGCAAACGCCGAATCGCAGGCCATCGCAAATCTGGCAAAAGCCATTGGCAGCCCGGAGCAGACCGCGCAATATCTGATCACTTCGCGGTATGTTGATTCTCTAAGGGATATGACGCGGACGCAGAATGCTAAAGTCATCTTTATGCCGATGGAAACGTCGACCATGCTCTCGAGCATCGGTGCGATCAAGGAAGTCTTGGCCGAGACCGGCGGGAAGAGCGAAGAGTTGCCGCCGTCACCGCGAAACCCGCGAGAGCTGAACAAATAGGCCGGCGAATGAATCCGTTCGTCACCTGAGGGCGATTACAATTGTATGCTTAAAGTCATCGGAATACTGTTGGTGCTGGGAGTTGCGGGTGCATTTGCCGCCGCTTACTCGTACGGTTTTATTTTCAACCCGTCGCCGGCAGATCCGGTCAAGGAGACTTCTATGTACGAATTTACGCTAAAGGATATTGACGGCAATGACGTCAAACTCGATGCCTACAAGGGCAAGGTCGTTATGCTCGTGAACACCGCCAGCCGCTGCGGGCTCACGCCGCAGTACGAAGGTTTGCAGGGCATTTATGACAAATATCAGAGCGAGGGCTTTACCGTACTCGGCTTTCCGGCCAACAATTTCCTGGGCCAAGAGCCGGGCACCGAGGCGGAGATCAAGGAATTTTGCACGTTGAACTACAAGGTCAGCTTCCCGATGTTCAGCAAGATCTCAGTCAAAGGCGAGGACCAGCATCCGCTTTACAGCTTCCTCACCCACAAGGACACGAACCCTGGAATGGACGGTGATATCACATGGAATTTCGAGAAATTTTTGGCGGACAAAGACGGCAAGATCATCGCCCGATTTAGCCCCAAGACATTGCCGACCGATCCCGACGTGAGCGAAAAGATCGAGGCTGCACTGGCCGCTAAGTGATCAATCGAAAAAAGCAAAAGAGAAAAGGCCGACATCGCGTTGGCCTTTTTTCTTAGTCAGTCTTCTCACATCCATCCGATCTGCTTGAGGCTGTGCGAATCGTTCCATATTTTGGTCATATGGCGGATCTTATCGCCGTCGAATTCCATCGCGTAAACGTATTCCGCTTCGACCCTCTTGCCAGAAGCAGGGACCGGGCCGCCGTCAGCCGTGTGAGTGGCCCTGAAGACACCGTAACCAAGCGCAACATTCCGCTCATCGTCTATCGCGAAGCCCCGGATTTCATAAGACGCATCCGGTGCAGGCGTAAAAATTCCCTTCAGCCATTCGGTGTAAGCCTCAAGCGTTCGAACTTCGGCCAGCGAGTCCGCCTGCGCCGAAAAGCTGGCGCCGGCGTGGCAATACTCCTTGCACCCGTCCCAGCCTTTGCCGGACTCGCATGCGTTAAAAAATTTTTCAGCTGTATCACGTAAAGAACTCATTTTGTTATCCTCCAATAGTTTTTGTCGACTCGCAGCAAACCGACGCCATACCGCAACGGCACCGAATCCGGTAATGCAAAACGTTCTAAATCTGTGTGGAAAGAAATGTTATATCACACTTAGTCCGCCGCGAGATCGCCAAAAACAAGAAAAGGCGCCCGTTAGGATGATTACTCCATGGAAGAAAACCGAAGCGAAATTTGCTGAGCGATAACAAGGGATGTGGACGTCGTAGGAGGGCTCGACGGACGAACGGTAGAGGCAATCTGCACGTCGGTAAGTCACTTCCGAAAGGTGTTTCATATCATCCTATCAGCCTCGAGAGAAAGGACTCCGAGGCTGAAATCTCACGACGGCAGAGTCAGCAGATTACTCGAGGAAGGGGCGCTGCGGCACGAGGTTTCGGTCTCAAATACAATAGTAAACTTTATGAAACGCACGTAATGACAACGCTTGATACGCAGGGAGATATGTCACCTCAGAATTTTATACGGGGTGACTATGAAGGAGGATGGAAATACGACACCGACTTTGATCTGCGAGTTATTAATCGAAATGATGGGTTGGAAGAGCCACTTCAAATCTCAGATTCTTGCGGCAAGCCAAATTATAAGGCCGTCTACATTTGGAAGCTCATAATGTACTTTCCTGATGGAACTCAGCATGAATTCCGGCCCACCGGCTACTCCGATACTTCTCAATCTTTTTACGGACAACTACAGACTGGAGATGGCTATTTCAATGTCGACACAACCGGACTTACTAACGATCTTTCTTACGGTTCGATAGCTGGGCCGTGCCCGAACTATCAAACGGTTCTAGTACCAGGGCAGGATCCGAATTCTCACATGACCTATTATAGTACCGACGGCACTTTCATGCGGCTTGAGATCCCGAACGGGCAAAGTACGAGGTATCCGGCAACATGGACCCTATACATGCCCGATGGAAGTAAAGTTACCAGAGGTGAACAGGGCGGCACCTTGCCGCAACGGATCTATGACAGTAACGGCAACTTCGTCACCAGCTCCCAGGTCACCCTTCCCGATTCCTCCATAGTAACGGGTCACGTCGATCAATTCGGACGTTACGTTGCAAGAAAAGTTGTTTCGCCTTTAGAGGACCGGATCATTAAGCGAGGGGTCGACGGTCAGACGGTCGAATGGATCATTCGATGGAAGCATATTACGGTGATCAAAAAATACACTACATCGACCACTATTAATGGTATTGGCCGTTGCTGTTATTCTGACCAGGTTCTCGTTCATCGACCGCGGGTAATTGACGAGATCGAAGTTCCAGCGCAGCTAGGTGGACAGAAGTATATCTTTGAATATAACGGGCATGAAGGTCACGTTGAATGGAACCAGAGCATCGGAAGCCCAAATTCCTCGCCCGGATGGGGCGACTTGATATCGGTCACACTACCTTCAGGCGCAAAGGCAGAGTATGAGTTTTCAACTACAATTCCATTCGTAGCGTTTGACGTGGACGACCTGATGCCGCTTCTCGGCGGAGTTCGAGAAAAGCGTCTCATTTATGACGTAAGCTATGATGGTTCGACCCATCAGGAGATTGACACTTGGTCTTATTCGCGATCATCAAATTCTGCGGCAATCACCGGTCCAGATGGTGGAGTGACAACTCAGAGTTTCTACAGTACGAATACGGATAATGAATTGAGCGGGAGGGTTCATCGAGAAAGGACCCCAAATGGAATTATCACTGAGCGTATTTGGAAGCGCAATATAATCGGCGGCTGTCCTCAGTACGGATGCGGCTCGATGCGGCGATTGAATACTTATGTCAAAACTGAGTTCGTCACAATCCCCGACAGTGCAGGAAATCCGATTCTGACCGCAATAAAAGATTATGATTTCGACAAAAACGGAAATGTAACGAAGATCACCGAGTATGATTGGGCATCATATAATTCGCTTCCTCGCGATTCGGCCGGAAAGGTCTCGGGTATTCCGGGAACCGCGACGATAAAGCGGATAACCGAGAACGTTTTTTACAATCCGACATATGATGCCGCGAATGAAAATTCGACAGCCGACAATGTGAACGCATACTGGAACTCTTCGTCGCCTCGTGTGACGTCAGCCATCGACTCCACCACTGTGAAGGCCGATGACAACACACCGGTTTCGCGGACGGAAATCGATTATGACAATCCGTCGACTACTGCCAATCCGGTCGCAACGCGCGTCTGGGACTCTTGGAAGGGTGGGCAGTACCGCGCGTATAGTTCGCCGCTTACGCCGACGAATTCAATCTCATCAACGGTTCAATACGATCAATATGGCAATCCGGAATTGATAACGGATCCGAATAATGCGAAAACGCATATAACATACGGGTCGATCGTCGGGCCGAACGGGACGGTGAGCGGGTTGTATCCGACGCAGACGGTGGCGGCTTATGGAACGACGTTAGCTAGAACTTCAGCAGCTACATACGACTTCCACACTGGACTCGCCCTTACGTCGACGGATGTAGACAACAATGTCTCGAACGAGACGGTTTACGATGCTCTCGGGCGTCCAACCGTCACAAAGAGCGCAGTGGGGACGGCTCTCGAATCCTGGACGCAGACCACCTATCACGATGGAAGCCTCAGCGACCCGCGAAGATATGTCGTCGTCCGTTCTGACCTTGAAACGAAAGGGGACGGTAAAAAAGTTGCGACTCAGTTCTTTGATCAACTGGGACGAGTGCGCCTTGCAAAAACGCTTGAAGATGCCGCGACCCAAGACCCATACAACGAGACACACGGAATAAAAGTACAGACAAGGTATTCGACTGGAGATCCTCATTCGTACCAGTTAACTTCAAACCCGTACCGAGCAGATTATCCTTCCAATGAAACCGATCCAACCATGGGCTGGACGCGGTCCAAGAGTTGGAACACGGGTAGAAAGCAGGAAGTCGAAACTTTCTCCGGCCCTAGCTTACCCTTTCCGTGGGGAACTAATGCTAATGCGACAGGTATCGTGACAACCGACATAGACGCGGGCAGAACGCTTGTCACCGATCAGGCCGGAAAACAGAGGATCAGCAAAACGAATGCGCTTGGTCAGCTTAAAGAAGTTTGGGAGATTCTCGCCGCAAGCGAACCCGGCTCGGAGAGCGTTGCGTTCCCAAACACATCGATCGCACACGGTTTTAAGACCACATACAACTACGATACGCTCAACAACCTTACGACGGTAAATCAGGGCGCCCAGCAACGTAATTTCACATACAGTTCGCTTTCCAGGCTTTTGAGTGCGACAAACCCCGAAAGCGGGACTTTCAGCTATCAATATGATCTAAACGGCAATCTGACGCAGAAAGATGATGCTCGGGGGGTCAGGACGAGCTATGTTTACGACGTTCTGAACCGAGTGACGAACCGCAATTATTCGACGCCGGGCGGTACGCCTTCTAACTATCAGACGACGCCGAATGTCGCATACACTTACAAGATGACCGCTCCGGGGCTCGGAAATCTAATCAAAGTAGAATCTTCCGTCTCGACAACCGAATATACGTCGTTCGACATCTTAGGACGTGTGACGGGGCATAGGCAGACGACGGACGGCAAAGAGTACGAGACCGATTACACGTATAATCTATCGGGAGCTTTGATCGAGCAGACCTATCCCTCGGGCCGCAAGGTGAAGAACACCTTTGACATGAATGGGAACCTTGCACAGGTTCAGAGCCAGAAGAATGCAACGGACATCTGGCGGCCATATGCGGGCAATTTTGTTTACACGGCGGCAGGTGCGGTTTCGAGCATGAAGCTTGGGAATGGGAAGTTTGAGAACACGACGTTTAACAGCAGGCTTCAGCCAACGCAGATCGGCCTCGGAAGTTCGGCGACAAATCAGGGCTTACTTAAACTCAACTACAATTACGGCACGACGAATAATAATGGAAATATTCTTTCACAAACGATCACCGTTCCGACCGTCGGCCAGACAACGGGCTTTGTCGCTATCCAGAACTATTCCTATGATTCATTGAACCGATTGAAGCAGGCGACGGAGAACATCACTCCCAACGGCGGTTCGCAGTCGCTTTCGTGGCAGCAGACCTACACCTTTGACCGTTACGGAAATCGCAACTTCGATGAGGCGAACACCACGACGCTACCGAAAGACTGCACGGAATCCGGGAACCCGGTAGTTTGCGAAGCGATAAGGCCCATCGTGAATCCGTCCGTAAATACAGGGAACAATCGCCTGAACGGCTACACCTTTGACCCGGCAGGAAACACAACCGTCGATGCCGAGGGACGGCAGTTCACCTACCCCACCGAAAATAAACAGGTCAAGGTAAAGGACCCGCAGAACCAGACCATCGGCGAATATTCTTATGACGGAGACGCGAAGCGTGTAAAGAAATTCGTTCCGGCCACAGGTGAGGCTACGCTCTTTGTGTATGACATCCAAGGCAAAATGGTCGCTGAATACTCGACGCAGATCGAACAATCGCCCAAGATCAATTACGTGACCCACGATTATCTTGGAAGCCCCCGCATTCTAACAGACCAGTTCGGATTAGTAGTCTCCAGCCGCGACTTCATGCCCTACGGCGAGGAGATCACCCGAACCAGCTATGGCCAAGATTCCGTTCGAGAGAAATTCGCAACCTACGAACGCGACGAAGAAACGGATCTCTATTTCGCACAAGCGAGGATATATCCAGATACACTCGGACGATTCAGTTCTGTTGATCCGGTTTTTGAGAGCATGGAAATGGCTATGCCTCAGAGTATGAACCGTTATACATATGTGCTTAATAATCCATTATTCTTTGTAGACCCAAACGGCGAGTTGTGGATGTTGGTGAAAGGGCAACAAAACCCCCAATGGGTTGATGAGTGTCCTACAAATACGACATGCTTCGCCGCTCTCGCTTTAGAAAATGTAAACAGGGGACTTAATGTTTATGGATCAAAAAATGCAGACGACGTTACGGAATACAGCGCAAACAAAGATGGGCAGATTGATGTCAGAGAGCTATCGCAACATCATGATGCGCAGTTTATTGTTGCAGACCACCAAAAGATACCCGAAGAATTTTTATCTGTAAATGCCGCCGGCACCCTTTTTAACGTTGCAGAGCTTTATAGTCAAACTTTCAAAGATGATGAAAAGTTGGTGATGACTGCTGGAAATATGGCCAATGGAAGACCCTGTACAAATAGTAACGGAACGCCTTGTCATGGTGGACATAAGGGGGACGACATTGATTTAAGGTATATGGGAGTTGATGGAAAAGTTCTAGCAGGAGAGAATTCCTGAAAAAGGGCCTCAGTGGGAAGAACACAGGCTTTAATTGGGATGTTCAATGCTTTAGATTTCAATCACGCGTTTAGAGGAAATGATTCAGCATTCGGTCAACCAGACCCAAGCCCCAAGTATATAGATGACCTTGAAAAAGTTCACCACCACCATCTTCATGTCGGAAAAACGGCGCCCAAGCAGCAACGCAAAAAATAGAGGAATATGCGAAACACTTTATTACTAATCGTTTGGAGTATTTTAACATTACTGGCATGACAGAGTTCGACTTCGAATTCTGCGCAATTCTCCAATAACCAATTACAAAATTCAAATCTTGAGTTCGATATGAATTCTGAGATGGTCGATGACGAAGTGTGGTCACCGGTCGCGATTGATGCCTGCCTCGCATTGGTAGATATAGGAGAACCGTTCGGCTTAAAAACCTCAATTAATCCATACTATTTACGAGGCGACTTCGACGGAAACAAAATAATGGACTACGCTTTTCTCATAGAAAGTAAGGCGTCAAAAAAGAACGGGGTTGTGATATGTAAAGATATGAGACAAACATTCATATTTGGCCCTTTATCTAAACTTTCGACTCCTCTTTCCAGCTTTGAGAATGACAATTTCATTACACACCGCTGGGTTATAGCGACAAAAGAGTTTACCAAATCGAATTTTGATCCAACAAGTCGTAAAATCTCGCCTGACGCAAGAGGAGAATCCGTACTCTTCATTTTCGAAGGAAGTAGAGGAGTGACTATTTATTGGGACGGTAAGAAGTTTCAGATTGGGGAATGACTTTCATTAACTTGTAGTTGTGGTTCACACAATCTCAAACAGTTCGATAACAGCTTTGGCAAGACCGACAATAGCGGGATGTCGGGAGCCAGACGATCACGGTTCCGACGGTCGGCCAGACGCCCGGGTTCACTGCGGTCCAGAATTACACCTACGACAGCCTTAACCGGTTGAAGTCGGCAACGGAAACAATCGGCGGCAGCACATCATGGCAGCAGACCCTTAGGTTCGACCGCTACGGCAACCGGAACTTTGACGAGGCGAATACGACATTTACAGGATTCGAGAAGCTGTGTGCGAGCGGGACGGAACTTTGTGCGGAACTGCGGAAGATCCTGAATCCTTCGGCCAACGCTTCAGACAATCGCCTAAGTGCTTCAGATGATTACGTCTTTGATACTTCCGGCAACACCACGGAAGACGCACACGGGAGAACGTTCATTTACGATGCCGAGAATAAACAGGTCGAGGTCCTCGATAGCCTGGAGAACGTAATAGGCGAATATTCCTATGATGGCGACGGTAAGCGTATAAAGAAGCATGTCCCTTCGACCGGCGAGGTTACGGTGTTCGTCTATGATGCCGGAGCGAAATTCATCGGCGAGTACTCAACCATCGCCGAATCCCAGTCCCCAAAGGTCAGCTACACCACCGCCGATCACCTCGGCAGTCCGCGTATCCTTACCGACGAAAACGGAGCCACCATCTCCCGCCGCGACTTCCACCCCTTCGGCGAAGAGATCCTAACAACCCACCGCCATCCCGACCTCGGCTACACCGCCGACAATGTTCCCCAAAAATTCACCGGCTATGAAAGGGACATTGAAGTAAATCTCGACTTCGCCCACTCCAGGTACTACGCGCCGAAACTCGGAAGGTTCTACTCGGTCGATCCCGAAAGCGCGGGTGCGATGGAGGACTATCCGCAAAGCTGGAACGCTTATGTTTATGTCGGGAACAACCCGCTGAACGTCGTCGACCCGGACGGCGAGAAGTGGAAGGTCTGCGACAATCAGGGCAACTGCACGGACATTTCCGATGCGGAGGCGAATCGGACCCTTTTCAATCGAAAAAACAATCACCCGGAAATCATCCGAAAAAACGGCAAGATATTCGATGAGGATGGCAATGTCGCCGGGACGTACGTGCGGACGAGCTACGACGACCTGAGCGATGAGGGTAACGCGCTGATTTTCGGCCGGAACAGCATCGGCGAGCAAGGCATAAATAAAGGAAAGCTGGTCGGCGCATTAGCGGCGGGATCAGTTGCGGCAGGTGCTTGTATCGCACTCTGCCCGGCGGCGGCAACAGCGGCGGCGGCTGTTGTGGAAGGGTCTAATGAAACGGGACGGAAAAATCTCTTAGAATAAGTGAATGAGAAACAAGTATGATCAGGCGTTCAAGAAAGAGGTAGTAAGGAAATATTTATCGGGTCAGACGATGGCATCGATCTCGCGTGAAACTGGG
>JBGTKY010000007.1:0-20529 GCA_041744395.1 Pyrinomonadaceae bacterium | reverse complement strand
GGTGCCGGAGTTTGTTCTTTCCAATGAAGTGTCTAACGATCCAAAACTCGAAAAAACTCGTTATCCGAAAGCCGGCGACCCGAACCCGCTTGTTCAACTGGGGATCGCGGACGTCACGAAAACATCGATCGTTCCTGCCGTTGGGCGCATTCCCGGCGTGGGCGATCGTCTGCCAGCGGGAGTTCAGCGGATCGGCGACAATGTTAAGTTCGTAAATCTCGGTGCCTATAAGCCGGACGACGTGCTGATCGGCCGCGTCGCGTGGACGCCGAACAGCCAGGAAGTGATCTTTCAGGCGCTCAACCGCGAGCAGACCTATCTGGACGTAAATGCAGCGACGCTCGACGGCAAGACGCGAAAGCTCTTCACCGAAACGACGCCCGCATGGGTCGAAGTTTACGACAATCCGGAATTCCTGCGTGATGGATCGTCAGTCTGGCAATCGGCACGCAACGGCTGGAAACATCTTTATCATTACAATGCCAACGGCAGCCTGATCCGCCAATTAACGGACGGCGATTGGGAAGTGCGCAGCTTTTACGGCATCGACCCGCAAGAGGAATTCGCGTACTTTTCAGCAACGGCTGCAAGCCATACCGCAGAGAATGTTTACCGCGTGCCGCTACGCGGCGGCGAGATCCAGCGATTGACGAATGGCGAGGGAAATCATTCGGCTTCGTTCAATAAAACGTTCACACACTATGTTCATAACTGGAGCGATGTGAACACGCCGCCGCAGCAGCGTCTGTTCCGCTCGGACGGCCGCGTCGAACGGTTGATCAATGAAAATCAGGTCGCCGTGCTGAACGAATTTGCGCTCGGTGAGCCGGAATATATGACGGTCAAGACGCGCGACGGTTTCGAGATGGAAGCTGTGATGATCAAACCGCCGAACTTCGATCCGTCTAAGAAATATCCCGTGTTGCAATACACCTACGCTGGCCCGCATGCGCCGCAAGTGCGCAATTCGTGGGGCGGCAACCGGTATATGTGGCACCAGATGCTCGCGCAGAAAGGCTACATCATCTGGGTCCTCGACAACCGGACGGCCAGCGGGAAAGGAGAAAAGTCGACGTGGCCTGTTTACAAGCAGATGGGCCTGCTCGAACTCCGCGACATCGAGGACGGTGTGAATTATCTAAAATCGCTGCCGTATGTCGATGGCGACCGTCTGGGGATCTGGGGCTGGAGTTACGGCGGATTTATGACGAGCTATGCACTAACGAACAGCAAGAGTTTCAAGATGGGCATCGCCGGCGGGTCAGTGACGGACTGGGCACTCTACGATTCGATCTACACCGAACGCTTTATGCAGACGCCGCAGAATAACCCGGCCGGCTATGAGCGTACATCGGTGATCAAGTCCGCGAAAAACTTGAGCGGGAAGTTGCTGCTCATTCACGGCATCATGGACAACAACGTCCATCAACAAAACACGATCCAGCTCGTCAACGAACTGCAAAAGCACGGCAAGCAGTTTGAGCTTATGCTGTACCCGACCCAACGCCACGGCATCGTGAACCAGGCACAACAGCACCACATGTACACAATGATGACTGACTTCGTTTTGAGGAATCTATAAACCAACGGGAGCGGCGGCCCGGATAATTGGAGGCCGCCGCCCTCGGCTAATTCTCCCTAGTTCAACTTCCGGAATCTTTTTCCACAAAAAGCAACCAATCCGAAAAGTCACCGCATCACACGGGGCAAGTTCGCAAACACCACGCGAAAAAGCATTTGGCCGAAGGTCTTTCGGCTACGGCAAGTGACAAACAATCTGAGGTAATCTGGAATGCAAGTTCGGCTCTTCCCAATGGCTTTTCTATGTCTGATCTGCGCCCTGACGGCGGCGGGGCAAACGATCGATGAAAAAAATTCGACGGCCGCTATCAGCAGCGATGGCTTGACCGTCAACCTTTCGGCCCACAACCGGGGCCGTGCCGGCGAGGTTCCGGCGACCGTTGAGTTGGTGGACACCTCGGGCACGGTCGTTGCCGCGACCAAACAGAACGTCAATCTGTCGCGCGGAAAACAGCGGTTGGAATTTGCGCTGCCGTCTGAGGGCTTGGTTTCTGATGACGAAGACCTGGTTTGGCACCGGCTCCGCTATCGCATCGGCACTGCATGGGGAACCATCTCGCTTTCGCAGATGATCGATGACGTTTTCGAACTTCGCGTTTCCGCCTCGTCCGAAGTGATGTCCGGAATGGTCTACCGCGTTCGTGTTTTGTCCATCAATCCATTTACGAGAAGGCCGGTCCGCGGCGTGAATATTGCGGCCAAGCTAGTGCTTGCCCTACGGGTAGACAGCGACGATGACGAGATGGAGATCGAGGCCGAAGCCGTGACGGACGATGCCGGGCAGGCGATGCTGGAATTTGTGATCCCGTCGAACACAGCCTTTGACGATAACGGCGAGATCGAGGTTATCGGAAGAAAAAACGGGATGGTACGCGAGGCGACCGAAGACCTCGAAAGTGTCTTGACGCGTTCCGAATTCCTAATGATGACCGACAAAGCGTTGTATCAGCCTGAGCAGACCATAAACCTTCGCGGCATTTACCTGGAAGGCGTTGTGGGCAAGACGATCGCGGCCGGGCGTGAGGTCGATCTTCGCATCGAGGACGAAGAGGAAACGGTGGTCTTTCGCCAAAAGCTGACGACCTCAGAGTTCGGTGTAGCCGCGACTGCGTGGAACATTCCGCCAAACGCCAAATTCGGACGCTATACGATAATCGTCCGCGACGAATACGGCGAACGTATCGGCTATCAGAACCTGAAGATCTCGCGATACGACCTGCCCAATTTCGCCGTGAGAGCCGACGCGGACAAGCCATATTATCTTCCGGCCGACACGGTGGCCGAGCTCGTGATCCGTGCCGATTACCTCTTTGGCAAACCGGTAACCAAGGGAAAGGTCCGCGTGGTCGAAGAGAAAGATCGGCAATGGAACTGGCGCGAACAGAAGTACGACATCGACGAAGGTCAGGTCTTCGAAGGCGAGACCGATGCCGATGGTAAATTCATCGCCCGCTATGTGCTCGCAGATGGCTTCGCCGAGTTAAAGTCCCGTGACTGGAGCAAGTACCGTGACGTGAGCTTAGCCGCTTATTTCACTGACCCGACGACAAACCGCACCGAGCAGCGACGATTCGACATTCGGCTTACGAGCGAGCCGATTCATGTTTATTTCACCGTTGCTGAGGACAACCCGCATTCGGAGCTTCCTGTCGTAGGCTATGTTACCGCGTTCTATGCCGACGGAACGCCTGCTGAATGTGACGTTGAGATCCGCGGTAGCTCGGACGCGTATGGCGACTTTCGAACGATGCACCGAACGCGGACAAATTCGCTAGGTGTCGCAAAAGCCGAGTTTCGCGTGAAGAAGGCCGACGAACTTGATGAGAGCGTTTACCTCCGCATCTCCGCAAAGGACGATAAAAGCCAGATTGGTACTGAAGGCCGCCGCGTCGAGTTCGATGATGAGGACGATGACGCGCTCCGGGTTACGGCCGTGCGGTCGATCCTGAAGCCGGGTGAGCCGATCGAGGTCGATGTGCTTTCTACAAAGCCGACTGGCGCGACGCGGGTCGACATCGTCCGCGGCTGGACGGTATTGATCGGTTTCGATGTCGAACTGCGAAATGGCCGCGGCAGGTTAACCGTGCCATACGATCCACAGTTCCAAGGCGAGATAAAGATCGTGGCTTATGACGAACCGGAGACCGAGGATGACGAGATCGTCCGATCGGTCCGTCAGGTGATCTATCCTGTCAAGCAAAACCTGAAGGTCGAAGCAACCTTCGGTAAAGCCATCTACAAGCCCGGCGAGAACGCGAAGCTGACGTTCGGCGTGACGGACGCGGCGGGCGGGCCAGCGGAGAGCGCTCTCGGCGTTGCGATCGTCGACACCGCCGTCGAGCACCGTGTCCGGACCGATACGGAATTTGGCTCGATGATGAGCAACTATCTCGGCTGGCTTGGTTATGGCAACAGCATCGGCCGGGTGAACATAAAGGACATTCGCGACCTCGACCTGACTAGGCCGATCTCCGCAGAAATGCAGCTTGTTGCCGAGGTTTTGCTGGCCGACGCCCGCTATCGCCCGAGCGTTTTCTTCAGTGACAACCTGCTTGCTGACGCCAAGTACTCATTCGTCAACCACTACAGGCCGCAGGCGGAAATGGTGACCAAAGCGTTGCGTTCGGTATTTGACGCCACCGGAGGCGAGTATCCAGCAGATGAAGCGTCGCTGGTCAAAATGCTCCGGACAAAAGACATTGAATTCGCATTGGTCCGCGACCCGTGGGGTATCCGCTATCGTACGCAGTTCGGCGTTGAGAAAGAAAACGCATTCGTTCGGCTACTGTCGAACGGGCCTGACAAGAAGCCCGAGAACGCGGATGACTTCGAGATCGAGAAAATAAACTTCAAGTATTTCACGCCGAAAGGGCTAAAGATCGACAACGTCGTCAAGAACTTTCATGAACGCAGTGGCGGATTCATTCGCGACCGCGAAACGCTGCTTCGCGAACTCGGCGTGGACGAGCTGCTTGACGTTTATGGCCGGCCATACGAGGTCGAGTTCGGTGCCGAGCGACGTAATTACACAATAACGATCAGAAGCCTTGGGCGGGACGGTAAGAGAGACCAGTATTCCTGGAGAGGTGATGATTTTACGGTCTGGACGAATCGGATCGACTATTTCGATTCGATCGAGCAAAAGATCGCAGCGGCACAGCGAGAGGTCAAAAGGATCCCGATGACGATTGAGGAATTCAAGGCGTCGCTGGCGTTGGCGGGGATCGATTTCGACGCTCTTCGCGACGGTTATGGCCGCCCGCTTTATGTCGTTGCCAGCCAATATTCGCGGCCTTGGAATCGGGTCACGACCGAGCGCGTCCAACAATATGGCGTCGAAGGCTTTGTAGACAAACAGACCCTTACCCCGGTAACGCAAGAGGTCATCAGCTTCACGATCCGCTCGGTTGGCGAAGATGGCAAAGAGGGAACGTGGCGCGACTTTACGCTCACGCAAGTCGTCCACGTCCTTTCCGAACGGAGCAAAGACGACGAGAAACCGATAATCAAATTGGTGAAGTTTACGGAACCGGGCGATGACAAAAATTCGGGTTCGATCGCCGGCACCGTTACCGACCCGAACGGAGCTGTCATTGCGGGAGCGACCGTGACGGCGACGAATGATGCAACAAGCCAAAGCCGAAGTGTCACGTCGAGCGATGCCGGTCGTTTTCTGATCGTTGGGCTGTCGGCAGGGAAATACACCGTCTCGGCCGAGGCCCCGGGATTCACGAGAACCGTTATCAACGGCATTCCGGTGTCAGCGGGGACGACGACTAATCTGGATATAACGTTAAACATCGGGGGTGTTTCAGAAGTTGTTTCAGTTTCAGCGGGGGCCGAGAGTGTTATTAATACTACGGATGCCTCGATAAGCGGCCAAAGGTCTTCGAGGCAAATTCTCGACCTTCCACTCATCGCCCGCGACCCGCCCGCATTGCTACAGCTTCAACCGGGAGCCGCGGCCGCACAGGAGGAGCAGCTTTCAACGCCGCGACTTCGTCAGTATTTTCCCGAAACTTTGCTTTGGAATCCGGAGCTGATCACCGGCCTGAACGGGCTTGCCGAACTCAATTTCAAGATGGCGGACAACATCACGACGTGGAAGGTTTACACCATCGCATCGACCCGCGACGGCAAGGTCGGTGTAGCCGAAAAAGAGGTGACCGCGTTCCAGTCGTTCTTTGCCGATCTCGACCCGCCGCGGTTTCTGACGGAAGGCGATGAGATCTCGCTACCGGTGCAGATCCGAAATTACACCGAAACGCGGCAGAAGGTCGGCGTCACGATGGACACGGCCGATTGGTTCTCGTTTCTCGCGACTGACCGGCGCGATATAGAGGTGCCGTCAGATGAGACGGAGAACGCCGTCTTCGGCTACCGAGCGATCCGTGCGGTGAAGGACGGCAAACAACGCGTGACGGCGATCGCTCAGAGCGAATCTGACGCGATCGAAAAACCGGTCACCGTCCGACCCGACGGCGAAGAGATCGTCCGCACCGAATCGAAATATTTCTCCGGCAACGGAACGTTTTCTGCCGACTTTCCGGCGAACGCGCTCCCGGGAACGCAACGGGCAGAGGTGAAGATCTATCCAAACCTTTTCGCCCACGTTACGGAATCGGTCGAGGGCATGCTCCAGCGGCCATACGGCTGCGGCGAGCAGACGATTTCATCCACGTACCCAAACCTGATGATCGTTAAATTCGTCAAGGAAGACACGCCGCTCCGTCGCCGCGCAATGCGTAATCTTATGCGCGGTATCGAACGCCTTGTCGGATATCAGGCGGCGGATGGCGGTTTTACCTACTGGGGCGGACGGAGTACTGCTGACATCGCGCTTACGGCGTATGCTGTCAGGTTTCTGCGGGATGCCGGCGGGCACATTGCGGTTGACCGCGGCGTGATCGAACGTGCCGAGAAATGGCTGATCAGCCAGCAGAAGGCGGACGGGAGCTGGAACGTCAGCTACTCTTGGGAGCAAACGCAAAACGAACGCCGGGCGAAAATGATGACGACATACGTCGCCCGTTCGCTGGCGATGCAGGCTGGAATGAAATCCGGTGAGAATGAGACCCAGATCCCGCAGAGCGAAGCTTTGGCTGCATCCCTTAAGAAAGGCATCGGCTATCTTCACGGTCGCAATGCCGAGATCGATGAGCCATTTACACTCGCTCTGCTCGGCCTGATCTCACTTGATACGAACGACATTGCAGGTGCCGAGGCAGTAGCCGGCCGGCTCATTGGACTGGCGAAAGACGAAGCCGGTGCCGCCTATTGGAATCTGGAAACAAACACCCCATTTGGCGGCTGGGGCAGAACAGGCCGGGTCGAGACGACGGCACTTGCCGCTCAGTTCCTCGCTCGCTTGCAAGGCAACGACACCGAACGTACCGAACTGCTTTCGCGTGCGATCCTCTTTCTATTTAGGAATAAGGATCGCCATGGCGTTTGGTATTCGACGCAGACGACCGTCAATGTTCTCGATACGTTCCTTGCCGTGATGGCGAAGGCCGAAATGCCGAATCAGAGCGAGATGACGGTAAGGCTCAACGGCGAAGAGGTCTCAAAGCAGATAGTGCCGGCCGATCGGCTTGAGCCTATCATCGTTGATGTTACCCGTAAGCTGACAACCGGGGCAAATGTGATCGAGATAGCTGGCGAGGCCGGTATACCATTGATGGCAAACGTCGTTGCCGGGCACTATATCGATTGGAATGATTCGGTGTCGGCAAACCGCAACGTCAATGACTCACGCGCGGTGGAGCTGGACGTAAATTGCGACAAAACGACCGCGGCCATTATGGACGAGATAACATGTGCCGTCAGGGCAGAGCGAGTCGGATTTCAGGGCTATGGGATGCTGCTTGCCGAGATCGGGACACCGCCAGGTGCCGACGTCAGCCGCGAAGCGCTGAAAGAAGCAATGGAGACCGACCGGAGTTTCTCACGTTACGACGTGTTGCCCGATCGTGTAGTCGTTTATATGTGGGCCCGCGCCGGCGGAACGAAATTTAACCTAAAATTCCGTCCGCGGTATGGCATAAATGCGCAAACACCGGCTTCGGCCGTTTACGATTACTACAACCCCGAGGCCCGAGCGGTGAAAGAGCCCATACGGTTTGTGGTGCAGTAGACGCCATGTGGCAAGCCGATTTCTTTATCGTTGAGGCCATGTGTACCAATCCTCATTTCGGGATAGACTTCAATTATGAATGTGAAAATACCCGATGCGAGCATGAAATTCATATTATTTGCCGGTCTCACGTTTATGGCGGCTCTTGCCATCGCTGGACAGCCGAAGCCTGTCGCCCATAAGTTCGACGAATTTGAGATCGAGGGTGATCGGTATGGCAGCTTCCGAAGTCAGGCATTGAGAACAAAGGCCGAACGCGTTAAGAAGCGAATGCTGGTCGAACGCGGCAAGCGGTTGATCTTGATCGGATATAATGCGCAGATCTCGCAAGTTAGTAGCCCTTGGCGGAATAACGTCGCCGAGGAGTTCCGATGGTTGTTGGGCCACGCTCCAAGTATCGGCTCACCTACGATCCTTGACGGCGGTCTTCGTGAGAAAGAGTCGATCGAAGTCTGGATCGCCGCAAAGACCGCGGATGACCCACAGCCCTCGCCGGAATACGAGAGGTCAGAGAAGATCGAGTGTCCCGCAGTTGAGCTCAGCGCGATGCCCTTCCAATATGAGGAAAAGACTATCGATTTTAAGATTAACTTCCAGCCCGGCCTGGAAAAGGACATCAGGTGGCGTGTCGTCGGCGGTGATATTATCAAACGCAGTGCCGACGGGATCACCGTTAAGGAAACGAACGGGCCGGGTTCGCGCGTAACTGCCTTTCTCGAGGTACCCGAGATGCCGATGCCATGCACGAACCGCTTTTCTTCCGAAGCATTTTTTCGGGTCGAACCGGTGTTCATCGATGAGTTCGGAACATTGCCAAATGGCGATCTGCGAGCGAGGATGGATAACTTCCTCGTGGAATTACAGAATAATCCTCAAGATCAGGGTGTTGTCCATATTTATAGCGGACGCGATCGCGGTGGCCGCGATGCGATCGCCCGCGAACGACTGTTTAGAAACCACATTCGATTCCGCAGGTTCCCGGCGGACCGAATCACGGTCGTGATGGCCGGTTCGCGTGAGGAGTTTGAGACATCCCTTTGGCGGGTTGTTCCGGGATCTGATCCACCAAAACCGAAGCCGACTCTCGACAAACGCTTTGTAGTGAATACTCCTTGATTAAATGGTTCATCCGATAATCATTAACCGGGCACCGGTCCTCTACTGATTCGGATCGTGAAATTGCAGGCAACGGGTAACTATTTGCCTGCGGTTATCGGAAGGCGGAAGCTCCGGGCCGGGACATCTTGGCCGTTGACCCTTCGGTTCCGCACATCAAGTTTGAAAGTTGAATGTGTTCGCCCGTCGAGCGAAAGTTCGAGCGTGTATCCTCCGCTAGTGTCGAGAATATCGCTAAGCTTAAATAGGACTCTCGTGTTGTTCGCTGTCGAGGTCGGTTTGGAAAGCGTCAGCCGTGAGTTGTACCACTGATGGTCGAGTGAGATCGAGCCTTCGTCCGATTCGGCGATCGTCGCCCGGTCACGGTCTCGGATCAATTTTAAGCTATACGGTATTTGACGGCGGCGGGCGTCGGCACGTTCATCTGAATCGCGGAGCCAGAAATAGAATATAGGGTTTGATTCAGGTGTCGAAGCGGTCAACGTTCCTCTTCCGCGCCATGGGCCGTCCAGAAGATAGAGCGTTTGGGGATTGAACTTATCAGCACTTTCCTTTGTCTTTATGGAAAACGGAAATTTGTAGACCGAACGGCCGTCGTCAACGAAATCGATCACATACGAACCGGCGCCAACGGGCTTCAACGCGTCTCGGCCACCTTCGATCTCGTATCGGTCAAACTCGATCCTCCAACTCGCCAACCTTCCATACCAAACAAACTTATTTATGGTTGCGCCGTTTGAGCTCATTAGATGCGTTTCAAATTTCTTTCCGTTATACGGGTGGTATTCGGATCGGCCGGATACGCCCGGTTCCGTGCCGGGACGGCAATCAACCCAGAAGCTGCTCATGCCAAAACCACCGCCTGCCTTAACCGCATTTAGAACAGAATCGACGTTCATTACCGGATCGCATGTTGGCCTTTGGGAATAGGTTTGGGCTGAGAGAAGTACGGAAACCAGAAGAAAAAGCGCTACGCGAGATATTTGTCTCATTGTTCATAAGCTCCTTTCGAATTTTCCCCTTATTCCCCAGTTGACGTTAAAACTGCTCTGAATTTGCCTTGGATAACGATTTTACCCATTGCATTGCAAGAATTTCATTCGGAACTCTTGCCATGTTCTAAAACGACCTCAGGAAACTCGGCGGCGAATTGTTCCCGAGGTTTGGTGTCGATGGCGGTGCGAATCGGCTTTGAGCCGACGTTTGGTTTGAAGTTTCCGTTCTCGTCGTAGAGCCGGCGGTATTGGGCGGTGTTGCGGATGATGCCCTGGACGTAGCCGCGGGTTTCGCGGAACGGGATGGCTTCGACGAATAGGTCCATCTCCATTGGCAGCGTCCGCCGCCAGGTGACCACTCGGCCGGGACCGGCATTGTAGGCTACCGCCATGTATTCGACACGGCCGTATTTATCGAGTTGTTCACGCATATAGGCGGTTCCGAGTTCTATGTTCAGAGCCGGTTGATAGAGGTCGCTTCCGGTCGCGACGCGGGCCGTTACGCCGTGTTTGCGGGCCATCATTTGGGCGGTCGGCAGCAAGAGCTGCATAAGGCCATAGGCGTTTGCCGACGAACGGGCAGACGGGCTAAAGATAGATTCCTGGCGGATGAGACCCGCGACTTGGTAGACATCCAGATTTCTGTGTTTCGCCCATTTCGAGACCTGGTCCCATGCCATATGCGGATAAAAGATGGTCCATTCGTCGCGGCCCATTTCCTCCGGAAACATCTGTGCGTAATCAGGATAGCTCTTTGCCAAAGCGAGAAGGGCATTGACGTTATCGCCTTTCATTTGAAAATGCTTTGCGAGGGTGAGGTTGATCTTCGGCGAATTCTGGGCCGTCTTCTGTGCATCCTTCAGCTCATCTATCGCCCAGTCGAACAGCCCGACCGTGCTTAGCTGTTCGCTCTTTTCGGCGCGTTCGAGCTCTTTCGGGCCGGCGACTTCCGGAGCGACCGTAACGGACTTAAGGTTCGCAGCCGCCTGTGGAACTAACGAGCTTGCGGGAAAATTTGGCGGCGACTGACACTGGCCGCGACCGCGAAGCGCCGTCAGCCGTTCGAGGCCGATGTGCCCGTACCAATTCGCACCGTAACGATAAA
Source organism: Pyrinomonadaceae bacterium (assembly GCA_041744395.1). Classification (GTDB taxonomy): domain Bacteria; phylum Acidobacteriota; class Blastocatellia; order Pyrinomonadales; family Pyrinomonadaceae; genus OLB17. The sequence continues at coordinate 9,596 of JBGTKY010000007.1, read as the reverse complement.
CGACGGCATCGTAGAGAGCACAAGCCTCGGCGATGCGGCCCGCGAGTTCCGAGTTGCGGGCGGACCAATAACCCGCTTTGCCGCGATTCGACGTATCCTTGTCAGCGTATCGGGCGAGGTGTTCGATCAGCAGATCGGAAGCGCGGGCGTGGTCTTTCGATTCGTGTTCGAGCCATGCAAGCTCGAATTGGGCTCCGGCAACCTCTAGCGCGGCCGGATAATTGATCAATGCGGTTCGCAGGAAATGTGTTTCTTCGCCGCGGTTCTTGGCATCGCGAGCGGCATAACCTGCTTCGACCCAAGCTTTTACGGTCAGCGGACTTTGCGGATATGCCTGTCGCATCTCATCGGCGACGGCCCGTGCACGCGGCCATTGTTTTGCCTTGGCGTAGGCGTTAACAAGGTCACGGTAGCCCTGATTGCGGCCTTCCATAGCGGCGGGCATCGCGTTGAATGCGGCCTGTGCTTTCAGCGGATCGTTCGCCCGGACTGCGGCCTTCATACGGCTGAGATGTATTTCCGGCGTGACAGCTTCCGGGTGCCTGGTAAGGAAGTTTGAGTAAGAATCGAATGCGAGCGAGGCGGCTCCCATCGCGAGCAATCGGTCGGCACGGAGCTTTCGCTCTTCGGCGTCGATGTCGCCAAGCGCGGCGACCATGTCAACGCCATTAGCTTTTAACTTCGCTTCCGCATCTTTGGCCGCAGTGCCGTTTCCGCCGTATAGATATGCCCGGCGGTAGAAACGATTGGCTTCGGCGGTGTTGCCCGATGCTTCGTAGGACTGGGCCGTAAGCAACAAAGATTCCGGCAAGTGTGCCTGGTTTGGAATGGATAAAATGTCTGGAACGTCCGATTGTAAGCCGGCGGCTATCAAGGATTCTGCCCAGCTCAGCCGAGCCGCCGTTACCCGAAGCGAATCCGGATATTCCCGGGTCAGCTGCTCAAATAGCGACATCGCTCCGGCGTGGTCTCCGTCGCTCTGCATCGCCTTCCCGCGAAGCCACAGTGCGTAGTCGCCGACATTTGTGAGCTTCGCGATCTCGTCCGTGTTCAGAACGACCGCCGCCCCGCGAAAATCTTTGTTCTCGAAACGAATGCGTCCACGAAGCAATCGAGCCAGAGCGCCGATCTGCGTACCTGCATACCGCCGTTCGATATCCTGAACCACAGATTCGGCCGGCAGACGCCCGCCTTTGGTCATCGCCCGCATCGATTCGAGCGCGTTTATATCCGCCGCAGGCTGCGCCGAACAGCTCAACGTAAACAAAAGGAGAATAAAGGCCGAGAAAGTATAGTATGACAATTTTGAGTGCATTTGATTTGATTCTCCGAACGATAGGATGCGAAAAGCAGAAATCGCAATGTCCAAGAAAAGCTTCCTTTTTTCCGGCATCTCCACTTATAATAGCAAAATCTATCGGTTCCGTTTCAAGCTCTTCCCCAAGAGAAATAACACCAATGTTTAAAACTACATCGCTATTCGCCCACCTGTTGATCGTTACCGGCCTGTTTGCGACCAGTGCTCAGGCACAGCAAGCGAGCCCGACTCCGCCGCCGGTCGACGACGGCGAGGTGGTCAAGATCTCTACCACCCTGGTCCAGATCGATGTCACGGTCACGGACCGGCGAGGGAACATCATACGAGACCTTCGGCCTGATGAGATCGAGATCTTCGAGAACGGAAAAAAGCAGATTCCAAGTAATTTTTCTTTCGTCTCGAGCGTCATCGAAAGGGAGGAAGCCAGCGGAGCAACACCCACGACCAACATACCAATTGCACCGGTCCGACCTGAGCAAGTGAGACGAACGATCGCACTGGTCGTTGATGACCTGACCCTTTCATTCGAAAGCACACATTTCGTTCGTCGCGCCCTTCGAAAGTTCGTTGACGAACAGATGCAGCCCGGCGACCTGGTTGCGATCATTCGGACAGGGTCAGGGATCGGAGCACTTCAGCAATTCACGACAGACAAGCGGCATTTGTACGCAGCGATCGAGCGCGTGAAGTGGAACTCGGCGGGCTCGAGTTCGATCGGGGCATTTGCGTCGCTCGAGGCGAAGCCGGATACGGGCGAGCCGGAGGCAGAGGAGCCACAGGCAGGTGAACGAACGAAAGAAGGAATTGATCGGGAATTTCAGGACTTTAGGGAAAGTGTCTTTGCAACAGGGACACTCGGCGCGATCAATTATATCGTCCGCGGCATGCAGGACCTGCCGGGTCGCAAATCCATCATGCTTTTGTCCGATGGCTTTAACCTTTTCTCGACAGATGCCCTGGGGTTCAAAGAATCCGGCCGGGTCATGCAAGCGCTACGGCGGTTGGTCGATCAGGCGAATAGGGCATCGGTGGTCGTTTACACGATGGATGCCCGGGGCTTACAGGTGACGGGGTTGACCGCTGCTGATAACACATCCGGCCGTTCAGCATCGGAGATCGAAAGCGAGATCGCCGATAGGAACGACCGTTTGTTCAAAACTCAGGCTGGGCTTCAGTATCTGGCGAAGCAGACCGGAGGGTTTGCAATCATCAACAACAACGACCTTTCGGGGGGCATACGCAAGATCCTCGATGACCAGAGTTATTATTTGATCGGTTACATACCCGATGAAGAGACGTTCGATCTAAAACTGCGTCGGTTCAACAATCTGGAGATCAAAGTGTCGCGGCCGGGAGCGGTAGTGCGCCACCGAAGCGGCTTTTTTGGTGTAAGTGACGAAGCCCGGACGCGGCCGGAGATGACGGGCGAACAGAAGCTAATGAACGCGCTTACTTCTCCGTTTGCAGCGAATGAGATAACGGTCCGGCTGAACGCGCTCTTCGGGAATGAAACAAGGCGCGGTTCGTTCATCAGATCGCTCATGCACGTCGATGCCCGCGATATTACTTTTACTGACGGGCCCAACGGAACGAAAGAAGGTGTATTCGAGATAATCGCGGTCGGCTTTGGGGACAATGGCATCCCGGTCGATCAGCTTGCTAAGTGATACAAGATCGACCTGAGCCCTGAGATGTATCAGCGGTTTATTGAAAAAGGTTTTGTGTATGACCTTTCCTTCCCGGTGAAAAAGCCCGGTGCCTACCAACTTCGTATCGCGATCCGTGACACGCGGTCAAACAGCGTCGGTTCAGCTAATCAATTTGTCGAAGTTCCGAACCTTAAAAAAAGTCGTTTGACGCTCTCCGGCGTAGCGTTGGAAAACATTCCTTTAACACATGGCAATTAATGCAGACATCTGCGACAACGGTTGGAAGGGACAGCAATCCGCTTTCTGACACGCCACTTCGGCAGTTTAAACGCGGAACCGTTTTGTCATATGGCCTGATGATCTACAACGCGAGAACAACCGCCGGCCGTGCTCCTGATCTAACTTCAACGACCAGACTCTTCCGTGATGACAAGGTCAAATTTGAAGGAAGATCGGTCCCGATAGAAATGAAGGGTCAGAGCGACCCCAAGGCCATAAACCTTATGGCCGCACTGAGCCTGGGTTCGGAAATGGAAGTCGGCGACTACATTCTAGAGATCGTTGTGAGGGACAATAACGCGAAAGGTAAACAAAATACTGCGATACAGTATGTTCAGTTTGAGGTCATCGAATAGAATCGTTGTTGTTACACTAAGGGCTAGCGGAGGTGGAGTTTTTGGGGGCATTGATCGACGAAAGACAACTGGCGGGACGGTCGGACACTCGGCGTAGGATCGCTTGAGCTTTCGTTTCGTATATTTTACTCACATTGTATTAGGTTGTGGGGTCACGTCTCCGAGTTTTATGGTCAAGATCAGGGTCGAAAAATTGTTTTTTGAGATTCGCTGGGCGTTTGTCGGGCTGTTGGTCTTATTACTGCATGCGGCCGATGGCTATGCTCACGCAGTTGCCGAGGGCGACAAGGGCTACATACAGGAAATCTCAGGCGTGCATCTGATGCCTTTTGTTTACCTCGGAGCCAAGCATATGTTCACGGGATATGACCATATCTTGTTCTTGCTTGGCGTGATCTTCTTTTTATATAAGCTTAAGGATATCGGCATTTATGTAAGCCTCTTTGCGATCGGCCATTCGGTGACGATGTTGATGGGCGTTTATTTCGGCACCAACATTAATAGCTATCTGATCGATGCAATAATCGGATTTTCGGTGGTCTATAAGGCACTCGACAATGTCGGAGCGTTCCAGCGATGGTTTGGGGTACAGCCTAATACCAAAGTCGCCACCCTCGTCTTTGGACTTTTTCACGGTTTCGGACTGGCGACGAAGATCCAGGAATATGAGATCTCGCGTGACGGGCTGATACCGAACATGCTGGCATTCAACGTAGGGGTTGAGATCGGCCAACTTCTCGCTCTTGCCGCCATCTTGATCGTTATAAGCTATTGGCGGAAAACGGACAGCTTTTTGAAGCACGCTTATACCGTAAATGTCTTAATGATGATCGCCGGATTCGTGTTGGTTGGATATCAATTGACAGGTTACTTTGCCGCCTAAATAAAAAATATGTATAACACAGACCTCCCGAATCGTGCCGAATTGCCGACCAGCGGTCAATTACTTCGTTCGACGATCATCGCGGTCATCGTCGCCGTCGTTCTATTGGTCGCGATTGTTCTGCCGTCCGAGTACGGCATCGATCCGACAGGCATCGGGCGCGTGATCGGTCTAACACAAATGGGCGAGATCAAAATCTCGCTTGCAGAGGAAGCCCGAAAAGCGACAGAAGCCGAAAACGCTCAGCGAACCTCAGGCGAGGCATCTATACCAGACCAGGCATCTACGTCTACCGTTCCAACGGTGACCACGGATAGTTCTGCGACCCGAACCGACGAAATGACCGTAACGCTCAAACCGGGCGATGGAGCAGAGATAAAACTAGAGATGGCAAAGGGTGCCGCGGTTGATTTTCAGTGGACGGCGAACGGCGGGCCTGTCAATTTTGACTTGCATGGTGACAATGCTGCCAATGAGTTCATTAGCTATAAGAAAGGTACGGCGGCCGAAGGCGACAGTGGGGCACTGGTTGCTCAATTCGACGGCAGCCACGGCTGGTTCTGGCGAAACCGCAGTCAAAGCGAAGTGACCATAACTATAAAAGCCACCGGCGCATTCCAAAGCATGAAACGGGTCGCATAGAAGATTTCGAAAAAATTAGTGATAATCCGGCCCCGCAATTGAAATTGAAGGCGGCAATTAATAACCTTTGATTACTGCCCGCTATCATGAATATACAGTCAATCGAACTTACAGAAATCCAACTTCCGCTTGTTCATTTTTTTGAGACGAGTTTTGGGCGGACGTATGAACGCCGGATCATTTTAGTGCGCGTGGAGGATGCGGACGGGGCCGAGGGCTGGGGCGAGATAAGCTGCGGCGAGTCTCCTGGTTATTCGGAAGAATGGACGGATTCGGCGTGGGTGACGGCTGAAAAGATCCTTGCGCCGATGGTCGTCGGGAAAGAGGTCGATTCGGCCGCCGATGTTTGGAATCTGATGAAATGGGCCCGCGGGCACCGCATGGCAAAGTCGGGAATCGAGACCTCGTGCTGGGACCTTGAGGCAAGGAAGCTCGGCGTCCCGCTCTGGCGGCATCTGGGCGGCGTCAATCAGGTGATCGAATGCGGCGTTTCGATCGGAATTCAGGATTCTATCGCTCAGCTTCTTGAGAAGATCCGCGTCGAGGTCGAGGCAGGCTATAAACGCATCAAGATCAAGATCTCGCCGTCGTGGGATTACGATGTGATCAAGGCCGTTCGGGCTGAGTTCGGCGACATATTGCTGATGGCCGATGCGAATTCGGCATATACCCTGGCGGATATCGATAAGCTCAAGTCGCTCGACGAATTCGATCTGATGATGCTCGAACAGCCGCTGCCGCACGACGACATTATCGACCACGCTAAGCTGCAAGCGGAGATCAAAACGCCCATCTGTCTCGACGAGCCGATCAAATCGCCGGAGGACGCCCGCAAGGCGATCGAACTCAAGTCCGGCAAGATCATCAACCTAAAGAACGGCCGCGTCGGCGGGCACACGCAGTCAATGATGATAGAAAAGATCTGCCGCGAAGCCGGAATGCCTGTCTGGTGCGGCGGTATGCTCGAAAGCGGCATCGGCCGTGCCCACAACATCGCCATCTCAACCCTCGCCGGCTACACAATGCCCGGCGACGTCTCCGCCTCAAAACGCTACTGGCACGAAGACATCATCGAACCAGCGGTAGAGGTCAGTCCAGAAGGAACCATCAAGGCCCCCGACGGCCCGGGAATCGGGTTTGATGTCAAGAGCAACAGGGTTGAGGAAGTCAAAGTACGAACTTCGCGTATACTTAAAAATGGGGAACTATGAACGAGATAATTTTTCTGGTCGAGGAAGATGTCGAAGGCGGGTTTAACGCGAGAGCATTGGGTGAATCTGTCTTCGCCCAAGGCGAGACCGTCGAAAATCTGAGGACCAACATTCGAGACGCGGTCGATTGTCATTTCGAACCCGATGTCAAACCGAAAATCATTCGGCTTCATTTTGTCACTGAGGAAGTCTTGGCAGCATGAAGCTCCCTCGAGATATCAGCGGTTTATCGCTCGCCAAGGCGTTGAAGGCACTTGGGTATGAAATAACACGCCAATCCGGAAGTCATATTCGATTGACAACGACAATCAGGGGCGAACACCATATAACGATTCCCGCGCACGATCCCATAAAGATTGGAACGCTCGCCGGAATTCTCGGCGACATTTCCCGGCATCACGAAATTAGCCGGGATGAGCTATTGAGATCACTGAGACTCTAGTGTCCTAGAGAGCCTGGGCATCGGGTTTGAGGTGAAACGCGACCGAATCGCAAGGGTCATCCTTCGAATAGCCAAAATTTAGCGATGCGTGATAACCACGACGGAATGCCGGAGTTCATTCGAGCGTTTGAAAAGAACGAGCAATATTTTGCCGTTGTTGAGATTGATTGGAAGGACCAGAGGAAAAGGTATCAATTTGGGGTAAGCCGGAAAAGCTATCTGGTACTTCAGCGGATTCTTCAGACACGCACTTTCGACATGATGGCAGGGTTGAAATATCGATACTTTTACGCGGGTTCAAGTCACCCGCTAGATTTCGCGACCGCTTCGATGTTCGTCCGCATCGAACTCGGACGTGATGAGACAACCAAAGAGTTCGAGATTCCAAAAGAACTGCATGCAAATCTTCTTTGGTTCAGCCTGCTAATTGACCCGGAGGATGCCAGTTATCTTGAGATTCGTGAAATATAGTCTAATAGCGGAAAGCCGATATTAGATTGGCAAAGTTTGCCATCGGTGATAATTTTTATCTTATGAGCACGATGAACATCTCATTGCCGGAGACGCTGAAGTCATTTGTCGATTCGCAGGTGGCCGACGGTGACTATACGAGTAGCAGCGAGTATGTGCGAGAGCTGCTTAGAAAGGAGCAGGATCGTGTGCGGCTTCGCCGTATGTTAATGGATGGGTTTGAATCCGAGCTGAGTGATGAGCCCATGGACTCTCGATATTTTGATAAGTTACGAGAACGGATCGCGGAGAAAGGATAGGTGATCCAAAAGCCGGTCGTTCTTCGCCGTCCCGCTGAGGACGATATCGATGCCGCCATCGCTTACTATCTTAATGAGGCGGGCGCAGATGTCGCAGCGGATTTCGTCGAGCAGCTTGAGGAATCTACCGAGAAGATCTCGAAACATCCCGGGTCGGGCACTCCACGCTACGCCCACGAACTTTCCATCACGGATCTTAGATACTGGTCCATGAAGCGCTTTCCGTTCTTGATCTTTTATATCGAGAAAGAACGGTATATCGAGATCGGCCGTGTGCTTCATAGCAGCAGGGATATTCCGTCTGCAATTGATGAATCCGACTAGCCTATCTACGGGAACACGAGGTTACTGCGTGGTAGTTCACCACAGGAATATGAATGGATCGTCTCTGCATGAGATGTCTCCGTAGAAAAATCTTATGAGTACAGAACCAAACAAGATCATCTTTTCGATGGTCAAGGTATCAAAGTTTTACGACAAGAAGCCTGTCCTGAAGGACATCTATCTTTCGTTCTTTTACGGAGCGAAGATCGGTGTACTGGGGCTTAATGGCTCGGGCAAATCGAGCCTGCTTCGGATAATCGCGGGCATCGACAAGGAATATAACGGCGAGGTCGTTTTTTCGAAAGGCTATTCCGTCGGGCTGCTTGAGCAGGAACCGAAGCTTGATGAAACGAAGACGGTCAAAGAGATCGTCGAAGAGGGCGCGCAGGAAACCGCCGATCTGCTAAAGGAATTCGAGGAGATCAACGCCAAATTCGCCGAGCCAATGGACGATGACGCGATGAACGCGCTCATTGACCGCCAGGCAAAGGTTCAGGAAAAACTCGATGCCGCCGATGCGTGGGACCTCGACAGCCGGCTTGAGATGGCGATGGACGCGCTCCGCTGCCCGCCGCCGGAAACTCCGATCAAGAATCTAAGCGGCGGTGAGAAACGCCGTGTCGCGATGTGCCGCTTGCTTCTGCAGAAGCCTGACATTCTGCTGCTAGATGAACCGACGAACCACCTCGACGCCGAGACCGTCGCGTGGCTCGAACAGCATCTGCAGAAATACGAAGGCACGATCATCGCGGTCACCCACGATCGCTATTTTCTCGACAATGTTGCCGGATGGATCCTCGAACTCGACCGCGGCGAGGGCATTCCGTGGAAAGGGAACTACTCTAGCTGGCTGGAGCAGAAACAGAACCGGCTTGCCAAAGAGCAGAAGTCAGAGGACAAACGCGCGAAGACCCTGGAACGGGAGCTTGAGTGGATCAGGATGTCGCCAAAAGGCCGTCACGCAAAATCGAAAGCTCGTATCAACGACTACGAAAAGATGGTCGCTACCGAATCGGATAAACGCAGCGAGGATCTTGAGATCTTCATCCCGCCCGGCGAACGCCTTGGCGATCTGGTCATTGAGGCGCAGGCCGTGTCAAAGGCGTACGGCGAGAAATTGCTTTTCGAAGGACTCGAGTTTTCGCTTCCGCCCGGCGGCATCGTCGGCGTCATCGGCCCAAATGGGGCCGGCAAGACGACGCTCTTTCGTCTGATCACCGGACAAGATGAACCCGATGCCGGTACGTTCAAGGTCGGACCGACGGTCAAACTTGGCTACGTCGACCAGTCGCGCGATTCGCTGAATGCCGACAAAACCATCTTTGACGAGATCGCGGACGGGCTGGATTTCATTACCTTAGGCAAACGCGAGATGAATGCGCGAGCCTACGTTTCGCGTTTCAATTTCTCCGGCAGCGACCAGCAGAAACGCGTCGGCCAGCTCTCCGGCGGCGAACGAAACCGCGTCCATTTGGCAAAGATGCTCAAATCGGGAGCAAATGTTATACTGCTTGACGAGCCCACCAATGACCTCGACGTCAACACCATGCGTGCACTCGAGGAAGCTCTAGAAAATTTTGCCGGCTGCGCTGTCGTGATATCTCACGATCGCTGGTTTCTTGACCGCATTGCGACCCACATCCTAGCCTTTGAAGGCGATAGCCATGTCGAGTATTTCGACGGCAATTACAGCGAATACGAAGAAGACCGGAAACGGCGACT
>JBGTKY010000006.1:0-1532 GCA_041744395.1 Pyrinomonadaceae bacterium | reverse complement strand
CTGGCCGTTGTTTCGTCCCGCATTTCTCCCGACGAATAGATTATCGAACGGCGACGATAGAACCGATTCCCAGCCGATCTTGAAACTGGTGGTCGAATTGACGGCCCATCCGCTGACGCCGCCGCCGACATTGATCGTCACCCCGGTCTGCGGAATTTCGGACTGATTGTTCTGAACTATGTTGATCGGATATAGACCTTGAACTGAATCGGCCGTGAGAGCAAAGCCGGCACTCGTTGCGTAGTGGGACCTGAGAGCAAATGCCGACGGGTGAAGCGGCTCGCGATTGATCGCTGAAATAAATGGGGCCCCTGAACCTGCGGGGCTATATCTGACTTCGATAAACAATTCGTCCCGCGTGGTGAACGGCATTGTGCTGAAATTGACGAAAGTTGTGAATACACCGTTTACGATGGCGACATCCGTCACCGACGCGGCGTTCCCTACCTGCGACGAAGTGACTTGATCTTCATGTAAAACTAAGATCAAGTCGAATCTCCCGTTGATAGGTCCGGAGCTATCCAGAACAATGCACCGATGTTGAAAGACTGTTGTTTGGCTAAAGGATGTTGCGGTGACGAACATTAAGATCACAAGCGGCCCAATTCTTTTCATGGCTGTCTTTATCTCCTTATCTAATAGCATCAGTCACGTTCTAATAGCATCAATCACGGCACTACGCGACATCTTCACTAGTTGTGGCTCATCTGCCTGCAGTTTTATACCGAACATTTCAAAACGGGTCGCCAAGCTTCTTTGGCGGCAGTGAATGGAGGGATTTTCAGCTTGGTTAGCTTAGGGAAGTAGCCCATCTATGTCGGAACATCGGTTGAAAGGCAAAAGGAAAAGCTGCGTTGGCCGCCTGTGCTTTGCTTCATATGCTAAACTCCGCCGCGATAAACGGCAGGTAGATCTGTCGTAATCTCGATGCAGCGCGAAGCGGGGGGCGATATTCTTCCCTTTTAGTGTCCGTCTCGTTTCTTCTGCGCATTTCTAGCCGCACGAAGCATTTACTATGCTAGAATTGGCTCAAATTTATGTCGTCCGAGGTTACTCTCTTATTAAATGAACTTGGCCGAGACGGGGCGGATAACGGCCGCGAGACTCTCGACCGACTTCTGCCTCTTGTCTACAATGAGCTGCGTCGGCTTGCGGGTAGTTTTTTGAATCGCGAGTATGCACAATCTATTCAGACAACGGAACTTGTCCACGAAGCCTATTTCAAACTTACGAATCAACGCTCGGTCGATTGGAATAACCGAGGCCAGTTTTTCGCCATCGCCGCCCAGGCGATGCGGCGGATTTTGATCGACGCAGCTCGTTCACGACAGGCGGTCAAGCGTGATGTGGAAAGGCTGCCGCTCGATGATGCACCCACGATCTCGGTAGATGTTGACCGACGGTTAATTGATCTTGACGAAGCCTTACAGGAGCTCGGGGCATTCGACCCGGATCAAGCCAAAGTTGTCGAACTGCGTTATTTCGGCGGCCTGACAATCGAAGAAACCGCAGATGTGCTAAAGATCTCTCCC
>JBGTKY010000005.1:0-80149 GCA_041744395.1 Pyrinomonadaceae bacterium | reverse complement strand
CTTCCGCATCTCTAGCTTCTCAGCGTCAGCCTCGCCGTCCGCCGTTGTCACCATCTTCTGCTTCCACCGATACAATACGTTCTCGCTTACCCCAGTTTCACGCGAGATCGATGCCATCGTCTGACCCGATAAATATTTCCTAACTACCTCTTTCTTGAACGCCTGATCATACTTGTTTCTCATTCACTTATTCTAAGAGATTTTTCCGTCCCGTTTCATTAGACCCTTCCATATAACTTGCAATTCGGCGTTCCAAACTGTGATATCCTTTGGGACGGAGAGAAACGATGAGTCAGACCTGCAACACTTGTAATCACCCCGACATTATCGAGATCAATAAACGGCTAGGTAAGAAGCACGCTTATGCACGGATAGCGAAGGATTTTGGGCTTGGCGAAGCGTCGGTCCGGCGTCACGCGAAGGTTCATGTCCAAGACGCCATTGTAAAAGCAAATAAGCAAGCCGAAGTCTCTTTGGTCAATCAGGTCGCTCAATTTCAAGAGGCCATCCATCTACCTATTATCGACAAGATAAAATGGCTTCAAGATCGCATTCTAACGGACCTTCAGTCAGCAACCACGCCGTCGGATCGCGTGCCGTTATACCGCGAGTTTCGCGGAGCGCTACAAGAGCAGGCAAAGGTTTCCGGGGCCTATCAGCAAACCGCACCAAAAAAGGTGGACCGTGAAACTCTTGTAAACGCAGTGGCCGAACGGCTCGTGCGTGATTGCCAATGGCCGCGCGAAAAGGCTTACGCCGCGGCAAACAAGGTATATCCGCGCGAAGTCTCGAATGCAATTAACTGATGGCTGAATAGAGCTTGAATTGCTAGTGGCAATGCTGATTCCGAGCCTATCCGGGCGATTCGGGAATCAAGGCACTCACTGCTAAGGTCCTTCCGCTGGCTACTGTACATTCTACTGTACACACAACAAACGGGCATCATGTGACACCCGTAAAGTATTGAGAACATTGGTACTCGCGGCAGGAGTCGAACCTGCGACTTCTTCCTCCGGAGGGAAGCGCTCTATCCACTGAGCTACGCGAGCATAAGAGTATTTATTTAGTTTCGATCCGAACGCTTTTGATCTTGACCGGCTCGATCGGCCTTTCGCCTTCCTTGGGTTGAACGCCCGAAATTGTGCGAACGTTGTTCATTCCCTCGATCACTTTGCCGAAAATGGTGTAATTATTGTCAAATCCCGACTCACGTTTCAACGTGATAAAGAACTGAGAGTTGGCTGAATGGGGGGCGCCGGTCGAACGCGCGGCCCCAACGATAGCACTATCGTATGGGATGTCCGAAAATTCCGCTGGTACATTGGGCTTGTCCGATTTTCCCTGGCCGTCGTTCCTTGGGTCGGCATCTTTCGAGTTCGGGTCGCCGCCCTGGATCACCGATTGATTGATGCGATGAAAGGTGGTTCCATCGTAAACGCCTTCGCGGGCAAGGGCCTTAAACTGCTCCACCATTTTCGGCGCGATATTCGAGTAGAGTTCGATCTTGATCGTGCCATATGCACCGGCGTTTTCCATCTCGATAACCGCGATTTCAGGGTCGGCGATCGGTGCCACGCCTTTCTTTACCACGGGAGCCGCATTAGTGTTGTTTGCCGAATCGGCTCCACAGCCTGCTAATAGCATGGTTACAAAAAGGAACCCGCAAATAAATAGATTTCTCATAATCTTCAAAATTCTATTCCGTCGAATCCAGCACGATAGTTACCGGGCCGTCGTTGACCAACTCGACATCCATCATCGCCTGAAATCGTCCGGTCTCGACCTTTTTCAACTGCTCATTCGCTAGAGCAACGAAATGGTCGTAAAGCCTCTTGGCGTCTTCCGGGTTGGCGGCGTCGATATAGGACGGCCGCCGGCCGCGCCGGGTATCCGCACAAAGCGTGAACTGCGAGACTACCAGAAGTTCGCCATCGATCTCGGCGAGCGAAAGATTCATTTTCCCGTCGCCGTCGTCAAAGATGCGAAGCTTTGATGCCTTGTCGAACAGTCGATCAGCATCCGCTTCGGAATCGCCTTTAGCTACGCCCAACAGAACCAGCAAACCACGCCCGATCTTACCTACGATCTCGCCATCGACGCTCACCGATGCACGCGAAACCCGTTGCAGAACGGCACGCATTAGCTGGCGGATTCCTCAACGTAAACTTTGTTCATAACCACTTGCTCGACCGGTTTGTCACCCGGATGCGTCGCGACCTCAGCGATCGAATCGACTACATCCTGGCCTTCGATGACCTTCGCAAATTTTGTGTAGCTCGGCGGCAGCGGATAGTCGATATGCATTATAAAGAACTGCGAACCGTTGGTGTTCGCTCCGGAGTTCGCCATCGCTACGGTGCCTTTCTCGTAAACGCCGGAATAGAGGTCCGAGCTGCGGTCGATCTCATCGTCAAACTTGCCGCCCCATGCAGATTCGCCGCCGTAGCCTTCGCCTAGCGGGTCGCCGCCCTGGATCATAAAATTCTTGATCACGCGGTGAAATATCACACCGTCATAATAGTTGCGTTCGGCCAAAAGTCGAAAATTCTCGGTCGCTTTCGGTGCGTCTTGTTCCAATAGCTCGATCTTGATAATGCCCTTATTTGTTTCGATTACTGCAGTTCTATTGCTCATTTTATGCTCCTAAAAAGGTTTTATACGAAACAAAAAAGTTAACATGAATCTGCGCGAAAGGCGAAGCTGGCAGTTAAAGCTAACCTTTGCCGAATATGAAACGGTCGATGGCCTTAGCCACACCATTCTCATTGTTGCTCAGCGTTGAGAAAAGGTCGGGCCTTTCGAGGAGACTGGCATCGGCGTTACCCATAACGACCGGAGTTCCGGCGAATTCAAGCATCTCGACGTCATTGAAGTTGTCGCCGATCGCCATCACTTCTTCTCTTTTAATTCCGTGTTTTTCGGAAAGCTTTCCGACCGCTGTGCCTTTGGACGCGTTGTCCGGCAATATGTCCAGGAGCGTGAAATCAAGATGCGGATAGATCGTAGCCAGCAAGGTGACGGTTTCTCCCAACTCTTCCGCCAGAACAGCCTGCAGCTCCGCCATCCGTTCGCAGCCGCCGGAGAACGAGATATGGATGACGCTATGATCGACAAGAACGTCTTCGAGCCGTTCCACGTGATGCACTGCTTCTTCGGCTTCATCGCCGTGCATCGATTTTGACCAGACAATGTACTTTTGAAGTGGAATGTTATCTTCCGAGATACGGTCGTACAGAAGAATGCCTTTGCCGTGCGGGTCCGCGCTCATCAGAGCGTCTCCGCCAAACTCCTTGCCAACGCGAATTATCTCGCCAGATACGGCAGTGGGAAGCAGGGAATGGTCGACCGTCACAAGCGTCTCAGCAAACTTTATCAAAGCGCCGTTGTGCGTGATCAGCGGAGCATTGAGGTCCAACTGCCGCCCGACTGGCAACGCATCGCGAAACCTCCGCCCGGTAGCAACCGTCACCAAAACGCCCGCATCCTCCGCCGCACGGATTGCCCTTTTGTTCGCCTCAGGAATATTCCCCCGCGAATCTAAAACCGTTCCGTCGAGGTCAAGAGCCAGGAGCTTTATCATCTGTTCTCTGTCGCGTATCAACCATTCTTCTAGGCCAAAGAAGCCGCTGGCAAAAACCTTTGTTCACTCTTGCAAGAGGAAATTACCTCAGATTCAGGCTCCAACGATTACCTAGCAAGAAGCGCAAAAGAATTGAACCTTGCCAGATCAACAAAACGGCAATTACAAAACCCGCGAAGTAATCATCGATGCTCGTCTTCATCCAAAGTTCATACCAGGGATCAGTGAAGAAGTTTTCGCTTCCAAGGCCACCTCGGCCATCGAGGCGTGAAAGAACACTTAAAGTAAGTACCGTCGCATACAGCAACGTCAAAACGGTAGAGAGGACGTACTTTCCGGGGCGAATCAATGACAGGAAAACAGGAAGCACCATCAGATTGAATAAAGCAATTCCATAATCCAGCCCTCCGCAGGCTGCAAAGCTAATGATGTCTTTAGCCCCGGACCGTCGTGCGAGTTCTCTCTGATGCTCGATAACTGAAAAATTGTACGCCTGAATAGCTTCGCTGAAAATTCCGACTGCGAAAAGTGCAAACGCAACGAAGCTGAATGAGAGCAAAAGAAATCGTTCGCGTTTAGATATTGAATATTTCCCAATCATACTTAACTTAGAGTATATCCGGCGTTAAATGTTCCATCTATTTGCTGCCTTCCTGCTCACGCTTGATCAGCCGTTGTTCCGCGAGCCATTTCTGGTACACCGCTTTCCCGCGTTCGAATTCGGCGGCAGAGGCGTAAAAATGATGCGAGCCATCGTTTTTGCCGACGTCGAGGACGTAGAAGATGTAGTTACTTTGTGCGGGGTTGAGGGCGGCCTCTATTGAACTGATGGAAACGCTGGAGATCGGGCCGGGTGGGATGCCGCCATATTTACGGGTGTTATAGGGCGAATCGGCGTCGATATCGCTTTTATGGATCGTTCCGTCCCAGCGGTTCTGCATCTTCGCGACATAAACGACAGTCTGGTCGATCCCGAGAGGTATCTTTCGCTCGATGCGGTTATAAATGACCGATGATACGATTGGCCGCTCACTTTCGACCGGTGATTCCGTCTCGATCAAAGACGCGATCGTAATTATCTCGTGCGGTGTTCGACCAAGTTCTTTCGCACGCACGGCCCATTCATCTTTCCAAACTCTGCGAAACTGCTCGACCATCGTTCGCACGATGTCAACTGGTTTGGCGTCCGGAGCAAGTTCATAGGTCGCCGGATAGAGGTAGCCTTCTAGATTCCTTGCTTCCGGTGCAATGTCTTTGACCGGCGAAGTATCGCTCATAACCAGCAGGATCTGATCCTCGGTCATCGGTGTGAAGTTTGCCGGAGCGGTCCCTGGCGGCGGCGTTTTGCCAAAGTTTTCATGGATCCGCTTCGCGATATCAAAACGAGTGAAGCCTTCGGGTACGACCAGCCGTTTCGTCTGGACCGAGCCCTTCTCGAGCAGTTTAAGAGCGTCGATCGGCGTGATCGGCGACGGGAAGTTGTATTCACCGGCTTGCAGCTTCGAAGCGTCCGCGAATAGACGAAGATACATCAGCACCGGCATTTGATCAGCGATTATGCCCTCTGCATTTAGCTTAGCGATGATCTGCGCCGGAGACGAACCGCGTTCGATGACGATATAGTCCGCCGAACGTTCATGGGCGCGTGCCGTATTCATCGAGCTAAAAAACCAAAACCCGAAGCCCGCCACAGCGATCACACTTAGGACCGCCAATACAAAAATGACCTTGATGATCTTCATATACAGGTATCTAGATTAGCAGATAGCACTAATTCATCTTTGTCGCCATTAGTGGGATCTTTGTGTCAGGATCAAAAGTCACAGACGAAGGCTTCGTCGGATCGGCGATCTCGAATGACTGCTTTCTGGCATTTATCTCCAGCGTCTCGCGTCTCGGTCTTTCGCCCGGCGTGGTAATCTCGATCTCTAATGGCAGTCGAAAGGCTTGTGGCGTCAGTTTGTCGCCGCGTTGCGTCTGGGTTATGTCGAAACGCAACACTTTTACCTTGTCGTCGTAACCCTGCTTGATCGTGAGTTTCGGGTAGCTTGTACCATAAACCCATTGATCAAAGAACCAATCGAGCTTCTGGCCCGACGTCTCCTCCATTACTTTGATCAGGTCCGGAGTTTCGACGCTGCCGAATCGGTGGCGCTTCAGATAAAGATTGATCGCCTTCCAAAATGCATCATCGCCAACCTGTGCGCGCAGCATATGAACGACGGCTCCGCCTTTGTTGTATGTAACGGCGGGCCACTTGAACAGAATAGAAATGTCTGCCGCTTTTTGATTAAAAAGAGCGTGGCTATTGCGAACCGCTGCGTCATGCGTCATAAAGGATTCGGCATCGATGCCGATCTTTCGAAAATAATCTTGGCGGCCATACATTTCCTCGCGAACGACCGCTTCCATAAACGTTGCAAAGGCCTCGTTTAACCAAAGCTCGGCCCAATTCTTCATGGTCACATTGTTGCCGAACCAACTATGCGCGATCTCGTGTGCGACCAGGTCTTCGACATTCCCGCGAAGGAAATCAAGGTTCGCGTATGCGATCTCAGAATCCGCCATCGTGGTCGCCGTAATGTTCTCCATACCGCCAAATTGGAAGTCAGCAACGACAGTCTGATCGTACTTATTGAACGGATATTTGATGCCCGTAAGCTTTTCGTGGATCTCTAGCATCTGCTTGGTCTTCGAATAGGCATTCTGATTCAGGACGCCCGTTCCCGGATAAAGATAATTGGTGAGCTTGATGTCACGGAATTTATCCTGAAACTTCTCATACTTTCCGATCACGAATGATACGAGATAGGTTGGGTGAGGAATGTCCATCTTGTAGTGGAATGTGACGCTCTTGCCGTCTGCGGATTCACTCTCGGAAACCAGCGATCCGTTGCCGATCACCTGAAATCCCTTTTCCACGGTCACAAATTTCTCGGTCGTTGCCTTGTCGGACGGAAAATCGAAAGACGGAAACCAATGATGAGCTTCGTCTGGTTCGCCCTGTGTCCAGATCTGCGATGAGTGTACGACACGATCCTTATCACGCTTTTCATCAACGAAATAGACGCCTTTCTTGGGCTTTGCCGAATATTTGAAACGAATTGCAACTGTCTCATCTTTCTTATATTCGCGATCAAGAGAGATCGTTACTTTTCCGGGCGTAACCCGATAGGTTAGCTTCGCGTCACTATTATCAAGCGTAATGGCCTCGAATTTCAGATCTCGTGCGTCGAGTTCTACGGTTCGAAGGCCATCACTCAATGGCTTAAGTGCGACGGTAGTGTCACCAAACACCGTGCGTTTTGGATGATCGAAACTTATCCGGATCGTATAGTGCTGAACATCAAAGGTCTGCGGACGATTAAAATCCGCTCTCGGCGACTGGCCGAAGCCGAACTGAATTATGAGCCAAAGAAGCAGTGTGGACAGAAGAGCGATTCGTTTCAGATTCATAGGTAGATATTTTCGAATTGCAAAAAGTGTTGTCATTTTAACGCCCACAAGGCTTGACCGATGAAGGCTCTTAACGTCTGCGGGCTTGCTAATCAGGAGCAGCCTTTGCCAAGATAGGAGTATGAACAGACCGCCGCCATACTTTCCACAGAATCAGTTGTCACCGCCGGACGAGAATCGATACAAAAAATTCAAGTTGTTAATGGCCGCTCTGTCTTTGCTGCTCGTCGCCGTCCTCGTCGGGATCGGATTTGGTATCTACTACCTTGTGACCTGGCTATTCTAGCGCGGCAACCGATTTAACTGATCGTAAAAGAAAAGAGCGTCCAATGTGGATGCTCTTTTTCTTTCCCACTAAATAGAGATCATTTAACGGTCATTGGCCGCCTGCCTGCTGACGGAGTTTGCCCGAGCCTTTGCGCCATCCATTGCAAGTTGGCGAGCCTGAGGCAGAACATCGATCGCACCGATTATCTGATTGTCGGCCTCATTATAAACCCGGAACGATGTCGTCGATCCATAGGCAGCAGTCACCAATTCAACACGCAGCGTTCGTTCAATAAACTCACGTTCTCGGTCTATCTCGACGTTGCTAAAATTATACTTGCCGACCGCAAACTTCTTAAATTGATCGAAGAGGCGATCAGAGACACTAAAATCATTGAGCTTCAGGTCATAATCGAAATCGATCGGACGGTCAACCTTTAGCAACTCAAAACCGTTGACCTTGCCAAATGCGAGGTCCATCGCGTATGCAAAGATCGGGTTGGCCAACTTTTGCTGAAAACGCGCTTGTTCGATAGGAATTGTGTCCGGCTTGATGGCGATGTCCGGGTTGATGCCTCCGCCGCTGTAAACTACGCGTCCCAGATCTGTCCGCGCCTCGGGGCCCGTCGGGGTGCGTACAGCGTCTTCGTCTTCACGCCCAACTCCGCCTTTGGTGTAGTAGCTGTATAAACCGCCGTCTGAATAGTCTCGCTGAATAAGCCTGCCGGATGGCGTTTCGTATTTCGCTATCGTCAGGAGCAGCATCGAACCATAATCTAAGACGAATGGGTTCTGAACCAAGCCTTTTCCAAATGTCGTTTCGCCTACAATCAACGCACGATCGTGGTCCTGCAATGCACCGGCGAGGATCTCGGACGCCGAGGCCGAATTCCGATTTACCAGTACGACAACCGGCATATTCTCGGGACTGGCATTTTCGGCGCGGTAGGGTTCTGTTACTCCCTGGATCCGTCCTTTTTGCGTAAATACCGTCTGACCGCGTGAAAGAAACGTGTTCGCCACGCGATATGCTTGGCCGACAAGGCCTCCGCCATTATTCTTGAGGTCGAGAACGAGCTGTTGCATTCCCTGGGCCTTGAGGCGTTTCATGGCGTCAACGAACTCAGCGTAGGTCGTTTGGTTAAATCCGCCTTTCATACCGATATAACCGACGCCCGGCCTGATCATGTAAGCTTCCGAGATAGACGGTTGCGGAACTGCATCCCGGACGATCTGAACCGTTTCGCGTTGACCCGAACCATAGCGTTCGATAACGAGCTTGGCCGGCGTCCCGCGCGGGCCTCGGAGTTCATCACGAACCTCCGGGAACGGTTTTCCGACCATCGATTTGCCGTTCACTTCCATGATCTTGTCGCCGTATCGCAACCCAGCACGGTGCGCAGGAGCGTTTTCAAAAGTCGCACGGATATACGTGCCAACGATCTTTCCATCAGGATCGGACAGATCGCCGATAGTTGCCCCGATGCCGAAATAGCGGCTGCTCTGGTCTGTGCGAAATTGCTCGAATTCTTTTGCATCAAAGTAATTTGAATGAGGATCGAGCGACCCGAGCATTCCTTCGATAGAGGATTTGATGAGCGAAATGTAATCGATCGCGAGACCGACAGTGTGCTTATTCTCGATGATCGCTAACGCCTCAGCGACGTCGCGTTCGATATCTTCACCTACGACCGGCCGCTTCGCTGAAGCTGCGGCAGTTCCGCTCCCGCTCGTGTTCTTGCCCGCGACGACCTGCCCAGATACGGAACTAGAACCACCGAAAGCAAATAGACTGATGAGAAGTAGGGCTAAAACGGATTTGATCTTTACCACTTAGAGTCTCCTGGAATTAAGACGGAAGATTCGAACGAATTTCAATTTTAACAATTATTTGAGGAAATCGCGACGAAAAACGTTGCCTGCCTGACCGTCGCCCTAGCCGTCAATGTAGAAGGTCAGTGGCATATTTCCTTGCACATACCTTTTACGTTAAAATCACAAGTTCGTTGCAATTTTTCTCGTGCCGTAGAAGGAACCGCAGCGGCAATCGGCCTTCAATAGTATTCGTGGCGGAGATTTTAGCCGGAATATGGAACAGAATATGTACCGAATCATGTTTATCGCAGTCGTGTTCATGACTGGATTAAGTACGTTAACAGTTAAAACAGTCGGCCAGACGGATAGGATCGGTCTTGTGTCTGCGCCGGAATGGAAAGCTTATTCATTGACACCTAATGAGATCGGCGTCTCCTTCCCAAAATTCCCGGTCGCTGACTATCTTGACCGGAGCTGCGAGTACTATGAGCAATTCTCCTACGCAGCCTTTGCCGACGACGTTGTTTATACTGCCGTAGTATCGAGGCAGAAGACGAAGAACCGATCGCAATATTGCAAAAAGGCTCCGAAGTTTGGCCGAGAAACGATGGAGAATAGAATTAAAGAACTTGCCCGTCTCAGAAATATGGAGATCGTGGCGCGATCACAAACTCAGGACCCCAAGAAGACGCACCTTAGAAGTCAGACATATCACATTCTAGTGGTAGATGATCTCGAGAATAAACGGTTTGTTGAATTGTGGATCACCGCTCACGAAAATCGTGCGGTTGATGAATCCGCGTTTTTCGATTCGTTGAAGTTTAATCCAGAATCTTCCGCAATATCCGTCCGTGGCGGGGTCGCGAATGTTGTAGGAGATGATGTCCAAAGGACCACCGATGCAAAATACTGGAAGAATGGGAAGCCAGAACAGATGGACACGTCGCTGACTTTAGTCCACAAACCAAAGCCTGGTTACACTGATTTGGCCCGCAAGCGTGGCCAGCAGGGTACCGTGGTGCTTAGAGCAACGTTTAGTAGTAACGGAAGTGTCAGCAACGTCGACATAGTTGGCGGGCTGCAATATGGATTGACGGAACGGGCAATTGCCGCAGCCAGAAGGATCGTCTTTCTACCCAGGAAGGATAACGGGGTTAACAAGAGCGTAATCCGTACGATCGAATACAGTTTTACGATGTATTGATGCAGAATCCGCTTCTAAAGGTCACAAATCTCCAGACCCACTTTCCTACCCGGGCGGGTTTGGTGAGGGCGGTGAATGATGTCAGCTTTTCGATCGGTGAAGGTGAATTGTTGGGATTGGTCGGCGAATCGGGGTGTGGCAAGTCGATAACGGCTTTGTCAATAATGAGGCTTATCTATCCGCCCGGAAAGATCGCGGGCGGGACCATTTCGTTCAAGGGCGAGGAGCTGACGACTGCTTCCGACGACCGTCTACGGCAGATCCGCGGCAACGACATCGGTATGATCTTTCAGGACCCAATGACTTCGCTCAATCCGGTTTACACGGTTGGCGAACAGATAGCTGAAGCACTTCGGCTTCATCGCGGTCTTAATAAGAAGGATGCGTGGCAGGCCGCCATCAACGCGATGCAAGAGGTATCGATCCCGTCGCCCGAACGACGCGTGAACGATTATCCGCATCAGCTTTCGGGAGGAATGCGGCAGCGTGTGATGATCGCGATGGCACTCGCGTGCGACCCTGAATTGCTCATTGCTGACGAACCGACAACGGCCTTGGACGTCACCATCCAGGCGCAGATCCTGGAATTGCTTAACGAATTGCGAACTTCGCGAAGATTAGCAGTGCTTTTGATCACGCACGACCTCGGTGTTGTTGCCGAAGTTGCCGATCGCGTCTGCGTGATGTACACCGGCAAGATAGTAGAGCATAGCGGGGTCGAAGAGATATTTTCCGACCCAAAACATCCATACACGCAGGGTTTGCTGCGTTCGGTGCCGAAGCTTACGGCACATTCTGTCGTTAAGGACGTGAGGCTGCAGACAATAGATGGAGTTGTGCCGAGCCCGACCGATCTTCCGCCAGGCTGTCATTTTGCTCCGCGATGTGAGTTTCGTATGGATCGATGTACGAAAGCTGATATCCCGCTCTACAAGCTTACGAATAGCGTTGATGTGAGGTGCGAACTGTATGACAAAGAAGTCGGTGCCGACTCTGAACGGGAAGCTCGTATCGCTTCGTCCGCTGATGCCAGCTGATGCGACTGAGTTCAACGAGATGGCAAAACGGAGCAAGCGGTTCCACCGTGGAGTAATGAGCCTGTCGAAAA
This sequence comes from Pyrinomonadaceae bacterium, assembly GCA_041744395.1. GTDB lineage: Bacteria > Acidobacteriota > Blastocatellia > Pyrinomonadales > Pyrinomonadaceae > OLB17. Next base: position 68,719 of record JBGTKY010000005.1, on the reverse strand, counting down.
CTCCCGAAGCGTTCAAAGCTTTCCTTAAGAAAATCGACAACCCGACCAGCCGGTGTTTTGCTATTTGCCGGAAAACAGATGGGGCGATCGTGGGTATCATCAATTTGTCCCAGATATTCTATGGGCCGTTGCAAAGCGCATACTTGGGTTACGGGTTGGGAGTTGACTTTACGGGCAAAGGCTACGCTCGCGACGCGGTCAAGAGAATTGTGTCCTTTGCATTCAACGAATTGAAGTTACACCGGGTCGAGGCCAGTATTCAACCGGAAAATAGCCGTTCCATAAGGCTGGTCAAAGCACTGGGTTTTCAACAGGAGGGTTATTCGCCCCGATATTTGAAGATCGGCGGTCGGTGGCGTGACCACGAGCGGTGGGCAATAATTAGAGAGAATCGGAAAGTGAAACCATGACCACCACGGCGACAAATTCTAGACGAGAGGAACTTTTACAGGTACGCAACCTTGTGAAGTATTTTCCCGTCGATAACAGCGACGATGTTGTGCAGGCGGTGGACGATGTTTCGTTTGATATTCTGTCCGGCGAGACGCTTGGGTTGGTTGGTGAATCGGGTTGCGGCAAATCGACGGTCGGCCGTTGTCTGCTACGACTTCACGAACCGACCAGCGGCAAGGTCTTGTTCGAAGGGCAGAACATTGTCGGAATGCCGCATCGCGAAATGCAGGCGCTTCGCCGCGAGATGCAGATCATTTTTCAAGATCCATACGCGAGCCTTAACCCGCGAATGAGCGTCTTTTCCATCATCGCCGAGCCGCTCAAGATCCATAAGATCGGCAACAGAGGAACGCAAAAAGACAGGGTCGCGGATCTGCTCACTAAAGTGGGCCTCGATCCAAAATATATGCATCGCTACGCCCACGAATTCTCGGGCGGACAACGGCAGCGGATCGGTATCGCACGGGCCCTGGCGTTGAACCCAAAGCTGATCATTTGCGACGAACCGGTTTCCGCCCTTGATGTATCCGTGCAGGCTCAGGTAGTTAACCTTCTCCAGGATCTGCAGCAGGAGTTTGGTTTAGCGTATCTTTTCATCTCCCACGGACTGGCCGTTGTCGAGCATATTTCTAATCGCGTCGCCGTGATGTATCTCGGAAAGATCGTTGAGATCGCTGATGCTGTCACGCTCTACGAAGACCCGCTGCATCCGTATACAAAGGCGTTGCTTTCGGCCATCCCACTGCCTGATCCGACCCAAAAACGTGAACGGATCATCCTCAAAGGTGACGTGCCGACACCGATCAACCCGCCTTCGGGCTGCCGTTTTCGAACTCGTTGCCCGATCGCTATCGATGCCTGCGCTGAGATCATTCCCGAACCCCGGGAGGTTCGCCCGGGACATTTCGCCGCCTGCATCCGCATTGATGGCTACGAAGCAGCGCGCGAGAAAAATGAAACGTCTTTGACATCAGTGTCGTAAGGACAATTGAGTTCAATTCTACAAACCCGCAGGTGACATGCATCTTATGTCGTCGGCAAATTCTTAACCAAAGGAGAAAGCTAAATGCAATCTGAAAATGAAGGCACCTGGGAAGCTCCGCCGCCTCCGGAGAAGATCGAGGTCGAGCAGCCTAAAATGTCGGAAGTCGCCACGCTGGGTAATATTTTCTTTGAACCTGGGCGGACCTTCGAAGATCTGAGAAAGAAACCGCGATTTATCATGGCGACCGCCATCATCGCGGTCATGGTCACGGCATTCGCGTTCGGGCTTTATTACAAGGTCGGCGAGGACGGAATGCGGCGAGTGATGGCCGAGCAGCTCGAGAAAAGTCCGCAGACCTCCGGTCTTTCCGGGGAGCAAAAGGAATCCACTATCGACATGCAGATGACGATCGGTTCGGTCGTTCGTTATCTTATGCCGATCTTCGTACTAATTTCGATGTTGATCGGCGGGCTGTTTTATTGGCTTGGCGGCAAAGCGTTTGGCGGGACTAGCAGTTACATGCAATCGCTCTCGGTTTGGGTCTATGCCTCGCTTCCGCCGGCCGTGGTCGGGATGATCGCAAATTTCATCGTTCTAGCGTTCAAGTCGGCTGATGAGATCGATGTGGCGACGGCAAGCCAACGCGGCGTCATCCAGGCGAGCCCTGCATTTCTTATGGACGGCAAGGCAAATCCGGTGTTGGCTACGCTCGTCGGCACGCTTGATCTGTTTATGATCTGGGGTTGGATACTTGCAGCGATCGGCCTGAGGATAACGAACCGGATCTCGTCTGGCTCAGCCTGGGCGATCGTTATCATATTCGCCTTGGTCGGACTTACGTTTCGCGTGATCGGATCGTTCTTTTCGGGCAACCCCGGATAGGGAGCTGATAGGACAAACGCAAAATGGGCCCGGGGATGAAACTCTCCGGCCCATTTTTTATTCGTATCTAAGGGCTTCGATCGGATCGAGCCGGGCGGCCTTCCATGCAGGGAAAAGGCCAAATATCAGACCGATCCCAACGCTGGCGAAAAAGCCTGCAAACGGGGCCCAGAGCGGCACATAAGACGGAAAGACCAAGCTTATTAGCAAAGTCAGAGCCCAACCGATCAACAGGCCGACAAGTCCGCCGAAACCCGTCAGCGTACCCGCCTCGATCAAAAATTGAAGCATGATGTCGCTCTGTTTTGCACCGAGCGCTTTGCGGATGCCGATCTCTCGAGTTCGCTCGGTGACCGAAACAAGCATGATGTTCATCACACCGATTCCGCCGATCATTAGGCCGATCGACGAGATTACGATCATCGCAAGAGCGACCCCCGCTGTGATCGACTGAAACTGGTCGATGATACTATCCGCAGTACCGGTCGAGAAATTATTAGGTTCGCCGTATCCGACACCGCGTCTGACGCGAAGCATATCTTCGACCTGGTCACGTGCTTCTTGGAGGCGTCCTTCACGAGCAATGACCATAATGCGGATGTCGTCCGCATTCGGCTTTATCCGCAGAGCGGCATGAAAAGGCAGATAGATCGTATTGCTTTGATCGTTATTTCCGCCACCGCCACCAAAAAGCTGCTCTTTTTTCTGCAGATGCCCAATGATCAGAAACTCCCGCCCGTTTATATCAAGCGTTTCGCCGATCGGGGACTGGTACGGAAAAAAAGTGTCTTTTACTGTGTCGCCTATCAGGCACACGTCCCTCTTGAAGTTGATCTCCGCCTCTGTGAACCACCGGCCTTCGATAAGGACCTCGGTCCCGGCGATCTCGATCTCTGAAAGAGTGCCGCTGAGCCCTATATTTGACGTCTGCTTGCCCTTTGCTGATACGGTTGTCCGGTTGCCGAAAAAGCCGCTAGAGACATTCAAAAGAGGCACCGACGTTTCGACGTCGGGCAGGGTCCGAAGTGCCAGAGCATCGTCAAGTGTCAGGTCCGGCCGCATTCGTTCCTCGCGTGAGGGTCGGCCAAACCGTATACCGATGTCTCTTTTGTCAACAAAGATGGTGCGCGTTCCGAATGATTTCACCTGTTCCTCGACCGCCATCCCGATACCGCTGATGATCGACGAGATCAGCATGACAGTGATCACACCAACCACAACACCGATGATGGTAAGGAACGAGCGCAGTTTATTGCCCCGCAGCGTATCGAGGGCCATCTTAAGATTTTCGAGAAATCGTGCTGTTGCTACTGTCATCTTAATCAGCTCTTAATGCCTCGATCGGATCCAGTGCCGCAGCCTTCCAGGCAGGGAAGAGGCCGGCGAGGATCCCAACTATCGCCGATATCCCTATCGCGATCACAGCCGACCACCAGGGGATACGTGTCGGGAAGACATACATCGTTATGATCTGACCCAATATCAGGGCCAGGATCAATCCGATGAGCCCACCGATCGCCGATAGAAGCCCGGATTCAAAAAGGAACTGCCGTAGGATGTCGCCTTGTCTTGCTCCCAGCGATTTACGGATGCCGATCTCTTTGGTTCTTTCCGTAACGGCGACCAGCATTATGTTCATGATCACGATCGCCCCAACCACCAAAGCGATTGTCGGGACAACAAGGATCACGATCGAAATCGTTCCGAACAGGCTGTCCCGAAGGCCGCTGATGGCATCCGGCGTCACGATGCCAAAGTTGTCTTTTTCGCCTGGCGGGACCCTTCGCTTGATCCGCATAAGCGTCCGCACTTCGTCCACCGCGAGTTCGGTGCTTACGCCCGGTCTCGGACTTGCAATAAAGAAAGGGGCTCGCCCCCATCGTAGCCCGCCGAAATTTGAGCTAAAGGTCTGGATAGGGACTTGCACAAAATTATCCTGCGGAAAGCCGAAAACGCTCCCTTTGGCGGTCTGGATGCCGATAACGCGGTAGGGAATCCCGGATATCGTGATCTCTCCGCCGATCGCGTCGCCCTGCGGAAACAAGTTGTTTGCGATGTCCATCCCGATATAGGCGACTCGCATCGAATTATTATTCTCCGTCTCGGTAAAATAACGTCCGTCTGCGATATCCAGATTTTCAATCTCTGCGATGACCGGCTCGGCTCCTGTGATAGAAACGTCTTGAAGCGTTTCGGATCCTCGGCGGATCGGACGTGAGGTATTTCCCGCTTTCGCGCCGATCTTCTCGATCAGCTGAGAACGTTCGCGGATAAATTCCAGTTCGTCGAAGCTTAATTCTTTATTGCGCCGCTGGGCCGCTGCGATCGTGTCAGTATCCTTAAAATCTTCGAAATTGAATCTCTGAATATTGAAAGTGTTCGAACCGATACCGGCGATCTTTTCGTCAACATAGCCGTTGAATCCCTGAAGCAGTGATAATACGACCATGAACGCGGTCATGCCGATGATCATACCGAGCAGCGTCAGAAACGACCGCAGCTTATGAGCCCAGATGGCGGCGAACGCAAGTTTGAATGTCTCAGTAAGATTCATCGCTATTTTGATGTTAGAACTCCCATCATTAATACGCAAATATTTGGATTATGTTATCGAATTCTGAAAACAAACGGATTCCGCACCGATAAATCTTTACGCAAAAATGGCTCGTGCCGGATCCGACACGAGCCATTTCGATCTATCTCAGCGAAGTGATCACCGTACCTTTTCGTCCTTTTCAATAAGTCCGTCGCGGATCGATATAACTCGATGAGCGCGTTCCGCCACCTCATGTTCGTGCGTAACTACGATTATCGTATTGCCTTCGGCGTGCAGTTTTTCGAACAACGCCAATATCTCGATGCTCGTTTTCGTATCCAGAGCTCCGGTCGGTTCATCAGCGAGCAGGATCGACGGATGATTGACCAACGCGCGAGCGATCGCAACACGCTGCCGCTGGCCACCAGAAAGTTCATTCGGACGATGCATCACGCGGTCGCCGAGTTCAACAGAGGCAAGCGCGGCCTGAGCCTTTTCCTGTCGTTCCGCGGTGCGGAGTCCGGCGTAGATCAATGGCAGCTCGACGTTATGCAAAGCAGTTGCACGGGCAAGCAAGTTAAAGGTCTGGAACACAAAACCGATCTCCTTGTTCCTTATCCGTGCGAGTTCATCATCGGTCATTTCGGACACAAGCTGCCCGTTGATCCAGTATTGACCCTTCGACGGTGAATCAAGGCAGCCGATCAGATTCATCAACGTTGATTTTCCGGAACCTGACGGGCCGATGATCGCAACATATTCGCCTTTATGGACCTCAAAAGAAACGCCTTGCAAAGCGTGCAGCTGCTCGACGCCCATCTGGTAGGTCTTCCAGATATCATGCATCGAGATCAGCGCTCGATTTTCAGCATTTACCGGAGACGTATCAGCGGATGGCTCGGCCGAACCATTCTCATTTTCCATGAACTTATACATTATATTAGCCCGCCGGAGTTCCTTCGCGTTTCTCTTGCTTCTTAACGATCGTTCCTTCCTTTAGGGTATTGAGTATTCGACTCGGCCCGGTGATCACTTGCTGGTTCTCCGAGAGCCCCGCAGTTATCTCTATATCAAGTTCGCCAGTTATTCCCGTTTCGACAGGGACAAATTTTGCTTTGTTTCCGTCCAGAACGAACACTCCTTTTTGAGCTTTTGGTCGATCGGCGGGAGCTGGGCCATCAGCCTGCACGGTCGGCTCTGGCGATGCGTCGGGTTTCTTTTCGACTATCGCCTGTAGCGGCACTGCAATAACGTTTTGTGCTGTTTTGGTGGTAATGGTTGCCGTCGCGCTCATACCCGGACGCAGGGAACCCTGCATTTCTTCTGACAGGTTTACAAGTTGTATGACGACCCGAAATTCTTTAGCTTCCTGGACGTTAATATTCGTCGAAAGGCCGCCGGAGGTTTGTGACTTACCAACCGCAAGCGGTGTCTTCTGCGTTACTTCGCCTTCGATCTCCTGTTCGCCAAATGCATCGACCTTGATCTTTGCCTTTTGACCCACCGCGACCTTATCGATCTCCGTTTCATCCACTTTCACTTCGACATTGATGGTCGACATATCGGCGATGGTCAGGAGGGCCGTCGTCGAAAGGCCCGCGACCGCAAACGTTCCAACGCGGGACGGTATCTCGGCAATTACGCCGCTTATCGGGGCAACCTGAAGCGTTTTGTCACGCTGGCTGCGCTGGCCGCGAAGGACAGCCGCCTGCTGGTTTGCCCGGGACTGGCTTGAATTTACATTGATGCCGGCGGTTTCGACAGCACGGCGGGCGTCTCTAACCGACACTTGCTGCTGGTTAAGCCGGGCAGTCGCGTCACGAACTGAGATCCGCTGGGATTCCAGCCGGGCGCGGGCGGTACTAAGGCTGACCTTCGCATTCTCAACTCGATCGCGTGCCGCATCGAATTCCTGGCGTGCGATAACTCCGCTTTCCAGAAGTTCTTCACTTCGCTTCATCTCGCGATTAGCCGCATTCAATTCAACTTGTGCCCGATCGACCTCGGTCTGAGAAGTCACGATACCCTGGCGGGCATTGTCGATCGCGACCTGTGCGACGTTTAAACCTTGCTGCGCCTGGGCGAGATTATTCTGAGCCGCCGAGACTTGGGTCTGTGACGATCGCACATCATCTTGAGCTCCTTGGTAAGCCGCCAATTGTGCGTCCGTGCTGGATTCAAGCTGATTCGGGTCGAGCCGAACGAGCGGAGCGCCCTTTTCAACCTTTTCACCTTCTTTTACATATATCTCTTCAATGCGTCCCTGAACTTCACTGGTCAGGTTCATGAACTGAATGGGCCTGATCTCACCGGAGGACGTCACCGTCGATCGTAGTTCCGGTCGAGCGTTAACTACGACCACCGTAACTTCGGGCGTATCTGTGCGGGTAGCGAAAATGCTTGCAATTATCACGATCAGCAGTACGACCGCGACTGCGGAACCGATAATGATCTTTTTCTTGCGGCTCAATGCCATAACTTAAATTCCTCGGAGAATATTTGGATATAATTGATTGAAACTAATGACCTCGGGTGCAAATCCCTGCCAACCCGTTACTACGACTCTTCATAGTGACAAGTTTCAAAAATTTGAACCACCGTGCCAGCGAACGTACGGGCTTGTGAGATTTGGATGCACTACGGTCGGGCGCAGATGACTTTCGCATGTTTGACGAATTCCTGCTTAGGTTCTACGATTTACGAACCGCAGTTAAAGCGGTAGAATAACGATTGGTTTTCGGACACTTCGTTCGATATCACCCAGACTTATAATTACGTACGGCAATGATCGAGTGTCAGTCCTGTAGAAAGAAGAATTTACCAGGCTCGCGTTTTTGCGATGAGTGCGGTAATAAGCTTGAAATGCCGTCACTTGCTGAGAATGGCGAGCAGGGACGTGTCGTTCAGTCTATAAGCAGCCCAAACTTTCGAGTCGGCGGAATAACCTCCATCGGGATACCGCCGATTGTTGAACGGATACCAAAAGTCGAAGATGTCGCAACGGCCGGATCGGATGTCCCTTCAACCACGGCGCGTCTTGTCATAGAACGAGGCGAAGGTGCGAATACGGAGTTTCTTCTCACGTCTGACGAATCGTTCATCGGACGGTGGGATGCGGATAATGGTATTTTTCCGGACATCGACCTTGATGCGTTCGACCCGGATGCTAAGATTTCGCGGCGGCATGCCCGTATCCTGAGGACCGGTGACCGCTTTGCCGTAGAAGATCTTGGTTCGACCAACGGCACCTTTATTAACCGCGGACGCAGGCTTCTGCCTGGAACGCCGCAACCGATCAACGAAGGTGACGAGATTATCGTCGGAAAGACGTTCCTTAGATTTCGATTGAACGAATAGATGGCTTTTCGAATGGCCGGTTCGAATCGTCCAAAGTAGAAAATAATGATGACTTGTCAGGAATGTTCCTCTGAAATCTCGGAGCAAGACGCGTTTTGCCCGTTCTGCGGCATCGTGTTGACGCCCGTCGCTGTGCCTACGGTCGATGAACCGGCGGCCGTCGAGGACGATTCGCTGGAAAGTACAATAATGATGCCGCCCGAGGAACTCGCGGCAATGAAGGCGATGACCGCGAACCCGCCATCTACCCGTGAAGAGACCCTGATCGAGGAGATTCCTGACATCCCTTTGCCTGACATTCTGTCAGCTTCAACGCCGGAGCCGTCCGCGCCTGGTCCGGCGAACGCAGATGATGCATCTTTCGCCGCACGTGCAGCAATGGCACCGGAAAGCGATCCGGTTGACGATGCTGAGCCGGCTGACCTCAACGGAGACGAAGCTGAGATAAATCAACAGGATGAAGTTTCGAGTTTCGACGCGACCGAGCTTGGTGCGGAAGTGATCGAGACCGGTGAAGAGGATCTTGGGGCGGTTGAACTCTCTCCGATTACAGACGAAACCGATTTTCCAGTCAAATCGGCTGAAGAAGACGACGAATTAAGTCCGGCCGCAGGCGTCGGTGTTGACGATCCCGAAGAAGCTGCTATTAGCATAATCGAAGAAAATTCTCCCGAAATTGATGCCGTAGAACCCGCAGCCGATGTGGAAGGATCTGACGCCGCAGATAGTGATGTCGCCGGAAATGGTCCCGAGGTCCAGATCGTGAGGCCGGTCGAAGAACTTGATGTGCACGATCCGTTCGCGAGCGGAGCAATGTTTGACTCCGTGCGCATCATGGAAAATGATCCGATAGTGCCGGAACTGTCGAAGGCACGCTCAGTTCCTCCGGAAGAAGCTGTGACTCGCATTCCCTCCCAGGGCGCGTCGTTCGACAAAAGCTGCAAGCCCAGTGAGATGGGTGAAGAAGAACGTTCACACACCTCGCCGAACATCGGCGAAGTGAATACGGATGGCAGAAAATCTTCCAAGCTAAAGCCGCTGGTGGAAGGCACGATCCTCAACGGCCGTTACGAGATCATCCGAAAGATAGGCGGCGGCGGAATGGGTGCGGTCTATCTGGCAAGCGACAATAATCTCGGCGGCGTCCTCCGGGCGGTCAAAGAGATGGTCCAGGCTCATATTGAGGAAGAGCAGCAGGACAAGGCTATCAATGATTTCAAACGGGAATCGATGATCCTTTCTACGCTTGACCATCCTGCGATACCAACGATCTTTGATTACTTTTTTGATGAAGCCGAAAGCCGGTTCTATCTCGTCATGAAGTACATCTCAGGCGGCGATCTGTCGTCGCGGCTTCGTGCTGCTCCGGAAGGAAAGATCGACGAGAACACTGTCTGCGAATGGGCGATCCAGATAATTGACGTCCTTGATTATCTTCATAATCAGCCCTCGACTATCGTCTACCGGGATCTAAAACCATCGAATATAATGGTCGATTCCTACACGGGTCGGGCCATGTTGATCGATTTCGGCATTGCCCGGTCGATCAGTCAGAAAGAAGAAAAAGGTGTCACTGCCGTCGGTACGATGGGCTATGCTCCGCCCGAGTTGTTCAGCGGCAATGTTGAGCCGCGTTCCGACATATATAGCCTCGGCTCTACGATGTTCCATCTGTTGACCGGTGCTGATCCGCAGAGCAATCCGCTGCTGATCTTTGACTTCCAGAAGAACCCGCGTCCCCGCCAGATAAATCCGCGTCTCTCGGATCAAATGGAACAAATTCTGATGCGATCTGTGGAATACAATGCGGAAGCCAGATTTAGATCCGCTGCCGAAATGCGGCAGATATTAGAGGATCACCTGTCTGGACTGCGATCGGGTAACCTGACATTTGGCGTGACTGAAGCTCCAGCCTCAGTAAGCCTTGCGAATCAATCGGTCTTTTGCGGTTTCTGCGGTCAGCGGATCGTTGCGACTGATCTGTTTTGTGCGTTTTGCGGTTCCAAACAGCCGCTTGCACAGCAGGGCGTTCAATCAGAGATCTATACCAAATCGGCTGCAACCGCCAAGCTATTCGTTGAAGGGACCGGAGAGCTATCGATGCCGACATTCTCGCTGCAAAAAAATGAGAACCTGGTCGGCCGCCGCGACCCGATGTCGAATATCTTTCCGGAGGTCGACCTTTCTAAATACGATCCGCAGACCAAGATATCGCGACGCCACGCGCGAATCTGGCGGGACGGCGGGAATTTCCTGGTCGAGGACCTCGGTTCCTCAAACGGTACTATAGTTTCGGCGGCGACTCGCGACACGATAAGGTTGATCCCGCATACTCCGCACGCGCTTAACAGTGGTGATAAATTAAAGATCGGCGACACGACACTTCACTTTCTTATCGGCCAATAGAACATGACGCAATCAAAAGTGAAGCCGGGCCCAATCGCCATCGGACCACCAAAGGCGCGAACCGCTGTTGAAAAGGTAGTGGATTTTCGCCCGGAGATCGTGCAAGCGCCATTCATGCTGCGCGTCGGGGCCGCCTGCATTGATTATATTCTGCTCGTCGCTTGTCCGGCGATACTTTTGCTTGTGAGCCGCCTTTATGGAAACGACGGTGCCGCCTTGCTCAACAGCGAACTCAACAATCTCGGATGGCTTCTTTCGTTGCTCCTTGGTTTTTCAAATCTGATCGTATTGCCGATCATTAGCGGCCGTTCGATCGGCAAGTTCGCTACCGGCATCCGTATCGTTGGACTGGACGGCCGAATGCCATCGGTTGGTTCGATGGCGTTGCGACAAACGCTCGGTTATTTGCTTGTTGTCGGTTCGGCGGGGCTTGCATTTCTAACTTCCGTATTTAGCAGCAAGGGCCGGGCCCTCCATGATTACGTTGCCGGAACGGTCGTCATTTTTGCGAGTAAGAAACCACGGGTATAGCTATTTCTTTTTATTTATATGCCACGCCTGATAGTCAAGAATCCAAACGGCCTCCCCGAGAACGTTGACCTTAGCCGGCTTCGCACGACCATCGGCCGGTCCGCTCGCAGCGATGTGTGTATTCCCGATGCATTCGCGTCCCGGCTGCATGCCGAAGTGCGGAAAGAGGGCGACGGATATTGGCTGCAGGATCTGGGTTCGGCAAACGGAACGCGGTATAATGGCGCTCACGTCAAGACCGCCGTTCCACTCATGTCGGGCGGCGAGATACAGATCGGCGAGACGTCGATCATCTTTGATGACACCGGCTCCGGCCCAATGTCCGGTGCAACGCTGATAGCGGACCGCACCGAGGCACTTGACCCGTCGAAAACGATCTCGTTTCAGCTTCCGCGGATCCCGACTACCGAATTGCTGAAAGGTCAATTCTCTTCGCGCAACGAACTCTTGGGCCTGATAAGCAAGGTTGGCGTCGCGCTTTTGTCCGCCAGCGACCTCAACGAAACGCTGAACCAGGTTGCGTCGCTTGTCTTCGAAGCGGTTCCCGCAGAACGATGCGTGATAATGCTTCGCGACGAAACGGCGCCCGATAACATGAAGGTCATGGTCGCCCGCATCCGTGGTAAAGAGGAAACGCTGGATGAGGTCCGCGTCAGTCACAGCGTGATGGACGAGGTGATCAAGAAGGGGAATTCGGTGCTGACGGCAGACGCACTTCAAGATCCGAAATTCGCATCGCAGACGATGGTGCTTCAGGGCGTCCGTTCGGTCATTGCCGCGCCGCTGTGTGTCGACGAACGAAATATATTTGGCCTTATCTACGCTGATTCGCCGACCTACGAGAATACCTTTACCGAAGAGCATTTAAACATTCTGACGACGCTTGGTTCTGTCGCGTCGATAAGGGTCGAGAACGCGACGCTCATCGAATCGCGCATGGAGCGCGAGCGGATGGAACGCGAACTTGAGCTTGCCACCGAGATTCAACAGCGTTTTCAGCCATCGGCGCCGCCGGTAGTTCCGGGTTACGAGTTTCAGGGCATTTCGTTTTCGTGCTATGAGATCGGCGGGGACTATTACGATTTTATCGAACGCCATGACGGCAAGATGGTCGTTGCACTTGGTGATGTTTCGGGAAAGGGAACGGCGGCGGCGTTGCTAATGTCCAGCCTTCATGCGGCGATCCACGCGCAGATATCGGCAAAGAGTTCGCTCAATGAGACCGTCTGTTCCGTCAACCGGTATCTTTCGGAAAACACTCCCGCCAACCGTTTTGTCACGCTCTTTATCGGCGAGCTAGACGCTGAATCCGGACTGATCAGCTTTGTTAACGCCGGCCACAATCCTCCGCTCGTCGCTCGGGCCAATGGCGAGATCCTTCAGCTTGATTCCGGCGGCGTTCCACTCGGGCTTATGTCGGCGGCGGACTACGAGATCGGCGAATTCACGCTTGGCAAAGGCGATGCGTTGGTCGTCTACTCGGACGGTGTCTCGGAAGCCGCGAATATGGCGGAAGAAGAGTTTGGAATGGAGAGGTTGACCGAGGTCATTCGAAAGAATCTACGCGGTTCGGCAGCTAATATTCGCGACAAGGTCGAATCTGCATTATCGTCGTTCACTCAGTCAGCGCCTGCGAACGACGACATTACATTGCTGATCGTCAAGCGAAATTAAGTTCGCGCGAGTTCGGAATACAGCCACGCCTTGGCCATCCGCCAGTGGCGGTTGACCGTCGGGACGCTGATGCCTATTACTTCCGCGGTCTCTTCGATCGACAGGCCGCCAAAATACCGCAATTCAACGACCTTTGCCTTCTGCGGGTCAAATTTCGCCAGTTCCAGCAAAGCATCATCCAGCGCGACAAGGTCTGCAGATTTGTCATGCGATACGACAAGGATCTCTTCCTCAAGCGGCAGCTTTTCAGCGTCGCCGCCACGTTTGTTTGCCAGATGCTTTCGGGCGTGATCCATCAAAATGCGCCGCATAACCTGAGCCGCAATACCAAAAAAGTGCGCTCGGTTCTGCCATTTTACGTGCCGCTGATCGATCAGCTTCATATACGCCTCATGAACGAGCGCGGTCGGCTGCAATGTGTGGTCGGACCGCTCTTTTCGCAGATAACTTCCAGCCAGGCGGCGGAGTTCGTCGTAAATATGCGGCAGAATGTGATTGACGACATCCTGATTCCCATCCGTCAATTCCATCAGCATTTGGGTTATTTCGCTCGGGGATTCTTTGCTCATAGTGAGGTCGGCCAACCGGGATTTGGGGCAATTATAATCAAACCGCGAATCCCGTGCAATCGTTTAGCAGGCCCGTGATATGTTTTCCGATATCGATACGCGTTTCCGTTTGAGAGTTAGCAATATTATTCCAATTTATCGACCGGAGAACGAACATGACGAAAAAGATCCTCATAGTCGCTGTAGCCATCATCACCATAATTTCGGCTCAAACAGCCTTCGCGGATATCAAAGTAAAATCTAAGCAGACGATGGCCGGCCAGTCGTACGAGAATACGACGTATATCAAGGGCAAACGCCAGCGAACAGATTCGATGGGCGGTGTGATGGTCAACATAACGCAATGCGATCTTCGGCGGGCGATCCAGTTGAATCCGAAGGCGAAGACCTTCATGGTCAACGAGTTCGGAGAGGTCCAACCGACGACAGGGAAGCCGCCAATGGCGAACGCCAACGTTCCCGTTACGCCCGGCGGCCGCGTCGTCATGACGATAAACATCAAGGACACCGGCGAACGCAAACAGATGTTTGGCTATCAGGCACGCCGTCTGATCATTACAATGAGCACGCAATCGTCACCGGACGCCTGTTCAAAGACGAACACTAGAATGGAAACGGACGGCTGGTATATCGATTTTGATTCAAACTTCGATTGCGACCGTTCGTACGAACAGCAGGCATACAACCCACAGAGCAGCGGCGGCTGCCGCGATAGATTTGAGACCAAACAGACCGGAACAGGCAAACGCGGTTATCCGGTGTACGAGAAAATGACGATGTTCGACGAGAGCGGTAAAGAGACGATGACGATGGTCACGGAGGTCGTCGAACTCTCGAAGGCAACGCTCGACGCGTCGTTATTTGAAGTTCCCGAAGGGTATCGTGAGGTAACGGACGCTTCGCAGCTCTACACCATTGATCCGAGTTCGATAACGGACGAAACCGGGCGTTCCAACGCCTCGACGGTGACGCTGCCAAACGTCGAATCGCCGAAGCCCGCCACCCTCGGGCCCAAACAAGGCGGCATGGTCCGCATCGGCATCGCAGCCGTGAAGACTGGTGCGGTAGGCGACGGCATCACCGCGAATGATCTCTCGGCAGCGGTCCAGAATACGCTGGTGGCGTTTCTCAAACTGCCGAATGTCGAGGTCATTTTGATCGAGGCCCGCTTGGCAAATGCCGTTGAGGCCGAGGCTCGGCAGAAGGAATGTGATTACGTAATTAACGCGACCGTCTCACATAAAAAAGGCGGCGGTGGTTTCGGCTCGTTCGGCAAGGCGCTCGGCCAGGCGGTAGCAAGCACCGCGATCGGCCACACGGGTAACGTGGCGGCAATCATCGCAACGCATACGATAATTTCAGCGGCCTCTGTCTCTGCAAATATTAAGGCAAAAGACGAGATCACGCTCGACGTAAAGCTCGACCGCATCAGTGGAGCGCCCGAAGCCGTTAGACAATACAAAGCGAAGGCAAAATCGAACGGCGACGACATCATCTCGAAAGTCGTCGAAGAAGCTGCCGAAGCGATCGCTGCCATGATCAGATAGCGCGTACGCACACTACCTCAGCGATCCTTGCGTAAACATCTATGGCCTCTGCGTTCGATCACTTTCAACGCGGAGGCCTTAGAGCTTTTTGGGAACATCTTATCTTGCGACCGCGGCGTAAATAATGAAGGCTCCGAGGATGAGTGCGGCAAATCCTGCCGGACGGAATATGTACGTGAACGTTGCCGAGCGGAGGGCAAATTCGCGATGCCGCCGCGAACCGGCAACGATAAGAATTATTACTGCTAGAACGAACACGCCGCCCATCGCCATGAAGAACCTCGGGTATGCGGTCGAACGCCCAAAGTAGAGCAGGACCGCACCCAACGCCAGCCGACTAACGATCTCGGCGATGTGGAAATAAGGCTTCTGTGCAAAACGCAGTATGCCTCGGGACCACGCCTCTGGGCGGGCGATCATGATCAGACTCAATATGATTGTGAGCAGCCCGATCGCCGCGATAGCGTACATTGCCGGATTCATCTAATCCGATTTGGCGTCAGTAATCAAATCACTTCAGCGAACTTATTCCGCTTTAGTGACGCTGGAATGTTCGGTGGTGAAATAGAATAGCTCTAAGAAGAGCGAGTTGTAGATATTGGCGCCCGTCGATTCCGCCGAGAGTCTGTTTTTTGCGTAATGCAGGTTAACGCACGTTGATGCGTCAAATGTACTGAAAAATAATCCAAGGTAAAAAGGACGAAAATGAAATACTTTAAAATTCCAGCCTTTGTGGCTCTAGCATTGATCCTCGGGATCATTGGATTAAGTACGGTCTTTTCCGATCTGGGATCGGGCGAGTCTTGGGGAATGCGGACCTTAATAGCTGATATCTTTTTCTTTCTCAGCGGAGCCGTTATCGGTTTCTTTAATCCAAAACTCTGGATGATCTCGGGACTGATCGCCTGGGAAGGAGTTTTGATGGGTGGTTTCCTTACCCTGATAGCTTTACGCCGACATGGAGCCGGTGCATTTAGTGCACAGGAGTCGCCTTACATATCGGTAGGGCTGATGATGTTATTCGGGCCGATTATTCTCGCGTTGTTAGGCGGGTTCATGGGTAGGATGATCAGAGAAAAGCGTGCAGAAATGGCCTGAGGCTTCTCACTTGTGAATTACTTGAGCGAACCCAGGCCGCCGTCGATGTGGATGATCTGGCCGGTTATCCAAGTAGACCTTCCCGTAAGTAGAAACGCTGCCGCAGACGCTATATCAGTAGCCGACCCAAAACGCTTGAGCGGATGTCGATCGGCAGCGGCGTCCTTCTTCTGATCGGAATTCAAAAGTCTGTCAGCAAGCGGCGTTTCGGTCAGCGACGGAGCGATGCAGTTGACGCGGATCTTTGGCGCAAACTCCGCGGCAAGCGAACGGGTCAGCCCTTCCACAGCTCCTTTGGCCGCCGCAACTGACGCATGAAAGCCCATGCCTGTCTGCACCGCAACCGTACTAAAGAGCACGATCGAAGCTGACTCCGCAAGCCTTAGATTCGGAAGGAGTTCGCGTATCGCATGGACCGCACCAAACAGGTTAGTGTTCATATCCGCAAGAAAGTCGTCGTTCGTTAAGCGGTGAAACGGCTTCAGGTTGATCGTGCCGGGCAGATAAGCAAAACCATCAACGGCTCCGTCAATATCGGGGAAGTCGCCCAATGCCGCCGCGTCGTATTCGATATACTTCACGTTCGCCGACTCCCCGGCGGTACGGCTCAGAACCGCTACGTCATTTCCCTCGTCCGCCAACTCCGTTGCCAACTCGCCCCCGATACCGTAGCTTCCGCCGATCAATACAATTCTCTTATTCATAGATATTTATAGACTGCCAGATCTTTTCTCTAGATAATTCGTTCGATGTTCAAGTGCTTTCAGATTCGGTGAGGTTTTGCGGAATCTCCGAAAAATATGGAAAAAGGGTGCCGAGTTCTGGTATTGTATTGAAGTCATTTTGATTTCACCCTGGTCCGCCCTTCATCGGACCCGATTTTGCGGCACTTTCCACCGAGTCGTCCAGCCAAAGGCCGGCCCGAACATAACGATAATGCAAT
The DNA here is from genome assembly GCA_041744395.1 of Pyrinomonadaceae bacterium. Lineage (GTDB taxonomy): Bacteria > Acidobacteriota > Blastocatellia > Pyrinomonadales > Pyrinomonadaceae > OLB17. The sequence continues at coordinate 51,738 of JBGTKY010000005.1, read as the reverse complement.
ACAAAAACACTTCTACGCAGAAGCTCGTGCTATCGCTCATCATGATCGCGGCATTTTCTGTCGCCGGATCCGCTCAGCGCGAATGGACGGAGGTTCGTTCGAAGAACTTCTACCTGATCGGTGACGCTTCAGAGAAAGAGATCCGCAAGGTCGCGACCAAGCTGGAGCAATTTCGCGAATCCTTTCGGCTCATCTTCACAAAGACCAATCTGAATTCAGCTGTGCCGACGAATGTTGTCGTTTTTCGAAATGATTCGGCATTCAAACCCTACAAGCCCAAACGCGGCGACGGTAAGGTGGATAATTTTGTCGCCGGCTATTTTCAGCCGGGTGAGGATGTCAATTACATCACCCTCGCCGTCGGCGGAAGCGATGACGAAGCCTATGGCATCATCTTTCATGAGTATGTTCATTTCATTATGAACACAAACTTTGGAAAGTCTGCTGTGCCGGCGTGGTTCAACGAAGGCCTGGCCGAATACTACCAAACGTTTGAGATCGAGAATGACCAGATCGTCAAACTCGGGCGGTTGCAGAACGGCCATCTCCAGCTTCTGAACACTACAAAGATGATGCCGCTCGAGACGCTTTTTGCCATGAGCAATCATTCGCTTGCCCAAAACGGCAATCATTCGCGAAGTATCTTTTACGCTCAATCGTGGGCACTGGTCCATTTCCTGGTCCAGACCGGAAAGGTCGACGGCCTCGGCAAGTTCCTTTCTGATTACGCTAGGGGAGTAAAACCTGAGGTTGCGATCAAAAACGCATTTCAGCTTACGTACGAGGAGATGGAGAAGCAACTCCGCAGGTACGTCGCTCAACGATCGTTTCAGTATCAAATGCTAACGCTGAACGAAAAGCTCGATTTCGATAAAGATATGAAGGCTGCGACGCTAACAGAAGGTCAGCGCCGTGCTTTCCTGGGTGATTTGCTCTACCGGATCAATCGAACCGATGACGCCGAAGTATATCTGCAAGCGTCACTCATTGCAGAACCCGAGAATGTGATGGCGAATACATCGCTCGGCATGGTGAAACTTCGGAAGAGGAAATTTGACGAAGCAAAACAATTCTTGGAGCGAGCTGTTAGTGCCGGTAAAGATAATTATCTTGCTCATTATCAACTGGCTTATCTGATCAGCCGGAGCAATCAGGACGAGTTTGGATACGCAAGGGAAATGCTCGGCGACGATGCCAAGCGGATCCGCGATCTACTAACCAAGGCGATCGCTATACGACCGGATTTTACAGAAAGTTATGAACTGCTCGCGTTCGTAAGCCTTGTCACCAATGACGAACTTGACGCCGCGGTGGCCCACCTTCGGACGGCGCTAAAGTATCAGCCCGGCAATCAGCGATATGCGATCCGTATAGCTGAGATCCTCATGCGGCAGGATAAGTTCGCGGAGGCCAAAAGCCTGGCCGAAAAGCTTATTGCGACAACCGATGATCTGAAAGTAAGGTCACAGGCCGAGAGCGTCCTGTCAAACCTGCGGATGCGCGAGGAAATTACCGCTCGGAACGAGGCGGAACGAAAACGTTTTGAAGAGAGGCGAAACTCGGTGCCATCTGCTGGCGGCAGTTCGGCTCCGGTGCTTTTGCGAAGGCCCGACGGTACGGGGCCGAAGGTGAGCGCGGAGCTGGAAAAGTTCACGAGCGAATCGCTGATCTTCAGCATTAATCAGTTCCTTCGAAAACCTGTGGGCAACGAACAGCGTGTCCTCGGATCGCTCGGCCCGATCACATGCAATGATTCAACGGTCACTTTTCCTGTCGAATCGAACGGTAAGAAGTTCAATCTGACGAGTAAAGATTTTGAGAGCCTCACCTTGGCGAACTATCTGACCGCGGAAGAAACTATAGACGTCGGCTGTGGCGCAAATCTGAACGGAATGGACCTTGTGCTGACCTATGATCCGGCAATGGCGAGCGGTACGTCGGCCGGGAATCTGATCGCGATCGAATTTGTGCCGGCAGACTTTCGATTCATGACGGAAGCGGAACGGCCGGTTCTGCCTAAAGGCTTTGCATTCGCGGATGATGGAGACAACGGCGGCAACCCGCCGCCGCCTCGACCGATCGGTACAGCCAACGAAGTCGATGCTGAGGCAAGGCGTCGCGAATTTATGATCAATTCGATCCGCGGCCAGCTAAAGGCTCCCGTCGCAGGTGAAAAGCGGGTGATAGGATTCCTTGAAGGCACTGAATGCAACAAGCGAGGGATGTTTTTCAATTTCCGGACAGATTCCTCCACTCTTAAGCTTAGTGCGAGTTCCGGTGAGAATCTTGCGATACGAGTCTTTTCGCCTGACCTCGGCGGGATGCGGTTCGGCTGCGGGATGTCCGCCTTGGATTATCCGGTCGTCATTGTCTATACCGACGAGCCGGACAAAAAGAACAAGACGGCGGGTGATATTCGTACTCTGGACTTTGTTCCGAAGTCGTTTACGCTCGACTGATGCGATTGAGTGAACTTTTCTCGCTCCTATTACGCGTTTAGGTTAGATCGGCAGATCTATTCTAGAAACGTGGAGCAGAAAATATGAACACACAGAGCATTGCCGTTCCCGCATTGTTATCTCCGGACGTTCCGCCCGCAGCACAGCTGATACAGCTCGTTAGCGGAGCATTTATTTCGCAGGCGATCTATGTCGCCGCAAAGCTGGGTATCGCGGATCTTTTGGCCGATGGGCCGAAGTCCGCAGAATTCCTGGCCGTCGCGACCGTCAGCGACGAGCGGGCGATATACCGCGTCATGCGAGCGCTTGCCAGTGTCGGTGCGTTTGTGGAGACCGAACCTAAAACCTTTGCAAACACCCCGATGACCGAGACGCTTCGGTCCGATCATCCCGAAAGCACACGCGAAATTACCATCTGGTTAGGAGAGCCGGAACACTGGAAAGTTTACGGCGGATTGACGTATAGCGTAAAGACCGGCAAACCGGCTTGGGACGAGGTCCACGGCGAGCCGATCTTCCAAAGTCTTTTTCACACCACCAAAGAACTCGGCGATATTTTCAACCGGGCGATGACGTCGTTTTCGCATCAAACGATCCCCGCGATATTGGAGGCGTATGACTTTTCCGAGGCCGGAACCGTCGCAGATATTGCCGGCGGATATGGCCATCTTCTGGGAGCGATCCTCAAGGCGAATCCGGGCGTCAACGGTATTTTATTCGATATCGAAGAAGTGATCGCCGGAGCTCCGGAGATGCTTTCATCGTATGCCGTTGCCGACCGGACGGAAGTGATCGCGGGCGATTTCAATGAATCGATCCCTGTGTCTGCAGACGTTTATCTTTTGAAACACATCATCCACGATTGGTATGACGACACCAATGAAAGGATCCTGGGCAACATTCGCGATTCAATGCCGGAAGGCGCCAAGGTGCTGATCATCGACGCCGTGATCTCCGAAGACAACTCGCCGCATTTCGGCAAGATCATCGATCTTGAGATGCTGGTTTCGCCCGGCGGAATGGAGCGGACCGAAAGCGAATTCGCGGAATTACTCACGAATTCGGGCTTTGCCCTAAACCGTGTCATCCCAACCAAGAGCCCCGTAAGTATCATCGAGGCCGTAAAGCGATAAGCAATTAATTTCCCCCAAAAAATAAGGCGCGAGGCATTAGGACTCGTGCCTTTTTCTTTGGCTGACACGATCTCCGGGCGTCCTACGCGTTATCGGATGGAGTATTTATATTTTTACGGAGCCAGCCATCATGATTGATCTACTAGATGTTCGCCGTTCGATTACGGCACTTATTATAGTTTCCGTCACTGCCATCTTGCTGCCGTTATACGGCCAGGGAAAGCGGGCAACTGTCGCGTCTGCCAAGCCCGCAGCATCGGGCACATGTTCCGGTGCCTGGACGGGAACCGTCTCGTATTCCAGAACCCAGTCGATGACCGATAACAAGACGGTCGACCGCGTCTCAGGCCGCGGCAAGGACATGACGAATTCTGAGATGAAATATGAATACAAAGCTCAGGTCGCCGTCGTCGAGGACCCATCGCGAAATGCTTCAAGCCGCGGGATCGCATCGATCAACCACAAACTCACCGCTACGGAAACGACCAAGGCTGTCGAGAAAAACTCATGCGACCGCGGCAAGACTTGGCGAGGCATGACCGGAACGTTCACTTCCCAATCGCAAACGACCGGATCCGAGAAGGCGGACGCCAACGTGCATGTCGGCGTAAACGCGGACGGCAGCTACAGCGTCGGCGTTGGACTGCCGCAGATCAGGGGACAATCAACCGGAAAGCAAACATCTACCTTTAGCGGCCAGTGCACTGCGAAAGAAGGCAAGACACTCACGATACCCGCGACGCCGACGTCGATCGAAGGTAATTCACTCACCAGCGACGGTAGCCATCGCGTAAATCCCGGCGACCCGAATCGCTTAAGCGGGAGTTTTACCCGCAGCTGGGAGAATGTGACCGAGTCGATCACATGGTCGCTGCAGAAATGCGGTGCCGATCTTCGGTTTACCGATCTAAAATTCGCCGACATGGTTTTTCCGAACTGGAACGAGTGGCGCGAACTTAATGACCAGACCGGAACTGTCGACGGAAACTTCGTCAAGATGACGGCGAAGGTCCTGAACACCTCCGGCGAAACAAAATACGCTGAGGTTCAGTTCAAAGAAACTTACAAAGGCGATAAGTGGGATGGCTCGCGGCCGGAAGCGACACTGGAGGACCAGACCGTTCAGGTCCGCGTCGAGCCCGGCGAAGAGCGCGAGGTTGAGGCCGTTTGGGACACCTCCGGATATTCTTGGTTTGACGATGGCCGCCCGCGGCTTGTTCAGCGTATCAAGGCCGAGGTTTGGGAATTAAACAAAAAGACCGATGATATCACCAGGAATATCAAGGTCGCTCCGAAACCGCTGATACTTGTCCACGGCCTATGGAGCAATTGGAAGGCGTGGGAACCTTGGCAAAACATTCTCACTACGTCACATTCATACGACTGGAAGGCTTTCCCGGTCGGCGAAAAACCGGCAAATGGCGTCATGAACACGGGCGGCGAATTCCTGTCTACAACAACAACAAACTCTATTGCTCAAAATGCAGAGCAAGTGAAACGCTACATTGACTACGCCCAGCGCGACCGCAACGCGTGGCATGTCGTTATCGTCGGACACTCGATGGGCGGGCTTATCGCACGCGATTACATTAACCGGTTGATGCCGCTCAATTATACTGACGGACGCCCGCAGGTCACAAAGCTTATAATGCTTGGCACGCCGAACACGGGCTCACCGTGTGCGGATGTGATGAATTCGGCATTTGAGGTGCTCGGAAAGAACGTCGAGGCTGTTCGTCAGCTGCGCCAGAATGTGGTCGCCGAGTTTAATCGCACAACGGTAAATCGGAAGGGCGTAAAGTTCTCGGTACTCGCCGGCGACCCGTTGCCGACAATGTGCAAAACGGTCGTCTGGAACGACGGAGTCGTGCCCGTTCCATCAGCCAAATGGCAGATCGCCGATAACGCGATCTCCAAGAGCCTTCACACTGATCTGACCGGGACGAAAGATTTCTCAGATTTTGTGAAGCCTCGGCTGGCCATCGGTCCAAAGGGAAACCATAATCCGGAAGCACCGCACATACCGACTACTACGGGCAATGTTGGCATCCAGGATTCAGGGTTGAATTTTGCCGTGTTTAGCTCATCAAACAGCTACTACGCTTTCGAAAGGTACCTTGACCTGCCGGTGGTGACGGCATTTGCATCGCAGCCATATGCCCAAGCTAAAAAGATCGGGCCAATGCAAACGATCGAGATCGCGATCCCGGTCGACGCCGCCAATAATTTTGGCGTGACCTTCATGGCGGCTCATTCAGTGTCCCTTACACTTATTTCACCGTACGGAACCGAGGCGGGCAAAAACGTCGCGAATTCACCGGAAGCAAACGGAATGTTCCGCTCCGTTTATGTCGACCGTGCCGTCACCAAAGGAACGTGGACCGTCCGCGTTCACAATAGCGGAGACCGCGAGAATGAGATCATTCTCACTATTTGGACGAATGCTGTGTCGTGAAGTGACGCTATGCGTCGCTCTAGCGTGCAGACGATCTAAGAGTCGTCAGTAACTTTTGGAATCGTGGTTCGCGGCGGAGAGGGCTGAGCCGCGGATCAACATCGAGGAAGTTAAAGCCGTGTGAACCCGCAGCGGCGGCACGCTCGAGTTGATCGAGAGCCTTTGCGGGTTCACCTAGTGCGAAGTATGCGAGCGCGTTTTCGAACGCGTAAGCATATGGGTTGTCCCGAACGAGCGGATCCGTGACCGCGGTGTCGAGTTCTGCAACGGCAGAGAAGCGATCTTCACCAGTCTCACGCACTTGTGCTGAAATTACCTTCCATCCTGGGTGCTCTGGGCTGCCTCCGCTATAATTTATCTCCTTGACGAAGGTTGCACGGGCCGACGCAAGATCGCCGAGAGCCGAATACGCCCATCGTTTCACTTTCAACGCCGGAACGAATGATGGATCTGCCGACAACGCCTTGTCGGATTCCGTGATCGCCCCGATAAGGTCGCCGCCGTAGAATTTGACCATACCGGCGGCCGACATTACCGAAAGCGATCGCGGATCGAGCTGTTTGGCATTTTCGATCTCTTGCAACGCCTCGGGCGATTTTCCAGTTGCCACCAGGAACAATGCAAACCAATGATGACCTTGGGCATTCGACGGATTAAGCTGGATCGCACGGCGAAATTCTAATTCCGAACTCTGCCGTTCACGCCCGGAATAGAAATGTACATACGCCATCGACGCATGTGCCTCCGACAGGTCTTCGTCGATCGAGAGCGCCTTTGCGGCCATTTCGCGCGCCATTCGATATGCATCAGCCGGGGGTTCCGTATCGTAAAGCTGAACCAGCGAATATGCGTCAGCGATGCCGACATACGAAAGTGCGAAATTAGGATCGAGCTCAAGTGAAGTGCCAAAAGTAGTGATCGCCTGACGCAAAGCAACGGGTGTCCGGCGGGTCATCTGATATCGTCCGATCAGATAAAGCTCATACGCTTCGGCACTTTGTGTGTAGCTTTTCTCGACCTGTAGCCGCTCGAGCGGCAGCGGCTCAGTGCGGAGTGAGGTCCAGATCCTTTCGGCCAATTGCGTCTGCGAGGCAAAGATACCGCCGGTTCCCACATTGAACTCTTCGTTCCAAACCGATACTCCGGATGCCGCGTTAACCAGTTCCGCGGCTATCACGACGGAATCGCCCTCACGCAGTATGTTACCCCGCACGACGTAACCGGCCCCGACGTCTCGTGCGATGGCTTCCGGTTCGAGCTCGGCAACGGATCTGCCCGTGTTGGCCGAAAGCACTCGCATTGCCTTGATGTTACCCAGCTTGTTGGTCAAGGCATCGGCCAATCCAACCCCGAGATTAATATCGGCAGCGTTAGAACTGCGAAACGGGAGCACAACAATGCTCGGCGATTGCATGGCGGCCGCGCCGCCTTGCGGTTGCGATGAGATGCTCATCGAAATGAAACCAAAATGCACGCCCAGAAAGATAAGAGCCATCAACGCTCCCGTGCCGACCGCGATCGGCCAGGCACGCCGTCCACGTCGGCGAGATGGCGAACCGACCGGATCGGTCGTGTGCCCCTCGGCAACGAGGAGCGTCGTGGGATCGTCCAGGTAGGTTCGCCCGCCGCCGGTGCCATCGTGCGTTGTTCCGCTGTGCGCAAAATTGCTGAAGAATATTCGATAACCGGAATCTTCGAGGATCTCCTCGAAACGATCATCATCGCGAATAATATCGAAGACCGGTTCGACGCCTATCCAGTTGAGCCACGGCTCTTTATTTTCAAGGCTGATCCGCAGATGTTCTATTGCCGATTCTTTGTCGCCAAGGTAACAGAAAATCAGTGCAAGTTGGTATGAGGATACGTACCGGTCAACGGGTACATCTGAAATTATCTTTTTGGAGGCTTCCGGCTGGCCGTCCGCAGCGTAACATTCGGCATCCGCGAGCCTGAGAAATATACTGTCGCCCCCGAGTTCCAAGGCCAGCGCATTCTCGTGGATGGCTGTCTTTGTATCCCCGACCTTTCGCAAGATCTTTCCAAGGCCAAAATGACCAAAACTATATGTCGGAAACTTTGCAATGACCTCTCGATATTGGACGATAGCCTCTTCGTACCGTCGGGCAAAATACAGCCCCCACCCCAGATTGTGATAATTAAATGGTGTCAGTGGGTCGAGTTCGATGCTTCGCCGTGCGCAATGCAGGCCTTCGTTAAAACGGCCCTCCGTGTAGAGAACGATCGAATACCAAACATACGCATTCGCGTTGTTCGGATTTAGGTGCAACGCTTTGAGCAAATGCTTTTCGGCCGAAGCCCAGTCGTAGCTGCCGGCGTGCAGCGAAAAGCCGAGACTCGCATGACCTTCGGAAAGTTCGTCATCGATCTCAACGGCCCTGGTCGCAGCCGCGATCGCTGGCGTAAAGCATTCCACTGGCGGAAGCACGCCGATGATCCCAAGCCAATTGTAGTAATCAGCCAATCCTGTATACGCGAGCGCGTAATTCTCGTCCGCCGCTAGCGCCTTATGAAAGCACACAAAGGCCTTTGCCAGACCATCCTCGGTAAATGAGTTGAAATGGTACCGGCCGCGCAGATAGTGTTCGAATGCTTCTGGAACATCGGTGCCTCGTTTGGCAAAGTCCTCACGTTCACTGCCGGTCAACTGCGGAAGCAGGACCTCGATCAGCTTATTCGCGAGCGTGTCCTCCAGCGTCAGAACTTCGGCTATCGTCTCATCGACTGTTGCCGCCCAGACCGCAGCGTTATCGGCGACGTTCAATAGCTGCACTGATACGCGAAGCCTGTCGTTAGCTTTCTTGATGTTTCCGTCAAGAATATATTCAACTTTTAGCTCTGCGCCTGCCTTTATCGGGTCAATTGGCCCCGAGCCGAACGCGAGCGCCGAACTCGTCGCCCGCACGCTGAGTCTTTTTACTTTACTAAGGCGGGAAGTCAGGGCATCGGCAAGGCCGAGTCCCAGAAAACGGTCGTCGGTATCTCCGTCGGGTCCCAGGTTGATAAATTTGAACGGCAGAACCGCGATGGAGCGCTCGATCAATGGTGCACGAAATGATCTGAAGCTTCCCGGTTCTTCCACTTCTGAATATCTCGGTGCAACGATCTTCTTACCATCAAGCAGGCGAGTGATATCTTCCGAGAGCTTGGCGGCGCTCGAATAACGATCACCGGCATCTTTTGCGAGTGAGCGCATGATGAGATCATCGAGCTGCCCGCTAAGGATCGATGCAAGCTCCGCGGCCGACGTCTGCCTGGCGTGGAAGATTTCTTCCGGGTCGTCGGCATATCGAACAGGCAGGCCGGTGTCGGAGTCGAGCGACCTGCTCGGGATCTTCGGCATTTCTTCGCATATTACTCTCGACACCTCGTGGAGGGCATGGCCCGTGAAATTAAACGGACGATGTCCGGTGAGCAATTCGTAGAGCAAGATACCAAGCGAATAGATATCGCTTGCCGGTGTCACATCGAGCCCTTTCATCTGTTCCGGGCTTGCGTAATCGGGTGTCATCATCCGCAGCATCGAGGCTGTCGGATTCACCGACTCGTGGACCAGTTCCGGGTCGAGGATCTTCGCGATGCCGAAATCGAGAAGCTTGGGACTTCCATTGCCATTTACCAGGATATTTCCCGGCTTGATGTCGCGGTGAATGATCTGTCGATGGTGTGCATATTGAAGAGCGGAGCAGATCTTCTGAAACAACTTCAATCGGTCGGGTACGGCCAATCGTTTGGCATCTGCATAGTTGTAAAGCGTCGAACCTTCGACATATTCCATTACAAAAAATGGGATTCCATCCTGCGAGGTTCCGCCGTCGATAAGCCGGGCAATGAACGGATGTTCAAATGATGCAAGTATCTGGCGTTCGTGTCGGAAGCGGCGGACAATAAAATCCGAATCCATTCCGCGCTTGATTATCTTTATCGCGACCTTCTGATCGAACTCACCGTCCGCACGAATGCCGAGATAAACGGCACCCATACCGCCCCGGCCTAGTTCGCGAACGACCTTAAAGGAACCCAATGACGTGCCGATATAAGGATCATCCTTACCGTTGGCCATCGAATCCGACAGATCTCTTTTCGCCCGCGTATCGACAAACGCGCTATCGGTCCAGATCGGCGATTCAATAAATTCGGACGCGCTCGACGAGCTCAGCAGAAGCTCTTCGACCGCGGAACGCAGTTCTGCGTCCCCGTCACATTGTGTCTCGAGATACTTTCCTCTGGAAGCGGCATCTAGTTCGACTGCTGCCTGGAAATGAATCTCAATTTGTTGCCACCTTTTGACGTCCATCTGAACGAAATTATATGCATTCGAAGACCGAAGTAAACTTCCCGATCACATAAGAAAACGATTTAACGCGGGACGACGTCGCTCCGATTCAAAATAGATGGTCACTATTATGTTAAAACTTGTTGCTATTTTGGCCGGATATTTTGTAAACTTATGAAGGCACTGCTTCAGTGCGTCGTCCCTCACCTTCCGATGCCCCCAAAAAGATCAAAGATAAGCCTCGTTTATTTCGTAATTTTCACCCTGCTTTTGGTGGGACTTGTCCCGCTTTTGCTGACCGGTTGGTTTCTATCCGACCGCAGCGGACGCGAACTTCGAGCAGTCGAGAATCGATATCAGCTCCAGTTAGTTCAGGAAAAAGCTCGACAGATCGAGATGTTCACGCGCCGCCACACCGAAGTTATCTCGGGTCTGGCGAACGCGTTTTCAATGGCTAACAATGCGGAAGTGTTCGCCCTGCCGCAAACAGAGCAGCGGCTTGAGCGAATTCTTCGCGAAAATCCGGACGTCATCGCCTTATTCGTAAGCCCGCCAAATGCCGAATCGCTGTCGCTTTATCGGCCGGGCAATATCGGTCGAAACGAGATAGATGTCATTGCGAAAACCGTTCTAGGCGAACTTAAGGGCCGGGACCTTCTCGTCGGCAGGCCGCAAACCATACCGGGATCCGAAGAATCCGTGATGGCAATGGCTGCACCGATAGAGGCGAACGGCCAGGCTTACGGTTCTGTGATGGTCATTGTATCGCTGAATAATATTGCCCGCAGTGTCGTTGGGATGGACCCGACGACCGAAGCCGACCTCTGGCTATCGGGCCTTCCGATAATTTACGTAGTTGATTCCACGGGCCGCGCCGTTTTCCATCCTGATCCGGTGTTGTCTACCGAGCATCGTCCGCTAACGCATCTGAAGATCGTCGATGAATGGCTTCAGTCCAATCAGCAGATCCAGTCGGGCCTTGTGCCGTTCACCGCAGAATATGGGGATAGTACGCATGAAATGATCGGTGCGTTTTCGACCGTAAATGTCACAGAAGACCTCAGCTTCGGGGTTATCACGATGCAGGACGAGGCCAAAGCACTGGCTTCAGTCGGAGAAATGCGAACGCAAACGTGGATCATCAGCCTGGCATTTGCATTTCTTGCGTTGATCATCGGTGCTTTTGCAGCTCGTTTTCTCACTCAACCGATCGTCAAGCTCTCATCTGCGGCCGAACAGATCGCGGCCGGCGACCTTTCGACCCGCGTCGAAACGCATAACATTACTGAGATCGGCACGCTCGGAGCATCGTTCAATACGATGAGCGACAAGCTTGAGGAACACATTGCAAAATTGGCCAAGGCCGCCGCGGAGAATCGCGAACTTTTCGTCGGTACCGTAAAGGCGCTATCCGCAGCCATCGACGGAAAAGACAAATATACACGCGGCCATTCGGAACGCGTCGCCCGCATTTCTGTTGCGATCGCTAAACAGATGAACATGCCCGAAGACGAGATCGAGACGCTTCGGATAAGCGCACTGCTGCACGACGTCGGCAAGATCGCAATCGACGACAGCATTCTGAAGAAGCCCGCGGCCTTGACCGCTGAAGAATATACGATAATGAAAACCCATCCGGTCAAGGGTTACAAGATAATGTCGCAGATCCCTGCGATGAAAGATTTTCTGCCCGGTATGTACATGCATCACGAAATGCTGGATGGCAAAGGCTATCCGCAGGGCCTGACCGACGAACAGATACCGCTCCAGGCCAAGATCGTGTCTGTTGCCGACACGTTCGACGCCATGACCATCGACCGCCCGTATTCAAAAGGAATGCTGCTTCCGGAAGCGCTCGAACGAATTAAGGAACTTGTCGGGACGCGGTACGATCCCGGCGTGGTCGAAGCCTTGATCCGCGGATGTAATGCCGGCGAGATCGGCCGCGGCGTGGTCCAGTTCATAGCCAACGCACAAAAAGAAGATATTAAAGCGGTAAACGTTGGCGTTGCACAAACTCTTGAGGTTTTTGTGGATCAAGACATTCTCGAAGTTCCGGATCTCCCGCCTGAAATAGATGAACGAAACGAACCAACACGAAGTCTGGCAAGTTGAGGTTGGTGGACGGGTCTACGAGGCTCCGTTCGGCGACTTGCCCGTCTGGATCGAAGAGGGTTCGCTTTTGCCCGAAGATAAGGTGCGAAAGGGAAATCTCCGCTGGATCGAGGCCCGCCGTGTGCCGTCTCTCGTTCCGTTTTTCAACGCGAAAGCCGATGGCGTGTCGCCAACATTGATCGCAACGACGAATTCCGTAGTCAGTCCAGAGACGAACCCGTCATCTCCGGAACCTGCACCTGCACCTCCGTCATCTGTTACGCCGACCCAGCCCGCCGCGACGCCAAACATTTCAGGTCCCAAGGCGCAAGCTACGTCGCCCGGCAGTTGTTCGTTACATCCGGACCTGCCATCAGGCTATGTTTGCGACGGATGCGGTGCACACTTCTGCAAAGGATGTCCAAACGCATACGGTTCTGTCAGGATCTGCCCGTCGTGTGGATCATTCTGCAGTTCAATGGCGGACGCCGTGAGTAAAGTAAAGAAGAGTTCCCGGTCATCAGCGGCGATCAGCGAAGGCTTTGGCTTTTCAGATTTCGGCAATGCCATAGCGCATCCATTCAGGTTCATACCTAGCCTTCTGATAGGCGGATTCATGTTCATGCTGTTTACTTTAGGGCAATCAGCGGCAGGGATGGGCAGCATATTTCTAGCAGTAGCGGCTCTTTTCTGTGTCTTGCTGGCGAACATGCTGACATTTGGCGTCCTGGCAAATACGGTTGACAGCTTCGTAAAGGGCGATCTCGACGCGGATTTTATGCCGTCATTTGAAGATTTCTCTATCTGGACAGACGTTCTTCATCCGTTTTTTCTTAGTATCGGAGTTTACATTACTTCGTTTGGGCCATTTGCAGTCACGCTTCTCATCGGGTTTTATTTGATAATGAGCTCGATCACGTCGCAGAGCGAGACGGTCCAAAGTGACCTAGAGAAGATTCCCGGGACTCAATATTACTCGGCCCGCGAAACCGCTCAGCAATCCGAAGAGGTCAAAAAGGTGCTCGCCGATATCGCGGCGAATCGCGCAATTCAACAGACCCAGGTTGCCGAAGGCGTCGTGCCGCAGGCTCCGGTCGATCAGGAAACGCTTGACCAGGAAGCGCTCTGGGAAAACGTTCAGCAAAGCCGCCGTAAGCAATTAGAAAGCACCTTCGGTACAACAGACGCCGCCCAGGAGATGCAGGCGCAACAGGTCTTCAGCAGCTTTCTACGCCTTGCCGCACCGCTCGTCGTTATTTCGGCGATCACGCTGCTGTGGGGACTATTCTATTTTCCTGCCGCATGCGCGGTAGCCGGTTATACCAGGTCTTTGATGGCCACGCTAAATCCATTGATCGGTCTCGATACGATAAAGCGGCTGGGTCTCGATTACGCGAAGATCTTAATGATGGGGATCATCCTCTTGATCGCGAGCGGATTGGTGAGCGCTTTCCTTGCCGTCATATTCTCTCCCTTTGACATGCCCCGGGTCGGAAATCTTCCGGCAACAGCGGTCGGAGCCTTCTTTGCATTCTATTTTACAGCCGTCTTTTCCTGCATCATCGGTTATGCGATGTTCAAAGCGTCCGACCGACTGAAATTGCCGCGATAGGCCTATCTAAAACTAACCATCTGGTATCGCACGTTGTTAGCCGTGCGATATTTTTTTATACTCAATGTTTTCATTTGTATTGGCAGTACTATATTTATGGCGTTTTGGCGTAGGAAGAAGGAAGACAAATTTTCGACATCGGTGCTTGGCCTCGATAAATCGATCGAGGAGCTGAAGGAGCAGGAAGCGGCGGTCGAACGCGAACTCGGTGTTCGTTTTTCGAAAGCGATCGAAAAGACACGCGTCAGCATCGATAGCCGTCTTGACTCGATCTTTGAAGGCCGCAAGAAGATCGACGAAAGCTTGCTCGACGAATTGGAAGAGATGCTGATATCCACCGACATCGGTGTGCAGACAACTCTTCAGGTATTGGAAGCGATCAGAAAAGGCGTTACTCGGCAAGAGATAAGCGACATCTCGGCGCTCAAGCAAGTGATGAAGCGCGAACTCCTGGACATTCTCGATCATTCGAAGCAAAAGGGAATCGCTGACGAAACGGCTGTCGATATGGCCATCAAGCCATACGTGCTGATGGTCGTTGGCGTAAATGGCGTCGGCAAAACGACTACCATCGGGAAGCTCGCCCAGCGTATAAAGGACGAAGGGAACGACGTTCTGATCTGTGCAGCAGATACGTTTCGGGCGGCCGCGTCCGACCAGTTAGAAATTTGGGCGGAACGCGCCGGTGTGCCGATCGTTCAACAAAAGCAGGGAACCGATCCGGCGGCAGTTTTGTTTGACGCACTCCAGTCGGCAAAGTCGCGCAATTCGGACGTTTTGATCGTAGATACGGCCGGCCGGTTTCATAACAAAGCCAACCTAATGGCCGAACTCGAAAAGATGAAACGCATCGCGGGCCGTGAGGTGCCCCAGGCTCCGCACGAGACGCTGCTTGTTATTGATGCCGTCACGGGTCAAAATGGGCTTGAACAAGCACGGCAGTTTACTAAGGTCGCGAACGTTACCGGTATCGTCCTTACGAAACTCGACGGAACCGCGAAAGGCGGCATCGCCGTCGCGATCGCAAAAGAGCTAAAGCTTCCGATCCGATACGTCGGCATCGGCGAACAGGTCGATGACTTGATGGTTTTTGATGCCGAGAACTATGTCAATGGACTTTTCAACTAAATGAACGCATCCGACAACGATCTTCGCTACACAAAACGCTCGCTGGAGCTTGCCGCAAAAGGCGTCGGCCTTGTCTCGCCAAATCCGCTTGTCGGATGCGTTATTGTTTCGGGATCGGGCGAGGTGATAGGCGAGGGAACCTATTTTAGGGAAAATGTTACACACGCTGAGGTGACCGCGCTCCAGCAGGCTGGAACGAAAGCGGGCGGAGGAACGGCATATGTTTCGCTCGAACCGCATGCCCATCATGGCCGGACTCCGCCTTGCACTGATGCGCTTATCGATGCCGGAATAAAACGCGTCGTCGCACCGATCGAAGACCCGAATCCGCTTGTCTCCGGCAAAGGATTTGACGCATTGCGGGCTAACGGCGTCGAGGTCGTCACCGGCATTCTCGCGGACAAAGCCGCAAAGCTCAACGAGCATTTTATCTGCTGGCATCGTAAACAGCGGCCGTTCGTTCATCTTAAACTGGCGATGTCGCTTGATGGCCGCATCTCGATCGGCAATAGCGTTTCGACCGCCATTTCCGGCGAAAGTGCACTTAAGCGGGTTCACGAGCTCCGTCACGAATGTGACGCGATCCTCGTCGGCGGCACCACGGCGATGGTCGATGATCCGTCGCTCACCGACCGAAGCCTAAAGCCACGGCATCGACCGCTCGTCCGCGTAATTCTCGATAACCGACTGCGGCTTCCGGCCAGATCGACACTTGCTACAACAACCAGCGAAGCACCGACAGTCGTCTTTACGAACTCGATCGATCCGGACAGCGTTGCCAGGCTGACCGACCTTGGCGTCGACGTTGTGCCCATCGAACGCGGCGCCCGCAACCTTGAGGGTGTGCTCCATGAACTTGCCCGGATGGAGGTTCAGAGCGTTTTAGTCGAAGGCGGTTCGGCCGTCGCCGGGGCTTTCATCGACGCGGGGCTCGTTGATCGTGTCACCTTCATCGTCGCTCCAATAATCATCGGCGGCCGCGAAGCTCCGGTCGCCGTCGGCGGTGATGGTGCACAAAGCCTCGCCGACGCCCTGCGTTTGCAAAATTGCGAGGTCGTCAGGCACGGGTGCGACTTTGAGATGACCGGCGTACCCGTCGATGCCGCCCCCAAATGAATAACCGCCGGACAAATAGTCCATCTGCCAAACGTTCGTTTGGGCAGAACTTTCTCACCGATCAAAATTCCATTTCCCGAATTATCACGAACGTCTCGCCCACCGATGGCGAGACGATAATTGAGATCGGGCCCGGCCGAGGTGCGCTGACAGAGCCACTTCTCGCGGCCGAAGCAAACGTTATCGCTATCGAACTCGATCGCGATCTAATAGAACCGCTTCGCCATCGGTTCGGTGCGTATCCAAATTTCAGCATTGTTGAGGCAGATGCTCTCGATGTCGATTTCTCTGATCTCACGGGCGGACGGACCGTGAAACTCGTCGCCAACCTTCCGTACAATATCTCTACCGCGATTTTGCAGCGGCTTGCGGAGCAACGAACAGCTTTTTTGCAACTGACCTTGATGTTTCAACGGGAGGTGGTCGAACGCATCACGGCCCCGCCCGGCATCTCGGCCCGTGGATTTCTGACGGTGATCGTAGAAGAGGCATTCGCCGTCACGCACCTTTTCGATGTTCCGCCGAATGCATTCCGGCCTGCACCCAAAGTCTGGAGTGCCGTAGTTGGATTGACCCCGAAGCCGTCGATGAACAATGACTCAGCCAGCTTCAGACGGATCGTATCAGTAGGCTTTGCTCAGAAGCGAAAGACCATCGCAAATAATCTAAAGCACCTTCGACCGGATGCCGCTGACATCTTGAATTCGATAGGCGTCGATCCGAGTCGCCGGGCCGAGACGCTTACGTTTGACGAATGGAAACGGCTCTCAGAATCCTTCGCCGAATAGCCGCAACTCGGCCTATATGCTACAATCAAAGGTTTTGAGAGAGGCGAAAGATAGAATTGAGTAGAATAGAAATAATACCACTGGGCGGCATTGGCGAATTTGGGATGAACTGCATGGGCATCCGGTATCGCGACGAAATGATCATCGTCGATGCCGGCATGGGTTTTCCCGAGGAAACGCCGTTCGGCGTCGATATCTCCATCCCAAATTTCGATTTCCTCGAAGAATACCGCGACGATCTGACGGCGCTGGTGCTAACGCACGGCCACGAAGATCACATCGGAGCCCTCTCGTATCTGCTGCGTAAATATAACTTACCGGTTTACGCCTCGCGGTTTACTCATGCCCTGGCCGAAAAGCGTCTGGAAGAAAACAAGATGCTTAACGACGTGCTCCTCCACCGCGTCAAAGCTAATGACATCATTGAGATCGGCTACTTTAAGGTCGAGTTCATCCACGCTTCGCATTCGCTTGTCGACTGCTTTTCGCTTGCTATCCACACGCCCATCGGCACAATAATTCACACCGGCGATTACAAGATCGACGACACGCCGGTCATCGGTAAGCCGTACGACCTCGACACGCTTCGGCGGATCGGCGACAACGGCGTGCTGGCGCTTCTCGGCGATTCGACCAACGCGACCGTGCCCGGCCGAACGCCATCCGAGCAAGCCGTAATTCCGGCATTCGAAGAGATCTTCGAAGAAACCGAAGGCCGCATTTTCGTCGCCACGTTTTCTTCTTCGCTGCATCGGTTGCAGATCGTGTTCGACGTCGCACATCAATTTGGTCGAAAGGTATGCGTGCTCGGGCGTTCGATGATGAAGAACGTCGAGCTCGCCGAGGAACAAGGCCTGCTCAAGATCGGTTACGGCACTAAGGTCGAGCTAAGCGACGCACGGAAATATAATGACGACGAGATCTGCTATCTGGTCACCGGTTCGCAGGGCGAAAGCCGTGCGGCGCTCTGGAACATCGCGACCTCGACCTACAAGGGAATGCAGATCGAGAAGGGCGACACCGTCGTGCTCTCGGCCCGCATCATTCCCGGCAACGAAAAGAACATCAGCCGCCTGATCGGTGCGCTCTACAAACGCGGAGCGAACATCATCGAGGAACGCCGCCGCCTGGTCCACGTTTCGGGCCACGCCTCGCAAGAGGACATCAAGATAATGGTCGAGACCGCCCGGCCGAAATACCTCGTCCCCATCCACGGCGAATACCGCATGCTCTTTCGCCACAAGGAGTTTGTAAAGAACCACGTCCCCGGTTATAACGACGAAAATATCGTTTTGATAGAAAACGGTGATGTGCTTGAGCTCGACGAATACGGCGCCCGCATAATCGCTAAGCACGAGCTTTATAAGACCTTCATCGACGAAGAATCGAGCGGCGAGATCGAATACGACGTCGTCCGCGAACGCAAAAAGCTAGCCTACGGCGGCAGCATCTCGCTGGTCGTAATGGTCGATAAGCGGTCGCACACGCTGGTCGGCGAACCGCACATCACATATAACGGAGTCGCCGGCATCGATCCGACGAACGGCTTCTCGGCCTCGGCCCGCAAGACGGTATCTGACGCCGTGTCCGAAATGAAATGCGAACAGATCGCCGATACCGCAGTCTTTCGCGAGAATCTGCGGATACACCTCAAGCGGTTCGTCCAGCGCAATCTCGGAACGAAACCGGTTATCGTCACGACGATCGTCGAGATATGATCGAGCAGGGGCAACAGAAGAGTGAGCGTCTCGAGTTTGGTTACCGGACCGGACTGTATCTTTGGCTTTTTGCCGGGTCGTTGCTGGCTGCGATAGTATATTTTTTCGTGCTGGAACCCGACCAAGGGCACGTTGTGACGACATATTCGCTCCCAATCCTAGTCGTAATATTTGGCGGTATCTGGCTTTTCCTTGCTCTAAAACAATCCCCGGCTTACGTACTTACGGACGAAGGTTTTATCGATAACAGGATGGGATTCGGCAAGATAGACTGGGCAGACATAACGTTTGCTGAGATCAAGACCCCGGCTCCGGGTTCGAAAGCCGGCAAGTTCCTCGGGATCGGCGTTCGCGATAGAGAAAAGTATCTGAGCCGACTTGGAAAATGGGCTAGGACGAGGCAGAACTCTCTCACGGTCAGCGGCGAGTCTTACATCTTGCTCGATACGAAATACATCAAGGGAAGCGGATTCGGGAAGCAAAAGCTGGAAACCGCCGCGCAAAGATTTATCAAGACACTCGGAAAGCCCGACGACACGCCCGTTCAACCCAATCTTATGTTTTAGGCCCGTTCAACCGAAGTATGAATAGCGCCGAACTGATCCTTCGCGAAACGTCCGTTTCTGTCCAACCCGCAACCTATACGCTCGTGTCCTTGCAGCACAAGGCGTGGACGGAACTGATTGCCGATCCCGCTCTCAGCCCGCGAATGACCGAACCGTTCATGATCTTTATGGACAAAAACGAGGTGACGCTTCTGCTGGATGAGACTGACTTCGGGACGATGCGGCACGCATTGCGCGAAGCAAAAACAGAAGGCGGGTTTCGGCTGCTTTCCTTCGATGTCGAACTGGATTTTTCTGTCGTTGGGTTTATGGCGAAAGTCGCGGCGATACTTGCCGACGCGGGCGTGCCGATCGTCTCTCTGTCGGCGTTTTCACGTGATCATTTGTTGATAAAACAATCCGATCTTTCGACCGCACTAAAAGCCCTCGGCCCGCACGTCGCCGAACTCTGCTAAACCCATCACTAGCAGCGTTTTCACGCCCGCTCAAATTGCGGGTAACTTCTTGTCTCTCAGCATGTTCTTAAAGGTGGATTCTATATTGGCGAGCAT
Source organism: Pyrinomonadaceae bacterium (assembly GCA_041744395.1). Taxonomy (GTDB): domain Bacteria; phylum Acidobacteriota; class Blastocatellia; order Pyrinomonadales; family Pyrinomonadaceae; genus OLB17. Next base: position 31,824 of record JBGTKY010000005.1, on the reverse strand, counting down.
CTCCGTCTGGTCATCAAGCTCGGGCGGATAACGCGTCGCGAGTATGTCAAACATTCGTTCCATTTCTATAATGACAGACAGAATCACATCGTTTCTGTCTGATTCCGACAAAGGCATGATCGGCAGAATAACTCAGAAAATGTTCCATGTATGTTGCATATCGCACATACATAACAAATTATTTTCGTCACCGCGTACCATTAGGCAAGCGGGCGTCCGCCAAAGGACCGCGATGCGGTCGCCGGAGGAAATAAAACTGATCGAGAACGCCTAAATGCAGCCTCGTTAACGGGGCTTTCCCGCTGGGCGAATAACCACGTCCCTTTAGGGCGAGGTGATTATCCGCGAAAGATACCGCTTATTTTTCATTTCTCATCTCTCATTTATCATTTTTCATCTCTCACTTCCTGATATATTATCTCCGCAACGACAATGGGGATTCTAAAAGAGGAGTGAAAACGAATATGAGCGAAACAAATACCAAGGTTCTAAGCTGGGGCGTGATCATCGCGATCATGATCGGGGTCGGATTGGTCGTTGGTTTATTGCTTGGCGTCCTGGGCAATACATTGGGGCTCTCGACAACCGCAACAAGCGCCGGGATCGGTGGGAGCATCGGCGTTGTAGGTGCGATCCTGATCAGCCGACGCCGCGCCGCACTCAACCAGCAAAAGATTAGCCAAAACCCTCTCCCATGAACACCCTATACTACGGCGACAACCTAAATATTCTGCGGGACTACATTGAATTCTTATGGAAACAAAACTCGAGAAAGAAGTTCGTTATTTGAAGGCGTATGCAATTGTCAGCACACTTGTTTTTGCCGTTTTTCTTTTTTCTGCGTTTGCGGTTGATACCAATAAGAAGTTTAAAGAGATCGATGTAGAGCGCATTAATATCGTTGAAAAAGGTGGCAAACTTAAAATGGTTATCTCTAATAAGGAGCGCCAGCATCCCGGAATTATCGACGGTAAGTACTTCAAACAACGTGAAGGACAACGACCAGCCGGAATGATCTTTTTTAGCGAGAAAGGCGATGAAATTGGCGGTCTTGTATTTGACGGCGAAACAGGAAAAGGAAATCGGGGATCGTTTACTTTCGATCGGTTCCGTGGCGACCAAACTATTCAATTTCTTCACACCGAAGAGCCGGATGGCAAATACTTCGCCGGGTTGAGATTAAATGATCAAAACACTCCGATGACTGAATTAATGTCGAAACTAGAAGAGATCGATAAGCTTCCGACAAAGGAAGCGAGAGACGCCGCGACCCAAGAGATGCGCGACAAAAGTATGTTTCAAGAAAGCCGCCTCGACATCGCGAGAGGTTACGACAAATCTGCATTCATCAAACTAAAGGACGCAAAAAGCAGAACGCGGATCGAAATGACCGTTCAGGCTGACGGAAATCCAAAGCTAAATTTCTTTGACGAAAACGGCAAGGTCATCTACAGTCTGCCGCACGCAGGCAACGCAGATCGAAAATAAAGTTGTTAACTCTGCAACGACACGGCAGCCCCATGAACACCCTATACTACGGCGCATGGCAAAAAGCACCCATACAATCTTAAGGATCACATTGTGTCTGATCATGGTAGTACTAGCTTCTTGTGTATCCGCACAACGAGGTCCCGTGTTCATGTCTGATAAGGATTTTGTGGAGCACGAAAGAGTTTATTCACCCGATAAATCCATGATGATACTCAATTATGGGGTAGATACTGGAGCCTTCGGATATGGAGGTAATGCAAAGGCCATCCTCAAATTGTCGGATATGTCTAAAAATCTCCGCGAGTTTGATCTCCCGGGTGACCTGATACGGGTAAGGTGGGTCAATAATATGACTATCGCCGCCCAAGTAGACATAATCCCCTCGATACGAAGTGGGAAGCCGATCGAGATCAGTGATACCGAGGTAAACGGTATAAAGATCGAAGTGTCACCGTATGATTACATCGACGCCGATAGTAAATTGAGAATTGAACATCGGGAAACGTCGCCAAATGGAAAAACTGAACTTATAGCTTATCGTTACCCCGCGAACCAAGATTTAAAGTTTATTCACATATCAGTGATCAAAAAAGGCGAGCCGATTCCGAAATATGGAAATTATTTTATTGGCACCATGACATCCGATCATATTATGAACGGAACTTGGACCGAGGGTAATACATTGCTATTTTATTCCAACAGCCTTTATAGCGATCTAGTGCAATATTATATTGTTCATGATAAGCCGGATATCAAATTCGAGGTACTTCCGAATGATGCCCGTTATGGAAGCAAGTATCGCTGGAAGGGAGCCAAATAGAATCAAATGTCATATCGTTCTTGATCCTTCGCGCACAGGATCAAGCCAAAAAAGCTCAAGAACGGCTGATCTTTGGCGCAGAGCGACTTGGTGAGTTTAGCCGTGGGTGACAACCCACGGTGAATGACCGCAATATTTTGGTCGCGGAGCGACCATTGTATGTTCTCGCCAGCAATTCAACCGTCGCGACGCGACGCGTGATTTATTATCGACATTATTCGTGGATTAAGACCCACGGCTACATTCAAATGACGGCGATGCGGCCGCCGGAGGAAATACAATTGATCGAGAACGCCTGGATTCAGCCTCCTTTACGACGCTTTCCCGCAGGGCGAATCGCCACGTCCCTTTAGGGCGTGGTAATTGGAACGCGAAAGATGCGAAAGGGCGTTTTAACGTCCTTGCCTGATCTGGCTTAAGGCGCCGTGATCAAGGACGATAAATCGCTGCCGCGGACCACGGCATCCGAAAGCCCACCACAGCCATTGGTGTTTTTCTCCTAATTGAAAGAGCGGACCGTCCACTCTTTTTCGTTTTTTGGGCGCCGTTTAGTTTCTTCGACAGTCGTATGAGAAAATACTGAGCATAGTTCATTTCTTTTATTTCAGGAGCATTAATGAAGAGAACCGCGATATCGTTTGTCGCCATACTAATTTTGTTTTCGGCCGCTGCGGCGGCGTTTGGCCAGACGGCGAACACGCTGAATCTGGCCATAAAAGATGAAGACACGCAACAGCCGATCGCCGGAGCCACCGTCAGCATAAAAGGTTTGCCCCTCACGGCAATCGCCGACGAGGCGGGCAGCGTTTCGCTCGCCAACATTCCTGACGGAACGCACGCCATCGTTATTTCGTCGCCCGAGTACGATGACGCTACACTGACGCTTACGTTTCCGCAGGCCGACGCAACGCCGCGAACCGTCTTCCTCGAATCGCATCACGAGCTTGCCGAGGTGACTATCGAGACAACAAGAAACGGGCGCGACATCGAAGCTCAGCCGAGCCGCGTTGAGGCGATAGATGAAGAAGAAATCGACGAAAAGATAAGCATGCGGCCCGCGAACGTTTCGATGGTGCTGAACGAAAGCACCGGCATTTCGGTCCAGCAGACGTCCGCGACCTCGAACACGCAGAGCATCAGAATTCAGGGCCTCGATGGAAGGTATACGCAGCTTCTTAAAGATGGATTTCCGGCATTCGGCGGATTCTCCGGCAGCCTGAGCGTGCTCGAGATACCGCCGCTTGACCTCAAACAGGTCGAGATAGTAAAAGGACCGGCCGCGACATTATTTGGCGGGGACGCGATCGCCGGCGTCGTGAACTTCATCACCAAAAACCCTGAAGAAGAAAGGGCTACGACGCTGATATTTAATCAAACCTCAGCCCTCGGAACCGATATTTCAGCCTTTGATTCGCAGAGGTTCGCCCGATTCGGCTATACGCTGCATGGTTCATATAACTATCAGCGGGAATACGACGTTGACGACGATAATTTCACCGAACTCCCGCGAACTCAGGCCTTTGGCGTGGCTCCGAAACTTTTATTTTACCTTGATGAAAAGACAACGGTCGTAGTTGGGAATTCGTTCAGCTTTCAAAACCGTAACGGCGGCGTTATTTTTGTGATACGCGGTGATGCCGGCGGTATTCACCAGTATTTTGAAAAGAATCGGTCGGTCAGAAACGTTACGACGTTCAACCTGAACCGCGATCTAGCGGACGGCGGACGCTTGAACGTCAAACAAAGCCTCGCCTTCTTCGACCGCAACCTTACGACGCCCGGCTATCGATTTGCGGGCGGGCAATTCAATTCGTTCACCGACGTTTCAATGACGAAGATCGTCGGCAAACACGCTCTTGTATTCGGCGGAAGTGCGGTGATCGACCGCTTCACGGAAAAGGTGGTGGACGCGAGCGTCGGAGCCCGCGACGAGGACCGCACGACGGTCGGGGCATTTATACAGGACACCATCGACATCAATTCGCGGGTGTCGTTCGAAGGCGGATTTCGCCTTGACTATTCGAAGAACTACGGCGCGTTTGCGCTACCGCGTGCATCGGTGCTGTATCGCTTCACCGACGGATTGACGGCGCGTCTCGGATTTGGCCTCGGGTACAAAACGCCGACGATCTTTACCGAAGAATCAGAAACTTTGCTCTTTCGTGACATCTTGCCGATCGGAAATACGCTGAAGGCAGAGCGAAGCGCGGGCGGGACGTTCGACATTAATTACCGCGGGACGATCGGCGAAGAATTTACCTATTCCATCAACCAGCTTTTCTTTTACACAACGATCACCGATCCGCTCATTCTGACGATGACGCCCTCGGGACAATTTAGATACGTCAACTCCGATTCGTCAGTGATCAGCCGCGGAACGGAAACGAATATTCGCCTCGGCTACGGCATCATAAAACTTTTCGCCGGCTACACCTTTACCGATGCAAAGGCCGGATATTTGCCTGGAAACCGCCGCGTTACCCTGATGCCGAGGAACAAGATAAATTCGGCACTAGTATTTGAAGAGCACGAGAGCTTCAAGGCGGGCGTGGAGTTCTACTACGGCTCGCCGCAGACCCTTTCTGATCGCTCGGCGACACGCTCAACCGCCGAGGTCGGCCTCTTCGGCGAAAAGACGTTCGGCAAATTTAGCTTGTTCATCAACGCCGAGAACATCACCGACGTCCGCCAAGGAAAGTATGGCCCCGTCGTCTTCCCGCCATTCGACGCGCCAACTTTCGCCGAGGTCTACACACATCTCGAAGGCCGCGTCTTCAACGGCGGCGTAAAGATCAGGTTCTGACGTTTCCCGATCGTTAGTTGACCGCCTTTTCTCGCGGCTTGCCGCCCCTTCATTCCTGCGCCTTGCCGCCCGATCATTCATGCGCCTTGCCGCCCGATGTGCGGAATGGCTATGCCTTTCAGATAGGGCCCACCAAGTTGCGCGGCTACGCCGACCAGATTGTTCGATGGCTCTAATACTCTCGAAATTGTAACGTTCTGGGAGATTCTAACGGTCGGGCTTTAGATCGAAACACACCTGGCTAACTTTTCCCTTAGCTAAACAGAGTTTGCCGTAAAGGGCGACTATCGTTTCACGGTCCTTATCATTATCAAACTGATGCAGCAGGTCCGTTACCACCGATTCGTCAATTTTACCGTCTCCTGTTGCCGCATAAAACAAAGAGATATTCTCACGGCTTTCAAAGGCCGGTGCCCGTAAGTCACGAAATGAAGACATAACAATCTCCTTGTCCTGAATAAGCGAAAAAACGCCGGGGGGAAACCGTTACCAGCAAATTTTGTGCGTGGGCACAAAAGACCGCAAATCAGAGTGATTAGTCATAATATAGCATACCTTGTCAAGAGTTTTAAAGGATCGTACTTCTCTGATACGTGTCTGGGATCCGTGCGGCGTCCTACTATCGACTAGCCAAATCCCGCCAAATCATCGTAGAATCTTCCCGCGACAACCCAAACTATGCAGCCATCGATCAAAGAGCTTCTTGTTTACACACCGGCCGAGGATTTTGAGCTATCGAAGCGTTTCTATGCTGCGCTTGGGTTTGAGATGACTGAGGCGTGGGCCGGCGACGTTGATTGCCGGCTCGGCGGAGCCGCCTTTCGACTTCAGAATTATTACATAAAAGATTGGGCAGAGAATTTCATGATGAAATTCTGGGTCGAAGACGTTCAGCTTTGGTACGAACACCTAAAGCCCATCATTGACACGGGCGACTTCCCCAACGCACGCTACTCCGAACCCGAAACCACCGGCGACACAAACCTCTTCCACGTCTGGGATCCATGTGGCGTCCTGCTCATCTTCATCGACTAGCCAAATCCCGCCAAATCATCGTAGAATCGCCCCCAACACAGCCCTATGAACACCCTCTACTACGGCGACAACCTAAACATCCTGCGGGAATACATCGCGGACGAGTCCGTTGACCTGTCTACCTCGACCCGCAGTTCAATTCCAACCGCAACTACAACGTTTTGTTCAAAGACGAAAGCGGCACCGATTGTCGTTAATGTTATGCGCGATAGCGAACCGACCTCCACTCTTCTGAGCGGTAGACTGCGAGTTGCCCAATGATTCCAAACAAACAAGAGAATTACCGATGAGATCGTCCAATCAGCCGGTCATTTTATTCCTAGACGACGACCAAGACACGCGGGAACTGGTCCAACTCACGCTCGCCCTCGCTGGGATAAGGGTTTATTGTGCCAAAACGCGTTCCGAAGCCTGGGACATCGCAACCGCAAACAGGTTCGATCTCTATTTGCTTGATGGAAAGCTTCCGGATGGAGATAGTTGTCAGCTTTGTGCCGATCTGCGCGAGCTTGCACCTGACAAACCCATCGTCTTTTTATCGGCGTTGGTGTCTCCGAGCTACATGCAACGAGCCTTCGATGCCGGAGCGTCGGCATTTCTCAAGAAACCATTTATGGGCAACCTTGGTGAAGAAATACTCCAGTTACTGCGATCCAGTAAACGCGCGACGCGAGAAGTAAATGAAGATTTCGTCCAGGATTCCGTTCAGATCATCGAGCCTTTCGACAAATTCGAACGAACCGCTAACGCGGACGATGATGCCGACGACGACGTTGTTTCTTTCGCAAAAAGGTAGGCCTGCTCCCGATCATCTCAATTTGATCATTTCAGTTTCCCCCAGCGAACGGATGCATACATTTGTTTAGGAAGGCGACTCCCGGGAGTTGCAGGCATCCGTTTATTTCCCCAAACATTCTGTTTCTATATTCGTCCATGGAGAGAAAGAGTTCCGAGCGTAACGATGTTTAGATTGATAGTAGCAATCGCTTTAAGTATACTGCCGCCGTCGCAATCCCCAATCAACCTATTATTTTACAGAGAAAAATGAAAAGACCACAGTCTATATCAACCCGTAACTACCTTTTGAAGGACCTAAAGCCCGATTCTCTGGAAAGATTACTTCCAAATTTAGAAGAGATTGACGCCCACCTCGGACGAAATCTGTATCCACCGTCCGAACCGATCGAGCATGTCTTCTTCCCGAGCAGTTCGGTGGCATCGATCGTCGCCCATACAGAAAATGGATTAAGTACCGCGGTCGGCCTCGTCGGATGCGAAGGCGCCGTCGGCCTGGAAGTTGTAATGGGCCGAGAAACTTCCCCAAACGGATCGACGATCCAAATCGCCGGAAGAGGGCATCGTATCCGCTCGAAATATCTTGTAGCGGAGTTCGAACAATCACGCCATACGACGGCTCGGCTTCTGGCATTCTTGAATAAGTTTCTGGTTCAAGTTAGTCAAACATCGCTCTGCAATCGACTTCATAGCGTAGAGCAAAGGCTCGCCCGTTGGCTTTTAATGTGTCATGACCGAGTTGATCAGGAACAACTTCTAATTACCCAAGAGAATGTGAGTATTATGCTTGGCGTAACACGCGCGAGTGTCACCCTTGCTGCTCGTGGTTTTCAGACCTCAGGATTGATCAAGTACACGCGAGGTAAGGTTACGATCGCCGACTACGAAGGCTTACAAGCCGCAGCATGCGAATGCTACGCCATCGTAAAAGCCGAGTACGATAAGACAGAATGCTATTCAGAGTAAGTGTCATATGACACATACTAGGTTCCGATCTTCGGAGATAATATCTTTATGATATTAGAAACCGACGAAAGACACGTCCGGGACCCGTGCGGCGTCCTGCTCATCTTCATCGACTAGCCAAATCCCGCCAAATCATCGTAGAATTTTCCCCAACGCAGTCCTATGAACACCCGCGACTACGGCGACAACCTAAACGTCCTACGCAGATACATCGAGAACGAGCCCGTTGACCTGATTTTTTTGAATTATGACCTTCTCCGTGACCTTTTTCGCCGAACAGGCCTACCTATCGTTTGTGAAGGATTACTTCGATAATCCGCCGGACGAGCATGAGAAAGCTGTCGAACGTGGAGCCGTTTGCGTGATTGCCTTGGCGTGTGGTCTGGAGGCAATTCTGAACCAGATTTTAAGGAATCATTCGAATATCCGACACTGGGACGACTTTAGGTATGTGTCAAAAGTAGAAACGGCGTGCGACATTGCCGACGTCGAACTTGATTGGGGTCGTGAACCCTTTCAGAGCATCTCCAACCTCATTGCCCTACGTAATTGGCTTGTTCATTATAAGAATCCGGAAATTGGGCTAATCAACAGTGACGGTGATTACCTAGAATCGGACTACTGGAAGATACCAAAACGCAGTCCTGATACCGAGCTTATTCCGAAGAATATTCAGAGGCTATATGATCATGTAAGGGAATATTTAATCTCGATATCTAGCGGGCTGAACTTAGATCACGAATTCGACTACTTAGAATCCCAAGATTATTACGCGTTCCTTGTTGGCTGATCAGGATGCTGCCTTTCTTCTTCATCAGCTTGCTGCCATGATGTGCGGCGAAGTTTACTTCGCCGATAGCCACTATAAAATCATCGGGCTTGCCCGCGAAACGAGTTCGGCGGCAAGCCGCTAAGAGTTTGGAGAGGCCTGCCGGAAAAGTAAACTTTTCCGCACAACATGGCGGCGAGCCGCAGGAGTAAATTCATCATCGGCGGCAAGCCGCAAATGTAAATCCATCGGTGGCAAGCCAAAAGAGGGAACCCATCGTCGGCAAGTCGCGACTATATCAATACAACTCCTTCTTTTTCTTTCTCTGGATGGGTTCGGCGTCTTGGAGGTTTAGGATGAGGACGCCGTGTTTGTTTTTGGAGCAGCGGTGGAAGCGTACGGTCCCAAAGATGTGGAGGCTGAATTGGCGTATGAGGCGGTTGCCGCGGATCCGCCTGCCGCCGTGGGGACCGCGGGGCCGTGCGGGGTAGACGTTCTTTTCGGCAAAGCGGCCGGGCCGAAGCCCGATCGTTTCGTGTGCGGCGTCGTATAGAAGTACGTATGCCTCCGGCGCTCCCATCGCTTCGTGCGTCACACGCTAGAGAACGATGTCGCCGTGTGTATTGATCGTAACGTAGGGGCCGGCCCAGCGGCTTTCGCTTGCGTCCCGCGGGCAGACTTCCCATTTCCAATTAGTGTTTTTGTTTAGGTCAACTATCATACGATTGCAACTATCGCACGCCGCCGCGGGCTTTGGAATACAGAATGCAATGGTTGGCGCGATTGGAAAGATCGGGATGAAATGAGGCGTTTGGAAAGGTGAAAGCGGACTTCCGAAAAGGCTCTTTTCCACAGACGGGATAGTACTTTTTTGTCGTCCTCCTGTAGGGTGATAGTGGCCATGATCGTGGCTCCGGCACGCCGAGGATAGAACTCGCGGCACCGATATTTGGCGGTGTGCGATAAGCCCGGGCATTCTCACTCGGCGGCCTTCATCAGCCACGCCACCAGTTTTAAAATCAGCCAAGAGCAACACGGCTCCAGCCCGCGGCCGGCTCGCGCAGTCCCGCTGACAAGCACGTATCATTTCTGCCGCCGGTGTTTTTGCGGAATTTTCTGCTATCCTGTCGTGAGAAATATGTTTTGGAAGGGAAAAGTCGTTCTTTTGACCGGTGCATCCAGCGGCATCGGCGAGGCGCTCGCATTGGCGATGTCCGAACGCGGCGCCATCCTCGGGATCCTCGCCCGCCGCCGCCACCTGCTCGAAGATCTCGCCCACAGATGCGAGGCTAAAGGCGGTGTCGTCTCGGTTTACGACGGCGACGTGACCGATCCCGCCTCCACCGCCGCCGCCGCCGAGAACCTTCGCGCGGAGTTCGGCAAGATCGACATTCTGATTGCCAATGCAGGCGTCGGCGGCAATAACGAGGAGACGCGAAACCTGGAACCTGCTGCCGTTAAACAAGTTATCGACGTAAATCTGCTCGGAGCGGTCAGTTCGGTCCACGCCGTTCTGCCTGACATGCTTGAGAACAAAAGCGGGCAACTCGTTGCAATATCTAGCCTTGCGGGTTTTCGCGGCCTCCCGCGTTCCGCCGCCTACTGCGCCAGCAAAGCAGGCATGACCGCATTCTTCGAAAGCGTACGTTTGGACGTCCAAAACAAGGGCGTTTCGGTCACGATAATTCAACCCGGATTCATCAAAACCCCCTTAACATCAGGCCGCAAAGCCCAGATGCCATACATCATGGACCTCGATCAGTCCATCCCCCATTTCCTGAATGCGATTGAGAAAAAGAAGAAATTCGCCGCATTCCCCTGGCAACTGGCCACTTTGGTCCGCGCCGGCCGCATTTTTCCTGCCGCGCTCTACGATACGATCGCCGGAAAAGCCCGGTATCGGGAATAGCAAACCGGTGCCCGACCGTGTATAATTCAGGAGTTCGATGCCTCCCCCCAAGCCCATAAACTTATATTTATGAATTATTTGCAGGCTATCATTCTGGGAATCGTGCAGGGCCTGACCGAGTTTATCCCGATCAGTTCGACCGCGCACCTTGTATTTGCGGGCCGCTGGACGAATATCTACAACGGAAACCCCGAGCAGATCACTGCCACAATGGCCGTAATTCAGCTCGGAACCATTGCCGCGGTATTCGTTTATTTCGCTTCGGACATAATGAATATCGGCACCGCGTTCATTCGCGACCATTGGGGCGTGCTGACCCGTAAACGCCCCGTACGCCACTCAGGAACCGGCGGGGTACGGCCGATATGGCTTTCCGAGGAAGCTTGGCTCGGCTGGCTCATAATTATCGGCTCAATTCCGATCGGGATCGCCGGTCTTTGGTTTAAAGAACTCATCGAGGGCCCCGACACAAAGAATCTCTGGATCATCGCAATAATGTTGATCGCCGTCGCCCTTTTGCTCGGTGTTGCGGAACTCGTCGGAAGCCAGCGAAAGGAAATGCGCAGCCTCGGCGTTTGGGACGCGATCGTCGTCGGCCTAACGCAGGTGATCGCCCTGATGCCCGGAGCAAGCCGTTCGGGCTCAACAATTATGGGCGGACTTTTTGCCGGTCAAACCCGCGAAACGGCGGCGAGATTCTCGTTCCTCCTGTCGATCCCGGCGATCAGTGCGGCAGGAATACTTCAGCTACGAGAGGCTTGGAGCATCTTGCCGGATGACAGTTTTATGCCGCTTTTGGTCGCCACAGTTGTTTCCGGAATCGTTGGCTATCTATCGATCTGGTTCCTGATCGCATTTTTACGGAGGAATTCGACGCTGATCTTTATTGTCTATCGATTAGTTTTGGGAACCGTTCTGCTCGTGTTGCTTTGGTACGGCGTCATTAGCCCGCAGGTCTCGGTGTAACGTGGTCGAAAAGAAATGGGTCATCCAAAAAAACGACCGAGAAGCCGCTTTGCGCCTTGCGGCGGGGATCGGCGTGCATCCGCTCACCGCGGCTTTGCTCATCGCTCGCGGGCATTCGACGGCTGAAGCCGCCCGTAGATTCCTCGAACCGTCTTCCGAACAACTACATAACCCTCTGCTTCTAAAGGGAATGTCGGAAGCAGTTGAGCGAATTCTGAAGGCGGTCGACACGGACGAAAAGATCCTGATCTGGGGCGATTACGACGTTGACGGGACAACCGGGACCGTTTTGCTCCGTAAATGTATAAAGCTGCTCGGTGGTCAATCCGAATTTCACATTCCAGATCGCTTTACCGAAGGCTATGGCGTCAATATTCCCGCACTTGCCGAAGCTCAAGAACGCGGATGTTCATTGGCCATCTCAGTCGACTGCGGGACCCGAAGCTTCGAACCGATCGCGTGGGCAAAAGCGAACGGCATGGATTTTATCGTGACCGACCACCATCTTGCGGACGACGAGATGGGCCTGCCCGACGCATTCGCCGTCGTTAACCCGAATCAGCCTGAATGCACGTATCCCGAGAAGAATTTAGCGGGCGTCGGCGTCGCGTATAAGTTGGCCCAAGCTCTGCTCGACGCAAGAGGACGAGGCGATGAGTGCTCCGAGTTTCTAAAGATTGCGGCAATCGGAACGATCGCAGACATAATGCATCTTACCGGCGAAAATCGACCGATCGTCGCCGCCGGCCTTCGAGACCTTCGCGATACAAATAACTTCGGACTCAAAGCATTGATGGAAGTTGCCGACTGCCGATCTGAGATGACGAGCTACCATATTGGCTTTCGGATCGGTCCGCGAATAAATGCCGCTGGACGAATGGACGCCGGCCGCCAAGTTGTTGAGCTGCTGGAGTGCGACGATTTCAATTTGGCTCGCAAACTTGCCGCAACGCTGGATACCCGCAATCGCGAACGCCAAACGGTCCAACAGACGATCACAGAGGCCGCGATAAGGCAATCTGAGGAGCAAAAGGGCGATCGATTCGTGGTAGTCGCCGGTGAAAACTGGCACCGCGGCGTCATCGGCCTCGCGGCTTCGCGGGTAGCGGAAAAAATGTTTCGCCCGACGATAGTGCTTTCTGTCGAAAATGGCATGGCACACGGCAGTGCGCGAAGCATTCCGAATTTCCACCTTCTGGACGCACTCGAATCGTGCCGCGACCTCTTTGAGCAGTTCGGCGGCCACGCAGCGGCGGCAGGCATGACGCTGAAAACTGAGAACATAGAGCGGCTTCGCGACGCACTAAATAAATACGCCAAAGACGCGATCTCTGACGAAATGCTGGAGCCTGAGCTTCTCATTGATGCCCCTGTAGCACCGACAACGCTCACTCTCGAACTGCATACCGAGCTATCACGCCTTGAACCGTTCGGGGCCGGCAATCGCAAACCTGTGTTGATAACGAAAGGCCTTCGATTAAGGTTCGAGCCTACAGTAATGAAAGAAAAGCATCTCAAATTATATCTGCAGGACGGAACGGGCAACCGCTTTGAGGCTGTTTGGTGGGACGGGGTTGAACGCGGAAACGGGCGAACGTTGACTGTAGGCCAAAGCATCGAAGTAGCCTATACACTTGACGCGAATCAGTGGCAAGGAAACGTAAAATTACAGCTTGTCGTTGAAGACATCAGGGAACATAATTAGACCGTGCCGACGAAGATCAACACAAAGCCAAATCAATACCTCATCATATCGCGAATGCCCGCGGTGGTGCGGTTTTTGGCGGTTGCCCTTTGTGCCGTCGCGGTGATCTTCGTCGCCATTGGATTTTATCGCAACGCCGGAAATGCCGAGTTTAGGATGAAGGGCCTGCCGGCATCGCTTTCAAAGGACGTGATAGCAACGGTTGATGGTTACGAACGCCGAGAGGTCGAAGGCGATACGGTCAACTACTATATCAAGGCCGACAGGGCTACGACATTCGCGGACGAACATCAAGAGCTGGAAAACGTCTATCTTCAGGTTTTTGACCAGCAAACAGGTGGCTTTGACGAGATGACGGCTCGAAAGGCCATTTACGTTCCTGAGGCGAATAAAGGGTTCAAGGCCTACTTCGCAGGCGATGTGCTCATTAAGACCCGGGACGACCTTGAGCTTAAAACCGACAATCTGACCTATGACCGAGCGACCGAAACCGCGAGCGGCGAAGAGAAGATCGAATTTTCTCGCGGAAATGTTCGCGGTTCGGCAATCGGTGCACGCGTCGAATCATTGAGTAAGAAGGTCGAACTGCTCCGCGAGGTAGAGATCGAAACGCTTGCGGGGCCTGACGGAAATGCGGGCGAGCGACTTTCAAAGATCAACGCAGGTTACGCGATGTATCTTCAGGCCACCGAAACGATCGAACTTCGCGATGGGGTTCATATCCTTTCGACCTCAGCCCAGACCGCATCTTCGGTTCGCACCGCGGACGTTCGCTCCGGCTCGGCGACTATTTCGTTGGCGGCTAATGAGAATGAAGATCGGGATATCTCGGATGTCGAATTCTTTGGCGACGTTCAAATAGTTACAGTCGGAGCCGACCAGCAACAGACTAAGATCTCCTCCGGTTATCTCCGCTATAACAAGCCAGCAGAGCATTTTGATCTGAAGCAGAAGGTCCTCATCGTAACGTCTTCTGCAGATGAACCGACTACGATCAGGTCAGGATCCGCCGTATATGAACAACTGGCGGGTAAGGTTGTTTTGACTGAGAAGGCGGAAATTCTTCAGAAAACCACTTTCGTCCGTGGTGACATCATCATGGCGGATCTCTACGCCGACAACCGGTTGAAGTACGCTGTTGTTAAGGGAAATGCATACTCCCGACAGGTAATACCTGAAAGGACTACCGAGGTAACCGGTCCGGAATTAAATGTCTCATTCGACGACAAAGAAAATATGACTTCGGCAAATGTCGTAGGCAACGGCCGGGTAGTTGTTTCCCCGGTGAACGCGGCAGAATACACCAAGTTTTCCCTTGCGGCACCGAACGCGATCCGTGTCAGATTCCGGCCCCAAGGGCTGCTTGATTCGATGCAGACAGATGGCAGAACGACGATCGATCTTACAGTGCCGAACAATTCACCGGACGCTGCCAACAAGAAATTAACGGCAGATGTGGTCAAAACGACATTCAGCCCGGATGGACGCAGCTTGGCAAAGGCCGAGGCTGCGGGAAATGCGGAACTTTTCGTTGAACCCCTCAAACCCGGCCCTGAGAATTACAAGACCACTGTTCGCGCGAAGCGTTTCGATTGCGACTTTTATCCGGGAGCAAACAATGTTCAGGCTTGTGCAGGTACCGGTGGAACGAACACCGTTCGTGTGCCGATAATTGCCAGGGAAGGTCGCGGCAATCAGACAATTACTTCGAACCGACTTAATGCAAAATTTGGCGCTGCATCAAATGGGATCGAACACTTTGATGCTAGCGGAAACGCGAAATTTGTGGAACTCGATAGAAATGCCGTCGCAGAACGTTTCGCGTTCACATCGGGTGACGAGATCGTTCGACTTCGTGGTGGCGAGCCTACCGTTTGGGATTCGCAGGCCCGTGGTAAAGCAAAAGAAATCGATTGGGATACGAAGAACGGTAAGTCGGTCCTAAGTGGTGCTGTTAGTACAACATATTTCAGTCAAAAACAGACCAATGGTTCGGCTCCGTTTGGGGAAACGGACAAGCCTGTATTCCTGACAGCGGAAACGGCAGAGTTTGATCATCGCGCTCAGACGGCTTTGTACACAGGAAATGCTAGGGCTTGGCAAGAGAACAATTATGTTCGTAGCAATACCTTGTTGATACGTCAGATTGAAGGGCAGTTCATTGCAGATGGTGCAGTTCAGAGCCTTTTGTACAATGTTGGCCGAACCGGAGACTCGAAAGCCGCAAAGGTGCCTGTCTATGCTTCGTCTCGGAAAATGACCTACAATCGATCCGACAAGAGCATTCGTTACGAAACGGATGTAGATATTCGGCAAGGGAGCGATCGAATCCGTGGTGCCGTCGCAACTGTCTATCTTGACGATAATAATGAACTAGTTCGAAGTGATGTCGAGCGCGACGTGGTTATAACGCAGCCGGGACGAAAGGCGGTAGGCGACTTTGCTCAGTACGTTGCAGCGACGGAGACCGTGGTCATGCGCGGAAATCCGGCGCGGATAGACGACGCAAAAAATGGCTCTTCCCAAGGTTCGCAAATGACGGTTTTCCTGCGGGAAAATCGCGTAGTGGGTGACGGACGCTCGCAACAAAACCCATCGGGCCGTGTTCGGTCTGTCTATAAAGTAACGAACGAGTAAGCAAGAACGAAAACCTTGGTGCCTAATTCTAACTCTGACAATGTGAACGGGAACGGTATTCCCGTTGAGCCGACCTTTGGCAATATACTTGCGGCTGAACACCTTCTGAAGACCTACAGTCGGCGTCGGGTAGTCGACGATGTTTCGATCTCGGTTCGCGATGGCGAAGTAGTCGGCTTACTTGGTGCCAACGGCGCCGGGAAGACAACGACGTTCTATATGTTAGTAGGGCTTGAGTCCTCTGAGGGTGGTTCGATAAGGATCGGAGAGGACGACGTGTCCAGCCTTCCGATGTATTTGAGGGCAAGGCTAGGTCTGGGATACTTACCACAAGAACCTTCAATCTTTCGTAAGCTAACGGCCGAGCAGAATATACTCGCCGTACTCGAAACGATGAAGATGACCCGTACTGACCGATTCGAACGCCTCGAACAACTATTAGAAGAATTTGGGGTCACTCATGTGCGCAAAACACGCGGTGATGCACTATCCGGTGGAGAGCGTCGCCGGGTAGAGATAGCCAGGTGCCTAGCTACAAACCCGCATTTTATTCTTCTTGATGAGCCATTTGCCGGGATCGATCCGCTAGCGATAGACGATATACGCGGGATCATTCTGTATCTCAAGCAGCAGGGTATCGG
Source organism: Pyrinomonadaceae bacterium (assembly GCA_041744395.1). Taxonomy (GTDB): domain Bacteria; phylum Acidobacteriota; class Blastocatellia; order Pyrinomonadales; family Pyrinomonadaceae; genus OLB17. Next base: position 15,287 of record JBGTKY010000005.1, on the reverse strand, counting down.
TATTCTTATCACTGACCACAATGTCCGGGAAACGTTAAGTATTACTGATCGTGCTTACATCATGGCCGAAGGGAGAATCTTGAAAAGCGGCGAGCCGGGCGAACTGGTTTCCGATGCCGAAGTACGTCGTCTTTATCTTGGTGAAAGATTTAGACTCTGACCGGTCTCTTTTCCATTTCTTGCGCAAACACCGTATAATTTTCGTAGTTCGCAGAACTTCTATCTGTGCGGCACTCTAATTGCACTGAACGCAGTTTTTATGTCATCGCTTCGTCTAACCACCAGTTTACAGCAAAAAATGATCCTGACGCCGCAGTTGCGCCAGCGGATCGAAATGCTGCAAATGACGTCGCTGGAATTGAACGAATTGATCGAGCAAGAACTCGTGGCAAATCCGGTTTTAGAAGAGGTTCTGCCCGGCGACGAAGTTCAAGAGATATCCGATAATATTCTCGATCAGAATTCCGATGGCTCGGCTTCGGATTCGGAGAAAGGTGCGACCGATTATAAAGATCAGGCAAACGAGCGCGATTCCGTTGAAGACGTCGAAGGAACCCCTCCTGACGGGCCGGCGTTAAACGGAAATGACGAGAAGGTGTTTGATGAACATGAGGGATCGGATCCATCAGACTCCGATACGGATTCTTCTGATGCCTTTGATGAGATCGATTACGGAAGAGAATTTCAGGATTACTTGGACCCTGGATACAAGACGCAGGAAATCGAATACAAGGACGATGCCCCGACTTTTGAACAGTTTCTTTCGCATACTCCGACGCTCAGCGAACACCTTGAATGGCAGTTGAGCATGATCGACATTTCAGATGGGGTCGAACGAGCCGGGATAAGCATCATTGGCAATCTGGATGCCGACGGTCGTCTGAACGCGGAGATCGAAGAGATCGCCAGAATGTCAGCTTGTTCTGAAGAGGCGGCCGAAAGAGCCCGTCAGTTGGTAATGACGCTTGAACCGGTTGGCTGTGGTGCTTACGACGTGAGGGAATGTCTCCTGGCCCAACTGGCGGCGAACGGCCACGGCGAAAGTCTTGCGGCTGAACTAGTCGCCGAACATCTGGAAGATCTGCAGCCTCATCGGCTTCAACACTTAGCGAAGGCCACAGGTCGGGACATCCATGACCTGGACAAGGAAATAGAAAAGGTTAGATGTCTTGATCCATATCCGGGCCGGCGTTATACCAGCGAAGATCCGGTTTTTGTTGCACCCGAGATCTATATTGAAAAGATCGATGAGGAATATCTGATCTATTTCGTAGACGACGGCAGTCCGCGGCTTCGCATCAGTGCAACGTATCATCAGTTGCTGGATCAGAATGAGACTTCAAAGGAAGCGAAGGACTTCATAAAAGAAAAGGTTCGTTCTGCGGTCGACCTTCTTAGGAATATCGAACACCGACGGCAGACCATCTACCGGGTTGTAGAATGTATTGTCGACCGCCAACGCGATTTTCTGGATAAAGGTGTCGATTTCATCAAACCGATGATGCTAAAGGACGTCGCCGAAGATATCGGCATGCACCTTTCTACCATTTCGCGAGTCGTGAACCGAAAATACGCTCATACCCCGCAAGGCGTTATTGAACTCCGTCGCTTTTTCAGCGAAGGAATGATGAACGAAGACGGTGAGGAAGTTTCAACTCGAATACTGAAACTTAGAATTAAAAAGCTCATCGAAGAAGAAGATACGAAGAAACCTTACACCGATGAGCAGATAGTCAAGGTGCTTGGTAAAGAGGGCGTTAAGCTCTCTCGTCGAACCGTCGCAAAGTATCGCGACCAGATGAACATTCCCGGGTCGCGCGAACGCAAGACGATAGTTTAGACGTAAAAGCAAGTGCGTGGCCCGGCCAGAAAAGGACACTTATGAAATTCGAATACTCGGGACGACACATCGAAGTTACTCCGGCGTTGAGATCACATGTTGAAGATCACTTTCAGAAGATCGATCACATCTTCAAGGGAAAGCCGGCAAAGGCACACGTGATCATTGAGGTCGAACGCTCAAAACACAAAGCGGAGATCATTGTAAATTGGAGAAATGAGACCTTGGCCGCAAATTCTTCGAATTCCGACATGTATCTATCGCTTTCTCAATCGATTGCGAAAATCGAGAAGCAGGCCCTAAAGCTCAAGAATAAAGTCATCGACAAGTCACACAGGGCTAAGAAAGTCTCAAAACTGCCTGATGTAAATGCGGTCGAGAGTGATGAGCCGGCGGCGTCGAAAGTTATCAAAACGAGGCGTTATTCTGTAAAACCGATGACCTCGGAAGAAGCTATTATGGAGCTGGAAGGTTCCGTAGATTCATTCGTCGTGTTCCGTAATGCGGACTCAGAAAAGCTCGCGGTGATGTATGAACGCAAAGATGGAAACTATGGACTTATCGAACCCTGATTCCACAATAGTTCCCTCCGTCGGCGAATGTGAACGAGTATCATTGCGGGAATTTTGTAATGAGGCACCAGCTGTCGCTGATATTAGAGTGATCGCGGGAGCGGATGGACTTGATAAACGATTCTTAACATCTGATCGAATCCAGAAGTTGGGACTCGCGCTAACGGGGTTCAACACTTATATTCATACGGGCCGGATACAGATGATCGGCCAAAGCGAATTCTCTTTTCTAGCCGATCTAACCGATGATCAAAGGCGGGAGGCGATCGCTTCTCTTCCAACAAATTCAATTTCGTGTTTTCTGGTCACCAAGGGATTGTCTGCCCCGCAAGAATTGTTTGTGGTTTCTAACGAGCATCAAATTCCTCTTGTCTCTACACCGCTCGTAAGTTCCAGGGCTATAAGTTCTATCTCGGAATATTTGCAGCGACGATTGGCACAGAACATCACGCTTCACGGCGTACTCATTGAGATACAGGGAATTGGCGTCCTGATCACAGGCGAATCCGCGATCGGAAAGTCAGAATGTGCACTAGAGCTCATCACTCGCGGACATCGGCTAGTAGCGGATGACGCTGTGCAGATCAAACAGATCGGCAACTGCCTGGAGGGGGCAGCCCCGGAATTGACTTCGGAATTCCTGGAGATCCGTGGGCTTGGTGTTGTGAACATTCGCGAACTCTTTGGGATTTCTGCCGTGTGTTCGAACATCAATATTGATCTTTGTATCGAGCTGACGCGATGGGAAGACGGGCTTTCATTTGAGCGACTTGGGATCGATAAACTAGAACATAATATCTTGGGCATTCGTTTGCGGAAATTTCTTTTGCCGGTTCGGCCCGGTCGCAATCTAACTACGCTCGTCGAAACTGCGGTAAAGCTCTTCCTTCTGGAACGGACAGGTGCAAATCCTGCAATTGAACTTACGAAACGGCACGACAAACTGCTGCAGCAAAATATGGCGTAAGCCTGAAAGAATCCTCGAATATGAACACCAATCCGGAATCGGGACGCAATCCACGACTGGTCATCATTACCGGCCTTAGTGGTTCTGGAATGAGTTCCGCAACTAACGCATTCGAAGATCTGGGTTATTTTTGCGTTGATAACTTGCCGATCACGATGTTGGAGACGTTTTCAAGACTTCTCATGCCGGACGATGAGGATGTCGCCGCGATCGAAAAGGCGGCCCTTGTCATCAATATTAGGGAACGACACTTCCTTTCGGCTTTCCCGTTGGAGATCAAGAGGGTAACCGAAGCCCACCTCGCTCCCTACGTCATCTTTTTTGAGGCATCGGACGAAACTTTGAGGCAACGGTTCTCAGAAACACGACGGCCGCACCCCGCTGACAAGGGCATTGGACTGATTCCCGCGATCCAGGATGAAAAGACGGCGATGACGGAGATTCGCTCCCATGCTGATCTCATCATCGATACCTCTGAACTTACGGTTCATACCCTTCGCAAATTGATCCTTGACCGCTTCGGCCAACTCGATGCGGCAGACCCGCTGAAAGTTCAAATTATTAGCTTTGGTCATAAATACGGTACGCCGCGCGATGTGGACCTTATGTTCGATGTACGGTATTTGCCAAATCCTTATTTCGAAAAGTCACTTCGGGCGATGACCGGTGAGGACCAAGAGATCGTTGACTATTTGAAAGATTTCGATGACGTTAAAGAGAGTATCGATCGTTTCACTGATCTTCTGGAATATCTTCTTCCTCTCTACCGCAAAGAAGGGAAGTCTTACCTCACGATCGCCATTGGTTGTACCGGCGGCCGACACCGATCGGTAATGGTTGCCAACGCTCTCCAAGGTCGTCTGAAGAATGCCGGAAACGAGACTTTAGTTGTTCATCGTGATGTGCAAAAATAGATCGTTGTTATAATGAATAAAGTTGGCGGAGTAATCGTTTCCCATGGCCAGGTCGCGACAGAATTGTTGGCGGCTGCGGAGGCCGTTGTCGGTGAATTAAACCACATCGTCGCGGTCTCGATCGGCTGGCACGACGACGTCGAACTCGCAAAAGGAGAGATTCAGCGCGCAATAGAACAGGTGTCGCAGGGGAACGGGGTTCTGGTCTTGACCGATATGTTTGGCGGAACTCCAACAAACATTTCTGCGATGTTCCTAAAGAATAATGAGGTTGAGATCGTTACGGGCGTCAACTTACCAATGGTGATTAAACTCGCCTCTCACAATAAAGAAACGACCCTTTCGGAGCTCGCCCAACTGGTGGAACATCAAGGTAAACAGGCGATCTATCGAACATCGGCGCTTCTCGAGCCTCAGAATGCGAAATAATGGTCAAAGGGATGGTAAAGGTCGTCAATCCACTCGGACTGCACGCACGGGCTGCAGCCCAATTGGTTAAGTTAGCCGGAAACTTTTCGAGCACGATCTTGCTGCATCGCTCCGATTCGCATACTAATGCCAATGCAAAATCTATACTGAGCGTCCTTTCGTTGGCGGCCCCGATTGGAACGGTTCTCGAAATATCGGTTAATGGGCACGATGAGGCCGAAGCTTTGAATGAAGTCGCCCTCCTTTTCAAGATGGGTTTTGGCGAACTTTAGATGAGAATCAAAATGAACGAACAACCCGGACTAGGGAAATCACTCTCTATCCTTGGTGTACCGCTTGGTTTTGCCGCGGGCACCCAGGGTAGCGAGCTCGGCGTTGACGCGATTCGGATCTCACAGGTTCGAGGTAATTCTTTGGTCGGACACCTTACGGATCTTGGATATGAGGTTCAAGATAGGGGTGACGTTCCGATCTCACGTCCGACAAGACAGGCTGCTACCGGCGAGAACCCAAAGTTTCTTGACGAAATGATTCAAGCGAGTTCGGCAATTGCCATCGCCGTGAAGCAAATACTCGACAACGGGTCAATGCCCGTCATCATCGGTGGAGATCACAGCATTGCGATCGGCTCTTATTCCGGAATTTCGTCTCATTATCGCGAGAAGGGTGAAGAGATGGGACTGATCTGGTTTGATGCCCATGCCGACATAAACACGCCAGCTACAACTACCTCAGGAAACGTCCACGGCATGCCGTTGGCGGTGTTGCTCGGGTATGGTGCTCCGGAGTTGGTGAACGTTGAAGGGTTTTCGCCGAAGCTTAATTCCAAGTTTTTCGCTCACATCGGGGCCCGCGATATCGATCCGGGAGAACGGCGGATGACCCATGAACTCAACCTCCGAGATAACTTTTTTACAATGACTGACATCGACAGCCGAGGGATGCTCGCTTGCGTAAAAGATGCGATCGATATCGCATCAAAGGCCCCCGGTGGTTACGCGGTAACCTTTGATGTAGATATGATCGACCCTCGTTTCGCGCCGGGATCGGGAACGCTTGTTCGAGGCGGAACAACCTATAGAGAAGCTCACCTTGCCCTTGAGGCCATCGCCGCAGCCGGCGGAATGCGTTCTTTCGAGATCGTGGAGGTCAATCCACTTATAGATCAATCAAACATCACTGTAGAGCTGGCCTCGGAACTCATATTGTCCGTTATGGGAAAGACAATACTTTAAGATCGATACATCTTAACTTATGAAAACACGAGTAGGAATTGTTTTTGGCGGCCGATCTGGCGAGCACGAAGTGTCGATCCGTTCCGCTGCAGCAGTTATAAAAGAGATCGATCGCGATAAATACCAACCGGTTCCGATCGCTATTAGCAAAGAAGGCGGCTGGCTGAATCCTGCAGATTCCAAGGCACTATTGCCTTTCGTTACGCAAGAACTTCTAACTCCTATCGAGGCCGGGACCGGTACGTTTGGACTCCTAGGCGACCGCGGCTATAACGGCCTCACCGCCATAGGCGGCGAGAACGCGCCAAGTATAGGCCTTGATGTTGTATTTCCGGTACTCCACGGTACTTTTGGAGAGGATGGCACGGTGCAAGGCTTACTTGAGATGGCCGACATCCCTTTCGTGGGCTGTGGGGTCCTCGCGTCTGCTTGTGGCATGGATAAAGTTACGATGAAGGTCCTTTTCCGCGATGCCGGCCTGCCGATTTGCCGATACACTTGGTTCCTACGCCGAGACTGGGAAACAGACCGCGAAACAGTTTCCTCAAATGTTAAGAAGGAGATCGGTTTTCCTTGTTTCGTCAAGCCTGGCAATCTTGGGTCTTCGGTAGGCATTTCAAGAGCGGCTGATGTCGATGAATTGGCCGCGGCTATCGACCTTGCAGCTGAATATGATCGGAAGATCATAGTCGAAGAGGCTCTAAAAATGAGGGAGATCGAATGTGCGGTGATTGGGAATGACAGCCCTGAAGCGAGTCGCCCCGGCGAGTACATTATTCGAAATAAGAACAAAGCATTTCTCGATTATGTCGAAAAGTACAAAGGTACGGGAAATAACGAGTTTGTAGTTCCGGCCCCCGTTTCGACAGAGTTGGAACAAAAGCTTCGCGAGATGGCCATCACCGCGTTCACGTCGATCGATGGATCGGGTTTGGCTCGTGTTGATTTTTTTCTGAGGACCGACAACGGAATGCTTTTAGTCAACGAGATAAATACGATGCCCGGGCTAACGGATGCTTCGGGTTTTCCGAAAATGTGGGCCGGTAGCGGTCGGCCTTTTTCTATTATGCTTGACCAATTGATCGCGCTGGCAATAGAACGCCACTCCGACCGGTCACGCAACAAGACGACCTTCCCGGGTCAATCATGAAACAGCAAGGAGGAACTATATGTCGGTTGCAAAAAATATCGAGATCACATCAACGTCTGCGATCAGTTTCGAGGACGCCATCCGAAAAGGAATCGAGCGAGCCTCGAGAACTATCGACAATCTAAAAGGAGCCTGGATAAAGGAACAAAAAGTCTCGATCGAAAACGGCCAGGTTGCCGAATTTAACGTGATGATGATCCTTACATTCGTCCTTTCCGACGACGAATGATCATTTGAGTTTTTCGGCCTTGTAGCCTTTCCGGGTCCTGATCGTCAGATTCGGACGAACTACACGCAGTTCTATCGGACGCCATTTACCATCCCGTTCCTCGTTGAGCGGATGATAGCCTATCGTATATTGAACTCCTAATTCTTCGACAATGCTGACGAACGCATCCCGCATCGCCACACCGCCCGGTGCCGCGACGAACGTTCCTCCACTTCGTTCTGCAAAATTCTTTAGCGCGGCCCTGTTTTGTTGCCTGTCCGATGACGGGGTCGAAGATGAAGACATATCGACTGTGTAGATCATTGCATCAGCGGCCATTGCGGCCTTTAGTGCACGGTCGGCCGAACGACCGCTCATCGTATCGGCTCCATCTGATAGAACGATAATCGCCCTTCGCTTTTCAGGTCTATCACTTAGAATTTCCGCTGCCTTATAGATCGCATCATTGAGGACCGTCATTCCATCGGATCGCAAGTCAAAGATGTTGTGCGAAATGTCACGGCTGTTAGAGAAATCCTGGACGACCTGCACTTTAGAATCAAAACGATATATCGCTACCGAATCAGTTTGCCGGAGTCCGTCAAGGAACTTTATGGCAGCTGAGCGAGCAAGCGAAACGTTTTGCCCCATGCTGCCGGATGTGTCCAGAAGTATGACGGCGGCAAAAGGCGTTTCTTCTGCTGAAAAGAAATCGATCGGCTGTTCGACGCCCCGTTCAAAGATCTTGAATTGCTGCTCCTTGAGTCCGGCTACGTGACGTCCGTTCCCGTCTTTTATAGTTGCGTTTAAGATGACGATGCTGGAATCAACGCTGATGATATCGTCATCGGATTTGTCCTGCGCAATGAGTGGCGTGGTCGAGATAAAGAAGAAAAGGAATATTGGTAGTAGTCGTCCCATCGGAAATATCAGGTCGATTTAATCCCTATCGCGTCCCCGAAGGAATTGAGTAAGACGAATGACGGCATTCGATGTACTTATAGCCACAGCAGAAACAGTAAACCGAGAAGTTTTCTGAAGTTCTTCGACCAGCTTGCCTGTCACGTCTTTAAGATATGTGATGGCTTCACGAACATCGGATGGACGGCGTTCGTCCTCATCAAAGGAGTCAAGGCCGTCGCCACCCCCGCCCAAGTCCCGACGAATACGGGTCACAAGTTTTTCAAGCTCCACCACCTTCTTTCTGTCGCTTGATGTTAGCTGCGAACTTATGTTTAAGCTATCCTCAAGTTCGGCCGCGATCTCAAGTGCTTCATTCCCCCGGGCGACCATCTGTTCATGATCTTTCTTGGCTTTCGCCATGCGCTGCTTCGCGAGCATCTCATTCAACGATCGCGACCGGTCATCGCGGGTGTCGGTCCGTGAAGGAAATGGTTCGTTTGGTGCGGTTGTCTGGGCATAGAACGGCTCGCCGATCATAAGGAACAAGAATCCGGCTATGCCTATGTTGTAAATGCTTACCATGTCGAAATGGTTATTGATCTATCACCTGGTTAGGTGGATCAGGTGAAACGCCTGTCACTGCTTCAATAAGTTTGGCTAGGAACTCATCCTCCGCAAGACCAGAGCTTCGAAGTGTTACCCATTCTGTCATCAAACCATTGCCGGAACGCCCCTCGACCTTGGCGTTGACCGAAACGTTGTTTCGCGTACCGTCGATCGATTGAACCTCGATAACGAGACTGTATTGGCCGCGTGACCACGCGGTGTCAGCATACTCAACAATGCCGTACCGCTTGAGTTCTGAAGAAGCGAGGACCGGCCCGCGTCCAATGTTGAAAGGCTGCGTGATAACTATCCCCTCAGATAGCCGTGACGCTTGTTCATCAACGACGAATTTATTTTCGCGAAGAGTTGAAACGATTATGTTTGCAAGAACATCCCGTCTGCCGTTCAAGACATAGGGATTCGCCAGTCGTTCTCGAACCCGTGTCTTGCCGCGGCCCCAGTCAAACGACCGTGTGGCGTCAGATCCACGCGAAGTGGTTTTATTAGTATCTTCTTTGATCTTCTGCGTCTGGCTATCGATGCCCTTTTGTCCTACCGCCGAAAGCGATAGGGAAAAGATCGTCACTAATATGGGAATTGTCGTTTTCATAATGCTCGCTTAACAAAGCTATTTATTAAGTTTATCAAAAAGTTACTTCAAGTGATATTACGATGTTCGAGCAGCCAATTTAGTTGTAGAAAGGGTGCATTTACTGCTTCGAACGCTCCCTTTTCTGTAGTTCCCACAACAATAAGTGCTTTAGAAATGCATGGTGAGCTGCGAAGCGGGCAATAGCGAAGCCGGGAAGCCCGTCTAGAAAGCCACCCTTTAGAAAATAATTGCGTAAAAACGTCAGGAATCCGACGGTAGCTATCCTTAATCCAGATGTCCGCTTTCCACAAGCGTACATTTGTTCGGCCCCAAGCGGGGCGTATCGCTCGCCTATCATTCTGTGATGATGTGACGTGGATTCGATGGAATAGTGAAGCAGGTCACCGTCGAGATCTGTTACCTTAGATCCGGCGGCCATCTCTACCGATTCATGGATTATCGCCCCATTCCATTTTCCCGCACGCCTGTCGAAAAGCCTGAGTTGACGATTCGGATACCACCCACTGTGTTTTATAGCTCGGCCCATATAATAAGAAAGCCTCGGCATTCGATATCCGTCTGCCTTGGCACCTGAACGTCGAATCGTCAAAATTTCTGTCCGAAGTTTGTCCGTCAATCGCTCATCGGCATCGAGACTCAGTATCCAATCATATTTGGCCTCATCGACAGCGAACTGTTTCTGGTTAGAAAAGCCGGGCCAGTCATTTACGAGGACTCTGGCACCTTTGGCTGCGGCGATCTCTCGAGTTCGGTCAACGCTGTTGGAATCGATAACGATTATCTCGTCGGCCCACGATACTGAGTCCAAGGCGGCAGCGATGTTCCGTTCTTCGTTAAACGTTATTATCGTGGCTGATATTTTCATGGTTTAGGCAAGCGAAGTTTACCACAAAAAGAAAAGTGCCCTAGAACGGACACTCCTTTTGACTATATTGAGAATTGTTGAAAATGCTATCGATTATCGTCAACCGGCGTCACGACCTCGATATTATTCACTTGGAACGTCGTTGACGTCGCTTTTTGCAGGTCGGCGACGGCCTTATTATAATCGGTTTCGGCACGGATCTCGGCATTTCGAGCATTGGTCAACGCGTTCTCTCGTTGAAAGAGTAAGAACGTCGTCGACCGACCGGAATCGAATAGTCGCCGCTCTCCATCGAGTTGTATCGCAGCGTTCTCCCGGGCACGTCTGGCGATCAGCACGCGTTGGCGGGCAGTTTCGACAGCCTGAACGGCATTGCGGACCTCGACGATCACGACCTGTTCCTGGGCTCGAAGCTGAGTCGCGATCTGGTTCTGCTGGATCTCTGCTCCAGCCAAATTTGCTTTCGCCGTGCGATTGCGAAAAGGGAAGGAGATCGTTAACCCAACCGAAAAATTCGGAGCGTCGCTTCGAAACGTGTTGGCAAGTGAACGATTAAAGCCGCCAAAAAGAAACGATGGTTGAGGCGGAATCACGATTGGGGGATTCGGCACCGGGTCGAGTCCGGGCACGGCGGCACGAGTTTCATTTAGAGCCGCTAGTAATGCGAGTTCGGTCGGCGAACTGAAAAATGTCGTAGTGATTTCACTGCTCGAACCACCTCGAGCAAGGCCGTTGAGCGAGAAGTTCGTATTCAGATCGATCTGCGGTTTCGTTTGATTCTTAAAAAATCTGATATCGATCGTGTTGATGTCCTGAGAAAGCTTTAAACGGCGGAGCTCGAAACGATTATCCAGCGCGTCACCGATCGCGGCATCAAGGCTAATTGGCGAAGAATCAAGAGCAGGCCTGTCGGTCGGCAAAAGGCTCTGACTCCATTCCGGTGCGTTCACATCGCGAAGAAGAAGTTGCTTCAGATTGTTTTCGACTATTGAGACCTGCTGAGTAGCCAAAAGGACATCTCCTTCGCGATTTGCAAGCTCGGTTTCGACCTCGGCACGAGCAAGCGGAGCGGCCGCGCCGGCGGCTATGCGAGCTTCGATCTGGCGAAGGTTCTCACGGGTCAGTTCGAGATTTGCTGTACGATTCTGCTGGTCACGGATCGCAAAAACAAGGTCCCAATAGGTGCGCTGGACGAGCGATATGGTGTCGATCGTCTGGCGGCGGAAATCGGCATCCGTCTGTTCGAGCCGACGCTGCGCAATGCGAAGGTTTCGACGGGTATTGTCGATGCCGAGGTTTCGCATTAGCGGCTGAGTATAACGAATTCCATAACTCGACGAAAAGATCGCGGCATTACTAGATGATCCCAATTGACCGGAACTAACCTGTGCCTGTGCAAATGCATTCTCTGTCCGTGAATTATTAAAGAAAGTCGAGAAGTTGCCACCCGTTGCAAGTTGCTGCGTTAGACTGGCGTTGGCCGTGAAATCATTTGTTGCAGATGAACCGGTTGTCGAATTTCGCGTGTATGTCGGAGTGGCCGTAAACCCGAGGTCGTAAAAGCCGCGGATAGAACGGATCTGCGTTTCCTGAAATCGGACATCGTCGCGTGAGATCTCAATATTATTGTTGTTTTGCAGAGCTTTACGGATCGCCTCATCCAAAGTAAGCGGGAGCGTATCGGAGTTCTGTACGCCAACTCTTAAATGAATTGCACCCGTCGCGGATATTGGTTCCGACGGCTCAGTTGCTTCGACGGATAGGTCGTTCCGCACAAGGCCATTCGTTTCCTTAGCATCTACAGCATCTACACTCCGTTTGGCAACGCTTTGTGTCACCTGAGCCGAAGCCGAGATCGTGAGGAAAAGGAACGAAAGCAGAATGAGGGCTTTCGGGTAAAGATCGAGGATTGTGTGCATTTATGACTAGCTCCATTGAAAGAAGGTGCCTGTTAGAACACCGTTATCAACACAACCGATTACTACGAAGACGCAAATCGCTTAGTTTCAACAAATTTGGGCTCTCAGAATATATCAACGGACAACAAAGCATCAAAATGCAGTTCGTTGAAGTTTCTCGGAATATAGGTTATCTTCGAGATTTTAGTCTTGGATCTTAGCTGGAGGAAGTTTAATAAAATGGCTATTAAGGTGGGAATAAATGGTTTTGGCCGCATTGGGCGCAACGTATTTAGAACTTGCATTGGCGATAATGAAATAGAGATCGTGGCGGTAAACGACCTGACCGACACTAAGTCACTTGCACATCTATTGAAGTACGATTCAATAATGGGCAATCTCGACAATGACCTTAAGGCCGAGGGCGGTACGATCAGCGTTGACGGAAATTCATTCAAAGTATTTTCTGAAAGAGATCCTGCCGCGATCGACTGGGAATCGACCGGAGCCGAAGTCGTGATCGAATCGACCGGACTCTTTACAAAAGCTGAAGACGCCGGAAAGCACATTCGTGGTTCGGTCAAGAAAGTCATAATCTCAGCCCCGGCAAAGGGCGAAGACGTTACTATTGTTTTGGGCGTCAACGAGGGAATGTATGACGCGGAAAAACACCATATAATTTCGAACGCATCTTGCACCACAAATTGTCTTGCCCCGGTAGCTAAGGTCATTCACGACAATTTTGTTATCAAGAATGCTTTGATGAATACCATTCACAGCTACACGAACGACCAACAGCTTCTTGATCTTCCTCACAAGGATCTCCGCCGTGCGCGCGCTGCCGCGTTATCGATGATCCCGACCTCGACTGGAGCGGCGAAGGCTGTGGCACTGGTTATTCCTGATCTCAAAGGCAAGTTTGACGGCATATCCGTTCGCGTGCCGACACCCAATGTATCTCTCGTTGACGTCGTCATAAACGTTGAGAAGGAGACGTCTACTGAGGAGGTCAATCAGGCTTTGAAGGATGCTGCCGACGGCCCGATGAAGGGAATTTTGGCTTTCTCCGAGGAGCCGCTCGTTTCGATCGACTTTCGAGGCAATCCGAATTCATCGATCGTCGACGCCGAAAACACGAAAGTTATCGGCGGCACCTGCATCAAGATCCTTTCGTGGTATGACAACGAATGGGGATATTCATGCCGCGTCCGTGATCTCGTTAGGTTCATCGCAACAAAAGGCATCTAATATCGATTTAGAGAAAGCTTGTAGCTATTGGCTGATAGCTACGAGCTATTTTTAAAAATGAATAAAAAGAGCATTAAAGACATAAACCTCGAGGGCAAAACGGTTTTCATTCGGGTTGATTTCAATGTTCCGATCAAAAACGGTGAGATCGAGGACGACACCCGTATCCGTGGAGCGATCCCGACGATCGAGTATGCCGTCGAACATGGTGCGAAGGTTGTACTGGCGTCTCATCTTGGCCGGCCGCTGAAGGACAAGAAGGAGGCTGATGAGCGAGGCTCCACCTTTGACGAGACCAAATATAGCCTAAAGCCGGTCGCCAAAGCACTCGGAGAACTTCTAGGAAAAGAGGTCGCAATTGAAAGCGATACCCGTTCCCTTCAGATACGTTCACTAAAGAATGGTGACGTTTTGATGTTGGAGAACCTACGGCTGAACTCCGGCGAGGAAAAGAACGATGCCGATTATGCCGAAGAACTTGCCGAAGGTATTGATGTTTACGTAAATGACGCGTTTGGTACGGCGCATCGCGCCCATGCGTCGACGGAAGGTATCACTCATCATGTCGATACCTGCGTCGCGGGTTTACTGATGGAAAAAGAATTAGAGTTCCTTGGGAAGGCGCTCGACGATCCTGAGCGGCCTTTTGTCGCTATCCTTGGCGGAGCAAAAGTTTCGGACAAGATCCCCGTGATCGAATCGCTGATAGAGCGGAAGGTCGATAAATTGCTGATCGGGGGAGCAATGGCCTATACTTTTTTCAAGGCTCAGGGGTTTACGATCGGCAAATCGCTGGTAGAGGACGACATGATGCCGACCGCACTTGAGATCATTGAAAAAGCGGATGCAGCGGGGATCGAACTGCTTTTGCCGACCGACCACCATGTCGTCGACTCCTACGATCCTATCAATTCACGAAAGGCCATTCAGATCGAGTTCACGAACGCCGGACTGGTTGGCTTGGACATCGGTCCGGACACCGCCGCTCTGTTTAGAAACGCATTGCTCGGAGCCAAAACGATCGTTTGGAACGGGCCGATGGGAATGTTCGAGGAAAAACCCTTTGACGAAGGCACGCTTGCGGTTGCCAACGCAGTTGGCGACGCGACATCGAACGGAGCGACGTCGATCGTCGGCGGTGGCGATTCGGTTGCTGCCATTAACCAAGCCGGACTTGCTGATAAGATATCGCATATTTCGACGGGCGGCGGCGCAACCCTGGAATTTCTGGCCGGCAGCGAGTTGCCGGGCGTAGCCGCTTTGGACGATAAATAGATGAGAAAACCTGTAATTGCCGGAAATTGGAAGATGTACAAGCTTTTGGCCGAAGCTGTTGATACGGCATTGGAACTGAAGGGCAAGGTCGCCAACACAAACCATTGCGAGATCGTTATCGCTCCCGTCTTTACTGCTCTAAAGAATGTTGCAGATCGACTTGATGGGTCTAATCTATCGGTCGCTGCTCAGGATTGTGCTATGCAGAATGACTTCGGTGCTCATACCGGCGAGGTAGCTCCTGCGATGTTAAAGGACGCAGGATGCTCCCATGTCATCGTCGGGCATTCGGAACGCCGACAATTTTATGGCGAATCTAATGAATCGGTGAATATGAAGGCAAAGGCATCGATCGAAGCGGACCTCATTGCGATCGTCTGTGTTGGTGAGCATCTTTCTGAACGCGACGCCGGCCGTGCCGAATCGGTCGTAAAAACTCAGTTGAATGGCAGTCTTAAGGGTTTGACAGTAGAAGACATGCGACGTATCATTATCGCTTACGAGCCTGTTTGGGCGATTGGTACGGGTAAAACCGCCACGCCGGAACAGGCTCAAGAAATGCAC
>JBGTKY010000004.1:0-113093 GCA_041744395.1 Pyrinomonadaceae bacterium | reverse complement strand
GATGGCCGCCAGAATGCAATGTCCGCTTTGCCGTCACCTGTGTAATCTGCAGGAACCGCTTTGTCGGTCGCCGAGCCAAACGCGAAAGCACCATTGCCGCCGTCCGAACTTCGCAGATACCACCATTCGCCACCCGAACCGACATTCGGACGATAGATCGCGATGTCGGCCTTGCCGTCGCCGTCGTAATCAGCCGCAACCGGCTGGTCGCCCGCGGCACCAAACGGCGTGATCGACACTTGGGCATCCGACGAACGATAGGTAAACCACGTGTTTGTTGAGGGCCGGAACACGGTCGGATCAGCTTCGCCGTCGCCGTCATAATCCGCCGGCATCGGCACATCGCCGGTCGCACCGAACGGGAAAGCATAGAAAGTCGAATTCTCGCTCCTCAAAATGAACCACTGACCGGTAGATGGCCGCCAGAAAGCGATGTCCGTCTTGCCGTCACCGGTATAATCAGCCGGAGCTGGCGTATCGGTCGAAACCCCAAAAGCAAACGCCCCATTCCCGCCATCCGACGACCTCAAATACCACCATTCAGCACCGGATCCACCACTTGGCCGGAAGATCGACACATCAGTATTACCGTCCCCATCCATGTCAAAAACCGGCAAACCGGGCAACAGTGTCTTTGCGACCGTGTAGATATAGTCTCCATTAGGTCCGCCGTCGCTGTTCGCGGCGTTACCGGCAGCATAAACGCCGATCGGCCCCACATATTGAAGCGGCGAATTCCATGTGAAGTTCCATGACTTCGTACCGAACTGAGTCGGTGTAATTCCGTCGATAGTATGCGAAAGATAACGTCGTTCGAGACCGTTTACAAAACCCGTGTCCAACTGCATTTCGGGCGGCGTCCCGCCGGGCAAAGTGTAGCTGCCGGTGCGGGCTCCGTCAGGTTTAATTGCTGTCAACTGGAATCCGAAGTTAACGATACTTACGTCGGCATCTGATACAGTCACTGTCACCGGATACTGCGCGCCCGGACGGTAATACGCAGGAAGTCCTGAAATTGCGATATTTCCTATGCCCGAATTGACCGGGAACTGACTGTGGCAAGCTACGCAGCTGATCTCGCCCGGAGCCCCAGTGTGCGACGGTGAAGGCCCCTGGGCAGATGCCGAAGCTTTCTGATGGAATGGAAGTATGCCCGAAAATCCAACCATGCCGACGAAAGCAGCGACGGCAAGAAAGATCATCTTGAAACGACGAGCAAAGAGTTTTGGCTGAGTCATCAATATCCCCCGGAATGTAATTGACATTATCGTTTGACGCCTGAGTGTAAAACAAAGTTTGAGAAATGAGCTTTGTTTAAAGGTATCGCTGCGGGCCGGTACAAGTCAACAGAAAAGACTGCCGGCGGTGAGGTCCGGCAGCCTTTTAACCAAGAAATAAAACGGGGAAGCAAGTGCTTCCCCGAGTCCTGTGAAAGTTACGGCCGTGCGGCGTTAACGATCGGGTTATCGGTAGCGATACCAAACGATATCTGTGAGACACCGGCGGTTGAGCCGTTGATCCACCAGACACCATTGCGGTATATCGCAAAGTCGTCCTTACCGTCGCCGTCATAGTCGCCCGGGACCGGTATGTCAGTCGAGACACCGAACGCGGTCGCACGCTGAATGCTGTCTGCACTGCTGAGCCACCACCACGTACCGGTGGACGGACGATAGATAGCATGATCGACCTTGCCGTCACCGTCGAAGTCTCCGGGTACCGGAATATCGCCGACCTGTCCGAACGATACGTTCATCGCCGGCCCGCCCGAGAGCGTTCCGATCCAGGTGCCATTGGTGTACATGATGCCGTCGGATTGTCCGTCGCCATCATAGTCGCCAGGAACGGGTGTCGATCCCGGATTCGACACAATGACGTTGCCGCCATTGCTGCTGAGCAGGACGTACCACGTTCCGTCAGACGGACGATAAACTCCGATGTCAGCCTTGCCGTCACCGTCGTAATCGCTCGAGACCGGAATGTCACCCGGCAATCCCCATGACGCACCGGAGACCGTGAACCCGTTGCTGTTCAGGATGTAGAAGTCAGATTGACCCGGATCTGTTGTTCCGCGGAAAACGGCGATGTCGGTCTTGCCGTCACCGTCATAATCAGCCGGGACGATAACGTCACTGGCAACGCCCCAATTAAGAGCAGAAAATCCAGCTGTCGATTGGTTCAGATACCAGTTGCCTTCGCTGCCGCGGAAGACCGAAACATCCGTCCTTCCATCGCCATCAAAGTCAGCTCGTCCGTTGCCCGTTGCAGGTACTAAGGAACATGCGTAATCGTCTGACTCGAACGTGATCGCCCAACCATTTTCGATACGGCCAGGATCACTTCCGGCATCGTCATCAATATAAAGCGACCACGTTCCGTTCATCGCGGCGCCATCAGTACCGAAGACGGAAGCAAAAGTGGCAGAGCCTGCGGGGGCCGCATTTTCATACGGTGTCCCCGGTGCCGGAGGATCAAACGGATCATTAGCTCCTACGTTTGACGGCCTGTAGGTTGTTCCGTTAATGAAAGGAGCGTTATCCGGCAACAGGTTATCACCATTATCCGCAACTGAGATCGTGATCGGAGTCAACTGCTCGGTCGAGCCTCCGACGTCAGACAAGAAGATGTACTTCTGTCCACCCGGGCCGACTAGAAGCATATCAATGTCATCAAGAAACTCGTGGCGGAGATTATTAAAGGTGATCTTGATCAATTTGTTCCCGGAGACGCCGGTCACGTTTATATTCGACGGATACGGCGAAGCTGGTCCGGAAGTTGTCGTAGGCTGTCCGGCGGGCACATCGATCGGCGTCGAATTAGCAAATGTTGCAGGAGCACCACCGAGGGGCTCCCCTAATCGGAAACTACGCATTTGCGGCGTGTTGATTCCTATCGAGCTTGCAACGGTGACCGTAACTTCGTGCATTGCTCCGCAGACTGCTCCGCCCGGAACGGTGTACGCGATCTGTCGAACGACGGTCTGTCCATTCGCGATGTCGCCATAGTTTCCGGTTGCTCCACCTGTGACAGCAGCAGTAACGTTAGTCACTGTTCCGCCCGTGTTGTTGGTAACTGCAACGCTAAGGAGCAGGTCTTCGCCCGGTTCGGGGAATCCGTCACCGTCGCCCGGAGCGTCGCTGACCGTGAAAGGATCGACCATAACTGCATTCGGCAGGCCGAAGTCAGCGGTTACCGATGCCGGCGAGATAGCTTGGATCGAAGCCCCAAAGCCCATACCGCGAACCGCAAAGCCGGCCCAAGTATCAGCAACATCAGCACCCGTTCCACTAGCCAAGGTTGCTGCGAGGATCGCATCGCGCTCGGTCAGCATCGTCGGTGCAAGTGGGGCAAGCTTCATTCCGTCGGTGACGTACTGAAGTGCCTTGCGATTGCCGTCAGCCCAACCAAGCCGCGAGACCAGGTTTGTTCGGACTTCCCAAAGGGCAGAACTCCAAATCTCACCCGCATTATGGACAGCATCGCACTGGGCAACACCGAACGGTCCGCGAGCAAAAGCGAAATTCGCATTGGTAAAGCGAGTCGCACAGCCTGCATTAATGTCACTGAAGACATACGCATTGTGCGGTTTATTATTGGCACCGCCCGTGAAGGCGATCGGAGCCTTTGGATATCGCCGAATACCGAAATAGTAGTTGCCTGTGAATCCGGCAGCAGCCAAGTGAGTCGCATAGCCACCGAGACTGTAGATCCCGTTTGCAGGGTCTGTCGGCTCGGACAACATTGCATGTGCATAATAGTCAGACCAACCTTCGCCCATGCCGCGTGCCATGTTTGTTGAAAGGCCAGACGCGTTTCCGTGAAGTCGGTTTGACAGGCCGTGGGTGACCTCGTGAATGATAATGTCGGCATCGGCAGTGCCATCATAGTCGGGTGTTGGTCCGGTCCACAGGAACATCTGCATTCTTCCGCGCCCGCCGTCTGCCGGCGTCGAGAAGTTTGCATTATTCGTGCCGGAACTGTCCTGCCCCTCTGCCGAGACACGGTCACCCGCTACGCCGCCGCGACCGAAGTTGTCATTCTGGAAGTTAAATGCCTGTTCTGTAAAACCGAGGCGATACATTTCGCTCTGGTAACGGTTCATCGCGTAGAACATCTGGATCACCGCTCCGCGTTGTGCTACGGGAGTCAGCGGATCGTCGCCGGGGGCCGGATTTCCGGGCGGCGGGTTCCATGCAGATGAGAAAACGCGGCAACCTGCACCGGGGCATGCTCCGTCACCAGGCTGAGGTGCATCAACTCCGTTCGGAGCTACACGATCTATGCCGGATTCGTTGTAGTTACCGTCTGTGCTATTTCCACCGTCGGTGATCCAACCGTTGTTGTTGAAGGTGTATGGAGCTTCGTTACCGATCAGCGTGACGTTGACACGGGTTCCGACGGGTGCTTGCGTTCCAAGTGCCGGATCGATCGGGCCGGGTGAAAGAGGAGCCGGGCTGTCTGCCAAGTTGATCATCGCCGTCGGGGTCGTATAGACCTGATAGGTCGCGGCCGTCGTTTGATCTTCGGTGATGTTCTTGCGCCAGAGCATGCGGCCGGTTGTGTCAACGATCACATAGTAAGCGTTGACCGGCTGCCAGATCAGTACACGCCATGCCGGAACAGCAACGCCGGGCTCGGTCGGGAAGTACATCTTCTCGGCCGTCGTTGCCCAGTCGCCTTGTCCGAAGTGAACCTTGATGTCCGTCGATACCGAATCATTGCGGGTAAGGTCCAGCTTCGACATATCGTTGTTGATATAGCCGGCAGCCGCCTTGACCGCGTCTAGCGGATCCCGGAAATCTGTTGAAAGCGACTCATAGTCGAGACTCGGTGCGAGGTTATTGATGACTCGGATGATCTCGCTATTCTTTGTGAAACCAGCCTTTATTTCGCCGCGGAAAACGGGGATACCATTGATCTCCTGGTCGAAGTGTACAAACGAAAGATTTCCGTCCGGATTGGTGTAATCCGCTCGAACTTTAAGTAGATCAGCTTGCTCACGACCGATGCCGATCAGTGATTCGTTCTGTTTGACGAAGCTGCGGAGCATTTCGGCTCGGCTGCCGGTCGCGGCTGGGGTCAGGAAGTTGCGTCCCTGGGCTACATCCGGCCCGATGACTTCGGGAGTGCGGATGTCTGTGTTGTATTCCACCTTGAGCGAAGGAACACGTGAGCGAAGTTCTTGTTCGCCACGCACAAACCCTTCGCGAGTATCAGCGATCGCACTCGCTGTCTTTCCACTGGCATTCCGGGTTTCGATCAAAAAATTCTCGACCTCTTCAGATTTCTGCCCGCGGATGTCGTAGTTCTCGAGTCCCGGCTCGTGGCTTTCGGTTCTCTCGATAAGACCGCCTTTTGACTCTTGACTACTAACTTCCCACTGGAGCTGGGTCGGTAATATTGCTAAAACCGTGACCAGGCCCAGAACGAATAGACTCAACAAAAGGCCACTCCGGCCCTCTGTTTGTGAACTGTTCTGCATGTAAAGCCCTCCTAAAAGCTTGAAGAAACGATGTCGGCTGCAATTTGAAAAAAAATCGGCAAACCAACGCCTAACACCTTAGATATAAGGACAGGGGCATGAATGAATAAAATATGCAAAAGAACCAGCTTTAGATCTGTGGCGAACAGGAAAGAAAAGCTTCGTGTTTTTGGAGATTCCGCTGTAAGTTATGAAAAGTATGAACGACTTCTCCCGAAAAGAGTATCTAGAAATACTAACAGATAATATTGTTTTCGTCAATCCCGTTCGAACCCTTGAAAAAGCCAGAAAGACCGTCAGGTCATTGCCTAACTTTCGGCTGGGTCTCGCTGTAAAGCTTGCCCGGCCGGCTGAACAAAAGGTTCTACGGAAGATAACCGGCAGCGATTGGCTTGTCGCCCGCAAGTCCGAATCCGACCACTGAAAATCCGGCGGTCGACCGATTAAGGTACCAAAGGCCATCGCGGTAGATCGCGTGGTCAGCCTTGCCGTCCCCATCGTAATCACCGGGAGCCGGAATGTCAGTTGAAATTCCGAACGGCGTATAGTCTATCTGGCCATTCGAGCTTCGAATAACGTACCAGATCCCGTCGGACGGCCGATAAACGGCGATGTCATCAATTCCGTCGCCATCATAATCCGCCGGGACGGGCAGGTCAGTGGCATTACCAAAGTTTACGACGCTTATGCCGCCGCTGCTCTTCAGGATCCACCATTGGCCAACCCGATAGATCGCAAGATCGGTTCGGCCATCGCCATCATAATCGCCCCGAACCACACGGTCTCCATTTGCCCCAAACTGAGTAATGATCGTCGAACCCGCACTACCAAGGACGTACCACACTCCTGTCGACGGTCGGAAGACCGCAATATCGTCACTTCCGTCGCCGTCATAGTCACCCACCGCCGGAACGTCGCCTGCAACGCCGAACTGCACGGCCGAAAAGCCCGCGGTCGAACCCAGAATGTACCAAATTCCCATCGACGGCCTGAACACCGCCGTGTCCGCCTTGCCGTCACCGTCAAAGTCGCCAGGCGTTATGGTATCTTCTGAAAGCCCGAAGTTGATAGCCGTGAAACCCGCAGTCGAACGGTCGAGATACCAGTTGCCATCGACTGGCCGGAACACCGATATGTCCGTCTTCCCGTCGCCGTCGAAGTCAGCACGCGCCGTGCCCGGATCGACGATAATGCACGAATAACTTCCCTGAATGACTACCGAATCGACGTACCAGCCATCTACCGCCGTATTGTCATCAGCACCAAATCGCCATCTCAAACGGATCATTTGCCCGGCAGCCGACGCCGGTAGATTTGCGACCGTGCTGACATATCCGTTCGAACTTCCGGTCCATGCCGCGCGGCCGCCCAACGGGTTATTCACGCCGGTCGAGCCGAGCGTTCCGTTATAGCCGTTCAGAGCGAACGAACCGCCGGCAGTGACTATGTCCTGGAATGCGCCGCCGCCTACACTTATCTCCAGAACTCCGCCGTCCCAGCCGGCTTCGGTATCATATCGATTTCGAAAGGTCACTCTTCCTGCCGATGTGGATATAAGGAATTCCGGTGAAGTAAGGTTAGTTCCGCCGCCGACAGTCGTCGGATCAAGAGCAAAAGCAGCGTTCGGTGGAGTCGAAGGATTCGTTGTCGAATTCACGAAATTGACACCGCCCGCGATCGATTCAACTGTCCAGCCGGCCGGGAATCCGGGGGCGGCCACATTATCGAAGCTTTCCGAAGCGGTTACGATCGGTTCACCTATAGCCGGGGTGAACAAAAAGGTGGTCGGCCCGAGGCTACTTGTAACGCTGAAGAGCAATTGTAAACGTGTTCCGCAAGGCGCGGCCCCGGGAACCGTGTACAGGAAGTTCCGCGATACCGACGAGCCGTGAACTATCGTTCCATAATCGGCAGAACTCCCGCCGGCAAGCTGGACGCTTACGCCCGTAGCCGCGCTACCAGTGTTGTTTGTAAGCGGAACGGTAATGGTGAGCTGTTCGCCCGGATCAGGGTAGCCATTGTTGTTGCCGCTGGAGTCTGAAATGACGATCGACGGCGTCTGCGTCAGGTTTGGCAGATCGAAGGCTTCGGTCACGCGTGCGGTCCCGCTGCCGGTCCCTGCGTTCAGCACCACGGCAGAGAAACCCATGCCGCGGGTCGCGAATCCGCTCCAAATATCCGCCACGTCTTCAGCGGATCCGCCCGCAAGGGCAGCCGCAATTATCGCGTCGCGTTCCTGAAGAAATGTAGGTGCCAGCGGAGCGAGTTTCATCCCGTCGGTAACGTGCTGAAGCACCCGCCGATTGCCGACCTCCCAGCCGAGCCGCGTGATGTACTTGGCACGTACTTCCCATAACGCATTGCTCCAGACTTCGCCTGACGCATGGACCTGATCAGCCGTTGATCCGAAAGCCGCGGGAAATGCCCCGTCGTTCGTATTTGCCTGCGTCGAATCGACATCGGCAAACGTCAACGGGTTGTGCGGCCGATTGTTCGGTCCGCCCGTGAATGACAACACTGCCTTAGGAAAACGGCGGATCCCGTAATAGTAATTGTTAAACCCGGCGGCAGGATTATATTTTGAATAACCGGCGATAGTGTAGATCCCATTGATCGGGTCGGAAGGTTCGCTCAGCATTGCATGCGCATAAAAATCTGACCAACCTTCGCCCATCCCTCGTGCCATATTTGTCGTCAGGCCGGCCGAATTACCGTGGAGACGATTTGAGAGCCCGTGCACATACTCGTGGATCACGATGTCGGCATCGAGGTCGCCATCGAAATCCGGGGTGGGCGCCGTCCAAATATACATCTGCATACGACCGCGGTTGCCGTCCGCTGGCGTTGAAAAGTTTGCGTTGTTTACACCCGAGCAGTCTTGGGCCTCGGCCGAAACACGGTCGTTGCCGACACCGCCGCGCCCAAAATTATCATGTTGAAAGTTTCCCGCACTCTCCGTAAAGCCCAATATGTACATCTCGTCGTGAAACCAGTTATTGATAAAGAAGAGCTGGGTCACCGCTGCTTTTTGAAAATCGATCATCGCGGGCGAGGTGCCGGCAGCGACGCAAGGGGTTGCGTTCACCCCGGCCGGAAGCGGTGAGTCTCCGGTATTGGTTTGCGGATTGGACGGTACACCCGGATTGATCGGGAAATTGAAAACGCGGTTCGGTGAACCGATCGCCTTTCCATTTGGATCGACGCCATTCGGGCTTTCACGGTCAAGGCCTGCTTCGTTCGAATTCCCGTCGGTCGAGTTTTCGCCGTCGTTGATCCAGCCCTTGTTATTGAAAGTATACGGAGCTTCGTTGCCGATGCGGGAGATCAAGGTTCGCGGCAGAGCTATACCTTGTTGGCCGCCGCGGTCAGCAGGCCCGGGCGTAAGAGGAAATGGACTGTCCGCTGCTTTTAGCAACGCGTTCGGATTCGACCAAACGTTATATGTCGCCGACTGAGTTTGATCTTCGGTAATGTTTTTTCGCCAAAGCGTCGTGCCCGTTTCGGCATCGACGACGACGTAATACGCGTTGACCGGAAGCCAGATGAGCACACGCCAAGCCGGAACTACGACGCCCGGTTCGGTCGGAAAATACATTTTCTCGGCGGTCGTTGCCCAATCGTCACTTCCAAAAACAGCTTTGGCATCGCTTGAAAGCGAGGCGTTGGCCGACCGTTCGAGATCGCGGAGCCGATGACCGATGTTTTCCGCGGCCGCAGCTACAGCATCGGCTGGGTTGCCAAATTCACGCGAGATATCGGCCTGTCCGACTCCCGGAGCAAGATTATTGATCACCCGGACGATCTCACCGTTTTTGGTAAAGCCAGCCTTGATCACACCTCGAAAGACTGGAATCCCGTCGATATTCTGGCTAAGTTCAACGAACGAAAGCTCGCCCTTCGGATTCGAATAATCAGCCTCGACCGTCAGCCGGTCTATCTCGTCGCCAGCGACACCGACCAATTCGCCATTGTCTTTAACGAAGCTTCGCAGGATGTCGCTGCGCTTAGCCGCAGACCTTTCAGTCAAAAAGGACGATCCGACTTTAACCTTCGCGCCGATGACCTCGGGCGCTTTAATTTCGGGGTTGTATTCGACCTTTAGATCCGGAACTCGCATTTGCAGCTTTTTTTCGCCGCGGACAAACTCTTCGCGCAGATCGGCCACTTCGACCGCGGTGCGTCCCGCAGTTTGTCGAAATGACTCGAGCTTTTCGGTCGCCGTCCTATCTTCCCGAATGTCGTAGTTCGGCAGGCCGTCTTCATGGCTTTTTGTCTGATCGATGAGGCCGTCTCCGGCAGACGCTGCGTCGGAGACAAACGAAGCAGGCAGCACCAAAAGTGCCGCGACCAAGCCCAACATGGAAAGTGTTAAAAGGGCGCCGAACGATTTCGGGGAGGAAGTTCTATTATTCATTTGTTGCACGTACCGTCTTCCGGACAACTGAGTAATATAAAGAGCGAATTGCCGCAAGGTTTCGACACCTCTGCTCCGTTTCAATTACAATTGTTATGCGAAGACGGAAAAATTCCGGTTCAATAGGGTCTATCTTTATAGAGGACGGTTGACTTCGTAAGTTTCGCACTCGCAGGCCGCAAAGTCAACAATTTACGGGCAAATGACAGAAGATCTTTTGGAAAAAGTATTTGGCGAGAATGGCCTGATCGCGCGCCACCACGATAATTACGAATATCGTGAGGGGCAGATAAAGATGGCCGAAAAGGTGGCCGAGGCTTTCGAGCAAAAGCAGCACCTGATCGTCGAAGCCGGCACGGGCACCGGCAAGACTCTCGCATACCTCGTTCCGGCCATCGCCGCCGCGGTTGGCAAAAAGAAACGCATCATAATTTCGACCGGGACCAAGAACCTGCAGGAACAGTTGATGGAAAAGGATCTGCCGTTTCTGAAAAAGATCCTGCCAACCAAATTTTCGGCCGAATATATGAAAGGCCGTGGAAATTACGCCTGCCTTTATCGCGTAAAAAAGGCCGAAGATCAACCTGTGCTCGACGGGCTCGACCAACTCGATCATTTCCGTTCTATTAGCCGCTGGGTCAAGGAGACCGATACGGGCGACCGACGCGAGCTGGTCGATCTGCCTGAAAATCTTTCGTTCTGGAATCGTATAAATGCCCGCGGCGATATCTGCATTGGTCAGAAATGCCCCGATTTCGAACCGTGTTTTATTACAAGAATGCGTGATCGGGCGGACGCCGCCGACATCGTCGTCGTCAACCATCATCTGTTTTTCGCCGACCTCAACGTTCGCGGAAATCAATTCGGCAAGGTGATCCCGGACTATGCCGCGGTGATTTTCGACGAAGCCCATTTGATCGAAGATATCGCGGCCGAATATTTCGGGTTTCAGATATCCAACTTTCAGATCGATGAACTCGTTCGCGACACAGACACGCTTCCTGTAGCTGAAGCGATCTTCACGCGTGACCTTACTAGGATCGCTGCCAAGATCATCGGCATTGCTGAACAGTTCTGGATACGGTTCACACAGGCCCGCAATGACGGCCGCTTTCCGCTGCTGCCCGATGTTTTTTCGTATCGAACATCACAGGGAACAACGAATCCGACTCCGCTCGGCGAAGCGTATTATGCGCTCGATGCCGCGCTCGACGATCTTGAAAAGGCATTGGCCGGGTTAAGCGACGAGAAGCCGGAGATCGAGAGCCTTCTGAGGCGGACACGGCAGACGCGTTTCGACCTTGATTTCGTGGTCACGCAGGCGGAACGCAATTACGTCTATTGGCTCGAACGCCGCGGCAAAGGCATTTTTCTGCGGGCGTCGCCGGTCGATGTATCGGAACTTCTGAGGGAAAAGCTGTTTGAAAAAGTGGACACCTGCATTCTCACTTCCGCAACGCTTTCGAGCAGCGGGAGCTTCAATTTCGTTCGCGAACGACTCGGCCTCGATTCGGGAAAGACCACGGGATTCAACGCTCCAACATCATTCGATTACGAAAAGCAGGCGATACTCTATTTGCCTAAAGCGATGCCTGACCCGCGTTCGCCGGAGTTCACGCAGCTTGCCGCCGGAGAGATCGTCAAAATACTGCAGGTAACGCACGGCCACGCCTTCGTGCTGTGTACCAGCAATTCGTCGATGAACGCTCTATACGAACTCGTCTCGATGCGGGTGAACTATCCGTGCCTGCTTCAGGGTTCGATGGCAAAAGCGGGGTTGTTGGATAAGTTTCGTGAAACACCAAACGCCGTACTCTTTGCAACATCGAGCTTTTGGCAGGGCGTCGACGTGCAAGGCGACCAGCTTTCATGTGTGATCATCGACAAGCTTCCGTTCGCGGTCCCAACCGATCCGATCGTCGCGGCACGTTCGCGGTTCATCGACGAAAATGGCGGCAAAGCTTTCTTCGAATACAGCGTTCCGCAAGCCGTGATCACACTCAAGCAGGGAATCGGCCGCTTGATCAGAAGCCGGACCGACCGCGGCGTCATCGCGATCCTGGACCCGAGGCTACGCACAAAAGGCTACGGCCGCGACTTTCTCCACAGCCTTCCCCGAATGCGAATAACTGCGGAATTGACTGATGTCGAGCAGTTGTTACAGCCATCCAAGGCCGTCGCAATTTAGGGCAAATTTCATTAACAGCGGATTTCTCACTATACTAAATCGTATACATGAGAGAAATCGACCGAAATCGTCCGAACCGTGATCGGCGAACACTGCTATCAAGAGTCATCTATTTGTTGATCATTCCGGTGATGTTTGCGGTAAGCTCGGCGGCTCAGGAAAGCGACAGTTCTCCGACTAATTCGAATGCGAACTCGGCTTCCGCTGCGCCCACGCCTGCGCCGAGTCCTATTCCATTGTCAGCCATAGTCACCGAAGCCGACGCGGCCACCTCGCGCCTCGGTAAGATACGTGACGATCTGGGAGTGAAACAGGACGTCGCCGAAATCGAAAACGAGCTCCCCACCATTCAGGATCGGGTGAATGCGCGCGAGGCGGAAACGAGAACGCTCCTGGCGTCAACTCCGACGCTCGATGAACTTCGAGTCGTCGAACGCGAGTGGCAAACGGCTGTGGGACGTCTTCCCGGTTGGAAGAAGGTCCTTCAATCGCGGCTCTCGACCATCGAAGCTCACCTTTCCGAGCTTGGGCGGATGAACGAGCAGTGGTCGCTGACATTAAAAGAGCTAACTACTTCCGAACCGGGGATCACTGAGGAAAATACTTCCGTGATCCCGATCGAGATCACGGAGCGAATAAATTCCATTCTTGGTGAAATTGCCAAAACACAGAGTGAGGCCGAAGCTCGCAGGACTGCCTTGATAGGGATCCAAACTCGGATCAGTGACCTCGAAACCCGTGCTCGCGTTGTTTTGGAAAACATTAAGGAATCTCGCGACCAAACACTGACCGATCTTTTTGCCCGCGAAGAATCGCCGATCTGGACACCAAACGAGGACGTCACATCGATCGGCGATCTGGCCCGGCGAAGTTGGCATTCGCTCGTTTCCCAGTTTTCGGAGCTTCGCGAATACGTGTCCGGCCACACGAGTCGTTTTGTAGTTCACGGACTCGTTTTTATTCTAATTTCCAGCGTGCTTTTCTGGGCACGCGGACGGATCCGGCCATACGTAGAAAAGGAACCTAAACTTGAACCGGCCGCGCAGATATTTGAGCTGCCCATAATTACCGGCCTCATCATATCAGTCATTCTCAGCGGCCGGATCTATCCGGAATCGCCGCGCGTACTGTCCGCTTTGCTCTGGGCCGCAGTGCTGGTTCCGGTGGTCATTCTTCTTCGGCGTCTGGTTGATAAGCCGCTATTTATCGTTCTGAATTCCCTTGTCGTTCTATTCTTCGTTGATCGACTTCGCGAACTTCTTACCGGCCAGCCACTCGCGGCACGGGCTATTTTCTTGGCCGAGATGCTCGGGGCGATCTTGTTTCTGGTTTGGTTCCTTAAAACAAAACGGCTGGAACGCAAGATCGAAGCCCGGCATCACAGCGTGTTTAGGTCGATCAGAAAAGTGATTCCGTTCGTTGTCGCATTTTTTGCCGTTGCTTTTGTAGCAAATGCGGTCGGATTCGTGTCGCTCTCTTACGTTTTGGGAAATGGGGTTCTCTCCAGCGCTTATCTTGCGTTGGTCATTTATACTGCCGTGCAGATAATTCGAAGCCTTGTTGTTTTCGCTCTTAGAGTAACTCCGTTGGTCAATCTTCAGGCAGTTCGAAGCCATCGTCCAATAGTTCGGGACAAGCTTCTTCGGTTTGTAAACTGGTTGGCGGTAATCGTGTGGCTGCTCGGCGTCGTTAATCTTTTTTCTGTCCGGGATGCGGTCTTCGGATATATACGCAGTATACTCTCGTACACTGTCGGTTACGGATCCATCTCTATTTCGCTCGGCGATGTTCTACTTTTTGCGGCAACCGTTTGGGTAACATTACTGATCTCCCGATTTCTGCGGTTTATCCTTGAAGAAGATGTCTATCCTCGGGTTGATCTCGGTACCGGCGTCTCATATGCGGTCTCGACCATTCTGCATTACGCCGTTCTGGTTGGCGGCTTTATGTTGGCGATCGCCGCGCTTGGTGTCGACTTCAGCAAATTTGCATTGATCGCCGGTGCGGTCGGTATCGGTATCGGTTTCGGACTGCAGAATATAATCAATAATTTCATTTCTGGTCTGATCTTGCTTTTCGAAAGGCCGGTCAAAGTAAATGATACCGTTCAGATCGGCGAACATATAGGTTCTCTAAAGCAGATCGGGTTACGTGCGAGCGTATTGAGGAAGGTCGATGGTTCGGATGTTATCGTCCCGAATAGCCAGCTTATTTCTGAAGAAGTGATCAACTGGACCATGTCGGACGACAAACGCCGGATCGACATTCCGGTCGGCGTCGCTTATGGGACAGAACCGAAGAAAGTGATCGAACTGCTCATCGGATTGACCGAACGGTACCCGTCGATCTTGCAAGAACCGGGTTCAAAGGCTCTGTTCCTTGGCATGGGTGAAAGCTCGCTTGATTTCGAACTTCGCGTGTGGACGAACGACACGGAAGGATGGGTCGGTATGCGGAGCGACCTCGTGACCGATGTCTATACTGTCCTGACCGAAGCCGGCATCGAGATCCCATTCCCCCAACGCGACCTCAATTTCCGTAACGTTGACGCAGCCATCATCAAAGAGATCAAAAACAGAGTCAAATAAAAGAAAGCTGCCCGACCGAAGCCGAGCAACATTTGTGGACTATAATAGCTTATATATGACGTCATTCTTTGAGGTAATGATCGAGCGTAACTTTTCTTCGGCGCATCAGCTTCGTGGTTATAAAGGGAAGTGTGAGAATCTGCACGGGCATAACTACAAGATCGAGATCTATGCGCGCGGCGAGGAGCTTAACAATATCGGCCTGCTGATCGACTTTGGCGACCTAAAAAAAGCGGCGGATGAGATATTGACTTATCTCGACCACCGCAATCTGAATGAGCTTCCGCCCTTTGATGAGGAACTAAACCCTTCGGCAGAGAATATCGCCCGTTACTTCGTTGAATACCTCAATTCCCGCGTTGGCGACGACCGCGTAAGCGTCTATAAGGTCCGCTGTTACGAGACTCCGACAAGCGTCGCCACCTACCAAATTGCCTAAAGGCTGATCTCCATTACGTCATTGATCCCCACTGAGTCGCCATAAGGGAAGGTGATCACCCCGACCTTGCGAAAGCCGTGTTTGCGGTAGAAATTCTGGCCGCGTTGATTCTCTTGCCAGACGCCGAGCCAGAGTGTGTCGAATCCTTCGCTTTTGGCCAGGCTGCGGCATTGGTCTAGCAACGCAAGCCCGACACCGGAGCCCCAGACGCGTTCGACGGTGTATATCCGTTTTAGTTCGATCGGCCGCTGTCCGGTGACGTCGTTCGTCCGAGAATCACGGATCAGCTTTGCATAGCCAACTGCTTTCTCGCCGCGGTATGCAATCAGGAATGTATTCGTCCGGTCGCTGATCTCGCTTGCGATCGTCTCAAACGCAAACGTTTCCGCGATATAATCTGCTAGGTCGCCGGCGGCGTCCTGTTCAAAATACGCCTCATAGAAAGTCACCACGCCGAGCATCGCGACGATCTTTGCATCGGCAATATCGGCCTTGCGGATAATGATCTCGTCTTTCATAATGGGCATCTGGTCAACTTAGCGGTTCGACAGCCGCTTAGTCCAAAAGGCGACCTTTCGAAACAAAATATCAACCTGGGGCGTAAGGCTAATGACAACAAATCCACAAATCCGAATTTAAGAGAGCTAATATGAACGAGATTAAACGAAGATTCTTGAGCATTCAATTCATTCTTGTCCTTCTTTTTTTGCCGATCCTTTCGGTCACCGGTTCGGCTCAGACGGCTTCTGCCGTTCCGAAGATCGAGTTTGAGAAGTACACGCTGCCGAACGGCCTTCAGGTCATTCTGCATGTCGACCGAAAGCTGCCGGTCGTCCACGTCAACCAGTGGTTCTACGTCGGTTCGGCCAACGAGCGGCCGGGCCGTAGCGGTTTCGCGCATCTTTTCGAACACATGATGTTCCAGGGGTCGAAGAATGCGAACAAGGAATATTTTGACTACGTCGAGGCAGCTGGAGCCAATCTACTCGAGGGCGGCGTCAACGGAACAACGAATCAGGATCGCACCAATTATTTTGCAACGGTTCCGTCGGGCAACCTCGAAAACCTGATATGGCTTGAGGCTGACCGCCTCGCCACTCTGCCCGATGCGCTCGATAAAACGAAGCTTGATAATCAGATAATGGTCGTTCGCAACGAGCGCCGTCAGGGGCTTGAGAATCAACCCTATGGCCGTTGGTACAAGTTGATGACCCAGAATCTTTTCCCGATCGGTCATCCATATCACACTGATGTCATAGGCGAGCACGAGGATCTGGCCGCATCAAACCTTGAGGACGTCAACGACTTTTTCCGTCAGTATTACACGCCGAATAATCTTTCGCTGACGATCGCCGGAGATTTTGATCCCGCCGAGGCGAAGCGGCTTATTGAAAAATATTTTGGAACGATACCGCCCGGGCCCGCACTTGCTCGCCCTGTTCAGACAAGCATTCACCTGCAGGCCGAAAAGCTGGTGGAGGTCCGCGACCGTATCCCGCAGGAACGAACCTATTTTGGTTTTCACTCGCCGGGCTATTTCCAACCGGGCGATGCCGAGATGACGCTTGCGGCAACGATCCTTACCACCGGTCTGTCATCACGCCTGCAGAAATCGCTCGTTTACGACAAGCAGATCGCGTCGAACGTGGCGGCATTCCAAAGCGGGCAGCCGCTTGCCGGTGCATTTATGCTTTGGGCGACAGCCCGGCCGGGTGCTGATCTCAATGTGGTCGAAAAGGCCGTCACGGACGAGATCGCCCGGCTTGCAAAAGATGGCCCTACGGCCGACGAACTTGCTCGTGCCAAGACGCGTTGGGAATATGGCTTTGTTTCCGGCCTTGAGAGCATCGGCGGCTTCGGCGGCAAATCCGATCGGCTCAACCAGTACAACACGTACCTCGGCGATGCCGGGAAGTTTGACGAGGACGTTGCCCGCCACCGTGCGGTGACGACCCAAAGCCTTCGAGCCGCCGTCGACAAATACCTGGATACAGACAAGCGAGTCCTCGTTCGGTTCCGGCCCGAGCAATCGACCAAGGCTTCGGAAGTTGCTATAAACCGGGCCGAAGTTCCTAACCTAGGCGGCGATCGTCCGTTCCGCGCACCCGACGTCAAATCGGCCAAGCTTGAGAACGGCATTGAGGTCTTCGTGGTCGAAAAGCCCGAACTTCCGAAGGTACTGGTCGGCTTGGTTACGCGTGGCGGATCCGTTGCCGATCAGGCCGGGAAAGAGGGCGTGGCCAGCATGTCCGGGCGCGTTATGCGGCGGGGAACGGCGACACGGTCTGCCATTCAGATCGACGAAGCATTTGGCGATTTGGGCAGCAACATTTTCGGCGGCGTTTCGCGCGAGCAGGCGACGCTTGGCACCGAGGTGCTTTCGCGTGATCTCGACCCGGCGATGGCGATCCTGGCCGATGTCGCGATGAATCCTTCATTCCCAGCTGCCGAGTTTGAGAAGGAAAAGCAGTTGACGCTCGACGGCCTAGCCCAGGCGGCTAACAATCCGAATTCGGTCGCGAACCGCGTCGGTTCGATGGTCGCGTACGGCCGCGAACATCCGTATGGCCGTGCGGCCGGCGGGCTTCCGGCATCAGTCGCTACCATCAATCGCGACGACCTCGTCCGGTTTCATCAACAGCGCTGGAAGCCGGGCAGTTCCGCGATCTTCTTCGTCGGCAACGTTACACTTGCTGAGGCGACCGCCGCAGCACGCAAGCACTTCGGTTCGTGGTCGGGCGGAGCCGCTCCGGCGATCGATGTTCCGGCGACGACGCCGCTGCCGACCGGAAAGGTTTACCTGGTCGACCGACCAGGTGCGGCACAGACCATCGTTGCTCACATCCTGACCGCACCAGAGCGAAAATCGACTGACTATTATTCGCTTTCACTGGCGAACGCAGTTTATGGCGGCGGTTTCGGCACACGCCTCAACCTAAATCTTCGCGAGGATAAAGGATATTCGTACGGCGTCTTTGCCTTTCCGCAGCATTACTCCAAGGCGGGGGCGTGGATCGCAAGCGGCGGTGTCCAGACCGATAAGACCAAGGAATCGGTCGTCGAGTTTATGAAGGAACTCCGCGGCATCGCCGGCGAAAAGCCCATCTCGCCTGAGGAATTCGAAAAAGCGAGAACCGCACGCGTTCGCGGTTACGCCCAGCAGTTCGAAGCCTATCAGCGGATCGGCCAGCAGATCGCTGACCTCTGGGGGGCCGGGCTGCCGATGACCACGCTTCAGGAAGAGCCCAACCGACTGACGAGCATCCAACTCGCGGCAGCTAACGCAGCGGCGGCGAAATATGCTGCTCCGGCGGGCACGTCGATCTTGCTTGTTGGCGATCTTTCCAAGATCGAAGCCGGCATCCGCGAGCTAAACGTCGGCGAGATCGTCATCCTCGACGTAGAAGGCAAACCGGTCCATCGGTAACGTTCGTACAATCCAGATCGGCAGTCGGGCGAACTCGTCCGGCTGCCGATCTTTTATTTGAAGAGATAGATTCTCCACGCGGGCTTTGGGTTCTATTGTGATGCCTGTCACATTCCGTCCCGACACAATCGAGGTAAACTGTCCGCAAACCGATTCTTGGAGGGCAGCGATATGACTAGACGAGTATTGACGTTTGTTGTTTTGGCTTTATTCGGAGCGGCGACGGCGGCGTTCTACCTCTTCGGCGGTTCCGAACGGATCGTAACAGTCGAGGCTCAAACAGAAACGCAGCCGCAGCCGCTACCGATACCGACGATCCCGGACGTTATCATTCTTGGAAAGGATGCGAAGCTCGGGCAGGTCAGTTTCAGCCACGTGAAGCATAACGGCGGCACCTACAGCATCGACGGTACAGGGCCAATCGGCTGTACCGAATGCCACCATGTCGCCCAACCGGCCGCCGAACTTGAAAAACATCCACCACTTAAGACCGCCTGGCCCGCCGACCGTACGACTACGCTGACGGCCGAACTATTTAAGAAAGATGCCGCCGCTGCCGGCGTCGCTTCGTGCCGTAGCTGTCACGCACGTGCCGGCGAAACTCCAAAGCTGATGCCCGCGATCCCGGAGATCAAACACGAATCCAGTACCGCAATGATCAAGCTGACGAACCAGCAGGCACTGCATCGCAACTGCGCCGGATGCCACACGGAGATCAAGAAGACAAATTCAGCATCAAAGGCACCAACAACAATGCAGTGCGCCGCCTGCCACAAGCGAACTAGCTGAAATTGTTGCAGAAGTCCGCACGAAGAAAGGGTATCGATCGTTCTCCCGTGCGCTCTTGGCAGCGGAGCGATGCCTTAGCACTTTTCCGATTACCTATTTCAGTTCTGAAGATTACCTGATTCAGGCATTTTCGCTTCCTGAGTCGTGGCAATTGCGTCCAGAGATTCGACACCCATCACCAGATCTGCGAAAACCTTTATCTCTTTCTTTTCGATCCGGCTGGTCAGGTCGACTGCTCCGTTTCGGTCGGCCTTTACGTACTCCTTCAACATCGGAAGTAGATTCCAGCCAACGATCATTAGGCTCGTCACATGCTTCTCAAAGTTTTCCGTTTTCGGTTTATCTTCGACGTTCAACGATGGGATCGTATTTATCGCTCGGGCAGCCAAGGAATTGACCTCAAATACGCTTGTCGGGTCTATTTTTGGGGTTATCGGGATGAGAGTTAAATATACTGACGCCCGTCTCGGAAGGCTTTCGATCGTGGGGATCGAACGCAGAGCGATCTCCTTGGTCGCGCGAGCTTCATCCATACTTCCTTTCTTTACAAAATAGTCTGCGACGCGTACGTAACCTTCTGCTCTTCGCACATTTTCCACATGACGATCGATAGCATAGAGGGCGGATGTTTCGTCATTAGCCTTTAGCGCCTTTTCCGTCACCGCTTCGAGCATCTGGCCAACGCCCGATTTCTGCGCTTCGGCGAGTATTGAAATCGCGCTTACATCTACTCTGCCAAATTCAACGGCCAATTCGGCCGAACGCTGAAAAAGTCCTCTTTCCAGGGCCAGCTTGGCCGCGCGTCGGTAGAGATCGTACTTTACGAGCGGATCCTCTGCCTCTTCCGCCTCCTTGATGATGGTGCCGAGTTTATCAATGCTATTGTTTATGCGTTCGTTACGTTCGCGGTCCATGCGGGATTGCTGCGAGATCCGCGACGAAAGGACAGCACGCAGAACTTCAACATCCGGCACCAAGTCGCGTACGCTTGAACTGATCAGCGGAAAGCTTTGATTTAGCAGGTCAAGCCATGCGTCGAAATCGTTAAAAGTCTGTTGCGAGGCGGTCTGTGCACGCCTTACCACGATCCGACCAAACCTTGCTACGGAACCGGCCTGAACGTTTTCATTGTCGAAGTAAGGGGTTAGGGTCTTCAGTTTATGTACACGTAACCGTCCCGGCGACCGTTCCTCCGCGGCGAGGAACGCGTCCAACAGTCTGGAAAGTTCTGGCGAATTTCGCTGTTGTAAACTACTGAGAAGGACCGGAATTTGAATACCCGTAGATTCTCCCGCAAGCATCGATCTTATCGCTGCATTAACTGCAGCTCGTTCACCGCCCGGGTTCGAAAGCAGTTGGTTCTGAATCCCCGCTTCGTCAGTTGCTGTTACGTTATATTTGGACTTGAGTGTCTTAGAGGTCTGCGGTGCATGCCGATCGAGAAGTGCGAAAGTCGCGATAGAGAGATTCGAAAAATAGACGTCCGGCACTTCGACGCGATTTTTGTACAGATCGTCGATGGCCGCGACAGCGAATTCTTCGGCTCGGCCGATGTCGTCCTTTCCTTCGCTCCAAAGCCGCGCAGCGATGCGATAACGTGCCATCGCTCGCGGGGCGGCGAGGCCGATCTCCCGAATGCGATTCTCCAGATCATAGACCAGAACCTGTTTTTGTATCTTTCGTTGAAGTTCCTTGTCATCGCTTGCAGTCGGAACGGTTTGAGCGACCAGGCTAATTGAAAAGATCAGCGTGGTTGCTGTCAACAGAATAGTTTTGGTCAACATCGCTTTAATCTCCTGTATTCCGATACACGACCCTAGCACCGGAAAGTTCCCTATTAGCACGCTTTTTACCATATCTGCGAACCACCGTCAAAAAAAATGTTTTCGTGGCAAAACAATTCAAGGTTCGGCGTTGAGAACAGAGTTGGCCTCCGCGTCGTCCGGCATTCCATCCACTCCCGTCGTCTTCAGAATCAGCGTCATTTCGTCAATGCCCGCCATTTCGGTATATTGCTGCCTTCCCCTCGATATCTCCGATTTTCTCGATTTCATTCTATGATCAAACGGGGCGGTTTTATGCGTTGGCTACCGGGGGCGTTTATGGACGCGATCGAGTAAGGGTTGATCAAGGCGATAGTGGGCGTGTTAGTTTGGCATTCCCTTTGGTTCGCGTGCGTGCTAATGGGTGTGATCGTTTTGCCCGGGGCTGGTGTTATCAGCATCTGGGGCTGACGTAATCTGAGGCAGGGCTGTTGCCATCTGGCACAGGGCTGGTGTTATCTGAGGCGGGGCTGGGGCAAAATTCGCACGTCCTGGCTTAAAAGAAAAAGCGGCTGGCAAGAATATTGCCAACCGCTTCTTTCGAGATAAATGGTCGGGGCGAGAGGATTCGAACCTCCGACCTCACCGTCCCGAACGGTGCGCTCTACCAGGCTGAGCCACGCCCCGACGATCGCATTGTCACGCGATAATTAAGTCTATGGAAGCTTCGTGCGTAAGTCAACCTGAAGCTATCTTAAAAACAGCCTAATGACCACAAATCCGCCGATCAGAAGGACGATGAAAACGACAGAAAGTATCTCAAAATACTTGTCGATGAACTTTTTGATCGGAGCGCCAAAGAAATAAAACAGACCCGCGATGAAAAAGAACCTAGCGGATCGTCCAATGGCTGACGCAACGATCAAGGTGGTCAGGGAGACCTCGAACGTTCCGGCGGCTATCGTAAAAACCTTGAACGGGATCGGCGTGACTGCCGCCGAAAGTATCGCCCAAAAAGCGTGTTCATTATACAGAACGCGAACCGTCTCATAATGGCCCATCGCACCGTAAAACTGGAGTATCGGTTGGCCGATCGTCTCAAAAAACGCCCATCCGATGAAATATCCGAATACGCCGCCGAGCACCGAACCGACTGAGCAGATCAGGGCATATCGAAAGGCTTTGGTTGGAATCGTGACCGCCATCGCGATCAGCAAAACGTCAGGCGGGATAGGGAAAAACGACGATTCGGTAAACGCGATCACGAACAAGATCCACTGGGCGTGCGGGCTGTCCGCATAACCTTCGACCCATTCCTTCATCCGCCGCATGTATTCAAAAATCTTTTTCAAGTAAGTATTCCTCTCGCTTTATAGATCTTACGTATCATAACTTCCAGGCATGCTGTCCAATAAGCGGAACGAACGAACACGGGCCGCATTCTTCTTCAGTAAATCCTTTATCGGTCCGGCTTACGCGGACGAGGGTCTGCGATTTTTGTGTCGTCCCGACCGGAATTACCAACCGGCCGC
This sequence comes from Pyrinomonadaceae bacterium, assembly GCA_041744395.1. GTDB lineage: Bacteria > Acidobacteriota > Blastocatellia > Pyrinomonadales > Pyrinomonadaceae > OLB17. The sequence goes on along the minus strand of JBGTKY010000004.1, from coordinate 90,471 downwards.
CGATCTCAAGCTGGTCGACCAGCGGCCCCGGGATCTCAGGCCCCCCGGCCGCAACCAGAATAGCATCGTAGGGCGAATAAACCTTCCAGCCGGTGGTCCCGTCATCGCAGCGGACCGAGACGTTTCGAAGCCCCAGGCGAACGACCTTTTGTTTTAATTCGTCGGCCAAGATCTTGATCCGCTCGACAGAATAAACGCGGCGTGCCAAAGCGGAAAGCACCGCCGTTTGGTAGCCCGAGCCCGCACCGATCTCAAGCACACGTTCCTTTCCCTTTAGCTCCAAAAGCTCAGTCATACGGGCAACGATGAAAGGCTGCGAGATCGTTTGGCCGCCGGCAATGGGCAGGGCATTGTCCTTATAAGCCTGCGAACGCAACGCTTCGGGGACGAACATATGCCGCGGTACGCGGTTCATCGCGTCGAGCACCCGTTCGTCTTTTATGCCGTAATGCACCCGAAGGTGGTCGACCATTCGTTGTCGCGGGATCGCAAGATCGCCCATACATGACTGCCGCTATTCTTCCCAATTCCTGATCTGTTCCAACGCTAAATGGTTCGTAAGGTCCGCACGCATTGGAGTTATAGAAACAAAGCCCTCGTCGATGGCCTCAAAATCGGTGCCGCCTTCAGCACGAAAGCCGTCGCGGACCTCGCCGATCCAGTAGTACGCTTTGCCCCGTGGGTCAATGTGTTCGCTAATTACCGGACGAGCGGTTTTGAATCCTTGTTTCGTTACCCTCAGGCCCTTTGCGTTACCTTTCGGGATGTTGACGTTAAGCAGTGTGTCCTGAGGAATGCCTTCGCGAAGGGCACGTTCAGTAACCTGGCGTGCGATGCGGGCGGATTCCGTAAAGTCATGGCTCCGGTTCACCACAAGGCTGAACGCGAGCCCCGGAACGCCCAGGATGGTTGCCTCGAGCGCGCCGGCAACGGTTCCCGAATATGACGCGTCATCGCCGAGATTTGCCCCGTGATTAATGCCGGACGCACAGATATCGGGCCGAATATCAGGGGCTAGGATCTGATTCAACGCTAGCGTCACGCAATCTGTAGGCGTACCGTCGACCGTCCAATGCCGTTCGTCGATCTGGCGTATCCGCAGCGGCCGGGCCAACGTCAGGCTGTGGGCCGCCCCGCTCATTTCTGATTCGGGAGCGACGACATAGATGTCGCCGAGATCCTTGAGCGCGACTTCAAGTGCAGCGATGCCCTCGGAATGGATGCCGTCGTCGTTTGTGATCAGAATGCGAGGCTTTTCAGTACTCATTTGCCTTTTTGGTTATTTAAAAGAGAAAAAAGTGAAAATTGGAAAACGGACTTCCTTTTTCACCTTTCCACTTTTTCCCTTATATTGCGGTTATCAACGGCCCTGGTTAAATCCACCCGGTCGGGGTGAGTTGTTCATCGGACGCTGTTGACGGAACCGGCGGCGATTGCGCTTACGGGCGTTCACCGATTTCAGCTTCGCCTTTTGTCCCGGCGGAATGAAGTGAGCGTGCTTCTTAAGATCCTTGATGATCTCTTCGCTTATCACCTTACGCTTAAACCTGCGCAGTGCGCTCTCGATCGTTTCGTTGTTGTTTACTGAAATATATGCCATTTATGTCTCACCTCCTTTCGGCTGGATTTATGCCTCAAGGGCAAACTCAAATTAAACTATTTTTCGGCCGCAAACGCAAGCAGAGGGTCTCATCCGTTCGAATGCGTAAAACATCAACGGCTTCCCGGAGTATGTCCGAGAAGCCGTGACGTATTCGCCGATTTCGGCATTTGATTTAGACTCCGATTCGAAGAACGTTGTCCAACAACAAGGTTGTCAGATCAAAATTCTGCGACGCTTCTTGGTGATAACCGGAATTGCGTTCGTTCATCGCATCCCGATATCCAAGCTCATATCCCTGGCTGAGAAGCTGACGCCGCTCAGCAAGGCTGACTGAACTTCCGTTATAAACACCACTATCGTATGCGTACGGATCGTTGTAATAACCTACGCCCCAGCCCTGCTGCTGAGCATATTGGCCGTCTATGGCTCCCTGGTTATAACCGGACGCCAGCGTGTGGCTGACTAGATCGGTCAAAAACGAACTAGAGTCGCCGCCAACTATGTTCATCAAGATCGGAGCGATACCGGAATAAAGGTCATTCGACGAGCCGTTTTGGTCATAACCATATTGATCATAACCATACGGATCCTGCTGGTAATACCCTGCATCCGGATCTCCGTAGACATAAGTAGAATATATCGGCTGCTGACCATAGTATTCCGGACCTGTCTGCCGGTACGGTAAATAGCTTGCGTTCTGATATTCGCCACCGTACTGGTTAAAGCCACCTTGATCAAATCCACCCATTTGGCCGCCAAATACTACGCCGAGGACTGTTTGGAGCAGAATGTCTTTCCACCCTCCGCCTTGATTGTAGCTATAGTCATCATCGTTATATCCGTCATCTCCGTAATATCCGTCGTCACCGTGGTAACCATTGTCTTCGTAATACCCGTCGTTTTCATAGTAGCCATTGTTGCCGTTTGAGCCCCTAGTTTGCGGATAATAGATTTGCCCGTACGTCGGCTGACGATAGTCGGGATGCTGCTGATAAACTCGTCGGTTACCGTAATATCGGTCATCCTCCTGATATATGCGACTATCGTAAATGCTAGTCTGATAGACCGGGACGCCGATCAACACCGGCCAGTTCCAATTACGGTCGTACCGACGCTGTCGTTCGCGGGACCGTTTGGCATATTCACGCTGTTGTTTCTCATACGCCTTCGCGGCCTTTCGCTGATCGCGAATGTAACGGTTATAGGCCGGTCGTTCGTAGTTTCGATTCGCCCAAGGAGGTGTACCAGAGTTCGCTCTGTTCCAGCGGGCGCGCTTGTTGCTCGAACTGCGGTTTTTCTGCCTATCGTCTCGATCATCGTCATCTCGATCGTTCCGCGAGTAGCGTCGGTCGTCGTTACTATCATTGCGTCTTTCTGATCGTCGTCGGTTTTGCGGATAGTTCGACCAAACAGCTGTATTCTGAACTCTTTCACGCGAAACACGCGATTGGCGGCTTCGCGATTCGCGGTCGCTAGGGGCCTGTGGTCTTTGTGAATTTCTGTCGCTTGAAGCCTGCTGACGCTGTGATTCGCGGTCGCTACGAGCCTGCTGACTTCGCGAATTTCTATCACTCATCGTCTGCTTACGGCGCGACTCACTATCACTTCGCGTTTGCTGTTTGCTGTTTAATCCGTGGCCATTTCGGACCTCTTGTTGACGTGACCGTTGTTCGATCCGGCCCTGTTCTCGGTTTGGTCTTTGCGAACGTTCTCGCTGCTCTTCACGCTCACCACCGCGTTTATCCTGGCGGCTCTGTTGAGCCTCCTGGTTCCCGCGGCCTTTGCCGTTTCCGTCCTTGCCGCGGCCTTGAGCAAATACCTCAACGCCCATACTGGCTGTAAGCAAACAAGCCACGCCGGTAAAACTCAAAAATCTATTCAATCCACTAGATCTCATAATATATTCCCCCTGCAGTCGCAATTAATTGCGTCAATGAGGATTGGGAATGCAATCACTGTTCCTAGGGCTGTAACGTCTTTAAAACCAATAGATCTGTATGAGAACGTGGCAATCGCGCTACCGAAATGGTGCTTTTGGCCACGATATAGCATACAGAAACAGCCGTCGCTTGTATGAAACGACGGTACAGTGCATTAGAGTTGCGTAATTGTGGTTATTTGGAAATGGGAACTGATAACACGTGGCCCTTATAAACGAAATATGCCTTGCCATCGGTTTGATCGACCCATAGATCCATACTGTCGAAAACCAGTCTTGGTACGGTCAACAGCGGTTTAAATCCGAATACCTGTGAGTCATATAGGCCTATTACTGTTTGCTTCTTTTGCGGATCGGGTATTGCCGCCCAAAATTCATGTGGTTTACCGGCTGCCTGAAGCGGTCGATACGTCTGCTGAGCAATCGGCCGGATCTCGCCCGGAGCAGGCTGTGTGCGTCCGTTATCCGGGTCGAGGAGAATGAATGACGTGTTCGCGAGATCGTGGTTCCGTGTGAGGATCGCGGGGCTTTCTTCGTCATGATGATCTCTATAGTGATGATCGTAGTTCGACGAACGGAGGAGAAAGCGATTTACGGCCGGAATATAACACACTGGGTCACGAGCGCTTTCACCTTCAAGGTTTACGGGAAGATCACGGTTGCTTAGGAGATCCACGCGAACCAGCCCGACCGTATCCTCATCTTCCCTAAACGCCAGCGCCCAGCGGCCGTTTGACGAGAGCAACGGCGGTTGGAAATAACCCTCTCGGATCTTCGCCATTTTTCCCTGGGCAATCTTGAAAAGGCCCTCGCTGCTACCTCGCACCTCTACATTATGAGTCTTAGCTTTCCAAGCCTCAGCAGAAGCTTTCACGGGAAATCCATCGACGCTCGGCGGAAAATCGATGCCTGGCGGCGGCCCGGAAATCGAAGTGGCCCGGCCACCGGTGATCGAACGCCACGATATTCCGTCAACGGATCGCCGTTCTCGAAGCTCTTGGATCTTTCGGTAGTAAGGTATCTCATCCTCTGGATCTTCGTCATTCGCGGGCGGATTCGGAATGTCTTCCCGGTCATACTCAGTCCCATCGGTGCCGGCTTGCAGCTTGTTTATCTCGGCTTCAAATTCACGCTCTGACCTTGCCCGAGCTACTTGGTCGACCGTCAGTAAACGAAGATCGTCGCCGTTTTTCCAAACTGCTTCAGCAATAAGATTCTCGTCGGCAAATACCACCTCCAGTCCCGGAATGTCGCGTGCCGCAGCATACTTTAGGGCCATCGGTTCGCTACGCAGTCTTGTGAAATACTCGTCTAGCCCGGCAAAGAATTCCGGCATCGGGTTTCCCTCGACATAAACCCTGCGCCCGCCGGCCCGGCCGACCATTGTCAGTTCTTTGCCCGAGCATGCTTCAAGACAGGTTAGGAAAGGCTTAAGCTCGTCGACATTGTGCTGGGCTAGGTACTGGCGAAGCTCGTCGAATTCATTCGTAGTTAGAGTTCGTTCGGTATAGCGTGCGGCGTCCTCGACGTAACTGTAAACGACACCGTCTCGGCGGATTCGAATGAAATTCTTATCATACGAATAGATTCCGAGCAGTTCATTATTGGCTGCAAGCTCCTTCTGTATAGCTTCGAGATCGACGGGTTCGTTTTTGGCCGACTGCGCCTGGGCATAGATCCCCATCGGGCTGAAAACGCTGCCGCCAACGCTTGTGAATAGCGCACCCAATGACGCCGTGAATCGAACATTGGTCGAACTGCCGTTGAAATGAGATGTGGCTCCCAGCACTTTTGCCTGGTTAGGATAAAGCGAAAGAACAATTCGGCGGGCTTCCGGCGAATCTTCGCTTTCGAGATAGAGTTCGGCAGCTTTCGCAAGACGTTTGTCTTCGCTTTGAAGTAGTGATGCTACAGCATCGATCGGCAATTCAGCACGCATTAGCCTTGCGCACGCCAGCATTGCAGCAGCAGACTCACCGCCGCCCTCGAGCGCGGCGCGGTAGGACATATCGTCTTCTAGCAAGCAAGCCGACGTACCGACGGCGACCGCATTTCCACCGCGTAGTTCAAATACTTCGCTGATCTGTTTTTCGCGTATTACCTTTCGGCCTGCAAGGAGTTTTACGATAGTTTCGATGTCCGCCTTACCACTGCGAAGGTCGCGGAGCATCAACGAGTTGATGGCGACGCCTTTCCACCGCAATAAAACTGTTCGAAGATTGGTGGCGGTCGTGGGTTCACGGCGTTCGAGCCGCTCAATTCGGTCAATAACTCCTCGAATAAGTAGGTCGTCCGGCTCGGTCTCGGCGGCAACCGCTGTACCGATCTGAGTGGACAGGTCTTGGTTCCCGGTCTGCTGGTTTTGATAGATCTTGCTTACGATTCCGGAAAATCGGGCTCGTTCTTCGGGCGAGAGGTTCCGCATGTCAAAGTCTTCCGCGACAGTGATGCCGAGTTCGTTAGTAATTGCAGCCCTAAGATTTTCCTCCATTTGTGATGAATTACGCACAAAGTGTTCGAGGGCATCTACTTGTTCGCTGATCGAAAATCCTCCGCTCGCCAACAGTGCGGTGACGACGGCAGTCCGTTCGTAACTTTCGGTATGGATCAGTAAACGCCGAAGCGCCGGGGCCGCCCGCCCGTCGGCCTGCTTGGTCAAGGCACGGATCGCGGAATAGCGAAAAGGGAAGTGGGCACGGCTAGCACCCGCCGCGGTACTCCCGTTCGCCCATGCGCCAGAGACATTTGACGGGTCTGCGAGTGTGTTAGCAGCCATGGCAATCGCGTTTGCGGCAGTGTTCATCGCATTCGCGGCGGCGTAATATGCGGGCGAGTCTTCAGGGGTAGCCCTCTCATCGAGTATCGAGATCAGACCGGGGACACTGTCAGGAAGAACGTGGTTTGCGAGGGCGTTAACGATCTGGTTTCGCCCGGTTTCGCCGGCGGGGAGTGACGCCCATTTTGCGTCCAAAAGCCATGGAAGCAGGGCTTTTACTATGTTCTCGTCGCCATCGGGGAGCATTAGCAACAGGTTGCGGACGGCGGCATTGCGGATCACACGGTTATCGCTCGCCGCAAGTTCGATCATTCGGTCCTTAAATCGACCCTTCGGCGAGTGGTAGATGATCGTTGTCAGGCCGGTGAAGCTTCGGCCGTTAACTCTTAGATCCGCAAGGGTTTCGTCGCCGAGCAGCGTGATGTACCAGTCGTCGCGGCCGGGCCATTCCTTCTCTTTCGTCAGGGCATCCAGGGCGAGGTCCCGCATCGCGGGTGAGGCCGTTCGGTCCTCGACGATGGCAATGAGCTCAGAGCGGTAGCGGTCGGTGTCGCCGATGGAATCTGTGTCCAAAGCCCGTCGATACAGGGCCCAGAGGGCAGCGACCTTCGAATTCGGCTGGCTCGGATCGTTGTAAAGCTGGTTGACAATCGGGGCGGCACGGTTCCAGTCGACGCGTCCCAGGGCAACGAGTTCGTCGTGATCTGTCAGATATTCGCCGGTATCGCGGACGCGGGCGGCACGGCGCTCGAGGTCACCTGAAAAGTACGGCGTATTATAGGTCAGCCACGACCGTAAACGCTGTAATTCATGGGGTTCCAGCGTTCCGGCGGCCATCTGGCGGTCGTAGAATTGCTTGACAAAACGGGTGCCTTCTTCGCTATCGCCAAAGGCGTTCATCAGCTCCAAACCGACCTGCGGATCGCGAGTTCCCTCGGCGATCAAACGGCTCACGACGGCCGGAGACGGGTAAACACGGTGGTTTCGCTGCCGATACTCGCTTCCGACCGCGGTCCAATAGTCGATCAGGTCCTGGATGGGCGCATTGTCGGGCGGAGGTTTGGTCGGATCATAGAATTCCGAAGGACGATCGCCGGCGCGTGACGGGACCAGCGGATTGGGCGGCGGCGGGGCCGGAAGTTCAAGCAATGCAGTAATTACATCGGTCTGAGCCTTGGCGGCCTCATTAAAAAAAAGGGCACCGCCGGCCAGGAGAGCGAGGCAGAAGATCGCAGAAAAGATCGTACGTTTCATGGGGAATCAGGGGTCACAAAAAATGCGGACGTATACTTAATAACCGAAAAGCGGGCGAAAAGCAACGAATTTCCGCGGCCGGCCAAAAAGAAGCGGGGGGGGAATGGAGGTGAAAACCCATGAAATGGGCGTCGACCGCGACCTTGACGGCGTCGAATTGGTGATAGCGGAGGGATATAGCGTTCTATTCGGGGGTAAACAAAGGCTACTAATCTTGCCGCCAAAATGACTTGCCCGGATGGTAACCCTCACTATCCTTCGACCCGCGGGTATAGCCCATCCGGGGAAAGGAATGCGCGAAGATCGCCTGCAAGAAAATCATTGACAGGACAAAATATTATAGATGACACACGGCAGATTTTGCGCTATCATCGGAGGTCGTATGGTCGATGTACTTATAAAAGAGATCCGACGAAACTGGACGATCTGCCAAAACGAAGACGGCGTTAGCCGGTGGTCGGCGCTTTATGCGACGATCAACCCCAGCGGCCACATCGTGCTGAACCGTGCCGCCCACGAAGCGCTTCAATCGCCCGAGGCCGTTCACCTTTTGTATGATAAGGAACTGCAGGCCATTGGCGTGCGGGCCGCACATCCGGGCCAGAAGAACGCCTTTCGCCTCACCGAACGCGGCAGCTTCGGCGGCCGCCGCATCCGCGGTCACAAGATGATGAAAGATTTCGGCATCTACATCAACGAAACCGTCCAATTCCCCCGCTGCCACATAAACCGCGACGGCATCATGATCCTCAGCTTACTAGACACCCGCCCCATCTCCCGCAAACGCCGCCAGAAAACCATTTGATGTTGCCAAATCTCTTCCATCGGTCAGAAGTAAGATATAAAATGATAGACTTACTTCTACGGAATATGCTACAAATTGAATGAGGTGCACAATGGAAACAACAGCCACCACAAAGGGCCAGGTCGTAATTCCCGCGTCAGTGCGGCGGAAGCTTGGTATCAAAGCCGGAACGCGGATCCGGGTCGAAGTTGACGAGGCCAATGGCCAGATCATCCTACAGCCGATAACGCGTGAGTATATCGAACGCATGGCAGGAGCGTTTCGCGGGCTTCCGCTTGTGAAGGATCTGGAGCGTGAACGCAAACTGGATAAGGAGCGCGAGGACCGCAAGTTCGATAAGCTTTTCGACAAATGACCAACCGAAAGATCGTTTTAGATTCGTGGCCGATGATGGCCTATTTGCAGCGCGAGACGGCGGCCACAGCCGTGATCGAGATCCTTACTGACGCCCACGCAAATGGCGATTCGATTCTAATGTCGGTCGTAAATGCCGGCGAGATCTGGTACACCATTGCCAAGCGAGCCGGCGATGAACAGGCCGACAACGCAATCGACCTGCTGCGCAGTCTCGGGATCGAATTCATTGATGTCGATTGGGAAACAGCCCTGATCGCCGCCCGCTACAAGGCAAACGGCGGCATCTCCTACGCCGACTGCTTCGCCGCCGCCCTCGCCAAACAAAACAAAGCCAACCTAGTCACCGGCGACCAAGAATTCAAAAAACTAGAAAAGGACCTCACCATAAACTGGGTTTCGGCGTGAAAACAAGGCCGTCTCCTTTGACGAAATAATAAATCAATAGTCTAATTGCGTTCGAACCCATGGCTAACATCACACATAGAAGAACTGGCGAAATCCTAAGAAGACTCTTTGAAATACTGATTCCATTGCCCGACGGAATGCAGGCCAAAGATGCAATCGCTGCCGTTGCGAACAGCATCGAATTAACCGAATACGAGAAGGGAAACTTTGATTCTGGGGCTATTCGAATCGATAAGATTATTCGGTTCGCCACGATCGATACGGCTCGGGCCGGAAGGTTCGTAAAGCAGAAGGGCACCTGGTCGATTACTGACGACGGGAGAGAAGCCTACCGCAAATATACCGATCCAGAAATCTTCTATAAAGAGGACGTCAAATTGTACCGAGAGTGGAAGCAAGGACAATCAAAGAGTGGCAACACCAATGACAATGAGATCGTGGAGCTTGATATCGATAGTAAGGTTGAATCTGAAAAAGATGTTAGCATCACTTATGAGCAGGCCGAAGAGCAAGCGTGGCAGGAGATCGAACAGTTTCTAAAGGAGATGAATCCTTATGAATTTCAGGAACTCGTAGCCTCGTTACTTCGTGCCATGAAGTATCACGTTTCGTGGATTTCGCCGCCAGGTAAGGACGGCGGAATCGATATTCTGGCGCATACTGATCCACTCGGTACCCGAACACCTCGTATTAAAGTGCAAGTGAAGCGAATGGAACAATCGGTTTCTGTCGACGGGCTACGATCATTTATGGCGTTACTCAGCGACGACGATGTTGGTCTATTCGTCACGACGGGGAGCTTCACAAAAGACGCGCGAAACGAAGCCCGGACGCAAGAAAAAAGGAAGATCACTCTGATCGACCTCGAAAGGTTGTTCGATCTTTGGACAGAGTACTACCCAAGTCTGGATGATTCAGCAAGACGACGATTTCCGCTACGTCCAATTTACTTTCTGGCGCCAGAAGGAAGGTAGTAAGTTTTGTCAGCGTTATTCGTAGGCTCCACGGCCAAATGCATTTTGCTACGCCGACTGCTTCGCCGCGAACCTCACCAAATAAAACAATGCCACCCTGCTCACTGGCGACCAAGTCGACAATTGATGCATCGACGGTCGAATATCAGACGCGATCGTTAATATGTGCAAGTTGGGCTGCTAGTTCGCCCTCGGACTTATGAATATAGATCCCATAGTTCCCTGAATGCAATACCCTGTAAACTTGCCAGTTTTCATTCCGTACTACGCATTTGAATTCTCGAAGTTTCAACGCACCTGCCATCGGTGTCAATTTTCTTCCAACATTGAAGCCTTCACGCAACACATCAAAGGCGGTATCACCTAGGCAGACAATCGTCCGTTTCGTCGTAGGTTCGACGCGAAAAACCTTCGCAACGAATTCTTGGGTCGCAATATGCGGGTCAACTTGTACTTTTCCTGAATCGGTTTTGATTTCGTCCGAAACGTCTGTCATAAACGACCCGACCAAGTTTCCTAGCCCAGCATCCTGAATGTGGCGCTTTAACCTGCGGTCGCCCGTGTGACCGGGAGTATGAAAATTCGGTTTTCTATCCACTGAATCCCCCGGCCAAGCTTCCGATCGGTTTAGACCGACAATAACCGACCTCGCGTGCAAGGACTCAATATTATTGAGAAAAAACGGAACCGAGTGGTCGGCGTTTTCACTCCACACAGCCCAACTAGTTGTGGGGTAACGACGAAGCTCATGAAATGTATCAACGTGCATACCGTTTAGTGTACAAGCAAGGCTAAATCAAAAAAAGCCATGCGAATGTCGCGTGGCTGTTTGATTTGGCCCGCTCACGCAGGCGGTTCTGACTTCGGCGATGCATCGAGCATCCTGAGCTAATTTGAGATCGAGCTGATGAATTCTTTAGGGAGGTTGAAGGTTGGGGAGGTGTGGAGTTTGGATCCGGTTAGGGTTTTTAGGTGGAAGGCGACGGTGAAGTTGGTGCCGGTTTTGGTGTGGTCGGTTGAGTCGTGGTCGGTGAAGGCGTGTTTGGTGACGCGGACGAGGGCTGAGGTTCCGGGCAGGATGTAGAACTCCCGGATGCCTGTGCCGCAGCCGTAAGTCGGTATAGGTTCGCCGCCGTGAACGGTAACCGTTGGCCATGGGGATTCGGGCGAATGGGCGGCGTATGAGATCGGCGAAAGCGTGCCGTTGTGGATGAGGAATTTCAGGGTCGGGACCTCATGTTCATCCTGTGCCGCGTCCCATCCGGCATATGCGACATGAATGCCGGACTGCGTAGCGGGCGGAACGGTCGGCTCGGCGTCGGGAAAGGTGATCTTTGGCGCCAACAATGACCACGCCGGTACGTAGATACCGTAGAACACGATCGAGGAAACCGTGGACACCGAAAACGCTCCGACCAGAAACGCTGCTACGAAAACGCCTGCTTTTATTATTCGCATATGCCGTATTGAACGCGCGAGCCGGCGGTTTGTTGCAGGGATATTTGGAATTTGTTCGTCGCCTTCAGCGACGGGCGGTTTGGGTGGCCTAACCTAGGGTTCCATTCGCAAAGCCTCATTTCACCCTAGGCTATAGTGTTGGTCGCCGTTGGCGACGGGGATTCGGGCGATTGTTTGTCGCCTTCAGCGACGGCGCGTAGGGCGGCGTGTCCTAGGGTTCCATTCGCAAAGCCTCATTCCACCCTAGGCTATGATGTTGGTCGCCGATGGCGGCAATAACTTAGATCTCGATGAAATCTTTAGGTTCGATATTTTTCAGAGATTCGTCGATGAGAGGTAGGAGGCCTTCGACAACGGGAACCTGATTGCTCAGGAGCAATACAACCGCCAGTTCAAGAGCCGCGAGGTTCTGTTGATGGCGAAGACTTTTGTCGGACGTGATGAAGACGTCGAACTCAGCGATCACGAGTTTGAGAAGCTCGCCATTTTTGACGCCCGCCCAACCCATGTCCTGGACGGATACGATGTTGCGTTCGGGTAAGCCTCGCTTTACGATGCTCGGGACGCATTCGTCAATGATGATCTTCATGCGGCGAGGCTTAGCTCATTGAGGGACGTTCGGAAGTGCTCCAGAACAAGGAGTACTTGCTGACGCGATACCGTCGGGAAATTTTCAAGAAATTCGTCGATCGAAACGCCTGCTTCGAGGTTTTCGAGCAGGGCTGAAACCGGGACGCGGGTTCCCGTGAAGACAGGAACGCCGCTCATTATGTCGCGGTCGATGGTGATCGGGACATCTTTTGAGATCGTCATCATAGGGAAATTCTAACATAAAAAGCCCCGCGGGTTAGCGCGAGGCTTTATTGAGTGTATCTACCGCCCCGTCACCGAAGCGGTGCCACCCCGCCTGATCAAGGCGGGGAGTTCAGAGGTTATTCGGCGACGGCCAGTTCTTTTTCTTTGTTCTTCTTGATGCCGCCGATCTGGACGAGGGGTTCGGAGGTGATCTGGTTTTTCTCCATTACCATCTGGTTGTAGAGTTTACGCATCATCTGCATCTCTTCGGCAGCGGTCTTGGGGCCTTCCATTTCCGGCTTGTTGGGCCGGGCAAGATCGACCTCGTTCAGAATGAGGTTGTGCTGCTTGTCGCCGAGCTCGACCTCTTTACCGCGAGCGAAGACTTCGTGACGGCCGTGGTCTTTGTACCACTGTGCGACGGTCGCATTTTGGTGCATGTGCTCGATGATGTTACGCCATCCGATGCCGGTATTGTATGCACAGAAGGAAATTTCGCCTTCCTGAGTGCCGTAGGGGATGATGCACATTTCGGTGCGGCGGAAATCGTAGTTGAAGAGATCCTGGAACCACATACCTGCGATGAACAGGAAGTTCCACGGGTCCTGACGGCGTTTTTCGATGTCTTCCATCGTGCGGTCTCCGCCGACCTTTCCGTAATCTTTTCCTGAGAGGCCGAACGATTTGTCGAACTTCTTAAAGATGCCGGCAAGCGTAAGACTTTTCGGTGCACCGTAGGGGTTGTAGTTCTTCAAGAGGGCGAGGCCCATCATGATGTTTGAGAACCACTTGCCGCGGTTGGTGTCCGTGATGTGCTGCATGTCGGTGACAAGGCCCTGAATGTTCAGGAACTGCGGCACCGGAGCCATCTCTTTCGTTTCTTTGTTGACCATGACGGCCGTACCGACACCGCAGTTCGGGTGGCAGCCGCAGGAAACTTGTCCCCATTCGGCCTCGGGGCCATGGACGACGTCAGCGAAATCGGCGAACGCTCCCATCAGCGAAAGCGGGAACCAGTCACGTGTAGGTTCGGTGATGCCGACCTGATCGTGAACGTCGTGGGCAAGGTGAGCGAGCGTATAACGCTGCTGCAGCCGACGCTGTTCCGTGATCAGCTCGTCGCGGCCGGTGAACGATACCGGCTGGAAAGCGATGAACGAGATCTTCTTGGGATTCTCGAGAGCAAAGCGGATGATGGTGCCTACCTGGTCGTTGTTGATGCCGTTGACCAGCGTTGTAACGAGAATGATGTCGACGCCGGCTTCGTGGAGGTTATTGATAGCACGAAGTTTTACGTCAAACAGGTTGCCGATCTGGCGATGCGAGTTGGCGTCGTTGCCGATGCCGTCGAACTGCAGATAGACGAAGCGAAGTCCGGCTTCGGCTGCTTCGCGGCAAAATTCTTTAGATTTAGCGAACTCGATGCCGTTGGTCGCGGCCTGGACCGAGTTGTACCCGACCTTGCGGGCATAACGCACTGCATCCAGGAAGTAAGGCGAAAGCGTCGGCTCGCCGCCCGAATACTGTACCGACATCTGACGTCGCGGCTTGATCTGGATGGCGTTGTCGAGGATCTCCTGGACGTCTTCCATCGAAAGCTCGTGAACGAAACCGACCTGATTGGCGTCCATGAAGCACGGGTCGCACATCATGTTGCAGCGGTTCGTAAGGTCGACCGTCAAAACAGCACCGCGGCCATACTTGACCGACGACGTGCCGTGGTTATGAAGCTTTTCGTCATTGTGCGACTCCATGTCGCGGCCGGGGAAGAGCGATTCGATATGTTGGAGGAATTTCGAATCGATCGCCATCATGTCTTCGAAATGGCCGTGCTTCTCGCAATCCTTGATCATCCAGACCTGGCCATCGCGTTCGATGATCTGAGCCTTAATCTCGCCGACGTTCTCATTGATAAGCGTCGAGACATCGCGGTTGCCGCCGAGGATCTCTTCGCGAGCCTCGATCACACAGTTTGGGCAAAGAGAATCCGTCTGCCGCGGAAAGCCGAGCGTCGGCTTCGATTTTTGCCACGATTTCAGGATGGGCTTGTCAGCCCACTTCGGGGTGAATGATGCGTTCGGTTTGAACTGGTTGACCGACTTGACGGCGTTGAACGCGCCCTTGGCAACGTAGGTCAAGCCTTTTTCGAAATATTTAACAGGTCTCATTATGATGTCTCCAACTAAAATTATGCGAACCTCGACCCTGCGTTCTCTCAATTAATGCTTTCGCTATTGGCGTCGGTATTGGGTGATGGGAGGTTCACGCTATCCTGGTAAATCTCTGCAATTGATATGCCACTTTGACCGAAACGCCCACAACCTCACAAAGTGCCTGTTTTGCAGGCTTTTCCAGCGAATCCTGGGGCAATTGATTAATAGTATGGCCGCATTCTCTCTGTGTCAATGGGACACAGGCGATGTTATGACACGTACGCGGGTAACATTCTGACACACTCTTTAATCAAATTCTTGCAATTTTTGCCGGTCGAAACACCTCAATTGGTGAATGACCGATCGACAGGTTTAAGCGCCACGAAGATTCCTTAAGCGCAGAGGTTAATGACTACGTGAGATATCATCACCTAACCCTTAGAAAAAAAATGTGTTAAATAGTTAAATAAGCGCTTTACAAATGAAATTGATTTGTGTTAGAATTTGCGCACTTCAAGGAACATCGGGTTTCACTTACATAAAAGCGTATGACGATTCGGTTTGGAACGTCCGGATGGCGAGCGATAATCGCCGACGAATTCACTTTCTCGAACGTTCGAAGAGTAACGGAATCGATCTGCAGATATTTGACAGTTGAACAAAGCGGTACCGGTAAGACGCTTTTGATCGGCCACGATTCGCGGTTCATGGGCGAGACGTTCGCCGTGTTAGCTGCAGACATCGCTGCCGGGAAAGGTTTTAAGGTGCTTAAGTGCACCGATCCGACACCGACGCCGACGATATCGCATGCTATTCGGCACCTGAAAGCGGTCGGAGCGATGAATTTTACGGCGTCGCATAATCCGCCGGAATATCAGGGCATTAAGTTTTCGACCGCCGACGGTGCTCCCGCAATGCCGGAAGTCACCAAGCAGATCGAGGCAGGTGTCGAAGAAGATGCAAAGGCAGCGATGGCGTCGGGAGGCGAAGTGGTCGACTACGACCCGCGATCCGCGTACCTTGAGGATCTCGCCTCAAAGTTAAACCTCGCGGCTATAGCGAATGCAGGCGGTCGATACGCATACGACGCGATGTGGGGCACGGGCCGGGGCTATTTGGACAAGATTCTTCGCGACAACGGCTTAGAGGTCGAAACGCTGCGTGACTGGCGTGATGTGACATTCGAGGGGATCTCGCCCGAACCGGCAGAAGAAAACCTCGACGGCCTGCGGGCAAAGGTTGCAGACGGGAAATTGACATTGGGGCTTTCGACCGACGGTGACGGTGACAGGTTCGGCATTATCGATGCGAACGGATCTTTCATTACGGCTAACCAACTGGTCGCATTGTTGACAGACTATTTGGCCGAGAGTAGGGAATGGACGAAAGGTGTCGCTCGCAGCGTGGCGACATCGCACCTGGTAGATCGCGTAGCCAAAGATCGCGGGCTTAAGCTTTACGAAACGCCGGTAGGATTTAAGTACATCGGCGAATTGATAATCAACGACGAGATAATCCTAGGCGGGGAAGAGTCCGCAGGGCTTTCGATCCGCGGACATTATCCGGAAAAGGACGGCATCATCGCATGTTTGCTTGCCGCCGAAGCGGTCGCCGTCAGACAGGCTAGCCTGACCGAGCAGCTTGACGATCTTTATAAACGCATTGGCAAGCTCGAGTCAGGACGGATCGGCGTCAAGCTGACCCCCGATGTCGCCGCGGGATTGAACGAAAAGCTCGCGATGGAGCCGACGGAGATCGGCGGACGAAAGGTCGAGAGCGTAAATCGAATGGATGGCGTGAAATTCCTTTTCGGTGACGGAAGCTGGATGTTGATGAGGCCGTCAGGAACCGAGCCGCTCGTCAGGATATACGCCGAATCAGAAGACAAAGACGATCTTGAAAAATTGTTGGAAGCCGGACGAGAGTACCTTGCGTCCTGAGTTCTAGATGAAGACTAGCCGCAAAAAAAAGAAGAACGCGATCCCGGGCTGGGCACCTTATGCCGCTGTCATCACTCTAACCTTGGCAATAATTCTGACGATAAACTCCCGGGCATACACGGAGTACAGCAAGGAAGCGCAAGAGAATCAGCAATTAAAGGAAAAGATCGAGGCTCTGCGAGAGGAGAATCTTTTGATCCAGGAAGAGACCCATTATCTGAAGAACGACCCGAAAGCGATCGAGCGTGACGCCCGCCGCTTAGGCCTTCGACCAAAAAAAGATCCTAAAAAGGAGAAAGTTTCCGAGCCGACGAAGTAGATACGCGGAGAAATCTATCAGCCGGCAATTACCAACCAATAAACCAAAACCGCCTTTTGCCTATCAACTCCGCCTAACCTACAGGTAAGCCTTCCGAAAATCTGAGGCCGCGTTTCCCGAAAACGACGGCCTCTCTTCTTGTTTAAGCCCTTACTTCTTGCGGTCGTCGATCTCTGGCGAACGGGCCATAAAAAATGAAAGCAGTGATCCTTGTTCTTCTGTAAGAGGTTCAAACTTTGCACCGAATCCAATGTGAGTTCGATCTTGCGGAACGACCACTGCGTCAAAATCGAGTGACTCTCCGTCCTTGGGGCGGTTAGGTATCTCGATCACGATCCGCTCGCCCGTATCGGCTTCGGTTGAAGTATTCAGATAGCACCCGCCTTCTCCGACGTCGCAAATGAAAGCCTCGTGCCGGCCCGACTTTCCTCGCCAGAAGACAGGAAAGTCGAGCGGTTCATTCACTCGCGGAGCTCGGCGAGGGGCATTTTGTCGCTTTTCACTCATAAATTTAAGTCCTTTCAGAACGTGATCGGTCAACGCCCGACAATCCAAAATGTTACCGCAAAGGAACGGACCGGGCAAGATGTCGGTTTTTTGACAATAAAGAGTAAGGTGTGTCAGTTTGATAACTAAGACCAAATGGCTGAGAGGGTAAGAATTGCGTTGACGGGCTTTATGGGCGTTGGGAAATCCAGCGTTGCCCGGCATTTGTCTTCGCAGCTCCGCAGCAGCCGTATCGACCTTGACCATTTTATCGAGCGTTCGACGCGACGAAAGATCGTTGAGATCATAGATAACGATGGGCTCGAAGCATACCGGGCGATAGAAACGGATTCGCTGAAACGGGTCTTGCTTGATTCCAAATGTCGCATATTCTCGCTCGGCGGCGGCACATGGACCGTCGAAGAAAACCGCGAGCTTATTCGCGAACACGGGCTGACGACCGTCTGGCTCGAATCCACGTTCGACCACTGCTGGCAAAACATCCGGAAATCAAGAAAAGAGCGTCCGCTGGCACGCAGCCGTGAAGGGGCGCTTAAATTGTTTGAAGAGCGGCAGGGCATATATTGCCTTGCGGATTGGCACTACATCGTCCGCTCCGATATGAATTCCTACGAGATCGCAAGCCAGATACACGAGCAGATCTTTCTTTAACAATCCTGCCGTTTACATCTTTTTAGTTGAAATAATTGTGCCGATGCACCAAGATAGTCGTTAACAGATTGCAATAAATTCTTCTGAAGTTTAGGGGAGCAATGTGCGGAACTCGACCGCGGCGGGACCTTTATTTCCCCGACGGCCGAAATTCTATTTAACTAGACAAAATGGTTCAGGGAGGAACAATGAGATTTAAATTTCTAACAATTTTGAGCATTGCTGCCGTAATGTTAATGGCAGCCTGCGGCAAGAGCGATGCCGACCTGCAGAAGGCCGTTGCGGACAAGCTTTCCGCTGACGCCGTTACGGGTGTGACCGCCACCGTCAATGGCGGCGTTGCGACGCTGACCGGAGAGGTCGCGGACATCACCGTTAAGAACAAAGCTGAAGCATCGGCTCGCGCGGTTGACGGCATCAAGTCCGTCACAAACAGCATAACGACCAAACCACTTCCGGTCGCAACACCGGCCGCTGCTGACCCTGCTCTGACAAGCAAGATAAACGAGAATCTCAAGAAAGCGGGATGCGAAACGGCCTCGGTCACGGTTGTTGGCGGAAAGGTGACCGTTACCGGCGAAGTTCCGGCGGCGAAATATGCCGAATGCATCCAGGTGATCCAGCAGTCTGGCATAACCGGTATCGACAACCAGCTCAAGCGAGGCAACTAACCAAGGAGGACCAATATAATGTCAGCACAAGAAAAATATCAGACGCTTCTTGACCTTGCCAATCAGAACGGGACTACATATGACCTTAGCGAAAGCAATGCAGGAACGCTCGTCGTTACCGGCACTGCACCGAGCGCCGAAGCGAAACAGCAGCTATGGGATGAGTACGCACGGCTCGACCCTGATTTTAAAGGCGGCGACCTCATACTCAACATCCAGACCGCTGATGCCGCAGCCGGCGGCGGAATGCACACGCACACCGTCGAATCAGGCGACAACCTTTCGAAGATCGCCAAGGAATACGGCATCCAGTGGAAAGCCATCTGGGACCACAACCGCGACATCCTGACCGACCCGGACAAGATCTATCCGGGCCAGGAACTGAAGATACCGATGTAGTTCGGATCAGTCTACGAAAAAAATTGCGTCGTTCGAAAGAAATTTCGGGCGGCGCATTTTTAGGTTCGGAAGAGTGGAAAGCGTTCCTTAATTTGCCAGACGCCGTTCACCTTTTCCAGGAGATAATGGTCCTCGCTACTGCACAACGGGTCACATGAATAAACGATGGAGACGAAGGCCGTGGTGCCGGTTGGGCCGAAGGCAACCTGTGAGAATCGTACAAAGTTCTCGTCTGGGGTTGGTTGCGATACGAAACGGTACGGCCGCGATATTTTCAACGGAATGCTCGTATCAAACGTTACTTCTACGGCGAATACGTTTTGATATTCATAGAGGATAACTTCATCGACGCCGGGATACACTTCTTGCAACAGTTCCAAGCGCTCTGCCGTCGTCGTACGATCAAGATAGTCCTCACCCAATAACGCAGTATAGGGGCCGCCACGGTAATGAGAGGACTTCGTGAAGATCGTCAATGAGGGAGCTATCGAGGACGCGAATTTGTCATCAATCACTACCGAGAAAACCGCCGCAGTTTCCAACGACCTCTGTTCCGCCGACATCTCTCTATTCTGGCAGCCTGCCATCGACAGGCAAATGAATAGAGATAAAAAGAATAAGCGGGATGGCTCCATACTTATGCTAGAACATATCAAATCACCCTTTCTGCGACAATTACCTTTTCCGTCCGCGGATCAGTTTGATTCGAGATCGCGGCTTAGTTTTGTTAGGACGTCGACGGAGTGGTTGGCGTATTTGTTGATCCAGCGGTCGTAGATGTCGCGGATGGGGACGGCATTCAGGTAGTTCCACTTGAACCGTCCTTTTTTTTGTGTGATGACGAGCCCCGCTTTTTCGAGCACGCCGAGGTGCTGCATTACCGTGCAGCGGTCGATCTTTTTGAAGTGGGTGCAGATGTCGCCGGTCGTCATCGCATCGTCACGCAAAAGGTCGAGGATCTCGCGCCGCCGGGTATCGGCCAGAGCCTTGTAAACGAGATCATCTTTTTTTGCTCTTGACATGTTATAAAAATATAACATATAGTAGCGCTCGTTTCAATTGAAACGGATTATTAATTTGTTAATTACTGATTAATAATTAAAAAACAAATATGGAGTTGATGTAACGAGATGGAATTGAAATTTAAGGTACAGACGAAGATCTTGCGGCCCGTGGCCGAGGTGTTTGATGCGGTTTACGATCCGAAGAAGCTGAGCGGATATTTTACGAACGGCGGCGCGAGTGCACCGCTTGACGAAGGCACGACGGTGGAGTGGGCGTTCGCTGACAATCCGGGCGATGAGAAGTTCGCTTTTCCGGTCATTGTAAAGAAGATGGTCAAGAACGAGCTGATCGAGCTTGGCTGGGAAGGGACGAAGGGACTCGACACGCATATCCGGATGGAATTCGATGCGGCGGACGACGGGACGATCGTTCGGATAAGCGAGACCGGTTGGCGCGAAACGCAGGACGACCTGGACGCGTCGTACAGGAATTGCATGGGCTGGTCGCAGATGATCTCGGCGCTCAAGGCATTCGTCGAACACGGCATTGATCTGCGGAAAGGTGCTTATACCGGGCTGTATAGCGCGAGCGATAATCACGGCACGACGGCGGAAAAATCGGCTTAGGTTAACAGGACAGCGGAGATGTAATTTGCTACATTTCTGTTAATGTTTCTCGAAACGGATTTCGTCGTTATCGGCAGTGGCGTGGCTGGCCTTCGGGCCTCGATCGCGCTCGCTGAGAGCGGTGCACGTGTCACTGTCCTGACGAAAGACAAAGCGAGCGAATCCAACACAGAGTATGCACAAGGCGGCGTTGCCGTTGTCCTTTCGGATGACGACAACGCCGAATTGCATGAGGGCGACACGCTGGTCGCCGGTGCCGGTTTGTGTGACCCGCGGGCGGTCGAAACGCTCGTGACCGAAGGCACGAAATACATCAAGCAGCTGATCGAGTGGGGAACTGAGTTCGATAAAGAAGGCGGCAATCTTGTGTTTACGCAGGAGGCCGCCCATTCGCGCCGGAGGATATTGCATGCCCATGGCGATTCGACCGGAAAGGAGATAGTGCGTTCGCTGATCGCCCGTGCACGTGTCGAAAGCTCGATAAATCTGCTGCCATTTTCAAATACGGAGGAGTTGCTGGTGCGCGACGGCCGATGTGTCGGTGTTCGGTTTCTTGACCCGATATTGCGGGCTCCGCGGGACATTTTTGCGAAGGCCGTGATCCTCTGCACAGGCGGTGCCGGCCAGCTCTATCTGCACACGACCAATCCGCCGGTCGCGACGGGCGACGGCATGGCGATGGCCTATTTTGCAGGTGCGGAGATGGGCGATATGGAGTTCATCCAGTTTCACCCCACCGCGCTCAGCATCGAGAACGCGCCGAGATTTTTGCTTAGCGAAGCGATGCGCGGCGAGGGCGGCGTGTTGCGAAACGCACAGGGTGAGCAGTTCATGGGCCGATACGATGAGCGGCTGGAGCTCGCTCCGCGTGACATCGTTTCGCGGTCGATAGTTGCCGAGATGCGGCGGACGGGTTCGCGAAATGTGTTTCTGGATATGACGGCGTTCGATGCTGAATTTCTCCGGCACCGCTTTCCGAAAATTTACGAGACGTGCGAGTTTTATGGATTGGACATTGCCAAGGACATGCTGCCGGTGTCGCCTGCGTCGCACTATTGCATGGGCGGTGTGCGGACCGATCTGTGGGGGAGAACGACGGTGTCGGGGCTTTACGCGGCGGGCGAAGTGACATGTACGGGTGTTCACGGTGCGAATCGGCTGGCGTCGAATTCGTTACTGGAAGGACTCGTTTTCGGAGCACGTGCCGGTGAGGCGGCGGTGATGGACAGCGGTCGGTGGCCGGTGGTCGGTGGCCAGACAGAGAAGAGGGCAGATGCAATAGACGCAAGCGCTCGATCGGAGATCTCGACGGCGGTGCGGAAGCGTGTGAAGCGTGTGATGTGGGAACGCGTCGGGATATTGCGAGACCGTGAGTCATTGCGGCGTGCGATACGCGAATTTGATCAGATATCACAGGCGAGCCTAAGCACTTCGTCGCGAAACTTTGTGACGCTGGCTATGCTTGTAGCCAAGGCGGCGTTGTGGAGAGAGGAATCGCGGGGCGGGCATTTTCGCACGGATCATCCGGCGCAGGCGGAGCGGTTTCAGGTGCATTCGGTCCAGCGGATCGGGGCTGATACCACGTCGGCCGAAACGATGGATTCGGCAGAAACCGCTATGAATATCGGGGCAATGCCATTATCATAGTCGAAACACCCTTTTTCTTTTTTGATACCTAAAATTTATGGAATACAGCGCGACGACACTGAATCTTGCGACGATCGTGGAACACCATGCGAAGCTTGCTCCGCAGAAAGAAGCGATAGTATGGAACGACGTTCGGATGACCTACGGCCAATTGAACGCGATGGCGAACAAGGTCGCCAACGCACTTGTTGCGATGGGTATCGGGCACGGCGACAAGGTGGCGTTGAGCTGCCCGAACATTCCGTATTTCCCGATGGTTTATTACGGAATAATGAAAGCCGGAGCGGCGGTCGTTCCGCTCAGCGTTCTATTCAAGCCGCGAGAGGTCGCCTATCACCTCGAGGATTCAGACGCGAAGGCTGTATTTGTCTTTGAAGGCACGGACGAGCTTCCGCTTGGAGCTGCGGTCAAGGCTGGTTTTGATCAGGTCGATTCCTGTACGGAGCTGATCGTCTTGACCAAAGATCCGGCTGGATCGAGCCCGATCGAGGGCCACAGAACGCTTGGCCAGATCATCTTTCCGCAACCGGATACTTTTGACACTTATCCAACCGCACCGGAGGACACCTGCGCGATCCTTTACACTTCCGGCACGACGGGCCAGCCGAAAGGCGCCGAGCTGACGCACCTGAATCTTTGGTCAAACGTAGTGACGACGTACAGCATTCACTTGCCGATGCTCGATTTCACGTCGGGCGAGCAGATGACGTGTCTCATAACGCTGCCACTGTTTCATACGACGGGCCAGACCGTGCAAATGAACGCAAATATCTACGCCGGAAACCGATGCGTCCTGCTTCCGCGGTTTGAACCGCAACCGACGCTTGAGACGATGGTCAAGGAGAAGGTGAATTTCTGGGTCGGCGTTCCGACGATGTACTGGGCACTGCTGAAATTTGCCGATGAGACGGGTTTTGACATCAGCCATATCAAAGATTCGATGAAGGTCTGCACGTCGGGCGGAGCGCCGATGCCGGTCGAGGTGATGAAGGCGTTTGAGGAGAAGTTCGGCGTGCGCGTGCTGGAGGGCTATGGCCTTTCTGAGACTTCGCCGCTGGCGTGCTTCAATCATTTCGAAAAGCCTTCGCGGCCGGGTACCGTTGGCCAGGCTATCTTTGGCGTTGAGGTGAAATGCGTTGACGAGAACGGCAATGAGGTCGAACGAGGCGGGCGGGGCGAGGTCGTCATTCGCGGAACGAACGTGATGAAGGGCTATTACAAACGGCCCGACGCGACCGCCGAAGCCTTCAAGAACGGCTGGTTTCACACCGGCGACATCGGGAAGATGGACGACGAAGGCTATCTTGCGATCGTCGACCGGACGAAGGACATGATCCTTCGCGGCGGTTACAACATTTATCCACGCGAGCTGGAAGAGGTGATAATGACGCATCCGGCGGTTTCGCTGTGTGCTGTGATCGGCGTCCCGGACGACCGGCTTGGCGAAGAGGTCAAGGCATATTTGGTGTTGAAAGAAGGCCAGCGACTGTCGGATGCGGCATTCATCGAATGGTGCAAGGAGCAGTTTGCGGCTAACAAATATCCGCGGTACGTCGAGTTTCGCGACAGTTTGCCGATCGGGGCGACAGGTAAGATATTTAAGCGGGCGTTGCGGGACGAGTTAAAGGCAAATTAAATGAACGGCATCAAGATCGGTGTGATCGCGTGTTTTGCGGTATTCGGTTTGGCTGCGTGTTTCAGTTCGGACCCGGACCATTTTGTCATCGCGGATAGCAAAGCGTACGAGGCGACTCTCTATCGTCAAAATTGTGCCATCTGTCACGGGCCGGAGGGTGACGGCAAAACGCTTGAGGACGGAGTCGTCGTGCCGAGCCTGCGCGTTGGTGAATTCAAGGCTCGAACTGAGACCGAAGTCTATAAGCAGATCGCCGACGGCGGCAACGGAATGCTTGCCTTTCGGTCACTACTGTCTGACCGCGAGATTAGGTTGCTGACCGACATGGTTAGGCGAGACTTGCGGAAAGCGAAATGATGTCGTTTGATCCCCGCCAATTGCTGTAAACTTGAAGTATGAAGATCTTAATAACCGGTGCAAGCGGGCTGATCGGAAAGGCCCTGCAGGAATCGTTCAAAGAAAAGGGCTACGAGATGCTGCTTGCGTCGCGGAGTGAGCCGAAGGACGAACAGCATATCAAGTGGGACACCGAATCGGGATTTGCGGACGAAGACTTGCCGCGGCTTGAGGGACTGGACGCCGCGATACATCTGGCAGGCGAAGGCATCGCCGGCCTGCGGTGGACCGAGGAAAAAAAGAAAGCCATCCGTGACAGCCGCGTTGACGGGACGCGGCTGATGATCGATGCGTTTGCCAAACTCGACGCACGGCCAAAAACTTTCATAGCAGGCTCAGCGATCGGATTTTACGGCGACCGCGGGGACGACGAGATGACCGAGGCGAGCGCCGCCGGCGACACGTTTCTGGCCAAGACCTGCAAGGATTGGGAAGCAGAATCGCGGCGTGCGGAAGACCTCGGGATCCGGACTGTTTTGCTGCGGACCGGTATCGTTTTGTCGAAGAACGGCGGTGCGCTGGCGACGATGCTAACGCCGTTCAAATTCGGCGTCGGTGGCGTCGTCGGAAGCGGGAAACAGTGGATGAGCTGGATCTCGCTGGATGACGTTGTGGGGACAATTAACTACGTACTGGAGAATGAGCACGTCCGCGGGGCGGTCAACAACGTCGCCCCGAATCCTGTTACTAATGAAGAGTTTACAAAGACGCTCGGCGAGGTACTCTACCGGCCGACCTTTCTGCCGCTTCCGGAATTTGCGGTGAATCTGGTCTTCGGCGAAATGGGCGACGCACTGCTGCTTGATTCGACCAAAGTGATACCGAAGCGGTTGAAGGATGCGGGCTATGTATTTAGATACCCTGAACTGAAAGAAGCAATCGAGCACGCAGTCAAATAGAGACATACAGGGTGCACGATAATGAAAACTTTGCTTCGAATATTCGTGGTGTTCGGCACTCTCGATCTGATCGTGGCTGGACTTTCGTTGGTTCGAGGCGAAGCGGTTTCAGGAAAGGTAATCCTGGGTTTCGGGTTTTTGATTGTTGGATCTACCGGTCTCTTTATTTTAAATAGGATCGGCAAGGAATAAAGCTACTTCTTGCTGAATTGTCAGGCGGTACCATCAAGCAAAACCGGCCGGCTCGGAGCGCAGTCGGAATCGAACGGGGCGATCTGCAGGTTGAGCGTGTATTCGCCGTCGGCAACTTCGTTTGGGACGTAGATCAGTTCGGTGATGGTCGAGTTCGTTCGGGTTTCATGGCCGACCTCAAAACTTCCTTCCTCCACATTCCAAAAAATTCGGTGATTGATGAGCTTGCCTTCGTCAAAGATGCGGTCGATTGACGGTACATCGACAAGAAGGTGGGTGAAGCCTTGTTCGACGATCAGGTGCATAGCATCGGCGGTGAAGTAGGGCGGTATGTTTGCCTCGCCATATTCGGCGGTTAGCTTGCTTTCGTCGTTAGGTAACGTGCGGATGATCAACGCTTTCGAATGCGGAATGCGGATCGTGGAATGCGGAATATCACTTTGAAACGAAGCGATCCTTTCGAAGAGTGAAGTTCTAGTAATAAGTCTGTCACTGTCATCGAAATTAGCCGTCCGAGCCTCAGCCATCTCGTCTGCACCAGTCGGTTCGACCGTAATCAAAACTGCCGGGACGAGGATATCTTGCAGGCAATCGCGGACGGAGATACGTTCGTTCGTGATGTGGCCTACGCATTCTGTGTGGGTGCCGTTGCAGTGCGGAATGAACGTGTATTGTTCGAAATTGATGCTCCCGCCCTGCCGCGTATCGCCGACTAGCGCGCCGGCTTGGACCGGGTCTGAGGTTGCACGATCAACTCCGTAGGCATTTGGCTGTGCGCCATCAAACTTTAGCGGAATAGAAAGGTCGAACATCATTTCGTTAATAAAGCGATAAGCTTATAGCTATTAGCCAGAAGCCGTTCTTCTGACAAACTAATACCGGCATTAAACCTTTCGCAGTTCGCTAAAGACCTCGGCGAAGTCTAGTTCGTCTATATTTTTTACGTTTGCACACCTTTCCATCAACACTTTGTCCTGAGCGTTGCCTTTCGCCCGCGCGACCGAGTAGGGCATGTCCTCGCGGAATGTGACCATAGAGTATTTCGAGAAATAGTCGGGGTACGTTTGTTCGAGCCGCGTTTCAAGCTCGCGTTTGCGCTGAAAAACGGGATCGGCGGTCGCATCGCGCATCTCGTAAAAATTCTCTTCGGCGAGGTCGGCTATGGCGTCGGTGTTTATCTTGCGAAGTTCACCATATTCGGCGTAAACAGCCGCCCAATCGGTCCCGTGTTTCTCGATCAGCGAATCCAGCACGCGAACGTCCTCAAATGCACAGTCCATTCCCTGGCCGTAAAAGGGAACGATGGCATGAGCCGAATCGCCAAGTAGCAACGCCTTTCCACCCACGTTCCACGGCCAGCATTTTATCGTGCCGAGACTGCCGGTCGGGTTGTCAAAGAAGTCTTCGACCAGCGAGGGAATGAGCGCGACGGCGTCGGGGAATTCGGTGTTTAAGAAATCGGTTACACTTTCGGCATCTTTAAGCGCTTCGAAAGACCACTCGGACACACCGGTGGACGCGGGCGGCTCTGACTTGTGGGCAAGAAACAATGTACATGTAAAACTGCCGTCGAAGTTCGGCAAGGCGATCATCATGAATTTATGCCGCGGCCAGATGTGTAGTGCGTTGCGTTCGATGGCGAACGGGAAAGAACCGGAGCCCTGGCGAGACACCACCGCGTCGGACAACATCGGCGGAATGTGCAATTCCTTATAGCCGTGGTCGAGAAAAACGGACGAGAATTGAAAATCCGGCATCTGTTTCTGCATCGCTTGACGCACAGGCGAACCGGCACCATCAGTTGCTAGAACCGTATCGGCCCGCATCGTTCGGCCACTGGCGAAGCTCACTTCGCCGCTGGCGGTATCAAAGTCGGTGCAGCGTTCATCGAATATGATCTGGACGTTCGGGTATCGATCGGCTTCGTTCATCAATGCGATGTTCAGGCCAGAACGCGAGACGGAATTTATAAACTCGCCCTGGCGGCCGCTATATGGAAGAAGCTTAGTGTTGCCGGCGGGATCGTGGATCATGCGGCCGGTCATCGGCACAGCCTCGTCCAGCATATACGCGTCCATGCCGACCTCGCGAAGTGCGGCGATGCCGCGATCGGATAGGGCGAGATTGATCGACCGCCCGGCTTCGACAGCCTCTTTTCGCATATCGCTGCGGGCTTCGAAAATGGTGACATTGATGCCGCGTTTGGCAAGATAGATTGCAAGTAAGGAGCCCGCAAGGCCCGCACCGATTATCGAAACTCGTTCGTTACTCATGCTTGGTCGGCAATTGCCGCGTGTGATTCTCTAGATGAATTGTAACAAAGTCGAGCCCCTTGGCAGGTGTCAGCGTGCCGAAGAGATGATGCGTCAGTTTGGCATTCGGGTCAGGGCGTTTCTCTCCTAGAACGGCGGCGCAGCGTTCGCCTAATTCGCGAAGTGTGGCCAGTGCTTCTGTGCGGTCCTCAATGCATTTCGTGGGCCGGATCTCTCTCGGAGCCTTGGCTCCCGCGGGGAAGCTACGTTTGCGAAAGATGGACGGAAGTATTGCGACCCGCAGAAAGGTTCGGAGAAAAAAGCCCGAACGCGGCCGAAGCCCAACGCCGGTCTCCTGCTCGCGAAGCAGGATCTCATACGCGGCCCGAAGGTGCTCGGTTATCTCCATCGGCGACCATTTGCCGTCGGCAACGGGCGAACGCCACGCATCTTCGTCAAGATCTGAAGCGATGGAAATATAACTAGTCAACGAACTATCGTGCCGGCTCTCGATGCGTTCCCATTCCTTTTCGGTGCGGTTGGCCATTTATTTAATTACAGACATTCGCTCAAGATCTTCGCGAAACGATCGACGTCATCAAAAGTATTATATAGCGGAACCGGAGCGACGCGGATAACATCCGGTTCGCGCCAGTCGGCGATAACGCCCTGTTCGGTGATTGCGTCGAAAAGCGTTTTGTCAGCCTTCTTCACGCGGATCGACAACTGGCAGCCTCGCTGGGCCGTGTCATCCGGAGTGATAACGGAGATACGGTTAGTTTCGATATGGGCCAGAAGTTGTTCGAGATAAGCCGTTAGCTTGACCGATCTTTCGCGGAGAGCGAGCATCGTCGCTTCGTCAAATATCTCGAGCGACGCACGAAGGGCGGCGAGCTGAAAGATCGGCGGATTGGAAAGCTGCCAGCCTTCAGCACCAGCGAGAGGGCGAAATTCGGGCCCCATCAGGAAACGCGTTTCTTTGTCGTGTCCCCACCAGCCAGCAAAGCGCGGCAGTTCGAACGACCGGGCATGGCGTTCGTGGACGAAAATGCCGGCGATGCCACCCGGCCCTGCGTTCAGGTATTTGTATGAACACCAGGCAGCAAAATCTACACCCCAATCGTGTAGATTCAACTCGAGATTCCCCGCAGCATGTGCCAGATCAAAGCCGACGACGCAGCCTTTGCGATGGCCAGCCTCAGTTATTGCCTGCATTTCAAATGCCTGTCCGGTGTAATAATTGACGCCGCCGAGCATGATCAACGCGACCTGGTCGCCTTCGCGGTCGATAGTTTCGAGAATGTCTTCGGTCCGGAGTGTCGTTTCGCCGTCTCGCGGCGCTAATTCGATCACGCCTGGGGTCCGAGCCTCTCTGACTCCAAGACGGCTGAAGGCGGAACTCCAAACTTCAGCTTGAGATTCGACAGCGTATTGATCGGATGGGAACGCACCTTTTTCGATCACGATCTTAGAGCGTTCAGGCGTTGGACGGTAGAACGAAACCATCAAAAAATGCAAATTCACGGTGAGCGAATTCATCGCCACGACTTCGATAGGCTTTCCGCCGACGAGTCTGGCTAGCGATTCGGTAACGAATTCGTGATAAGGCAGCCACGGATGTTTTGCGTGTAGGTGGCCCTCGACTCCAAGCCGTGCCCAATCGTCGAGTTCGGTATTTATGTATTCACGGGCCGTCTTCGGCTGAAGGCCGAGTGAATTGCCCGTGAAATAAATTACATCGCTGCCGTCCGCAGCTTTCGGAATGTGAAACCGCTCGCGGAGATCGGCGAGTTTATCCTCTTCGTCTAATTTTACCGCGGCATTAATATTCATCGTGATAATCGATTCGTCAATACAACATCAATGTCGTACTCTTCCAAGGCCGTATCGGAAGTAAGCAAAGTAAGTCCTTTGTTTCGGGCCTGAACAACCAAAAGTCGATCGAATGGATCTCTGTGATGCCAAGGTAGGTCGGCGACCGCTATTGCATCATCAAAAGTGACCGGAAGCATTGTCATTCCTGAAGCTTTGAGTACGCTCGACATAAAATCCCTAGGATTTCCCGGTAAAGTGAGGCGGCCTTTCGACCACTTAATAGCGATCTCCCAAGCCGAAACGGTCGAGATAAATATTTGAGTGTCCGAATCTCTGAATATTTTTAGAGCCCGATTTGACGGACGGCCATCGACACCAGATAACCAAAGAAAGATATTTGTATCGAGTAGAATATTCACGAATATTCCTCGAATTCTTCTAGAGGATCATCGAAATCGTCGTGTATGATCACTTGGCCCTCAAACATGCCGATCCAATCACCTTTCTTTTTCCGGATCGGTATCAGACGAACCATGTCTTCGCCGTTTTTTGTGATAACAACATCTTCGCCATCGATCGCAAGTTCTATCATCTTGCTAAGCTTAGATTTTGCTTCGTAGACTCCAACTTTCATAGTTGTAGTATGGTCTAGTCAGGTTAGCTAGTCAAGTAAATCTTGGTTCTCACTTAATAGGATTGAAACTGGCCATACCGAGACCCAGCCAATCCAGAGCCGAACCGCTGAGCAGCCGTTCCTTTACATTCACGTCGTAAGCCATGGATTCGATCAGCTCTCCGGGTTCGAGCTCGCCGAGCGGGAACGGGTAATCGGAGCCGAGCATGACGTGGTCGGCACCGGCGAGCGAGATCAGATGGTCGAGCATCGCCGGTTCGTGGACGAGCGAATCGAAATAGATCCGGTCGAAATATTTTCGCGGGCTGTGCGGGTTATCGACTGCGCATAGGTCGGGGCGGACGTTGAATCCGTGCTCGATCCGGCCGATGGTCGCCGGGAACGAGCCGCCGCCGTGAGCAAAGCAAATACGCAGATCTTGACATCTCTCGAGCACGCCGGAGAAGATCAGCGAACAGATCGCCCGCGACGTTTCAGCAGGCATTCCGACCAGCCAAGGCAGCCAGTATTTCTGCATGTCGGCCTCGCCCATCATCTCCCAAGGATGGACGAAGACGGCCATGCCGAGCTCTTCGCAGGCTTTGAAGAAATCGAAGAACTGCGGTTCGCCGAGGTTGAGTTGATTGACGTTTGTGCCGATCTGAACGCCGGCGAAGCCGATCTGTTTACAGCGTTCTAGTTCGAGGATTGCGTGCGACGTATCCTGCAGCGGAACCGTGCCGAGACCGATGAAACGAAGCGGGAATTCGGAGACGATCTCAGCAATGTGGTCATTTAGAAACTTCGAAACTTCAGCACCATCCGCCGGCTTTGCCAAGTAGCTGAACATCACCGGAACGGTCGACAGGACCTGGATTCCGATCCCGAATCCGTCCATTTCTTCGATCCGCGTCGCCGGATCCCAGCAGTTCTCCTCGACGTCACGAAACTGCTTGCCGTCGTCACGAACCATCCGGGCACAGCACGGCTTGTAATGATCAAGCGAGATAAACCCGCCGTACCCGAAACGCTCCTTCCACGCAGGAATGTCTTTCGGAAGAATATGCGTGTGTACGTCGATCTTCAGCATAGAGAAAGTTAATTCTTGATCGATTCCGCGCCCGACTGGAGCCGAAGCCTTGATCGGCGCCTTTCAGACCTTGTACGCTCGACTATTTCGTTCGCTTCTCCGAGGGTGATCCCACTCGATTTTGCTAAGGAACGGCAAAGATCGCTAAGACGAGAGCAATAACTCAGTCTCCGAGATGTTGCTTTATCGGACATACCGATCTTTCTCATAGGTACCCTCAAGAAATTAAATGGGCGGTTCCATTATGGCAGCACAATTCTTACAGGTCCGGAGGTCTTGGTCGCCGTAGAATTTTTCGAAGATACCCTGGAATTGCGTGGTGATGTCGCCAAGCTGGAAATATTCTTCGAACAGTTTTTCGTTGCAGTTTTCGCAGAACCAGAGCAGGCCGTCGAGTTCGCCCGGGCGGCGTTTGCGTTCGATGACGAGGCCGATGGTGTTCGCTCCGCGGATCGGGTTGTGAGGGATACGGGGCGGCAGCAAGAACATTTCGCCTTCCCGGATCGGAACATCGACGGATTTGCCATCCTCCTGGATCTTTACTAACAGATCGCCCTCAAGCTGGTAAAAAAGCTCTTCGCCTTCGTCCCAATGATAATCTTTTCGCGAGTTTGGCCCGCCGACGACCATTACGATGAAATCGTCGTCCGCATAGACGCACTGATTCCCGACCGGCGGCTTCAGCAAATGCCGATGCTCATCGATCCATTGTTTGAAATTAAATGGACGTCTAATCATCTGAAAGCGTGTGGTTTATCGAATCGCGAATTTCCGGATTTAGCCAATCTGCGTCAAACGACGGATTCCACCTAAGCTGACCATCGTCGTTCTTCTGGAGGATTGCCGAATCCACGAGTCTTTCCATCAGCTGGACCAAAGATTCGCGAACATCGTTATTGGCCCAAAAAACTCCCTTGATCCGCCGAAATTCTTCAAAGTTCTCGTCGAATTTCATCAGTCCGAGTGAGCACCCGACATAATACATCGTGACGTCAAAGTCCTCCCAATCCTTTAACAACAGGTCAATCCGCATTTCGTTTGCTCGTCGATCCATTGCTTGAAATTAAATGGGCGTCGAATCTTTACCGTATTTTAACCGTGAAAACCGAGAAATGCACGGTTGGATCAAAGTGAGGCAAGTTTCTGAACAGTTCGACAGTTTCGGGCAGTGATCTGAACCTTCAATTTCTTTTCGATGAATCCTTTGCCAAGGAGGCTGTCAGCGACGCCGAGTTTCAGATGGCAATAGATCTCGCGGCCGCAGATCTCGAAGCGTTGGTCTTCGCTCGGATTTGCAAGAAGATGTGCTTGTTTTTGGGCAGGCATTTCGTCTTTCATAAAGAGAACATACATTTCCTTATGGCTTTCGAATTGGCCTGCGAATGGGTTGTTATCGAGGATCGTCTGAATGTGCGGCTGTTCGCGGACCATCACGGGGACGGGTTTGCCGAAGTCTTTCCGGATGGCGGTTTCGATGGTGGATTCTAATGACCCGTGTTGAGAGCTGATGCCATTACTTTGTGCGGCCTTCTGCAATGCACGATCATGCGCGTCGAACGCTATGTTGCCGCTGTTGATGTAACTGATCACGTTTTCAAATCGAAGAGCTTCGAACGTACGTCGAAGCTCTTCCATTTTGATCATTGTGTTTCCGCCGACATTTATGCCACGGAGCAGGGCTATGTATCGCAGTGAAAGTGAAAAAGTGAAAAAGTAGAAAAGTGAAAGGTTGCTGCAAGCAGACTATAACATTTTCACTTTTTCACTCTTAAACCTTCTAACCCTTCCTTCTCTACGAATTCGCCATGTCGATAACGAATCGGTAGCGGACATCGGATCGGACGGTTCGGTCGTATGCCTGGCCGATGTATTCGGGTTTGATCAGTTCGATGTCCGAAGTGATGCCGTGCTTGGCACAGAAATCTAGCATTTCCTGCGTTTCCGGTATTCCGCCGATGAGCGAACCAGCGAGAACCTTGTTGCCGCCGATCAGCGAGAACGCATTAAGAGCCGCCGGTTCGGTCGGAACACCGACGATGACCATGGCGCCTTCCAAACCGAGCAAGGCGAGGTAAGCGTTGTAATCGTGATTTGCGGAAATGGTGTCGAGGATAAGGTCGAAACTTCCGGCCGCGGCCGCACGAGCCTCGTCATCGCGGACATTGATGAATTTATGCGCGCCCAGCTTTTTGGAATCGGCTTCTTTTGACGGTGAGGTGCTTAAAACTGTGACCTCTGCTCCCATCGCTACGGCGATCTTTACACCCATGTGACCGAGACCGCCGAGTCCGGCAACAGCTACCCTTTTACCCGGGCCGACGCCCCATTTCTTCAGCGGCGAATAGGTCGTGATGCCGGCGCAAAGCAGAGGAGCAACGCCCGGAAGATCACCTTCGGGTGCGTCAACCTTCAATGCATAACCCTCGTCGACGACGTAATGTTTCGAGTATCCGCCGTAGGTCGGCGTCTGGCGGTCCATCTCAGTGCTGTTGTAAGTCTGAGCGGAACCTTTTATGCAGTACTGCTCGATCCCACCGTGGCAGGCGCCGCACTCGCGGCAGCTATCGACGAAACAGCCGATCCCGGCGATGTCGCCTTCTTTAAACTTTGTCACCTCGCCGCCGACCTTGGTTACGCGGCCGACTATTTCGTGACCAGGCACCATCGGATAGATCGACGGGATCATCGGTTCCCATTCAGCGCGTGCCTGGTGGATGTCCGAGTGGCAAATGCCGGCGTAAAGTATGTCGATGAGAATGTCCTTCGGCCCGACCTCTCGGCGGACAAAGTCGAACGGTTCAAAAGTGGCTTCGGGCCCGGTTATGGCAAAACCGCGTGTAGCGATTCCTTCTGTTGCTGCTGCAGTCATTATTTTTCTCCCTTCTTGGTTAATCAGATCGTCGCAATAACTTTTAATTCGATAGCGATCGGCGTGGGAAGCGAGCTTATCTCGACCGTTGTTCGGCACGGACGATTATCGGCAAAATATTCGGCGTATAACTTATTATACACCTCAAAGTCGGCTTCCATATTGGTCAGATAAACCGTGACGTCAACGATCTGGTCCCACGACGAACCGGCATCTTCCAGAATGTACCTGACGTTCTGAAAGACCGATCGGCATTGTGCTTCGATATCATATGAAACTATCTCGCCGGATTCATTCAGCTCGACGCCCGGTATCTTCTTTTCACCGCGGGTCCGCGGCCCAACACCCGACAAAAAAAGCAGATCCCCAACCCGCCGAGCATGCGGATAAAGCCCGACGGGCTCCGGTGCCCGATCAGAACTTAACATCTGACTATTATTTCTGCTCATTATCGAAAGTAATCCGCTGTTACCCGCCACTGATCATCCGATTGTTTCCAAATTCGGGTGTATTCTAGCGACTTCAGGAACTCAACTTCCTCAAATGTGCCTTTGATGTCCACAAGCCCCGTTTCAACTGCCGTGTTCTCCCGTTGGTTGATATACACATTCGAAGTTTTGATCGACAAGATCACTAGTTTTCTGCTTCGCAGTTCGGAAAGAAAAGCTGCTTTCTGCGCCGACATGCCCAACTCATTTACCCTCATGTATTCTGGCGCGAGCAAACGCTCAACGTAATCGTAGTTACGAAATACCAGAGACCTATCCAATATACCGCTAATCCGGTCTATTTCAGGCAGGCTGTTGGTTGGCGTCGGTCGGTCAAAGGCTACGTGCTCGGAAAGAATGCGCCAAATGTCGGTCTTTTGATATACACCGGTGGTCGTGCCCGAATCAGTTTGGGGAACGGCATTCGCCGGAGAGTTTGCTTGCCGAACAACCTTCCAGTTCGATATGAGGACAACAATATTTCCGGAACTCATCGTCTTGACCGGAATTCCCTTGACTTCTATCACTTTGAAATCCTGCTTCTCGTTCGGCCTCGCTGCATTTTCGAGCGCCTGACTCTTGTCCCAGATCGAGCTATTCGGACCAACGCTTATGAATTGGTCATCTATGTGCCTTTCGAGAAAGACGATATCCTTTCTGTCATTGGCCTTCTGATACTCTGCCGCGAATATCACGGCTTCTTCCTCCAGCGACTTCTGTGCAATAGCGTCATTTAAAAAAGAACCAACGAAAAAGATAAGCAGCGACGTTAATATTGTTGTTTTCATCCGATACTCCTCAGCGCAATTATTTCTCGAAAATTATCATTTGGTGATATGTCCATTGAATGCTTCGTAAATGACGCCGTCGACGATGCACGCAACGATCATAGTTTTACGCAGACAGTTTTCTCTTCCGTAAAAAATCTCAATGCCTCAAAGCCGCCTTCGCGGCCAAGGCCGGAGTCTTTTACGCCGCCGAAGGGTGTGCGAAGGTCGCGAATGAGCCAGCAATTAACCCAGACGATCCCGGATTCTAACGCCGCCGAGATACGGTGCGCACGCGAAAGGTTTTCGGTCCATAGGGTGGCCGAGAGGCCGTAGCGGACGCTGTTGGCGTAGCCGAGAACTTCTTCTTCGGTATCGAACGGCATGATGGTCACGACCGGGCCAAAGATCTCTTCTTGGTTGGTGCGGCAGTCGTGGGGCAAGCCTTCGATGACAGTCGGCCGGATGAACAAACCTCCGGAGCAACGACCCTCGAGGGCGACCTGATCGCCTCCGGTCAGGATCGTGCCGCCTTCCTCTATCGCCAGCGAGATGTAGGACATTACTTTGTCGAAATGTGGTCTCGACACGATCGCACCGAGGTCTGTCGCGGCTTTGCCAGGGTCTCCGACCGTTAGGGCGGCGACACGCTCGACGAAGTCTTTTTTGAACTTATCGTAGAGCGGGCGTTCGACAAAGATCCGCGAACCACAGAGGCAGATCTCGCCCTGGTTCGCGAATGACGAGCGGACGGTCGTCGCCAGCATCTCTTCGTGTTTGCAATCGGCGAAGATGATGTTCGGGTTCTTGCCGCCGAGTTCGAGCGAAAGCTTTTTGAACATCGGTGCCGCGGTGCGGGCGATCTCTTCGCCGGTCTTCGTGCCGCCGGTGAACGAGATGGCCTTGATGTCCTCGTGAGCGACGATCGCCGAGCCGACCTTCGGGCCGGTGCCGTGGACGATATTTAACACGCCCGGCGGAAGTTCGGCTTCGATGCAAAGCTTCGAAAGCAAATACGCGGTCATCGGCGTGACCTCGCTTGGCTTGGCGACGACCGTGCAGCCGGCGGCGATGGCCGGCGCGATCTTCCAGGTGAATAGATACAGCGGCAGGTTCCATGGCGAGATGCATCCAGCGACGCCGATTGGTTGTCGCAGCGTGTAATTTATCGCTTTGCCGCCGTTGGGCAGCGAGGTGTCGTACGATTCGTTCGCGGTGTGCATCGCGGCGGTGGCGTAGAACCGGAAATTTGCGGCCGCACGCGGAATGTCCATCACCCGGGCAAGCGAAACAGGCTTGCCGTTGTCGACCGATTCGGCAACGGCCAACTCTTCCATGTCGCGTTCGATCAGACCAACCAGCCGCATCAATATCGCAAATCTTTCTTCGGGCGGAGTCGCTGCCCACGCCGGAAATGCGTCGTTCGCGGCGTCAGCGGCCAGGTTTACATCGCGGTCGTCCGAATCGGGGATCTGCGAATAAACCTCGCCGGTCGCGGGTTCGAAATTGTCAAAATACGTGCCCGATGCTGGGCTGACAAGTTCGCCGCCAATGTAGTTGTCGATCTGTAGCATATTGCCTACCGGGAAAAGTTATAACTGATATGTGAATTGCGATCATGAAAGAAATTACCACGTTAACTTACTTCGTAAAAGGTTTTCCGTATTTGCGCATTATCTCGCGGACCTTATCGAGCGGCAAGGCTTCGATGGTGCGGCCGTTGCCGGTGACAGTTGTTGCTTTGAAAAGGGAATTTATGATGGCTTCTTCGGTTGCTTCGATCACGGCTTGAAAGAGAGGCGACATCCCATCGTTGCCGAGCACGCTGATGCTGCGAACGCGGTCACCTGAGTTGATGCGGTTGGCGGTCGAGAATGCAATGGCATAATCGCCGCTGCCATTGGTCATCGACGAACCTGTGCGGCCGAGGCCGATCATGGAGCGGGAAGCGAGCCTTTGAAGTTGCCGATTATCCAGCGGAGCATCGGTCGCGATGACTATTATGATCGAACCATCACCCATGTCAGAACCGGAAGCGGAAGCGACCGGGTCCTTTGTGCCCTTACTTCGTGCGGGCTTCTGCATCGACACAGCGTTCTTCAAATAATACTGATCTAGTTCCTGGCCGACCGGGACGCCGTCGATCATAAGAATGCCACCGTAGTTCGATTGGACGAGCACGCCGATGGTATAGCCGCCGAGCGATGCGGGAAGCTTTCGCGAAGACGTGCCGATGCCGCCTTTCCAGCCGAACGCGACCGTTCCGGTTCCGGCGCCGACCGAACCTTCTTCTACCGCGCCGCCTTTTGCGGTTTTCAAAGCATTAAAAACGTCTTCGCGGCTGATATGCCGTCCGCGGCCATCATTTAGCCCGCCGTCGTTGGTTTCGGCGACAAGCGGATTGATCGAGCGAACGTTCTCATTGCCCGGCAGGGCGAGCATGTGGTCCATCAGGAAATCCGCCGTCTTAGGAACACTGAGTGTCGAGGTGAGTAGTATCGGCGTCTCGATCTCGCCGAGTTCGTTCACCTGGGTCGAGCCTGCGAGCTTGCCAAATCCGTTCCCAACAAAGACCGCACCGGGAACTTTCTGTTGGAACAGATTTCCGCTGTGCGGCAGGATCGCGGTAACGCCGGTCCGAATACTGTCGCCGCGAATGATCGTCGTCTGTCCGACCGTCACGCCGGAAACATCGGTGATCGAATTATTTTCACCGACCGGCAGAACGCCGATCTTGATCCCAAGATCCCGAGCGCGTGGCCGAGCGTCTTGACCGAAAATTGTGGTCGCGGCTAGAGAGCTGAGTAGGACAAGCGTAACGATACGAAGCATATAGTTGGTAAGCCGGTAGGTATGCATTTCTTTTCGGCTTTGCGGGAAAACATCAATCCCGCAGAGCCGAAAAACGCAAAAAGAGAAACCAAAACTAAGGCCGATTTGCAGGCAAATACCAATCGCCCTCGGCCGGCTTTGGCAGAGCCTTTCGCGGCATGCGGTCGTTCATCATCGCGGTTTGATATGCGACCGCGGCGATTATCACCGCATTAACTTTTATATCTTCCTCATTCACAGCTTCGAGAACATCCATGTTCGAATGATGAACCCGAGTGTTGTAATCCAGCGGGTCTTGAATGAACTGAAAGCCCGGCAGCCCGACCGCGTCGAACGACATATGATCGGTACCGCCGGTGTTCAGCGTTGTGATCGTGTTCGCACCTAGATACGCGAACGGCCCGAGGAATTCTTCGAACAGCCGTCGAGTAGCTTCATTGCCCTGAAGGTAAACTCCGCGGATCCGCCCGCCGCCGTTGTCGAGATTGTAGTATGCCGAGAGCTTCGCGTGATCGGGTTTGAGCTTGATCGTGAACGGGTCGCCGTAGTGCTTCGTCACGTATCCGATCGAGCCGTAATAATCCTGCTCCTCGCCGTCCCACAGAGCCACGCGGATCGTCCGCCGCGGCTTAAGTCCGATTGCTTTCAAGATCCTCAACGCCTCGACAAGTGCGACACAGCTCGCTGCGTTATCGGCCGCGCCAGTTCCCGAATGCCACGAGTCAAAATGTCCACCAAGCAACACGACGTCGTCCTTCAGCTTTGGATCACTGCCCGGGATCTCTCCGATCAGGTTCGAACCTGTCCCATCGGGGTCGCTCCTTGTCTGCAGGCTTAGCTCAAGCTTGACCGGAACCTTTCGATCGACGAGTCGCATGATCCGGGCGTATTGCTCACGTGCGACGACGAACGTCGGCGGATTGATCGCCGGATCGGGGAAGTATGATCCCTGCACAGATAACACGCCGTTCTGCTTGCTGCTCGGCTGGATGACGGCAGCGACGCCTTCGTCCTTAAGAAATTTTGTCACTTCTTTGCCGCGTTTGAGTCCTTCGAGCCAATCCTTTTCTTCGTCGTGATAGGTTGTCGTCCCGCCGCCGTCCGGGTCCTTGGTCGCGTCGATCACCGCCGCTTTTTTCCTTAGCTCCTCCTCGGTCAGCCGCTTGATCGGGTCGCCTTTTCGCGAATCCGGCGTAGGGAAGTTGACGCGCCCGTTCATGACGATCGCACCTTTCAGCTTGCCGCGGTATGCAGCAAAATCAGCATTCGAACGGATCGTAACCAAGATTGGCTCGCCGCTCACGACACCGTTCGTCGAAGGCGTCCATGCCAGCGGATGCGCGTTCAGTCGCTCATACGTCGGGGCTGTCATCTCGACCGAGAACCGCTCCAGATTCCATCCCTGTCCCCACGTTCCCCACGGCTCCGCCCGAACATTCTCGAGTCCGAACTCCGTCATCTTCGCCATCATCCAGACCTTCGACTTCTTCAGGTTTTCAGAATTCGTCAGCCGGTGCCCGAACACGTCGGTCAAATACCCGACCGTCTCCATAGCCTTCGACCTCTCAAACCCCTCAGCCTTGATCTGCGCCAGTATCCGATCGTCGATCCGGTCACGTCCGATCGCAAGGCCCGAAAATGTAACAACGAACAGTAGAAGTAAACTTAATGACCTTTTGTACATATAGATCTTAGACCTTTGCGTAAGTGAGCCCGGTCTGGCCCTGGTATTTGCCGCCGCGGTCGGAATAGCTGACGGCGCAGTCCTCGTCCGATTCGAAAAACAGGATCTGGCCGATGCCTTCGTTTACGTAAACCCGTAGCGGAAGGTTTGCGAGGTTCGCGATCTCGACGACGAGCCGGCCCGTCCAGCCGGCCTCGAGCGGAGTCGTGTTTACGAGCAATCCCGCACGTGCGTAAGTCGATTTGCCCAGAGCGACACCGGTCACGTTTCGCGGCATTTTGAATGTTTCGACGGTTACGCCGAGGCCGTAATGGTGCGGCGGCAACAAGTAAAATTGCGCGCCGTCATCGGCCGTATGCATTTGGGGTTCGATCAGCGAAAACTGATCGTCGAAACGCTTTGGGTCGATCTCTTTCGCATGCACCGACGAAAAAATGCGAAAGCCATCGTCAGCCAGCCGCATGTCGTAGCCGTAGCTCGACGCTCCCGCCGATATGATTCGATTCCCGTTAACTTCACGCAAAAGCTCCGGCAAAAACGGCGAGATCATGTCATGCTCCTCCGCCATCTTGCGGAGCCAAATATCAGATTTTATAGACATAAAAATAGTGGTAACGCCAAATACGTTACCACCATTTTGATTTGAAATAAAAAGTGAAAAGGCTATCCGGGCTGGCCAACTTCCGATATCTTCATCGTGCCGTCGCCGATTGAGAATTTTAACGGAACCGAGCCGGTGCCGGCTTTGGCTTCGATCAGTTTGTCTGTGAATTCGCCTTTGCGAGCTCGCGGTTTGAAGCCGGAGTAGCTGTTCTCGATCGAGCCGGTGCGAAGTATCGTCGCGTCGAAGTCAGCATTCAGGCCGTTCGGCAAAACGAGATTCATTGTGCCATTTGCCATCTGAACATCGGCGAAGCGTCCACGCCAGCTTCGCGACGGGATCGAAATATCGACCGAGCCCGTACCGAACGTCGCAATTATGCCGCCGCCGACGAGGTCGATGGTTGCCTTGGTGTCGATGTAGTTGATCCGCATCGTGCCTTCGACGCCGGACACGTGCAGATCGCCTTTACCGCCGTCGATCTCAACGTCTGTGTACTTCGGAACCTTGATAACATAGTTGATCTTGTAAACGGCACCGAACAGGTGCTTCGGAAATTTCTTGTCGATCTTGCGGATGGCCTTTTTGTCGTGAACGCCGGTGCTGATGATGCCGGTACGTCCCAGCGACTCCTGAAGGATAAAGCCCGTGATCTGCGAAAGTTTCGCTATGTCGGCCTCTGTCGCGGCTTCCATTTCGACCTCGGCTGAGATCTCGATCTCGCGATTTGACCAGCCCTCGACGCGAATTGAGCCATTCGGTGCTCCAACGATCGAGACGGTTCCGCCGACGCCAAAGTCGAGCCGGTCCGTTTTATAGGTCGTGCGTTTTATAAGCCCGTTCGATTGGGCGATGGCTGTGAACGAGAATACGACGAGAAGAACTGCGAATAGGAATGCTTTTTGGTATTTCATTGTTTTCGGTGCGGGGGTGACTGAAGTAGCGGCCAAACCAATTTTAAGCCTTGGCAGCATCAAAAAGCAATCTTTTTCTGGAATCGCCTCGGAATAGCACTTTTGCCTAGCGGCGGATGAATGAAATATTGCCGCGCTGATTGGTAACGGTCAGAGTAGCGTCACTTTCGCCTATGCGGCCGACAACGCGGCGGCCGTCACCCGTAAAGCTCATATTTGCGTTGGCAAAAGAGCCAAGCGAAATGTTACGGGTCGACGGAGCCGTTGCGACCAGCCGAAACGACGAGGCGAAGGGAATACGCAGGTTGATGTTTCCGCGAACCGACGTGAAGCGGTAATTGCCGCCGTCCTTGATCGCTCCGTCAAAGAAAATGTCCCCGATGCCGTTTTGAGCGGAAACGGCGCTCGCTTCGATATTGGTAAGTGTGATGTCGCCTTCACTGGTGATGTGGGCGCGAACGAGCCCGCCGCGAACGTTTGAGACGATGAGGTTGCCCATCAACGTTTCGATATCGACACTAGACGTAAACGGTACGCGGATAGTGAAATTCACATTTCCGACGTCATCGCGGCCCTGGTTTTCTTTGACCAGATTAATGTAGATCGTTCCGTTGACCACTTGCGGCGTGAGGTTTGCGGCGGGAGCCTCAAGATAAGCAGAAATGCTGACCTCATTGCGATTCCAGCCTTCGACAGTGACCGTTCCCGAACGATTGGTCAGCTGAAGCCGGACGTTTGTCGTAGCCGGAAAGTTGCGCGAAAACCGCCGCTGGGCTTCGGCATCCTGCGGCATCAGCGCAAAAAAGCTGACGAAAAGTGCGCCGGTAAGCAACACTGATCTCCCAGTCGAAAACGAGCCCGACCTATTTCTTGAAATAAAAAACATTACAGAAACTAAAGCTCGGAAAACTGTCGGAGCAGATTCATTTTGTCGTTAAGGGCCGTGTCGAGCATCTCGACCGAAACTTCGTCAAACGGATCTTCTTCGATTATCAGCGTATATTCCCGGACCGCCTGGTCGATCTCGATGAGGTTGCGGTCAAACGCAAGCCGCATTCGCTCGTCCCATTGAGCCCGACGGGCCTGAACGCGCTGGTTCCAATATTCGATCGCCGCCTGCTGTTCGCGGATGCGGCGTTCGCGGGCCTGTGCCGGCGAATCGCTGAGGCCGACGCGGACCAG
Organism: Pyrinomonadaceae bacterium; assembly: GCA_041744395.1. Lineage (GTDB taxonomy): Bacteria > Acidobacteriota > Blastocatellia > Pyrinomonadales > Pyrinomonadaceae > OLB17. The sequence continues at coordinate 47,957 of JBGTKY010000004.1, read as the reverse complement.
GACCTTTTCAAATGTCGTTTGCGATTCGGCCGATCGCGTTGTGAAATCTTCGGCCGCCGGCTCCATATAATTACGGATCCCGACTATGGTCAGCAGCGAGCTGATAATGGCCACGCCCAGCACGGCCAATCCGGCCTGTGATGCCGAGAAATTCCACTGGCGTCGAAACCAGCCGATCGGCTCCTCGGGAAGCGGCTCGGGCTTAACTTCCTTTTCGATTATATTATTGATGCGACACCAGAGGGCTTGCGGGTTCGGCGGAAGGACCTCATCCGCGTCCATCTCTTTGCACGAAAGAAGCACTGCCGAGAACTCTTCGAATATCTGTGCGCAAGGGGCGCACATTGCCAGATGTTCGCGGACCGATGCCGATGCTTCCGCATCGAGGTCGTTATCCAGAAACTGGCTAATATTAAGTTGACAGTTTTCGCAATTCATTACGGTAAAAACTATGTTCCGGCCCGTTGCAGGAGGAATGTCGAGGCACGTTCTGAGCGATCAAGTTAATAGATTGTCTAAATGGCTCAAACGTTGCCCTGTGTCATAGCGAAGATCCAATAATTTAGGCAAAAATAAGCACGAATAAGAAGTAGATCTCATTCGTGCGTTTTTTTGCTGCACCTGACTTAGGCAAGGTCTTTGGTCAACAGGCCGCGAAGCTTCAATCGTGCTTTGTGAAGCTGCGATTTCGAGGTGCCGACCGAGATGCCAAGTTGATTGGCGACCTCTTCGTGCTCGAAGCCTTCAATATCGTGGAGGACAAATACTTTCTTGTAGCCCGGCGGAAGTTCGGCAATGGCGGTCTTTAGTGCGATACGGTCGACGACCTGCATCCTGCCCGGGTTAGCCGAACCGACAACGGTCTGTTCCGGGATCTCGCCGTCGTCCGATGTTTTTTCGTTCTTTACGCTCCGCTTGCGGAAGTGCATCAGGACTTGGTTAACCGTCAACCGATGTAACCAAGTCGAAAATGCCGAATCGCCGCGAAAGCTGCCGATCTTGCGAAAAAGCTGAATAAAAACTTCCTGCGTCAGGTCTTCGGCCTCGGTTTGACTCGACGTCATCCTAAGGCACAGGCTGTAAGTTCGGCGGTTGTAGCGGTTGTAGATGACCTCAAAAGCGGCGATATTTCCCGATGCGGCAAGCCGGCAAAGATCGATATCCGCGGCGGATTCATCGAAGGTTTGCGGTTCGGCAACCGGCGTGAGGTAAAGCGCGTCTGCTGTTTTCTCGAAGCCAAAAGGGGCCTCGGCATTGATCGCCGCGGTGTTTGAGTCCATGGTAACTCCTTCGAAACTGCCGGATTGTAGTACTTTGTCCGCGTCTATGATGAGTGGCCTCCTCGTGTGGTTGCTTCTACTAGCTAAAAATTCTAGCTTTATTTGCCGAAAAGGTAAAGGTTTTTGAGCCACGCCGTCATTTCAATAATCGCCGTTATTTTGGTATAAACTTCCGAGGACACGCGAACGCCTCAACAATACCTATGCTATTCCTCACACAGTCGGCCGCCGTTTACGGCATCGACGCGATAATTGTCGATATCGAAGTCAACATGCGGCCGTCCGGCGAGAACGACATGACGCCGCCAGTCACGATCGTCGGCCTGCCTGATACCGCAGTCCGCGAGTCGCGCGAACGCATCCGGGCGGCGATCAGCAATAGCGGCTTCTTTTTCCCTATTCAAAAGGTAACGGTCAACCTCGCTCCGGCCGATGTTCGAAAGGAAGGTGCGAGCTTTGACCTGCCGATGGCGCTCGGCATTCTGGGTGCCAACGCCGATCTCGGCAATGGCGAAAATCTGGAGAGCACGCTCAGCATCGGCGAACTTTCGCTCGATGGCCGCATCCGTCCGGTCCGCGGGGCGTTGTCCATTGCCCTCGCCGCACGCGATAACGGCATCCAAAATCTGCTCGTACCCGAAGAAAACGCGAAAGAAGCGGCGGTCGTAAAAGGCATCGACGTTTACCCCGTTCGCGACCTTCGCGAAGCCGCATCCATCGCACAGGACATCGCTGCCGGCCAGACGCCGCGAGTCCCGCCCGTCAAGCTCGACGCCAGCGAGCTCAACGGCAACGCAGATCATTATCGAGCCGACTTCGCTGAGGTTCGCGGCCAGCAGACCGCCAAGCGTGAGCTCGAGGTCGCATCCGCCGGCGGCCACAACATCTTATTCATCGGCCCGCCAGGCTCCGGCAAAACGATGCTCGCGAAGCGTTTGCCGACCATTCTGCCGCCGCTCGAATTCGACGAAGCCCTTGAGATTACAAAGATCCATTCGGTCGCCGGGCTGACCGGAAAGTCGGGCCTCGTCGTCGAGCGGCCGTTCAAATCGCCGCACCACACGGTTTCGCAAGCCGGCCTGATCGGCGGCGGTTCGATCCCGAAACCGGGCGAGGTCTCGCTCGCACATCTGGGCGTTTTGTTTCTGGATGAATTGCCGGAGTTTGATCGGAGTGTGCTCGAGGTGCTTTGGCAGCCGATGGAGGACAAGCAGGTGACGATCTCGCGGGCCGCGTCGTCGATGACGTTTCCGGCAAATTTCACGCTGGTCGCGTCGATTAACCCGTGCCCGTGCGGCTATTTCGGCTCGGGCCGCGAATGCAAATGTTCGCCGATGCAGATCCAGCGATACGTCGGCAAAATTTCCGGCCCGCTGATGGACCGCATCGACATCCACGTCGACGTTCCGGCCATAAAATTTAACGAGCTTCGTGGCCGCGGCGTCCCGCAGGGCGACACATCCGCCGTGATCCGCGAACGCGTTGCCGAGGCCCGCGACCGGCAGCTAAAGCGGTTCGAGGGCGAAGGCGTTTTCTCCAATTCCGCAATGTCACCCGGCGAGATCCGCAAGTACTGCGCCCTCGGCAGCGATAGCGAAGCCCTGCTCGAACGCGCGATGCAGCGGCAAGGCCTCTCCGCACGTGCTCACGACCGCATCCTGAAGGTCGCCCGCACCATCGCCGACCTCGCCGCCGCCGATTCCATCACTCCCGAACACCTCTCCGAAGCCATCAACTACCGCTCCCTCGACCGAAACTACTGGGCGTAGTTTGCAGCGCTTTGGCGGAAATTAAATATCGCACGGTGTAGAATGTTTGGAATCGAGCTCTCACACGATCGGCAAATATGGAATCGCTTCCTAAAGTACCTTTTCGCGAGGCTTTCGCGTTTTGGGTGAAGCTTGGATTTATCTCGTTCGGCGGGCCGGCGGGGCAGATCGCATTGATGCATCGCGAGCTGGTCGAGAAGCGAAAGTGGATCAGCGAAGAGCGGTTTCTGCACGCCCTGAACTACTGCATGATCCTTCCAGGGCCCGAGGCTCAGCAGCTTGCGATCTATAACGGCTGGCTGTTTCACGGAACGCTGGGCGGAATAATTGCCGGGACATTCTTTGTCATTCCCTCGTTTTTCATCCTTCTTCTGCTTTCTTACATTTATGCTGCGTACGGCAATGTTCCGTTGATCGCCGGCGTGCTGGATGGCTTCAAAGCGGTGGTCGTCGCGGTGGTCGTTGAGGCGGTGATAAAGATCTCGGGCCGTGCCCTGAAGACCAAGATCAGCTATGTGTTTGCGGCAGCAGCTTTTGCGGCGATCTATTTCCTGTCAGTTCCTTTCCCGCTCATTGTGTTGGCCGCGGCCGTCGCCGGCGTGCTCATCTCACGCCGGGCGGCACCGACTGATGACGCCAACGCGAAAGCGGCGTCCGAAGCCGAAACCGCTGCTGCCCCGACGGAAAAAGTTCGGGCCCGAAGCACGTTGGGCATGATCGGTCTGGGACTCGTTCTATGGGGGATACCGTTCGCTGTCGTACTAGCTCTGTTTGGCGGCGAAAGCCTGTTTGTTCAGGAGTACAGATTCTTCAGCATCGCCGCATTGGTCACATTCGGCGGAGCGTATGCCGTGCTCGCTTACGTCAGTCAGGCGGTGACGGTCGCTCCGTATAATTGGATCACGCCGGTGCAGGCAGTTGACGGGCTGGCGTTGGCTGAGACGACGCCCGGGCCGCTGATCATGGTGCTGCAATTTGTCGGCTTTATGGCCGGCTGGAACAATCCCGTGATTGGCCTGTCGCCCCTCGAAAGCGGCGTGATCGGAGCGATGATCGCCACCTATACGACCTTTCTTCCGTCGTTCATTTTCATTTTTGCCGGTGCTCCTTACATCGAACGCCTTCGCAAAAACGCTTCCCTCAACGGAGCCTTTACCGGCGTTACGGCCGCAGTGGTCGGCGTGATTTTGAATCTCGCTCTCGTCTTCGGTTCAGCCGTCTTGCTACCGAACGGCACCGCCGGCGGTGTGAATTGGTTCGCTGCCGTGCTGGCCGTGCTCTCGTACATTGCACTGGTCCGATTTAAGGTAGATCCAATGTGGGTAGTGCTCGCCGCCGGCATCATCGCACTGTTGTTTTCACTGATCACCAATTGAATTTCGATCCCGCAGATCGCCGTCTGAAAGGCTTAGAAACCAGCAAGCGTTGAGTTCGGTGGACTTGAGGGGGCCAATTTGAGAATATTGGAGGTTATCGGAGTATTACAGAATTTTATCGGTTTAGACGCTACTGATGCCAGCAGAAAATATCCAAGGGTTTGACGCTCTCCCGCAGACAATTCCTCATTTTTGCATTGAATCGTTTCGGCGAAACAATAAGCCGGACGCGCTTGCGTTCAAGATAGATGAGGTTTGGCACAAATTGGCCGGTACGGACGCCATCGAGCGTATCCGCCGCATCGCGCTCGGGCTTTCGCGAATGGGCGTCAAGGCTGGCGACCGCATTGCGATCATCTCAGAAAACCGCCCGGAATGGTCGCTGACCGACATTGCGATCTTGTCGCTGCGGGCGGCGACGGTCCCGATCTATACCACGCAGGCCGTCGAACAGATAAGCTTCATCCTCGAAAATTCAGGGGCGAAGATGCTGTTTATCTCCGGCCAAAAGCTGTGGAAACACGCCGAAAATGCGATCCAGAGCGTCGAACGGCTGGAGAAGCTGATCTTTTTTGACGCCGATAGCGCACCCGAAGAAAATAGCCGGGCGATGACGCTGGCAGGCGTCGAGGCGAACGGTACCGCGGCCGGCGAGATCGATAATTTTGACGAGCTGCTGGCCCAGGTAAAGGCCGACGATCTCGCAACGATAATTTACACATCCGGCACGACCGGCGAACCGAAGGGCGTGATGCTCTCGCATGAGAACTTTACGTCAAGCGTGATCGCCGTTACGAAGAGTCTGCCGATCAGTAACAAGGACCGTTCGCTGGCCGTGCTGCCGCTATCGCACATCTTTGAGCGGACGGTGTTTTATGTGCTGTGCGCGAACGGCGTTTCGATACATTACTGTGCGGCGTTCGACCAGATCGCGGGCCATCTGCAAGAGGTTAAGCCAACGATCATGACCGCCGTCCCGCGGCTTTTTGAGCAGGTCTATCACAAGATCGTGAAGAAAGGGAAGGCCGCCGGCAGCTTCAAGACGAAGCTTTTCGAGTGGTCGCTTCAGGTCGGGCAGGATTATTGGCACGCCAAAGACATGCGCGAATTCGTTTCGCCGATCCTCGCCGCAAAGCACGCCATCGCCAGCCGCCTTGTCTTTTCAAAATGGCGCGAGGGCGTCGGCGGACACATACGATTTTTTGTCTCGGGCGGCGCTCCGCTTTCGAAAAAGCTTTCGTTCGCGTACTGGGCCGCCGGGATCCCGATCCTGCAGGGTTACGGCATGACTGAGGCCTGTGTGACGTCCTCCAACCGGCCCGATGACAACAAGGTAGGGTCGATCGGGTCGCCGTTCGTAGGCGTCGAGATGAAGATCGCCGACGTGAACGATGAGATCCTAGTTCGGGGCCCGAACGTGATGCTCGGCTATTACAACAACCCGGAGGAAACGGAAAAGGTCATCGACAAAGACGGCTACTATCACACCGGCGATGTTGGCTACATAGATGAAGACGGCCACTTCTTTGTCACAGACCGCATCAAGGACCTATTTAAACTCTCAAACGGAAAGTACGTCGCACCGCTCCAGGTCGAAAGCTTACTTAAGCAGAGCCCGCTCGTCTCGCAGCCCGTCGCCGTCGGGTCAGGCCGCAAACAGGTCGGAGCCCTGATCGTGCCCGACTGGGACGCTTTGAAAGAAGTGTTGGCCGATGAGGGGATCGCCGCGGAAGGAACCCGCGAAGAGCTCTGCGAGAATCCCCACGTCATCAAGCGCGTTCAGCGCGACGCTGTCGAGCTGACTCGTGAGATGAATGACTACGAACGCGTAAAACGCATATATTTACTGCCTCGTGAGTTTTCTATTGATAAAGGTGAAATGACGCCCACGCTCAAAATAAAGCGGAACGTCATTGATGAAAAGTATTCAGAGGCTATCGACGAGATCTGCGGCTCGTGATCATCTGTCCCATTCCTCGATCTCCATACCACGAAAAAGCTCATCCATCTCGCGTGAGCCATTCTTCTTTCCGATCAACGCCTCGGCAAGCTCCTGCAGTGGGGCAGGCATCGCCGGCGATTCATTGACCTCGACGGATTCTTCGCGCGGCGGATAGTGTTCGTAGAATTCGACCTCGGCCGCACAGAATTCGCACGAGGCGAGATGTACGCGTACCCATTTGCTGTCTGCGACAGGAATATCGCCGAGTTGGAATGCCAGTAGTTCCTGTGAGGTCGGGCAATCCTCGCTCTTACAAAATGTTGCCATTACTTGATGTTCTCAAAAAAAGATCAATGATAGAAGCTGAGTATTTCAGCTTCAATCACAGGGAGTGATGAATTTTCATCAACAATTATCTAAATCAGCAATCGCTATTGGCTTCCACAAAAGCCGTTAACGAGTATGACCATCTTAAGTCGTGACGTTTAGAAGGAAAGTTTTTACACAGTCCCGACCCCATCAAAAGTACTAATGCACAACATTGTTCAAAAAATAAAAAATATGTTGCCGAACGGGTAATTTACTGCTACTATCTTAATTGTCGGTGGTGAGGAAATTTCCTTCACAACCCTCCAAAAGATCGGTGACTGACCTCGTCGCCGACTTCTCGACAATAATTCACTAAAATCCAAACCTGACTGCTGGTGAAGCGCTTTGCGCCTCAGCATGCCTGAAATGCGAACGGCTTTGGCTAGAGTGTTTCCAGACGCAAAGGAAGGTTTCGGTGGTCCACAAGGGAAATATGAGCTCAACGAAAAAGCAGGATTCCATTCCTCGTTCCCATAGCGGCCGGCCGATCAAGGTCGGAAAATGGAATGACAGCCTACAGGCGTCGGACGTCAATCAGATCTGGATAGAACTCCACCGCATTGTCTCATCCCACCCGCTCGTCCGGGCCTCTAAGCGTGCCGGGTTTTTAGTCGAAGAAGGAAAATACAACGCCTATACTGACCTAACCCAAGAGCTGTTTGTTGCACTGCTAACCAAAGACCGTTTCCAGCATTACGTTGAGACGGGAATGGCCGATAACGAGATAGAGGCCGAAATAAGTCAGATAGAGCTGACAAACATGCTTACGTCGGAGCTGCGGAAGCGGTATCCCGAGTCGTACCGGCTTGCCCGCCGTATCTCGACGCTCGTACAAACAAGCAAGACATTCAAGCGGTTCGATAATGTCGGCAATCCGGAAGCCCACCGGCGGCTTGCGGATCGGCTGTTTGGACTTACCAGTTGGAGTCACGGAAAGGTGCGCCGCGACGTTCAGGAAATGGACGAACGCGTAAAGGCGGTCTCGTTCCACAGCCGCGACACGCGGATGGTCGGCTGTACCGGTGACGCCCAGATCGTGATCAGCAATGTCGAACTCGAGAAGCTGATAATTAGAGTTTTCAAAGCGATTGATTCGCCGGTCGATGTTCGTTCGCTGCGGTCATTTGTTATGTCGCGGCTGCCGATAATGGACATCCATCTCGTCCCCGTCGGTGGTTCCGGCGAAAGCGAGGACGATGATCGCATGTCGTTCGAGATCCCGGACATTCGCGATACACCGGAGCAGGATCTTCTGCGTCAGGAAGGCGAAGCCGGAGCGGTCGAATTCGTCGATGGATTTTTAGCGGATCTGAATCGCTCGGTTCGCGGCAAGGCGAAACAATATGATCGAATGATCAGCGTGCTCTGGCACTGCTATCTGGTGGCGGACAGCGGAACGCAGATCGAAGTTGCGGATATGCTCGGCGTATCTGACTCGCTTGTTTCCGATTATCGTAAACGGATCGAAGCTAACCTTCAGCATCTATCTTTTGACGGCGTTAATGAAGCACGGCAGTTCGAAAAGGCCCTAAAAAGAAAGGTACACGACATGATGGCCGCAATGGTCGAGGAAGTCGCTGTTTAAGAGCCATTTGCACCGATCTTTGCCATTGCCTCAGCAAATCTGGGATCGTCGCGAAGAGGATCGAGACTCCGGTCCAGATCAAAATGAGGCTTATTCTCGTTACCAATCTTTATCGCCTTATTCAGCCATTTGAACGCCAGATCCTTTTCACCCAAGACAGAGTAAGTTGACGCAACCCAGTAGGCCATATCGTGATCGGCCTTTGAGATCTCGAGAGCTTCCGGGGTCAGCTGTGCGCGTGCTTCATCGGAACGTCCAGCACCGGCGAGATAAAGGGCATAGAGCGGCTTGATGCCGTCCATTCGCGGGCTTTCCTCGAGGACCTCGGACATAAGCTTGATCGCGTCGTCCACATCGCCTCGATAGTAATAAGCGCCTGACCGAAAAATCTTCAGCATCGGATGGCCGGGTTCGGCCTTTTCGCCCTTTTCGAGTTCGGCGATCGCTTGATCGTATTCACGTTTATAGATAAATATCCGCGAACGATTGTAGGCGGAAACGGCGCGTGCCGCCGGATCGAGCCGCGAAAGCTTTTCGAAAGCTCTCAGCGACTCGTCGTAATTGCCGTCAAGTCGATTTATTACGCCTTTGACGAAAAAAAGAGGAGCTTCATTCGGGAATTGTTTCTGAAGTAATTCGATCTCTGAACGGGCTTTTTTCTTTTCGCCTCGGGCCATGTAGATCATTACCATCAGAACCCGCGCCTCTACGACGTTAGGGTCGTACGTAAATGCTTTTGTAAACGCAGATTCGGCGAGCGTATAATCATCCGCTTCGCCCATTCCCTTAAAAACACGGTTGGCATAACAGGCACCCAGGCCGCTGTAAGCAAGGGAGAAATGTGGGTCGAGCTCAATAGCTCTTTTGAAATTTTGTATCGCCGCGTCACAATCTTCTGCTAGCAACGTGCGGAAAATGAAACGCCCAAAACTATCGCGACCGCGAAGATATTCTTCCCAGGCTTCATGATTCTCGGTCATTCGCCGCCCGAGCACTTCTTGTTCGTTGTCGGTAAGCTCGACGCGTAGGCCATCAAGTATCCGTTGGGCGATCGTGTCCTGAAGCAATAGAATGTCATTACCTTCGGCGTCGATTCGGTCACTCCAGAGGATGTCACCGGTAACAACATCAATGAGTTGAGCGGTTACACGTATCTTATCGCCGCCGCGAATAAATCCAGCCGATAGAACCGCATGGACCCGAAGTTCGCGACCGGCCTCAAGCGGGTCGACGTCCTTACCCTGAAATCTTGCGACAACAGAACTGGGCCGAACGACAAGCGACCGCAGCTGAGCAAGTTCGGTGATCACGGCGTCCGCGAGTGCGAATTCGTAGAAATTCGCCTGCTCTTCTCCACCGAGATTCTTAAATGGAAGTATGGCGATGCTCTTCTTGTCTGTTCCAGTTGAGGTGGCAGTGATGCTGAGTTCGGGGATGAACGACGGCGGGTTTGATGCGCTGCCGGTACGTCCGACAGACGTTTCGGGAACCGATTTGCCGGTGAACCAGTTCAAAGCACGTTTAATGACGCTGCCTTCTTCGTATGCAGGGGCAAACGTATCGCCGGGCATCGCCGATGATCCGGTTACTTCGGCGAGTACCGACTTAAGGTCATCGCGGAGCAATGCAATTTTCTGATAACGGTTCTTAGGCTCCTTTGCCAGAGTTTTGTCGAGGATCTGCTGAAGTCGCGGCGGAAGCGGGTCGCGGCGCATCTCGGCGAGCGGCTTCGGTTCACCATACAGGACCTGATGGCGTACGTCGATAACGGTCTTGCCTTGAAACGCCCATATGCCGGTCAGCATTTCGTAGATCAGCACGCCAGTCGAGAAGATGTCTGAGCGTTCGTCCGCACGTTCGCCGCGTGCCTGCTCGGGTGCAGCATATGTCGCCGTCCCGTATGGAATGCCAAGTTCGGTGATCTCCGACTTATCATGGCCGCGGGTCACTTCTTCATACTCATCCTCAAGTAGCTTCGCGAGACCGAAATCAAGTATCTTTGCCTGGCCATTACTCGAGACCATTATGTTTCCGGCCTTGATGTCGCGATGGATAATGTTTTTTGAATGAGCGTATGCGAGGGCATCGGTCACCTGGATCGCAATTGAAAGACCGCTCTTCAATTCGAGTGGACGACCGCTGACGAGTTGGCGAACGTTCTTGCCTTCGATCCACTGCATCGCAATATAGAAAACGCCGTTCGCCTCGTTAAAATCGTAGATAGTGCAGATGTTTGGATGATCTAGTTGGGAACAAAGCTGAGCCTCGCGCTCAAAACGTTTGAAATTTGCGGACTTGGATGTCAGTTCCGGCGGGAGAACTTTGACGACAGCAGTTCGGTTGAGCTTTGTATCGAGAGCTCTATAGACCGTGCCTTGTCCGCCCGAGCCGATCTTTTCCTGAATCTTGTATTGATTGATCTGAGATCCGATCATATGGGCTGGCGTTCCGAATGGCGGAGGCCGTGCGAAAGCCAAGTCGAACTGGGGAAGGCCCCGAATGCTCGTCCTAGTCTATATACAAAAACCAACAAACCCAAATTCGAGGGAGATCTCCGAATTTGAAGGCGACTTTTTTTGACCGACGAACTGCCGGTCAGCTTGGTAGGATCGTTCAACCCCGCGGCGGATCGCCCCATCCGGAAGCGATGTACTCGCCGTTCTCTACGATGCAGGGGACCGTCACATCGCCGCCTGAATACTTGAGCATTTCCTTTTGCCGGGCAAGGTCGTTCTGTGCGTCGTACTCGACGAACGGCACGCCTTTCTGGTTATAATGATCGCGCGCCTGCTCGCAGTACGGGCATCCGGGCTTTACATAGATGACCAAAGACATTACGGTTCTCCTTTTAGATTTCTAAGTTTAGCTAACATATCGGGAACTGCCAAACAGAAGGTGGACGAAAGCCGACAAAACCTTACGACAATGCTACACGACGAAATGTTCGAACCATATGAACTCTTGTTGCGGATCAACATTCTTGGCAAGGACCATGATGTCCCGGAGAATAATTCGATCCTTCGGTGTCTCCAGTTTCTCGAGATCGAGAAGATCTCGGACGCCGAGCTATGCTGGAACGGGGAGTGTCTGAATTGTCAGGTCTGGTTGAAGTCAGACGAAGGCGAGAAAGCTGTTATCGCATGCCGCACAAAGGTGAAAGCCGGCATCGAGATAAGCCGGCTGAGTGATGCTATTGCGGTCTTCTAAGCGGCGACGACTATCAGTATTTTGGAACACGCGGGTCGACCTCATTAGACCACGCGGTGATGCCACCTTTCAGGTTCTTTAGGATTCCCTTGAAACCCGACCGTTGCAGTGCCTCGATAGCACGTGCGCTTCGGCCGCCCATCTTGCAATGGATAACAGTTTCACGGTCCGGATCGATCTCGGACATCCGAGAGATGATCTCGCCGAGCGGGATAAGTTTGGAGCCCTCGATCCGGGCGAAGGCATATTCATCGGGCTGCCTGACATCTATTAACTGAATATCATTGCCGTCGTTCATTTGGGCGTTCAGGTCTGTGGCTGAAATCTCTTCGATCATTGCCCCTCCTTGCAGAATTAGCTTGAGAGCTTATATCTAAACGTTTGGTAAATCCATTCGGAAATGTAATACGAACTAATCAATATAACATGACCATTTACAAAAATTTACAATCATAACCTTAGACTATCAAATTCCGTATTATAGAATCATTATCAATAAGTTTTGTATGAGCATTCATTTACCATTCTCTCCCCGTTCTTTTCGCACGACTGCGGCAATATTGTCTTTTTGTCTGATTGCCGCGGGTTGCAGCACGACAAGATCTGCCGACAATCAAACAGCGGCCAACTCAAATGAGGAGGGTCCGATCGCCGTAACTGTTGCCCGATCGGAAGCCCGCGAGGTGCCGGCGTACATTCAAGCTACCGGTAGCCTTGTTGCTGATGAGATCTCGAACATCGCACCAAAGGTTGCGGGCAAGGTCGCGAACATCGCGGTGAACGTCGGACAATTCGTGCAGCAAGGCGACCTCATCGCGAAGATAGATGATCGGGATGCCCGTCTTGAGCTTGCTACGGCCGAGGCTTCGGTAAAGCAGGCCGTAGCCGCCGTTCGACAGGCGGAGGCTCGACTCGGCCTAGGTCCGAACGGGACGTTCAATGCTGCCTCGATACCTGAAGTACGTGCTGCCAATTCAAACTACGAGCAGCTTTTAGCAGAACAAAAGCAAGCCGAGGCTAATGAGCGTCGTTACCGCGAACTTGTCGAATCTGGTGACGTGGCCCTTATAACCTACGAGCAATTTCGCCTTGCACGCGATACAGCCCAGGCTAGGAGCCGAAGCGCGAAAGAACAGCTTGACGCACAGGTCAACACCGCGAGGCAAAATAATCAACTTATCAGAAGCGCCGAGGCGGGAGTTGAATCGGCTCAGGCGGGCATACAGATCGCCCGGCAGGCCATTGTGGATACAGTGATCCGAGCCCCGTTCTCGGGATTTATTTCTGAGCGGCAGGTTGCGGTCGGCGAATTTGTCTCGACAGCCACGGTCGTCGCAACACTGCTCCGTACCAATCCGATAAAGATACAGATCCAAGTAGCGGAGGCTGATATACCGACAGTTGGCCTTGGACGAGGTGTTTCGATCGAGGTGGACGCATATCGGGAGCGCCGCTTCGCAGGGACGGTCGTTGCGGTCAATCCGGCGGTCGATGCATCGTCACGAGCGGCGATCGTCGAAGCTTCGATCGAGAATAGTGACAACTCGCTGCGAGCAGGGATGTTCGCGACGGCTCGGATCAACAAAGAGGGAGGGTCTACAGGCGTATTTGTTCCGAGATCTGCCGTTAACAACCATTTGCCCACCCAGTCGTTTCGGGCTTTCGTTGTTGAGGACGGCGTTGTGAGATTGCGTGTAATACAACTCGGTGCAGAGGAAGGTGAGTCAGTCCAGATCCTTACTGGGTTGAGTGCGGATGAAACGATAGCAACAAGTAATTTAGATCAGCTTTACGAGGGGGCAAAGGTCGCGTATTAATCTAACGCGCTCGAAGTATTATGCAGTGGTTAGCTGAAATTTGTGTTCATCGTCCGGTTTTTGCGACGGTCATCGTTCTATTTCTAACGGTCGTCGGCGGGTTCAGTTTCTTTACGCTCGGTGTTGATCGATTCCCCAAGATCGATCTTCCGACTATTTCTGTACGAACCGAAAACCCAGGTGCGGCTCCTGAAGAGGTCGAGAACGAGATCACAGATGTCATCGAAGGAGCCTTGAATACGGTTCCCGGCGTTGAGGAAATGCGATCAAGCTCTTCCCGTGGCCGCTCAAACGTAACGCTTACTTTCAATCTCGAGAAAGATCCGGATGTCGCGTTTCAGGAGATCCAACAGAAGCTTAGCACTATAGTCAACCGCTTACCGGAAACGGCTGACCCGCCCGTCGCTCAGAAATCCGACCCGGACTCGCAGCCAGTTCTTCAATACGTCATCAGCGCTCCTAGAAATGTAATCGAACTTTCAACGCAGGTCGAAAATCTGATAACGAAACGCATTGAATCCGCTGACGGTGTCGGCGAGGTGTTCATGTACGGCTCGCGTCAGCGTCAGGTGCGGATCAGCATAAATCCCGACCGTCTGCGTGCGTATAATATCTCAGTCACTGAGGTTTCGAACGCGATCAGAGCGCAGAACCAAGAGCTTCCGGGCGGAAATCTTATCGAAGGTGCCCGTACGCTCGGTGTCCGGACGATGAGTAAGCTAACGGAGGTCGCTCAGTTCAACGACATCGTTATTACGACGCGAAATGGCTTTCCGATACGTGTGAGCGACATTGGCCGCGTGGAGGAGAGCGGAGCTGAGCCAAGTTCGGCGGCCTCCCTTGACGGCGTTCAGTCCGTTTCGGTCGGCATCCGAAAGCAGGCGGGCGCGAATACGATCGCCGTCATCGACAACGTAAAGTCCCGAATGGAGAACATCATTCCAAACCTCCCGGAAGATATGAATGTCGCTATCATTCGTGACCAGTCAGAATTTATCGAGAATTCGCTGCACGCGATCGAAGAACATTTGGTGCTCGGCGGGCTATTCGCTTCCATCATCGTTTTCTTTTTCCTCTGGAATTTCCGCTCAACTATCATTGCTGCATTAGCAATACCGGTCTCGATCATCGCTGCCTTTGCTGCTATAGCTGCTTTTGGCTATTCGCTGAATCAAATGACTATGCTGGCTCTGACGCTTATGGTCGGCATAGTGATCGATGACGCGATCGTTGTGCTCGAAAATATCTATCGCTTTGTCGAAGAGAAGGGGATGGACCCATTCCAGGCAGCGATCGAGGGCACCCGCGAGATCGGCCTCGCCGTCCTGGCGACTACACTTTCGCTTCTCGCTGTTTTCATACCGGTCGGGTTTATGACCGGTATCGTTGGCCGCTTCATGTCGTCGTTTGGACTTACGGCAGCTGCCGCGATCGCGGTTTCACTGATCGTGTCGTTTACGCTGACCCCGATGTTGGCCGCTCGCTGGATCAAGCGCCCGAAGCATTCGCCCGCAATTAATGCCGACGGCGATGTCGAGGAAGCACATACCTCAGTTTCAAAAGACGGATGGTTTTGGCAGAAAATAGACGGCGGTTACACGTTCATGCTTAAGCTCGCGATGCGCTTTCGGTGGGCGGTCGTGCTCATTTGCGTACTGACAGTCGCGTCTATTTATCCGTTGTATCAATACGTCGGGATGGCGTTCTTGCCTGACGAGGATGAGTCGCTTTATCAGGTCAACCTTCGCGGTCCGCAAGGGACGTCACTGTCGGGCACTCAGTCGATACTCGAACGCATTGCCCGCGACATTAGAGCAGAAGTTCCCGGTGTTAAGAACACCCTGGTTCTGGCCGGATTTGGGCGAGGTTCTGGCCCGAACAATGGTTTCATCAATGTCTCGTTGCTTCCCGTTTCTGAGCGTGAGCTTTCGCAGGCTGATCTTATCAGTAAAACCAGGTTGATCGTTAAAAAGTATTCGTCCGAGGATTATCAGATAAGCGTTTCAGCATCATCATCGATCGCGGGAAGTATCGGCCTTGGACGCGGCGGATCAGGCGTAGGATATTACATCGCCGGGCCTGATATGGATCGGCTGGAAGCATTTGCTGAAGCGTTAGTGGACAAATTGAAGACGGATCCTATCTTCCGTGATCCCGACACATCGGTCGAAGTAGGCACGCCGGAGATACGTGTCGTCATCGACCGGACGAGGGCCGCTGACCTTGGTGTTCGGGCTGGCGACGTCGCTCAAGCGTTGAATATTTTGGCCGCCGGGCAGATCGTTTCGACTTTTAGCGAGGGTTCGCAGCAATATGACGTGGTCGTCCGGGCGGACGAGCCATATCGCCGCGATCGGACTAACTTCAATTTATTCTCCGTGGCCTCTTCGAATGGTGGGGCCGTCGGCCTGGAGCGTGTTGTAAAGCTTGAGGAAGCTACTGCACCATCCTCGATCAATCGATTGAACCGGCAACGTCAGGTGACGATCTCGGCCGGTCTGCCGCCTAACGCCTCGGAGTCCGACGCTTTGGCAAAACTCGAAAGGTTTGCATCCGAGCTACAGTTGCCGCCCGAATATACCACCGGCGTGACAGGTCAATCGAAAGAACTTCAGCGAGCGTATGAGTCGTTTCTTTATGCGTTCCTACTGTCGTTTGTCTTCATGTATCTCGTATTAGCCGCTCAGTTTGAGTCGTTTGTTCACCCGATCACGATACTGCTAACGCTTCCGCTCGCAGTTCCATTTGCGTTGCTTTCGACAGCTATGGCAGGTCAGACGCTGAATATTTTCTCGGCCCTTGGCATATTATTGCTGTTCGGTATTGTCAAAAAGAACGCGATCCTGCAGATCGACCACACGAACACCCTTCGCGATAGGGGCCTGAACCGTTATGACGCGATCATTCAAGCAAATCGCGACCGTCTGCGTCCTATCCTGATGACTACTCTGGCATTAGTCGCCGGAATGATCCCTTTGACCCTGGGAACTGGTGCCGGAGCGGCGACCAACCGTTCGATCGGCATTCTGGTGGTCGGTGGACAATCAATGTGTTTGCTGCTGACGCTTCTCGCGGTGCCGGTGTTCTATTCGCTGTTTGATGACATCGGACAAACTACTGTTATGCGGCGGTTCGGCGATCGGGTCGGTACGATCAAGGATGCGATCTTTGGTCCCCTGATTGAGCGATTTCGTGGTTCATCAAACGTTAAACGGACGGCACAAGAAGAGAACGAAGAAGGTATCGATGGTTCCGAGGGAGCAGTAAGAAATTAGCACGATGTTTTTGGCCCAAAGAAAATTTACGGCCCGGTTAACGGGCATCCGTTCGATCAGTGTGCTTGTTGTGATGCTGGCGGCTTTTGCAGTCATCGCGAGTGCTCAAGATCCCACGTCGCCGACACCGACGCCGCTTCCAACGCCGGTTATAACTTCTCCATCCGATGGGCCTGACGATCGACCCGTTGTTCCTAATGTCCGTTCGACACCGCGACTGCTGCCGAGCCCTGAGCGGGTCGGTGTAAACGTTGCCGATCAGATGTCGCTATCACTAGGGGACGCGATCCGGCTGGCACTTGAGAACAATAATGATATCGACGCATCCCGCAACGACGTAGAGATCGCCGAATTCAACCTTCGCGGAGCACGCGGCGTATATGATCCGTTGCTTGCTTCCGAAGCTTACTATGAGAGTGCTACGACGCCGGTAGCATCTCTGATCGGTGGTGCGGTCGACGGAGCCGTAACTAATAAAAGGCTATTTGGTTCTGGGGGCGTGTCAGGTTTTTCGCCGTATTATGGGGGCGTCTATTCAGCGAGGTTAGACTCGTCGCGAACGACTACGAGTAATACGAACGCGTTCCTCAATCCCCAGTTTCCGACCGCTTTGGCATTCTCATATATCCAGCCGCTTCTTCGTGGGCGCAGTTTTGATAACAACCGACGTGTCATTGAGATCGCGAAGAAAAACTTAAGCCTTACAGATTCGCAGTTTCGCCAACGGGCGATAGATGTTATAGCTCTCGTCGAGCAAGCATATTGGAACCTTGCGTTTGCATTGAGAAACGAGCAGGTGCAGCTTGATGCGGTTCGCCAGGCCAGGGCTCAGATGGAGAGTAATCAACGGTTGGTCGATCAAGGCGTTTTGGCTCCGATAGACGTTGTCGCCGCCGCCGGCCAAATGACGATATTCGAACAGAATGTTTACGCGGCACAGGAAGCAGTTACGCGGGCGGAAAACAGTCTGAAAACTCTTATGTTGCCTGACCGATCGAACTCGGTCTGGGCAGAAGCGTTGACTCCGGTATCGCCGATCAGTCTCGAACCACCACGTATCGGATTAGAAGTGGCCGTCACCGAAGCGCTGAGAAATCGTCCTGAAATAACGCAGCTTGAAGCGAGCGCGGAGATCAATGAGATCGATCTTCGTTATTTTCGCAACCAGACCAAGCCCCAGGTTGATCTGGTTGGAACATATACGACGCAAGGCCTTGCCGGATCGGAGACCGATCGGGCGATCGATCCGGATACTGGAATGAGCCGCGTTCCGCCAAATCTTTCGGGCGGATATTTTTCGTCGTTGGGCAATCTTATCGCTCAGGACTTCCCGACATATCGGGTTGGCGTAACGATAACGCTGCCGTGGGGCAATCGGACTGCCAAGGCGAATCTTGGCCGGACGCTGGTCGAGGGAACGCGCTTGACTAATGTAAGGGCCCAGACAGAACAGGTTATCGAAGCAGAGGTGCGGAATTCGCTTCAGGCCCTTCGGTCGGCCGAGGCCAGGCTCACTTCAACCGTAGCTACCCGTGTCGCTGCCGAACAGCTTTCGGCCAGTGAAGAACGGCAATTCACTGCGGGTACGACGACGCTTTTTCTCGTCTTGCTGCGGCAGACCGAGTTGGTCGCGGCGCGCGGACGCGAACTTGAGGCACACACAGAGCTCAATAAAGCTATCTCCGAATTTCGCCGTGCGACCGGCACGACGCTAAGCGCCAACAATGTCGACGTATCGGACGGTCGCAACTTGATCTTGAAAGACCGACAACCGCGTTTTGCCTTTACGTCACCGCTAAAGCGAAGCACAGATAATTGAGTTTGTCACTAGATCTTGAATCCGCCGCGGGTCAGCATCGTTTCGAAGTTGGCCTTATCAACGGCTTTGATATAGGCATCCCGCGGTTCGACCAGTCCATTCTTCACTAGTTCGAATAACGAATCGTTAAGCATGACCATGCCGTGAGTCTTTCCGGTCTGCATTGCCGACGGTATCTGGAAAGTTTTGCCTTCGCGGATCAGGTTGCTGATAGCAGGTGTGACGATCAGTACCTCAAGTGCCGCGACGCGTCCGCCGCCTTTCTTGGGAAGTAGCGTTTGCGCGATAACGCCCTTCAATGACTCGGAGAGCATTACACGGATCTGCTGTTGGCGGTCGGCAGGGAACTGATCAATGATGCGGTCCACTGTAGAGGCCGCGGTCGTCGTGTGCAGCGTGCCGAAGACCAAATGGCCCGTCTCGGCGGTCTCGATCGCTATCGAGACCGTTTCGAGATCGCGCATTTCGCCGACGAGCAAAATGTCAGGATCTTCGCGAAGCGCCGCCCGAAGCGCGTCCTTGAATGAATCGGTGTGGTTATGAACCTCGCGCTGGTTCACGAGGCATTTGATATTGTCGTGGACAAATTCGATCGGGTCCTCGATGGTAATGATGTGGTCTTGGCGTTGCAGATTTATGTGGTTGACCATCGCGCAAAGCGTAGTGGATTTGCCCGAACCGGTCGGGCCGGTCACGACGACCAGGCCTTTCGACAAATTGCACAGATCAAGGATCGCTTTCGACAGGCCAAGCTGCTCGGCGGTCGTCATCTTTACGGGAATGATGCGAAAAACGGAGCCCATTCCTTTCCTATCCATAAAGATATTGCAGCGAAAACGGGCTAGCCCTGTTATCTCATACGCAAAATCAGTGTCGTGCCGCTGCTCAAATTCTTCCCGATTCTTTTCCGGCATGATCGACAGGAGCAGTTCGCGTATCACCTCGGCCGACATGACGCCTTCGTCAGAACCGAGGTCGGCGATCTTTCCGTCCAGGCGGATCATTGGCGGAACGCTGACCGACATGTGCAGGTCAGAGGCTCCGGCCTCGGCCATCTTGTGAAACAGGGCATCCATTCGGTCCTGCATCAGGCTGTTGGAATGTCGGCGGTCGGCTTGCCGACGTTCCTGGAGCGGTTCCGCGGTCAGCGGTGCGAATGGCTCGGAGTTGTTATCAACCTCTACTTGCGGAAAGTACTCAGGTGCGGGTTCGGATATCGCCTCGTCTAGTATTGAGGCATCGAAGGTCGGCGTCGAGGCCGAAACGTCCGGTGCACCGAATTCGACGGTCGGCAGGTCGTAATTCTCGGCGTCGATCGAGATCGGTTTCTCGGCCCTTACCGTACTGTCGATCGTGAATGTGGTCGATTCTGATGTTTTGGGGATCGAGTTGTTAGGTACCTGTCGCACAGGCTCTTCAATTGTCGCCACAGGCTGCGGCGGCTCTCCGGCGAGTGGGCGGACGCTGACGACAAAACCGGCGGACGATTTCTGTACGTTGAAAGAAAACTTCCCGAGATTGTGCGGGTGAACGAACTCGACCGAATCGCTGCCGGGCAACTGCGAACGGATCTCTGCCGGTATCAATGGAAAGACCATCGTACTGATCTGTGAGCCGGGAAGCGGTTCGGAATCAACATCCGCCGAGCCATTTGACGAGAGGACGTAAGGGTTCTTGTTGGGTTCGAGCCGAAGTTCGTCGCCGGCAGAAGATACGAGCGTACTCAAAAATCCGTTTAATTTATCGATTTCCATCATTGTGGTCTAGACAAGCCAGTGTTGCACGGGAGGGCTAAAATTTGGTGAAGAGAAAGGATGTAGGTGAAAGACAGACGCGAAAACGCCCAATCAGAAGTTTAACACTAAGCAACAGTGTTTGTCAGCAAAAACTTTAGACGGTCACCGCTTCTTGATATTCGCCCCAGACGCGACGGAGGCAATGGCTGATCTCGCCGACCGTTATCTGGTTTTCTACGCATTCAAGGATTCGCGGCAAGACATTGGCCGTGCCGTTGGCAGCATCCGCGAGTGCGGCCAGCGAAGATTCTGCCTTAGCCGCGTCACGTCGTTCGCGAATCGCCCGCAATCGTTCTACCTGCTCGCGCTCAATCTGTGGGTCGATCGACATTATCGGGATCTTCTCAGTTTCGTCTGACCGGAATTTATTGACCCCGACGACCACCGCGTCCTCGGTCTCGACCGCTCGCTGATAATTATAGGCCGCTTCCTGTATTTCGCGTTGGACATATCCGGTCTCGATCGCCCGCAGCATGCCGCCCATGGCATCGATCTTTTCGATATACTCGACCGCCATTTCTTCAAGCTGTGTCGTTAGCTCCTCGATCGCGTAGCTGCCGGCAAGCGGATCGACCGTGTCGGCCACGCCGGATTCGTGCGCGATCACCTGCTGGGTCCGAAGAGCGATGCGGGCGGCATTCTCGGTCGGGAGCGAGAGGGCTTCGTCCATCGAATTGGTATGCAGGCTCTGCGTTCCCCCGAGCACCGCGGCAAGAGCCTGGATCGTGGTGCGAACAATATTAACTTCGGGCTGTTGAGCGGTTAGCGTCGAACCGGCTGTCTGGGTATGAAATCGGAGCATAAGCGAACGCGGGTCTTTGGCACCAAAGCGGTCGCGTATTATTCGCGCCCACAACCGGCGGGCGGCACGAAACTTAGCTATTTCCTCGAGCAGATTATTATGCGAGTTAAAAAAGAATGAGAGCCGCGGGGCAAAGTCATCGACCGCCAGGCCGACATCTATCGCCGCCTGAACATAGCAAATAGCGTCGGCAAGCGTGAACGCAAGCTCCTGTGCGGCGGTCGAACCGGCTTCGCGGATGTGATAGCCGGAGATCGAGATCGTGTTCCAATTCGGCACCTCGGCGGCACAGAATGCAAAGGTGTCAGTAATTAGCCGAAGGCTTGGCTTCGGCGGGTAGATGTAGGTCCCGCGGGCGATATATTCTTTCAGGATGTCGTTCTGAATGGTTCCGCTTACTTTGCCGAATGCGACGCCCTGCTGTTTTGCGACCGTCAGATATAGGCACAGGAGAGTCGAGGCCGTCGCATTTATCGTCATCGATGTCGAGACCTTGTCGAGCGGAATTCCGTCAAACAGCGTCAGCATATCGTCAATGCTGTCAATCGCTACGCCGACCTTGCCGACCTCGCCCAACGCAAGCGGATCGTCAGAATCAAGGCCGATCTGGGTCGGCAGGTCAAACGCGACGCTGAGGCCGGTCGTTCCTTGTGCCAAAAGGTATTTGTAGCGTTCGTTTGATTCTTGAGCTGTGGCAAAACCGGCGTATTGCCGCATCGTCCAAAATCGACCGCGATACATACTTTGCCGGACGCCGCGAGTGTATGGAAATGTTCCCGGTTCACCTAGGTCAGTGTCGTAATCTACTTGTTTTGTATTACTTGGGCCAAAATCGTTCGGCATTTCGATACCCGATGATGTTTCGAATCGCCCGCGTCGTTCGTCTGCCATAGTGTCGATAGATTAACATAGTCATAGCCTTAAAAATGATCGGGCCTTCGCGGATGAATTACTACAACTATTATACCGAGATCGAGGATACGTTCGTTCGCCGTCGCGGAAAGCATTTGCTGCTTTCACCGATCGATTGGGCAATGATCGAAGGCTGGAAGGAGAGAGGCATTCCGCTGCATATCGTTCTCCGGGCGGTCGAATCCGTTTTTGACAACTTTGACAAGAAACCCGGCCCGCGAACGATAAAAAGTCTTCTATTTTGTCGCGAGGAGGTCGAGGCCAGGTACGCCGAATGGCAGACGGCGCAGATCGGGAGCCACAGCGAACCGACCGAGGCGACAACTGACAACGGTTTTTCAATTGAAAAGATCGAGGCACACCTTACGAAGTCGATAGGCGATCTTTCCGAAGTCCATGCCGAGAGTCTTCGAGAAGACCTTGACCGGACGATCGCACGTCTGTCAGAACTGAGCAGCGGATTAACGAATGATTTTGAGGCGGTCGATAGGTCGCTGTCTGACATCGAAAATTTTCTCGACGCGGCGTTGCTATCCCATTACGACGTGCAGCATCTAAAACTATTGGAGAAAGAGGTTTCGACGCAACTGAAAGGCTATAAGGCCGAGATGACGAAAGAAGCGTATGACCAAACGTGGCGGCTGATGTTGTTGAAACGGCTAAGGGAAGAGGTCGGGATCCCGCGTTTGGGCCTGTTCTACTTGTGAAGGTCGTGTATCTCTCTTTTACAGATCACGACGATCTGATCACGCTGCGAAAGATTAAAAGCGTCGGCAAATTTAGGTTTCAATGATCTAAATCGCAATCGAGTTTTCATTCAATTCTAATTTATGGTAAATAAGGTACGCCTTACCTAATAAAAAACCAGGAGCTAACTAGAATGAATAAACTTAGAATCAAGAGCGTTGGAATACTGTCAATTGCAAAGATCTACGGAGCGATGGGCTTTATTATCGGATTGCTCATCGGGTTGTTGTACGGCGTGATGATCATCATAATGTCGTTGATCGGAGCGACGGCAGGTGCGGGACGCGGCAGTGAGGCACTAGCGATGGGCGGCGGCGGCGTTGTGATCGGCATTATCGCGATCATTGCGTTTCCTATTATGTACGGTGTTTTTGGATTTATCGGAGGCCTGATCGGCGGGCTCATCTATAACATATTTGCCGGAATAGTCGGCGGAATAGAGATCGAAGTAGAGAACATTCATTGAACAAAAGATACACTCCCGGTGATTTGCTTGACGTTACGATAGAGAAGATCGTCCCACGCGGTTATGGACTTGCCTTTGCAGAAGACCTGACCGTTTTTGTCGCTTTGGCCGCTATCGGCGACCGCCTAAGAATTCGGATCGGCGAGGTTAAAGGGAAGACAGCGTTTGCCGAGATCGAAGACGTGATCGAACCCTCGGCCGACCGCGTCTTGCCGCCATGTCCGTATTTCGGTACGTGCGGTGGGTGTGATTTTCAGCAGATGAATTATTCTGCGCAGCTTGCGGCAAAGGTCGCGATGATCCACGACTGCATTACGAGGATCGGAAAGATCGAGCTTACCGATGACATTGAGATGATCGCCAGTCCGGCAGAGTTTGGTTATAGGCTTCGGGCACAGTGGCATGTTGACCCGCAGGCACGCCAAATTGGGTACTACCAGCGTAATTCACGCAACCTTGTAGATATTGATCATTGCCCAATTCTCGTTCCCGAACTGCAACAGCAATTATCGCGGCTTCGCCCTGATCTGGAATGGGATACGTTTTCTGGCGACAACTTTGCGATTGATGCGGCGGCAGGCGACGGTGGCGGAGTTTCGCTTTACTCGCCTGAATTGATCGAACCGACTCACGACATCGCGGTCGAGGCAGCGGGCGAACGATTCGCGTTTTCGTCACGGGCCTTCTTTCAGGGAAATCGGTTTTTGATCGATAAACTAGTCGAATCTGCGATCGGCGATGCGACCGGAGCGACTGCTCTCGATCTGTATTGTGGAGTTGGCCTGTTTACGCTTCCGCTGGCGCGTCGATTTGCGGCGGTCGTTGGAGTAGAGGAAAGCATAGGTGCCGTCGATTTTGCAAACCGCAATGCCGACCGGGCAGGGCTTGCGAACATCGACCTTTATGCGGCGAGCGTACGCGATTATCTCGCTTCCGGTGAAGCCCCCGAACCGGACTTCATCTTGCTCGATCCGCCGCGTGCCGGAACGGAGAAAGAGACGATACATAACCTTATCGCCCTCGGAGCCCAGCAAGTTTCATACGTCGCATGCGAACCGTCGATCCTCGCACGTGACCTGCGGCGATTTGTCGACAACGGCTATCGGATCGATTCGGTCTCCGCCATCGACCTGTTTCCGCAGACGCATCACGTTGAGACGGTCGCCCGGCTTTCTAAGATCTAAGCTTAACGGCGGTGCCGTATGCCAGGATCTCGGAGGCGTTGCTCATGATCGAACTGGTCGTAAATCTTAGATTCACGATCGCGTCGGCATCCATCGAGCGTGCTTCCGTGACCATCCGGCTGATGGCTATCTGCCGCGCTTCGGTCAGCATCTGAGTGTAGCCGCTGATCTCCCCGCCGACCATGGACCTGAACGCTGCCATTATGTCCTTGCCCATATGTTTTGTCTGGACGACATTGCCGGTCACAACGCCAAGGATCTCCGCGATCTCGCGGCCCGGAACGGTCCGTGTGTTCGTATAGATCATTCGTTTTTGCATAATATTTTTACGGAGAGTGTAACAGCCATCCGCCTCGAGCCGAAATGTTGAACTTCACCCGAAAATCACCGATCAACTTGCTTGGCGAACAGTTTGTATAAAACTAAGCATCTAAACTAAACTTTAATATATGGCAAAAAAGAAATCTGACGCGGAAGGCGACTCGACCGCGGTAACCAAAAGCCTCTTCGTTCGGTGCCGCTATTGCGGACAGAAGAACGCGGTTAAGGAAGGGTACAAGAACAACACGGCGAATTGCGGCCGCTGCAAGCTTCACCTTTCTAACGAACCCCACAAGAAATTTGCCGACCTGAGCAAACATAAATACATCCATCCGGCAGATAGCAAGGCACTTGCGGCACTGCGCGCGATTCCCGGCATCGACACGGCATTAAAGAAATTGCTCGAGGTTACGGGCGAATCGGCGATCCGCGTCACATATATGGCAAGCGCGGTCAAGGTTACGCCAAAGCAATGCCCCGATCTGCATGCAAAATTGCAGATCGCGTGTACGACGCTCGGAGTTCCGATGCCGGACCTGTACATACAGCAGAATCCGGTCGTGAATGCTTTTACCGGCGGCGTCGAAAAGCCGATCATCGTGCTCCACTCTGCTCTGATCGAGCGGCTGAACGAAGAAGAGACGCTGGCTGTCATCGCCCATGAGGTCGGACATATCCATGCCGAACACGTCCTTTACCTGACGGCTGCAAACTTGATCCTGGCTCTCGCAACGATTCCGTTGGCTTCGCTTCCGATCGCGGGAATTCTAAAGGAGCTTCTGACTGCGTCGATGCGGGGAGCACTGCTTGCGTGGATGCGCCGAGCGGAGCTTTCGTGTGACCGAGCGGCGATGCTGGTCGTCCAAGACCCGCATGTCGTTGGTCGAACCATGATGAAGCTGGCCGGAGGCACTTTTGCCTCGAAGATCAATTACGATCTGTTCCTCGAGCAGGCCCGCGAATTTCAGAAGAGCTATGACGAGAGCAAGCTCGATAAGTTCTGGGCGGATATCATCAACGCCGGCCTCTCGCACCCGTTCCCGATCTGGCGCGTCTCCGAGATCCTGAAATGGACGGAAAGCGGTGAATACGCAGAGGTCCTGAAGAACAATTAGTGCTTTTTCCTTGGTTTGAAACGCCGGCGGCCCGCGGTGATCGTAGCTCTTTCATCGGGGGGTCGGCGGTATCTTCTTTTACAGCAACACGTCACCCTGTGAAAATACACACCATGAAACACACACGATTGTTTAGGGCACTATTGATCTGCCTGTTGAGCATTTCAACGATCGCGACTGCTCAGACACCGGCCTCAACGCCAATTGCTTCTCCAGCGAGGTCGGTGCAGACGGTTGCCGATCTTCGGCTTGCGATAGCCGAACGGCTCGCGCGGCCTGAATTTCGACGCGGCAATATCGGTGTGAAGGTTGCCTCACTGACGACGGGCGATGTTTTGTTCGAGTCCAACGCCGAGAAGTACTTTATGCCGGCGTCGAACATGAAGAATTTCACGGTTGCGGCAGCACTTGAGCGTCTTTCGCCTGATTTCCGGTTCGTGACGTCGGTATATGCTAATTCGAGTCCGGTGAATGGTGTGGTCAAAGGGACGCTTCGTATCTTCGGCCGCGGAGACGTTTCGCTTTCTTACACCTTCAACGAGGGCGATCGGGTAAAGGGAATCGACCGTGTGGCGGACGCGATCGGCGTAGCCGGTGTGACATCGATCGAAGGCGACCTCATTGGTGACGAGACATATTTTTCAGGAAGCCCGCTGCCGACCGGATGGGAATGGGACGACCTTCAGTTTTATTACGGTGCCGAAGTCTCGGCCCTTCCCATAAATGACAATGCTGTCGGTTTGCGTGTTACACCGGGGCCCGTCGGTTATTCCTGCGGTGTTCGGCTCGCTCCCGAGCACCTGTTGATGCGGGTTATCAACACGTGCACCACGACTGCGGCCGGGACGCCGCGTACGCTTCGCATTCATAAACCGCTCGACCGAAACATTATTGCGGTCAGCGGGAATTTACCTATTGGAAATGCCGGATACGACGGATCAGTGAGCGTTTCGCGGCCGGCTGAGATGTTCGTGACGATGCTTAAGCAAAGGCTCGAAGAAAAAGGCATCAAAGTCACAGGCCGAGCGTTTGCCATTAATGATAAAGCTCTCATCCCGCCCGCCACCAATGTAGAGATCGCCAAGATTGAATCGCCGCCGCTTGATCTGATCGCGGCCAACACAATGAAGCCGAGTCAGAATATGTACACGGAAACGCTGCTCTGGACTCTTGGAGAATGGTCGCGGGCACGGACGGGTTTGCTGACTGTTGTTGAAACGACGGTGCAATCTCGCACCAGTTCCGAACTCGGTGCTGGAGAAGTTAGAGGATTTCTAAAGGAGATCGGTGTCGCGGAGGACGCTGTTCTGCAGTCGGACGGAAGCGGTCTGTCGCGTCACAATCTGATCACTCCAAATGCCGTCGTACAGCTCTACACCTACATGGCGAACCGAAGTAAGTTTTCGCAGGCATGGCGGGACAGCCTTACGGTCGGCGGCGTTGACGGGACGTTGAGAAACCGATTCAAGGGCACGCGTGCGGAAGCCAACGTGAGAGGCAAGACCGGAACGATCAATCAGGTGTCAGCCCTTTCAGGCTATATCACAACGGCGTCCGGCGAACAGCTTGTGTTTTCGATGCTCGTCAATGGTGTCGCCGAAACGCGTCAGCGTGTCGCATTGATCGATGAAATGGTCCTACTGCTTGCGAATTTTGATGGACGCCTGGTAACTGCCGCCAACGAACGATAGACGACTCTAGTTATGCTTATGATCGTGATGACGACGGTTGCGGATGAGGGATCGGGACGGAAACTTGCGCGTCGGATCGTCGAAGAAAAGCTTGCGGCCTGCGTTCAAGTTTTACCGAAGATGACGTCGTTCTATATGTGGAAAGGCGAGGTGCAGGAAGATGGGGAGCACCTTTTGCTAATAAAATCGCTGCCGGAAAAATATACCGAGATCGAGCAGCTTCTTCTGGCGGAGCACACTTATGAAACGCCGGAAATATTGGCGATCGAAACGTCGTACGCCGCCGCGGGCTACCTTGACTGGATGACGGAGACGTTACGGTAATTGATCCTTCAACCTGACGGGTTCGGCCCCGCAAGTCTTAACGATAAATTCGACAGCGTCCTCCGGTGAATCGGTCAGGTGAATGAGGTTCAGGTCTTCGGGTGAGATGTTATGCTCGTTGAGCATCATCGATGTGATCCACTGCAGCATTCCCTGCCAATATTGCGAACCGAATAGAACGACCGGGAAATTACGGATCTTGCGTGTCTGAATGAGTGTCAAAGCTTCGAACAATTCGTCCATCGTTCCGAAGCCGCCGGGAAAGATCATGTAGGCGTTGCTGTACTTTATGAACATCGTCTTTCGGACCATGAAGTACTTGAAGGTCAGCGATTTTGTCTGGTAGGGATTGCCGGATTGTTCGAACGGGAGCTCGATATTGCAGCCCACGGAAACGCCGCCGGCCTCGAACGCACCGCGATTGCCCGCTTCCATTATGCCCGGTCCGCCGCCGGTGATGATCTCAAAGCCGCGTTCGGCCAGCAATTTCGCGGTCTCGCGAGCGGCAATGTACATCGGATCGGTTTCTCTCGTCCGAGCCGAACCAAAGATCGAGACACCCCGAGTAATAGTTGCGAGATTATCGAAACCATCAACGAATTCGCCCATGATGCGGAATACACGCCACGAATCAGACGTTTTGTATGTGTCTTCCGGCTCCGGCGAGCGAAGCAATACCTCGTCATCTGTCAGCTTCCAGTAACCGGGTTCAACCTGTCTGCGTTTTGCCTCAGCGACGGTGATCGGTTCAGGCGATTTACCGGAATCTTTCTTCTTCTTCGGTTTATTTGCGTCAGTTTCTGCCATTGTTTGGAGTGCCGCCTTTGGGCGTTTTAACGGGAATTGGGCCGCCTAAAGGCGGAACTCCGAACTAAATTCCCATAATGTTATATCCGCAATCGACGTATATCGTTTCGCCGGTAATTCCCGAGGCGAGATCGCTTACTAGAAAGAGAGCAGTATTGCCGACCTCAGATGCGGTCACGTTCCGCTTCAGCGGCGATTTTTCGCCAACGTAGCCGAGCAATGTGCCCATGTTCTTAACGCCGCGAGCAGAAAGGGTATTGAGCGGGCCGGCGGAGATCGCATTGACGCGAATATTCTGTTTACCGAGATCAGCTGCCAGATAACGGACCGATGATTCAAGAGCGGCCTTAGCCACACCCATTACGTTGTAGTTCGGAACGACCTTTTCGGCACCGTAGTAGGTCATCGTGACGATGCTTCCGCCTTCGGTCATCAGCGGAGCTGCCGCGAGCGAAACTTGTGTAAGCGAGAACGCGCTGATCTCAAGTGCGGTGCGAAATGCGTCTCGCGTCGTAGTAACAAATTCGCCTTCAAGAGATTCTTTTGGTGCAAATGCGATCGAATGGACGAGATAATCGAGCCGGCCGTATTTTGCCTTCACAGCATCGAAGGCAGCATCGACCTCGGCTTGGTTTGTGACATCGCACGGTAAAACGAGCGAATCATTAAGGTCGCCGGCGAGTTTTTCTACGTTCTCTTTTAGTCGTTCGCCCTGAAAGGTAAACGCTTGCTTTGCACCATGTTCGGCACACGCGGCGGCACAAGCCCAGGCGATCGAACGTTTGTTCGCGACGCCAAATATCATTCCTACTTTGTTTTCCAGCATTTTCATTCAATAAGAGCGGAGGTCAATCGGTAACATAGATCCGCTGCAACGCCTCAAAATCGAGAAGCCGGATGTCGATATCGACAGGCGTTTCGGAAAATCGTTTCGTTCCCAACGTGCGTCTGAGATGATCTTCGTCCTCGGGCGTCAATTGTGTTATCAAAACGGACATCAGCCGTACGTCCATGCCGATGTTCATCCGGTCGAGTTCGAGCTTTACCTGGGCGATCTTTCGCATCATTGCCTCAACGCGGTCTTGGCGGAGTTCGGGAATTATTAAGAACGAAACTTCACAACAGACGACTATTTCGCCTTTAACAAAGACCGCGTCGAAGGGAACACCGCTGACGCTGACATGACGGAGAAGCGGAACGTTCTCTTCCTGCTGGATCTGACGCAGAGCAAGATCTTCGGCGACGATATAGGCGGACTGCAGATCGCTGATCTGCTCGGTATCAACCTGAAGTATTCGCGAGAGTTCGTTCACCTCGATGTTAAGGCTCTGGCGCTGGATATCCGGCATTGCCGATTCCCAGTCGATCAGTTTTTCGCCTTTTGCCGCTGTCAGACGCCTTGTCTGGTCGAAGACAAACCACGAGTAGCCCGCGACACCGAGAAAAGAGATGCCAAACACGGCGGCGAGGCCGAGGCTGCCGTAATAAACCGCGATGGCGGCACCGGCGAGCAGTAGCGCACAGACCGCGATGCCGATGACGGCGTGGGGCAATGCCGACGCAGGGCGTTCGAATGCAACGTATGAATTGTCCATCTGCTTTGCCATTGGCGAATTTCGGTTTTAGGCTGCGGCCGAGCGTTCGAAAGGGATGTCGTCGAAATGAGTCATTTGCTTGAAAGCTTTGAACCTTTCGTTTATCTCCGGATAATCGAGGGCGTCAACGCGTTCGGTGCCGAATTTTTCCACGTTAAACGACGCCATCACCGAGCCGTAGATCATTGCCCGACGCATGGATTCGTCATCGATCTCATTCTGTGCGGCGAGGTAGCCCATGAAGCCGCCCGCAAACGTATCGCCGGCACCGGTCGGGTCAAAAACGCTTTCGAGCGGATATGCAGGAGCAGCGAAGTAGCCGTCTTTGGTAAAGAGCGTCGCGCCATACTCGCCGCGTTTGATGACCACCGCGCGAAGGCCGTAGTCCATGATCTTCTTCGCGGCCTTGTAGATGCTCGGTTCGTCGGTGACCTGACGGGCTTCGGCGTCGTTGATGATGATGCAGTCGACGACCTTGATCGTATCGATCACGGCTTCTTTCATCGATGAGATCCAGAAGTTCATCGTGTCCATTGCGACGAACTTTGCATCCGGACACTGCTCGCGAACGCCTTTCTGGAGCATTGGGAGGATGTTGGCGAGAAAAAGTAGATCGGCGCCTTTTGAGTTATCAGAAAGCTTCGGGTCGAATGTCTCGAATACGTTCAACTGGGTGTCGAGCGTGTGTGCCGTGTTCATGTCGTAATCGTAGCGGCCCTTCCAAAAGAAAGTTTTGCCGTCGGGCACGACCTCGATGTCGTCGGTATTTATATTGTGACGCTTAAAAACGTCCCATTCGGCATCAGAAAAATCGCCACCGACCACACCGACCGCGTTCACTTCCGTAAAAAAACTCGCCGACAGCCCAAAGTGCGTCGCCGCACCACCCAAAACCTTATCGCGTTTCCCAAAAGGCGTCTCAAGCGCATCAAACGCGACCGAACCTACAACTGTTAATGACATATTTTTCGGTGGACAGTTGTCAGTGGCCGGTTGTCAGCAAAACTGACCACGGATCACCGATAACTGAACACTGTTCATTTTACATGCCACGGAGGATTTTTGCGATTCGAGCACGCGTTAAAAGCTCAATTGACGTTGCAGTTTGGGTCACTAAGCTACTCTTCGAACTAGAGCTAGAGCTAGAGCTAGAGCTAGAGTTAGAGCTAGAGTTAGAGCTAGAGCTAGAGCTAGAGCGAGTTGCGGTGGGTGCCCGTTTGACGGAGTTTGGTTCAGCTATGAGGCGACATTTTGCTTGACACGGGTCATATAATACTCATGCAGGCATAAATCCTTCTCGTTTCAGCAATTTTCGAAACTTTGATGGGGCGCCTTGGCTGGCTAACTTCTTGCTATAGACAACTTCCGCGTAACTTGAGCAGCTCCGGAATGGCCAATGCCGCACCGGAGTTCGCCCTATTTAGTTGACTGCCGATCGGCCGTTAGAGGAGAACTGCAAATGAAAAGTCATTCAATAACAATCAAGTCTTTGGCGAATTGCAAGGTAATGTTTCTTGCGGCCGTTGGCATTATCGCCTTCTTTGTTTATCTCCAGCCCGTGTCAGGTCAGAGGAGTGAATATGAAGTTTCGAATTGTCAGGAGGTCACAGGATTTCTCCTTCGCCACGCACTATTGAGGGATGGGTTTTACTTCCCACTCACGAAAAAGGATTTTGCTGGCCCCACGCTAGGCAATGAGCCGGGCAGCATTAAAGAAGCGGCAGACTCTTTCGCGGACTCATGTGGAGAAAACGGAGGGCCGGGAAGCCTTTGTAGCGACTATAACCGAGTAAGAAAAGCCGGGACTGGCGACTCTTTTCCACCGAATGCGTTTAAGTTTGATCCAAGGTCATGCAAGATTCTCCAAGGGAGTTTTGAGATTCTTTCTGAACCTTCTGGCGGTGGCAATACGTCGCCGATTATGGAGGCCTGGATGGTATCGAGCTACAGAGAACTTGCTCGGCATCAAAGGAGTTGCAGAGATTTGAATGAGCGCCATACAGGACAGGGCCCTTCGCCGTATGAACAGATGGTGGCACGTAACAAAAAGTGGTACGCACAACAGAACAGGGAGGCTCACGGAGACGCGATCAGGCCCCTCAAGGAATACCTGGAAGATCGCTGTGTGGACCGCTCAATTTCGATGAGAGTTGCGGACCTGATCGCAAGCTGCAGCCAATCAGGCCAAGCGCCAATAACGATCGAAAAGATAATCAGTCGGTTCCCGGATTCGATGCAGGCGCGTGCTTCCGGGCCTAATGAAACATCTTCGTCGGGTGGTCCGGAAAATGCCAACCCGGAGACTTTCCTGCTTCGTCTTGCCGACTGGGGCCGAGGTGCGTTCTCACTGGATGGCGACCCTTTCCAACTCGGTCCGGATCGGCCAAAGCAGGACAAGACGCTAACTGGAGACTGTTACGATTGTTGTTCTGACGAGGCCAAGAGCAATTCGGCCTATCTCTTTGGCGGACCGGATCAGTCCATAATCGTCGGCGAGGCCCAGGTTTCAATTTCGTGCACAAAAGAGGAAGAGTGCGGGAGTTCAAGGGGGGACCCGCATATGTGCACGCATGATGGGTTGAAATATGAGTTTCACGGTGTAGGTGAATTTGTTCTCGCTAAAACCGACGATTTCGAGGTCCAGGCCCGACACGCTGCGCTCGGGAAGTATTCAGCCCTGAATTCCGCTGCAGCGATGAGCTATAAGGGAGACCGTGTTTCCGTATACGGAGGTATTCCAGCACGCGTGATGGTCAATGGTGAGGAATGGGTCCTTTATCCCGGTGAGGTGGATCGGCTCCCGAGCGGAGCGATCCTTCAGCGAAATGGAAACATTATAAGAGTTTCGGCAGACGGTTACGTTTTCGAGGCGGTATTGCGCTCGAAATGGGTTGGGAAGATCAATGTTTCCGTTCCGCCTGGTTCGCGATCCCGCGGCTTGCTTGGTGACCGAAACGTTGACCGCAAGGATGATATTCGAACCGCTGAAGGCGATCTTCTTTTAGCTCCTGTTGGATTCAACGAGTTATACAAGATATTTGGAGAAAGTTGGCGGGTAACATCAAAAACCTCATTGTTTGATTATGCAGCAGGCGAGTCCGCGGAAGGTTTTGCCGATATGGAATTTCCAAAGCGTCACACGACCCTAGCCGATTTTGACGCAGAAACTAAGCGAAAGGCCGAGGCGGCCTGTAGGAAAGCTGGGGTGACGGATGGTTTGAACCTTGAAGACTGTATTTACGACATTTCTGTAACCTGCGATGAAGAATTTGCCCTAGATTCAGTGGGCCGAACCTCACGTGGCGTCCGCTTAGAAATGAAGGGCCCTGCACTCCAAACTGCCACATCGGCCGACGGCGTCAAGGTCGAATTGCCTGGCCAGGGGATCGCTTCATACCCGATAGATATTAGGATCAGCGGTAACAAGCAGCCCTATTTATTATTGTTTGCTAAGCCGGGAAGCCCGATCCATACCAACGCGGGTGCGGGCACCCAGACAGAGTTGAAGGTTGGCGACGAGTTGGTCTCGCTCCACGTTCCCTATACACCAGGGACATATGAGCTACGCTTGATCACCACTCCGGATCGACGGATCGTCACATCGATCCCTTTTCGATCGACACCGCCAAATGCCGAGATCGAAGCAACGGAAACAGCCGAAGCGGGTGGGTCAATTGATGTCCGAATTGTCGGCGATATCAGTCCGAACACAAGAATTCAGATAGTAAGAGTTGAAAACCCTTCGCAAATAATTGCCGGTCGAAATTTGCGTGGAGGTCTTAGTGAAACGGTCACCTTCGATTCGTTGCCGAAAGCGAAGGGCGAGTATGAGATCAGGTATGTAAGTGCGACACATCTGGTCGCATATGCCCAGAAGCGGCTGACGATTCGATGAACTTGGCGACGGAATCAAAATTCTTAGACCGCTATCGACCTAAGTAAGGAGTTCAAGCTGGGCTATTAACCGGGCTTGATCTCTTTTAGGGTTTTCTCGGCTTCGTCGCGATATCTCGTGTCCGGATTTTTTTCGATCATTAAACTCAGATAAGCGACCGCGTCTTCGCGAAGCCGTTCGGGGTTATAGCGTTCGCGTTCCTTGTCGACCTTCAGATTCACCTTCTGGCGGCCTTCGTTTTTGGATAGATAATAGCTGCTCATTCCGGCGAGATAGAGAAATTCGTCTATTTTTGAGAAGTCGGGATACGCCGCGTACGTTTCTTCGAATCGCATAAGCACCTGCTTATAAGCCTTACGCGCCGGCCCGAACGCCTGCCTCGCCACATCAAGATTATGCGTCGCATCCGCCTCAAGAATCGGATCCAAGTCGATCACCGGCGTAACATTCCGCTGTGCCGAAGCCGTGGCAGTGAATGCCGCAAGTAGCAGGAAGAGTGCGTAGAGGTACATTTTCATAACTTGAATTAGATGTAGAATGCTGTGTTAGAGTTTACCGGCCTTCGGGGCGTCGTGTTAAGGAAAAACAATCTCTTTCCAATTGGCCAGAATCTCGGCAATGTCGTCCTCGCCCGTGCTTTCATCCGCGCGGCCCATACCCATATGATCAGCTCGAATTCGGACGAGATATCTACTTATTTCGTTATTGTCCGTTCCTCTCTTCAGCATACTAAACACAACGCCCGCGTAAGAAGTATATTCGTCGCGGGCTTCAGGCACGCCGCGTAGTCCGATCGGGTCCCATAAATAATGGAGCACCTCATCAACTCGTTTTAATAGCTCGTTGTCTTTTTCAGTTAGACCGGTCATCGACAGTTATTTCGAGGCATACTTTCCGATAATTGCCTCCAGCTTCTTGGCGGTTTCGGCGGGCCAATGGTCGGGGGCGGTGAAGATGGCGTTCTTGATCGCACCGGCGAACTGGTTCGGCGTTTCCTTTGCGGCGACGCGTTTGACGGCGTCTTTTAAGATCAGCTGAGCGTTTCGGACGTTCTTGTTCAAATATTCCACGACCATGTCGATCGTGACGTCGTCGTGGCCTTCGTACCAGCAGTCGTAATCGGTGACCAGAGCGAGCGTGGCATAGGCGATCTCGGCCTCGCGGGCGAGCTTGGCTTCCTGCAGATTGGTCATCCCGATGATATCCATGCCCCACTGACGGTAAACCATCGATTCCGCCTTGGTCGAGAACGCGGGGCCTTCCATACACAGATAAGTGCCGCCGCGATGGGTCTTGACGCCAACCGTTTTGCACGCTGCTTCGAGAATGTCGCCTAGTTCGTCGCATACCGGATGGGCGAAAGTAACGTGGCCGACGATGCCCTCGCCGAAGAACGTCGATTCCTGCGCCCGGGCACGCGTACGGTCAAAGAACTGATCGGGGATAACCATGTCGGTCGGAGCATATTGCTCCTGCAGCGATCCAACCGCCGAAACCGATAGGATGTATTCCACGCCGAGAAGCTTCATCGCGTAGATGTTCGCCTTATACGGCACTTCCGTCGGTGTGAACTTATGCCCGCGAGCGTGCCTCGGCAGAAACGCCACCGTCACCCCATCCAACTCGCCGATGATGAACGCGTCTGACGGTGAACCAAACGGCGTCTCTACCACCTGCTCCCGCACATTTTCCAACTCCGGCATCTGGTAAAGCCCAGAGCCACCGATTATTCCGATAGTCACTTTTTCTTTCATTTTGATTGGCCGGATCTGCTTTCGCACTTTTTAGAGTCAACAAGTGCTTTAAGTTCTCCGTTGTTTCGCTTGGTCACAAGTCCATCAAGATCGGCATTTTTAGCTTTCGAATTCTCGATCACCATGATCTCGTACGCCCGAAGCATACTCTCAACTCCTGCAAGCTGAGCCGCGCTCTCGTCATCCTTCTGTGCCGGGTTCTCCAGTTTGAAGACGGCCTGTCCAAAGGTGAACTGCATCGTCAGCTCTGACTTAAATCGATTCTTCTTTTTGGGGATCAGGTCCAAAGTATCAGAACAGAGGACAACCGAAACTTGATCCGTCTCGACCAGCCATTTGAAACCCCATTCACGCGCCGCTCCCGCGTTCGAATCGAAAGGCCGCCGCTCTAAGAGCTTCGCATTACTGATGAATGATTCCCGGTCTTTCTGGTCTTGCGACTGCGCGGCTCCAATGTGAGCCGAAATCAGTAGAACAACTATGGTGAGTAGAAGAGTTGAATATTTCATGAAATTATCCTTCGATCGGTCTTACATTGATTTTGCCCTCGGAAGCACCGAGCGTGCAAAGTGGCGTTTCAAAATCATGATAAAAAAGACACAGCCATCCTTCCTCTGCAGCTTGCGGCAGTATCTCTTTCTTGAACGTCAACGTTTCGGTCGGATAAAGGTCATAACCCATTATCCATGGGAGCGGGATATGGTGGCGGGTCGGGATGAGGTCAGCAAATCCGTACATCGTTTTGCCGCCCCGATCGAGCCGCCAGGTCTGCATTGTCTCGGAATGTCCGCGGATGGTCTGGAGCTTTAGGCCTGGAATGGGTTCGTATTCATCCGGCATCGGCTCAAGCTGGCCCGTCTCGATCATTGGCCGCCAGTTTTCGGGCAAATAGCTCGCCCCGTCGCGTTCGTGCGGCGATTCGGCGTGTTCGAGTTCGTGGTTGGAAACGAGGTAACGAGCATTCGGGAATTGGGGCACAGCTGAATGCGGAATGCGAAAAGCGGTAATTGGCTTGCCCGAGGCCGGATGGCCACCGACCATTGACGACTGATCACCCCAAATCGTATTTCCGCCGGCGTGGTCGAAGTGGAGGTGAGTATTGACGACGATCGTAATGTCCTCGGGACGGCAGCGAGTTCTTTCAAATAGCGTCTCAGCAAATGGGTTTTCGCGGAAAATGCCGTAGATGTTCGTTTCTTTCTCGGTCCATTTCTCGCCGATGCCGGTCTCGATCAACACTTTCTCTTTGCCGGTGTCGATGAAAACGCAGTTCATCTGCTGCTTTATCCGGTTGAGTTCGTCCGGCGGGCAGACCCGTTCCCACAGAACTCGAGGTACGACGCCGAACATTGCTCCGCCATCAAGCCTGAATTCCGTATCCGGAACTACCTCAATTCGATAATCGCCGAGCTGCATAAAGAAAAAGGCCGGTGTCGAAAGATCGGCACCGGCCACTGAATCGTGAACTGACTACTGAGCCGGTGGCGGCTGCGGCGGAGCACTGTGGTCGTGTCCGTCGTCCTCAGAATGTCCGCCCGGCGTATTGATGATCTGCTGCTGTTCCTGTTGCTTCTTCATCATTTCCTGGATCTGTTCATCGGAAATCTCAGGCACCGAAAAATCGTCCGGTATCTGCACGTTGTTCTTTGCAACTATGTCATCCAGCAATTTCTTTTCGCGTTCGGTCTCAAGTTTCTGGCGGACAAACTCTTTGACAGGCATTTCGCGTCCCATCGGGTTTTCCGGATCCTTAAAGCCGGTCGAGATAAGTATGTGGCGGACGTCATAGGTTTGCTGTGCATCTTCGCCTTCGCCCTGACTCGCCTTTTTCTCCAACTTGATTATGTGGTATCCGAAATCACTTTCGACAAGCCCGGGCGAGATCTGACCGGGTTCGAGAGCGAGAGCAGCTTCTTCGAAAGGCTTGACCATCTGGCCTACCCGAACGTTTTCATACAGCCCGCCGCGTTTCGTGCCGCCTTCGCCCGTACCGTTGCCGGGATCTTCGCTGAACTCATTAGCTAGTGTGGCAAAGTCCTCACCAGTTTTTGCACGGGCAAGCACCTCATCAGCCTTATTCTTTTTACTCGACAGGTCATATTCCGGATTGGCCGCAATGTAGGCTGCGATCTCCTCGTCAGTAACCTTGGTCTTTTCTGCAAGTTTTTCCGAGAAGATGCGTGCTAGGAACTGAGCCTGCTGCAGCTTGACCTGCAGATTGACCTTGTCCTGAATCTCTTTCGAAAGCTCGCCGTTTGCGACCTTTTCCTGATATTCCTGTTCGTAGATGTTTATCTTGGCAAAGAACTCTCGAGCCTGCGTACGCTCTTCTTCGGAGATCTCACGATCTTTCATCTGCGGGTTGCTGGCTTTCAAAAGAGCAAGCTTGGTATCGAGGAATCGTTGAAAAGCAAGTTCGTTGTCGCGTTTACCTAGGCCGATCTTGTCCTTAAGACTCGCAAAGAAGCTTTGTTCCGGCTGTTCACCCTGTCCCCAAAACGCCTGAACGCGGTCTTCGCCGATAAAACCAAATGGCGGCATTGGTCCCTTGTCCGCATTTATCTCGCGGTCATAGTTGACGGCGATCACTTCGGTGCGGATGTTCTCAAGTTCCTGACGATTTTGCGGCTCGTTGGCCGTGCCCTCGCGTTGTGCTTCACTTGCGAACGCGAAAAGCTGCTTGAGGTTCTCAAGCTGCTCTTTCCGCATTTCCGGGTCTTCGCCAAGGCGTTTGAGAGCCATGGGGTTCTGCTTGGCAACATCGGCTACCAGAAGTTCGACCTCTTCCTTTGTAATGCTGTTGAATGAACCGGAAGTTTGGCTACCGACCTTGCTCTTCCAGAAAACCAGCCCGGCGCCTATTCCGAGAACGACCAACAATAAGATCAGGCCTTTTGTTAAATTACTCAATGCTTAATTCCTCACTTTATACAGAAACGTTTCTAAGATAATGACCGCAATTTTTGCAAACTCAAATCTTACCAAAATAGACAGTAAACGACTAGGATGCGTCGAGCTATTTCACGGTTTGCACCAATTCAAGGAGCACTCCGTTTGCGGACTTTGGATGGACAAATGCAACAAGGCAACCTTCGGCACCGATTCGCGGATCTTCGTCGATGAGTTTTATACCGTTTTCCTTTAACTTTGCGAGCGATGCAACGATGTCATCGACCTCAACCGCAATATGGTGGATCCCGCCGCCTCGTTTTTCTATGAATTTGCTGATCGGCGAATCATCGGCGATCGGTTCGAGCAATTCGACACGGCTCTCGCCGATCGGGAGCATCGCGACCCGAACCTTTTGATCCTCAACGATCTCGGTGTGAACATTCTCCAGCCCGAGAGCGTCCTGCCAGAATTTGAGGGCTTCGTCGATGCCGTTTGTTGCGATGCCTAAATGATTGATCTTCATTGATCTCCTAAAATTCTCTCAACCGCCGAATACGGATCGATCGCCTTTAGGGCAATGTCGGCAGCCATGTTATCGAGAGCTTCTCTCGTCCCGGGCCGACTCATCACTTGTTCCAGAAGCCGTTCCTGCACAAGTTCGACCAGACGCCAGCGTGCGATCGCCCGGCGGCGGACGAGGCTGGAATCTTTGTTTTCCTGCTCAAATTCCCTATAGTTTTCGATGGCCGCGGCAAGGTCTTCGATGCCCTTGGATTCGGTCGCGACGGTGGGAACGATCGGCGGATTCCACATATCGGGGCGATGGGCCAGCGATAATAGAGATTCGAGCTCTTTTTGCGTCCTCAACACGCCTTCGCGGTCCGCTTTGTTGATGACAAAGACGTCGCCTATCTCCATGATGCCTGCCTTGATCGCTTGAATGTCGTCGCCCATCCCGGGGACGAGGACAACAACCGAGACATCCGCGGTCTTTACTATCTCGACCTCATCCTGGCCAACGCCTACCGTTTCAACGATGACCTTATCGAAACCAGCCGCGTCTAGGATCGCAACTGCGTCGACGGTTGCCCGCGATAGCCCGCCGAGGTTACCGCGGGTTGCCATTGAACGAATAAATATATTCTTGTCGAGCCCAAGCGTGGACATCCGGATGCGGTCCCCGAGTATCGCTCCGCCGGAAAACGGGCTTGACGGATCAATGCAGACGATGCCGATCTTCTCGCCGGCGTTCTTGTAATGAAGAGCGAGCTTATCGACAAGCGAGGATTTGCCGGCGCCCGGTGAACCCGTAATGCCGATGACCAAAGCGCGGCCGGTTTTTGGGAAAACGGCCTTCATGAGCTCAGCTGCACCATCGGAGCCGCTTTCGACACGCGTAATTGCACGTGCAATAGAACGCGTGTCACCATCGAAAAGTTTTTGAATTAATTCAGAATCCGACATGGCTAAAACGAAGCCCAATTCTCGCATTTTTGCTATCAAAAGCAAAAACGACGGGCTGTGGAGACCCGTCGCAAGGTAATGATCTTTATTTGATCACATCTGGCCTTCGTCGGCAGATGGGCCATAGATCGACGGTACGGCAATGTCGTTCAGTCGAAGGTAGACCGAAAGCTGTCCGCGGTGATGAACAATATGATTCATAACGAACGACCGCATCACGGCGACCTTTGGCATCGTGAAATAGACAGTTTCGCCGTTTCGCATCGTCCAGTTTTCCATGAAGACCTTGTCCGGTGTATTCCGAAGTGTGTCGGCCGCTTCGGCGACATTCTTGTCCAGAAATTCAACAAGTTCCTCGGCCGATTGCGGTTCGAAGGGTTGGTAATCCCACTTAGAAAAATCCAGCTCGGCTTGCTGAAGCGTTACCGCCGTCCAGCTGAACATCTCAGCGATGTGCGGCGCGAGTCGGCCGAATTCCATCGACTTTTCGTGGGGCTTCCACGCAAACTTGTCGGCCGGAATGCGTTCAAGGCAATTGCGGGTCGTAGCCGCTTCGACCTCCATTTCGGCGATCATTGCGGAAGCAATATTGTTTGAGCTAGCTGCAGTACTTGTACTCATAGAGTTTCTCCTTTTCAGAAAATTTGAGGAGAGAATAGTAGCATGAGTGTATCACAGATGCAACATGACACAGGCGATGTTGCATCTTTTAATTCGAAGAACTTTGGAATTCCTTTTGCGCCTGCCTGCAATCCGGGCAATAAAGAACCGCTTCATTCGTTGGCGATAGCAATTTGCCGTCGTCTCCGATTTCGATACAACATCCGCCTAACACCTCGGTGTTTGCATTGGGAAAGCGTTTCATCTCATCGGGATACCCGATCGGCGGCCCGGGTAAGCCATAAGCTATTTTGGCCACTTCCGAAAGCATAATGGTGCCATGAATCTTACAAACTTTCTTTCTCATTTTGTTAGGCAGGGGCCGCGGTATTGGCAAGTTCATTTCGCTCCTTTCGCGGAGTCAGCCAATAGATATCGATCAGATTGGCGATAGGGCCGACGAGGAAAAGGGCATAATACGGGGCATGGATGTTCTCCGTCAGGCGGAGCAGAGCCTCAACAAAAGCGATCATCAGCACCACCACGATCTGATGATATTTCGACGAGCGGACCGTTGTTTTCGGGTCAGTGATCATAAAAAATATGAACAACTGATACATCGGCCCCGTGATCGGAGCGACCTCGGCCAAAAAGGCATGGCCCGTCCAAGCACTCCGAATAAAAGCGAAGAACAAAAACGCGGCGACGTACGTCAGCGTAATATGCAGCCGCTTGAGGCGATAGACGATGATAGCCCCAAGCAGCCAGATGACGGCCATGGCGTAGATATTATTGCCCCACTGGATCGAAAGACTCGCGACCGCAAATGGGGCGACGAAGAGCATAAAGCTGACGCCGAAATTGGTCGGGTTCCAGAGATGCCGGCCTTTGACGCGAAGAGCGTATTTCGAGGCAATGGCAATGGCTGCACACAATGCGAAAGGCCAAAACTCGGGTGAGCGGATCAGAATACCTGCGCTAATTCCAGAAATGTATGCGCTGGCGAGGTGTGGAAACTTGCCGACCACGATATAAGAAAGGATGATCTCGGTCAGAATGCAGACGGCGATAGCGGTCAAGGTCTGCGGATAGCTTTCGAGAATGCCGAACGAGACTTGACCGACGAGCAGGATCAGTGTGATAAGTATCGGAGCGATGAAGCGGGTGTCGATGCCCCACATCTTCATTGGGACGGCATCGCCGCCCATTGTCACAGGATTAATTGTTGAGACGTTAGTGCTCATTCTTCCTTCAACCTATGCAGTTTTCCTATTTCCGGAGAATCGATAACGGAGATCTTTCCTGACGGCCATCGGATCTCAGCTTTTTCAACGGCCGAGGTCTGGCCGATACCAAAGTGAATACGGCGTTGATTCTGTGAGCAAAAGCCGATGCCGCCCGTCAGATCCTGACGCTGCTGCTGGCCGTTCCAAAATAGGGTAACCGTCGCACCGATAGCCGAACGATTGCTCGCTGTGCCCTCTAGCTCAAAGGCGATCCACGAATTGCCCGGCCGCGGCACATTCTTATAAAGCAGTGCAGGCCCGTTCTGATTCGCAACTACGACGTCTAGGACGCCGCGATTCCAAAGATCTGCTACGGCAACGCCTCGTCCGTCAAATGTTTCGGTGACGCCGACCGCAAGGGCTATTTCGTTAAACCGTCCGCCTCCGTCGTTGAGCCAGACGCGCTTCTGCTGAAAACCGGCTAGGCTGCGGTTGCCGATCTCCGGCCAATTGGTAGCATTGCCGATAATCGTATTATGCCCGACCGTTACTTTTGAATAATCATACCAATAATTAGCTGTCTTATCAGCCGAAATGTAGCCGTTAGTCAGAAACAGGTCCTGAAAACCGTCGTTGTTGAGGTCGGCGAATTGTGCGGCCCAACTCCATCCGCCGCGTTCGACACCGAAATTATTTGCCTGATT
Source organism: Pyrinomonadaceae bacterium (assembly GCA_041744395.1). GTDB lineage: Bacteria > Acidobacteriota > Blastocatellia > Pyrinomonadales > Pyrinomonadaceae > OLB17. Next base: position 5,223 of record JBGTKY010000004.1, on the reverse strand, counting down.
ATCGTATTTCAGATCGGTTCCTGAAGGGCCTTTACGCGGTACCCAAAGGTTATTTCCCTGAAGAAGAATTCCTTCCTCAGAAATATTAGAAACGTAGATCGACAGCCGGCCGTCATTAAGCACGTCGCCGAATGATGCGTTCATACCGCTCTTCGGCGCGAAACCTACGCCGCTGGATTCGCCGGCCGAGGTGAATCGCTTGCCGTCTTCGTTAATGAAAAGTTCTGACACGGCATAGTCGTTAGCAATAAAAATATCAGGAAAGCCGTTTCCGGTGAGGTCAGCGGAACCGGCGGCGAGTGCCCATCGGCTGCTTTCGATCCCCATTTCTTTCGATACATCCTGAAACCGGCCGCTGCCGAGATTCTTGAATAGGTATTTGCGTCCGCCATTGCGAGCGTATTCGAAACTCTCCGGCATCATCAGCGTGTCCTGAAGCTGCCAGAGGTTGAGATCCTCATGAAAATACCCGCCGAGGAAAACATCAAGCAGTCCGTCGCGGTCAAAGTCCAACCAGATAGCGGTATTGATGTTTGCCCACGCCGGAAATCCGGTATTCTCCAACCTTTCAAACCGCTGTCCTTCGACGTTCCTATAGATCTCCGTCCTGCCCCATTTGTATAGCAGAAGGTCCTCGAAACCATCGTTATCAAGATCTCCCCAGACGGCGCCCATCGAAACACCGGTCTCACAATCGTTTACGTCCGCGATTCCAAGCGAAGGGGCAACGTCGGAAAACGTCCCATCGCCGTTGTTTCGATAAAGCGAATTGAGGCTGCCTTCGCCGCTGTTGGTGAAGTAAATGTCGTTCCAACCGTCGCGGTCGAAATCGACGATCGAGACGCCTGCTCCCATCGAAGCGATGACGGGGAGAATGTGATCAAGTTTGGGATCGAGCTTCGGCGAAGAGTGCGTGAAATCAATGCCGCTCTGCTTCGCAGATTCTTCGAAATAGAAGCCGTATCGGTCAAGTGCAGTTTGTGTGTCGATAGTAGCCGAAGCCGGCTCGTTGTAGCTTTTGATGATAAATGGAACCGCCAGCAACGCAGCAAAAAAGACTATCGCAACAACTCGTCCGTATTTTTTCATTTAATAAGATGGATCAATTGCCCGTCTGCAAGCTTCTCCGAAAACGCCGCGGCGTGACGTATCGGGTATGAAAACGCTCCCAGTCGGAGCGATGCTTTTGGAATACCGGATCATCCTCAAGCTTGGTGGGCGTTCGAGTATAGTCATTGGTCGTCCGAGTCGGTAGCGGCAGCACGGTCTTTGAGAACACCGAGTTCAGGTCGCCGTCTTTGATCCATCCGTTCCCAATGATAACAAGATCGCGCTTCATCCCGGATGCGGGCGGCGGCAAGGCAGGGAATTTTAAGATCAGTTCATCGCCCGCGTTCATTAAAACATACCGATCATCAACGCCAGTCAATAGCTCGCGGACGTCGCCGAAGCGTGTGTAATAGCCTTCCAGATCACGCCATCGCTGGCCGGTCGAAAGTATCTGGTCATAGACCGGCTTTTCCGGAGACGAGGCATTGGCCTTCTCGATCACAGAAAAACCGCGATAGCGAAGCTCTGCCGAAGCTAACTCGAGAGCGTGCGTTATGTTTTGTGCATCAGGAACATCGGAAGCCCATGCAAGCCTGTCCCAGTAGATCTCCATGTTGGTACGAAGCCGAAAGCGTTTTACGCCGATTGGAAGATCGATCAGCACGGTCTTCATCTTGCCGGCCGGGAAGCCGAGATTCTCGGCAGCGGCTTTCCATTCGCCGTTGGCGTCCTCGACCTCCAGGCTAAGGCTCCGCGGCGATTCAAAAGAGCTTTGCCCGAGCTGAACGTTGATCGATGCGTCGGTCGGATGGACCCAACCGTCTGCGATAAGTTTCAGCGGGCGATCCGTCGGCGCGTCAACCGGGAGTTCGAATTGGACAAAATGGTCCTCAGCCACACCCTGAAACTTGCCACGTGTGATGCCGTCTAGATATTGTTCGTCAAGCTCGGCGACGGCCGCTTCTACATCCGTACCGTTATGGTCGGTCACGGACGCGAACTGATTCCGGGATGAAGTCGTGAAAACTTTTAGCGGCGGGAGAGGAATTGCAAATCTTTCGTCAGTGAATACCTCGTTGTCGTGGGGGTGATCTACCGCGAGCAGTCGATAATTATCTAAGTAGAATGTCTCCCAATATTCTCCCGTGATGCGTAATTCGTATGAGCCGTCCTTCGGTTGAAGCGACTCGCCCGGGATCTTGAACCACTCTTCGGTCTGAAGAATGCCGTAGGTATCTTGTGCGTTTATCTTCAAACCAAGTGCCGGGCTCCACGGCGGGGCGTCTTTCACCAATTCGAACCGCTCGCCGTTCCAGGTGAATAGATGCGGACACGAACCTTTCAAACGCTGTTCGGCAGCGATCACTTGGTCGGATGCGAGATCGAATTCGGCCTGCACAGAACCATTGCCCCATATGACGCGGAGAACGTCGGTCATCTTTTGTTGACCAAGGCCGAAATGAACTCGTGGCGATGTGATGAGCTGCTTTTGTGTTTGTGTCCCGGATCGGATCTCCATCGCCCCGCCGATGCCGAAGGAATTTACGCGTTGATCGCCTTTGGTCCTGCCCGCCCGCGGACGAAACACCTGCCAGCTATAACCCTTCGGACTTTGATTGATCAGTTGGACGGGTCGCCCGTCTGGAGCGGAGCTGATCAGGTCGAGCTTGCCGTCCGAATTCATGTCAGCCGCGGAAGACACATCGGCATCGATGGGCGTACCCAGAGCGGCGAAACTCTCGCCGTCCGTGAGTGAGAGGATCACCGATTTTGTCTTACCGCCAACAACGATGTCGTTGCCACCGTTGTTATCAAGATCGGCGATGAGCAAACGGCATTCGCAGACAATATCAGCAGGACGCGGAGAGAGTGTTCCGGCATCCCATTCGCGTCCGTTTCCTGAGTCGGTTAGCCGGCTGATCGTTTCACCGAGAGTAACGATGTCCAACCGTCCGTCCCCCGAAACGTCGCCGATGGCAAACCCGTCGATTCGGCCAATAACGGGAATTTCTCGTTCCTTGAAAATGCCGCCTCGTTCATTCTCAAATAGTCGCAGCCTGCCATCTGCGGTCAGAAAGATCGCATCGGCGTCGCCGTCGTCGTCGATATCCGCGTAGGCAAAGTCAAGGATATTCGTGATATTCGCAAACGGAGTCAAAGGCGTAAAAGTGCCGTCGGAATTATTTTGCAGTACGAGGGGCGGGCCGTCGCGACGGGCCAGTGTTAGGTCGAGGTCGCCGTCATGTTCGACGTCTAGCGGCCAAACGCCAAGATATGTACCTGAAACTACTTCGGCCGAGAGCTTCGTTGCAGCCGTCACGTCGGAGAACTGTCCGCTGTCGACCTGCCGAAAAAGCCTAAAACCTTTATCCGAGGCGATGGCAATATCGTTTTTGAAATCGAAGTCAAAGTCGAATGCGGCGATCTGTTCCGTGCGGTCGGCCCCGTGGCCAATGTTGATATCGCCTATTGAGACACCGTTATTGTTCGATGTCGCCAAGACGGCCGCGGAATCGCCGTCGAGGTATATTGCTTTCGAAAACCTTACCGGTTCGTTGCCAATTGCCTCTGGCTGAAAGGACAGTCCGGCATCGGGCTCAGCCGGACGGAAGTCGGGGATGGCTAACTTAATCGGCCGATAAATGAGCGTGCCGATCGTCGTTTCGTCAGGCTTGAAGCCAGCGAGATCTTCACGAAACCATGGTTCGCGCAGAAGGACGTTCCTGACAAAAGAAACCTGCGTCGTTCCGGCACGCAGATCACCGGATGTCGCCGCTGTTTTTAGATCTTCCCAAGGCTGAATGGCTTCGGCCGGGATTTTTTCAGCCGGCATTTCGATGGTTCCAACAGTTGTTCGGAAGTCGTCGGCACGGCCGAGCTTTGCCTGGAGGCGAGCGATCTCTAGCTTGATAGCCGTATTCTGCGGAAGCGACGAGCTTATCTCTTGAAAGAGTTTTAAGGCCGCTTCGTCATTGGTTTCGCGTTCGCGCATGTCGGCCAAAAGATAACGAGCAGTTTGATCCTTTGGAGCAAGCAAAATTGTCCTTTCGAAGCCCTTTGCGGCTGAAACATTGTCACCCAGATTCAAAGCAAGAAGTGCAGAATTTAGAGCGATAACGGGATCATCTGCAGCGTATGAAGTCGCCTTTTCGAGCGAGGACTGAGCATTCTGAAGGTCGCGCTGTCGCAATTGAAGAACTCCGAGATTGTTCCATCCCGCAGGCTCACCCGCAGCAAGATCTGTCGCCTTTAACAGTTCTTCGCGGGCTCGGCGGTCGTCGCCTGCATCGAGAGCAGCGAGTCCGACGTAGAAGGCTCGAATTGCTTCGTTATGTGAGGCCGATGACGGCTGCGGCACATCACCCCCGCAGGAGAGGGTCAAAGCGACGGACACACACAAAAATAAGGCTCGAAGTGTCATCAAAACAGGTTTCGGCGTCTTAAGGTGCGATCTGGCGTTCGCCGGGGACGAATGCGACAGGCTCATTTCCTTCGCGAACGTAATAGAAGACGTTACCGGCGAGCGACGCGAGTTTTTGCGGTCCGGAACCCGGCCAGTATATTGTAAGTTCGTCGATGGCCGCTGCATCGCCAAGCCCAAAGTGAAGCCGCAGGTCGCTGATCGAAAGGTAGCTCTGCGCACCCATTATTTGGCGTTCGATAGTCCGTTCGCCGATCTTTGCGACGACCCGTGCTCCGATCGCACTTCGATTCGCCTTCGTGCCTTCAAGCCAAAGAATTACGAAATTACCTTTCTGTGCCGTCCGGTTGAACGCGACTTGAGCCGTACCGCCGTTGTTATTGACCACGAAATCGAGCAGGCCGTCACCATTGAAGTCTCCGGTCGCCAGCCCGCGGCTTACCTGTATATCCGCGAGTGCATTGCCTGAAGAGTCAGAGATGTCCTCAAACTTGCCGTCGCCCGAGGCCAAAAAGAGAGAATTCTGCTGAGGGAATGTTACCGTTAGCGAATTATCGCTGACGTTATCCTCAATATGCCCATTGGCAAAAAGCATATCTTCAAAACCGTTATTATTGATATCGAAGAAATCAATGCCAAAACTTAACCGCCTTCGGGAACTCTGGCCGATGCCGACTGCGTCGGACCTTTCGCGAAATAAGAGCGGCTCAAACTGCTGATAGAGCGACGTGGGTTCTTCCTGAAAATTTGTA
>JBGTKY010000003.1:0-85583 GCA_041744395.1 Pyrinomonadaceae bacterium | reverse complement strand
GGGTGGAAGCGGTGGTGGTGAATGGTGGTATCTGCGGTCAAGTGATGGTGTGAATCGGGCGTTTGCTTTTGGCGCGTCGACAGACACGATCGTGCCGGCGGATTTCACTGGTGACGGTAAAACGGATGTTGCGTTCTGGCGGCCTTCGACGGGCGAATGGTTTGTTTTGAGGAGCGAGGATTCGACGTTCTTTGCGTTCCCGTTCGGATCGACCGGCGACGTTCCAATGCCAGCCGATTATGACGGCGACGGGGTGGCGGATGCGACGGTGTTTCGTCCTTCAAGTAACACGTGGTTCACGCTTCGATCGTCGAACGGCCAGGTGACGACGACGCCTTTCGGGATCGCGGGCGACAAGCCGGTCGCGGCGGATTACGACGGCGACGGTAAGGCGGACATCGCGATCTATCGCCCGAACGGCGGTTCAGGCGGCGGCGAATGGTGGTACCTTCGAAGCTCGGACGGCGGCAGTCGTGCGTTCGCATTCGGGTCGTCGACCGACAAAACGGTTCCGGCTGACTACACCGGCGACGGCAAGGCGGACCTCGCATTCTGGCGTCCATCGACAGGCGAATGGTTCGTCCTGCGGTCCGAAGACGGCACGTTTTACGCCTTCCCCTTCGGAGTCGCAACCGACGTTCCAGTTCCGGGCGATTACGATGGCGACGGCAAAGCAGACGCTGCAGTCTTCCGCCCATCGAACAATACGTGGTATCTCCAACGCTCGACCTCCGGCTTCCAAGCCGTAGCCTTCGGCGTCACAGGCGACAAACCGCTGCCTAACTCGTACGTCAGGTAACATCGCCTCAACCAAAAACAACCTCGGCCGGTATCACACAGATGCCGGCCGTTTTCATTCGATCTGTGACAATCGGATACAATTGCCGCCAATTGTCGCATTTCGACTTGAGCGGACGCGGACAGTCATTTACATTAGTCTTTTATATGTCAGAACAAACTTTGAAACAGACTGCGCTCAACGCGGTGCATCGTCAGCTTGGCGGTAAGATGGTCGATTTCGGCGGTTGGGATATGCCTGTCCAATATTCGGCCGGCGTTATCGAAGAACACATGGCTACCCGCACGCGCGCCGGGCTTTTCGATGTTTCGCACATGGGCGAGATCTGGGTCGAAGGCGAGGACGCGATCGGCTTCGTAAATCGGCTTACTACTAATGATGTAACAAAGCTCGTCGACGGCCAGGCACATTATTCCGCGTTTACAAACGCGGAAGGCTGCGTTGTGGACGACCTCCTGGTATATCGGTTTGGGCCGATGCGGCTGTTGCTTGTGGTGAATGCGGGCACTACCGAAAAAGACTGGGCCTGGTTAAGATCACACCACTCGGAGCACGAAGACATAGTGCTGCGAAACGCATCGGCGGACTATTGCCAGATCGCAATTCAAGGACCAAGAGCGATCGACATTCTGAAACCGCTAACCGATACTGACATTGAGTCCATCAAATATTATTGGTTCGAAACCGGTGAGGTCGATGGCGTCGAAGCTATAATCTCGCGCACAGGCTATACCGGCGAAGACGGCTTTGAGGTCTATGCCGCTGCCGATAGGGCCGAGCAGATATGGCATCGTCTTCTCGAATCCGGCCAGCATGGCGAGTCGAATATAATACTTCCCTGCGGGCTTGCCGCAAGGAACACGCTTCGGCTCGAATCCGCGATGTCGCTCTACGGCCACGAACTTGACGACGACATCACGCCGCTCGAAGCGGGATTGGGATGGATAACCAAGCTTGATAAAGAAGGCGGATTTATCGGGCGTGACGCCCTGGCCGAGCTGAAAGCAAATGGCCTGAAACGGAAGATCGTCGGATTTGAAATGTCCGAGCCCGGGATCGCCCGCGACGGTTTCGATGTTTTCGTAGATGACGCAAAGGTGGGTTACGTTACGTCAGGTTCGCCTGCACCGTTTCTAAAGAAGAACATCGGGCTTGCGTTCTTGCCCGTGGAATTTGCAAATACCGGGCAGGAAATTAAGATCGATATTCGAGGAAAACTCGTTGCCGCACAGGTCGTGGCGACACCGTTCTATAAACGCGACAAGTAGCCGTTCTATTCAAGATAAGCAAAACTTTTACAACAAACTTATGTCAAACATTCCAGAACATTTACGCTATAGCAAAGACCACGAATGGGTCTTAGTCGAAGGCGATGTCGCGACCGTCGGCATCACGGATTATGCACAGCATTCGCTCGGCGATGTTGTATATATTGACTTTCCGCGGGCCGGCGACAAATTTGCCGCCCATGAAGCATTCGGCTCAGTCGAATCGGTGAAGGCCGTCTCGGAAGTGTTCATCCCGATCGGCGGCGAGGTCGTTGAGATCAACGAATCCTTGAACGATACGCCTGAGGCAGTCAACTCGGACCCGTATGGTACGGGTTGGATGGTCAAGGTAAAAATGGACAACCCCGGCGAAGCCGATGGCATGCTAAGCGGCGAGGAATACGAAGAATTCCTTTCGGCCAATGCCTAAAGGTGAGTCTTGGATGGTGAAGGCTTAATCATTCAACATTCGAAATTCATCGTTCATCATTTTTTATGCGTTACATACCAAATTCACCCGAAGAGCGGCAAGAAATGCTGGCCACCATCGGGCTGGAGAATGCCGGCGAACTTTTTCGTTCGATCCCGGCAGATGTCCAGCTCGGCCGTCCGCTGAACGTTACCGATCCGCTTGCCGAGCCTGAAGTGATCGCCGCGATGGAAGAGATGGCAGCCAGGAACACAGCGGCGACCAAACCGTCGTTCCTCGGTGCAGGCGTCTATTCACACTACTCGCCGACGATCGTCGATCATTTGATCCAGCGATCGGAGTTTTTCACTTCATATACGCCGTATCAGCCTGAGATCTCGCAGGGCACGCTGCAGTACATTTTTGAGTTTCAAACTCTGATCTGCCAGTTGACCGGAATGGAGGTAGCGAATGCATCGATGTACGACGGTTCGACCGCGATGGCTGAGGCGTATGTGATGGCACAGCGCGTCACCCGCCGCGACAAGATCGTTGTCGCGACGTCGGTCCATCCGGAGTATCGCGAGGTCGCCCGGACGTACACCCAGCATGGAGACGCTGACATCATCGAGGTCCCATTTGATGAAGCGACCGGCCGATTAACCGACACTTCGGCCCTCGATGATAAGACCGCGGCATTGGTCGTTCAGTCGCCAAACTTCTTCGGCTGTATCGACGACCTGAAGTCACTAGCCGATGCCGCACACGCGGTCGGCGCTTTGTTCATCGTCGTCGTGACCGAGGCGATCTCGTTCGGCTTGCTAAAGTCGCCGGGTTCGTGCGGAGCGGACATCGTCGTGGGCGAAGGCCAATCGTTCGGCATCCCGATGAGTTTCGGCGGGCCGCATCTTGGCATTTTTGCGACACAGGATAAGTTCGTAAGGCAGATGCCCGGCCGGCTTTGTGGCGTGGCTTATGACAAGAACGGGAACAGAGGTTTTGTGCTCACGCTTTCGACTCGCGAACAGCACATCCGCCGTGAAAAAGCGACATCAAATATCTGCACAAACCAAGGCCTGATCGCTCTCGCCGCTACCATTTATATGGAAACGATGGGCAAACAGGGCCTCCGCGAAGTCGCCGAGCAGAACGCTCAGAAAGCGTCTTACGCAAAGCAAGAGATCGCAAGACTCGAAGGCTTTTCGATTCCCTATTCCGCGCCGACCTTCAACGAATTTGTCGTACGGGGTCCGCGTGCGGCGGCGGAGATCTTAGATAGCGTCCGCGAAAAAGGCATCATCGGTGGACTCGCCCTATCTAAATATTACGGTGAACATGACGATGAGTTTCTAGTTTGTGTAACTGAAACCGTGAGCAGACAGCGCATAGATGATCTGGTTACGGCTTTGTCTTCTAACTAAGCGTGAAAGCACTTTATGAATATGGAGAGGTTCTTTTCTGTTGCGGCCCGATATTTCTGGTCATATGGATAATTGGTCTTTCACTACTTTGGAACGTGATCCCGTCCCGAACCGCGAAGAGTTCTTCGGCTCGCGATGAGACAACCAAGGCGAGCGGGGAATGATATTTGGCCCATTTGAGATAGCAATTTGTCTCGGGGCTTTTATGGTCATCGCTCTGGCCGCCGCACTCGGGCTAGTGACGCAGGACATTCTTTCATGGTACCGAAAGCGTGGGCCGAGGTGCCCAAAGTGTTTTTCACCTGTAAATGCCGAGGCATATCTTTGTTGGTCGTGTAAGACGGAATTTGTGGATAGCGTCGGCAATCAGAAAGAACTGACGTCATCGGTTAGAGATCGAACTACATCTTAGTTGATATGAGCATTAATAAAGTCACACAGCATCCGACGCAGAACGAAGGGCTTATATTCGAACGGTCGCAGACAGGGCGGATCGGTTATCGCCTGCCCAAGTTGGACGTTGAAACCAGCAATCTTGATTCGATCATCCCGTCCGAGTTTCTTCGCGACGACGACTTGGAAGGCGTTCCGGAGGTTTCTGAGGTCGATGTCGTTCGCCACTTTACACGGATATCGACGTGGAACTATTCGATCGACCTCGGCATGTATCCACTTGGGTCGTGCACGATGAAATATAATTCCCGGCTCAACGAAAAGACCGCGCGGATCGGCGGTTATACCAACCTTCATCCGCTCGCGCCGGAAGAAGAGTCGCAGGGTGCTCTCGAATTGATGTATCGGCTGCAGGAAGATCTGGCTGAGATCACGGGCTTGCCGGGCGTTTCGCTCCAGCCCGCCGCGGGTGCACAGGGCGAGATGACGGGCGTGATGCTAATCCGCGCTTTGCTCGAAAAACGCGAGGGCCAGGGTTCGAAGGAACGCCGCGTAATGCTCATTCCGGATTCCGCTCACGGCACAAACCCCGCGTCTGCGGCCCTTGCCGGATTTACGGTAAAGACGATCCGCTCGAACGCTGAAGGTTTGACGGATATGGACCACCTTCGCGAGCTCTGCGATCAGGGCGGCATCGCCGGGTTGATGCTGACAAATCCGAACACTGTCGGCATTTTCGAAAAGAACATCAAAGAGATATGTGAGGTCATTCACGCCGCGGGCGGGCTCGTCTATATGGACGGTGCGAACATGAACGCACTCGTCGGTGTCGCGCGGCCCGGTGACATGGGCGTCGATGTGATCCACCTTAATCTGCACAAGACTTTCTCGACACCCCACGGCGGAGGCGGTCCGGGCTGCGGCCCGTGTTGCTGTACTGCGGAACTTGCCGAGTTTTTGCCGGTCCCGCGCGTCGTAGCAGAACCGCCTGCGTCAGCCGGTGGCCGGGCTACATATCGGCTCGATTACAACCTGCCCAATTCGATCGGCCGCGTCAAAGCATTTTTTGGCAATTTCGGGATGATGATCCGTGCCTTGAGCTACATTTACACCCATGGTGCCGAAGGCCTGAAAGAAGCGACCGAAACTGCGGTACTTAATGCCCGCTACGTCGCAAACGAGTTGAAAGACACCTACCACATGCCGTACGAATCGGACTGCATGCACGAGGCGATCTTCTCACACAAGCATCAGACGCGGACCGGTGTTCACACTCTGGATGTCGCAAAACGCCTGATCGATTACGGCTTTCATCCGCCGACGATCTACTTCCCGCTCGTTGTCGAAGGTGCGATGCTGATCGAACCGACCGAATCCGTAGGCCGTGCCGACCTCGATGCTTTTGTTGATGCGATGAAGGACATCGATGCCGAAGCCCGCGACAACGCTCAGCTCGTCATTGACGCTCCGCATTCGACCCGGATCGGCCGCCTGGACGAAGCCACCGCCGCCCGCAAACCTGTCCTTCGGTGGAAGCCGGATATGGAAGCAACAGCGAAGTCAGCGTAGGTTTGGTCAGTGATAGGGAAACTGAGCGTCTCTCTAATCGCTTTCGTTCACGTAGCGAAATTTTCCGTTTTCGAAGATGTATGTACCACCGGCCTTTTCGAAGAAGGAAATGGATATCGAATCGTTGGCGTATTTGAATTCCTTGCCTGACTCGAACTCGCGGCCTCGGGTTCCCTTTTTGGCGAGGGTAAGATAAACGATCGGGTTCGCGCCGCTAGCTTCCTCCAATATGTATTTCGTATAACCGTCGCCGCGTCTAAAGAAGGCCAGCCTTTCCATCTCGTGGGTAATTGCCGTCCCCGGCTCGTCAAAATTTGAGTGCTCGATGAGCATTGCGAAGTCGCTCTCACCGTCGCCGTCAAAATCACCGCTTATCAGATTTGGTTTCGCTCCGGGAGATCGCTCGCTGACAAAATCGCTTACTTCGGCGTCGACTAATGAAAATCTCCATCCGGGATATGAAACATTCAGCGACTCAACGATCTGGTTCGGCAATTCGACACTTTGGCCAAAATGCACCTGAGCCGCAAACATTAAGACAAAAATGATAGATAGAGCTTTCATAGCGTTCTGCCGCCTTCAGACTTCCCATTAGCATACACAACACCCGTCGCCAAAGATACACATAAAAACTGGGACAAAGCGGCCACGACGTCGCTCTTGCAAAATCGAGGGGCGGCCTTTCATGTCTTCCCGCATTTCCGCTGCGATCAGCGGTTGGCCCGACGTGTGACGAAGGTCATACATCCCTGTCGACGAATTCCTCATTATTGAACTCAATGCTGAAAAGGAATAGAATCGAGGAGATTACCCTTACGGAGCGGCACCCGAACACTGCAGATGCGTTTGTTTGAGTAACATTATTAGCTTCCGGCTTCGTTCGCTCCGAACATCAACTCTCCCAGTTTAGGAGGACACATGAAAATAAGATCAATACTGTTGCTAACGATCTTTGCGATCGTTTGGTCAGATGCCGCTGCGCAGACAGCACCTGTCTTCGATGCCTATCGCGGTGTAAAAATAGGCATGACCTCTGGCGAAGCCCGAAAGGCTCTCGGCAATGCCAAAGAAGAGTCCGACAAGGAGGATTATTACGAGTTCGACAATGGCGAATCGGCGCGTGTCCTTTACGACGAAGCAAAAAATGTTCGCGTGATCTCGGCAACCTATTCAAAGAACCTCGAGTCTGCCCCCCAGTCAAAGGCTGTTGTCGGCGAAGCGATCGAACCGCGTGAGGACGGCGGAATGTTCAAAATGGTCCAATATCCAAGCCATGGTTTCTGGATCTCATATGTCAAGATCGCGGGCGACGAGGCTATGATCATTATCACGATGCAGAAGATGGTGCAGTAGATCGAGCACTTTATCCGGTGAACTTTCCCATGAGCTAAACCTTCGCATTTCGGCGATTTACAGGCGAGGTGCATCTTCGTTATAGTTATCTGAAAATATGGCCATAATCGGAATTCCCAAAGAGGTCCACCCCGGCGAACGCCGTGTGGCCGCCACCCCGCAAACGATCTTAAAACTCAAGAAGCTCGGCTTTGACACCGCAGTCCAATCGGGCGCGGGCGATGCGATAAACGCCAGCGACGCCGAATACCGTGAGGCCGGAGCAGCGATAGTTGCAAACGCGGCCGAGCTGTGGGCGACGTCAGACGTTGTAATGAAGGTCCGGCCGCCCGAAGACGCCGAGGCCGAGATGATGCGCGACGGCGGCTGGCTGGTCGGCTTTATGTGGCCCGCACAGAACCGCGAGATGATCGACAAGCTTGCCAAGAAAAAGGCAACTGTTTTTGCGATGGACAGCGTGCCGCGAATCACGCGGGCGCAGAAGATGGACACGCTTTCAGCGATGGCGAACATTGCCGGATATCGTGCGATCATTGAAGCGGCCCAGCATTTTCCTCGATTCTTCACCGGGCAGATCACTGCGGCGGGCAAGATCGATCCGGCAAAGGTGTTGGTCATTGGAGCAGGCGTCGCGGGGCTTTCGGCGATCGGTGCGGCGAAGGGTTTGGGCGCGATAATCCGTGCATTCGACCCGCGTTCGGCAACGAAAGATCAGGTCGGGTCGATGGGAGCAGAGTTTCTAGAACTCGACGTAAAAGAAGAAGGCGAGGGCAAAGGCGGTTACGCCAAGCAGATGTCCGATGACTTTCTAAAGGCCGAGATGGCGCTCTTCGCTGCTCAGGCGATGCAGGTCGACATCATCGTCACAACGGCGCTCATTCCCGGCAAACCGGCTCCGAAATTGATCACGCAGGGCATGGTCGAATCGATGAAGCCGGGCTCTGTGATCGTCGACCTGGCCGCCGAACAGGGCGGAAATTGCGTGTTGACCGTTCCGGGCGAAGTCGTTCATCACAAAGGGGTTACGATAATCGGGTACACCGATCTGCCATCGCGAATGGCGTCAATGTCGTCGCAGCTTTACGGCGCGTGCGTTACGGCGTTTCTCGACGAGATCCAGCAGAAATCTACTGCGCTTGTTCACGCATCGACGGATTCCGAGCCGCAGAAGCTGGCATTTGGTAAAGCAGTAGATGGCGATGAAAAGCCAAAACTCCGAGTCGACCTTGACGACGAGGTCATCCGCGGGGCGATCGTACTTAACGAAGGCAAGATGCTCTGGCCTGCTCCGGTCAAGGAACAGCCGCCGCCGCCCGAGCCAGGCGAAAGCGCCAAAGAACCTATCAGAGTCGCGAAGGCCGCGGGTCACGGTACCGACGACGGAGCCGGCATCAGCCCGTGGCTGCTGCTCGCCGTCGCGGTTGTTTTGTTTGGTTTAGGTTTCGTCGTTCCGGCCGGAAAGCTTTCGCATTTCACGGTGTTTATGCTCGCGGTCTTCGTCGGCTATCAAGTCGTTTGGAATGTAAAACCGGCACTGCACACGCCGCTCATGTCCGTGACCAACGCGATCAGCGGCATCATCCTTGTCGGCGGCATGCTCCAGCTAACAGGTGACTTTAATGCAACCACGATCCTCGGCGCCGTCGCCGTCCTGATCGCCACCATAAACATAGTTGGCGGCTTCATGGTCACAAACAGAATGCTGGCGATGTTTAGGAAGTGATGATGGCTGATCTTGTTTACGAACCGATTCGGCGAATGAGCAAACGCGAAATTGCCTCCATCGTTCGTGAGGACGTTCCGGAAAGGGTGTGGGAAGCGGTTTTGTCGGCCGCTCTTTATTCAGGTGACGGCCAATGGGCAGAGAAGCTGGCCTACAAGCTGATCGATCACAGAGACGCTTTGGTTCGAGGCAACGCAATGCTCAGTCTCTCTCATATCGCCCGCATACACGGTACGATTGACCGCTCGCGGGCCATCGATATCCTTCGGGTAGCGCTCAATGATCGAGATGAATCTGTGAGACGTCAGGCGGCAGATGCACTTGAAGATGTGCAACATTTTATCAAACGGTCTGGCAAATGGATCGGAAGCGACTAACGGCAAGAGTTCTGAATGAAAACCAGCCTTATTTCAATGCATACATCGCCGCGAGTGCTAATAGAATACAACGATGAATTATCGAGACTATATAACCATTGAGCCAAACAAGCGTGGAGGTAAGCCCTGTATTCGTGGTCTGCGAATTACGGTTTACGAAGTATTGGAGTATATGGCGTCAGGGATGACAGAGGAAGAAATATTGTCGGACTTCCCTGATCTGACGAAGGACGATCTTAGAGCGGCATTAGCTTTCGCGGCTGATCGTGAACGCCGTCTTATGGAAGTCCCGATCGCGGCATAGGTTCCCTCATAAGTTGCCACTAGCTTTAGCTAGTGGTTAGGATGAGAAAAGATCGGGGCTTTAGCCCAAATAAGAAACAGCACTTCCTTGTAGCTTTAGATAAATATGCCTTGGGTCAAAGTCTGGCTTCATTTTGTCTGGTCAACAAAAGAAAGGTATCCGTATTTGACGGACGAGATACGCGTCAAGGTTTTCGTGCACATTAGGGAAAACGCTCGAGCAAAAGGAATTCACATTGACTTTATCAACGGGTATGTCGATCACGTTCATTGCCTGATTTCACTCGGCACGGAACAAACGCTGAGTTGGCTCATGCAAAGCATAAAGGGCGAGTCGTCGTTTTGGGTAAATAAGAACAAGCTCACGAAATCCAAATTTGCCTGGCAAGATGAATATTTTGTTGTGTCGGTGAATGAGGACACTCTACCGAGCGTTCAAAGATACATTTCAAAGCAGGAAGAACATCACA
This sequence comes from Pyrinomonadaceae bacterium, assembly GCA_041744395.1. GTDB lineage: Bacteria > Acidobacteriota > Blastocatellia > Pyrinomonadales > Pyrinomonadaceae > OLB17. The sequence goes on along the minus strand of JBGTKY010000003.1, from coordinate 75,498 downwards.
AAACTGTTTCTTTCGATGACGAGTTTGAAAGCTTTCTGAAAAGAGCGCATTATCCACTAGCTAAAGCTAGTGGCAATTTATATGGCATCGAAATTAGGGGCTTTAAACTATCGGTAACTAACCGATAGCAAAGTTTAATGAAAACCAGCCTTATTACAATTGCATACATCGCCGCGAGTGCCTTGTTCATTTTGAGCCTTGGGGGACTGTCGAAGCAGGAGACTGCGCGGCGGGGTAATTGGTACGGCATCATCGGAATGCTGATCGCCCTGGCGGCGACGGTGGCTGCGATCGATCCGAGCGGCTGGCCGATACTTGGCGGAGTCGTGATCATCGGTGCAGTGATCGGTGCGACGGTCGCGTCGCGGGTGCAGATGACGTCGATGCCTGAACTCGTCGCGATCCTGCACAGCTTTGTTGGACTGGCGGCAGTTTTGGTCGGCTTTGGCACCTATCAGGCCCAGTTTGCGACCGGCGGCCCTGCCGAAGGCGGCGGTACGCTGCTCGTTGAGATATTCATCGGCGTCTGCATCGGTGCTGTAACTTTTACCGGTTCGGTCATCGCGTTTTTGAAGCTTCGCGGGACGCTCTCCGGCAAGCCGCTTATGCTGCCCGGGCGTCACATGATCAATCTGGCGATGCTTGCCGCGACAATCGTTTTGGGCGTGATGTTCGCAATGGCGGCCGGAACGACGGGAAATCAATACCTGATAGCGGCGACGATCATCACGTTCATTTTGGGCGTGCATTTCGTGATGGCGATCGGCGGTGCGGATATGCCGGTGGTCGTCTCGATGCTAAACAGCTATTCGGGCTGGGCGGCGGCGGCGGCGGGCTTTATGCTGTCGAACGATCTGCTGATCATCACCGGTGCGCTAGTCGGTTCGAGCGGCGCGATCCTCAGTTACATCATGTGTAAGGGCATGAACCGCTCGTTCGTCAGCGTGATGCTCGGAGGATTTGGCACCGAAGGCGGGACGGTCGCTTCGACCGCAAGCGGTGAACCGGCCGGCGAAGTGCGTTCGGTCGATGCGGAAACGGCTGCGGAGATGCTCCGCCAATCGAAGAAGATCATCATCGTTCCCGGCTATGGACTTGCGGTGGCTCAGGCTCAACATTCGCTAGCCGAGGTCGTTAAGATACTGAAAGAAGGCGGGACCGAGGTGAAATTCGCGATCCATCCCGTCGCCGGACGCCTGCCCGGCCACATGAACGTCCTGCTCGCCGAAGCCAACATTCCATACGATATTGTCTTCGAAATGGACGAGGTCAACGACGAATTCTCTTCTACAGATGTTTCATGGGTCATCGGGGCGAACGACATCGTAAACCCGTCCGCTCTCGACGATCCAGGCTCGCCGATCGCCGGCATGCCCGTGCTCCACGTCTGGGAAGCTCGCGACACCATCGTTATGAAACGCGGTATGGCCAGCGGCTACGCCGGCGTCGACAACCCGCTCTTCTACAAAGACAACACCCAAATGCTCTTCGGCGACGCGAAGAAGGTTGTCGATGAGATTCTAACGGCGATGCGAGTTTGATAACGGGACGCAATAGCTCCCCTCCTTACGAAGGAGGGGTGGCAGCGGCTTCCGCTGACAGGTGGTTCTCGGCCTCGATGCGGGGTTGACTCAAATGCTAGACTATAGCCATGAAAACGAAAGTATTAGAAAAAGGTGAGGTCATCATACCGGCATCAATGCGCCGCCGTCTGGGAATCAAACCCGGCGATAGTTTGAATGCGGATATCAAGGATCAGAGTATTATCTTGTCGCGGCGGACTGAAAGTAAAAAAGCCGGAATGGCTCGGATCATAACGGACTCGACTACCGGCCTGCCGGTTATTGATGTCGGCGACGATGCTCCTATTTTGACCAATGAAATGGTTAGCGACATGCTGGTCGACTTCCCATGAGATATCTGCTCGATGTCAACGCACTAATTGCTCTCGGAATTACGCGGCATGAATTTCGCGATAGAGTACGCAATTGGATCGCTTCGCTTGCAGTTGACCGAATTCCTGAGCTCGCCACCTGTTCAATAACTGAACTTGGCTTTGTACGGATCGTCTCACAAATTCCCGCCTACAACGTCACTTTGGAGCAAGCCAAGACCCAACTTTCAATGTTGAAGGCTCTTACAGCGTTCGATGTCAGGTTCTTGGTCGATGATAACGACGTTTCTAAGCTGCCCCTCTGGGTGAAATCGCCCAAACACACCACCGACGGACATCTAACTGAGTTGGCTTCTTCAAAAGGTTGCGTTCTAGCAACACTCGATGAAGGTATCCCTGATGCATATTTGATCCCAGACTGAAACTAAGCTGAAGATGCTCGGCGACGCGAAGAAGGTTGTCGCCGACCGCGGTTGCTCCGCATCGGTCTGTCCGCAACGTAAGAATCCCCCCGTCAGTTTCATCAAAAAGCGATGAAACTGCCACCCCTCCTTCGTAAGGAGGGGAGCTTTGTTGATGGTCGTCGGCGACGTGAGCTTGACTCCAGCGTTAGACTGGATTTATGACGTTACGCGAAGGATTATGAAACAACACCTATTGTCCAAGTACGCACTAAGTGCTGCAGCATTTCTTCTAATTCTAGTTGGTCTCTTCTGTCTCAACGCCGGAATCGGTAATCTGTGGGCAGCAGATCGATTCCTGAGTGGCTCACAGGAAATGTCCCACTGGCGGCTAAAATGGGGCCTCATTTTTCTCTTCGTCTCATTGCTGAGTTTCACTGGATCGGGCGCGGTTATATGGCGGCTTTTAGCCATGCGGAGAAGGTCGTAGATGAAATCCTAACGGCGATGGGTGAGTAACATATGTCAGAACCGGGAGCGGTAGCGACTGGGTTCACCTGTTATTCGATCGAGCGATCAAATCCGTGCTTTTCTGCCCATTCTTCGTTCCAGCCTAATATTTTCAGGTGATGAACTGATTCGCCCTTATCATCTTGATCCATCGTTCGAGAAGTGCTTAGTTCCCAGCCGCCCCAGTCCGATGAAAACAGATGAGTGTGGGGGCAATCGTTCTCGGCGAGTTTACTCTTTATGTATTCAAGTTCTTTGAGAAGAAGATCGACACCCGCAGAGTCGAGATGCATAAATACTTGATTCTCTTCATAAACTAGCGCCAGTAACCGTTTCTCTAATTTCTCAATCATAAAAAATCACCCAGTCGCTATCGCTCCCGGTTCTGACCCAACTCCATCAACGCCAACCTCTCCACCACCTCACCCTTCTCCAAATGCTCCTCAACGATCTCGGGGACGTCTTTGGGTGTGACCTGGCCGTACATTGTGCCATCGGGATAGACCATGACGGCGGTGCCGATGGAGCAGAAGCCGATCGAGCCGCATTCGGTCAGGACGCATTCGCCCATCGGGTTTCTGCCTTTTGATTCTTTGCCCTGGCGGATGCCTTTTTCTTCGAGGACGCGGGCGAACTCGGCCATCACCTCTTTTCCGCCGACGGCCGCGCAGGATTTGCCCGTACAAACGAAAACATGACGCTTGATCGGTGCTTTGAGCATCGGTGCGAGTTTCTCAAGCTGATCGCGGTCGGTGATGAGTTTCTTTTCGGCCATTCCGCTTATTTTGCCACGAAATGGTTGGGAGTTGCATCGAAGAAACTTATGTTTGTGTTAAAATCGAAGCGTTAAGAGTATTTCGCGCACCCTTAGATGGCATTAGGCATTATCATTCACATTTCGGTCGGGACTGAGAGAAGAACGGAGTTTTTCTCGGAAGAACGGCTGTGCATAGGTTCAGATGAGGCATGCGACCTTCAGATTCATACCAAACTCACTGAGGATCCGAGCGTATGGCTGCAGTTGGAGAACACCGAGGGCATCTATCGTGTCATCGACTTTGATCCAAAGCTCGACCTTGTCGTTAACGGCAAGCCGATCCGGCGTTTCATAGCCATAAATGACGGCGATGTTATCGATCTGCCGAAAGCCGAGATCTCTCTCGGCTTCTTTTCGCTTGCCGAAAAGCCGTCGTTGATAACTACCAAACGCAATGACGCCCACGTAGCTCCGTTCATCGCCGAAGCCGCGATCGGAGCCGCCGCTTCGCCCCAGCGGGACGACGCCAAGGCTTTCCTGCGTGAGTTCGTCCGCGAGCTTTCACGTGAGATCAGTTGGACGAGCAAGGCGATAGTCCTCGTGCTCGCGACCGGGTTCCTTATCGGTGTGCTTTATCTTGGCTATTCGGTTGCCCAAGAGCTTAAGGCAAGCCGTGAGCAAGCGGAACGCCAACAGCAGATGATCGGCCGGCTCGAAGAGCAGCTTGGATCGGCAAGCACCCAGCTCGGAAAGCTCGACGAGACCAATCGCGAACTCATTCGCTCGCAATCACTTGCCCAAAACGTACGCGTCGAATACGGCAACGGCATCTGCCTGATCGTCGGCGTTTATCAACTTATCGACCGGGCCAGCGGCCGTCCGCTTCGTTATCCGGACCCGCAAGCCTATCAGTCGCTGCCATATGAACCTCCGTCGGAAGGCGAAGTTCCAATCTCCGGCGGTCCTGACACGCTCTTGACAACCGAAGGCGGCGGAAGCCTCGTCGAATACGACTTTATCGGAACCGGTTTCCATGTAGGCGGCGGCTTCATTGTCACGAACCGCCACGTTTTGCAGCCATGGACCGAGGACGATCAGGTCAAGGCGATGATGTCCGGCGCCAATGGGCGTGCCCGGGTCAAGTCGCTGGTCATATATTTCCCTAATCTTCCGCAGCCGTTTCCGCTGAGCGTCAGACAACTCGGTGGTGGCGAAGATGTGGCGGTGGCTACGATAGACGCCACGAAGCTGCCGGCCGAAGTTCCCGTGATACCTATAGAGACCGAACCGGACGCAGCGACCGTCGGCAAGACCGTTGTAACGATGGGTTACCCCAGCGGCCCCGATCGTCTGTTAGCTATGGTCGATGACGAAGAGGCGAAGTCCATCAATTCAAGGTTCGGCAACTCCCGGCAAAATCTGATAAATTTTCTTGCACAATCCCGAAAGATCGTTCCGCTAACGACCCAGGGAGCGATCACGGACCTTGATGCCCGCCGGATCGTGCATGACGCCAAGACGGCCGAGGGCGGATCCGGCGCTCCGCTGTTTGGTCAGACGGGCCGGGTCATCGGCGTGAATTTCGGTGTGTTTACACAGAATACGGCCGTAAATATGGCGGTTCCAGTTCGTTTCGCTCTCGAGCTGCTGCGTAAGGCAGGCTGGAAGACGCCGGAAGAAATAAAGACAGAGTCAGAGCAAATGAACCAGACCGCGACCGCCAATACCAATACCGCAACCGCCCAAGTAAAGCCCTGACCATCAATGGATAGCTTAGTTCTTTCAAATATGCTGCATCGGCCGGCTCGAACGGTCGTCAGCGTCCTCGGCATTGCCGTCGGCGTGCTGCTGATCGTATTTACGGTCGGCCTAGCTAATGGGACCATTCGCGAACAAGCTACTCGCGATGCGAACGTTGGCGCCGAATTGTTCGTTCGGCCATCAGGCTCTATCGGCCTAAGCGGATCGGACTCTTTTCGCATGAACGAATCGATAGTAGCTGAGATCATGAAGGTTGACGGCGTTGCGAATGCGGTCGCGATCGGTCAAAATTCGGTCGAAGCGAAAGACAACAATACGGGAAAGCGTGGTATCGACGGCGTGCGGCCCGATGAATACGCCGCAATGTCCGGCCTGAAGGTTGTCGAAGGAAGAGCGTTTCAAGACAACACCGACGAGGCCATTATCGACACCGCTTGGCAAAGGCAAAAGAACTTAAAGATCGGCGATACGATCCCATTATACGAACGCCCTTTTACCATCGTCGGCGCTTATGAACCCGCCGGAGGGCCGCGGATCAAGATACCGCTTTCGACGATGCAGACGCAACTGGGAGCGGAGGGAAAGGTCTCATCGGTGCTCGTGGCGATCGCTCCGGGCCAAACGGTCAATGATGTCGGGGCACGTTTACAGGAAGCCTTCCCGGACAATCAGATCATTCGCACGGAGGACCTCGAGGAACTTTACATGGCAGGCTTCCCGGCGATGAACGTCTTCCTGAATGTTTTCATAGGTATCGCGGCCGTGATCAGTGCGTTAGTGATATTGCTCACGATGTACACGACCGTCACCGAACGGACGCGGCAGATCGGCATAATGAAATCGCTGGGAATGAGCAACGGGCAGATCGCGTGGACGATAACGCAAGAGGCACTTCTGCTGAGCCTTTTCGGCATTTTGACCGGCGTCGTTTTGACCTTTCTCCTTCGATTTGTGCTCAATCTGGTGACGACTCTCGAGGTGGAGATAAGTCCGATACTTTTACTGATTACGCTGATAGTGGGTCTGCTCGGCGGTGCCGTCGGCGGGCTTTATCCGGCATTGCGTGCTGCACGGTTAGATGCCGTCGAGGCTTTGAGTTATGAGTAGCGAACTGCCGATTATCGATCGAAACATAGCATTCATTGGCTGCGGTGTGATGGCAGAGGCAATGGCCGCGGGCCTGCTGCGACAGAAGATCTTTCTGCCCGAGCAGATCTCGGCCTCGCATCCGCGCGAAGTGCGACGCAACGAATTGTCTAAGCGATACGGCATCGAAACAAAGGGTGCAAATCGCGAGATCGCAGCCGATCTGGCCGACAATGGAATTCTCGTTCTTGCGGTCAAGCCGCAGCGGCTGGCAACCGTGCTTGAAGAGATCGGGGACGTGGTCGCGGCGGAGACCCTTGTCATATCTATCGTCGCCGGGGCACGGATTGATACTATCGCAGAAGCCTTGGGATCAACCCGTGTGATAAGGGCAATGCCGAACACTCCGGCGCAGATCGGTGCCGGAATGACGGCTTGGACCTGTGCAGAAAGCGTAGGCGACTGCGACAGGCAAGATGTACAGACTATACTCGGAGCCTTGGGTTCCGTGCTGTATGTCGAAACCGAGAATATGATCGACATGGCGACGTCGCTTAGTGCGACCGGGCCGACCTACATCTTTATGGTAATGGAAGCCCTGACCGATGCCGGGGTTCATCTCGGATTTTCACGCGAGGTCTCGAAAGAACTCGTTCAGCAAACTATGCTAGGGTCCGTTCGGTTCGCGATGGAATCGCATAAGCATCCGGCCGAGCTTCGCAATATGGTCACCTCGCCGGGTGGCACCTCTGCCGAAGCCGTTTATCAGATGGAAAAAGGCAGCCTTCGTACGGTCCTTTCAAAAGCTGTTTATTCGGCGTACCGTCGTGCAGTCGAACTCGGCAAACGTAAATAGAACTCCCCCTCTCAAACAAAATATCTGGTCCGCGATCTGTTTAACGGTATTCTCACGCGTGTAGGTTAGAAAGCAGAAATCTAACTTACATTTACGGAGGAAACTATATGGCAGACTGGGGCGACAAATTTTCATCGGCGTGGCTTACTTTGAGGAAGAAGGCAGGGGCGTGCGCGGCAAACACAGATCTCGAAGAGCTTAAGGCTGCGGTCCAGCTTGGCCAGAATCGAGTGGGGCAGGCATTGATCGTTGGAAACATCGCTCAAGGACAATCCGGAGTTTTCGACAAACTTTCGAAAGCGAATGAAGGTCTGGGGAAGATCGGCGAATCGCTCGAAGCCGTCCAGGATTTCTGCATCGATATCACCGCCGTCGGCAAGATACATGTGGCCATCGCAGCCCTAAGCGATGACCAGTTGATCTACGATAACCCGAAAGGTGCGGCTGCGGCGTTCGATTCGCTGTTTCAGGGATTCGGGCGGCTATGTCGATATCTTCCGCCACCGGCCAAGTCGTGGCAGCAGTTCTTCGAGGGATTTAATCTTTTCACGAACGTTTCGCGCGGCTTGATACCCGAACAGAGGGAAAGGGATAAAGCGATGTTTTCGCAGATTGAAGGTTTCCGTTAAGACAGGGCAGCATGCTTTCCCAGTTCGACGTTTCTATCCAATTCCCCGAGCTCGCCGATCGTCTCCATGAGATGGTCGGCGAGTTCTTTGTGTGTCCGAAGCCGGTCGGGCCTTTCATAAAATTCGCCGAGGTCGACCGGTTCGCCGAACCAGATGCGGACTTTCTCGCCACCCGTCCAATTTCCCAATATCTGCTTCGGCAAGTCGTTGCCAAGCCCGGCGATGAAGACCGGTATCACCTGCGGCCGTGAGTTGTAGATTATCTTGCCGATGCCAGGCTGTGCGGGCAGAAACGAATACGGATCGTCGCTGAGATTCCGCTTCCCTTCCGGATGAAAACCGATGACGTTGGCGTGTGGCTCGGTACAGATGCGCGTCAACTCACGCATCGAAAACTTATCGAATTCGCGCTTGACCGCCTCTTTCTCTTCGCGAAAGAAGGGCGGATACATCGACCACCAACCCATCACAAGATTGACGAACCATCCGATCGGAGTTGTATAAAAGAACTTTGCCCGAACCGGAAAATAAAGCTCCATCGGCCGCTTTGTTCTGCGAAACAGAACGCTGGACACCGTATACATGTCAAAGAACGAACGGTGATTGGCGACCAGAATCAGCGGCCGGGAATGGTCGGCGCGTTCGACATTTTCGATGCCGAAAACGTTCATCAGATTGTAGGTAGCCAAATAGATCCAAAGTGATCCGATGTGCCGTTGGCAAAAGGTCCAGAAGCGTTTCCAGACGCCGTAGTTCATCCGCCGCGTCAAGCGAAAACCGGTGCGTTCGACGGCGTTCAAGACGGCGATCTCGTCCGTTGTCGGCACCAGCGGAAGAGCGGGATCTGTTCGTTGAAGTGAATCTGGTTTTGTGGCCGTTTGGTTGGGCATAGGCGAAAACGCAAGTTTAGCATTTTCAGCTAATCGAAATGTATAACGAGCGGGTTAAAGGTCGATCACTATCGGTGGTTGGATCGGGCGGTAATCTTCGTCACAAGTCGAGGCATTTACGAAGCGAACGCCGGAATGTTCGGCAACGCCGTAGCCGCAATGGATGTGGCCGAAAACATGAAGTTTCAACCTGCCGAGCTGAGCGATCTCATCAACGCGTTTGCGCAGTTCTTCGCATCCGGTATTCTCGACCCCAAACTTTCGGGGAACTTCATCGAGGATCCCATGCGGCGGGCCGTGTGTGATCAAGATATCGATATCGTCCGGGATCAGCACCCATTTTTCCGCGAGTTCTGGCCCACGCATCAGATTAAACGCCCAATCGAAGAATCGAGGCTGCCATGGCGGGCCATAAATCTTTAGCCCATCGATCTCGACCGCTTCGTCTTGCAAATAGATGATCCCGTCATCCAGCAACATCCTCGCGGCCGACTTTTCGCGTTCGAACAGCCAATCGTGATTGCCGGCTACGAATATCTTGCATTTATGCGGAAGGACTGAGAACCAGCGGTTGAAGCGGCGAATTTCCTCCGTCGTTCCGGTGATCGTCGCATCGCCGGAATGGATGAGAAGATCGCCTTCGGGAATCTCGATCTGCCCGTTGGCATTGTGGGTGTCCGAGATGCAGACGATCCTCATCGATATATGCGAGAGACAAACGTGCCATTCAGAAATTCGCTCGGATCGATCTGGCTCTGCAGCACGACGCCTTTGTATTTATCGGTGAGGAGCATTATCGCCGATTCGCAGAGCGGTGCAGCGGTCGTCGTCTGAATCGCACGCACCGATTTCCCATTTATCTCAAGCGGTTCGACAAATATCGCTTTTTCGAGCATTCGCCGCCTGCCACCCGCGTCAAATCCATCGACCGACGCGTGAACGAGGACCAGATCGTCCTCGACCGAAGGGATCGCTTTCAGCATCACGTCTTCGAGCTTTTTAGGCAGTTCGGTGCCGTTGCCAAGCGTATCAGCGATCGCCTCGACCCATTCATAGTGCCCGACGTAGCGGAGGGTTTTGTAATCCAGCGCGGCTGCCTTGCCCTCAAAATAATCCGGAAGATCGGCAGCCCCGCCGGAGGTCAGGTCAGCCTCGTACGTGCGCGCCCCGATGACGATGCGTTCGCGGTCGGATAATGCCGGGCGTTCGATGATCTTGCCGTCGCGGATCACCCGCGAATTTTTAACATACTCGGTCGCGACCCCGATCGGCGACCATGTAAAACCGTAGTAATGCGGTGCATGGGCATGAGCAGTGAGGGCGCCGACCTTCATGCCGACTCGCTCGACCTTGTCGTTCTCGTATTTTTCGACAAATCGTTTGTACAAAGACATCGCAAGGACGTTAACGTAGCCGGGAGCGAGGCCGGTCTGAAGGATAAATCCTGTCTCGGCATCTTCGGCGAGGCTGATGATCTCCTCGGTCTCGGCAACGTATTCGGTCAGATTTGCATAGTGCATTTTGAAGTCGCGTGCGAACCGCGCCATTCGCGGAGCCTGTCCGCCGGGCGAACAATCTAGCAAAACGTCCGACCGGTCAAACGCCGCCCGAAGGTCGTCGCTGGCCCCGTCCATTGGCATCAGAACCGTTTCAACATCGCCCTTCGTCTGCGACCCGCCGGTCACGAATTCCTTTGCCTTTGCCAGATTGGTTTCGCTTATGTCGCCAAGGACTATAGTCGTTTCAAATTCGCACCACTCGCGAAGTAAAAGTGCCGCTGCCTCACCGATCCCACCAGAACCGGCAATAAAAATAGTTTTGGTCATAAGAAATGCTTGCTGTCCTATGTGTGAGAAAAGAGTATTTTATAACGACAAAGCCGACTTTGCGAATTAGCAAAGTCGGCTTTTCAATCTTACATTAGCAGACGTGAGATAGAGAACTTTCAGCCATATTGTCCGACGAGGAGCGCTTATAACTATCTCATTTACGTCCCGTTTTCTCTCGGATCCGCTTATCGGCGTTCTCTAGGCTGATGAAACGGTCAGACCCGCCGCGTAAATTTTCTTCTCGCTCGCGAAGTACATCGCCATGCCATTCGATCGCGGGTGCGTCCGACGCGTTCCGCGAAAGATCGGCCATAATGCGGTCAATGACATCCATTTTTTCTCCGACGGTCATGGTGTCCAACGGCAAGTCAATTTGCGTGATCATACGAATATTTTAGCATGATTTGCTCGCCCGATTTCCAACAAGTTATTCGATATTAAAGTACTTCGCTTCCGGATGGTGGACGATTATGGCGGACGTTGATTGTTCGGGTTCGAGCATGAATTCGTCAGTCAGTTCGACGTCGATCCGGTCGGGTTGAAGCAGTTCGAAGAGTTTTGTTTGGTCTTCGATGTTCGGACACGCGGGATAGCCAAAGCTGTATCGCGAGCCTTGATATCCTTGATGAAAGAGCTTTGCCAGCTCGGGAGCGTCGGCGTCTGCGATGCCGAGTTCTTCGCGAATGCGTTTGTGCCACATCTCAGCAAGTGCCTCGGCCGATTCGACCGAAAGGCCGTGAAAGAGTAGATAGTCCGTATAATTGTCGGATTTAAAAAGCTTTGCCGAATGCTCGCTGGCCTTGCGGCCCATCGTTACCAAGTCGAACGCGACTACATCAGTTTTGCCCATTCCGATCGGAGCAAAATAATCTGCCAAGCAAAGGTTCTTGCCGCCGCGTTGTTCCTGCGGTTGCCGCGGAAAGGTGAACCGCATTCGCTCGGTCTTTTCGTCGTCCTGATAGATCGCCAGATCGTTGCCGTCCGAATTGCACGGATAATACCCGTAAACCAGCTTTGCCTCGAGCAACTTTTCACGAATCGCCTGCGCCTTGACCTCGGCAAATTTCGGATAAACGGTCTCGTTCAGGATCGCGTCATATTCGTCTTTCGACTTCTTGCCCTGCTTGTATTGCCACTGGCCTTTGAACAAGGCCGTCTCGTTGATGAACGCAAAGACCTTTGTTAGATCCGTGATCTCGACAACTTTGGAACCGTAGAACGGTGCCGTCGGCAGAACGTCGATCTGGGAAACATCCGAACGCTTCGTATGAGAAGTATCGCCGCCCGACCTGGAAGAAACGCGCGCGGCCGCAACGCCAAGCTTCGCGTCCTCACCGACCAGATCTTCTGCGTCGCTTACCGTTTCTATCGAATCATCGGATGCATTTTCCGACGGCAGTGATTCTGCATTTATACCGACGGCCGCCGCTTTGGATTCCGCATTCCGAGTTCCGCGTTCCGCACTTGTCAGTTCGTCCATCGCGTGTAGGCCGTCGAACGCATCGCGAGCGTAGAACAATCGACCTTTATAGAGCGGTATCAGATCGGCATCAACGTATCGGCGATTGAGCGCCGCTCCGCCCAAAATGACCGGCACGTTTATGCCGCGTTCGTTCATTATTTGCAGATTATCGCGCATAACCAGCGTCGATTTGACGAGTAGCCCGCTCATGCCCACCGCATCGGCATTCGTTTCCGTCAGCGAATCCAGAATGCTATCAATGGTTTGCTTGATGCCGAGATTTATTACGCGATAGCCGTTATTCGTCAGTATAATATCGACCAGATTTTTCCCGATGTCGTGAACATCGCCTTTAACGGTCGCGAGCACCATTGTGCCTTTGTTCGTCGAATCGGCCTTTTCCATGAAAGGTTCAAGGAATTTCACCGCGGCCTTCATCGCCTCGGCCGATTGCAGCACAAACGGAAGCTGCATCTGTCCGGAACCAAAAAGATCGCCGACGACCTTCATTCCGTCCAGCAATAAATTGTTGATGATATCGAGCGGCGGGTATGTCTCGAGCGCCGCCTTCAACGAATCCTCAAGCCCGATCTTTTCGCCATCGATAATGTGGTGTTTCAGCCGTTCTTCGATCGGAAGGTTGGTGATGTCCGGTTTGATCGACTGTGCTGTCTTGCCCTCAAACAGCTTTGTAAATTCGGTTAGCGGATCGTACGTGCAGACGTCCCCGTCAAATTTTCGACGGTCAAATATAAGGTCGCGTGCGGTTTCGATCTCGAGTTCGCTAAACCGCATCAGCGGCAAGATCTTCGACGCATTAACGATCGCCGAATTCATTCCGGCTTCGACGCAATCGTGGAGGAAGACCGAATTCAAAACGACGCGGGCCGCCGGCGACAGGCCAAACGAGATATTCGAAACACCGAGAATGATGTTCGCATCCGGCATCTCAGCGTGTATCTGTCGGATGGACTCGATGGTCTGCTCGGCGTTTCGGCGGTCTTCTTCGATGCCGGTAGATATCGGCAACGCCAGAGGGTCAAAGAAAATATCGTGGCCCGGAATTCCGTATTCGACCACCTGCTTGTAGGCTCGCCTGGCGATGTTAAGTTTATCGACCGCAGTGCGGGCCATGCCGTCTTCGTCGATCAGACCGATGACGACCGCGGCACCGTATTCTTTCGCGAGATCGAGCACCTTGAGAAAACGCTCTTCGCCGTCCTCATAGTTCGTCGAATTGAGGATGCACTTGCCGCCGGCATGCTCGAGGCCGGCTTCCATCTTTTCCCACTCGGTCGAATCGAGCATTATCGGAATCTTGACGCTGGTGACAAGCCGAGCGACAAGCTCGTGCATATCGGCGACGCCGTCGCGGCCGACGAAATCGACGTTGACGTCGAGGATGTGGGCGCCTTCTTTCTCCTGCGATTTCGCCAGATTGACTAGACCATCCCAATCTTCAGCGTCGAGCAGATCGCGCATCTTCTTTGACCCCGAAGCGTTGACGCGTTCGCCAACGATCAGGAACGACGCGTCCTGTGTGTACGGCTGCTGAAAATAGATGGAGGAAGCGGACGGAACAAGGCTCGCGTTTCGCTCCTTTGGCGAAAGGCCGGCAACGCGTTCGATGACAAGCTTCAGATGCTCGGGCGAAGTTCCGCAGCAGCCGCCGACAATGTTTGCCCCGAGATCTTTGGCAAAATGCTCTACCTGAGCGGCAAAGCTTTCGGGCGTTTCGTCGTAATGCTGCTTGCCGTCTTTTACCTCGGGCAAGCCAGCGTTCGGCAATACCGAAACCGGTATCGGCGAGTTTTCGCAAAGATACATCAGGCTGTCGGCCATCTGCTTCGGGCCGGTGCCGCAGTTCATGCCGATGACGTCGATCGGAAACGGTTCGAGCGCGGTCAACGCCGCTCCGATCTCGGTCCCGTTGAGCATGGTTCCGAAAGTCTCGATCGTCACCTGAGCGATGACCGGAATTCGGACCTTGCGCTCGGCAAAAAAGTCGAAGATCGCCGACAACGATGCCTTTGTCTGCAGAAGGTCCTGGCACGTCTCGACGATGAAAATGTCCGAGCCGCCATCATAAAGCCCGCGGATCTGCTCGACATAAGCTTTCTTCAGTTCCCGATAGGTGATGTGGCCGAGCGTCGGCAGCTTAGTTCCCGGCCCTATCGAACCGGCGACGAACCGCGGCTTATCCGGCGTCGAATAATCATTCGCCAACCGCTTCGCCAGCTCGGCCGCTTTCTTGTTCACGTCATACGTCTTTTCGACGATGCCGAACTCGGCGAGCACGACCTCGCTGCCGCCAAAGCTGTTCGTTTCGATCACGTCGCAGCCTATATCGAGAAAGCTCGTGTGCACCGTTTCGATCGCGTCCGGCCGTGTGTACAGCAGATTCTCGGAACAATTCTCAAAGTTCGCACCGCCCCAATCGTCGATCGTCAGGTCCAACGACTGCAGATTACTACCCATCGCACCGTCAAAGACGACAATTTTTTCCTTCAACAGATCTAAAAACTTACTCATAAAAATCAAAAGAAGCCTCGCGTAACAGCACGAGACTTCTAAGAAAAACTTGTTTGTCCGATCGGCTGTTTAGCGGGTTATTTTACGTGGCCGCAAGTCGCAATAACTCACCACACATTCAAAATACAAGGTTAATCCTCTGTTACAAATAAGTCAATCAAATCATGGCTCATTGTGGCTCGGCGACGAAGTCCAGCCCACTGAGCTCGGCGTCTACAAAGATCGTCCGCGACGGCTTTGCGAATGTAAATCGCTTGCTGCCGATCTCAATAAGATACGTCTGCCCTGCCGCGACCCCGTCGAAACGGAAAAATCCGAACGATGCGGTCAGCGCCGTCTTCCTTTCGCCCTTTGGCGAAATAAGGCTGACCGTAGCGTTTCTGATGCCGGCGCCATCCGCCGTGGTCGCACGCCCGCTGACGGTCACCCCGGCAGAGGTCGGAGCAAGTTGTGCGAATGCCCAAAACCCGCCGCGCAACTGATAGGTGCCGCCAATGCTGTTTGCCCCTGCAGCCGCCTGTCCAGACGTTCCGGCGACGACGAAGATGCCGCCGGCCGAATCAGACCCGCCACCGCCAGCCACCACCGCATGAGTAACGTCGTAAGTCCCACCGGTCTGGGCATAGGCTGACAGCACGGCGAAAAAGATGAAAACACTTGTAATAGACCGCATATTAATCCTCCTTCTGACACAGTGCTGCGTCCGGCTTCAGTCCACAAACGATCGCTTTAAGTTCATCGATCTGTTTCTGCTGCGCCGAGATCTGCTGTTGCTGCTCCTTGACCACGTTTACCAACACAACCCCGATCCGGTCGTATTTGACGCCCTCGATCTCGCCCTTGTCGTTGTAGGTAACTAAAAGCGGCTCGATTTCCGCAACCTCTTCAGCAACGAGCCCAATATCCGAGTCCCCCGAAGCCTTCCATTGGAACGATACCGGTCGCAATCGCGAGAGGATTTCCCTCGATGCATTCCAATTTGCGACAGCCTCTTTGTAGCGGACGGAAGAAGAACAATTTCCTATTGTAAAGCTGCTACTGAGGCAAACTGGAATAACCCCGCCAGTATCAAGAGTCCATACTCTGATGAATCCGCCAGGAAGGAAACTCATCGACTCAGAACCGCCTGTAAATACATCGATTTTGCCCCCGGACGGCACTCCTAGTCGCAACGTCGCACCATTTCCAGATATTGAATAGTCTAGGCAATTGGTCAATGACGGCCCAAAAGTAAGACCGGCAAAGTTTTCACAGAATGCGGTGCCGTTAGTAGGATTGCCAAAAAGCATTTGCCCCTGGCCGGGATTTATCCTCATTTTTGCGTTTGGCGTTGGCGTGCCGATTCCAACGTTGCCAGTCACAATAGCGTTCCCCGAAACGTTTCCGTTCCCGCTCACCACCGCGCTTCCTCCCACCACAGCGTTTCCATTGATATTTGCGTTGTTTGCGACCGCAATTGAACCGGCGAAGGTTCCGGTGCCGGTGAATGTTGTCGTACCGCCGAAGGTTGACGAACCGGTAACCACCGCGCTTCCCGGAATACGGACGACGTCTGATCCATTCGCGCGGCCAAGGGCGATCGTATTGCTCGTCGAAACCGTCGCGTCCGCGCCGATCGCTGTGGCAAAACTGAGCCCGCCTGAGACGAAGTTTGCTCTCGCACCGAAAAGTGAATTCGAAGATCCGCCGACATTTGTCTGTCCGGCATCCGACCCGACGAACGTATTGGACGAGCCGGAATTGTTGTTGATTCCTGTAAACTTTCCGACAAACGTATTGTCGATACCGTCGAAGACTTGAACCCCGGCGTCGCTGCCGATCAGCGTGTTTCCGAGGCCGCGAACGGTGCGGCCCGCCCTTGCTCCAAACAGCGAATTGAAATTTCCGCTGACATTGAACTGACCTGCGAAACTACCATAAAAAGAATTAGACCAACCGTCCAAGTTCGCGTTGCCGGTGAATGCCCCGAAGAACGAATTGTCATTTGCGGCCACGTTGACACGTCCGGTTCCGATACCAAAAAAAGAGTTGCGAGCTCCGGTTGTATTGGAACGGCCCGAGCTTTCTCCGTAGAAGGAATTGTCTGCACCGGACGAATTCAGGACGCCGGCGAAGGCACCTACGAAAGTTGAGTTGCTGGCAAGGTTGTCGCGTCCGGCAAAAGCCCCGACCACCGTATTGCTCGACCCGGTTTGGTTGACATTGCCCGCAAACGTTCCGACGTAGACATTTTGTAGACCCTGTGTATTTGAATACCCGGCGCGTTGACCAAAGAAGGAATTAAAACTCCCGGTCGTACTACTAAAACCTGCGAGCGCACCAAAGAACGAATTCTGACTTCCCTGTGCGGTGAATCCCGCCTGATAGCCGAACATCGAATTCTCCAGACCACCGGTCAAGGCCTGGCCCGCCGAATGTCCGAAAAGCGAATGTCTTTGTCCCGTTTCGTTCTGATAGCCGGCGCGGTAACCAAAGAAGGAGTTTCCGGGCCCGGTCGTATTATTTTGTCCAGCTTCGGAGCCAAAGAAGGTGCTTTCGCTTACTTGGTTGAGTAGCCCGGCCGAGAACCCAAAGAATGAATTATTCGACCCGTTGCCGCCGTCCGCTCCGGCACCGTATCCGAAATAGCTGTTTTGCGATCCCCCGGTACTTGCGAATCCGGCCTGAGACCCCACGAATGAATTGCCCGCACCGCTCACATTACTCCTGCCGGCCGATCGGCCAAGGAAGGTGTTGTTTTCACCCAAGTTGGTCATGCCCGACTCAAAACCAAGTAAAACCGTGCCGTCGCCGGAGGTGGTCAGGACCCGACGACCGTCGATCTGAAAACTCGATCGGGCGTTGAACGTAGAAGCATTTCCCGCACCGCTCACATTGAAATCGCTGGCTGCCTGCTCGGTAATCCGGTTTTGAATATAATTCCCGCTGCCAGGCGATGGTGCCCGTTCATCATCCATCCGCGGATCGGTCGTGACTACATATTCGCTTGCCGGAACGCCGCCGAGCTGCGTAGAATTCGTTGCCGTAGTCGCTGTGTCCGAATTCAAGCTCTTTATTGCGTACGGAGTGCTTGTAAGGCGTTGGCGGCCGGATAATTCCAGAAACTGCTCAGAACTACCCGCGGGTCGGATCGATATTGCGAGCCACCGTTCCGGGCCGGTAAATAGGTTTCCGAAGTCAAGGACGACGGTGAAAATGCCCTGCGAAACGGGCACGTTCGCTCGCGTGACCACACCAAATCCGCCGCCACCGGTCTCGCTGTCCCACAGCCTGAACTGCAGATCATAGTTACCCGTCGGTGGAAGTGAATTGTCCAACAGGCGGCCCTGATAGGAAAACTCCGTGGTCTGGGCAAACGAGTTTGCCACAATCGCACAAAACAACATTAGGATCGCAATACTATTTCTGATCATTCTCAACCTCCGTCCTAAACGCCGCCCGTTGGGGTGTGTTCGCCCGAATAATTGCTCTCAATTCTTCGAGTTCTCTTCTAAAAGATTCGATCGTTGCCGATTGCGTCGACGTCTCCTTTCTAAGTTCCTCGATCTGCTTCTGCTGTTCTTTTACAACATTCACCAAAACAACGCCGATGCGGTCGTACTTAACGCCCTCGACCTCGCCCTTGTCGTTGTAAGTAACCAGAAGCGGCTCTATCTCCGCGACCTCTTCGGCCACAAGTCCGAGATCCGCGAGATTGCTGCCATTCCAAGTGAATGAGACGGGACGCAGCCGATCAAGAACACCACGGCTCTGCTCATAATTCAGCACGTTGGACTTATATCGCATTGACGACGAACAGGTTGCGATCTCGTTCAGACCGTTTCGACACAGGGCGGTCGCGCCGGCTGATCCGAGCGTATTGATTCGAACCTCGCCATTCGAGGTAATAACGAGTCGATCCGTGTACGTCGTTCCGTTATAGTGCGAGATAAAAAAGAACGGATTGCCCGCACCGGTACCGACTCCCATATTGATTCCGACCGTGCTCGAAGCTCCCTGCATGTAAAGGTTGGCGTTTCCGGTATTCGCATAAAGGTTTAGTTGTCCGCGGCCCGAAGTGACGTTACCTACGAGGAGAGCATTCGGTGCGATCACCTGATCCAATGTTCGGCCGAGCTTGATAGTATTACTTGTTGTTACGAGGGAATTCGCACCTATGGCGGTCGCAAACGTCAGGTCACCAGAACCGAGATCTGAGTTTCTACCCACATTGGTGTTGTTAGTTCCGGTGATATTGCTATCTCCGGCAGAAATCCCAAAGAAAGAGTTGAAATTACCGGTCGTGTTCAGCCTTCCACTAGTAAAGCCAAAAAATGCGTTGCCGCCACCTGTTGTATTTCCGTTCCCGGAAGACTCCCCAAAGAACGAATTGGCATCCCCGATCGTGTTATTGCTACCTGAGCCAGTTCCGAAAAAAGAATTGAATTGTCCGGTCGTGTTGGATTGTCCGTTCGAACGTCCGAAGAACGAGTTGTTTGTGCCTGTTGTGTTCGCTCTCCCGGCAAGCGTCCCGAAAAATGAGTTGTTGAAACCGGCCGTATTGTCTTCTCCGGAGGACCCTCCAAAGAACGCATTAAACGTCCCGGTTGTATTTGCTTGTCCGGAACTGAAGCCGGCAAAAATATTGTTCCCCGTGCCGCTCAAAATGCGCTGGCCGCCAATGTTGTATTGTAATCCGGCGTTAAGGATATTCGCAGATCCAGATCCACTGATGTTGAAATTACTCGCGGGTTGCTGGACGTTGGTGTTGTGCACATAACTTACGCTGTTAGTCGGCAGGTTCGCATTGAGCGTGCCCGTAACGGTCAGGTCGCCATTGATGAGCCCATTCCCGACGACGTGGAGTCGCTGTGTGGGGGCGGTGGTACCAATACCGACATTCGTATCCGCGGTCGCACCGTTCACGCCGTTTATACTTCCGAGGACGATCGAATTGCTGGTCGACACCTGTGCTCGACTACCGATCACGGTTGAGTTCGTAAGACTTGGCGAGGCAAAACGGCTCGAAAAGCCGAGGGCCGAATTGGATGTCCCATCAACATTGCCACGTCCCGCAAAACCACCGAACAACGAATTCTCGCTGCCAGCGATATTGTTTAGCCCGGCAGAACCGCCAAAAAATGCGTTGTCGTCACCGGTTGCGACGGCACCTGCGAATGATCCTACTATCGCATTCCGGGCTCCCGCCGCGTTTGCCCTGCCGGCAGATGTTCCGACAAATACATTGCTCGCACCCAAAGTATTTGAAAATCCCGATTCAACTCCGACAAATGTGTTTGAACTACCAGTGGTGTTTGCCCGTCCTGATCCATGTCCGAAAAACGAATTGGCAGATCCGGTCGAATTCACTAAGCCCGATTGCGCTCCATAAAAAGAATTGCCTTGGCCATCGGTGTTTGCGGCTCCGGCGCTAAAGCCAAAAAACGAATTCGAATTTCCGCTGCTGTTGCTAGAACCGGAGCCACTCCCAAAAAAGGAGTTACCGGAGCCGTTTGAATTTCCCGATCCGGAAAATGCACCGAAAAACGAGTTGTCTGCTCCGATGGTGGTTTGCTCGCCCGAGTTGAGACCGAAAAATGAATTTAACCCTCCCGATGTGTTAAGACGACCGGCACTTGCGCCGAAGAAAGAGTTGCCGTTTGCCGAAGTCGTTGACCGTCCTGCCTGAGCGCCGTAGAATGAATTGTTTCCCCCTTGACTCAACGAATCGCCGGCTTGGCCGCCGACCAAAGTATTGGAAATACCCGTGGTGATAGAAGCTCCGGTTCCGATTCCCGCAAAAAAATTAAAGCTGCCCGGGGCTGCAAGTATGCGATTGGTTCCGAGGTTAAATTGTGTATTCGCGCTCAGAATATTTGCTCGTCCTAGGCCCGAAATAAAGAAGTTACTGGCCGCCTGCTGCGAGGGCGTGTTTTGTATGTAGTTGCCGCTGAATGGTGCCGGCTGCCGTTCGTCAGACATCCGCGGGTCGGTCGTGATGACATATTCGCTTGCCGGAACGTTGCCGAGCTGCATAGAATTCGTTGCCGTTGTCGCGGTGTCCGAGTTCAAGCTTTTGATTGCGTACGGAGTGCTTGTAAGGCGTTGGCGGCCAGATAATGTTAGATATTGCTCGGAACTGCCGGCGGGCCGTATTGAAATCTCGATCCATCTCTCAGGACCGGTGAAGAGGTTGCCAAAGTCAAGGACGACGGTGAAAATGCCTTGCGAAACGGCCACGTTCGGACGCGTCTCGACACCTAACCCGCCACCACCTCCACCGGTGTCGCTAGTCCACAGTCTGAATTGCATGTCGTAGTTCCCAGTCGCGGGCAAAGTATTGTCGAGCAAGCGCCCTTGAAAAGTAAATTCTGTAGTCTGCGCTGATATGGCGGCGGAAAGGAAAAGTGCGACGAATACGATGGTTATTGCTTTTTTCATTTATTTCTCCGAAAAGACCGATGGATCGGTCATTAGTTTTTGGTTCCTTTAAAACCTTTAACAACCTGTTTGTCTGCCTGGTCCTCTGCGCGATCTATGATCCGGTTTGTTGCAGATGACCTTGTTCTTAAGGACTTTCTTCAATGAAACTTTCTTGGTGCTTTTCGGAGTCGGATCATGCTTATCGTCCGGCGGATATGTGTCCCAGTCTCCGAATCTGTAGATATTAAGCGTGATCTTGTCGCCATTGATCACCGAAGGTTTCGCGAACCGTCGGAAATAGACCTCGCCGCGTGTCGGGTCGACGACGGAAAAATATGGATTTCCGGCATTGCCGTCGGACATTTCGACCAACAGGACGGTCGCACCGCTGGCAAGTTTCGCCTCTTTTACCTCATCGATCATGTAGTAATGGGAGAGAACCTCACGTGTCTCGCGGGTCTTTACGTTGTAGATGTGCAGCGTATGGCCTTCGCCTTCAAAGCCGCCTGAACCGCCGTCCGACGAATAAACTATCTCGCGGCCTTCGCCAATGATCCATGCGCAGCTCGCCCATTCGGCGATCTTCCGTTCGTTCCCGCCGACAGTGATAAAGACACTTCCATACCAAGGGTTGCCGTCTCTAGCGGTCCGAACTGCCGTCGCTGTTTCATCGGCAGATAAAACGCCCGAATGTTCGATGACCTTGGTATATTCACCGCCATTTTCGCAGGCATTTGCCGGCGTGGCGAAACCGAGCAACGACAGCGCCACAAACAAAAAGATGTTGCATTTGAAAGTGTTCATAGCATTTCCGTTTACTTCGAGCATGGATACTCGCCGAAGTGTATCGATGTTCGGTTGCCGCCCACGTTGAGCGACATTATGAAATCGGAATCGAGCGGCTCTCGGACCGATACGACGTTCAGCTCGCCTGAACCATTTGGCCCGGTCACGGTCGTGTTGAATGTGACATTTCTATCGCGGCCGTCGATGCTTACAACGCCCGTGGTAAAAAAGCTGGGTTCCATCGGCTCGCCGAGCAGGCGCTTCGCGTCCGAATTTGTACGCAGGGTCTTCATCGCACACTCGTATTCTTCCGTCGCCTTAACGCCAAACACGAACGCCGAGGCGATTCCGGCACCGACCAGAATGAATATCCCGATCGGCAGGATCACAACGAATGCGATCAATAGAATGATCCATTTCATCGATCTCTTTCTTGGTGGTGCCTGGTGGTGGCCGCCTAGTGGTTCGATCATATTTCTCCTCCTGATGCCGGTCCGGTGATCACAGTGTTCTGCGTGCCCGGAACAAACTTAACGTTTACGCTCTTCCCCGCCTGGTAAAGCGGCAGATGAATTATCGAGACCGTTTGCTCGACCTGAGTTTGAAATGCCGGTGCCGCCATCGGGTTTACCTGCAGATCAAAGCGCACAAGCGGATTGCTGTTTATCCGCGTCCCGGTGTCTGATGTTGCGAGAATCGTTGCGGTAGCGGCGGTTCCCGTTTCTTCGATGTTGGACCGATTTCTCATTCCTAGAAAAACCGGAACAAGGATGCTTCCGAAAATTAGGGCCGTGCCGATCATCGGCAAGACAAATGTGACGAAGATCCCGGCAACGCCGAGAAAGATCAGCTCGATTTCCGACATTCCCGCGATCGGGTAAACCGCCTCAATACCAAGAAACAACATCGGCCCGAGGAAAAAGCCGCCGAATGTCAGCAACAAACCCGCGATCAATGCCACTTTTGAAATTTTTATCTTCATTCTTGCTGTCTCTCGCTTTCGGTGCGTCAATAGTGAACCAATGCCGGGGAAAAAGTCCTTTAGTTTCTGTTAAAAACTTGTTAGGACAGCGTTAGTTTTCTGCTAGAATTACAAGATGGCCCGAACGATCTTCGAATTTAACGGGTTTCTGCTCGACTCGGGCGAACAGCGTTTTCAGAAAGACGGTAACGATATCGTGCTTCCGCCAAGGGTCTTTGCCGTGTTGAGGGTGTTTCTTGAGAATCCGGGCCAGCTTGTTTCAAACGACGAATTGATGCAGGCGGTGTGGAAAGAAACGTTTGTCGAGGAAGGGAACATTCGATATTGCGTGCACTCGCTGCGAAAGATCCTCGGTGACGGCCATATTGAAACCGTTCCCAAACGTGGCTACCGATTCACTGCGGAAGTCCATGCTTACACCGCTGACGAATTCATACGAAAATTTGCCGATCGCCCGGCGGACAAACCTCAGACTAGAGAACTTTCCGTACGAGTAGCCCCGAATTACAAGCGGACTGCTTTCGCCGCACTCGCTGCCCTCGCGATCATCTTTCTTTTCCTCCAAGTACCTTCAGGCGGGGAAGATACTCCCGTTTTGCAGCCCCCCAGGGAACTGCGTTATGAAAGGGTCACTGCCTCGGGGCGGGCATTTTTCGTTGGCCTTTCACGCGACGATCAGCACGCTGCTTATGTTGTCCACACAGAAGACAACAAATACAGTTTGGTCCTGCACAATCTGCCGTCCGGCAGCGAAACAACGATCATTGCTCCGCAGGTGCTACATCTCTTCAACATACAGTTCTCGCCTGACGGGAAACATGTTTACTACAGTGCCCATAATGCGGCCTCGCGGCTGGCAGTCTTTCGCATTCCCTTATACGGCGGATCGCCACATTTGATCACCGACGAGTTGGCGCACAGTTTTTCGATCTCACCCGATGGCGATTGGTTGGCATTTTACAAGCGGATACCGGAAGCCGGCATTCATCAGTTGAACGTATGCCGTTCAGGTGACTGCAGCGAGCTAAGAACTATTGCGACCCGCGGCGATGGCTCCGGTTTTGTTATTTGGGGAGCATCGCCTTCCTGGTCACCCGACGGATCAAAACTTCTTTCTGCTGCTTTTTCGAAAGATTCAAGCGGCGGGAAGGCGAAGCATCATTTGATCGAAACGGTTCTTGCTACCGGTGAATCAAATCCGATCGCGTCCCCGAATTGGCACAGTGTTCATCAATCCTACTGGTCTGCCGACGGCAATGAGATATTGGCTTTGGTTCGCGAAGCTGCGGGTGACCCGGTACAGATCTGGCGGCTTAACTATCACTCGGGAGCAGCGGAACGGCTCACCAATGACTTTAACGACTATCGAGAATTTCGCCCATCGTCAGACCTTAGTTTTCTGATCGCTTCAACCTGGTCGAAGTCTGAAAATCTCTTCCTTGTCCCTGTGAATGATCCGAATTCGGCACAGCAATTGACCTTTGACGTGGCGGGTTCGAACGGGGCATGGGGCATTAAATGGACCCCGGACGGCAAAGAGCTTTTGTACACAAAAGCAAATGGACATCAGACGGGCAATCTATGGCGATTGGATTTGGATGCGCTTGAAAGCGTTCAGGTGACATTTGATAAGGAAACGCTCCCACTATTTATCGACGTAACGCCCGATGGAAATTCGGCCGTATTCAGCACAAACCGAACAGGAGGCCGTCATGTTTGGCAGGTCGATCTCGATGGAAAGAACTTGCGTCAGTTAACGAATGGCGACGGTGCAAGCCACCCCGAGATCTCGCCGGACGGCAAATGGCTCTACTTTATGGCAAAGGGATTATTGAAAATGCCGCTCAACGGCGGTGAGGCGAGTCAGGTCTTGGTGGACGGAATAGCCAATCATCGGATATCGCCAACAGACCCGACCAAGTTCGTCGGCTACTACTACGATCCGGCTGCGAAAGAGCAACCCTACAAGCTCGGACTCTTTTCGGAAGACGATCCGGCAAATCCGCGAGCTCTGAACATTCCCGGACGGATCATTGAATGGAAACCAGACGGAAGCGGGGTCTATTATCTAGACAGCAGCGGTGAGAGCTTCAGCAACATTTGGTTTCTGCCCCTAGACCGCGAGAAGCCTTTGCAGATCACAAATTTTTCGGATCAGATAATTTCCAATTTCAGCCTTTCGCCCGATGGAAGAACATTTGCCGTTTCCCGGGGCCTGGCAGTCGGGAATATCGTCAAGATCGACCTTCGAAGATGACCCAACAGAGAAAGCTGAATCGGCTCCGAAAGGGATCAAAGATGCCCGCTAGCACCCGCAAACGCCCGTAGCTTTTACTATCTTTGAATCGTCTCCCTTGGTGACGGTGATGGTGATGTCGTATTTCGTGACCTCGCATCCCTCATCGTCGGGCGAGCATATCCATGTGGTTAGATAATCCACCCTGACTTTTATCCCTTTTGCCGAATACTCCTCGTAAAACCGCCGGCCGACCTTATACTCAACATCTTCGTCCTCGGTCGATTTGACGCGAGTGAGTTTCGTATCTTTTCCATTGATATTCATCCATGCGTCGTTGCCGTATTCATGGAGAAATAGATATTTCTGCGAGTCCGGTTTCTTGGCCTCGTTCAGTGTCTGAACACTGCAACTGCAGCCGTCGACGACGCTCGGATCCTTCAATTCGGAGATCTCGATCTGCCCAAAGACAGTTCCCGCCCCGGCAAAAACAAGGAACGAAAGAACTTTTAATGTGAACCTGAACATGGTGTTCTCCCAGCGAAAATAGCCAAGCCCCTCCTGACTATTTCTTGGTCAGGTAGCCTAGTGCCATTGAAGCGATGTCGTCCATTGAGCTGCCGTCGCCGTCGCGGTCAAGCATGGACGAAGCCATGTCCATCATCGGATTTCCGGTCGAAGCCGGAGCTGCCTGCGACTGTCCGCCGCCGAGCAATCCGCCGAGAAGTCCGCCGAGGCCGTCGGCGCCTACATTTTGCTGCTGCTTCTGTTTGCCAAGGTAACCCATTACGAGCGGAGCGAGCATCATCAATATTTGCGCGACCTGGCCCATGTTCAGGCCGGTATTTTGGCTGACCTGTTCGACGACCGGAGCCTGCTTGTTGCCGAGGATGTGGCCGAGAATGCCGCCTGCATCTAGTTGCTTCGGTGTCGGCTCCGGCGTCTGGAGCTGACCCAAGATCAAACTTCCGAGACCGCCGAGGTTACCCAGGATGCTGCCGTCATGGTCTCGCTCCAGTGCCTGATCGAGATTCTGCGCGCCCTGCGGCGTCGCGGCGTTGTTTGCCAAACCACCGATGATTGCCGGCAGTGCCATCTGGATCGCCGAGTTTACGAGTGAAGTGTCCGCACCGACCGTCTGACTTATCTCATTTACGGCGGTTGATCCTTGTTCCTGTCCGAGCAGGTCTTGAAGTGAAAGCATAGTCGTTCGTTCTCCCTTGAAGTTAAGTTATAAGCTGTAGGAAGATAGTAACAGAATCCGCGTTCCCGCTGTAAAGAATTTTCCTGTGATAGATGTCCGCAAACTTTGGCCGAGGCCGCATTTCGCCCGGGCCGCTGTTGTCGCATTGGCCGCGTGTGCTTTTGGCTGCGGCAGCGAAAGCCGTGTTGTTCCCCTCCAACGCGTGACGACAGCGGTCAATCTAGGCGACAAATTGGCCGAACCGTTCGGGATCGCTGCCAAAGGCGACGAGATCTATTTCTCTGACGGCAACAGTGGGAAGATACATCGATATTCGGCGGCGGCGGGTGTGAGCGAATTCGCGGCGGGGCTCGACACGCCGTCCGCCATTGCGTTCGATAAAGACGGCGGGCTTCTGGTTGCGGACACCGGATCGCACACGATCAAGCGGATCGATGCGACGGGAAACATCAGCATCGTTGCAGGAACCGAAGGCATTAGAGGAAGTGCGGACGGGTCTGCCGAGACTGCCACATTCAACGCCCCGATCGGGATCGCGGCGGCGGATGACGGCCGCATCTTTGTTTCGGACACCTATAATGACCGCATTCGTGTGATAACTAATGGCCAGGTCACGACTCTCGCCGGTGGTGAAAAGGGCTTTGCGGACGGGATCGGAACTTATGCGATGTTTGATACGCCGCTCGGCATCGCCGTCTGGCAAGGCGATAAATTGCTTGTCGCCGATTCGAGCACTCGTCGCCTGCGTGTCGTCGAGTCGGATGGCAGCGTTTGGACATTGGCGGGAAATGGAGGCGGCGGCCTTCGGGACGGAACGCTCGGAAGCTCATCGTTTGTCTCGCCGACGGCCGTGGCGGTTGATGATCATGGCTCGATCTATGTTGCAGACGGCAATGCGATCCGTGCGATCGGGCTTCGGCCGCTTCCTTATGTTGAGACCATTTCAGGCGGCGGTCGGGGATTTCGCAATGGCGAACCTTATACCGGGCAATATAATCGCCCGTCCGGGCTTGCCATAGGAGCGGGCGGTGAACTCTTTATTGCGGATAGCGATAATGCGTTAGTCCGAAAGATCGGTTTACCGGACGCGAAGTCCAACATAGAAGAGCCGCCGCGATTTACTGCCGAAGAATTTCGCAACCTTCAGCCGGGACGTTGGCCGTTCGACCCCGCTGACCGACCGCGTGAGATCGCCGGTACGCTCGGCGAGATCCGCGGCGAGCTCGAAAATTTTGATTCACAAGCGTGGTTTCATAACGGCCTCGACATTCCCGGTGGATACGGCGAAACGGCTCGGTTCATACGCGACGAGAAAGTGCTCGACCCGGCGGCGGTTGAGAATTTCGCCACATCCCGCGAGCTTATTCGAATGCCTACCCTTGGCTACGTCCACATTAAGATGGGCCGCGACAGTTCCGACAACTCCTTCGATGACAATAGGTTCCAGTTCTTTTCGATCGAGGGAAAGGCCGCCGGTGTTCGCGTTCCGCGGGGAACAAGATTTCGTGCAGGCGAAGCGATCGGCACGCTGAACTCGATGAATCACGTCCACCTGATCGCCGGACGCAGCGGTGCCGAGATGAACGCGATCGATGCCCTCACTCTTCCGGGCATCTCGGATGGCATCGCTCCCGTGATCGAAGAATTAGCTCTTTTCGATGAGTTCTGGACGGAAATAGAAACCAAATCCACCGCCGGGCGTATTATCCTTAATTCGAAAACGCGGATAGTCGTCCGCGCGTATGACAGAAAAGACGGCAATGCCGAACGCCGTCGGCTGGCCCCTTACAAGATCGGATACGAACTAATACGAGAGGGCGACGGCCCGATAGCACCGGCGAAATGGAATATTTCTTTCGAAGCAATGCCCCCGCACGAGGCCGTCAAATACGCATATGCCGTCGGGAGCAAGTCGGGTGCGACCGGCGTAACCATTTTTAATTTCATCGCAACGAATTTTGTTAACGGCGAACAATATCGCGAGGGTTTTTTATCACCGTCCGATCCCGGGGAATATACATTGCGCGTGTTCGCGGCAGATTTTTTCGGTAATATTGCATCAAAAGACATACAGATAGAGGTAGTTAAATGAAAAAAGTTATTATTTGGATCATCATCGGCGCTTTCTTGCTTTCCGGCCTCAGCGTTGCGGTATTTTCGCAACCGGCACCCGCCGCTAAGGCGATCCGCATCACACCTGCCGCCCCGACGTTTACGGACGCCGAACGCCAGGCTGAGCTTGCTCGCCGCCGTGCCGCGGTCGCCGCCAAGATGGAGGACAACAGCGTCCTCATCCTTTTGTCGGCGGAGCCCAAGATCTATTCGAATTCGGTTTCGTATGTCTTTCGCCAAGAGAACAATTTCGTATATCTCAGCGGCCTGAAACAGAAAGGTGCCACCTTTGTAATGACAAAGAGCGGGGACACCATCAACGAATACCTTTTCTTACCGGTCCGAAATCCGGTATCCGAAACATGGGACGGCAAGATGTATTCGGTCGAAGATTCAGGCAGGATCTCCGGCTTAAAGAACATCCTCAGTTCGAGCCAGTTTGAATCTTTTGTCGCTGCCCTGAAAACAAAACAATCATTCAATTCGGCAATTTCTGAAAGCAGCATCGAGATCGCTTTCAACGAATTGGACCCGATCTATCAAGCCTCCAGACGAAATGAGGCACATTTGTATATGCTCGAACCGACGTCCAGCCCGAACAACAGGGAGTACACGCAGGAACGGGCTTTTGTGAATGGTTGGAATATGGACTCGATCGGCCGAACCTTAAGTCGCGGATTTCGGATCACAAACGCGTCCCCGATCGTTGCGGCGCTGCGGCTGGTGAAATCGCCGTACGAATTAAAGCTCCTTCAACATGCGATCGACATCTCCACCGAGGCTCATATGCGTTCGATGGCGACGGTGCAAAATGCGAAGTGGGAATACGAGGTGCAGGCCGAGGTGGAATATACTTTCCGCCGCCGTAATGCCGATTATTGGGGCTATCCATCGATAGTCGGCTGCGGACAGAACGCGACCACGCTTCATTATCAGATCCCGAAAGGCGAGGTCCGCAAGGGCGACCTACTTCTAATGGACGTCGGTGCGGAATATGAACATTACACCGCTGACATAACCCGCACATTTCCTGTGAACGGCAAATTCACTAAGGAACAGGCCGAGATATATCAGATCGTCTATAACGCTCAGGAAGCCGTCGCGAAGATGACCAAACCCGGCGTGCGATTCTCCGCTCTCCAGATCGAGGCTGCCCGCGTCATAGAAGAGGGCCTTTTCGACCTCGGATTGATCACCGCAAAAGACGGCCGGCAGTTTCGCAATTGGTACATGCACGGCCTCGGGCACTGGATCGGGATGAACGTCCACGATGTTGGCGATTACTCGACACCGCTTGCTCCGGGTATGGTCTTCACGAACGAACCGGGCATTTATATTCGCCCGGATTCACTCGAATGGATGGCTGCAGACCCGGCGAACAAAGAGTTTATCGAAAAGGTTCGTCCCGTCTTTGAAAAGTATAAAGGTATCGGCGTTCGGATCGAGGATGACATGCTCGTGACCGAATCGGGCGTGCAGTGGATGAACGCCGTCATTCCCCGAACCATCGCCGACATCGAATCATTCATGGCCTCGGCCAGAATGGATGTCCGATAAAGGAATTTGAAAGTTAGACTGGCGGAGCGGGCAAAACTCGCTTCGTCTTTTTTGTTGGCGTGGATCCGATTGACTTGAACACGGAGTAAAACGCATAATTACGGCAAACTATGCGAAAGTATTTATTTTTTTGCGCGGCAGCGTCGTTGCTGCTTGCGGCGTGCGGCAGCGTGAATGAGACTGCCGGGAAGCCGGCGGCGAATTCACGTGCAAAGGCCGAGAACGTGGTTGCGGTTCCGCCCAAAGAGCCCGCGATGCCGATCGAAGCCGGCGCCGAGATCGCTCCCGGCTCACTTGGGTCAAAGGCGGCCCGCGACCACTGCTACGAGATAGATACCGGTGACTTTCCGATCTGGAAGCCGCAAACGTTTGCTATCGAGTTTGAGCCTTTTCAAGACAGCTGCTTCGTCACGACCCACAACCCCGAATACGATGACCCGCCGATGGAATCGCAGATCGCCATTTACCGAAAGGACAAGAAAGCTCTCGATCTCCCGGGCATGTTCAACGGCGTGACCCACGGTTGCTGGGTCGACGGCGTCGGCTTTCTTGACCTGAATAAGGACGGCCGGACCGATGTTGTCGTGGTTGGAAAATGCCAGGCGAAAATGGGCGATTACAACGAGAATATGGTCTATGCCAACGACGGCAAAACGTTGACCACCAACGAAACGGCGAACACATGGATCTCCGAAATGAGGACCGTCAAAGCGGTCGCCGCCCACGCCCGCGAAAACCCGGAAATGTTCTTCAAACAATAGATGCTGCCGATAATTATCGTTAATCCGAAGTCGGCCGCCGGTGCAACGCGCGATAAGTGGTCAGGCGTGGCCGCCGATCTGCGGGCTCACTTTGGCCCGTTCAAGGTCGCTTTTACAAAAGGCCCGGGCGGCGGCATCGAACTCGCTCGCACGCACGCGTTAGATGGTGCCGAATTCATCATTGCATGCGGCGGCGACGGAACCATCAACGAGGTTGCGAACGGCATTTTGCTCGCCGGTACCGACACGGAGCTCGGCATATTTCCATCCGGAACCGGCGGCGATTTTCGCCGGACGATCGGTTTACCGACATCCCCGCGTGAGATCGCCCGTTCGCTCAAAGAAGGCGAAACCCGCAAGATCGACGTCGGCCGCGTCCGCTTCACCGATATGGACGGCCAGCCCGCCGAACGCTACTTCCTTAACGAATCTTCGATCGGACTGGCACCGTCCATTATCGAACGGGTAAAAGGTTCTACTTCACTAAACTGGCTTCCGCTCGACACGGTTCGTGGACGTGCAAGCTTTGCACTTTCAACGCTGCAGGAGGTCGTCGGCCTGGGCTCGATTCCCGTGCGGGTAAAGATAGATGGCGGCGAGGAGAAGCGGCTTCAGACCGTGAACCTCTGCATCGCGAACGCACGCTATTTTGGCGGCGGAATGATGATCGCACCCGACGCCAAGCTGGCCGACGGCATGCTCGACGTGGTAAACATCGGCGACATCAACACCGCAAAGATCATACTTAACGCCTACACGCTCTACCGTGGAACTCACATCGACCTTCCCGAGGTAAAGAGCAAACTCGCCCGCCGCATCGAGGTACTCCCCGAACCGCCCAACGCCCGCACCCTCATCTCGATCGATGGCGAACTGCCCGGCCGACTTCCGGCCGTCTATGAAGTCGTTCCTTCGGCTATTCGGCTAAGAGTCCCCGCAAAGTAACGTCGTTAAGATCACCTACGAACGCCATAACCACCGAAAAAAACCTTGCAATCCGCTGTTACGATTAGGTAAACTAGCTCAAACTTAATTGCCGAAGTTTGTGAAAACAAACGCGGGGGAACCAAATGCTTTTGCAAGGCAAAAGCCGGGGCTAATCTGTTACGACAGAGAAAGATTCTTCGCTTCCAGCCCGTCAGCTAACCTCGTAGGCATAACGAAGAAGGACACTGCGTGACCCAAGAAAGAGAGGTTGTGAACATTGTGCTTCACAACCTCTCTTTGTGTCTCTACGGTGCCTTCGTTGCCCATAGTCTGGACATAAAAAGGAGGCCATTAATGAGACGAATTGCCATTATCGGAGGCGGAGCCAGCGGGACGCTTCTTGCTATCAACCTTTTGAAAAACGCCAAAGAGCCACTGCAGATCTACCTGATCGAGAAACGCTCTGAGGTAGGCCGCGGTGTCGCATTTTCATCTGAGAATGACGACCACGTGCTGAACGTTCCTGCGGCTAAAATGGGAGCGTTCCCTGACCAGCCCGACAATTTCCTTACGTGGTTAAACTCGAATGGCCGTAGCTATGACGCCCACGATTTCGTCCCGCGGCATCTTTTCGGTAAATATCTCTCCGCTCTTCTTTCCGAAGCTGAGGAAGCGGCGGCCGATGGCGTTGAGCTTGCGATCCTTCGTGACGAAGTTTGTGGGATCGAGACGGCTGAGACCTTAGCCAAGATAAAGCTGGCATCGGGCGACGTGATCGAGGCAGATCGCGTTGTACTTGCTTTCGGCAATTTTCTTCCTCCGCATCCGAGCGTGCCTGACCTCCGATTCATCGATTCTCCGAAATATATTCACGACGTCTGGGCCGACGGAGCGTTTGAAAATCTCTCACCTGACGACGAGGTGCTGATCGTTGGAACCGGCCTTTCGATGGTCGATGTAGTGCTTCGGCTAAATAGCTCCGGGCATCGCGGGAAGATCAAGGCCATCTCTACCCGCGGCCTGGTGCCCGCAGTCCATAAGCTCGGTTACCACTACGAGCCTTTCTTCGACGAGGTTCGTGGTCAAACGCGGATCACGGATATTTTCAGGGCGGTTCGTCGACACATCACCGCCGCCGAGAGCAACGGCAGCGACTGGCGAGCAGTGATAGACACCCTTCGTCCAATCACACAGGAGGTTTGGCAAACACTACCGACCGCGGAGAAACGCTATTTCATGCAGCACCTGAGCCGATACTGGAACGTCGCCCGGCACCGTATGCCGCCGGCAGCCGCCGAGAGATTGTTTGAACTTCGATCGGAAGGAAATTTGGAGATCTTGAGCGGTCGGCTAAAGCATATTTCGGTCGATGAGAACGGGAAATTCCTCGTAAATTATTTTGCAGAAGGAGAACAAAGCTATCTGAATGCAGACGTTTTGATCAACTGCATCGGCTCCGAAGCCAACTATATGCGCCTCGACAGCCCGCTTATCCGCGGCCTGATTGCGGACGGCCACATTTGCCGCGATGAGTTGAATCTCGGTCTCGCCGCAACGCCCGATGGGAAACTAAAGAATATAGACGGCGAGCCGTCGGAAATTCTGTTCACACTCGGCACCGCACTTCGCGGCACACTCTGGGAGACGACAGCGATACCCGAGATCAGGGGTCAGGCAAAAGCTCTTGCGAGTCATCTTTTGGAGGTAGCGTAATGGACGCACCTGTTTTTGACGGAAATCTTCGCAGGAACATCGTCAGGGTTCCGGAGAGTATCGATCAGTGTTCGGGTATCACAATTCTGGGACGCAGGCTAAGGTCATTCATCTTTTCGACCGACGTTGCGATCATCAGAAACTGTAACGCAGATGCGATAATGGCGGTCTATCCGTTTACTCCGCAGCCGATCATCAGCCACGCCCTAATGCTCGCGTCGGATAAACCGGTGCTTTGCGGGGTCGGCGGAGGCACCACCGCCGGGCAAAGGTGTGTTGAGATCGCGATCGATGCTGAATTTCAGGGGGCATTGGGTGTGGTGCTCAACCAACCGACAAAAAACGAATTGATAACTCGGGTCAAAAGTGTGCTGGAAATTCCGATCATTGTCACCGTCGTTTCTCTCAATGAGGACTTCAAGGCCCGCATCGAAGCCGGGGTCGACATTTTCAATATTTCTGGTGGAACCGACACCCCAGAAATAGTTAAGAGGATCCGAAAGATCGCACCTGACTTTCCCTTGATCGCCACGGGTGGACGAACCGATGACAGCATTTACGAGATCATCAAAGCTGGTGCCAACGCAGTTTCTTACACACCTCCTACCACAGGCGAACTTTTCAAACCGCTGATGGAAAAATATCGCGATCTCGCCCCATGATTGCCAATTAAGCGTTTCCTGATATTCTTATCGGAAGCTTTCCGGCCGACTTCTCCTATCTTATGGCTGATTCATATCTCAAACGAGTGGTCGAATCTTTCGAATCTCGCCGCGACCGTGTCGCGATGCGGATCGTCGGTGACGACTCTAGCGTCTTCACGTTCGGCGAAACGCTCGATCAGGTTCGTGCCATTGCGTACCGGCTCGGTCAAGAGGAGATCGCGTTTGGCGACCGTGTTGCGCTTATCGGCGAAAATCACCCGAGTTGGGCGTCCGCGTATCTTGGTGTTTTGTATCACGGAGCCGTGTGCGTTCCGATGGACCCGCACGGCGAGATCGAAACGATCACTAATTTCTTTGAGAATTCCGAAGCCAAACTTGCGTTCATCGACCGCGAACAGGTCGATCGCTTTCGCCAGATCGAAGAAAAGCTTGGCCGAAGCATTCCGGCGGTCGTTTGGGGCAACGGCGATCCGCTGACCAACGGCTTTCAGTCCTTCGATGACTGGACCGCCACAGATGTGCCCGAAAGCTTTGCGAAGGAGATTCCAAGGGCCGCTGGCGACGACATCGCACTGCTCATCTACACAAGCGGTACTACCGGAACACCAAAAGGCGTCCCGCTCACGCACGGCAACATCGTCGCCGAACTCGACGGCGTTAACGAGGTGCTCGCACTTAACGACAGCGTTCGCATCCTCAGCCTCTTGCCGCTATTTCACGCCTATCTGCAGATAGTAAACATGTGGGTAGCAACGACTTACGGCTGTGAGGTCGGCTATCTGAAAGAGCTTTCGCCCGCGGAGCTGAGTTCGGCAATGATCAAATTCAAGCCGACGATGCTGACAACCGTTCCTCGGCTGTGGTATCTCTTTCACAAAAAGATCTTCGATGCCGTCGGTGCGAAACCGAAGGCCGTGCAGCTTCTTTTTAAGGGAATGCTCGCGGCCAACGGTGCCCTCCGCGACACTGCTGGAATAAACCTCGGACCGAAACTTTTTGGCAAGGTGCACGAATCGTTCGGCGGCGAATTGCGGATCGCGATATCGGCCGGTTCACGGTTTGACGAAGAAGTCGCTCGCGACTTTCACAAACTCGGATTTACGATCATACAGGGCTACGGCCTGACTGAAACGAGCGGTGCCGCGACCGCGACCTATGAGAAAGACAATCGGATTGGTTCCGTCGGCAAACCGATGTTCAATGCCGAAGTAAAGATCGCCGATCCTGATAAAGACGGCGTCGGTGAAGTATTGATCAAGGGCGAGATGGTTTTCGCCGGATATTACAAAAATCCCGAAGCGACCGCCGAGGCGTTTACCGAAGATGGCTTGTTCCGCTCCGGAGATCTTGGCCGCATCGATAAGGACGGCCACCTTTTCATCGTCGGCCGCGGAAAAGACGTAATCGTTCTGCCGTCCGGTAAAAATGTGCATCCCGAGGACCTCGAGGTGCATTACCTAAAATCTCCCGAGGTCGAAGAGCTTGCGATAATCGGCGTAGCGGACGAGACCGAGAAGCGTGCGGGATCAGAAAAACTGATCGCCGTCGTCATTCCTAATTTCGAATACCTAAAACAAGCCAAGCTTCCGAACTCCAAAGAAGCTGTCCGCTATGCTCTCGATAATCTTGGCCGCTCACTACCCGAGTATCAGCGCGTTCGCGAATACATTGTCCGGTCAGAGCCATTGCCCCGTACCGCGACCCGCAAGATAAAGCGTTTCGAGCTTCGGAAAGAGGTGGAAAGCGGAACGCTCTCCAGCGGCCTAACGAAAAAGAAGGCTTGGCAACTGACCGACGTCGACCAAGCGCTTCTAGGTACAAATGTCGCTTCGACCGTGCTTGCTTCCCTTCGCAGCCATGCCAAAGACGCTGACGCCGTCATCCATCCGCAGATGAATCTGGAGATCGATCTTGGGCTTGATTCGCTCGCCCGTGCCGAAGTTTTTGCCGCACTCGAACAGGCATTCGAAACCGAACTTACGGCCGAACAGGCAGCAAATGCGCTGACCGTGGCGAATGTGATCGAACTTGTGGGAGAGTCGCCCAAAGGTCTTGCCGCCGCCGAAAATGACACCGCGATCAGCGCCGATCTGAATTGGTCAAAGATCCTTAAAGACGCGGACGACACGATCCCTGAGGTCGAAGCCGTCCTCAAAAACCGGCCCATTTTCCTAACGTTCGCCTTTCTTGTCTATCGCAGCTTCAACCTTTTATGTCGCGTATTTATGCGGCTCGAGGTTACGGGCGTTGAGAACCTTCGGGCAATGCAGCCTGCGAAGGGCGAAAAGCAAAAGCCGTTTCTCATTTGCCCGAATCACCAAAGCTTCCTCGACCCGTTCGTTTTGTCGTCGAACTATCCGTACGGTATTTTCACGAATATCTTCCATGTCGGGGCGAGCATGTTTTTTGGCGGCCGGTTCATGAGCTTTGTTGCGGCAATGCTCAAGGTCGTGCCGATCGATCAGGACACGCAGCTCCTGCGAGCGATGAAGGCCGGAGCGATCGGCCTGAAACATGGCCGCATCCTGAATATCTATCCGGAAGGAGAACGTGCATTCGACGGCAAACTACATGATTTCAAAAAGGGAGCGTCGATCCTTGCCACAGAGCTCGACCTGCCGATCATCCCGGTCGCGCTCGACGGTCTGCATAAGGTCTGGGCACGCAAATCTATGCGGATCCGCCCGGCAAAGGTCAAGATAATGATCGGCAAACCGTTTTACGCCCGCGATGTTATTGCGCAAAACAAATCTCTGAAGGCAGCAACGTCAGGCGCCGGCGATGCTGACTCATCTATCGTAATAGCGACTGACGTGCCGCTGAATGGCGAGGCTGCCTACACCGCCGTTACGGCCCATTTAAGAGCTGAGATCACCCGAATGATCGCGGAACTGCGCTCTAAGGATCTATAGATTCCAAACTCTTTTGTTTGTTAAAGTTACCTTCCATCCGAGGATATTTGCCACGGATTTTTTCGAGTGAGGATATATGGGGCATATCATCGCGTTTGGCTCCAATCTAACGTCCTTCCGATGTGACCAGAAACCCAATAGTCACCGCACCTTGAGCGTTAGCTTCCGGAACGCCCACTTGGCACAAAGCTTGCTATAAACCTGAACGAGTAAGCCGAAATTCCTTCAGTAAACGAGGAAGAACGACAAATGACCAACGCCTCCCGCTTTAACTTAGAATGGGCAGATTCGCCGATAAATTATTCATTGATCCTGAGAACTGGCGCGCGGGCGTTCTTAGGCTCCTTCTTGGCTTCAGCCTGATCTTCGGCCTGCTGATCTACATTCCAAGCTTTATAATTGCGGTCGCTTCGGGACTCTACGGCCTTGCTATCGTCGACACACTTGCGATCGCCCTGATCACCGGACTGCTTTACTTCCGCACACTTTCCTACCATCTACGCTCCTATATATTCCTGGCTGTTTGCTACGCTCTCGGCATCAGCCTTCTCGTGAACGTCGGCTCGATCAGCCAGATCTATTTATTTGGTTTTTCGATGGTTGCAACCCTGCTTCTCGGACTGAGGCCGGGTATTGCGGCGACCGTCTTAGCTTCAGTTTCCCTCTTTGTGATCGGAGCGGTGGGCGTCGTCGCCCCAGAGATGGTCAATTCCGTTTGGAGTTACGATCTAAAAAGCTGGTCCATCATATCTATAAATTTCGCAGTGGTCAGCCTCTTACTGACGGTCGCCATCGGAGCTATCGTCGGAGCGTTGGAAATGGCTCTCACGCGTGCGGTCGCAGTAAAGACTTCGCTTGATGAGGAAAGGACATTACTTCGTTCTGTGATCGATACGGTTCCGGACGTGGTCTTTACGAAAGACATGAATGGCCGCTTCCAGCTTTATAACCCACCTTTGCTCGACCTCGTGGGGCTCGAAGAAGGGACGGATGTCATGAATAAGACAGTCTTCGACCTCTATCCGCGGCCGATGGCGGATCTATTCAACGAGGACGACCAGCGAGTTCTCAGTGGTTCTGCGGTCTTTAATAAGGAAGAACAGAGCATACGGAACACCGGCGAACCGCAATGGTACCTGACACGAAAAGTTCCGCTTCGCAATCCGGATGGCGAGATCATCGGACTGATCGGCGTAAGCCGCGACATCACCGACAGGAAACGCTTTGAGGCCGAGCTCAGCCGCGTGGTGATGCATCTTCAGGTCCAGATCGAACGTATGCCCCTCGGATATTTGCTTACCGACCATAACTTTCGCTATACGCGGTGGAACCCAACCGCCGAACAAATGTTTGGTTTCAGTGAAGATGAGGTCCTTGGAAAACATCCCTTCGAACTTGTCATTCCGAAACATCGACATGCCGAGGCAGCCCGAGCTTTTGAAGGGATGAGATCCGGAAAGACCGAAACAA
Organism: Pyrinomonadaceae bacterium; assembly: GCA_041744395.1. Classification (GTDB taxonomy): domain Bacteria; phylum Acidobacteriota; class Blastocatellia; order Pyrinomonadales; family Pyrinomonadaceae; genus OLB17. The sequence continues at coordinate 37,164 of JBGTKY010000003.1, read as the reverse complement.
ATAGCGTCAAAACTAACGTCACGAAAGACGGGCGCGAAATAATCTGCGAATGGCATAATACCCCGCTCTTCAACCCAGATGGATCTTTCTCCGGCCTGCTTTCGATAGCTCACGATATATCCGTACGCCGCCTGCTCGAAGAACAACTCCAGCAGTCGCAGCGAATAGACGCGGTCGGCAAGCTGGCGGGCGGAATTGCTCATGATTTCAATAATCTGCTGACCATCATCAACGGATATGCTTCGATGATCCTAAGGTCAACGCCCGAGAACGAACCAAACCGCAAGCGGCTGCAAGCGATAAAAGAAGCAGGGGAGAGGTCAGCGATACTTACATCGCAACTTCTCTCGTTCAGCCGTAAACAGGTGCTTGAGCCAAAGGTCGTAAATCTGAATGATGTCGTTCAAAACGCCGACTCGATGCTCAGCCGCATCATCGGCGAAGACATTGATATGTCGCATTCGTTAAGCGATGACCTGGCATTAGTAAAAGTCGATCCGGCTCGTTTTGAGCAGGTTTTGATGAATCTAGTTATCAATTCCCGCGACGCAATGCCGCTCGGAGGAAAACTGACGATCGAGACCAAGAATGTGACCATCGACAGTGAGTACGCTAGGCTACACACCGACGTACGGCCTGGCAGATATGTTGTCATGACGGTATCTGACACCGGGCACGGGATCCCGGATGCAGTCAGGCGACAGATATTCGAACCGTATTTTACGACCAAGCCGAGTGGCAAAGGAACCGGCCTTGGCCTCTCCGTCGCCTACGGAAACATAAAGCAAAGCAACGGAAACATCGAGGTTTATAGCGAACCAGATGTTGGAACTTCATTTAAGGTCTATCTCCCGGCAGTAAACGAAACGAATAACGAGGTAGTGATGGTAAACGAATCAACTGAAATGCCAACAGGCAGCGAAAAGATCTTGGTCGTAGAAGACGAATCCGGCGTCCGCGGATTGATCTGCGCAACGCTCGTCGATTTGGGGTATAGCATCGAAGAGGCCGCCACGGGGGAGGAAGCTCTGCTCAAGTACGGCGAAATGTTAACAAAGCCCGATCTGGTGATCACTGATGTCGTGATGCCGGGGATGGGCGGCCGCCAGTTGTCAGAAAAACTTCAGGATCTGACCCCCGGACTGCCGATTCTCTTTATGTCAGGGTACACCGATGATGCTGTGGTCCGCCACGGCATTCTTCACGAAAAGGTCAATTTCCTTCAAAAGCCATTTGCTCCGACGGCTCTAGCTCAAAAGGTGCGCGATGTACTCGATGAGCGATCGTGAGCCCAACCCTCAGCTAACTATTACTATGGGGTCTGAATTCGTTTTTTCGCTGAAGTTCTGATAGATTCGTTCCGTATAAACACCATTTCAGAGGAGAAATATGCCATCTATTGCGATAGTTTACGGAGTGTTGCTGATCTTGATCGGAGTTTTGGGCTATGTTTACAGCGTTTCTAATAATACGACGAGCCTGACCGCATTGATCCCGGCTGTTTTCGGGCTTCTTCTCGCCGTACTCGGCCTCGGGGCCCGAACGAGCGAAAGTGTGCGAAAACATTTGATGCACGCTGCCGTAGTCGTTGCCCTGATCGGATTTCTGGCGGTCGCGGCCCGTATAATTCCGCGGATCAGCGAGCTGACGTTCTCAGTTGCGGTCGTATCGCAGATCGCGACAGCGCTTATCTGCTTCACTTTCGTCGTCATCGCCGTGCGGTCTTTCATCGCGGCCAGAAAGAATGCTTAGAGCGTTTCATTCTTTTGGTCCGCTCCGGGCTTTTCGGCGGAGCACGCCAGTTTGATCTTTACCTCGAGTCCGTCATCCATATTTCGGGCGTCAATGCTCCCACCGTGCGCGCGAACGGCTTGTTCGGCAATCGCCAGCCCGAGCCCGATCCCACCGCTGCCTCGATCCCGTGCCTCGCCGACTCGGTAGAACGGCTTGAAAAGATTCGCCAACTCCGCTTCCGGAACGCCTTCGCCGCGATCGCGGATAACGATCTCGGCATTGTCGTTCACCTTGTGTAATGAAACATCTACCGTTGTTCCGTCGGCCGTATAACGCACTGCATTACGCAATACATTTTCGACCGCACTTTGCAGAAGGCTCTCGTTCCCTTTTATTCTGCATTCATCGATCTGCGTCAGTTTTACCGAACAGCCTTTTGCATTGGCCTCAAAATCAGCGTCAACCGCAGTCTGCTCTACCAATTTCCCTAGATTGACGTCAGTCCGTTCAAAATCACGAGAACCGGTTTCCAGCTTAGAAAGCGTCAGCAAACGGCTGACCATGTCGTTCAGCCTGCTGGATTCGTTCTCGATGCGTTCGAGCAGCCCTTTTGTATCGGGACCGGACTTCTGTTTCGCGATCTCCAGGGCCACGTTCATACGGGCAAGCGGCGAGCGAAGCTCATGCGAAACATCGCGGGATAGGCGTTTCTGGGCGGTAATGAGCGATTCGATCCGTTCGGCCATCATGTCGAAGTCTTTGGCTAACTCGGCAAGTTCATCGCGGCGATTGCCGACCTCGTTGGCGACGCGTGTTTCGAGAGCTCCATCCGCAAGCTTTTGCGTCGCCCGTCGGATCTTACCGATCGGTGAAGAAAGGTATCGCGCCAATGCATAGCAGACGATCAGCGCCGTCAGCAAAAGGCCCACCAACCGCAAATATCGCAACCACGTATCCCCAAAAACCCTGACCGGCTGGGGCCTTGCCCATCTTACGATGAGGATAAGCTGGTCACCGGAGCCTACCGAAAATGTCTTGGCCGCGAGTGCGGTATTCGCCTCGTTCGTCTGGACCTGCACGGTGCCGCTCGCGACAGTTTCGTTTATCAGCGGCACATACCCCGATATGTCATCAACGTCCGCAAAAAGGATGTTCCCTTTGCCATCAACAACATCCACCTCGGTTATCGTGGTCGAATCCTTTAGCCGATTGGTAAACTCGCGTACCCCATCACGTCCCTGAACAGCATAGATCTGCGACGCGGTCGATGCGTAAATGTTCATCTGATTGCGCATCGAGGTCTGCCAACGGCTGACTATCGGTTCGGTCTGGATGGTGTAATTCAGAAACAGGACGACACCGATCATTAAACCAATGGCCGCCAAAAACCAGAGAAAAATTTTGAGAAACAAATTCATACCACTGTATAGATGTAACCGACGCTCCTTACGGTCTTAATTCTTTCGCTGCCGTCCGCCCGCGTTCCGAGCTTTTTGCGAAGGTTGCTGACGTGCATATCGAGGCTTCGGTCGTACGGCGAAAGCTCCCGTTCGAGCACCTTCTCGCTCAGATCTTCTTTCTTGACTACAAGACCCGCATCGTGAAGCAATGCCGCGAGTAGGTCGAATTCGACCGATGTGAGGCCGATGTCTTCGCCATCCAGCTTTACAGACCGGGCGGTCGGTGTCATTTCAAGGTCCTCAATGACGATCTTTTCCGGAAGTGCGTCGCTGTCCTCGTCCGGGCCGGACCGGCGGAGTATAGCCCTCAGGCGTGCAACAAGTTCGCGTGGGTTGAAAGGCTTCGGCAAATAGTCGTCGGCACCAGTCTCGAGCCCGACGATGCGTTCCATGTCTTCGCCGCGAGCGGTCAGCATAAGGACCGGTAACTTCGATTCTTTCCTGAGACTTCGCAGGACCTCAAAACCATTCATCTTCGGCAGCATCACGTCCAGAATAGCTAGCTCATGCTTACCGGAAAGTGCTCGTTTGAGCCCGGCCTCGCCATCATGGACGGCCTCGATCTCAAAACCTTCGACTATTAGATATTCCGTAACAAGTTCACATAGCTCTTCGTCGTCATCAATTATCAGAACTTTATTCATCACCACTGCATTCTACGTCAAAAGCAATGGACGCGCCTCGGGTTTTACAATTCTTTACGTTCGATAACACAATGCCCACACTCGACACCCTCCGAAATACGTCTAAGTACCAGACGCGGCAAACGGCCGCACATTTTAAGAATGACGATAGGAGCAGTAATGAAAAAAATAGCGATAGGACTGGTAGCGATCCTGGTAGTAGCAATGGGAGCGATATTTGTTTTCGCCCAGACAGGTGGAACGAATACGGATGGTATGGGCAAGAAAGGCATGCATCGCGGCGGCAAGATGCACAAACGCGGCGGAGGCATGATGCTCCGTGGCCTCGAACTGACAGATGAGCAGAAAACTCAGGTCAAATCGATCCACGAAGCGAACAAAACCGCAGTGGCGCCGCTACGTGATGCTATGAAGGCCAACCGCCAGAAGTTGCAGGAAGCGACCGCAAATGGTGGGTTTGACGAAGCGACGATCTCAGCGGTCGCTGCGGAACACGGAAACCTGGCTGCACAGATGCTGGTCGCACGTAACAAAGTTCAGTCACAGGTATTCGCGATCCTTACCGACGCCCAGAAGACCAAGATGGCCGAAATGAAGCAGAAGCGCGTTGAGCGCTCCGGCAAACGCGGCGGTCGCGGTAAGCGTTCGGCTGACGCTGACGGAATGGGAATGTAACCTCTCTCACACTTCAAGGGGGAAGGGTCCTGTGTCTTACCCACAGGACCCTTAATTTTTTGGCGGCGTCAGACCATTCGCCCGCCGATCATCACAAACGCGATCTCACCCGCCGGATCGATAGCGACCATATCTGCCCGTTTTCCCACATCGAGACCGCCTCTCTCAGAATCTACACCAAGAAGGCGGGCCGGATTTGCAGCGGCCATCTTCGCCACCGCCACGTTATCGAATCCAAGTTCCCGCATTCGCCGGACGGCGTCAATCATAGTAATAACTGATCCCGCGATGCTTCCGCGTTCGTTTCTCGTTCGGCCACTCTCCACGGTGATCTTTTCTCCCCACAATTCAAACGTTCCGTCGCCCAGGCCGGTCGGCGCGACTGAGTCAGAGATGAGCGAAACACCTTCCGTACCTTTGCTGCGGCACGCAACCTTGATCGCCGAAGCATGAACATGGATGCCGTCAGAAATGATGTCGAAGGTCGTTTCAGGATTCGCAAGTGCCCAACCGACAACGCCGACGTCGCGATGATGAAGTCCCGTCATCGCATTGAAGAAGTGAGTAAAATGGCGTGCCCCGGCCGCGAATGCCTCGTCGAGCAACTCGGGCGTTGCCTTTGTGTGGCCGATGGAAGCGACCCAGCCTTGCCGCCTAAGCTCTCTCGTTAGTTCGATCCCGCCTTCGATCTCAGGCGCATACGTCGTCATGTGAACGCCACGGCGCAACCGCGGAAGTTCATCCAACTCGGTTCCCGTAAACCGCTTGAAGAACTCGGGCCGCAAGGCGCCGCACATCTGTTCGCTGGCAAATACGCCTTCGTAGTGAACCCCAAGTGCCTGAGCTATCGGCCGGTCCGTTTGGACCTCCATCAATTTATCGATCGCGCCGATCGCCCGCCGATAATTTTCATCCGAATCCGGAACGAGTGTCGGAAGCCATCCCGTCACACCCTTCGTCGCCAAGAACGCTGCGACCTCCATCAACCCAGTAACATCCGCCGAATTCACATCAATCCCAACCGCCCCATGATTGTGAACGTCGACAAATCCAGGCATCAGCCTACCGCCTAATGCATCGATAACCTCGGCAGCTGACCTTTCAAGTTCACCGTGTCCTATCGCTACTACAAGGCCGCCCTCGACAAGCATCCAGCCAACCGCAGCTTCGTTGTCTACGTTCACTAAAGCATTCTGAATCAGCATCGAGCCCATAAAATGATTCTACAAAAAAAAATGCCCGCGTCGCCATCAGGAAACGCGGGCTCTAGGATCAAGACCAGCCTCTACCAGTAGAACTTAGCACCGAACTGCATTGTTCTCGGGTCGCGGTAGGACGTAACGGCGCCGAAATTGGCTGCCGTAACATTCGTACTCAGGCCGCGCTCATTGGTCCAGTTGAAGAGGTTGAATGCCTCGGCACGTAGTTGAAGCCTCAGATGCTCCGAGAAACGGAAGTTTTTCGAGAGCGTCAGATCAACACGCTTCGTCGGGGGACCATTGATGTTATTTCGGCCGGCACTTCCCGGAACATTTGGAATGTCGGTAGCGGTAGTTGGCGGATTTAACTGAAAACATGCCGTGTTAAACCACTGCTGTGGTGTACCTGCCCCGCCCTCATTTGGGTTGCAGAGTTGGGTCGGCCTGTTCCCGGAAATACGGGCTGGACTGTTGCCGAGACCCGCCGCATCAAATGACGAGGTCGTAGCCGTAAAAGGCAAACCCGTCTGGAAGGTCACGATACCCGAAGCCTGCCATCCGCCAAGAAATATGCCTGCGAGGCTGCGATCATTTCGGAAGAACGGAATTTCGTAGATGTAATTGATGGTCGTGATGTGTCGGCGGTCGAGAGCGGCACGCCCATATTCGCTAGCGATATCGTACGAATCCTGCGGAGCATGGGAACGGTCCGAAAGGTTGTTTGTCAGGTTCTTCGAAAACGTGTACGCCAGGTTGATCCGCGAGTCCGACGAAAACCGGCGTTCGGCTGAAACCTGCATACTGTGATAGTTCGAGTCATATTGCGGCGTTACGATGTTCAGCGAGCGATAGCCGCGATATGGACGGATTTGGTCTAAGATGATCGACGGGGCACTCCCAAAGAACGCCGTACCCGGAACGTGGCACGGAGCCGTCGGTGTAGTTGAGGCGCCAACGGCACAGGCCGTGTTTCCCAGCGAAATCGCATAACCCGGAGGAAGGTCGTTCGCCTCAAAAGCTCCGATCAGGTTCGTACCCTTCGATCCGTAGTAACCGATCGAAAGTAACGTCTTTGAGTCCAACTGATGCTGAACGTCCAACGACCAGTGCTGCGTATACGGCGTCTTCCAGTTTGCTTGGATACCACGTGGACTGCTTACCAGATTCGAAGCGGCAATGTTGCAGCCGTTGGACGGATTGCTCATATCGATGCCGGTTACCGAGCAAGTCTGCTGATAGGGTGGATTTACGCCGATCTGCTGAAGCAGCGTACCATTAAGCACCTGTTCGTGATAGATGCCGTATCCCATGCGGACAGCTGTGGTGCCTTTCTTGAACGGGTCCCACGCGATACCGACACGCGGAGCGAAATCGTTCTTGGGTGCGTCGATCACGAACTTACCCCACGGTGACGCAAGCGGCGTGCACTGGAAGTTGGCTGGGCCGGTTTCGTAATTCTGTGCGTTAACGATAAGACCATTACAGAAATTGCCACTGCCGGAAACGCGAATACCGTTACCCTGAACGAGCGGTGCATCCGCAGGATCATAAAGTTCTGGAACGAAATTCGACAGTCTGCCGTTTTTGTCCCAAGGAGATCCAAAGAACGAATAACGCACTCCGTAATAGACCGTTATATTCGGGCGGAAACGCCATTCGTCTTGCGCAAAAGCTTCGAATGTCTTTTGCCTGAGGTCAGCTGTGTAGTCAAAGCTTGCCTGCGAAAAACTCACGTTCGTTCCCAAAAGAAAGTTTGCCCACTGCTGCCGAATATTGTTCAGGGTTCCAGTCGAGCTCGGAGCGTTTATACGAGTATTGGCACCCGGCGTGTTGAATCCGCTGTAAATGCCTTCATTGCTGCCGGCAAGTGCGTTCTCGTTTTTGCGATAGAGCGAATAGATCGCACCAAACTTCATTGTATGGCTCCCCCGGATCCAGGTCATACTTCCCGCGAGATTCTGTTTCCAGGAAAAGTTGTCATACGGGCCGAAGCCTTGAAGATTGCTGAATCCATTACCGGAGATCGTCGGAACTCGGTCGCGTTCGCTCACGTACGGCATTGACGGCGTGATCGGCGAATTCGCAAGAGCGAGCGAGCCGACATTCTTACTCAAAATGGCTCCGTAACCGTAGGTATATCTCCCTTCGAAGATAAGATTCGACGTTGCCGCATAGGTAAGCTGTGCCGTGTGAGTTCGCCCGGGCGAGTCGGTCTCGGTCGTGGATACACCCGGCAAGCCCGAACCGCTCGAAAAGAGTGAGTTTGCCTCAAGCGTCGGGATCGCATCTTGCTGATAGCGATAATACATCGACGCCTTGCTGTTAAAGCTGTGGTCAATTTTGAGCACTTCCTGTTGGAATTCAAACTCATTCAAGGTGGGAAATACGAGCTGGTAGTTTGCCGGATTCGTCGGGAGCGGCAGGCCGCTATAAATTAGATCCAGATACTGCTGCGAGATCGGGTTGATAGGCCTGACGCTGGAAAGCGACGTTCCAGCCGGCAGAACCTGGCTACAGGTCGTGCCCGTAGCCTGCAAACAAATGTCAGTCGGAAAGATACCCTGTCTTAGTTGCGCGTCCGGAACTGTCGAGGTCAGCGTCGGGTAGCGCTTGTCCCTACGAAATTCTTGCGAGAAGAAAAAGAACGTCCTTTCGTAACGCTTAAAAACGCTGTCACTCGGTTCTGCATTGCCGAACCGAAGGAAATAGACTGGGCCGCCGAGTGTCCAACCATAGTTGTAATATCGAAATGGAGGTCGGACCGCATTACCGTCCTCATTTCGGACCGCATTGGGATTATCGTTTATCTCGACCCTATTGGCATTAAAAGCCTCGTTTCGCGCAAACATAAACGCTGAACCGTGAAATTGGTCGGTACCGGAGCGGGTGACAACGTTGATCTGTCCGCCGCCGCTGCGTCCCGACTCTGCGGGATAGAGCGAACGAAGAACGCGGAACTCACCAATCGAATCGACACTAGGATAGGCCTGGATCGTGATGTTCGAACCTCGGTCGGTTACGTCGGCACCGTCAACGGTGAAGGTATTCTGGCTGCTGCGGGCCCCATTGACCGAGATCGAGACAACGTTAGCCTGACCATCCGGATTTGTTGTACCGACATAAACCTGATCCGAGAGGTCGTTCGAAACGCCTGGAGCGAGGGTGATCAACTGGACCCAGTTTCGGTTGTTGATCGAAAGCTCACGCGCCTGATCGCCGCTAATGATGGTGCCGCTGGTTGCGGATGTAAGGTCAACCGAAACCGGGTCGGCTTCTACAGTTACGACCTCGTCAATGTTTCCCGCTTCTAGGGTTACATCTACGCTTCGACGCTGTCCGACATCCACTTTTATCTCGGTGTTCACGGCACGCTTAAAGTTCGGCGCTTCGACGGTCACCGTGTACGTGCTGATATTCAGATTCGGTGCAGAGAATTCGCCGCTTGAGTTGGTCACGGCGGATCGAACCGTTATGTTGTTCTTTGAGGCGTCAGTGATCGTAACGTTCGCTCCCGCGACCGCCGCACCTGTTGAGTCGCGGACCGTACCGACGATCGACCCTGTGACTTCCTGGGCGTTCGCGGCTCCGGCCATCGAGATCATGACGGCAACAACAAATAAAATTGAGCTGACAAATTTACTGTTCATAAGCTTCCTTCCTGTAGCTAATATTGAGAATCCGAGACGACAAGCCATAAGATTTATTTACGTATTTGGAAATTTATCCAAATTTTCGTTATTGATGTTGGCAGACCGATATTTCCAAATATCAAAAAATGTTGAAAATAAACGGGTTGTTACATCAATGTGAAATTGCGACCGAGGCCCAATGCATATTCGCTATTTATAAAGCAAATATGATGCCTTTCTTTTTTGGAATTCATCGAGGGAGCCTTTCCAGGATGAGATAATGGCGGCAGGTTCCTCGCCGCGTTTAAGCCGGTCGAGAATTTCTTGATTGACGAGCAGCCGTAGGTAGCGATCGACCTGCCAATCGTTCGGATAAAGCTTACGGATCGCAGCAGCGATCTCGATTCCGGTGCGGACCGAATCAAACGTTTGACGGTTGGTAAGAACAAAATTGATGCCGCCGAGTTCTTCGTCCTTGAAGACGGACGCATTCGGCCGAAATCTAATCGGGACGAAGCGGACGCCCGGCAAAGCCCGTTCGTTCAGGTATTTAGCAAGCTTCTGTCCGTCTAGCCATGGTGCGCCGATGTGCTCGAATGGCGTATCGGTTCCGCGGCCAACGCTGACGTTCGTCGTTTCCAATAGTCCGATGCCGGGATAAAGCGTCGCCTGCGTGAGCGAACGCATATTCGGGCTTGGGTTGACCCACGTCTGGCCCGTTTCGTCGAACCACATCGAACGCTGCCAGCCTTCCATCTTAATGACGCGAAGGTAGGCACCTATCCTTCGTTCGGCATTCATCATCTGCCCGAGCTCGCCGATCGTCAGGCCGTACCGAACAGGAATGGTGTGAGCCGCGATGAACGAAAGCTTGTCCTCGGTCGCCAGCGGGCCTTCGACGGCCACGCCGTTTATCGGATTCGGCCGATCGAGCACGTAGACGGGAATTTTTGCCTTCGCGGCTTCCTCCATCACGTTCTTGAGGGTGGCGGTGTAAGTGTAGAACCGAGCTCCGATGTCCTGGATGTCGTAAACGATCGCGTCGAGACCCTGCAACTGTTCCGGCTTCGGCCTACGATTGCCGTCCTTATATAGCGAGTAAACCGGCAGCGCCGTCTTCTCGTCCTTCGTGTCGTCGATCTTCTCAGTATCAAGCTCGCCGCGAATGCCGTGTTCGGGGGCGAAGATCGAAACGAGGTCGACGTTCGTCGCTTCATGCAAGATGTCGATCGTCGACTTCCCTGTTAGATTCCGGCCGGTGTGATTCGTTACCAATCCGATCCGCTTACCCGCAAGCTCCTTGAATCCGTTCTTCTCAAGAATGTCGATACCGTTGAGGACGGTCTCATTCTTTGGCAATGTAGGCGGCCGCTGGAGTCCAGGACCAAGTTCAAGCCGTTTGAATGCGGCCCGTTCTACACGATCCTTGGAGCCCGGAATCTGGGCGGCGACGGCTGCATTGTACTTCGCTTCGGCTTCTTTCCATCGTTCGATCGGCAGGTCTTCGATCGCGGAAGCGGCGATGGTCGCGATGCGTGCACGAGTGGAGACAACATCGCCTTTGCCGTCCGGATGGACGCGATTCGACATGAAAACCACGAACGTTTCCGACGTCGGATCAATCCAGATCATCGGCCCGGTAAACCCTGTATGCCCAAACGACCCAAGTGGAAAAAGCTCGCCACGGTTCGACGAAAAAGTGGTGTTCATATCCCACCCAAGCCCCCGCGTCGATCCGTCCTCCGCAACAACATAAGGCTGCGTCATTCGCGCGATCGTCTGCGCCGAAAGCACACGGTTCGGAGTTGCAGTTTTAGCTGGCCCGCTCGCCCTGCCAGCGTTTCCCGCCGGGACAATCCCGCCATTCAAAAGCATCTGGCAGTAACGAGCAAGATCGTCGGCTGTCGAGAAAAGCCCCGCATGCCCGGCAACTCCGCCCATTCGATAGGCCGTCGGATCATGTACTTGGCCGCGAAGAATTTGATCACCGACTGAATCGTCGCCGTCAAACTTTGCACCGAGATAGCTATTCTGACCGCGTATGTTCTCTGTCGGTGCGACAGGGGGACACACATTTGACAAATTCAGCGTTTCTCCAGGATTCTCGTTGACACAAAATTCACTTCTTTTTCCTAAAGTACTTAGATGATTAAAGAAGAACTTTTGGAATCTATAGCCTTTATCCTCTATAGCACTTAGAACATTAGACCGACTGAATTGGTCAACACGGGAACCACTAATTCTCTGGATAATCTCCGCCAACACAATGAAACCGATATCCGAATATACAAATCTCGTCCCCGGCGGGTTTCTCAGCTTCTCCCTTTTCAGTGCCGCGAGCATTCCTTCCCTGCCGGTCCATTTTTCGCCGAGGTCGAAATCGGGGCGATAGCCAGAGGTGTGGGTCAGGAGTTGCAGGATCGTGACCTTGTTCGCTTCGGGGTCGTCGATGTCGGGGATGAACTTGCCGATGGTGTCGTTGAGCCGGAGCTCGCCCTGCTCGACGAGTATCATTATCGAGGTCGCCGTGGCGACGGGCTTTGTAAGCGATGCGACGTCAAATATTGTATCGATCGTCATCGGCTCGACCGCCGGTACCAACGCGCGATTGCCGAACGCCTTTCGGTAAACGATCTTGCCTTTCCGCCCGACGATAACGACCGCTCCCGGCATTTTTTTGTCAGCGATGTCGCCGTTAACGATCGCTGCGATCTGAGCGAGCTTCTCCGCACTCATCCCTACCGACGCCGGAGCCGCAACCGGAAGCCCCTGGGCCTGGATCGCGTCCACAGATGAACACAGATAGACACAGATAAGAAACAGGGTGGTAAAACAATTACCTCCCGACGCCGCCATTTTTGCAATTTTCACAAGTAAGATCATGGCTAATTATCAGTGTTCATCTGTGTCCATCTGTGGACGAATCTATCTTTTCGCCTTCAATTCCTTTTCGCGTTCGACAAAGCTTTCTTTACACAGCCGGACGAATTCCTTACCGATCGGTGAAAAATGTCCGCCGCGAAGCCGTGCCAGGCCGAGTTCCCATTTGATCTCCGCTCCTTCGATCAACCACGAAACCAGCTTGCCGTCACGTATCTCTCGGGCAACTGATTTTGCTCCTGTCATGCCGACGCCGAGCTTGTTTTCGACCATCATATTGATCGCCTCTTGCCGCGAAAGCTCCATCGTGATGTTCGGCCGGACGTTGGCCGCGTGAAAGAATTCGTCGATCATCCGACGCGTGTTGCCTCCGCGTTCGCCCAAAATAAGCTCTTCGCCCGCGAGCGTCGCCGCCGAGATATATTTCTCTTTCGCGAGCGGATGCTTGGGATGGGCTATCGCCACGATCTCGTCAGAAAATAGCGATTCAGTGGTGATATTGAGATTATCCACCGGCAAGGAAACGAACGCAGTGTCGATCTCGCCGTGCATTATTCGGTCGATCAGCCGGTCGCTTGTACCCGAAGCGACGGTCAATTCCGAATTCGGAAACTTCTCTTTCAGTTTATGCATTATGAAAGGAAGCTGGTTCATCGCAAAGGTGCCCGACGCGGACCCGATCCGCAGCCGGCCGTATTCCGCGCCAGCGACCTCGGCTATTTCGGCCAGGGCCGTGTCGTGTTCGCGAAGGATCTTTCGCGCACGTTCGAGCAGGTACTCGCCGGCTTCGGTCAAGATAACGCGTCGCGGCGTTCTGGTAAATAACTGGAGCCCGACCTCGTCCTCTAGCTGGCGGATCTGCATCGAGATCGCCGCCTGAGTCACGTTGACGCGACGCGCACCGGCCGTAAACGTCTTTGCCTCCGCTATCGCAAGAAAGGCTTTTAGCTGTCTTATCTCCATATTATTCCGGAGCTACGCCTATTAAGTGGCGTCGAGTTATTTTGAGGAGAAGCGTGGCATCACGCATGCTTATTGATAATATAAAATCTGTTAAATTTGATTATATGTCAAGTTTAGCTCACATTGAGATTGGAAAATTTTATCAACGACTTAAATGGCGCCAGCTTCCCCCAAACGAGGCCGAAAGCAATTATCACATCTTCTCTATCTCGGCGTGGACGGCGGAGGAACGAAGACGCACATCGCTCTGATGAACGAAGCCTGCGCGGTCATATCCGAAGGCGTCGCCGGGCCGTCGAACCCGCTGCGTGTGGGCGTCGAGACGGCTGTCAATAACATTCTGAAAGCAATAAACGAGGCCTGCGACAAAGGCGGGCTTTCGCGTGGCGACATAGCGGCCGCGACGCTTGGACTTGCCGGAGTTAGGCGGGCCGACCTTAAGCAACGCATCCGTGAGAGCTTTGCCGAACGACTACGCATCCGGCACATCGAGGTCGTCACCGATGCACAGATTGCCCTCTACGCCACCACGCAGGGCAAACCCGGCCTGGTCGTTATCGCCGGAACCGGTTCCGTTTGCCTGGGAATGAATGACCAAGGAAAGGTCGCGATCTCGGGCGGTTGGGGGCCGCTCGCCGGCGACGAAGGCGGCGGCGTCGGCATAGCGAAAGAAGCCCTTCAGGCCGTAGCAAAGGCCTCGGATGGCCGGGGAATCGCAACTTCGCTTAGCAAATACGCATCAGAATATTTCAGAGCATCAGGGCCCGAGAATCTAATAGTTGCGATTTACTCGCCTCAAGTTGATAATACGCGGATCGCCGGGTTTGCAAAATTCGTGGTAGATGCTGCACTTGAGGGCGACGCGGCCGCGACGAACATTATCAGCCAGGCCGGATTCGAACTCGGCCTCGCGGCATGTGCGGTTATCAAGACCCTCGACCTAAAAAGCAAACGCGTGCCGATCGGGTGCGTCGGCAGCGTATTCTTGGCTGGTGAGATGCTGACAAAGCCAATGGAGCATACCGTCCGGACGATAGCTCCGAAGGCATTCCTAACTCAGCCGGAAATGCCCCCGGCCCATGCCGCGGCTCTTATGGCTTTGAGTATCGGCAATATTACCGCCCGTTAAGAACGATTAACTTCAAACATGAGATCATTTCCACAAATCCTAATCCTTATCTTGCTTACGACCTTTAGTTCGCTCGCCCAATCCAACCCAAATGATGAACCAAAATGGGCGATTCTCCAACCGGGCGGTGACGCGTTCTCGGTCGAGACACCGTCTGCCATGGCCGTTAACCGATTGAAAATTGACAAGAAGCGTACGACCTTACTTTGCGCAGGCGAACTGGACCGGCGTTACTTTTTTGTGGCTGTCGATTTTCCGGGCCAAGAAGGGTTCTTCAGTGTTATCGATAGGCTCATAGAGGAATACTCGAACGAAGATTCCGCTCAAATAGTTGACGGTGCAACAAATAGGTACCAATTCCAAGGACCGGACAATTTCTTCCATTACATCATTCAAACTCGAACGTCGGCGAAAATCTATACTTTTCACGCGTTGAGTTCGAAAGAGAATGACCCAATGGTCGCCCGGTTCATTCACTCAGCGAGCATCGCCGGCAAAGCCCTTTTGTCCCCGCCCGATTTGGCTTCAGGTTTTAAGGAAGAGGAGACAGCGCCGAAAGCAGACACTAAAGCCTCGAAGCCTAGTCCTGGTGAACCGACACCGGCAGGTTCTTTGGGCAGCGGATCTGGGTCGGGGCCGGGAAACACTCAATCCACTACGCGACCCGGCGTTTCGCTAAACACCACGGATGCAAAGACGAATGAGAATAGGCCGATGCGGTTGAAGTCTAAGCCGAAACCCGGATATACGCGTTTTGCTAGAGCATACTTTTTGAGCGGTGTTGTGGTGGTTCGCGCAACCTTTTTGGCAAGTGGAACCGTCGGTAGGATTGATGTTGTACGTGGCTTGCCATTTGGCCTTACCGAGGAAGCGATCAAGTCGGCAAAAGCGGTTAAGTTCGATCCGGCAATTCGGAATGGAAACGAGGTCTCGGTTACGCGCACTATTGAATACTCATTCGTACTTTATTGATGCTCCCGATCACCGAACAGGAAAATCCAAGAACCGCACGGATCGACGAAGCATCGACGGTGGATGCCCTTCGGCTGATCAATGACGAAGATAAGCTCGTCGCCGCGGCGGTTGAAAAAGTTCTGCCGCAGATCGCTGATATAGTAGATCGGGTGGTCGAATGCCTTAAGAACGGAGGACGGCTTTTCTATATAGGCACAGGAACGAGCGGACGGCTTGGCGTTCTAGACGCTTCGGAACTACCGCCGACGTTTGGCGTCTCGTATGACCTTGTGCAGGGCCTTATCGCCGGCGGTTACGACGCTCTTTATAAGGCGAGCGAGGCGAGCGAAGACGACAAAGCCGCGGGTGCCGAAGATCTCAGGCAGCGCGGCGTGAATGAGAAAGATGCGGTTGTCGGCCTTGCCGCTTCCGGCCGAACGCCGTACACGATCGGTGCCGTAGAGTACGCAAAAGAGCTTGGATGTTTCACGGCCTGCGTTACATGCGTTCCCGGTTCAGCCATTACGAACGCGGTCGATGTCGCGATCGTTCCGGTCGTCGGGCCCGAAGCGATCACCGGTTCGACACGAATGAAATCCGGCACAGCCCAAAAGCTCGTGCTAAATATGATCTCAACCGTTGCCATGATCCGGCTCGGCTACGTCAAAGGCAATCGGATGACGAACGTAAAGCCGTCCAACGAAAAGCTGGTCGAACGCAGCCGAAGGATCTTGATGGCCGAAACCGGACTCGAAGAAGCGGCCGCCGCGAGGCTACTAAATAAAGCCGGCAACGACCTCCGCGTCGCTTTGGTTATGGAAAAGAAATCGGTCGATCTGGAAACTGCGGAAGCAGCACTTAGATCGACAAACTTTGCAGTCGACCGGGCGATGGAGATAATTCCGTAATGCAAACACTCGACCTCATCATCATCTTCGGATATCTGTTCGGTATCACGGCCTTCGGCATCTGGTATGCGGGAAAGCAGGAGACGACCGAAGATTATTTTGTCGGAAATCGCGACGTGCCGTGGTGGGCGATCGCGATGTCGATCGTTGCGACGGAAACGAGTACGATCACCTTCGTCTCGGTACCGGGCATTGCCTTTGCTCGCGGCGGTAATTTCGAGTTTTTGCAGCTGGTATTCGGTTATTTGCTCGGCCGCGTGGTCATTTCGCTCGTCTTTATCCCGCTATATTTCAGGGGCGAACTGCAGACGGTTTACCAGCTTCTCGGCGATCGCTTTGGCGGCAAGGTTAAGATGCTCGCCTCCGGCCTCTTCGTAATCATGCGAAACATCGCCGACGCAATTCGGCTGCTGCTCACCGCTATCGTTCTCGCCGCGGTCTATACGGCTTTCAGCCCGACCACCGATCCGGCCTATGTCATTGTTGGTTCCATCTTGATCCTCGGGGTCGTGATGATCGTTTTCACGTTTTACGGCGGCATCGAAGCCGTCATCTGGATCGAGGTCGTTCAACTGGTCGTCTATGTTGGCGGTGCGATAGCTGCGGCCGTCGTTTTGATCAACAGCATCGATGGCGGCATCGGCGGGGCTATCGAACTCGGCCGGCAATATGACAAATTCGCCGTCTTTGACTTCAATCTCGATTTCGCCAAAACCTATACGTTCTGGGGCGGCGTACTCGGCGGCTGTTTCCTAACGATGTCCACCCACGGCACGGATCAGTTCCTCGTTCAGCGATACCTCTGCACTAACAAGCCCAGTGCCGCGATCACCGCCCTGATGACCTCGGGTGCGGTCGTGCTCGGCCAGTTCATCGGCTTCCTGTTCGTCGGCGTGTTGCTGTTTGCGTTCTATGCACCTTACGGAATGGAAGGCTATGCGACGGCGGCACCGACGTTCCCCTTCACAGGCGGCGACAAGGTTTTTCCTGACTTTATAACGCAGCATATGCCGACCGGGCTTTCGGGCCTGGTCGTCGCCGCGATCTTCGCTGCGGCGCTTTCATCGTCGTTAAACTCGATCGCCTCGACCACAGTCAACGACCTCTATAAACCGTTCGCGAAAGACAAGACCGACAAACAGCTGATGCGGCTCGCCGGAATTCTCACCGTGGTCGTCGGCATCGTTCAGATAGTTATTGCTATCGGCCTGAAGGACGCGAACAGCTCGGCACTAGGCATGGCACTCGCCGTCGCTTCGCTTATCAACGGCCCGATACTCGGCGTATTTCTGGTCGGAACGTTTCTTAAGAAAACTCGCGAGGTCCACGCTTTAACGGGCATGGTCATAAGTATTTTGGTGATGACTTACGTCCTGCTCGCATCAAATGGTTTTGTTCCCGGACCGGTCATCGCGTGGCCATGGTATGCACTGATCGGCAGTTCGATCACGGTGATCGTCGCTTTCATCTCAACATTGGTAATTCGAAATAATGAAGAAGCTTCTTAGCATTGCAATTGCACTTTCGATCGTTTCGCATTCTCTTTTTGCCTCGGCGATCGCGAGTCAGCCGTCGGCAATCGGCACCCCGCAATCCCGTTTCGAGCCGTCGAAAAAGTCATGGGAATGGGCCGACAAAACGCTCAAGAAAATGACAGTCGATGAGAAGGTCGGCCAGTTGATTCACGTTGGGATAAACGCCCGATTTGCGAATCAGGACAGCTGGTTCTTCAAGGACCTGCGGCGGCACGTTGTTGATAACAAGATCGGCGGGATCATATTTTTTGGTGCCCCGATCTACGAAACGACCCACATCGCCAACCGAATGCAGGAAGCGGCCAGGATCCCGATGCTGATGTCGCTTGACGCCGAAACCGGCATCGGCATGCGCTTTCAAGACGCGACCAATTTCCCGTGGGCGATGGCAGTCACGGCGACCGGCGAACCTGAATTTGCGCGCCGAATGGGTGTGATCACAGGCCGCGAGGCTCGTGCGATCGGCATCCAGCATGTCTATTCACCGGTGCTCGACGTCAACAACAACGCCGCTAATCCGGTCATCAACGTCCGCAGCTTTGGCGAAGATCCGGACGACGTCGCTCGATTCGGCATTGCATTCGCCGACGGAGTTCAGAGCCAGAAGGTCATCGCTACCGCCAAGCATTTTCCCGGTCATGGCGACACAAATGTTGATTCGCACCGCGGCCTGCCGATCATCGATCTGCCACGGGCTCGTCTTGATTCTCTCGAGTTACAGCCGTTCAAAAAAGCGATCGACGCCGGCATCGGTTCGATAATGATCGCCCACATCGCGCTTCCGCAGATCGATGGCGAAGAGATCCGGCCGCTCAAAGAATATCAGGGTGGCGATGCCGAACCGGGCACCGAGATCGTCAGCGAAAAGGCGACCATTCCCGCAACGCTCTCGTATAAAGTGCAGACCGAAATGCTGCGGAACGAAATGGGTTTCAAAGGCCTGATCGTCTCTGACGCGATGTCGATGAGCGGCCTGACGCTTTATTTCACGCAGGAAGAAGCCGGAGTTCGTGCGTTCCTCGCCGGCACTGACATCCTCGAAAAGCCCGAGAACGTTGACGCGATGATCAAGGGTTTGAGGGCTGCCGTCGCCAGCGGCCGCATTCCGATGGCACGGCTCGACGAATCCGTCCGCCGCCAGCTCGCCTGGAAGCACGCCGTCGGACTGACCGTGCAAAAGATCACGCCGCTCGACCAGATCGATCGCATTGTCTCCGGGCCGGAATCGACAAAACTTTCAGACGAGATCGCTGAGAAAGCCATCACTTTGGTAAGGCAAGAGGAAGGTTTGTTACCACTCGATCGATCGAGAAAGATCGCGGTGCTCGGCATTTCTAACGGCTTTGACGGCCCGGGTACAATGGGGTCTTTCACCGGCACGCTGCGGTCCTCGGGCCTCGCGTTTTCGCAAAGCTACGTTCAGGAGAATTCACTTCAGCCGCAGGTCGATGCCGCACGCAAAGCCGTCAGCGAAGCCGATACGATTATAGTCGGGATCTACGGCCGCGTCCGCTCGGGTGCCGCGAACAGCGTCGGGATTCCGGAGAACGGCGCAGCAATTCTCCGCGAAGCACTTGCCTCCGGCAAAAAGGTCATTGGCATCAGCTTCGGCAATCCGTACATCCTGTCGTCGTTCCCCAAGTTGAAGACCTACGTCGTCGCATACGGCGACATGCCCAGCCTACAACGTGCCGCCGCAAAAGGCCTGCTTGGCCAGCAGCAGTTCACCGGAAAACTTCCCATCAGCCTTCCGGGCTTACATCCTCGAGGCTTCAATGTATCTCACACCTTACCTAAGCCCACAGCACTTCCAAAGCCGATCTTTCCAGCTGCTGCCGTGGCTGTCCGGGCGCGTGGTGACGTTATAGTAAATATGTCAATTGATGCGAACGGCCTGGTCAGCGAAGCCAATGCTATCTCCGGTCATCCGCTCTTGCGACGTGCAGCGATCAATGCAGCTAAAGGAACTCAATTCCAGATCGACAGTGGAAATGAAGTAAACAACTTGACAATCATTTATCGCTTTGCTGATGAAGGTACGGCGGACTCACCCTGTTGTGAAGGGTTTCCTTACCTCGTAACGATCGCTTCGCCGAAAATCAGATTTGCTCACGGTGGTGCCCTATGACTTCGTCGTGGCAGATCGAAGATTTCCTTACAGTCCAAAACGGCCGGCTGCATGTCAATGGACACGATGCGGTCGAACTTGCCCGCGAATACGGCACGCCGCTTTTTGTTTACAGCGAGCAGCGGATCCGCCACAACATCGAGCGACTCCAGAAGGTCGGCGACAACGTCGGCTGTGGGTTCAAGCTTTGCTATGCGGCAAAAGCGATGTCTACGCTTGGCGTACTTCGTGCGGTGCGCGACGCGGGCTGCGACCTCGAGGTCAATTCGGGCGGCGAGCTTTGGAAGGCATTGAAAGCTGGCTTTACCGGCGACCAGATAAATTTCAATGGCCTTAGCAAAGAGATCTGGGAGCTCGAGCTTGCGATCGAGAATGGCGTTTATGCGATCCAGGTTGATTCCCTTTACGAGCTTTCGCTGATCGAGAAAACGGCTAAACGGCTAGGCAAGAAAGCGAACGTCAGCCTTCGGCTCGTGCCCGAGATCGAATCGGCGACCCACTCGGGCCTGCAGACCGCACTGCTAACTTCAAAGTTCGGAATGATGCCCGACGAGGCGTTCGGGGCGGTCGCCGAATACAAAGATTCTGCCCATCTGAGCTTTGAGGGCATTCACCTTCATATCGGCTCACAAAATCCGTCAACGGACGTCTACGAAAAGGCTTTCGGCGAGATGTTCGCGGCGCTGCTTCGGATCCATCGCGAATCCGGCGTTCGGCTAAATCACATCAACCTCGGTGGCGGTTTTCCCGTTAATTATCTACGCGACCGCTCGCAGGCCGACGACTTCCCGGCCGAACAGCGCGAAATGTTCGAGGCCGATTTCGAACCCGCCGACGCGATGAAAAAGGCGTGGGCGTCGGTCCGCCAGACTGCCGAAAGCGAAAACGCCCTCGAACTGCTCGAAGGCATCACACTATTGCTAGAACCCGGCCGATCAATAATCGCCGACGCCGCCGTCTGCCTAACCACCGTCCGCAATCACAAACAACGTCCAACCGCTCAAAACTCCCCTCCTTACGAAGGAGGGGCGGCCGCGGCTTTGCAAGGACGGGGTGGTTCGCCCGCAATCGACAAATGGCTCCTGACCGACGCCGGTTTTAACCTGTTGCTGTCGATGGAGACCTATAAATGGTATTACCATCTGATCTCCGCCGAACGCGCCGCCGAACCGCACGAAACGCCCTACAAGCTTGCCGGGCCGCTCTGCGATGGCGGCGATGTTTATTTCGATATCGAAGGCGAAGGCCGTCTCCCCGATCACAGGCTGCTTCCCGAAAGTGTAGAACCGGGCGAAGTTCTTGCCCTGCTGAACTGCGGCGCATATTCGCTCGCCCAGGCGTCTCAATACAACGCCCGATTCCTTCCGCCCGTCGTCCTAACCGAAACCGACGGAACCGCCGAACTCATCCGCCGCCGCGACACTTTCGAAGACCTTATTGCCAATGATCTATAATGATCCGGGGCTCAGAATCTCACCCAACTTGCCCCGGTGTTCGTTAGGACGAATAAAGATTTGCTGTCCGGCGTCCAAATCGGCGAATGCATACCCATTGCTTTGTAGGATGTAGCTATTTCAGACTGTCCTGGCAGAGCCATAATCGACTTGTTATTTTGTCCCGCATTTTCCGAAATCATCAAAGTTTCAGACTGATAGTATGCGACACGCTTTCCGTCTGGACTGACCGAAGCCGATTCACCTTTGAATTTTGGACCCGCAATAATGCCGGTTGTAAGTTCAACGTAAAACACGCCGGATTCGTTACTAAATACAGCAAACTCCTCATCAATTTGTTGGAAATGAGTAGGAAAAAACCATTGAGAAAGCTGGGATTTCCAAACGATGCTTCTTGATGGGACATCTACCAAAACGAGGAATTCGCTATCTTCGTTGTCTGAATCACCACCTTCAGACACCAATAGAAGGAATTTCTCCTGGCCTCTTAGCCAAACAATTGGGGCCTCGCTAAACTCGTCGAATTTCGGGAATTCCTTTTTGAAACCGAAATACTTGTGGATGGAATGGTTCGTATTGTTTCTGATATTGTAAATATACGCGTTGTTATTTGCCTCGGCTCCATACTCAAAAAACATATACCTTCCACTAGAAGAAATCTGAGGATAAAACATTCCAGGGATTTTAGTCTTTTTGGTGATCTTTTGTTTCCGGAGATCGAAGCTATAAATATTTCCCATAGATCCGCCCCAATCCCAGCTTCCGTCGCCTGTGATTAATTCTTCGTTTGAGCGGATGGCAAGAGGTCTGGTTTCGAAGGCGTCGAGCCCCGACTGATCGATATCTCTTGCCGGAATAGCAAGTTTAGTTTCACCCTTGACCGGATCAAGTATTCTTATTGTGCGACTGTGTTTGTACGCAATTAATTCTGAAGGTAGAAAGCCGATTGCGTACCCTTCGGTAGTTGGCATTACTTGGAGTTGCTCGGTACTAGTCGGAATCTTATCCGACTTCACTACAAGAAAAGATGCGGGCAGTTGGAAAATTACAAATCTTCCTGACGGAGAAAACTTTACATCGGTAATGTTATGTAAAACAACAATCTTCGGATCATTTTGCTCAGTCCCTTGCAGCGCCGCCGAGATTTCACCACCACCACCCGAGGTTATGAAAAGGGCAAAAAGAATTGTTCCACCAAAAACTGAAAAGTTTAAAATCGGCATCATCTTTTACTTCGCGCGGCTACGTTGATTTCATTAAGCATAGTTCCGAAACTGTGGTCGTAAGTCAAAAGTTTTGTTAGAACTTCTTTGGCACGAGCATCGGCCGGAGAGTTTCCCTGTCTTCGTCGGTCAGCGTGAATTCTGCTTTTGCGAAGACCTCGGAGAGGTTGGCGAGCGCGACTGCCTTCGTGCTTTCGCCGCGGATCTGGGCGATGGTCGAAAGGTTGAGCGAAGCGATCTCGCGGCCGCGTTGGCTTTCGCCAAGGTCTACGAACCGGCCGATCATTTCGCCGAACGCGGAAGCCCGAGCAGACATCTGCGGCACTTCATCCGCCAGCTCGACAGCCTCGTTCAGATAGCCGACGGCCTCTTCATTTCTTTCCTTTTCCTTCGCCGCGTCGCTCATTCCGATCAACGCGAACATCCGGTTCGCACCTTCGTCGATGCCATTCAAAGCCTGTCGTGCAAGCTCCGAATGTTCCTGCGAGGTCAGAATGCGAGCGATCTGTCCGAGTGCGGCTCGAGCGTGCTCGTCGTCCTCGATCCCCTCGGCTATCTCGATAGCCCGCTCGCCTCGGTCAAAGCCCGCGAACTGTGCCGCGATCGTCCCGAAAAGATTGAATTTCGCCTTGCTGTCGCGGGTCTCTTTTTCGTGCTGCGACCGAAGCACATCATAGGCTTCTTCGAGTGCCTCAAAGGCTTCATCCTTCTCATTTTTTCGCCAATACTCGCGGGCAAAGCCGAGCAGAGCATTTGCGATTTGCGTTTTATCGGTTACGCCGTCGAGAGTTCGGTCGGCAAGGTCAACGCTTCCGCTTCGCATAAATCCTTGCGAGACGGCCGACAACAGCGAGTCGCGATGAACGTTATCCAATGCTTCCGCGAATACGCGTGCTCGGTCAAGCGTTTCGATCGCCTTATCACTTCTCCCCGCATCGTGATAAAGATTGCCGACGTCCACGAGCGCCCTGATCTTCTCTTCGTCGTGCTCTATTTCCTGCGCCAGGCCGGCCGCCGTTTCGAGATATTCGGCGGCCTTTTCGCGTTCGCCTTTATCGACATTCATCGCCGCCATCGTCAGGAATGCCATGGCCGACGAACCCGCATAATCGATCTCAGCGATAGTCTCGAGCGCCGCCTCCTCGTCGCCGCGTTCTGCCTGCCTCACGGCGATGCCGCCGAGCACATGGTCAGGGTGAATGACAGAATCGGCGACCGCCCGGGCCGTCTCGAAATCGCCTTTCGCCGCCTTGGTCAAAGCGATCGCTTCGCGAGCCTGCGACTGAAGCCCGTATTCCTCGATCGCCTCGGCGAGCTGCAGAGCATATTCGTCGTCATCGATCTCGGCGCATTTCGCTGCAACGGCGATCAGCAACCGGTCACGAACGAACGGGTCGTCGACCGTGTTCGCAAGCTCAGCAGCGACATCGACATTTCCCTTTGCCAAATAATGCGGAACGACCGCTGCGATGGCCTCCGCCCGATCATCGCTCCCGCCGATCTCCTCAGCCAAAAACGCCGCACACGATAAAAGTTCGCCGGCGGCCTCGTCCCGCGTAATTAAATGTTCTGCCATATGATTCTAGCCGGATGCCACCGAGCACACCGAGGTTGATGAGACCTGTGTCTAACTCGTCTCGGTGCTCTCTGTGGCGATTTTTTTCTATACAAAGACGCGACGGAATGATTCTGCCATCCAATCATCCAGATTTTTGGCGACAGCGTCCGCTCCGGAAGCGCGAAGTTCTGCTTCGCCCACGGTATTTGTCACGCCGAGCACGTAAAGGTCGGCGGCTTTTCCGGCCTGCACACCAGGAGGCGAATCTTCGATGACGACGCAATCGGCGTGCACCATCGGCAGGCCGCCGGCGGCAATACGGGCGAGGTCGATCTGCCGAAATCCCTCGCGGTAGCACGCCGGATCAGGCTTGCAAACGGTAATGTCGTCGGCGCTGACGATCGTCGAAAAATACGGAATCAGCCCGGTTCGTTCGAGCACAAAATCGATCTCCTCCCGACGCGACATGCTGACGATACCGAGCGCCAATTCGGTGGAGATCTTTTTGACGAAATTTTCGATGCCGGGAAATAGCGGCACTTCTTTATCAACTATCTCTCGCCATCGAGCGGTCTTGGCTCGGGCGGTCTCGCGCACCTTTTCGTGATCCGCAGACTTGCCGGCGGCCTCATAGATCGACGCGACGAATGTGCGGTCGTCCATCCCGAGCCGCGAATAATAATCCTCGTCCGAGATCTCGATCGCTTCCTCGGCAAAAATCGCCCGATAAGCTTCGTGCTGAATAGGCTCGTCGTTTATGACGACGCCGTTGAAGTCCATTAAGATTGCTTTGATCATTGTTGAGTTTTGAGTGCGCGATTTATCGCGTCTTTCCGATTACGAGCTAAAGCTCGCACTCTGAGCTTCGCTAAAAATATTTCCTCGACCAAGGATCGCTTTCGGGTCGAACGCCTTTTTCAGCTCTGCCATTTCGTTCAAATAACGCTCGCCCATCATTACATATAGGTATTTTGATTTCAGCTTGCCGATGCCGTGTTCGGCCGAAACGCAGCCACCGACCATTATCGACTGAGCAACGAAGCGGCCGTAAATATGGCGAGAGCGGATGGCTTCTTCATCGTTCTTCGGTAGTAGATTCGCATGCAAATGGCAGTCGCCGATGTGGCCAAAGATCACGTAGTCGATGCCGCTCGCGTCGAGAGTTTTTTTTTGATATTTCAGAAAACCGACGAAGTTCTCATCCGGCACTGCCATGTCCGTCCCAATCTTTTTCTGGCCGTTGCGTACGACGCGTTCGTTCACCGACACCGGGAGAGCGTGGCGAAATGCACGCATCTTCTCGCGGTCGGCGTCTGTCGTCGTAAACCACGAACGGTCAAGGTCGGCGTTGTGGCGTTCGAGCGTTTCATTCCACGCCTCGAAGAGCGCGTCTTCCGTAGCGACGGTCGTCTCTTGCTCAAAGAAGATAGCACCGGCCGCTCCCGACGGTGTCTCCGGAAACTTTCCGTGGATAAAACTGAGAGCACGGTCGTCGAAATACTCGAGCAGCGACGCATCAATGCGAGAATTGTCCGCCTCAACTTTCGTAGCGAACGACGAATCTTTGACCGCGTCAACAAATGCCATCAGCTCTTCGTGTTTTTCGAAAAAGACGATGCCCGAAAAAAAGCCTTCCGGTTTTGCCACCAGCCGAAGCTCGATCTCGGTGATCACGCCGAGTGTTCCTTCGCTGCCGATGAATAGATCGATCGCATCAAGCGGCTGTTCGTTGAAATATCCGCTCACGTTCTTTCGCACATTCGGCCGCTCGTAGGTCGGGATCTTCGCAGTG
Organism: Pyrinomonadaceae bacterium; assembly: GCA_041744395.1. GTDB lineage: Bacteria > Acidobacteriota > Blastocatellia > Pyrinomonadales > Pyrinomonadaceae > OLB17. Next base: position 11,299 of record JBGTKY010000003.1, on the reverse strand, counting down.
ATCGTTCGCCCGCTCTCCGTCATCAGATCGACAACGCCATCCGCGGTCGAATTGACATCGCCGCGTTTCAAACGCAGCACATCGCCGTCAGCGAGCACAGCCGTCAGCCCGATCACATACTCGCGTGTCGCTCCGTATTTGAAACTCCGAGCACCCGACGCATTGGTCGCAACCGTGCCGCCGATCTGGCAGCTCCATTCCGTCGGGTCGGGCGGATAAAAAAGCCCTTCGGCTTCGACGGCTTTCGTAAGATCTGCAAGAACAACGCCGGGTTCAACGACCGCCGTCATCGTCTCTTTATCGATATGCTTGATCGCATTTAGCCGCTCCAGCGAGATCACATATCCGCCAAAAGGCACCGCCCCTCCGACCGTTCCCGTACGCGCACCCGAGATCGTTACCGGAATGCCGGCTTCGTTCGCTTCACGCAAAACTGCCGCGACCTCTTCCGCCGTATCCGGAACAAAAAGCCGCTCCGCATGCCCGCCCGGCATATTGCTGGCGTCGGTCAGATAATTTTGGAGTTCATCGAGCTGGGTCTTCACTTGCATACTGAATGTGCCTCTCGGCGTCATAACCGTCCACATCTTTGAGAGCATCGGAGGTCTTGACCTGAGCCCGTTCTACGACACTAAAGCTTCCGTCGGTTTCCAGGACGACCGCTTCCACGTCATGGAGTGACGCAAATCCCGAGGCTCTTATGGCAGCTAACACTTCCGATTCGGTCACTCGCGTAGTGCGTAACTTATCTTCCAAAAACTCTCCGCGCCGAAACAGCAACGTCGGCGAGGATTTGAAGAGGCTGTCGGCGAACTTGGACCTGACCGAGATCCAGGTAATCAAAAACTGCAGCCCGACAAGCAGCAGAAAGGCAATAAGCCCTTCGGCCAGCTTTACGTCTTTCGACAACAACACAGTTGCAAGCGTAGAACCGAGTGCGATCGTGACCACAAAATCGAACGCGTTCCACTTTGAAAGCGTTCGCTTGCCCGAAACCCGGAGAACCAGTATTAACGCGCCATACGCCAATCCGCCGACGACGAGGACCCTCACGATGCCAAACCAATTTTCGAAAAACATGTCTCCCATCAAGTCTTTCAACTGCTACAAGGGCCGCATCGTTATCGGTTCGATCCGTCAGTTTGCCGCGATCGCATGTCGGACTCGTTCGATCGGGTCCAATACGCGGCGTTTTTCGTCGTCGGTCTCAAGTGTCATTTCCGCATATTCGGCGGTCAACATCAATTGGCTTCTAAGTGTAGAAAGCCGAGACCGCGAATCGGTCCGCCCGGCTGCAAGTTCTATCGCCAATGCGAGCTTTATAAAGACTGCAAAATTACCTTTTCCACTGATGCGGATCTGGTCGAAGGCCGTACTGACAAAGTCGGCAAATGTAGGCGCCTTCAAGATGATCAGGTCCTTGCCGTCGGCGACCCTCTTTGTCGCCGGGAAATCTCTCGACGCCAACTTGCCTATCAATTCCCCTAGATTCTCGATGCAGTTTACGGCAGTGGTCGTGTCGTTAATGCCGGGTGACAATGCTTTGAGGGCTATATCGACTAGTTGCCGCAGCCCAAAGTCGACGTCCTGTTCTATGGTCCGATCTCTTTCGATCACAAAAAGATCGTTGAGATCAGCGAGTTTGTCATCACCAAGTTCGTGTCCGGCAGATGGCAGAACCGAAACGAGCCGCGAGCCTGTTCCTACAAATTCTCCTACTCCGGCTTCCATCCGCACGATGCAGGCGTTGTTTGTCGCAAATTCCGCAAGATCATCCACTTCCACAAGCTGGATATAACCGGAACGCTGTGACGCAACCTTTATCCAGTCATCCTTGTCAGCATCGTCGGCGGTTTCGGCGATGTCCTCGGCATCATCTCCAATGGGAGTGCCGACCTCATCCGGAAAAAGGCGCCGAATACTTTTCTTTGTCTCGTCTACGATCTCTCCGATAATATTGCTGATCTGCAGAGAAGCGGCGATGTGGTGAATGAAAAAAATCAGTACAACAGTGCCGCCTAATGCTAAGACAAGTCCTGTAACCACGGCGAAAGAAGGAACAAAATTAACCTCGTCGCCGCTTCTGATAGTTCGCAGAACGACGAGACAATACGCGTAAACGGAGACGAAATATCCGAGAACGAATTGATTGGCCCGGTCGCGAAGAAAATTTCGAAAAATACGGGGGGTAAACTGCCCGGAGGCCTGATTGATAGCATTAAGCGTCAGTGTAAAAACGAGTGCTGCGACCGTCAGCATCGACGACGCAATGGCCGTCAGCATCCCACGCGAACCATCCACCCCTACGCCGAACAGCAAAGGATAACGCGAGGTCCAATCGCTGCCGATCATATCGCCGCGGCCCTCGACCTCGACCAGCAAAAGGGACAGACCGATCGACGAGGCGATCATCAGACCCGGAACGAACCAGAGCGACGTCCGAAGCCCGATCCAAAAGCTGGTAAGCCTATTCGTCATACCGATACGAAGTTACTATTGTATCAAACATCTGAAATTTATCAGCACGACACGTTTCAAAATGAAAACATTATCTGACTGCCAACTCTCGATCCCGCAGATATTTCAACTTGTCCCGTAGTTCTGCGGCGCGTTCGAATTTCATCTCTTTTGCTGCGAATCGCATATCAGCCTCGAGCTGGGCAATCGTCTCCTTCAGCTGCTTTGGCGAATACTCCTCCATTGAATCCAGATCGAGCGGGACCTTGAAATAATCAGCCTCGTAGGCGGTGACGAGCGTCGCGTCGATCGATTTGACGATGGTCGTCGGCGTGATGCCGTGCTCGGTGTTGTACTGCTCTTGAATCTCGCGCCGCCGCTGGGTCTCACCGATCGCGTTCCGCATCGAATCGGTGATCTTGTCGGCGTAAAGGATCGCCTTGCCGCCCGCATTTCTCGCCGCGCGGCCCATCGTCTGGATCAGCGAACGCTCTGAGCGAAGGAAACCTTCTTTATCCGCGTCCAGTATCGCAACAAGCGACACCTCGGGCAGATCTAGGCCTTCGCGAAGCAAGTTGATGCCGACCAACACATCGTATTCGCCCCGCCGCAGGTCGCGCAGTATCTTGATGCGTTCGAGCGTATGGATATCGCTGTGCAAATACGAAACTTTGACGCCGACCTCAGCGAAGTACTCGGTTAGATTCTCGGACATCCGTTTGGTCAGGGTCGTGACCAGCACGCGTTCGTTCCGCTCCGCACGCTGGCGGCATTCTTCGAGTAGGTCATCGATCTGGCCTTTTACCGGCCGAACCTCGACGATCGGATCCAGCAGACCGGTCGGGCGAATTATCTGCTCGATCACTTCGCCCTGCGTTTTATTGAGCTCATACGGACCGGGCGTTGCCGAAACGTAGATCGTCTGGCCGACCCGGTCCTCGAATTCCTGAAAGTTGAGCGGCCGATTGTCTTTCGCCGACGGCAGCCGGAATCCGTATTCGACCAGCGTCCCTTTACGTGATTGGTCGCCCTTAAACATCGCCCCAAGCTGCGGTACAGATTGATGCGATTCGTCGATAACCATTAGGGCGTCCTTTGGCAGATAATCAAGCAGCGTCGGCGGCGGATCGCCTGGATTTTTCCCCGTCAGATGCCGCGAATAATTCTCGATGCCCCGGCAAAAACCCATTTCCCTGATCATCTCAAGGTCATACATCGTCCGCTGATGCAGCCGCTGTGCCTCGACGATCTTGCCCTCGCTGACCAGGTACGCTTCGTGTTCGTCAAGCTCAGCCCTAATGGTTTTGGCGGCTTGTTTTATCGTCTTCCGCGACATCACATAGTGCGTTTTGGGGTAGATCGGAATTCGCGAATCGTGTTTTTGCAGCACTTCGCCGAGCAGCGGATCGATAGTCGAGATCGATTCGAGCTCGTCGCCCCAAAACTCGAATCTGTACGCCTGTTCCTGATAGCTCGGATAGAGTTCGACCACATCGCCGCGGACGCGAAACGTTCCGCGGTCAAAATCGACATTGACGCGTTCATATTGAAGCTCGACCAGCTTCTGCAAAAAGTCTTCGCGTTGAAGCTTCATCCCCGGCTCGACGAATTGCAGCATTCCAAAATAAGCGTCCGGATCGCCAAGACCGTAGATGCACGACACGGACGCCACGACAATAACGTCCCGCCGCTCGAACAGTGCCCGCGTTGCAGACAGCCGCAGCCGGTCGATCTCATCATTGATAGTCGCTTCTTTTTCGATGTAAAGGTCGGCCGCGGGGACGTATGCTTCGGGCTGGTAATAGTCGTAATACGAAACGAAATATTCGACCGCATTCTCCGGAAAGAAAGTTTTGAATTCCTGATACAACTGCGCCGCCAGCGTTTTATTATGCGCCAGTACGAGCGTCGGCTTCTGAGTCTGCTGGATCAGATTAGCGATCGTGAAAGTCTTGCCGCTGCCCGTGATGCCCAGCAAAACCTGTTCCTTCACACCGCTCTCAACATTCTCTACCAACTGCCGAATTGCCTCCGGCTGATCGCCCTTTGGCGTGTTTTCACTAATGAGACGAAATTGCATAGCATAGATACTACTACATGAAAAATCACGCAACAATATGCCGAAAACATTTCGAATATTATTTCTATTGCGTTTATAATGCTGTTTATGACCACAACTTATAACGAGATCAAAAATGCTATAAGTCGACTGGATATCCACGAAAAAGCGGTGCTCGCTCACGCGATCTTAAAGGATCTCGACGGCGATGGTGGCGAGGCAAATGTAGAAGCGCTATGGATCGAGGAGTCAGAAAAAAGGTTGAATGCCTATCTTGATGGCGAGCTCCAAGCAGTTGACGGCGACGAAGCCATGGCCAGACTTCGCAATAGTCTCAAATGATCGGTTATCGTTTTCTCTCAACCGCATTGACCGAGGCCAGTGACGCGGCACTTTTTTATGAAAAGGAAAGTAGAGGCCTGGGCACAAAGTTTCTCGACGCGATCGATATAACAATTGAGAAACTGCGAAAGTTTCCGAAGAGCGGAAAGCCCCATGGAAAACGACTCAGGAGTTTCTCGATCCCAAGGTTCCCATATGACCTCGTATATCATGTTGAGGACCAGGAGATGGTAATCATCGCCGTAGCCCATCAGAGTCGACGCCCGAATTACTGGCGAGGTCGGCTCTAGATCGCTCTTTTGCCTTTTTCATCCAAGGATGCCAATACGGAACAGCGATCCATTGCAAAAGCTTGTGCGGCAACGGCGTAACCTGGCTACTTAGAAGATATGAAAATTGCACGTTTCTGGAAACGTTCCCGGATTCACACCAATGGGCCTGATGGACGGCCGATAGAAGTCGGGGCTTGGGGATGGTCGGCTGATGATCCGGATGAGGCCCAGCGACAGGCTGAGGAGCGTTCGCAGCGTTCGGCAAAACGCATCATCGCCGGCGAGCCATTCCCTGACACATACGACAGCTACGGCGACCGCCCAGCGCGCGAAGAGATACTTCGTGAGATCAAAAACGACGACGGCGAAACCATCGCGATGCTGACCCGTAACCGCTATGGCGCCATTGTGCTGAACACGGCGGACCTGATGTTCATTGACATAGATGTGCCCGAACCGAAGCCCGCCGGTATACTTGCATCGCTGATGTCTCTTTTCGGCAACAAAGCAGAAGACCCTTTCGTTGCCGAACACAAGCGGATCGCCGCCATTGCGAACGAACGTCCCGAATACACCTTCCGTCTATACCGCACCTTTGCCGGCTTTCGCTGCGCCGTCATCAACAATCGCATCAAGCCCGGCACCGTCGAAAGCGATGCATTGCTCTCCGCGTTCGGCTCCGATCCGTTGTATGTAAGGCTTTGCAAGAATCAGGAAAGCTTTCGAGCAAGGCTGACGCCGAAATTCTGGCGGTGTAAATATGAAGCTCCTCGCGGGCGGTTTCCTTTCAACAGCGAAGCGGAAAAAGAGATGTGCCGCAATTGGGAACGGGGCTACAAACAGGTCTCAAGCGGATATGCCACTTGTGCTTTTGTCGATCAGTTCGGCGATGACCGGACAGTCGCTGATTTTCGTTCGCTGATCGAGCTTCATGACAGCGAGACAAAGTGCGACGGCGGTATGCAGCTCGCTTGATTCAGCAAGCACTCTTTAATGAAGTAACATCCCGCGGATCTTTGTCCTTAATTTGTCGTACTTCGCATCGAGTTGATCGCCGCGGGCCGCATAGATCGCGGCCAGCACGTCGTCATCATTAGGCCGAAACGCGCGGAGCATTACCTCTCGCGTGCGGATAACGCCTTTGGCGTCTACCACAACGACACCACGCGTAAAATTTAACGGAAAGATAGGGTGCATCGCAAAAAGGCCCGTTGCCGCCCGCCCTGGATCGGCAAGCAAACGGATCGGCAAACGATATTTTTGCGCGAATTCCTTATGGGCCTTTGGGTCAGAGGGAGATATTCCAACGATCTCGGCTTTCGTATCCAGATAGTCATTCCATCGGTCACGAAGCGCGCAGAGCTGCTTCGTACACATCAGCGTTTCGTTCTGCGGATAGAAAAGCAGCACGACAACTTTGCCATGATGATCGGAAAGCTGCCATTCGTCGCCGCTTTCGTCAATTAGTTTAAGATCCGGCATGGTCGAGCCCGGAGTGAGGTCTAATGGTTCGTTCGTTTCCAGATTCTGGGACATTGGTGTTTGGTTTCGCCTCTTGCCGCACAACCGATTCAATTCGGTGGGGAAGAATGCGTTCGATTGAATCGACTATTTGCTATCAGCAAAGGTGCGCTTTACGTCACAGCGATTTCATACTAAAGTTATCAAATCCTCTCCACTCCGTCATTTTTTATGTCTGTTACGACTACACTTTCAGACTCTACTTTTACCGGATTGCCCCTGGTTCATAAGGGAAAGGTCAGAGACGTTTACAGCGTCGGCGACGATCAACTGCTGCTCGTTGCGACCGATCGGCTGTCTGCATTCGACTGCATTCTCCCGACTCCGATCAAGCATAAAGGCGCAGTGCTGACCGCACTCTCCGCATTCTGGTTCAAGCGGCTTGAGCGGATCGTTGACAATCATCTGATCACGACCGAGCTCGACGAGATGCCCGAGGCAGTTCGGCGACACGAGATACTTCGTGGGCGTTCGATGCTGGTAAAGCGGACCGAGGTCTTCCCGGTTGAATGCGTGGTCCGCGGTTATCTCGAAGGTTCGGGATGGAAGGATTACAAAGCGACGGGCGAAGTGTGTGGGCGCAAGCTTCCGCCCGGACTTATGCAATGCGATCAGCTTCATATGCCGATCTTTACTCCGGCGACCAAGGCAGCGACCGGCCACGATGAGAATATTCCGCAGCTTGAATTCGTCAAGATCGTCGGCCACGACACCGCCGCCGAGCTCAAGCGAATCTCGAAAGAGATATACACAACAGCCAGCGAATTTGCGCTGCCGCGCGGCATCATCATTGCCGATACCAAGTTCGAATTCGGCCTCGACAAGAACGGCGAGATCTTGCTGATCGACGAAGTCCTAACGCCGGACTCGTCCCGATTTTGGGACGCTGCCTTATATGAACCGGGACACGCACAGGCGTCGTTCGACAAACAGTTCGTCCGCGAATATTTGGAAACTCTTGAGTGGGACAAGACGCCGCCCGCACCGCCGCTTCCCGACGAAGTAGCCGAGGCAACGTCCGAGCGTTACCTGAAAGCGTACGAATTGTTGACCGGTGAGGAATTGGTCACCGATTAGGCGTTTCCACGTTAACTAATTAAAGATGCGGACGAAGATGGAAAATCTGATCGAAGAGATGCTGGACGGGCGGATACTTCTAGGTGAAGCCATTGGCGAATTTGAGAAGCTCTATATCCAGAAAGCCCTCGACCGCAATGACGAACATCTTTCGAACACCGCCGAAACTCTCGGCATCCACCGCAACACGCTCTCAAAACGAGTAGCCGATTACAAAGCGGCCGCCAGAAAGCGCAAGCCTCCGGTTAAGAAGCCGCTAGTCAGATCGAAAACGGCCGGCAACGGGCGAACGCGTTAGCTACGCTGTTCCATGACCTCTAGCTCATCGCCAACTCGGATCACCGCGCCCGGGTTTTCCGGGATCAGGTTTTCGCCGACCAAAACAGCGTTGGGCGTGTGGCCGAAATCTTCGAATGTATCGGGGAATGCCTGTTTCGCGAGCCGAAATGTTGCAAGTGTTTTCATCGGCTCTTTGCAGTCAAACTCGCCTTTTAACTGATCGACCGTCGTCATCACGCACCGGGCACACGGCTTGACGACCCGAAAGATCGAGTCGCCGATCTTGATCTTTGCCCAGTTATCTTCTTCGAACGGTCCGCTTCCCTGCACCACCACGTTCGGCCGGAAACGGTTCATCGGTAGCGGAAGCTTTTCGCCGTACTCGTCGCTGTGATATTTCTCGTGAAGCCGCTCGTTCAGCTCGCCCACCGACGCCTCACCAAGCAACAGGAGCGGATAGCCGTCGGCAAAACTTACGATGTCATCACCAGTGTCGAATTTGCTGCTAACATGCCGCTCGGTCTTTTCAGGCATCACGACAAGCTCACAATTTCTTCCAAGAACATCGCTAAACCACTCGCTTACGGACTTCGCGTACGCAATGGCGAACACGCGGTCATTCCAAACGGTGACGTCGGCTCGATGTCCGAGGTCAGGCTCCATCGGGACGAGGAGAGGTTCGAACCCCGAAGCCGAAACGATCAATCCGTCAAAATTGACCTGATCGACCTCAACTGTGGCCATCCGTGGAACTTCCCTCTGCGTAAAGAACATCCCGTTCTTATCCGTCAGCATCCACCGCCGGTCAAACCGCAGTCCGCGTTTTTCCACATGTGAATGATCGAGGGAAATGCCCTTCAGCGATTTGATCGGGTAGATGTTAATCTCGGATATTTTCATTGCCACATTCCCTAATGCGTGATCTTTATGACAAAACTATCACGACCGATTGGCTCAGTCTCGGGCCGCTGAGGCGAGAACCTTTGACATAAAGCCGTTGACCCATTTGTGCTTTATTTCAGCGTATAGCATTTTGTCAGATACTGACGCTGCTAGCGAGAGCTTGTACGCGTCGTATTCCTTTGCCAGCCTCTGATCGCGCCTAAGCACATCGCGGAACCTTAGTTTTGATTCCCAGTCAGGCGTGTCCTTTGTGTAAATGTGCATTTGGCAGTACCGAATCGGCCCGTTGTCGCGAACAGCATAGTAATGATCGGCCTCGTTATCATACGGTCCCCTATATTCGTATTCCAGTCCGACCAAAGCTTTGACTATCTTAGCGAGATCCGAGTCATTACTGAGAATCGCGATATCCAAAATCGGTTTTGCATGGACTGATTCGATCGCCGTACTGCCGATGTGTTCTATTTGAGCAGGCGTGTCGCCTAGAAATTTTACGATCCTTCGCTTTTCGGCAGCGAAATTTTCGTTCCACTCAGGGTCGTTGGGCACCAACCGCAATTCGTCTCGTCTCATTCCGTACATTTACCACCTCACCGTGAAAACCGAAGTCTGATAGCACCACACTCACATTTTCTATATAATCAAAATACCCCTTGACAAGTTTAACGGCGTTTAGTAACTTAGCACTCATGGATCCAGAGTGCTAAAACGATGTCGCCCGGCGCTCGGTCCGACCAGATATCTTAAACCGTTAATTCAATTTTCGAAAGGAGTACCACTATTATGGCTACAAACATCAAACCACTACACGACCGCGTGATCATTCGCCGGATCGAAGACAACGTCAATCAGACCGCAGGCGGACTCTTCATCCCGGATTCAGCAAAAGAAAAGCCGCAAGAAGGCGAAGTCATCGCCGCAGGCGAAGGCAAATATAAAGAAGACGGCACCCGCCAGACGCTGGACGTCGAGGCTGGCGACCGCGTTCTTTTCGGCAAGTACAGCGGATCTGAGATCAAGCTCGATGGCGAAGAGTTCATCATCATGCGCGAAGACGAGATCCTCGGCATCATCAGCCGCGCAGGCGCCGCCGCTTAATGGCGGAGTTCGTAGAGTTTTTGGGCTTATCGAGGTTGACCTCGGGCACTCGTCGCGGCAAACAGGCCGTTAGATGGCAAAACTCTAAGAACTCGACAAACTCAACAGACTCAACAAACTTTTTTACGGAGTAAAAAAACATTATGGCAAAACAAGTTATTCACGGAGAAGAATCACGATCGGCGATCCTGCGCGGTGTAAACCAGCTGGCGGATGCGGTCAAAGTTACGCTCGGACCGAAAGGCCGCAACGTTGTTATCGACAAGAAGTTCGGTTCGCCGACCATCACCAAAGACGGTGTGACCGTTGCTAAAGAGATCGAATTGAAAGATTCGCTCGAGAACATGGGCGCACAGATGGTCCGCGAAGTGGCCAGCAAGACCTCGGACGTTGCCGGTGACGGAACGACGACTGCTACGGTCCTTGCTCAGGCTATCTTCAAAGAAGGCGTCCGCACGGTTGCAGCCGGTGCAAATCCGATGGCCCTCAAACGCGGCATCGAAAAAGCGGTTATCGAAGTAGTTGCCGAAGTCGGCCGCCTTTCGAAGCCGGTTTCGGGCGACATGATCGCACAGGTCGGCACGGTTTCGGCCAACGGCGACAAAACGATCGGGACGATCATCGCTGAAGCGATGGACAAGGTCGGCAAAGACGGCGTCATCACTGTCGAAGAATCGAAAACGATGGACACCAGCCTCGAGGTCGTCGAAGGTATGCAGTTCGACCGCGGCTATCTTTCGCCGTACTTCGTAACCGACGCTGATCGCATGGAAGCAGCTCTCGAAGAGCCGATGATCCTCATCAACGAGAAGAAGATCTCGAACATGCGCGACCTTCTGCCGATCCTCGAGCAGGTGGCTAAATTGGGCCGTCCGCTGCTCATCATTGCCGAAGACGTAGAAGGCGAAGCCCTTGCGACTTTGGTAGTCAACAAGCTCCGCGGCACGCTCAACGTTGCTGCCGTCAAGGCACCCGGCTTCGGCGACCGCCGCAAGGCAATGCTTGAAGACATCGCAACTCTGACGGGCGGCAAAGTCATCAGCGAAGACCTCGGCATCAAGCTCGAGTCGATCACCGTTGACGACCTCGGCAAAGCGAAAAAAGTCACGATCGACAAGGACAACACGACCATCGTCGAAGGCGGCGGTTCGGGCGAAGCCATCGATGGCCGCGTCAAAACGATCCGCAACCAGATCGAAGAGACCAGCAGCGACTATGACCGTGAGAAGCTTCAGGAGCGTCTCGCTAAATTGGTCGGCGGCGTTGCCGTGATCAAGGTCGGTGCGGCTAC
>JBGTKY010000002.1:0-64653 GCA_041744395.1 Pyrinomonadaceae bacterium | reverse complement strand
CATTCGTTTGCCACACATCTCGTCCAAAACAGGGCCGATATCCGCTCGGTTCAGCAAATGCTCGGCCACGCCGATATTTCGACGACTCAGATTTACACCCATATGACGGACGCTCATCTGCGAAAAAGCTACGACAAATTTCATCCGCGGGCCGGGATTAGTGACGCGGAGACGTGGAGACGCGGAGACGCGGAGACCGAAGCTCTCATATCGTAGTTCCCCCACCGGCGTGTTTTTAACACCCGGCGGTTGACCGGGACGATTTCACTGTGTCTCCGTGTCCCACCTCTCCGCGTCGCTTTTTCACCAGCCGGCGACTTGCAACTTCGCAAAATCTCCGCTAGAATTGGGAATTTGCTAATTGGCTCAAAAAGTCGGTCGGCTAAACAAACAGATCACGCATGGGTGGTCGAGCGGTCAAAGGCAACGGGCTGTAAACCCGTCGGATTAATTTCCTACGTAGGTTCAAATCCTACCCCATGCACCAGAACGATTTTGGATTGGGGATTTTGGATTTTGGATTTGAAGAGGTAAATAGCGTCGCAAATACTGCTTTGCTCTTCAATCCAAAATCCGAAATCTAAAATCCAAAATCAGATTGCGGGAGTAGCTCAGTTGGTAGAGCGTCAGCCTTCCAAGCTGAATGTCGCGAGTTCGAGTCTCGTCTCCCGCTCCAAATTTTGATAATTTTCCGTTTAGCCGTATGCCGTCTAAACCGTCAGATGAAATCCGACAATACAATCGCGATTATTATCAACGCAATCGCGAACGGCTTTTGGAAAAACAGCGGTATAAGAATCGGAGATTCGCCGAAAGTCGTCGGAAATGGCTGAGCGATTACAAGAAGACGCTAAAATGCTTCCGGTGCGGCAAGAGTCATCCGGCGACGCTTACGTTTCATCATCGAGACGCGTCGGAAAAGAGTTTTGAGATTGGCAACTGTGTTAACTTGGGCATCGGTTTGAAACGGCTGGTCGCCGAAATTGAAAAATGTGACGTGCTTTGTGCTAACTGTCACGCGAAAGAGCATTTTTCGCAAATGTTCGAATAAACCGCCCAAGTAGCTCAGGGGTAGAGCGTTTCCTTGGTAAGGAAAAGGTCCCGGGTTCAATTCCCGGCTTGGGCTCCAGAAAAGGGGTAACGCCGGCGGCTGTCGAGGGGGCGTGTCGCTCGCTCGTGGAATATTTGGGATACACGCCGGCGGGACGCCTGCGATACAGCCAGCGGGACGCTGGCGTTACGGCCGGAAAGACGCCGGCGATACATAACGATACATAATATTATGAGCAAGGAAAAATTCGACCGATCTAAGCCGCATGTGAACATTGGGACGATTGGGCATGTGGATCACGGGAAGACGACTTTGACGGCGGCTATTACAAAGGTATTGTCGAAGCACAATCCGAAGATAGTTGTCCGGGCATTTGATTCGATCGACAACGCGCCGGAAGAAAAGGCGCGCGGGATTACGATCGCGACGGCACACGTCGAGTACGAGACGGCGAACAGGCATTACGCGCACGTCGATTGTCCGGGCCACGCCGATTATGTCAAGAACATGATCACCGGTGCGGCACAGATGGACGGAGCTATTCTTGTAGTAGCGGCGACCGACGGCCCGATGCCGCAGACACGCGAGCATATTCTGCTTGCACGTCAGGTCGGCGTGCCCTCGATGGTCGTTTTCATGAACAAGGTCGATATGGTCGATGACGCTGAACTGCTTGAGTTGGTCGAGATGGAGATCAGGGAACTGCTCTCATCCTACGAATTCCCCGGCGACGACACGCCGATCGTTCAGGGTTCTGCGTTGAAAGCACTGGAAGGCGATGCGGCATGGGAAGCGAAGGTCGACGAGCTGATGACGGCGGTCGATGAATACATTCCGACACCCGCCCGCGAGATGGACAAGCCTTTTCTGATGCCTGTGGAAGACATCTTTACGATCCAGGGCCGCGGGACTGTCGCGACGGGACGCATTGAAAGGGGCAAGATCAACATTAACGAGCCGGTCGAGATCATCGGGATCAAGGACACGAAGAACTCGGTTGTAACGGGCGTCGAGATGTTCAAGAAGCTTCTGGATTCGGGAATGGCCGGAGACAACGTCGGGCTGCTTTTAAGAGGCGTCGACCGAAAAGAGATCGAACGCGGACAGGTCATCGCCAAACCGGGCACGATCACGCCGCACACAAAGTTCAAGGCTGAGGCATACGTCCTCACCAAAGAAGAAGGCGGACGCCACACCCCGTTCTTTACGGGATATCGCCCGCAGTTCTACTTTAGAACAACGGACGTAACTGGTGTCGCACACTTGCCCGCTGGAGTCGAAATGGTGATGCCGGGCGACAACATCCAGATGGAGATAACGCTGATCGCACCCATCGCGATGGAAAAAGGCCTCCGCTTCGCTATCCGCGAAGGCGGCCGAACAGTAGGAGCAGGTACCGTTTCGGATATTGTTGAGTAAATGTTAGGAGTGCGCGATTCATCGCGTACCATTAAGACCGCGGAAAACCGCGCACTCTAAACAAGAGGATTTATGCCGAGAGATAACATAATTTTGCAGTGCACCGAGTGCAAAGAACGCAACTACGTGACGACCAAGAACAAAAAGAACACGCCGAACAGGCTGGAGTTCAAAAAGTTCTGCCGTCGCTGCCGCTGCCATACGCTGCACAGAGAAAATAAATAAGTTGAGGGTTTGCAGAGTTCGTAGAGTTCAGAGAGTTTTAAGCTCTTAACTCGAAAAACTCCGCACCCGCAACCAGCACAGGGGTATGGTGTCAATGGTTAGCATGGAGGTCTCCAAAACCTTAGGTCCGGGTTCGAGTCCTGGTACCCCTGCCAGTTAGTTTTAGGGCTATCGATCTAAATGCCGAAATGTTTTCGGCAGGGTCGGCCGGCGAATAGGAGAAGATAAAGTGGCAGAAGCTGTCGACACCTTGGAAAAAGGTAAAAAGAAGGAAAGCGTTGGCGAGTTCATTCAGAACACCCGTGAGGAGATGACGCGCGTCAGCTTCCCATCGGGTGATGATGTTCGCAAAACGACGATCATCGTTATAATCAACGTTCTTTTCTTCGCCATATTCCTGTTTATCGTTGATCAGTTTTGGGTCTACCTCCTCGAAGGCATAACCTGGCTAGTTAATCAGATCGCCGGGATCTAAGGATATTTGAAGATGAAGCAGTGGTATTTTATCCACACATATTCGGGGCACGAGAATAAGGTTGTTGAGAGTCTGTACGCTCGGATCCGCGATCTTGAGCTGTCGGAACAGATAACCGAAGTATTGCTCCCGAAAGAAAAAGTCGTCGAAATGCGTGGCAACAAAGAACACGTTTCCGAACGAATGTTCTACCCGGGCTACGTACTCGTCGAGGTCGAATGTGACGACAAAGGAAAGATACCAGATAACGTATTTCACGCGATCAAATCGACCCCGAAAGTGACGGGCTTTCTTGGCGGAAAGCAGCCTACGCCGCTTACTCAGGAAGAGGTAGATCAGATCGTGCGTAATATCGAGGTAGCGACTGAAAAGCCGAAACCGAAATTCACCTATCAGGTCGGCGAGGTCGTCAGGATCAAATCGGGTCCGTTTGCGAGCTTTACCGGAAAGGTAGAAGAAGTGAACGAGGACAAGAACACCTTAAAGGTTTCGATAACCATTTTTGGCCGGTCGACGCCATACGAACTTGCGTTCCTTGAGGTAGAAAAGGTTACGTTTGCAGAAGAAGAATAAGTTTGGAGTTCCGGCAATAGCCGGCAAGAATAGCTAAATAGAGGACATTTTTGGGGAACGGCCAGAACGGCAATAACCCAAAATCGTTAATCGAAAAGAAATGGCAAAGAAAATAACAGGTTATATCAAGTTGCAGATCCCGGCCGGCAAGGCCAATCCGGCCCCGCCGATCGGCCCGGCGCTTGGTCAACACGGCGTCAACATCATGGAATTCTGCAAGGCGTTCAACGCCAAAACGCAGAATGATGATCCGGATATGAAGATACCGGTCGTGATAACGGTTTATGCCGATCGTTCGTTCACATTTGAAACAAAAACGCCGCCGGCGGGCGACCTTCTGCGTAAAGCAGCAGGAATTCCGAAGGGTTCGGGGACGCCGAATAAAGCAAAGGTTGGATCGATCTCAAAGGCAAAGATCGAAGAGATCGCTAAGAAGAAGATGCAGGACCTCAATACGACGAACCTCGAATCCGCAATGCGGACCATCGAAGGTACCGCGAAATCAATGGGCCTGACAGTAGAATAGATCTTCGATTTTAGATCCCGGATCTTAGATTTAGATCCAAGGTATATGATCAAAGATCCAGAATAGGGAGAATCGCAATGCGATTCGTTAATACCTGGAGGTAAAATGAAAAGAGGCAAGAAATATCTGGCCGCGCTCGAAAAGATCGAGTTCGGCAAAAAGCATACGCTTGACGAAGCGGTCGCCAAATTAAAAGAAGTGGCGTTCGCTAACTTCGACGAAACGGTCGAATTGACAATGTGGCTCGGCGTGGACCCGCGAAAAGCGGATCAGCTCGTTCGCGGTACGATCGTTCTGCCCCACGGGCTCGGCGGAGCGGCCAAAAAGGTCGTCGTCATTGCTCAGGGCGACAAGATCCGTGAGGCTCAAGAGGCTGGAGCGGACGAAGCCGGCGGCGACGACATCGTAGATAAGATCAAAGGCGGCTGGCTTGATTTTGACGCGCTGATCGCCACGCCCGATATGATGGGCAAAGTCGGCCAACTCGGTAAGGTCCTCGGTCCTCGAGGCCTGATGCCAAACCCCAAAACAGGTACGGTCACGATGGACGTCAAAACCGCCATCGAAGAAACCAAAGCAGGTAAGGTCGAATACCGCGTCGATAAGACAGGCGTCATCCATTCGCCGGTCGGCAAGGTGTCGTTTGACGACGCTAAGCTCGCCGAGAATACCCGCGTCCTTATAACTGCCGTGATGAAGGCGAAGCCGACGACGGCAAAAGGCCGCTATCTGAAAAAGATCAACATAGCAGCGACGATGAGCCCGGGCGTATTGCTCGACGAGCTCGCTTACGCCTAATAGTGAGGTGCGAATAGAAAAATGAAATCGAGAGAAACAAAACAGAAAGATCTGACCGCCCTTACGGAATCGCTGCAAAGTGCAAAATCCGCGATGGTCGTTAGCTTCAAAGGGTTATCGGTCAACAAGGATCAAGAATTCCGCAACAGCCTTCGCGAGGCGGGTGCGAAATATCAGGTCGTTAAGAACACGTTGGCTCGCATTGCGGTCAAAGGAACCGATTACGAACAGACCACGGAACATTTGAAAGGCGTCACCGCCATCGCCTGGACCGAGAACGACCCCATCGTGCTCTCCAAAGCGATCTCAAAGTTCATGAAGGAGAACGCCGATAATTATACATTCAAGACCGGCGTTGTGGATGGCAAGCTAGTAGACCTGGCACAGGTCACGAATATTGCCAGCCTTCCTTCAAAAGAAGAGCTTATTTCCAAGCTGCTTTTCGTGATCAACGCACAGGCTCAACGTATCGTAACGGTCATCAATGCAGTTCCGCGTGACCTTGCGGTCGTTATCAAACAGATCGGCGACAAGGCGACTGCGGCTCCGGCCGAAGCGAAAGCCGACGAACCGACCCCGGTTGAAGCAAAGGCTGAGGAAGCTCCGGCGGTTCAGGAAGCACCGGCAGAAACTGCTCCGGTTGAGGCCAAGGCGGACGAAGCGCCTGTGGTCGAAGAAGCGCCGGCGGAACCGGCTGCAGAAGCTACTCCGGCGGACGGCGGTGAGACCGAAGAGGCACCGACCGAAGCTGCTGAAGAAGCACAAGAACAACGCGAAAACGATCAGGATCCGTCGTCGCCAGAAGGCGAGCAGCTCGACAAAGACAAGGGCGGCGAGCCGGTCGATACTGACGTTGACGATAAGAAGGAATAAATTTGGCCGGAGTTCCTCGTTTGGAAGGCCGCTTCAATTGGCCGCCTAAAGCGGAACTTCGAACTAAAAGCCGTACTCAAGGAAAACGGGCGGGGCGATTTGTCAGGTCGCCTGCGCTGCTCGGACGGAAAGAATAGGTGATGCAACCCGATTCTCAAGTCCCATGGGTTCTAGCGGCAAAACGCGGTAAATGGTAGATCGAAAATAGTAAATAGATCATTTCTATTCACGGTTTGCTGTTAACTATTTACTAACTTAAGAACCCTGTATAGGAGATAGAATAAATCATGGCAATCACAAAAGACGAAGTAGTCGAATATTTGAAAGGTATTACGCTTTTAGAAGCGTCGGAATTGGTCAAGGAACTCGAAGAAGTTTTCGGTGTCTCTGCTGCTGCGGCAGCCGCTCCGGCAATGGCCGCTGCGGCGGGTGCGGGCGACGGCGGAGCGGGAGCTGCTGAAGAAAAAGACACCTTTGACGTTGTTCTCACTGCAGCCGGCGGTAACAAGATCGCGGTCATCAAAGTCGTTCGCGAGATCGTAGCCGGTCTTGGCCTGAAGGAAGCGAAGGATCTGGTCGACAGTGCTCCGAAATCGCTCAAAGAAGGCGTTTCTAAGGACGAAGCCGAAGAGATCAAGACCAAGTTGACCGATGCAGGAGCATCAGTCGAGTTGAAATAGAAGTAAAAGCGGGGTTCGCTTTCTTGCCGGCCGGTATTCCGGACGACAGGCGACGGACCCCGCTATGCCTATTTCTCAGCTTGAGTATCAGGCATTTCGGTGTTATGATTACAGGTTGACGCTTGTTTACAGTTTGTTGCGTTCGGCTTGTGGGCTAGTTGTAGAACGGCGTAAGTCGCCCTTTTGCAGCATTTATCGCGATCAATTTCGCGGCGGTACGGAGAGTTGGTGTCACCTTTGCGACACTCTCGAAAATCTACATAAGAGCATTTTGCTGCTTCAGAAGCGGTCTGGGAAAGTTTTACCCATGACCGCATTTAGCGTCTTTAGCGAAAGCAGCAGTGGTGGGAAACCTCTTAATTTGAGCATCCTATCAGCATAATCTCAGTTTCGCAACAGTTTTTTTCCTAAGGGCATTTAACCATATGATCAATAATCCGCTTCAGAGCAATGCCACCGGGCTTGGCCGCAGAGTCAGCCAGTCGCCCGAACGCGTGGATTTTTCAAAAATTTATACAACGGCCCAGATCCCAAACCTGATCGAAGTCCAGCGCGAATCGTATAACCGGTTTCTGCAGATGGACCTTATCCCCGAGGAGCGCGACCATATCGGGCTGCAGTCGGTTTTTCAGTCGATCTTTCCGGTGTCGGACTTTCGCGAAACAGCGACGCTTGAATATGTCGAGTACCAGATCGGCAACTGGCAGTGTAAGTGCGGTAATCTCGAAGGCCTCGAGCACCTCCGTGCAAACTGTAAGAATTGCGGTTCTAAGGTAAAGGTCGACCCCTTCAATCCGGCTGAAGTTCTGTGCAACAATTGCGGAACGTTCAACGCCGTCCGTCCAAATCTTTGCAATAACTGCGGCGAACCCGTCGGCCTGAAACATAAACACGATCAGCAGGAATGCCAGGAGCGTGGAATGTCTTACAGCGTTCCGCTGAAGGTAAAGATCCGGCTGACTGTCTACGACAAGGATGCCGATACCGGTGTTTCTACCATTCGGGATATCAAGGAAGAAGATGTATTTTTCGGCGAGATCCCGCTGATGACCGACAACGGTACATTCATCATTAATGGCACGGAGCGCGTCATCGTATCGCAGCTTCACCGTTCACCGGGCGTCTTTTTCAAGGGCGACCGTGACGAATATCTGGCAAAGATCATTCCGTACCGCGGTTCGTGGGTAGAATTCGAATACGACCAAAAAGGCCTGCTTCACGCACGTCTTGGAAAGCGAAAGATCCTCGCAACGATCTTCCTCCGGGCTCTCGGCCTGTGGCTCTCGCCGCAGATCGATATGAAGACCGTGTCGGATTCGATCCTCGAGGAAGTCGTAAAGAACGCAGAATATTCCAATAACGACATCCTTTCATTGTTCTACACGATCGACGAAGCCGTTGTCGACAACGGTAAGCTGTACCTGAGGGTGCCCGCCGAAGGCGACACTCACCTTGTCGGAATGCGTGCCGAAGAGAACATCAAGGATAAGAAGGACGAGATCACCCGTGTCGGCAAAAAGGTGACCAAGTCGGCGATCGCTGACCTTCGCAAACTGAAGATCGAAAAGGTCGAAGTGACTCCGGCCGATCTTGAAGGGGCGTTTTCGATGTCAGACGTCGTCAATCTCGAGACGGGCGAGGTCATCATCGAATCGAACACCGAGATCTCGGCTGCCAAACTGCAGCAGATCATCGAAGAAGGCGTCGAATCATTTGCGATCTTTTTCCCGAAGAAAGACATTATCGGCGAGGTTATCTCGAACACTCTCCGCAAAGACGCGATCTCAAAACCGGTCGATGCTTTGCTTGAAATTTACCGAAAGATGCGTCCCGGCGACCCGCCAACGGTTCCGACCGCTTACCATCTGCTCGAAGGAATGTTCTTCGATACTCGACGGTTCGACCTGTCGCGCGTCGGCCGTCTGAAGTTCAACATTAAGATGGGCCGGCCGGAGAAAGACAAGATCAACGATCCGCTTCTCGAGGCAGGCGACTTCATTGAGGTCGTCAATTACCTCCTGCGGATGAAAAGAGACAGCGAGCATTATTATCAGGATGACATTGATCACCTCGGTAACCGTCGCGTGCGTGCCGTCGGCGAACTGCTCGAGAATCAGTTCCGCATCGGCCTCGAACGCATGGAGCGGGCGATCAAAGAGAAGATGTCCATTCAACAGGACATGTTTACGACGATGCCGCGTGACCTTGTGAACGCAAAGCCGGTCACCGCCGCCGTCCGCGAATTCTTCGGCTCATCGCAGCTGTCGCAGTTCATGGACCAGACGAACCCACTGTCCGAGATCACTCACAAACGACGCCTTTCAGCCCTCGGGCCAGGCGGCCTTTCGCGTGAGCGTGCCGGATTTGAGGTCCGAGACGTTCACCCGACCCATTACGGCCGCATTTGCCCGATCGAGACGCCTGAAGGCCCGAACATCGGCCTCATCTCGTCGTTGTCGTGCTTTGCACGGATCAACGAGTTCGGCTTTATCGAGTCACCGTATCGAAAGGTCGTCGATGGCCGCGTTATCGAATACGTCAAGGTCTTGAATGGCGGCGAAACGCCGTTCAAACCGCACGATCACGTGCCACTCGAAGACGTCGAAAAGGCAAACCGCAAGGCTGCCAAAGACGGCAAGCAGGAAGCTGAGTTCGATCCGTTCCCGTTCTATCTGACCGCTTGGGAAGAAGACAAATGGGTCATCGGCCAGGCGAATATCGAGCTGGATAAGAAGGGAAATATTGTCAAAGAGCGTAACGCCGCCCGACTCAAGGGCGAGTTCATTACCGCCGACCGCGAGAACATCCAGTATATGGACGTTTCGCCGAAGCAGCTCGTGTCGGTCGCCGCGTCGCTTATTCCGTTTCTTGAAAACGACGATGCTAACCGTGCGTTGATGGGATCGAACATGCAGCGGCAGTCGGTTCCGCTGCTGCGTGCAGAATCGCCGTACGTCGGCACCGGTATGGAGAAGATAGCCGCCCGGGATTCGGGTGCGGTCGTCATCGCGAAACGTAACGGCATCGTCGATTATGTCGATTCCGAACGCATTATCGTCAAGGCCGATCATCAGGTTGACGGCACGATCTCGCGTGAGGTTACGGCCGACATCTATTCGCTGGTCAAATTCAAGCGTTCTAACCAGAACACCTGTATCAACCAGCGGCCGATCGTTCAGGTCGGCGAGCGCGTCACCAAGGGCCAGGTAATGGCCGACGGTCCGTGTACGGACAGGGGCGAACTTGCCCTCGGACGTAACATACTGGTTTCGTTCATGCCATGGCGTGGCTACAACTTTGAAGATGCGATCCTCGTTTCGGAACGCCTCGTCAAGGATGACTACTACACGTCTATCCACATCGAAGAACTCGAGATCGAAGCCCGCGACACCAAGCTCGGGCCGGAAGAGATCACGCGTGACATTCCGAACATCGGCGAAAATATGCTTCGCGACCTTGATGAATCGGGCATCATCCGCATCGGTGCACAGGTCAAGCCGGGATCAATCCTGGTCGGTAAGGTCACACCGAAGGGCGAGACGCAATTGACCGCCGAAGAGAAACTTCTTCGGGCGATCTTTGGCGAAAAGGCTGGCGACGTTAAGGACGCTTCGCTTACTTCGCCTCCGGGAATCGACGGGACGGTCGTTGATGTACAGGTCTTTACCCGAAAGGGACAAGAGAAGGACGAACGCTCGCTCGACATCGAGGGAATGGAAGAAGACGATTTTCGACGCGACCTTGAGGATGAGATCCGCATTTTGCAGGAACAGCGTGACGAGCGTATCTACGAACTTTTTGACGGCCGCAAGCTGACAAAAGACCTTTTGGAAAATAAAGAGGTCGTTCTCAAAAAAGGAACCACGCTTAACCGTGAGGTACTTCGTCCGATCGCTCTAAAGGTCCTTAAGACCGCCGAGGTTGCCTCGGGTAACATTGATATCAAGGGCGAGATCAGAGAATACGAACAGCGTACCGATCGTCAGATCAGCATTCTTTCTGACATCTACGAGGAAAAGATAACGAAGCTCAAACAGGGCGACGAACTTCCTCCGGGTGTGATCAAGATGGTAAAGGTCTTCGTCGCCATGAAGCGAAAGCTTTCGGTCGGCGACAAGATGGCAGGCCGCCACGGTAACAAGGGCGTCATCGCCCGCATTTTGCCGGAAGAAGATATGCCGTATCTTCCGGACGGAACTCCGGTCGAGATCGTGCTGAACCCGCTCGGTGTGCCGTCGCGTATGAACGTCGGCCAGATCCTCGAGACCCACCTCGGTTGGGCGGCTCGGGTTCTCGGGCTGCACTTCGCGACGCCGGTATTCGACGGCGCGAGTGAAGATGAGATCAAGGGCTACATCCAGCAGGCGAATGATAAGTACGACGAACTCGAGCTTCCGCCATCGGTCGGCCTTTCGGGCAAGACACGTCTATATGACGGTCTGACCGGCGATCAATTCGAGCAAAAGGTGACCGTCGGTTACATCTATATGCTCAAGCTGTCGCATCTGGTGGACGACAAGATACATGCTCGCTCGATCGGGCCGTACAGTTTGATAACCCAGCAGCCGCTCGGTGGTAAAGCACAGTTCGGCGGACAGCGTTTCGGTGAAATGGAAGTTTGGGCACTCGAAGCATATGGTGCGGCACACATCCTTCAGGAATTGCTAACATGCAAATCTGATGATGTGGCCGGCCGCTCGAAGATCTACGAAACGATCGTTAAGGGCGTTTCGAATTTCGAGCCGGGAATTCCTGAGTCGTTCAATGTTCTGGTTCGCGAACTTCAGTCGCTGTGCCTGGATGTCGAGTTGATCACAGAAGATCAGATCGACCCCGAAGCGATCGTTGCCGGGGTTGACGCATTGGTTGGTGTGGATTAATCAACGTGAACTTGGATCGAATTTTCAACGTGTTCTTTTCCCTAGTGGGGCTGGCGATGGTCAGCCGTCCTTTGTTTACCAGTCCAAATGGAGTCCGAGGTCATTTTGATTCCGGCTGTTCTATTTTCGAGCTGCTCGTGGGGATTTTTCTTCTCGTTGGAAATGTTTTTCTTTTCCTCAGAGCGAGACCCGAGCAGGTGTCATCGCGAGACGGTGACGAAGTGACAGGGTTGAATCTTTAGCCCCATATATTGGAGACATATGTTTCGATTTAATAACGAAAGCAAAACGCAGTTGACCACGAATTACGAAGCGATCCGCATTTCGCTCGCATCGCCGGATAAGATCCGCTCGTGGTCGCACGGTGAGGTCACCAAGCCTGAGACGATCAACTACCGAACCTTCAAACCGGAGCGTGACGGCTTGTTCTGTGCCCGTATTTTCGGGCCTGTATCGGACTGGGAATGTCTCTGCGGTAAATACAAGCGGATGAAGCATCGCGGGGTTATCTGCGATAAATGCGGTGTCGAAGTTACGCAGTCAAAGGTTCGCCGCGAGCGCCTCGGCCACATCGAGCTTGCATCGCCGTGCTCGCACGTCTGGTTCTTTAAAGGACTGCCGTCGCGTATCGGCCATCTGCTCGATATCACGCTTCGGGACCTCGAAAAGATCCTCTATTTCGAGACCTATATCGTCGTCGATCCGGGCGACATTGAGGACCTGAAAGAAAAAGAACTGCTCAATGACGAGCGGTATCGCGAATTGATGCGCGACCATCCGAATCAGTTCATCGCCAAAATGGGCGCTGAGGCGATCAAAGATCTATTGATGAAGATCGACATCGAGGAACTTGTCGAGGACCTTCGTCAACGGATGCGCGATGAAACGTCGCAGCAGAAAAAGCTTAAATTCTCTAAGCGGCTAAAGGTTGCCAGTTCGTTCCAGCGTTCGGGTAACAATCCGGAATGGATGATCCTTGATGTTCTTCCGGTCATTCCGCCCGAACTTCGCCCGCTCGTGCCGCTCGACGGCGGACGGTTTGCGACGTCAGACCTTAACGACCTCTACCGCCGCGTCATCAACCGAAATAACCGGTTGAAGAAGCTCATGGAGTTGCGTGCACCTGAGGTCATCGTCCGCAACGAAAAACGAATGCTTCAGGAAGCTGTCGACGCGCTGTTTGATAACGGACGTCGTGGCCGCGTGCTTCGCGGTGCGAACAATCGCCCGCTGAAATCGCTCAGCGGAACGCTGAAAGGTAAGCAGGGACGCTTTCGTCAGAATCTGCTCGGTAAACGTGTGGACTACTCCGGCCGTTCGGTCATTGTAGTCGGCCCGGAGCTGAAGCTGCACCAATGCGGCCTGCCGAAGAAGATGGCGCTTGAACTATTTAAGCCGTTCATCTACAACAAGCTCGAAAAAGACGCCCACGCCGCGACCATCAAACAGGCACGCGAAATGGTCGAACATCAAGAGCCGATCGTTTGGGACATTCTCGAGGAAGTCATTCGTGAACATCCCGTTCTGCTAAACCGTGCACCGACGCTTCACCGTCTTGGTATCCAGGCTTTCGAGCCGGTGCTGGTAGAAGGAAAAGCGATCAAGATCCATCCGCTCGTTTGTACGGCATTCAATGCCGATTTCGACGGTGACCAGATGGCGGTGCATATTCCGCTTTCGGCCGAAGCACAGATCGAAGCAACAGTTCTGATGCTTGCGTCGAACAATCTTCTTTCGCCTGCTTCGGGCCAGCCGATCACGGTTCCTTCGCAGGACATCGTTCTTGGTTGCTATTACCTGACGCTCGGCCGCGACGAGATGAAGGGCGACAACAAAGCCTTTAATTCGGTTGACGAAGTTCTGCTTGCTCTCGACGCCCAGGCGATCGAGACCCAGACCAAGATCCGACTTCGCTGGAAGGGCGAACTGGTCGACATGACGACCGAACATAATCAGCAGGACGTTCTGCGGGCGACGATACGTAATGTCGATCGATTGATCGAGACGACAGCCGGCCGCGTTATCCTCAATGAACGCCTGACGCGTGACGGCCTGCCATACATCAACGGAACGCTGAGGAAAAAAGGCCTTCAGTCGCTGGTGAGTTTCTCTCACCTAAAGCTCGGCCGCGAACATACCGTTGCTCTTCTGGACGACCTGAAGACGATGGGCTTCCTGTATGCGACCAAATCCGGTATGTCGATCGGCATTGACGACATGGTGACGCCGGCAAGCAAGCCGAAGATCATCGAAGAGGCTCGTAAAGAAGTAGATAAACTTCAGAAACAGTACGAAGACGCGACCATGACCAACATGGAACGTGAGAACAAGGTGACGGCCATCTGGTCCGAAGTGACCGACCGCGTCGCCAAAGAAATGTTTAAGGCGATGCACACCCGCGAAGACGAGCGTAAGGAACTTAATCCGATCCTCGTCATGGCCGACTCGGGTGCTCGTGGTTCTGACGCCCAGATCCGTCAGCTTGCCGGTATGCGCGGCCTGATGGCGAAGCCGTCCGGCGAGATCATCGAAACGCCGATCGTCGCGAATTTCCGTGAGGGCCTTAATGTTCTCCAGTACTTTATCTCGACGCACGGTGCCCGTAAGGGACTTGCCGATACGGCCCTCAAAACTGCAGACTCCGGCTACCTGACCCGCCGCCTGGTCGACGTTGCTCAGGACGTGATCGTTTCCGAAGAAGATTGCGGAACGCTTCGCGGTGTTTGGGCTGAGGCGATTATCCGCAACGGTGAAGAGGTCGAATCGCTTCGTGACCGCATCGTCGGATGTACGTCGCTCGATGACATCATCGATCCGGTTGATGCCACGATGATCGTTGAGGCGAATGTCGAGATCAACGAAATACTTGCAGCCGCAGTGCAGCTTTCGGGCCTGCAGAAGATCCGCATACGTTCGGCGCTGACGTGCGAGAGCCGTCGCGGTATCTGCGTCAAATGTTACGGCCGGAACCTGGCGACCGGCAACACCGTCGAGATCGGCGAAGCTGTGGGCGTTATCGCCGCACAGTCGATCGGCGAACCCGGAACGCAGCTAACGATGCGTACGTTCCACGTCGGCGGCACGGCCCGTCTCGAGCAAGAGACGCAACACGTCGCGGCGATGAATGGAACCGTCAAATTCGTTGACGAATGGAAGGTCATCAAAAACCGTAAGGGCGAGATGATCTCTATGAAACGGCAGCCGTCAGAACTTGGCCTGCTCGACGAACGCGGACGAGAGGTCGCCAATTACAAGATCGTTTATGGTGCCCAGCTTCATGTCAAGGATGGCCAAAAGGTCAAAGAAGACGACATCCTTGCAACATGGGATCCTTTCACTTTCGCGATCCTCACGGAAGTGGGCGGGACCGTTAAGTTCCAGGACCTGAAAGAAGGCAAAACGGTGGAGCAGGAGGTCGATAAGGTTACCGGCCAGATCCGCCTCGTCGTTAAGGACTCGGACGAAAAGAACCAGCCGCGACTGGAGATCCGCACCGGAAATAAGGTATTGAAAACATACCAGATGCCGCTGCGGGCCAATCTTCAGGTGGTTGACGGCCAGGAGATCGCCGCCGGCGACGTTATCGCAAAGATCCCGCGTGAAACGACCAAGACGAAAGACATCGTCGGCGGTCTGCCGCGTGTCGTTGAGCTTTTCGAGGCTCGGCGTCCGGGTGAAACAGCCGTTATGTCGGAGATCGATGGAACGGTCACGCTCGGTACTATCTCAAAGGGTAAACGTAAGATCATCATCATGGGCGAAGACGGTGCCGAACGCGAATACGACATTCCGCGCGGTACACACATCAACGTTCAGGATGGCGACCACGTAAAGGCCGGCGAACCGTTGATGGATGGCCCGCTGAATCCGCACGATATTCTTCGCGTTCTCGGAACCGAGGCGTTGCAGAACTATATCGTCAGCGAGATCCAGGAGGTCTATCGTCTGCAGGGCGTTAACATTAACGATAAACACATCGAGGTCATCGTTCGTCAGATGCTTCGCTGGGTGAAGATAAAAGAGGTCGGCGACACTGATTTCCTTATGGAAGAGCAGGTTGACCGCTTCCGCTATGAGGACGAAAACCGCAGGGTGTCGGACGACGGGGGCAAGACCTCGGTCGGCGAACCGCTTCTGCTCGGTATCACGAAGGCTTCGCTTTCGACCGATTCGTTCATCTCGGCAGCCAGCTTCCAGGAGACGACCCGAGTGCTTACCGAGGCGGCGATCTCCGGTCGCGTCGATTACCTCCGCGGCCTGAAGGAAAACGTCATCATGGGACGCCTCATTCCTGCCGGCACCGGTATGAAGTATTACCGCAACGTCAGGATCGCTCCGGATAACACAGAGAACCGCAAGATAGAGGATGAGTTCGATGAACTCGACCATATTCGCGGCGGCCTGGATATTCCGCTTCTCGGCGGCGTACCCGGTGTGAAGGAAGATGACGTAGATCTCGAGCTCGACGGCGACGAAGAGATCGAGATCGACGAAACCGAGGAATTCGATATCGACGAAGCGATGAAGATCGACCTCGACGAAGACGAGGAAGTATAAATCGAAGCGGAAAATATTTCCGCATAGCAAAAAGCCCCGGCCATCAACAGCCGGGGCTTTTTTCGTCGGCCTATGCAAAATAGAAGTTAGTCGATCATGCAAGATTCAATAGGTTTTTCGTTCTTGATTGGGCATTACAAAAGGAGAACTTAAATGAATAAGGATATCTATAATTGGATTGCGCTTGCGCTCGTACTAGTAGTGTTTGCCCTTGCACTATTCATCTACCGTCCGGTCGAACGAAACCTGACACGGGTGACTGTGCTCGGCGAATCGACTGCGAAAGTCGCGCCGGACACCGCCGTCATTACGTTCGCTGTTGTTACTCAGAGCCGTCAGGCAGTTGAGGCACAACAGCGGAACGCACAGACGAGCGAGGCAGTCAGGATCGCGATCGAAAAGGCATCAGTGGATAGCAAGGCCGAAATAAGAACCAGTAACTACAGCCTAGATCCCGAACAGGATTACTACTCAGGCAAGATGCCCAAAATTCTTGGATACGAAGTGAAGAATACGGTTAGCGTATCGGTCGATAGTCTGGACAGGGTTGGGGCGATTATCGACGCCGCGACAGCTGCAGGTGCGAACAGCGTTGAAGGAATCCAGTTCGTAGTAGGTCAGGCAAGTCCGGCACAGGGGGGAAGCACTTTCACTCGCCGCCACCCAAGCGATGGCCAAGGCAAATTCTATCGCAACATCGCTAAATGGAAAGATCGTCCGGGTGGTGCAGTCCACCGAAGCAGGCATCGATCCGGGCCACGTGCTGGCGAGCTATCTAAGCATGCCGAATTCGAATGCTTCGGCAAATGTTGCTGCTCGACCGGTAACTCCCGTGACGGCGGGATCTGTTGAACTCCGATCGCAGGTCATCCTGATTGTCGATATTGAGATCGCAAAATAAAAAAGGCCGCCCCGCTTCGGACGGCCTTCTCCTGACAGCGAACGTGACTACCAGATCGAGCAGCTGTTTTCTCGGACCATTGGTTGGCCGGCATTGCAGCCGAAAGCTTTGCGGAACTGCGGCATGTTCGATAGCGGACCGTTAACACGCCATTTCGGCAGTGAGTGCGGGCCGTTCTTTACTTGTGCGATCTCGGCTTCGGATGTGTATTTTGCCGCCCAGACCTGCGCCCAGCCAAGGAAGAAACGCTGCTCAGCGGTGAAGCCGTCGATATCTGCCGGTTTCGGCTTGCCCTCGAGCGAACGCATAAATGCGTCGTACGCAACGGTCAGTCCGGCAAAATCGCCGATGTTCTCGCCAAGTGCGAGCTTTCCGACCATAAACAGACCGGGCTGCACCTCATAGGCGTCCCACTGTTTGACCACACACGCTGCACGCTCCTCGAATTTCTCGCGGTCATGTGTCGTCCACCACATTTTCAGGTTGCCTTCTGCGTCGAAGCGGCTGCCTTGGTCGTCGAATCCGTGCGTGATCTCGTGGCCGATCACACCACCGATCGCGCCGTAATTGATCGCGTCGTCGGCTTCGAAGTTAAAGAACGGCGGCTGCAGGATACCGGCCGGGAAGGTGATCTCATTATTGCTCGACGAATACGAAGCGTTCACCGTCGAAGGCGTAAAGCCCCACCGCGTCTTGTCACGCGGCTTGCCTAGGTCTTCGAAATTTCGGCGGATCTGAAAACGGTTGGAATTCATCACGTTGTCCGAGTACGACTTTCGTGCGATCGACAACCCGTTATATCCGCGAAGAACGTCCGGGTAGCCGATCTTTCGTTTGAATGTTGAAAGCTTTGCCTGTGCTTCTTTTTTGGTGTCGGCGCTCATCCACTCAAGACCGTCGATGCGTTCCTTCATCGCAACCATCAGGTTATCGATCAAAACGTTCATCCGCGCCTTCGCTTCGGGTTTGAACCGCAGGCGGGCATATTCCATCCCGAGAGCTTCGCCGAGGTTGCCGTTCGTGTTCTGTACACAGGTCTTCCAACGCGGTTGGCGTTCCTTCTGTCCACTCAGATAGCGGTCAAAGAAATTGAAATTTTCGTCTGCAAAAGCTTTCGGCAGATATCGTGCGGCCGAGTTTACGGTCATCCAACGAAGATAGGTCTTCCAGTCATCGACCGAAACCTCTTTCATCATCACATCGACTTCCGTAAAGAATTTCGGCGGAGCCATATTGATGTCACCCGAATCTTTGACGCCGCGTTCTGCACGATAGACGTCCCATGAGAAGCTTGGCGTCAGCTTTTGGGCCGCGTCGAGCGAGACCTTATTATATCGATTGTCGGGATTTCTGCCTTCGACCGGGGTCAGCGATGCACTTGCAAGCCGCGTCTGGAGCCGCATGACCGTTGCCGCGTTGGCCTTCGCCGCCGCCTCGTTATCGCCCAGCAGCTTGAACATATTCGCCATATATTCACCGAACTTCTCGCGTGTCTCGATGGATTTTGCGTCCGTGTTGGTGTAGTAATCTCGGTTCGGCAGCGATATGCCGCCCTGGGTCGCATTGATCATTACAGCATTCGAATCTTTAAGGTCAGATCCGGCACCAAAACCGAAAACGGCCGGTATTCCGCGGTCGTGCAACCGTGCGATCTGCTTATGAACGTCAGCCACTGTACGAAGCGAACTGATCTGCTTTAGGTGCGGCTCGATCGGTTTGGTGCCGAGCTTTTCGATGCCGGCTTCGTCCATGCAAGTCGCGTAGAAATCGCCGATCAACTGCGTATCGCTGCCCTTGTTTCCGGGCTTTTTGGCCGCTGCCTCGAGCACCCCACGCAAGATCACATTATTGCCATCGGCGAGAATATTGAACGTACCCCATCTCGCTTCTGATGCAGGTATCTCGGTATTCTTAAGCCACGTCCCGTTTGCGTGCTGATAAAAATCGGTACAAGGTGAGACGGATTTGTCCATGTTCGCCGTATCGAACGCTTTGGTTTGTGCTGCCGCCGGGACAACCAACGATATCGCGAAACTGAGCGCCACGACGAAGCTGAAGATCTTGCTTTTCATGATTTCTCCTGAGATTTTGAACTACAGTTTAATACGCAGACCGAGTGCATTTAGTTATGGAGATGATAGGAAACATCGGAAGGTTGCGAAACTTCGCCGTTCAAATGACGGGCGTGAACCGCCGCCGCACCTCGTCGCGTAAGTCGGCGGCCAGCTGTTTTCGGTCGGTATTCAGCAGCGGTTCGTCGCCGAAAGTGATGACGGCGGTATATCGATCGATCTTGAACAACCGGAACATGTGTGCCGCAAAGCTGATGTCCTCCCACCAACAGACGATGTCGCTGGCCGCAGGATCGCCCTGCTCCGCTCGGTAGGAGATGGATGCATACGAGACGGGCACGTCCGAACGGGCCGCAAATTCGAGAAACGACGAATTGAACGGCAGCACATCTTCGCCTTTCGTGCTCGTGCCTTCCGGAAAGACAAAAACGCCCTCGCCTTCTGATAGCCTCTGGATGATGTGTTCGCCCGCGCGCGGAATGTCGCGGCGGTTCGTCCGGTCAATAAATATGACACCCATGTCGCGGACGATGCGGCCGGCGACCGGCCATTCGTCGATCTCTTTCTTGGCAACGAAAACACCCGGAACGACCGAGCGAAGTGCCGGAATGTCAGTGTAGCTAAGGTGATTTGAGACCAAAAAGAACGGAACGGACGGCGGATCGCCAATTACTTCGACCTGCATACCCGAGACCCTGACAAAGAGGCGGCACCACGATCCGAAAGCGAGCTGCCGCCAATAGACCTTATTTGGAATGAATATTGACGTGAGCCACCACGCGGAATAGAGGCTGATGGTACCAATCGTAAAAATACAAAATTTAAGTAAGGCTTTAATTTGCTTCATCGAAAGGCTGCAGACGGGAATCGGGCAATTGCGGTCGGCTCACTGCGGCCGGCGTCTTACTGGTCTTCTTTCTCTATCTTTTTAAAATTGTAACGCAGCAGGACGCGCATCGGCAACGACGTGCCTTTGTTCTCGCCCGCCCGCCAGTTCATTGCCCTAACGGCTGCGATGACCGATTCATCCAGGCCGTAGCCGGCCCAGCGAACGATCTCGGCTTCGGTGACCTCGCCTCTTTCGTTTATGCTGACCTCCACGTCAACGGTCACGGTTACCTCGTAACTGAATGCAAGCGGCGTGTATTCGGGCTTGATCCGGTTGAACGGCATCGGCGGCCGCTTTCCGGTCTTTTGCGGATCATTATCCGCAGGGTATTCAGGAAATCTGGTTCTGATCCGTGGTTTGAAATGTTCAGTGTCGGCCTTGCGCGCTTTCGACACAATTTCATCGATGGCAAAGTTGGTCGACGCCACGAGAGCGTCTGCGGCCTCGGCTTCGGTGTCAGCCGTCTTACTTTCGAGCTGAAAATGAATGAGCTGACCGGTTCGCGAACTTACCAAATAGATCGCAGCATACGCTTCAAAATACCGGTCTCTGGTAAATGAGCTTCGTCGCTGTATCGCTGCCCGAATGAGCACGAGGTGTTCGGCCCCGACGATTGAGCCGATACGGCGTGCGTCCGATGTGACTAGATTAAACGGGTCGTCAGTCAAAGCGGCACGGAACCCATCGTCCGCGAGGTCACGATCGAGGACAGTGAAATGGCGATCTAAACTATCGGCTAGAGCAGCAGCAACCCGCTCTGCAAGCGGATCTGGCCGGGGAACGACAACGGCGATCCGTTGCCCCATTGCGCCAGAAACTCCGCAAATAGCCATGGTAGCAAAAACGACCAACATCGCTGCGTAGGGCGATGACCTTGAGCAAAAGAATGCTCTGGGAGTGTCCGCAATTAAGTTCACGATGTTGCCCTATAAAGCTGGCCAACTTCTTCCTTGAATTCATCAGGGAAGCAGAGCCGGTGAATGCGGTAGCCTTTCTGCAGCCCGCGGACGGCGGCGCTGACCTCTGAGATCTCGCGAATGACGGGGCGGGCAAAACCATCTTCGACATAGATCAGGTCCTTCGGTTTAGCGTCGTCCTTGATATAAAAATTGTGCGAGACCTCGCCGCCTTTGTCTTCGAGAACGTAGTATGCCGGGTCAAGCCCCGCGTCACCGACGATCGACCTAACCTCTTCGATAAAATCATCTCGTTCTTCCTCCGGCATATCCAGATCGAACGCTTTGAATAGCCGGCGGTTCAAAAAGCGATGTGCCAGATCGGCAAGTATCGGGTCGCTCGACGATTGCCACTGCTTGATGTAAAAGATCATATCGGAATCATCAAGCGCGAGATGTTCGGCCAAGGTGAGAGGCTTGCCTTTCAGTATCCGTTCGAACGCCGTACCGGCCGCGAACCAAACGCTGGTTCCGTCAGCAAAAAGTGCCAACGCACGCCGCAGCAGTGATTGCAGAACGACCTCGGCCGACCGCAGAGTGCGATGAAAATAGACCTGTCGGAACATGTAATAACGTGCCTGCAGGTAATCTTCGACCGCATAAATGCCGGGCGCCGAGATGTATAGCTGATCGTCCGCTTCGTTTATCTCTAGCGATTTGATTATCCATTCGAGATCATAAATGCCGTATTTCACGCCCGTCATCATCGAATCGCGAAGCAGGTAATCCATCCGGTCAACGTCGAGTTGGGACGACACCAGCTGTGCCAGAGCCATCGGCCGAAACGTTCCGCGAATGATGCTTGCCACGCGCTCTGGCAGGTCGGGCGAATACTCTTTGAGCAAGCGGCCGATATCGGTCTCATTGCTCAAGACGGTTTCGATGGTGAAATCTTCGTGGTGAAAATGAAGGATCGACTCGATAACGTGCGAAAAGGCTCCGTGCCCGACATCGTGAAGCAGCGCAGCAACGCGCACAGCAATGCGGTCCTCATCGGTGAGGGAATATGTATTTCCCAGCTTTGCCAGGATTCGCGTCGCAAGATGAAATGCCCCGAGGCTGTGCGTAAACCGCGAATGCTCGGCACCCTGATACGCGAAATGGCCCAGCCCGAGCTGACGCACGCGACGCAGACGCTGAAATTCGGGCGTATCGATCAGCCTAACGATCAGCTCACCCTCAGCCGTATCCGTCCGAACCCGAATAATATTATGCACCGAATCCCGGTAAATTCTTTCGAGCAAGGCATTCTCCACGCCAAAGCCGGCGGTGACAAAATAACGATAGCAGTATTATACGAATACGAGTATAATCGAAAAACAAACAGTTTCTCTAACTCACATTGTTGTATTGTGGAGGTCGTATGCAGAAAATAGGACTTTATTCCTTCGTTGTCGTCGCCATCCTTTTTTGTGGAAACGCGGAAATGTTCGGTCAGGAACGGAACCGAATATCGGGGTTTGTCTTTGGGGAATCTCGCCGACCGCTATCTGACATTTATGTTGAGCTACAGGATGATTTCTACTCAACTATTAGCCGTGTTCGGACAAGCGGTTCGGGGATGTTCAATTTCGCCGGCCTTCCGTCTGGTAGATATGTTGTGAAGGTGCTGAGCTCGGGCACCGAATATGAAGAGCAGTCGGTGTCGGTCGCGTTGATCCCAGTTTCCGTCGTGGCTGGACGCGGTGTCGCCACAGAGCAGGTCGATATTTATCTTCGAACGAAGAAACCGCAAAGTACACCGGCTCGGCCCGCAGGTGTCGTGTATGTTCAGGACGTTCCCGCGGAAGCTCGGACACTGTATGAAGCCGGACTAAAGGATCTCGAAAATAAATTGGACGCGGACGGCCTGGACAAGATCAAGCGATCAATAGAGGTCTTTCCCGATTATTTTCTGGCTCTCGACACTCTTGGAAACGAATACATAAATCGGGAGCACTATGAAGCCGCCTATGTACTGTTGGCGAAAGCACTAAGTGTGAATTCCCGTAGTTTTTCGAGCACTTTTGGGCTCGGGCTTGCCGCGTTTCGTCTTGGACGGATTGACGATGCCGCTGGCCGCTTTCAGGAAGCTGTAACTATAGAAAATGGATCGGCGAATGCTCACCTTTGGTTAGGAATCGCTCAGCATGCGCAGGGAAAATTAGATCGAGCGGTAGGATCCATCAAACAGGCCGCCAGAATTACGGGCGAAGGTGTCCCTGAGATCCATTGGCAGCTTGCCAAAGTCTTGAATGATCAGAAAGAGTATGCCGCTGCAGCAAAGGAGCTTGAACTATTCCTAAAGTATAGGCCGGACGCCGCGGACCGCGAGAAAATAAAGGAAATGATCCGAGCCCTGAAACAGAAAGGCTGAATCCCAGGGCCAAGCAGATTGCCCACCTTAGGAGCGAGTTTAGGCCCGTTCCAACCTATTCAATTAATCGGATTTTATTCGAAAATCTGAATTATTTGTCCAGTCGAGAAACCAATCATCTGCGGTCAGTTCGCAATGAAGGGCATATAACGCCCCAAAAAAGGGGTCGCGGCGTCAATTTCCCCACCTTTATTCCTTGGCTTGATATTTGCATTAATGGGAGTCGAACTTAGTCGGCACGTGCACCCGTGTTTTAAAGGAACGGATATAGTGCCTAAGCAGTGCCCATAAGATTTTGAGTGAACATTAGAAAGGAGTTTTCAAATATGTCTAGAACATTTAAGTATATCTTCGCGACTCTTGCTCTCGCTCTTAGCTTTAGCTTTACAGCTATGGCTCAAGAGACGACGGGCTCGATCGAAGGTACGATCACCGATCCCGTCGGAGCCGTTGTGCCCGGCGTTGAGGTGGTCATTGAAAGTAGAGCGATCGGAACGACGGTGGGTTTTCGTCGAACTGCCACTACTGATCGAAACGGTTTTTTCCGTGTCCAGCAGATCCCGCCTGGGACGTACACGGTGGCCACGGCTGCAACCGCTGGCTTTGGTACAGCAACGACGAATGAGGTCCAGGTTCTTCTCGGCCGTGCGACCCCAGTAAATATTACATTGGCTGCCGGAGGCACGAATGTCGAGGTTGTTGTTACGGCCGATCCGTTGGCGATCGACACGACCGGCAGTAAGATCCAGACCAACATCTCTGCCCGTACGGCAGAACTTCTTCCCAAGGGCACAAATTTTACGAGCCTACTTAACGTGTCTCCGGCAGTTCGCAATGAACCGCTCAGCGGCGGCTTCCAAATTGACGGCGCATCGGGTTCGGAGAACACCTTTATCATCGATGGTCAGGAAGTAGGCAACTTCCGTACCGGTACACTGAACCTCAATAACAACATCCCGTTCCAGTTTGTTCAGGAAGTGCAGATCAAATCTTCAGGTTTTGAAGCTGAATTCGGCGGGGCGACCGGTGGTGTTATCAACGTTGTGACGCGCGGTGGCAGTAACCAGTTCCGCGGCGAAGCCGGTCTCGAATTTCGTGCGGCAAAGTTCCAGGGTAATCCACGTCCTTTTCTTAATCTGACGACGTTCGGTCCGACGACAGCTCGGCAGACGATCACTGAGTACATTCCGGTTTCGAAGGATCAGGGTACCGATTTTTTCCCATACCTGAGCCTTGGCGGTCCGATCATTAAGGACAAGATGTGGTTCTTTGGCAGCTATGCTCCGCAGTTCATTAATGCAGATCGCACTGTCAGTTTGTACAGCCCTGATCCTGCACTGCGGGATCCGGCAAACCGACAGTTCGTCAGCACTAACACCTATGCATTGCGCCAGACGAATGAATATGCCTTTGGCCGTATTGACTTTCAGCCGGTCGAGCGTCTTCGAATGACGGGAACCTATCTTTGGAACCCGATCGATGTAAGCGGCAATCTCCCGAGCGTTTCACCTTTCGGGACGATTCCTGCTCAAATTTTTCCGGGCATCGGCCAGGTGTCTGGTCCTCAACTGGCCAACTTCCAGGGCGGCCGTCAGAGTTCGAACAACACCACGGGGTCAGTGGTATGGACACCCACCGATCGGCTCGTCCTAACAATGCGTGGCGGTTACAGCTTTCTTAATGAGAAGCTTGGTAATTACGGCATCCCGCCCTTAGGTCCGGGAGCTGCCCAGAGATACCTGACAAACGGGTGTGATACTGGGGTCACGCCTCCGCCTGGATTCCCACCTTGCGGGCAATCGAACTTCGGGGCTATTACAGCAACGCAATTCGACGTTTCGCGACGCCGTACATTTGATGCCGACGCATCATATCTCGTCAATGACTTTGGCGGGCGTCACCAGTTCAAGGGCGGTGTGCAGTGGAATGGCGTCAGCAACTCCATCCTCAGCGGCCGTGAAGATCTGGTCATCCTCCAATTCGGCCCGAGTCGCTCCATAGCCGGGATCACCGGCAATCCTGCTGTTCCGACCAGCCCCGGCATTAGCGGCGCCGGCTGGATGCAGCGTTTTGGTGCGCGGGGCTCCGCAGGCAGTGATAACCTGGCTTTCTACATCCAGGACTCGTGGCAGCCTGTCAAACGTTTGACACTGAACTTAGGTATAAGAACAGAGCGTGAACAGTCGCCGAGCTTTAATGATCAGGGACCTGGCATTAAGTTCGACTTTGCCGATAAGCTTGCACCGCGGCTTGGCTTTGCTTGGGACATTTTTGGTGACGGCAAGACCAAGCTTTTTGGTAGCTATGGACGGTTCTTTGACCGTTTCAAGTATGAGCTTCCGCGTGGTTCGTTCGGGGGTAACTTCTTCCGCAATGACTACTTCGAGATCTTTCCAGGTGATACGCCGGGGTCATTCACGACCGCCACGATCATAGGCAACAACCCTGATCCGATCGGCGGCACATGCCCGATCCCGCCGCCTGGCGGCAATCCCCAGGCAGCTCCGAGGTCACGCTGTTCGCTCGACTTCCGCATTCCCTCGAACCTTCCGGGCCAACCGGACTTCGGTCAGGTCGATCCGGACATCCAGGCATTTCGCCAAAGTGAATTCACCATAGGTTTAGAGCATGCGCTTAGCTCCGAATTCGTCTTGCGCGGCCGTTACACCCACAAGCAGGTTGACGTTGCCGTTGAGGACATCGGTGTTCACGTACCTGGAGGTGAAGTTTACATTATCGGTAATCCCGGGCGCGGACTTGCGGCACAAAATTACGAACAGTTCGGCTATTTGCCGCTAGAGGCTATTCGGGATTACGATGCCGTAGAGGTTTCACTCGAAAAGCGCTTCGTTAACAACTATTACTTTAACGCGAGCTACGTTTGGAGCCGTCTGGTCGGCAATTACGCCGGACTCGCCAGCTCGGACGAAAGCGGACGTACGTCACCGAACGTAAACCGAAACTTTGACTTGCCGTTTATCGGGTTCAGTGGCCTGGGCCAGCCGGACACCGGACGCCTTCCGACCGATCGTCCGCACCAGTTCAAGGCATTCGGTGCTTATGAGATCCCCTGGTCGAGCACAAACTCGACCGAGATCTCAGGGTTTACCACGATCCAGAGCGGTACGCCTTTGACAACCCGCTACACCGTATTTGGTGTTGCCGGGCAGATCCTCAACGGCCGCGGTGATATGGGACGTACCGAGATGTTTACCCAGACGGATCTCGGTATTCGGCATCGGTATCGCTTTGGCCGTGACAATCGATTCAGTATGGTGGCTATGGTGGATATTCTCAATCTCTTTAATGAGGATAACGTCACGGGCCGTGTAGAAACGTTAAGTGGTACAGGCCTTACGGCTACTGATTTAGGCATGAATGCCTGCACCGCAACAAATCAAACACCCGGCTGTTTGACCCGTGAGGAGACAGAAGCCCTTTATCAGCGTCAGGCATTTAATGCCGCTGCTACTGCTAACATAAACTCGCGCGGCATAAAAAGCATTGCCTATGACATGCCGAGTAGTTTCCAGGGACCGCGAAGCGTTCGCTTCGGGTTCAAGTTTCAGTTCTAAAGAACTGTATTTTCGTCGAAAGACATTGGGCTGCCGAAAGGCAGCCCTTTTTATTCTTTAGTCGGCGAGAAGAGGCCTTGAAGTCCTACCGGAGCAAGTGGCCGAGTTTTTCTTTTTTGGTGCGGAGGTAGTGGGCGGCGGCGGGTTCGGCGGGAGTTTCTAACGGGATGCGTTCAACGATCGTCAGGCCCGCGTTCTTGAGAGCCTCTAGCTTGTCGGGATTATTTGAGATGACCTTAACGTGACAAAGGCCGAGGTCGAAGAGTATTTCGGCGCACTGAGTATAGTCGCGGGCGTCTACAGCGAAACCAAGCCTCTCATTTGCCTCGACGGTATCGGCGCCTTCATCTTGGAGTGCATACGCACGGATCTTATTGATGATGCCGATGCCGCGGCCTTCCTGCTGTTGATAGACGATCGCACCGCGGCCTTCTTCCTCTATCATCTCCATTGCGAGATGAAGCTGCGGGCCGCAATCACATTTGACCGAACCGAAGACATCACCCGTCAGACACTGCGAATGGATCCGCACAAGCGTCGGAATGCCGGGCCGCATCTCACCTTTATACAAAACGACGAATTCCTCGGTGCTCGTAAGCGAGCGATAGCCTGCGATCAGAAACTCGCCGAACTGCGTCGGCAGTTTTGCAATGGCTACCCGTTCGACCGATATGTCTTTCGGGTCAGGCGGGCAATCTGTTTTGACGGCGTCCAATATGGTATTTCTCCGGAAACGATTCTGACAGCAGATTATAACTCTATTCGGGCAGCAAGCGTAAGCCGGTTGTATCACGGCAGAATACAAAAAGACTGTTTGCAAGTGTGGTCCTGCAAACAGTCTCGGTGCGGGCGGTCAACTTGTGTCGGCCTATTCGTCGGCCTTTTCGTCCTCGTTCTTCTCTTCGTCCTTGTCCTCGTCTTTCTCCTCGTGGGCAAAGACTGCTCCGTCGGTTGTGCCAAATATCTTGGAGAACAATCCGCTAAGTACTTCGGAGATGCGTGACGGATCAACATTCGGCGATGCCTCCGTTCCTGTCTCCGTCTCGGCAAATTCTGCATTGAGCCTTATCAGTTGGGCCGAAACGTGTCGGCAGAACGAGCAATCGACCAGATGTGATACAACCGGGCCGCTTTCGCGTTCACCAAGCCCGCCTTCAGCAAAAGCCGCGAGCGAATCTTCGTCGATGTGCAGACTAACGGACTCGCCACGTCCCTTTTCGCGGGCGGCAAGGTAGCTGTTCATTAATGCTTGAATTTTTTCTTCTTGTGGGTTCATATTTCCGTTATTCGTCTTCATCGAGAATTCCTCCCGAATAGCAGACGTTACTCTCGTGTAACATTTGCACAAAAATTTTCATGCTTGGGGGGGGGGGAGTTTTAACCGGTTACTGTGGGCCGGTCAATTGGGGGTCAATCGGGCAAATATGTTATTGCCGGCCAGATCTTGCGTAGCCAGGCCCAGGCAGATGTCGATCTCCTTCTGGGATAAAGAATGGGAACCTTTAAGGTCAGCAATGAATAACTCCAAAATGCGCGCATAGCTTTTTTCGAGCCACCGCATGACGGTCGATTCATGGGTTCGGCCGCCCGAATCACGCGTCGCCGAACGCCGCTGAAACCAGCCGCGAAGCGGGGAATCCTCGTTCTCCACCAATTTGGCGATCTCGCGGAGCTTAAGGTTTTCAACGTGATAATAGAGCAGGAGAAGCTTTTCATGCGCTTCCAATTCGCCAAATGCTTTATCGATCGCGGTGACCGTTGCCTTGCGATAGCGGTCCTGGGTTATCTGGGCGATCATCTCGGCTTCGCCGCCCATCGGTGGTTCGGCAAAATTTGCCTGTGCTCCTCCCTCTCCGAGGTTCTCGGTCATTTCATCGAGCGAAACCTCGTCATGGCTAGCCCGGTGAAGGTCGACCAGCGAATGCCAAATGACGGTCCGCAGCCAGCCTCGAAGCGACCCGCGTCCGCTATAGGTCGAAAATTTCGACATCCGTTCGCCGTCAACCACGCGAGTTCCGTAAAGCTCAACGTAAACCGTATCGATGACCTCTTGCGCATCAAGCTCCGTTTTGGCCAGGTGGCGGGCAACACGCTCCATATACGCACGGTGCTGCTGATCGAATTCCCACCATGCCCGCTCATTACCATTAGCACAGGCGATTGCCAGGAACAGGTCATCACTCTGAAGCTGGTCGATGAAGTCTCTGATCGAAGCCGACGACGGCGGTCCATCTGAGGAAGTTTCTGTGAACCGTTTCAGCGACCTTTCGACCGAAGCCGTGAAACAATCCGGCTGCACGCCGAAGTTCGGCGCGTTCTCGCAGCAGCGGGAATAGATCTCGTCGATCAATACCGCCGTTCCAACAACCGGAGGAGCTGTACTTTTGTCGTCTACCTGCATTGCGACCATCATTATAACCAATCTTCAACTTTTAGCGAAACTTAACGACATCCGCCGACAACCTTATGATTTCGGCGGAAAGACGCTGATCTTGTAGGAGACCAAGGTTTTACAAAGACCTAACCGGCCAGATCGGGACTAAGCTCCCGAGCGGTGTCCTCGCCGGTCTCGCCACCGTACTGAAGCTGGAACAGCCGCCAGTACAGGCCGCGTTCGAGCAGGAGTTCATTGTGCGAACCTTGTTCGCGAAGTTCGCCATGGTGAAAGAC
This sequence comes from Pyrinomonadaceae bacterium, assembly GCA_041744395.1. Classification (GTDB taxonomy): domain Bacteria; phylum Acidobacteriota; class Blastocatellia; order Pyrinomonadales; family Pyrinomonadaceae; genus OLB17. The sequence goes on along the minus strand of JBGTKY010000002.1, from coordinate 35,177 downwards.
GAGAATGCGGTCACACTTCTGAATAGTAGAGAGCCGATGTGCGACGACCAGCGATGTTCGGCCGTCCATCACGCGGTCGACCGCTTGTTGGATCAACTGCTCTGTCTCAGTGTCGATGGAGCTGGTTGCTTCGTCGAGTATCAGTATCTTTGGATCAAATGCAAGGGCACGGGCGAAAGAGATCAGCTGCTTCTGGCCGACCGAGAGCCCAGCCCCGCGTTCTCGGACCTTGAACCGGTAGGTTTCATCCAGCTTCTGAATGAACTCGTCGGCGTGAACTTCTTTCGCTGCCCATTCGATCCGTTCGTCCGGTATATCGCCGTTTCCGAGCCGTATATTCTCCTCGATCGATCCGCTAAACAGGAAGACATCTTGCAGCACTACCGCAAAGTTCGCACGCAGGTCATGCAGGTCCCATTCGCGGATGTCGACCCCGTCAAGCAGTATTTGTCCCTTCTGAACGTCATAGAAACGCATCAGCAGATTTGTCGCCGTCGTTTTTCCGGAACCTGTGTGACCGACCAAAGCAACGCTTTCGCCGACGTTGACCGTGAACGAAATGTCCTTCATCACCCACTCATTCTCTTTGTAGGCGAACCAGACGTTGCGAAATTCGATGCGGCCTTCGGCCTTGCCGGACTTTTTCGGTTCGGCGGGCGATGTTATATCGATATCAAGGTCGAGCAGGATAAAGATCCGGTGCGAAGCGACTATCGCCGCCTGCAGAACGTTAAACTTGTCCGAAAGATCGCGGATCGGCTGAAAAAGCTGAAGCGAATATTGGATAAATGCCGCCAGAACGCCTACGGTCAGTGCCGCTCCCGCCGCCGACATTCCACTTAAATACTGAAACGCGAAAAAGAAGATGACCACCGCGATACCGATCGCACCTATAAAGTCGACTAGCGGGTAAAATACGGAGTAATAATAGATGGTCTCAATATTGGCGTTGCGGTAATCATCATTGATGTCGTCGAATTGCTTCGCTGCCTTCTTTTCGGCATTCATCAATTGCACGGTCTGAGCGCCCGAGATGAATTCCTGCAGAAATGCGTTGAGCCGGGCATTCCGCGTCCGAACCTTATCAAAACCGATGCGGGCACGCTTTCTGAACCAGTTCGTCGCGAAAAATAGCAGTGGTACCGTTACCAGCGAGACGATCGCCAGTTTCCAGTCCAAAGCGAACATCCACGCGATGATGGCAAAGATGATGACCAGATCGCCAAGGACGTCTATTACGCCGGACGTGAACATCTCGTTCAAGGCGTCGACATCCGACGTCATCCGGGTGATGATCCGGCCGACCGGATAGCGGTCGTAGTACGCGACCTCCTGCCGCTGAAGTTTGGCAAAGATCTCGCTCCGAAGGTCGAACATCACCCGCTGGCCCACCTTGTTCAGCAAGATCTCCTGAATATAAGAAAAGATAAAGCGAAAAAGAAAAACGCCGAAGAAAGCGAACGCGAACAGCCATAGCCCGTCGACGCTTCGCGGCGTAATGAAATCGTCAACCGCGACCTTCGTAAATAGCGGCTGCGTGCTGATCAGCACGTTGCTCAGCAGAGTGAGGACCAAAGCCACCGCGACCAGGTGCCAGTACGGCCGCAGATACCGCAGCAGACGCCTCGCGATCCGAAGATCGTAAGTCTTACCTATCGCCTCTTCTTCGTGATATTTCTTTACTTCGTCTGACATTCTAAAGTCCTGATTTTAAGTTTTGGTTTTGGGAATGGCAACGTATAATCGCGAATGCAGGCGAGAACTCTTGCGGGTTAGCCTGACATGCGACACACGTGAACCGATTCATAGACCAAAAAAAGGATAATTGGGAGCGGTTGGAGGATCTCCTCGGCATGCTCCGCGGGACGAGCCTTCGCGGACTGTCGAAGATGGAAGTTCGAGAATTCGGCGAGCTGTACCGACGGACCGCGACCGATCTGGCTATCGCCCGTGCCGAGACGCGCGACCCGAAGCTGATCAATTACTTAAACAGCCTCGTCATCCGGGCGCACAACAAGATCTATCGGGCCGAGGGCGATGGCGTCAGCATAATTCGCCAATTCTTCGGCCGCGAATTGCCACAAGCATTTCGTTCGACCGCCCGTTTTACGGTGATCGCCTTCATCGTCTTTATGGCCACAGGCGTTGCGTCTTTCCTGCTCGCCTATAACGATGAGTCGTTTGCGAACCTGCTTGGCCTTGACGTCTATCGGACCTTTGCAACGACGAACGTCCAATGGTGGATGGACCTCAACGAAGCAAACCAGATCGGCGCCAGCGGAATATTGACGAACAACATCCGCGTTGCTTTTTTCGCCTTTGCCCTCGGGGCATTCTTTGGCATCGGGACTATCTATGTTTTGGTCTTAAATGGATTGATGATCGGCGGCGTGCTCGGGGTTTGTTTCAGGGCGAATCCGGCGTTCGGGACCGAACTTGTCAATTTCATGGTGGGCCACGTTGTCGTCGAACTCGCCTGTATCTTTATCGCTTCTGGGGCGGGAATGTCGATCGGTTACGCGCTGATCGACCCGGGCGACCTATCGCGTTCGCAGGCCTTAAAATACCGCGGACGTGAGGCGGCCAAGGTCGTCATCGGGTGCGCCCTTTTCTTATTCGTCGCCGGCGTTATAGAAGGCTTCCTCTCGCCCGCCACGTTGCCGCCTGGCATAAAATACGCGACAGGTATCCTCACCGGCCTATTAATGATGATGTATCTCGTTCTTGCAGGGCGCACAACGGAGGAGTCCGATGCCGAAGCGAAATGGGCCGCCCCGAACCTTGCCAAAAACTGACCCGCTTTTCACTTGCGGAACCGGAAAATATCCCCGGAAGTATCCAAAGAACCATAAATTGATAGGTATCATTAGAATTACCGCGATCAATGAAGGTAAATTGACGATGCCGAATAACATAAACCAGTCTTCCCGCACTGTTGGTAACCCAATCCAAATCACGATCGTCGATAAAATGGACAACAAGAGCGTCAGGGTCAGGCAGGAACCTGACTTTATAAAACTCTCGTTCTAACGCCTGAGAAAGATCAAAAGCAGTAGTTGAACTGCAGCTCCGAATAGGTAAACAGGCAATCCCAAAAGAATGGCGATGTATAACAATTCCTGAATGGAAATTGATTGTTCAGATGCCATAGCTAGCAAATCAAAGCAACCCACGCTCCTTAACCTTCAGATAGCTCTCAAGCAGCCGCGGTCCAAGGGTTTGGGTGGTTACATCGAGGGCGAGGCCGCCGAGCGATTCGACGAGGCGAAGGGCTGATTCGCGTTGGTGGATGATCTCTTCGGCCGCGGATTGTTGAAAAACGTCCTTGATGGCTTCGGGCTTTGCGCTGACCATCGCATTCAGGTCGCGGTCGCCGATGGTGGCAACGAGCGGCAGGTGACGCGGCCGCAGAAGTTTTAGCGAATTGATCAGTTCGTGCGAACTGTCCTTATCGACCAGGTCGGTCAGTATCACAACGAACGAACGCTTTTTTAGATTCGATGAAATGAATTGAAATGCCCGTGCATACGATGGCTCGACCAGCTCCGGTTCCATATCATGCAGCGATTCGAGCACAGCGTCCATGTGTTCCATACCGCGTCTGGGCGGCAGATACTTGCGAACTCGGCGGCCGAAAACGACTACGCCCGCGTGGTCGCCCGCCCGAGCACAGGCAGACATCAGAGCAAGTGCAGCATGAATCGCGGTGTCGAACTTCGTCTCGCCGTCAATGCGTCCGGTCATCAGGCGTCCTGCGTCGATGGCGATGATCACCGTTTGATCGCGCTCGATCTGATATTGCCGTGTCGTCAGCTTTGACCGCCGGGCCGTCGCCGTCCATGAAATATGCCGCAGTTCGTCGCCGCGAACGTAGTCACGCATTGATTCGAACTCGCGGCCTTCGCCACGGCGTACGGCCCGTCGCTGAATAGCAAGGAACGACCTCGCTCCCAGAGCTTTGAGCTCCATCTCGCGTGCCCGCCGGATGTTCGGATAGACCTTGACCGACACTGCCTCGCCGGCCGCTGACTGGCACCAAACGAGGCCGAGCCTGGAAAGATGACGAACAGCGGTCGTGCCGAAATCGTAGCGACCGCGCTTCGGCGGAATTAGCTCATAGGAAAATTCGGCAGTCGATCGGGCATCGACCGCAAAGTCGGCCTCCCGTTTGTCGCCGAGTTGCATCTCGGACGGATATTCATCTTTTATCCGAAGCCGGATCTCGTGCGGCGTGTCGTTCACGACATCAAGACGGACGGTGTTCGCGTCGCCGATGGCAAACCGTTTGTCGAAGGTCCGGCGGATGCTGAATCCTTCGGGCAGCTTTCGGCTTATGACAAAGTCAATGATGGCGGCCCCGATCAGCACAAGGTCGAACGCGATCACGGCGGTACGCAGGATCGGGAAATTCCACGAAACCGAAAGCGGCAGCAGCCCGAGAGCGAGCAGGATGTAAAAGCGGTGCGAGAAGACAAAGTGCATTGCTGCGAAAAAGAGTAGCACAATGGGCCGCGACATTCATTGCATTTGGGGCGTCTTTGTGGTTCATTATCTCTGCGATATGTCGAAATCCCATTCCCCCGAAAGCCGCACCGTCCCAACGCGTTTCGAAGCCGCCGTTTTCGGCGTAAAGTCGCGAATGCTCCAGCTTCAGCGTGCCCTAATGGATCGTGATGCGAGGCGATTGCCAACCATTTCATTGTCCGTCGGCGGCGATGTCATCGCAGAATCGAGGACAAAGCTATGGACTGAGACCGAACCAGAGGAGCGATATCTCGTTGCCGGTAAGATACAGAATCTTCGCATCGCTGTACGGCGTCTAAACGGGCTGACCGTGCCGGCCAATGAGGTATTCAGCTTCTGGAAGCAAGTCGGCAGGGCGACGCGGCGACGCGGCTATGTCGAGGGCCGCGAGCTTCGCGAAGGCTGCATCATTCCCAATCTCGGCGGCGGGCTCTGCCAGCTTTCGAACGCGCTTTACGATGCTGCCCTTAAGGCGGAGTTTGAGATCGTTGAACGCCACGCGCATACGCAGGCTGTGGCTGGTTCGCTTGCCGAGATCGGCCGCGACGCAACCGTATTTTGGAACTACGTCGATCTCCGCTTTCGTTCTCCCGCGGACTTTAGGATCGAAGCCTTACTCAGAGCCGACGAATTGCTCGTTCGCTTTTATGGTGAAAAGGCATCGACCCGCAAGCTGCATCCGATCTCCCGCAGAATGCTGCACTCCGATCAGCCGCAGGCATGTGTGAGCTGCGGAATGAACGATTGTCATCGAGCGGTCGAATCCGGAAAACATGCGGACTTCGGCAGGACGGCGTTTCTTGTGGACGACGTCTGGCCCGAATTCGATCGCTATCTCCAGCAAACTCGGGCCGATGGCGACGTGCTTTTTCTGCCAATCGACGGAGGCCGCTTTCGCAAATCGAACTATGCCTGGACGACGTCCGTCTTTGACGAAACGCGGTCGAGCCCGTTCGTTACTGCTATTCGGTCCTATCGATCGCGGCGGCTTGCCGAACAGGGTGCCGCACGTCAATTGAACCTGCTACAAACGTATGAAAAGCTGGCAGCCAGTTACGCCGAGCGGCTTGGGCATGACTGTCTTCACCTCGTAGTCCAACAAAACCTGCTGCCGTACCTTTGGCGCACCGGCCACCTCGGCGGCCGGACGTTCGACGTTTTAATGACGGCGTTCCCGATCGATGAACTGCAGCGGCGGCTGGATGCTGCACACGTCCTGCATCCGGAAAGCACAACGCTCGGCGACTTTCGTGCCGACCCGCGGCTTGCTGAGCTAGAGGCAGATGCGCTTGCGAACGCACGCCGCTTGATCACGCCGCACACCGCGATCGCAGCACACTTCGGCGAACGTGCGGAGTTGATCGAATGGATGCTTCCGGCCGTGAAACCGTTCGAACGGCCACGCAATTCAAAACCGCGGATCGTTTTTGCGTCATCAACCGTCGGGCGAAAGGGTTGTTACGAACTACGCGAAGCATTGTCGGGTATCGATTGCGTCATTGTCCTGACCGGCCCGCTCATTGAAGGCAAAGATTTCTGGAGCGGCTTTGAGACGATGTCCGGGATCAGCGATCCGCTCGTTGACGCCGATGTGGTCGTGCTTCCGGCGTTCATCGAACACAAACCACGCAGGCTTCTGCGGGCGGCGGCGTTGGGCATACCGGTGATCGCTTCGACGGCGTGCGGTGTTGGGAATGTGGCAGGTGTTCGAGAGGTGGCAGACGGTTCGGTCGAAGGACTCCGAACTGCGTCGAACAAGCTTTTGTTGAATCCGAGACTGTCCACGCCTATTGCACTTGGTCGGCCCGAAACGGTCGAAACACAAAATATCGCATCGGTAAAGCAACCTTAAGGCAGTTTCGCGTTTCAAATCATTTCAATGCAAAGTCTTCCCCATAAAACGGCCGGAATGGCGAAATGGTTGCTGCCGGCGATCGTGTTTTGCGTTTTTGCTGCGGTTTTGGCGAATGGACAGGGCATTCTGAACACCGATCCCGATGTAGTTGCCGAAGCCTATCTTGCCCCGGCAGATAAAGAGGGCAAAGCCGGCCAGGCGACCAAGGATTTTCTGACAACAGACGTTCCAATTTTCTGTGTCGTAAGGCTTTCGGGAGTGCGGGTGGCCGAGGTCAAATTAAACCTTGTCGCTGCCAAGGTCGCGGGTGTTAAGCCTGAAACGCAGGTTGTTAGCACCATTTACACGACCGGCGAAGGCGAAGACCGCGTGAACTTCACCGGTAGACCATTCGGCTCCTGGGTTCCTGGAACATACCGAGCCGATATTTTCGTGGGCGGCGTTCTCGTCCGCAGTCTCGATTTCAACATCGCCAAGCCGATCGGCGACCCGGCAACGGTCACCGAAGTCGCCAAGCCGCCTATCCGAAACCAACGTCGAAACAAAGGTACTCGCCGTCCCTGATCTAATTATTGAAAGAAATGCGTCACGACCGGCCTGTCTTCTGCAATGCCGAACCGGATAGCTGAAAATGCTCCGGTCGAGCTGCTTAGGCGATACCAGACGCCATCGGACGGCCGGAATATGCCGATGTCTGTACGCCCGTCGCCGTCATAGTCGCCGGCAACCGGTACGTCGGATGAGAGCCCGAAGTGCTGGGCCGTTACCGCGCCATCACCGCTTCGCATCACGTACCAAACACCGGTGGACGGACGCCATACTGCTCTGTCGAGCTTTCCGTCGCCGTCAAAATCACCGGAAACTGGAATGTCGCCCGTGAGTCCGAACTGGACCTCGACGAACGCGCCGTTGCCGCTATTTATGCGATACCAGACGCCGCTTGACGGGCGGAAAAGATTGATGTCAGCCTTGCCGTCGCCGCTATGGTCGCCGGCCATCGGGATGTCGCCCGGCAACCCGAACGTAACTGCGTTGAAAGACCCGTTGCTGCTGCCCAGCCAGTACCATGTTCCTGTCAAGGGACGAAACACGGCAACATCCGTCCGTCCGTCGCCGTCAAAATCGGCCGGGGCCGGAATGTCGTCGGCGAGCCCGAAACTGATCACATCGACGGTGCTGTTTGCGCTCTTCAATCGCCACCATACCCCCGATCGGTAGATGGCTGCGTCTGCAATGCCGTCGCCGTCGTAGTCGGCTGCGACGGCTTTATCTCCTGCAGTTCCAAATCCAAATGCAGTGAATCCGGCCTGGCTGCGGTTTAGGTACCAAACGCCGCTTGACGGACGAAAGACACCGATGTCTGCTTTTCCGTCGCCATCAAAGTCGAACGTCGGCTTAACGACCTGTGCCAGACAGCCGCCTCCGGTTCCGGCAAGATGGCCGTTGATCTGCGAAAGCGATAATGAACAAAACACCATCGGCGTCGTTCCGGTAAGCTGCGTGTTCATCAGCGAGTTGCCGCAACTCTGTGCCGCGTCGGCATGGCCGGCACCGAGGTTGTGGCCAAGCTCATGCGCGGGCACCAGATACTTGCCGGGTGTCCAATTGATGTAGCCGCTGATGCCATAGGCAAAAGCCGGATTATTGCAGACGGTACCAAGATATGCGAAACCCTGCGAGAGCACGTTCGATTTGCCGCTAAATAGATGAGCTACGTTTCGCGGGTAAGCGTTCATCGGATAGTTTGCGTTCCAGTGATTCTGAAAGCTCGTGAGTATCGCCTGTAGATTCGCTCCCGCAAACGGGTCCTGCGACGACCATGTGTGCTGATAGGTAACGCGGATCGTAAGGTTTATCTGCGAACTGAACGAACCCTCGACCATGTTAAGGATCCCGAGGATCTCATTATTAGCGTTCGCCGCACCGCCGAGTGCGGTCACATATTCACGGTCAGCGTCGGTCGCGATGTCCAGCCGGCGCAGATTTTGTACGGCCGAAGCCGAACCGGTCTCCGCGAGCGACTTTCCGTACTCGATCTTTCCGGGAAGGTCAGCATCGCACCAGAACGAGGCTTGCCCCTTCGTGTCTTCGCCGCGGTAAACGACGGTTTCGTCCGCCGCCGCCGCGGGGCTGTACGTCGATGCGGGTTCCAGATACAGGCGCTCATGCGCGGCATCGAAAAACCCTTCGATACGGCCGTTGTTGATCTGCAGGCGGACTTCGGAACCGGGATCTCCATCAACGTGGCCTTTGAATGTATTCACCGCTGAAGGCGGCATTGGTGCGAGCCCGTCGGGCCCTGAGTCTTCGGCTCGATAATCGGCCGTCCGCAGGTCATTCGGGACGATCCGCAGATCGTAGGCCCGACCGCCGACGGTCACACTGATGTGCGAGACATCGCTGCGTCCCGCCAGGTCGGACGGGACGTCTATTCTGATCATCTCGTAACGGGTAAACGCCTTATCGAGGTCCGCCTTTAGCCGGTCGGATTGAGCCGAGGCTGCAACAGAGAGCGTGAAAAGGAGCGATATAAGAACAAAACGACGAAGGAGAAAAACTTTGGTAGTCATTTATGTATAATCCTAGGAATGCCGAGGGTTTGGGATGTGAGGGAATCGGTCGCGTTGCGGGAAAACGTACCTATTTAAAAACACAGCCAATGGATCGCATCTTCCATTTCTAACAGCGTTTTGAAGAGAATAATTGGAAAATTTTGGCGGGTGCTTTCGCCCCGATGGCGTCGGCGCGTCATAAAGCTTACACAGCAACGATTTACAGCGTCGACGGCCGTCGTCGTTAGAAACGATGCTGGCCAAGTGCTGCTGCTAAACCACGTACTTCGCGTCGCTTCCGGCTGGGGACTTCCGGGTGGGTTCATCGACCGCGGCGAAGATCCGGTGGATACGATCAGACGCGAGCTTCGCGAAGAGGTCGGGATCGAGCTCGAAGGGCCCGAACTTTTTCGCGTTCGCACCATGGGAACGCACATCGAATTCATCTTTACGGCCAAAACGAACGAGCCGGGCGAGGTTTTGACCCGAGAGATATTCGAACTCGCATGGTTTCGGCCCAATGAATTGCCCGAAAACTTCAGCCGCCAGCAGAAACAGATAATTGATGCGGTTTTCGCGAAGGATTCTTGATTAAGTTCGCAAGCGTGTCTAAAATACGGTTTTACGTTCGTAACGCGCTTTTAGGAGATAATAATGGTAGATCTTATTCCCTCGGCAGAATCGGTAATGGAAATCCTCGAGAAGACCGGTGCCTATCGCCGTGGCCACTTCGTTTATCCGAACGGCAAGCATGCTTCTCATTACTTTCAGATGCCGCTCGCGTTCCGCTATTACGACAATGCCCGGATCCTTTCCGTGGGTCTGAGCCGTATGTTCCGCATGGAGCGGGCGATCGCAAAAAGCCTACCGCAGATATCTGTGATCAGCCCCAGCCCGGGCGGCATCATGGTCGCCTTCGGTGTTCGCGAAGCGTTGGGCGCCGACCAGATCTACTGGGCCGAGATGGAAGAGGGAAGCCGGCAATTTCGGCAGTACATCGGCAAAGGCGACGTGTATCCGGCGATCATCGTCGACGACATCGTCCGCTCGGGCCGCGCGATCAATGAAACGATCGAACTCGTAAAGAGCGTCGGAGCAGACGTTATCGGTATTGGCTCGATCGTTCGGTTCGAAGATTCGCCGAATGAGTTTGAAGGAATTCCGCTTCGCAGCCTGTTGACCTTTGATGTAAACTTTTACGAGACTGAGGCCGACTGGAAAGTTTCGCGAAGTGCGTCAGACGCATCCGAAGAGCGCGTCCGCGTGTAGGCAATTTATTAGCAATAGATAGCGGTGCTTTGGCTAAGCGGCCGGACACGGATATTTCGTTGTTTGAGCTTTGAGTTGGGCCAAGTCTTCCTGCAATTCGCGGCGGCGTACGTAGAGCCGGAGAAATCGGTCCTTGTCGCCGAAGAAAAGCAGGATCGCCTTGCCCCAGCCGCGAAGTTCTTCAAAAGACTCGAGCGTAATGAGCGCCACCCAGCCGCTAAAGAACGCTGCCGGAATGGTCGCCAACGCGTACCACAAGCCCCAAAAATAGTAGACGACGCCTGCCGTTATTAACCATGTCAACGGCATAAACATTATCCCCGCCAAGACTTTTACGGTCGAAGCAACATCGTCCGCCCCGTGCCGGGCATAGATGCGCGAAAGCACTTTGCTTATCTGATACGCCGGAAAATGGAGCACCGCTCCGATCGCCGCGATCGGGAGAAGCATTAATAGATACCACGTTCCGAGCAGTGCCCGCTTTACGACAAACCCGCGTGTGTATTGCGCGAGCGAAAGGTGCTCGGCCTCAATGCCGGCCGCGTTCAGGTCGGCGTCGAGCTCGTTTAGCCGCCGGTCAAAATCTGATGTCTCGTCCGCACCGTCCGCACGAGCTTTTTCCAAAAACCCCTGCGTAAACCGAAGCCGTGCCTGCAGGTCATCGGTCTCGGCCGTAGTTAAAAAGATCTCCTCGGCGATGCCCGCAGTGTACAGTTCCGCTTCGTTTTCGGCATTTACTGTAACTTCACGGAGGGCTTCCTCGATACGTTTGGTGAGTTGCTGGACCGCCTCTTTCTCAGGCTGGCCGCTCCCATCCGTCGGTGCCGGTTCGACCGTGAACGCTTCGCCGAAATGGAGCAGAGCTTCGCTGCGAAACGTTGTCTTGTTGGTGTAATAGAGCCCGACCGGGACGATGCGAACCGCGATCGGATCATCGCCGTGAGCGACATTCACTGCACCGAGCGCGATGCGGGCAGCACCGGTCTTGATCGGCAAAAGCTTCGGCGAATTATGAGAAATGCCCTCCGGAAACAAGGCGATCGAACCGCCCGCCCGCAGGCGTTCGTGCGCCGCCTCGAATGTCTTCAGATTCTGCGAAACGTCCGCACCGGCGTCGATCCGGCGATAGACCGGCAAGGCTTCGACCGTCTTTAGCAAAAACGAGATCACCGGCATGCTGAACAGCGTCGATTTGGCAAGGAATGATATCTTTCGCGGCAGGGCGACAAAAACAAGTGCAGGATCGATCAGGCCGTTCGGATGATTGAGCACAAAGATTACGCCCGTTCCTTTCGGCACGATGTCGGCGTTGACCGTTTCGATACGACGGAAAAAAAGCTGAAGTGCACCGCCAAAGATCGCGAGCAGGACGCGGTAAACTACTGACCCTGTGCGGTTTAGAACAACATCGGCAAACGTCAGTTTTTTTGCTGGAGCGGGCATGGCGTCACGGCTGTAAGGTCGCGGCTAGATCTCGTGACGGTTGGTAAGGGCCTTGTCCATCGTGACTTCGTCAACGTATTCTAGGTCGCTGCCGACCGGCATTCCCATCGCGATCCGCGTGGTTCTGACGCCGAGCGGCTTTAGCAGCCGGGCGATGTAGTTAGAGGTCGCTTCGCCTTCGGTCGTCGGGTTGGTCGCAACGATAACTTCCTTGACGTCGACACCGTCGTTGTTTTCGGGGATCAGCCGAGGGAATAGGTTTGCGATCATCAGTTCATCCGGCCCGACGCCGCGGATAGGTGAAAGCGAGCCGTGGATGATGTGATAGAGCCCGCGATACGACCGCGTTTTTTCGACCGCGACCAGGTTATACGGCTCTTCGACGATGCAAATAATTGAGCGGTCGCGTTTGGGGTTCGAACAATATAGGCACGGATCAACATCCGTAAGGTTATTGCAGACCGAGCAGAAAACGATCTTTTCCTTAACCTCGCGCAACGCCGTAATGAAGTTATCCACCTCATGCTGCGGCCGTCTCAAAATATGAAATGCCAGCCGCTGAGCAGACTTCGCACCAACGCCCGGCAGGCGTTTGAATTCGTCGATCAGCCGGGCCACCGGTTCGGAATAATCTAGCATGTTGTTCGGAGTTCCGGCATTAGCCGGCCACTGAGGTTCGGGATTCCGGCTTCAGCCGCGCCTTCTTCGACTGCGTAGGGAAGGCCGCCTAAAGGCGGTACTCCAAACTACATCAAGCCGGGCGGGAGCATTCCGCCGAGTTTACCCTTGAGCGATTCTTCGACCTTGCGATGAGCTTCATTTAGTGCGGCGACGGTCAGGTCCTGCAGCATCTCGACATCGCCGTCTTTTACCAGATCCGGCGAAATCTTCAGCTCGATCACCTCAAAATCGCCACGCATCTTAACCGTTACGGCACCGCCGCCGGCAGTCGCGTCGACGACCGTTTCCTTCATTTCCTTGCCCATTTTTTCCTGCATTTGCTGGGCCTGCTGCATCATCGAATTTATGTCAAATCCACCTGGTAATTTCATCGTTTTTGTTTCCTTTTCAAATCGGTCTGTGTTCCTGCAATCGTAACTTTCCGCTTGGCCTTTTGCAAACAAGGCCCTTTCCCGGAGGTCTTCGCGAAGCTCAAGATTTTTCTTTCATTTTTTGGAAATAGGAGTATGATATGGCTACATTTTGCTAGATGAGGAATTCCCCCTATTATGAACGGCGAAAAAAGAGTTAATTGGTTCAATTCGGGTACCGCACTCGCGATCGGATTGGTCATTTCATCGATAATCGGCGGCTGGTTCTATTCGACGAAGCGCGGCGATGAGGCGATAACCGTCACCGGTTCGGCGAAGCGGCGGATCAGTTCGGACCTCGTCGTCTGGACGGCAGGCGTTTCTGCGCAATCGCCGACGCTCACTTCCGCTTACGCCCAACTCGCTGACAATATCCCCAAGATCAAGCAATATCTGCTTTCTAAGGGCATTCCCGAAGATCAAATGACCGTTTCGTCAATTTCCACGACGACAGTAAAGCGGCGCGATGCGGAGTATAACGATACAGGCGAGATAACCGGCTACTCGCTTACTCAAAATATCGAGGTTCGGTCCACTGATGTCGCAAAGATCGCCCAGGTGGCCCGCGAGGCGACGGAGCTTATCAATCAAGGAATTCTGATCGAATCCGGTGCACCGAAATACTACTACACCGCATTAGGCGACCTAAAGATCGAGATGCTCGGCGAGGCAGCCAAGGACGCCCGCGAACGCGCCGACCGGATCGCCTCAAGCACCGGCAATTCGATCGGTTCTGTGCGTTCGGCGAAAATGGGCGTGCTACAGATAACGGCCGCCGACTCGACCGAGGTCTCGGACTACGGCCTCTACGATACCTCAACGGTAGAAAAAGACATGACCGCCGTCGTCAACGTAAGCTTTGCCGTGGATTGAACGGGAACGCGGACGCCTAACCTCTTAACTTGATCTGATCATGACCGGGTTCGCGAGCTGATTCGCGGACCCGTTCTTCTCTCTATTTCTAGATCCTCCTCGGCTCTTTGGCCCAGTTTCAGAACCGCCCACTCACATACTTCGGCCGATTGAATTATAATCCTAGTTTGGCAGACGTAAACGAAAACGGATCTGATAAACAGACGCTGACCGAGCTTGCAAAGCGTCTGTCGCGGCTCCCGACCGATAAGCGGCGGGCCGCACTGGATGTCAGTGCGGCACTGGCGGGCGTAAGTTTGCGTGTCAGCCGAGATTTTGTCGAGGCTGTGCCGAAAGCCGCCAAGATCTTATCGTCGGAAGACCTTCGTTCGTGGGGCGAACTCGGCCGGCGTCTGGCGATGGGAAATGCAGAGACCGGTACGCGATATTTTGCCGCCGGGGTCGATCATCTAAAGGCGATCCCAGCGGAGGCCGTTCCTTTTGTCTTTCAGATCTGCACCCGCCAACTGGTCCTTTCGAGTTCTATCTCGCTCGAAACCTCTGAGATGATTCCGGGCATCGCCGCCGGCATCAGCGACGATCATTTGCTTACCGGTATTCTTCGGCTGGCGGTCGATATCGCAAACCGTTCGGCGAAGCACAGTTCCGATTTTCTTAAACAAACGCCGCCCGTCGCCGAAAGCCTGGAGCGTTTCGGTCCGGACAAACGCGCGGTCGCCGATTCCGTGCTTGCACTTGCGACGCATTTTGCGAATCGGACAGGCGGAATGACGGCTGACCTGTGGGCGAATCTGCCCTTTGCGCTCGACAGGCTCACGGCGCAAGATGCGATTATCCTCGCTGACAAAGCATCGATCTTCCTGGAACACGGCGGCAGCGTAACTCTCCATTTTGTTTCTGCTGGCAGCGAGGTGCTAAGGCAGGAGCCCGAAGTTCTTGAAGATTGGTGTTCCGTCCTCGAACTGATCGGGCCGCAGGGCAATGCCGTCCTGATCGCGTTCCTTCGCGCGACGCCGAAATTCTTCAAACAGATCGGCAGCATGAAGCTTGAGGGAGCAGACGGCGGCAGCATCAAGACCGCCGCGATCCGGCGCGTGCTCAAGCTTGCCGGACGCATTGCCGCGAACGATGCGGAAAGCGCGCTTGCCGCGTTTCGCTCGTCGGCTGCGGCACTTCGCACGGTCTCGATCGACCAATATGAGGAGTGGATCGCCGCCGGCTTGGCCGAAATGGAAACCCAATCCACCAAGGCACGCCGCAGTTATTTTGCACTCGAAACCCGCTATTCCAACGACCGTCTGCAGCAGACCAAGACAGGCCTGCATCTCGAATCGGTCCAGCACGTTTTGCGGCTTTATATAGAAGCGCTGACCGGCCGCGAGGTGGAGATCGCTCCACAATCGGCGATGCCGCAAGAATCGAGGATCGGCGACGGCAAGACGATCTATCTGCCAAACACGATCGCGGAATTCGACACCGAAGAGATGGACTTTCGGCTCTACAAAGTTCTTGCGGCTCATGGTGCCGGCCAGATCGAGTTTGGAACTTTCTTAAAAGATTCAACCGAGCTGAAATCGGCATTCACCGACCTCGCCGACCTCTACTCGGCGACCGCCGAACAGGTCGACGCATTTTCGCTGGCCGGTTATCTCGAAGACGTGCAGAACGGCGAGCGGGCACTTAGCGATGAAGAAATTCGTGCCGAGATCAAGCGGCGGCAAAAGTCGCTGCCCAAGAATTCGGACTACCGCGCCGTGATCCAGATCTTTACCGAGCCGCGGCTCGCACGCAAGATCTTTACCACGATGGAGAATGCACGCATCGACGGTCTCTTGCGGCAGACGTACCGCGGCCTGCGAAAGGACCTCGATCTGATGCAGGAGTTTTTGCGAAAGAATCGGCCGTTCATCTTTGACGTTCCGTTTCATCAGGTCCCGTTTGAATTACTCTTTCAGATAACGCTCTGCGGCGGTGCGACCGACGACGCACGCAGTTTTTACGGGCAGATCGTCTCGGAGATAGAAAGCGTCGTCGAACGGCATCTGGCTGCGAATGAAAAGAGGAAGTCGTTGCCGACCGTGGCCGATTCGCTGTTTGCGACGAGCCGCGTCTACAACCTTTTTCAAAACATCACACCCGAGCAGACGCAGGAAGACGAGAGCGACGAACTGGAAGACAAAAGCGAGTTTGCCTACGACGACAAACACGTCGATGAGGCTGCGCTTGAAGACAAGGCAAAGAGCGAAGATCGCCCGCAAACGATGCAGGACCTCCGCGATCTGTTCAACGCCTGGAACGAGGACGAGGACGAGGACGAAGGCGATCCCGAAGACCTGAAGGGGAACGAATCGTTCGCCAACAACGAGGTGCCCGAGCAAGCTTTGGAAGCCGGCGACGAGGCGTTTGCCTACGACGAATGGGACCGTGAGCTGAATGATTACCGCGTCGGCTGGAGTCGCGTTATCGAGAAAAAGGTCCGCAAGGGGGACCGCAATTTTGTCGAGCTTGCAAGGTCGCGATATCGCGGCGTGATCTCGTCCATTCGCCATCAGTTTCAATTGATGAAGCCCGAGAACCTGACCAAGATAAACCGCGAACTCGACGGCGAAGACTATGACCTGAACGCACTCGTCGATTTTGTCATCGACCGAAAGGCCGATGGGCGGCAATCCGAGAATATCTATACGAAACGGCTTCGTCGTCAGCGTGATGTAGCGGTCTCGCTTTTGCTCGACCAATCGTCTTCGACCGCACGGACGATAACGCGAAATCCGCTCCAGCCATATACATATCCCGGCCGGCGGATCATTGAGATCGAAAAAGAAGGCCTCGTGCTGATGAGCGAAGCGCTTGAGGCCGTCGGCGACGTTTATTCGATAAACGGTTTCACTAGCGAAGGCCGCCGGAATGTGAAATTCTATGTCGTGAAGGATTTTGATGAGAAATACTCTGAGGAGATTGAGCTGCGGATCGGCGGAATAACTTTTCAAAATAATACGCGCCTCGGAGCCGCCATTCGCCACGCAGCTCACAAATTATTACGCCAAGAGAACCGAACGAAGTTATTGATCATTCTGACTGACGGCCGCCCGTATGATCACGATTACGGCGATGCCCGGTACGCTCGCGAAGACGTTCGCGAAGCTTTGATCGAAGCCAAGACCAACGGCATCACGCCTTTCTGCATCACCATTGACCGCGAATCCGAAGCCGAACTCCGGGACCTCTACGGCGACGTCGGCTACACCATCATCGATGACGTTCTTTCACTCCCCGAACGCATGCCAAACATATACCGCCGTCTCACCACCTGAGGCCGACCGACATCGTAGACGCTATAGAATTCGATCAGCAGGTTTCGCCGAAGGTTGCGCGTTACGATTTAGGATCCGGCTTCCGATAAAGAGGATGATTGCCGAGAGCAAGCACGCAACAGGACATACGATCAAGGCGTAACGAAGCATTTCGGGGGCGTCGGTCGCCCCGAATCGATCACTAAGATATCCGATCAAATTGGAACCGATCAGATAGGCGGCGATATTCACCGTGAAAAAATAGATAGCGATAGCCAGCCCACGAAGATTAGAGCCGGCGATCTCGGTCGCGTCTGCCGCGGCAGCTCCAAGCCAGCCTAGAGCCGCCGCCAAGAGAATGAAGTTAGCTAGCAGAATAAGGTAAACATCGTCGGTAAAGATCAACAGTAGCCAGACGGGTGCCGAGATCAAAGAAAGAATAGCTCCGTAGAGCATTCGCCCGCCCCTCGAACGCTTACGGAACTTATCTGCTATAACACCGCCGAAAAGCGTTGCCGGAATGCCGGCTGCAAGCGTTAGCACGCCGCCCCAGAAACCTATTGTGGGCAGGTCGAAACCGTGGAGCCGCGAATAGAAAGTGGCGCCCCAGATCGAAAGGTTATTGGTCGCGAGCCCTAGAAGTGCGTAGCCGACACAGAGCAGAATGAAGGCAGGATTCTTGATCAGCTTACCCCAGTCTGACGACGAGTAATTACCCTCGGTGGTCGGTGCTGCCGTGCGTGCGGGTTCGCGGAGAAAGTAAACGAGAATGCCGAGAATGATCCCCGGAAAGCCGACGATCATGAATGCCGTACGCCAACCATATTGGCTAAGCGACCCGCCGAGCAGCGCCGCTAGCCCGGCGCCGATCGCAATTCCCATGGAATAAATGCTGGTAACGGTGGCTCGCTTGATCGGCGGAAAAAAGTCCGAGAGCAGCGAGATCGCCGCCGGCCCGAGCGTCGCCTCGCCTACGCCGACCATCACCCGACAGAAGAAGATCGTCCAGAAATCAGTAGCGAACGCCGTGAGGCCGGAGAAGAGACTCCAGACAGCAACGCCCGCAGCGATTAACTTCGTTCGGGAACCGCGGTCCGCCATCCGACCAAATGGAATGCCGAGTAGTGTATAAAAGATCACGAAAGACGTTGTCCCGAGCATCGCAAGCTCGAGATCGGAGAACGCCATCTCATCCTTTATCGGCTTGAACAGAATGTAGATGATCGTCCGATCCAGAAAATTCAGGATGTAGACGACCATCAACAGCGCAAGGGCATACCAAGAATAGAGAGGTATCTTTTCTTTCGTTTCTTCCATGAGCGTCAATCCAGCACAAGGATCACCGCCTCGCCGGTAACTACGACATCGCCCAATCGATCGGTGCAAACTGTCTCGAGCGTGACTATCGGCTTGTCTTCGCGGATCGTTTTAACAACGGCCGTAGCCGTAACGGTTTCACCGATAAGTACCGGCTTCGTAAATTTCAACGACTGCGAAAGGTAGACGATCTTGCGTTCTGTCATCCCAAACCCAAGCAAAGCCGAAATGAATGCTCCGCTAAGCATCCCATGGGCGATCCGTTGGCCGAACTGGGTTGTGGCGGCGAACTCGTCGTCGAGATGGATCGGGTTATGATCGCCCGAAACATCCGCGAACGTTTGAACTAGTTCACTAGTGACCTCGCGAGATATCTCGAACTTATCTCCGACTTTAAGCTTCATAATTAAAGTGCCTCTTTAGGGCTTTCCGAGGAATTCGAGAACGATCTTGTTAAAATCCATGGGCTTTTCCACCTGCGGGAAATGGCCTGCCTGGTCTAATACAACAAGCTCGGAACCCTCAATGTCTCTGTTCAAACGTTCTGCGATGGCGACCGGCGAGATGCCGTCTTGTTTACCCCAAACGATATGCGTCGGGTTCTTGATGGTCTTTACACGTTCGTCAAAATATTCGTTCGAAAACTCGGCATTTCTGATCAACGTCTGGATGGTGTAACCGTCACCGGCGGCGATGCGAGCTGCCAGGAGATTGTCCGCGGCGGCATCATTCATAAACGGAGCGGAGTTATAAAGCAGGGCTTTCATCCCGGCCTTTACACCTTCGCGGGAAGAGGGATTCATGTTCAGAGCGAGCGTCCCGAAATCGAAGTTAGGCGGCGGTGCGTATCCGCCCGGAGCGACTAAAACCAGCTTATGCGCCTTTGCCGGATACCTCGCGGCAAAGTTCACTGCGATCCAACCACCCATCGAATTGCCTATTAACGACGCCCGCTCGATCTTGGTCTCGGTCATAAATCGATCGAGCAGATCGACGTAAAGATCGATCCGGTAATTTATCATCGGCTTGTCAGATTTGCCGAACCCGAGCAAGTCGATGCCGATCACGCGATGGTTCGCCGAAAGTGCCGGGATGTTCAGCGGCCAACTTGAATCAGTGCTGCCGCCAAGGCCGTGCAGCAAAATAACGGCCGGTTTTGCGGCGTCGCCGGCTTCGATATATCTGATCTTTGCTCCGAAAACAGTGGCGAACTTCTCCTGCGGGGCTTGTGCCGAAACGCACAAAGCGAACGCGGCGATCGCAATAATTAGGCGTATATTAAGTTTCATAAAGCTTCTCCAAAACATCTTTGAAATTTGCAGCAACAACGGTCCGCTTGATCTTTCCGGTTGGGGTCACTTCGTCTAGCAAAGGCGAAAGGTCGCGTTTGAGCAGCACCCATCGCTTGATCTGTTCGCTTCGCGAAACCCGCGAGTTTGCACGTTCAACGATCACTGCAACCCGGTCTTTTATCACGCTCGAGTCGGCCATTTCGAAGTAGCTCCCTTCGAACGCGGCTTCGGCTTGATTCAACGTTATCAATGCCGTGCAATAGCTTCGGCCATCGCCGTGAACAAAACAGTTACTGACCAAGTAATCTTCTTTGATCAGATTCTCGACCAGTGCCGGAGCAACATTCTTGCCCGAAGAAAGCATGATCATCTCTTTCTTTCGGCCCGTAATCGAAAGAAATCCATCAGCGTCCTGTTCGCCGAGATCGCCGGTCTGCAGCCAGCCGTCTCCCGTGAACATTTCGGCCGTCTTGTCCGGTTGTTTATAGTAGCCGGAAAACATCATCGGGCTTTTAACTAGTATCTCGCCGTCGTCGGCGATGCGTACTTCGGTCATCGGCATTGGCCTGCCGACCGTGCCAAATTTATGCTCCGCGACCGTGTTGAAGGCAACACAGATATTCTCCGTCAGCCCGTAAGCCTGCAATATCGGCACGCCGGCATTGGCGAAAAACTGAGCGATCTCGTTAGGCAAAGGTGCTCCGCCCGAAGTCAGCAGCCTGATGCGTCCACCGAAGGCATTTTTAACGATCTGCGGGTCGACTTTATCCGTTCCTTGTTTGGCGACGATAGCAGCGTGAATCTTTTCAAAGAATCGCGGGAGCGAGGCAAATACGGTCGGCTTTACCTCGAGCATATATTCGTGAAGCCGAGACAGATTATCTATAAAATAGGCGGTCGTGCCGTTGTACAGTCGGTTGTATATCCCGGAGATGCGTTCGGCCACGTGGCAGCCGGGTAGATAGGAGAACGCAATATCTGTATCAAAGATCGGTACTGAACGGCGAAGCGATTCGACCGAGTTCAATATATAGGCATGTGAGATCATCGCACCTTTCGGCTGGCCGGTAGTGCCCGACGTGTACACCATTATTGCGGTGTCTTCCGGTTTTGCTCCACGGCCGATCTCCTCGATCTTTGGAAGGTTTTCGGTAAGACGCTCGCGACCGAGTTTGAGAAACTCATCGAATTGGGTCACATGGATCTCGTCGGTTAGAACGGATCTGATCCCGAAAAAACTGGTGCTTTCATTTCTCACAAACTCAGACGTCGGTTCACCTGGTCTTTCAATACAAATGATCTCCTTCAGCTTTGGGAGTGATGAATCAATATCGCCGATCTTAGCGAGTTGTTCCAAAGTATCAACAAAAACGAACTCTGCTTCACAGTGACTAATGACAAATTCACACTGTTCCCGGGAACTTGTCGGATAGATGCCGACACCGACTCCGCCTGCCGCGATGGAGGCGATATCGACGATGCTCCATTCGGGAATGTTACCGGCAAGGATCGCAACGCTGGCGCCTTTCGATAACCCTTTTTCGATGAACGCCGACGCAAGTTCGTGCACGGCAGTTGCGAATTCATCCCAGGTGCGTGAACGCCACTCTTCGCCCGCACGCGTAAAGAATACCTCGCGGGCGCGGTACTTCGCGGCCTGCTCGCGAAAGAGCGTGTAGATGTTTGGATACTTCATCAATATCTATAAACCATAGCTGCCATATTCACGCCACCGCCGGAGGCACACAAAACAAAGTTGTCGCCGCGTTTCAACTTACCTTCCTGGATCGCATCGTGGAGCACCATCGGTATGCATGCGGAGCCGGTGTAGCCCCATTTACCCATAATGGTGTGGGTGCGTTCCCATTCGATATTCATTGCGCCCATCACGATCTTGATCGTTGAAATGTTTACCTGCGTCCACAGGAACAGTCCGATGTCATCGAGCGTCAAACCGGCTCGGGCCACGACGAGATCGACGATCTTTTGCCAGCCTTCGATGTTTACCTCCGGCGGCACTTTCTTGGCAAACCGGACCTTGTTGTAATAGCCTTCGTCGATCACCTCGCGGGTTATCGGCATCTTCGAACCGCCAGCCAGAATGCCAAGGCTGTCGTAATATTCTCCATATGCCTCGAGCTTTGATGCTTGCAGGCCGCAGTCTTCCTCAGTTGACTTTAGGACGATCGCACCGGCCCCGTCCGCAAATATTGTCGCCGTCTTCTTCTCGGTCCAATCCATGAATTTCGACATCGCATAAACGCCGATCACCAGCACATGTTTGTATTGCGGGTCGGCCTTGATGAACTTTGCGACGATATCGAGTGCGGTGACAAAACCCGCACAGGCGCAGTTAGTATCAAAAGTCCCCGCATTCTTTGCCCCGAGCCTATGTTGGACGACCACAGAGGTTGCGGGCGAAATATATTCGCCGGTGTCGGTCGCGACTATCACAAGATCGAGCTCTTCGGCGGAGATGCCGGCATCTGCTAATGAGGCCCGGGCGGCGTTTGCGGCAAGGTCCGCCGTACTTTCATTCTCCGCCGCGACGTGGCGTTCGTATATGCCGAGGTTTTGCGTGACAAATTCCGTAATGTCCTCGCCCAGCATTGTGCTGAGATCTTCATTAGTTATGATCCGCTCGGGAACATAGACACCGGTCCCGATGATCTTGGCGTTACTCATAATAAAAAATCTCTTACGATACCGTTGAACTCCGTGGCATTCTCGACGAACGCCATATGGCCGCCGCCGGCGATCAGACGGAGCTCAGCATTGGGAATGGCCGCCGCCAGATTGATCGAATTCCGCGTCGGCACTATAAGATCGCTGTCGCCGCTGACCACCAATGTCTTTGCAGAGATCGCTCCCACACGAGTGCTCGAATCAAATTGGAATGCCGAACGCAGTTGCTGCGAGTACACTTCGCTGGAAACCGGATTCTCATCGCGAAGCGAACAGAACCGATCGACCACGGCCCTATTTTCTGCGGCGAACTGCGGCGTGAAAGACATCTCAAGATGTTTCCTGATCCGTGTCGACGGGTCTTCGGCCGGGGCAGAGGAGAACATTGCCAGAACCTCATCGCTCGGCATAACATGTTCGGGGCCGCCAAAACCTGTTGACGCAAGGACCATCCGACGGCATCGCCCGCCGTACTTTAAAGCGAATTCCTGAGCCACAAATCCGCCAAATGAGATTCCGACCAGGTTTGCTTTTGATATATCGAGCAGGTCGAGCAACTCAGCTAGGTCGTCCGCTATAGAAACAAGTGAGACCTCGGCTTCAGTTCTCAGCTTTGACCCCGAAATTCCGCGCGGATCGAAGGTTACCACCGTAAAATCACGTGCAAGATCGTCGACCTGCCATGCCCAACTCCAGGCTCCCGAAGCGAAACCCGGTATCAAAACAAGCGGAGCCCCGGAACCGGCCGTTTCGTAAAAAAGATCCGTGTCAGCTAGTGAGACTATTGGCATCTGTGAGCTACCCACAACTCGGGGGCTGGTGAGATCCCCCGAGTTGAAACTCGAATAAATTAGAACGAGAGTTTGAATGCGAACTGTATCACACGAGGTCCGGTTGCGGCGGACGTGATGCGGCCAAAGGTCGCCGTTCCGATCGCATTGCCCGGATTGGCGTAGTTCACCCAATTGAACACATTGAAAAACTCTGTCCTGAATTCACCCCGAACGCTTTCGGAAACCGGGATGAATTTAATGAACGAAATGTCCACGTTCTTCTGTCCGGGCCCGAAGATCAAATTTCGCGAGCTATTCCCAAACGGTGCATTCGGATCAAATGTCGGCGTACCGAGCCGCGAGCTAGCGAACGCCGATGTATTGAAATACTGAAGCGTCCGATCGCTCACCGAACCGCTCCCTTCGAAATTGGTGCTGACAAGATTCGCACGCTGAACGATGGATGTACCGTTGGAATCAACGATCGAGAACGGTGTTCCGGTCTGGAAGACGGCGATCCCGGCGATCTGCCAATCGTTCACCAGCCATTTCGCGGCATTGGTGCTATCAACGAACTTCGGCAGGTCATAGGCACCGCTTACCACAAAGCGCTGTTCGCGGTTGAACTCCGAAGGGCCATAGTTCGTCCCCCAATCCCACTGATCGCCAAAGGTATTAACGAGTTCGTTGACGGTTCCGCCGGAATAATAATCGTTCGACTTGCCGTACGTATAAGCCGCGAGAAACTGTCCCGAAGCGAACCTTCGCGCAAGCGATAGCTGAAGCGAATTGTAACGCGAGTTCGAAGATGTCTGCACCTGCTGGTTTCCACCTGTATTGTTCTTGTTTGCCGAGATCACGCTCCCCGGTGCGATCCGCGGCGTAAACGTATTTGTCGGCGGGTTATAGACCGGTTGATTTAGCGTTATCACCTGCAGCAGCTTCGTACCTTTGTTGCCGACATAGCCCGCTTCTGCGATCCAGCCGCGGCCAACCTGAAACTGTATGCCGAGATTGTATTGCTGAATGTATGGCGTTCGCAGGTTTGGATCTACCCACACGCCGGAGATCGGCACACCAACGAATGGAACCGATGCTGAAAGTGGCGAAGGAATCGTCGGTGCAACAGGAAACGAACTTGGCGGCGGCAACGGAATGAAGGGACTTGCCGCCGTTCGGGTACCAAAAGCACCACCGAGCGGATTGTTAACTACGCCAACGCCGAGCGCGAAGTATGGTGCATTGAATAACTGCGTGTTCGCATAACGTGTCGAGATACGGTCATAGTAAACTCCGTAACCGCCGCGAATTACCGCACTCTGATTGCCCAATAGATCGTAAGCAAAACCAATCCGGGGAGCGAAGTTATTTTTATCGACGGGAACCAGGGTTTTTTCAACCTCAGGCACTCCCGGAAGCGATCCGCCTTTCGCCTGAACGAAACCATTCGGCGGCGGTGCGGGTGCGGCCGGAGTTCCAAACACGAGTTGATCCGGGAGGAAGTTTACCAGCCGGCCTTGATCTTCCGAGGGTAAACCGTTTAGGTCATATCGAAGCCCGAGATTGACCGTAAGCCGTTTTGTAACTTTCCAATCGTCCTGAACAAATCCGCCAAAATCCGAGATCTTGTAATATCGGTCGAAAACTCCCGACCCTATAAGCGATGTGCCGATACCGGTCAGAAAATTTTGAAAAGCCGTCGCCGTTCGAACGCCTGTTGCATTAAATGTGTCGCCGTAAATTATCTGGCCCCTTGTAAAAGCGTTGAAATAGAATTTGACCTGCGAGTAGCGATATTCGGCACCGAACCGAAGTCGATGGTTGCCTGTCGTCCAACTAAGCGTATCGCTGAAGTTATAGCCGTTGATCCGCGATGATTGATCGGAAAGTGTTGACGAGCCGAGGAAGAAAAGCGAATCGAAACCGGCAAAAGATAATGTCGGAGCGCCGGGATATAGACCGCCGAGCGGACTAGTGATACCAAGTTCCGCAGCAGTAAAAGGTTCTTCCGGTACACTTGTGACCCGTAGCCGGTTAAAACCGAAGCGCGCCGAATTGACGATATTTGGCGATATAACGTATGTATCGGTGATCGAATACAACTTCTGCTTGATGGTGAGGTCTCCGCCAAAACCGACCAATTGTGTCGAACCGTTTCCAAGCCCCGCGAAATTGTAGTTCGCCTGAACGGTCGGATTGTCCGCCAAGAAGAATTTTGCCGAGAGCGAATGCTTGTCGGTAAAGTTTACATCTCCGCTTAGGTTTACCTGATTCTCGCGGAAACGTGAGACGCCGGATTGAACGATCGGCGTGCCACCGACGCCAACCCCGCTACCGGATGGGATCGCAAATTCGCCGCCGGGCAAACGAGCGTTCAAGAGGCTCAATGCGGACGGGGTGATAAATGCCGCCGGAACGCCGAAGGCTGCTGCGAGCCCCGCCACCGTCCGGTTGCCGTCCGTTAGCGCCGAAGGCACGACCGGAAAGGTCAGGCTGTTCGCCAGCGAAAGGCCGTTTCGCTCGCGCGAGTGCTGGAACGAACCGAAAAAGAAGGCTCGGTCCTTAATGATCGGTCCGCCGAGAGTTCCGCCAAATTGATGCCGTGAGAATTCCGGCCGCTCGAGCCCCCGTGCTTTTACGAACGGATCGTTCGCATTCAGTGACCGGTCGCGAAGAAAATAAAAGACATTTCCACGGAAGTTATTCGTTCCGCTTCGTGTGATCGCCTCAATATTACCGCCCGCATTACGGCCGCTTGAGGCATCATAAAGCGAAGTTTGAACTACGAATTCCTGAATGCTGTCAGTGGTTGGAACCGCGATGTTCGGTGTCGAGTTTGTTCCGATCGAGTTTGCATCAATTCCGTTGATCTTTACGCTGTTAGATGTTGTTCGCTGGCCGTTAACGCTTATCAACGCGTCTCCGCGGCCGAGATCGGTGCTGTTTGTTACGGAGGATTGCGCACCGGCCGAAAGGGTCAAAAGTTGTTGGAAATTTCGTGTTGGTAGAGGAAGTTGGCGGATCGTAACGCCATCCACTACCCGGCCCTGCTGAGACGATTCGCTTTGAACTTCGGGTGCCGCCTCCACCGTTACCATGTTGTCATCGATCCCGATCCCGAGCGTTAGGTCGGCGACTGTTGTTTGCGTGATGTTAACAACCGCCCTGCGGGCTCCGGCTCGGAAGTTGGGGGCACTGGACTCGACAGTGTAGTCGCCTGGGGGAAGGAGCTGAAATGAATAGGAGCCGTCTGAACCCGTCGTGGTCTCACGCGAAAGATTCGTTCCGATGTTTGTGGCTTTTACAGACGCCCCGGAAACGACAGCTCCATTTGGGTCAAGTACGGAACCGCTAATACTGCCGGTGGTTCCTTGCCCAGCGATGCAAATTGAAGAAGTTACGACAATAAATGCCGCTCTAAAGATCGATGCTAACTTATCCATTCTGTGGTCCTCCGATAATAAAAATGAACGTCCGTTTTTTATTGCTATAGACTTCTGCTTAAACTTTTCTTGGGTATGCCCTTCCGCGGCTTGCCTCGCGCTTGAATTGGGCCATTTTGGCGTCGCTAAGGGTTCCGTAGGCGAATATTTTCGTTATGCCGTTCAAGGCCTGTTCGTCACTTACGCCGAAGTGCTGATTGCCGCCAAATAGCTTTTCGACCAGAAAATAGTTGAAAAACTGCATGTATGCGGCTGTGAAAGTCGCAGCCGGATCCACCCCGGTGCGAAGATCGCCCTTTCTTTCTGCTTCGGCGAACTGGGTCCCAAAAATCTTTCGAAACCTCTGTGAGAGCCCGTCGAACATCTTTCGGAAATGTCTATTCTGAAACTCGAGCACGTCGATGTACATTAGTAACCAAAAATCCGAGTGCTTGTTCACCAGTTCCCCCGCCATCTCGCCCAGCCGTCGAAGGCTCTCAGGTTCGAGCGGCTCATCGATCGAACCGAACATCTCACGAAGCTGGTCGTCGATCACTTCAAGATACTGCTCAACGATAGATACAAATATCGATTCTTTCGTCTCGTAGTAGTTATATAGATTTCCGAGTGATACACCCGCCCGTTTTGCGATGTCGCGCATCGACGTTGCATGAAATCCTTGCCCGATAAAAAGTTCTTGCGCGGATTTTTCGATGTTCGCTTTGCGTTCGGCAATTACTTTGTCACTGAGCTTCGGCATCGGAATAAGAAAAACGAACGACCGTCTTTTTATAAACGCAATGCGCCCGGGTTGTCAAGTGGAATCAATCAAGGGCTGACAAGAATCTGCTGTATCGGTTCGAAAAAAGTGTAATAAATGCCTACCGCAGATAACGGGCGACCTCCGCGACCTCTACGGCGACGTCGGTTACACCTTCATCGACAACGTCCTCTCACTCCCCGAGCGAATGCCGAACAGCTACCGCAGATTAACAAGCTAACCTGCGACTCCCTTCAGCAGAACGCCAACGCCATATGCCAAACCAGCCGCGAGGGCGCCGACGAGGAACGTTTCGAGGCCGGAGCCGAACCAGCTTTGGGTTGACCAGCGGCTTTTGAACGAGCCGATCAGAAAGAAAGTGACGCCCGTCATTATGCAAGCGACGAGGAACGACGACCCCCAGCCGAATAGGTACGGGATGAGCGGGACGAGGCCGCAGACGATGAACGCGCTGAATGTGCTGCCGGCGGCAAACCACGGCGAGCGAATTTCCGAGGGCAGGCCGTATTCTTCGGTCAGCATCGTTTTGACCCAACGGTCTTTGTCGGACGTGATGAGTTCAACGGCCTTTTCGAGCTCGTCGCCCTCAAATCCTTTTTCGCGATAGATCTGCCGAACCTCTTCGCGTTCGCCTTCCGGAGCGAGTTCGATGTGACGGTATTCGATCTTTTCGAGCCGCCTATAATCATCGATCTCGGCCCGTGTTCCCAGAAAATTGCTCGCCGCCATCGAAAAGCCGTCGGCGACCAGATTAGCAAATCCGAGTATCAACACTATCGACGTCGAGAGCTCAGCACCCGCGACGCCCGAGACAACGGCAAATGTG
Organism: Pyrinomonadaceae bacterium; assembly: GCA_041744395.1. Lineage (GTDB taxonomy): Bacteria > Acidobacteriota > Blastocatellia > Pyrinomonadales > Pyrinomonadaceae > OLB17. The sequence continues at coordinate 7,181 of JBGTKY010000002.1, read as the reverse complement.
GTCACCGCGCCGTCAACGCCGCCGTATATCCAATCCCGTACGTAATTGTGATTTGCAGAACTGATGCGATGGGCTATCGCTTCGGCGGTGTGTTCGTGTTCGAGTCCGTCCATTGACGCATCATATTGCTATACGCCCTCTAACACAATAAAAGACGGCCGAATCCAGCCGTCTTCCATTATTATCATGGTGGCTGGGGGGAGACTTGAACTCCCGACCTCGGGGTTATGAATCTTACCTGTGAGTTTGGGTGCGTTCTTCTGGGTTCTCAAAATTCAAAATTTCATACAAAACCTCACCGCCCAAGAGTGTACCTATTTACCCTGTATCGATGAGTATAGTTCCGTATCGACAATTTGGCACACTACCGGCGCAAACATATCGATCGTTCACCGATAATCTTTGATTCCTTTAAGAGCCTTAGCTACGAGTCTTCCTTAATCAAAAAAACCATTTCCAAGGAGCGCTCAGTTACCTTTGATCGGCAGCGAAGTGAACCAATGTAGAGAGATGCTCCACCAGCCGGAGTAAATCACCACACGACGCTAGTCTTAGACGATTTCCGGTTCCTTCCTCTACATTCACGGCTCCGAATACTAGGAGTTTGGATCGTTATCTGAGATTGCGATATTACCTCACTTTCATCTTTTGAAGCGAAACGAATTGGCATCAGGTAATTCCCGATGAGTTAGATTAGTCTAAATGAGTGCCGAGTAGAGCAAGTGAACGTTGTTTCGTCGTTCAAAATACTAGGTATACTAGGTATACTAGGTATTAGATACACATGTACCTAGAATACCTTCCATGTCAAGACGACGAATACCCGAGCGAAAAAGACCGCCTGCCCTTTCGAAAGGGTATCAGATTTACTCACCTTCTTCAGCTATTTAGGAAGGGGCTGTTTACGTCGGGAAGATCGCAACTGGTGTATCACCGTCCTTCTGGGGTAAGAAATTCAACTCGCGCCTTACAACTTTCAGGGCAGCCGATCTGTCAAGCTCTTGAAAACGAAACCGATATCGCCCCGGCTTTTCACGAAACAAGGCACTTTCGACGAGAACCTTAGCGAGGCTGAGTACATCTTTATTACCAAACTGAACGCCATTGTCATCGAATCGACGACAATTAGCTCGCTTTTAAGCCCGCTGTCACACTGTTTTTGTCTAGCGTTCCAGGATTTTACATATCCAAATAAATGGCGACGGGACAACTGTGCAAGTTCAACTGTAGCAAGTCTGAGAGGCGATCTTAGACTACGATTTGAAGTTCTTGAAATCGCCCCAGACGGCAACTGTTATTCCGGGAGTTTGGACATTGAAGAACAGGGTGGTCCCGTCGGGACTAAATGTTGCCCCGGCGACTTCTGATTCGTCGTACCCAGTAAGGATGTTGCGGGCAAAATCGGCGATCTTACCGTTTGAGGAGAGGATCCGGACATAGTTGTCCTCCGTCCCACCCAGACCCTTGTAATCGCTATCTTCGCACATGTATAGATTCGCCGAATTCGGGTCGAGACAGATGTTGTCCGGCATATCGAGCAGTTCGCGATCCGGTGATTCGAACAAGAGCGTCAAACGTCCCCTGTCTTTCCCGGTCGGTTCGTATAGCCAGACCTGTCCGCCAGCCGCATCACCACCGCTTGATGAAACAAAGTAGATCTTTCCATCCGACGATGACCAGCAACCCTCGAGCTTATTGAAATGCGTTCCGCCTTTTCGGGCACCCTGCTTAAAAACGGCCTGTTCGTCCGTATCCGATCTCGTTGTGTTCGGATCGTCGATCGTGACCCAGCGGGCATCGAATGCCGTTCCCTGAGTCTGGCCAAACTGCGTGTTGTAGTTTGGCTTTTTGTGGATCGCCAGCATCTGCAGCAATCCGCGGTCGGCCAAGCGGTTTCGCCTGCTTGGGATGTAACGATAAAATCCGCAGAATGGCTTAGCGTCTTCGGTCAAGTAAACGATACCTGAACGTGGATCGACCGCGATCGCCTCGTGCGAAAAGCGTCCCATCGCTGTCAAAGGCACGGGCGGAAGTGAGTTATTAGCTGATGCCTGAACCTCGAAGCAGTACCCATGCGGTTTCGGATAGCCGCCGACCGGCTCATCGTCGTCATCGGTATATTTTGTCGTACCGTGTGTAGTCTCTTCGCAGGATATCCATGAGCCCCAAGGCGTCGGGCCTCCGGCACAATTGTTCAGCGTTCCGCTAAGGCTAACGAAATCGCGTTCGATCAGCCGCGTACGCGGATCGATCACAAGCGTGGTCGTTCCGCCGCCTGCCATTTCGTCGTAATGATTTGCCGTGCCGATTGCAACTCCGGCTTTGGGCACGTCGTCATTGATCTCGTGGTTGCGTACGAGCCGAAGCTCGTTGCCCACCTTGAACGCGGCCATGCCGTCGTGCTCGTTTGGCGTTAGCTGTCCGTCGGACATTTTGTCGCCCGTTTTGCCGAACACGGTGTACTCAAATCCGCGCGGCAGAGCGAGGACCTTCTCTCCGGTGTTCTTGGCGGCGGTCGGTACCAGTTCGCCAAATCCAACGGCACGCATGGCCTCGATCGAACCGCGTCTCTCTGCACCTTCGGCAAGCTTTGAAAATCCGCCAAAAGCGGTAAACAAACCTACTGCCGAGGTAGTTGAGATAAAGCTTCTTCTGTCCATGATCCAAGTTTAACAAAAACGGAAATGGAAGATGTTACAGAACCAGTTCCCGCTTAGATGTGGATGTGTTACCAGTCCAACTTTACGCCGAACATCGACCACCACTTGTATCGCTCGTCCTGGCGGATCCGGTTTGAGACGCCTTCGTAACTTACAAATGGTCGATTATTGATGTTGATAAACTCAGCGAAGATGCGAATGTTTTTTGTAATACGTTGGCTTGCCGAAAAATCGAACTGCATGTGGTTGTCGACGAAAAGGTCGAATGCGGGCGATCCGGCAACCTCGCTCAAATAGCGGTCACGATAATGGAGCGAGCCACGGCCAGAGAAGCCATACTTCTCATAGAATACCGAAAAATTCGCCACGTTCTTGGCCTGGCCGGGCAATATTGAATCGCGTCCAGGTTCGCCGATCTCCTCATTCGGAAGCACGGCGTCGGAATTTACATACGTATAATTTGCGTAAACTCCAAAGCCGTCGAGAGGTTTAGGAAGAAAGCTGAATCGTTGGTTATACGAAAGCTCGAGACCGTAAAGGCTTGCACTCTCTCCGTTCCGCGGCTCGAGCACTTCGAACGTCGTTGGCTCACCGCCAAAGGCGAGATCTTCTTCGAACCGGAACGGGAAAATGTAGTCCTCAAGCCGCTTGTAAAAGAATCCGCCTGAGATCACCCCGACGTTTTGGAAGTAGTGTTCAACGAGTACATCGAAGTTGTCAGAGGTCGTCGGAAGAAGGAACGGATTCCCTCGTTCTACCTCACTGTCTTCTCGCAAGATCAGTTGGAACGGAACCAGATCGACGTAGTTTGGCCGAGCGAGGGAACGTGTATAAGCGACTCGGAAGTTCGTATTGTCGCCGAACCTATATTTTGCGTGGATGGACGGGAACCAGTTTCGGAAAGAGTTGTCGCCGTTAAGCTGTTCCGTCAGGTCATAATCACCTTCGTCATCGAACAATACCCTGAACCCGGTATATTCAACGTCCGTTTGCTCATAACGAAGTCCGGGAACTAGGACGAACCTGTCACCAAAGCCGAGCTGGGCCATTGCGTAAAATGCAAAGATGTTCTCGCGGGCGTCGTAATCTGCAGAATCTTCTTCGAAAAGCTTTTCACTTTCGGCGCCCGGAGAATTGCGTATCGCAGCGATCCTTTGCGGATCTTGAAAAAAGGGCAGAAACTCGTAAACTCCGCCGCGGTAGGGTGTTTTGTTAAAATTCGGATCAAGAATATCGACCAAAAAAAGATCTTCGTCGAGACCAAACTCGAACTCTTCGTTGTCGCGTTCCTTGCGGTTGAAACGATTCTTGATCCCAAACTTCAAAGTTCCGGCAAAATTGTTGCGGGTCGGCAGTGGAACGGCTACATTGAACTGAGTCGTAAAACTGCTTTCCGCCGTGAAGTTATCGCCGGATGTAAGCTCGTCAAAAATAAACTGGTTGATATCCTGATTCAGTGGATTTGCCTGAATATTTTCGGGATCTATCGAATCAGGCGAAACGTTCGGAGCGAATTCAACATCTTCCTGAAGGAAAGCTGAGCTGATGTTCTTGGGCTCATCTTCCTCGGCATAGCCGTAAGAAAGGCGATAATCGATCATGATCGATCGGCCAAGCAGGTGCCGTCCGCCACCGGCGAACTGGTAGATCCGCTGTGTCTCCAAGCGATCCCGAAGCTCGCGGGCGATCTCGTTATCCGCAACCTTGTACCCCACGACCCGCCGAAATTCGTCGTCCTTGAAATCATTAAAGATGCCCCGAAAATAGATTTCCGAGGTATTGGAAAATCGGTAATCGACATAAGGATTGATTCCCCAACGCCGTCGATTGACCTGATAATCTCGAATCTCGATCTCCTCAAGGAAGCCTTTGTCGTAGGCTGGCTCGGTGCTTTCCGACCCGCGACGAGTATTCAAGTAGCTTCCTGAAAAAAGGAAACCTGATTTCTTATTTGCGAATCGGCGGCCGAAGGTGCCATTGAAGTTCTCGATCCCATCATTCACCAATCGGTTATAGCCGAGCCCGAAGGTTAAGGAAACGCGCGTCCGTTCAGGTGCTCCTTTGGTTATCAAATTAACGGTACCACCAATTGAGTCTGCGTCCTGATCGGCCGTTAGAGCTTTTGTGACTTCGATCGAATCTAGCAGGTCTGCCGGTATCACATCCAGCGCGACCTGCCGAACATCGCCTTCGGGTGATGGAACTCGCTCGCCGTTTATCTGCGTTGAATTGAGGCGAGCCTCGGTTCCGCGAACCTGAACGTATCGGCCTTCGCCCTGATCGCGCTCGATCGTAATACCGGGAATCCGCTGGGCAGCTTCCGCCGCATTCGGATCGGGAAAACGTCCGATCTGATCCGAAGAAACAATGCTCTGAATGTTCAAAGATTCTTTTTGCTGGTTAAGAGCTCTTGCCTGACCCTCAAGAATCGGCGACTCTACCGTGACTACCTCGCGGATGCCTATTTCGAGTTCGACTGCAAGATCAGCGGTTCGGCCACCGGCCGGAACGGTTACATCCAGAGTCTGTTGTTCGAACCCGAGGTATGACACAGTAATTTTCTGGGCGCCCGCTGGTACGCTGATAAGTGTAAACGCACCCGTTCGATCGGTTTCCGCGGAAAGCGGCGTTCCGTCAACCCTGATGCTCGCTCCAGGCAAGGCATTTCCCGTAGTGCCGTCTAACACGCGTCCCGAAATACTCCCGGAACCTTGAGCCATCCCAGCCGTGGCCGAAAATGCGATAAGAAACAAAAAGGCAATAGGGCGAATAGCCCAAGATAGAAGATTCATAGTCAAGCTCCGTTTGGTTTGTCTTATGTAGGGAACAAACGAAACTATAATCTGAGCATGTTATCGACTCGTTACATTTCCATTACTTTACAGTTACTAAATCGCCGCTTCCTCACCTGCTAAAATGGCGGGAATTTGGGCACTGGGGCACCGCGTCTTTCCGGGCATGGAAAGAACGTTGGTCGACACGGTTATGGGTTCGATAGTTGGCATTCGATAGGATGTGTCGGACAGAGGTTTTTGGGGAGACATGTTGACGGCGCCGGTGAACTAGGTTCGAGGCGTGCCGATATGGGAGAACGAATCGCGGGATTGGTCTTGTCCGAGTGGAAGGAACGGGGCGGGTCGCCCACCGACCGACAGGGCTAAACTTTTCATCAGCAGCTTGAACTGTCGTAATCGACGACTTTCAGTTTGAACATTGGGTTCCCATTCGACTATAGGGCGACTACGTTCGTTCGATTAGAGAAGTCATGGATGCTGCTTCGCTCCAAGCGGATATTTCTTCTCCAGATCGTGCAGACACAGACCATGTCAACAAAGAAGATCTCATCTCAGGGTTCAACAAAGTCAGTTCTTATTGTGGTCTAAATATGGAGGCCAATCTTGCCACTGCGTTTCATGTATGGTACAACGTGAAACATGCAATTTTATTTCCCATCGCGTCATCCCAACAAACTTCCGCTACCGCTTGTAGACGCTCAAATCCCGGCAGGATTTCCGTCGCCTGCGGCTGATTATGTCGAGACTCGGTCTTAACGATCCTCACCGCAGAGAACACTTCATTTACTTCTTTACCACCTCATTATGCTGGATTAGTGGCCTGCAGTATTTCCGTCTCCCGAAGTCGAGTCCGTTGATTTCTGAAGTACTTTTTATCGATTGAAAAACTGCCGATTCGAACGGCGATCGATCTCGGGTGCTATCAGTCGAAGACCATAATGGCTCAGCCCAGAACCCGGTTTCGGCGTTGCCGAGCCAATCCGGATCGCCAATCCTCGCTTTCCACGAAGACACTTCTGATATAAGAAATGGTTGTGCTGAAACATTGAGTCTCAATCCGGCGATCGTCGCTTATCAATGATCAACGACATGCCGAAACCACTGATTAGCGCCGTTACCAACATGAATGGCAAGTTTGAGAAAAAGACATCTTTAGCGCTAAGTTCTAAACCACTCTGTTCAGTTCTCACCACGTCGAAGAAAACTAGGAGGCCAAACCATATAATTAAACTTAAAAGTGAATACCACAACCCAGTTACTATCTTTTCTTTTTTCATATATTCACCATCGTTATGGACCGACTAGCTGGCAGACTGAATTGTATAGAACGGTTGTTTGATCCGGGGCGGAAGCCTATCGCATTTACGCAACTCACGTCTCTTATTATCCATAAAATCACTGCGACGAGCAGCGTTCGGATTCGTCTTGCGTATCGTCGACACCTCTAAATCGTAAACTTTACGTGCTTCAGTACGGTCGGCATTGGCTGTAGACTCAGCGTAATGAAGTCCAGCAATTCCAGTACCAACCCCTCCTATTACTGCTCCTTTAACACTACCAACTGAAGCTCCAGCTACTACACCAATTAAGCTACCCCCCATTTCGATGCCAGTCTAAAGTAGAGAATTCCGGGTCTTGCGATGTCTTTCGACAACCTGATTCGGGGTCAGACCACACAGCGAGCTGTGTGGTCTGAAGCCGTTGTAATCGTCCTTGAACGCCTGTA
>JBGTKY010000001.1:0-103235 GCA_041744395.1 Pyrinomonadaceae bacterium | reverse complement strand
AAGCTCAGCGGGTATGCCAGGTGATTCATTTTATCCATCAAGCGTGAGTTCGATCGGCTTTGAGAACTATAACGGAGCTATATACAGTTTGCGAAACGATTCGCCTTACAAGAATGCGGGGACTGACGGCAGAGATATCGGTGCTGACATCCTCACACTCAACGAGCGAACCGCTTGTGTGACCTCCGGCAAGCGTTCGGATTGCAATGCCATGACGACCAGCGGAGTGCTGCATGATTATGACGGAGATGGCAGAGCTGACATTTCTCTTTTCCGGCCCGGAAGCAGTGTGTGGTACCTGAAACGCAGCACACAAGGCGATGCTAGTGTCGTTTTTGGGCTTTCAGACGACATCTTGACGCCGGCCGATTTTGACGGAGATGGAAAGACTGATATTGCTGTTTTTCGCCCCACAGATAGAAACTGGTATATCCTCAACAGCGCGAACCAAACCGTAACTGTACGGCAATTTGGCCTGGCAGGCGACAAACCAGTAGCCGCTGACTATGACGGCGATGGTGTCTCCGATATAGCAATATGGCGTCCGTCCGACGGTGTTTGGTACTCGTTGAACAGCTCTAATGGAGCTTTTTCCAGTGTTAAATTCGGAATGATTGGGGACCGCCCCGTAATTGGAGATTTTGACGGGGATGGGAAGTCTGATCTTGCGGTCTACCGCCCTACGACTGCCGTGTGGTATTTACAGCGTTCCAGTGCTGGATTTTATGCGGTTCAGTTCGGCCTCGAATCGGACAAAGTGGTTGCGGCCGACTACACCGGTGACGGCGTCACGGATATCGCTGTATATCGCCCATCAAATGGCATCTGGTATAGATTTGAGCAGGCAACGGGTAATATGCATGTTGAGCAGTTCGGCCTCGGGTCGGATATTCCCGCTCCCGCGGACTATGACGGCGACGGCCGGGCTGACCTAGCGGTCTACAGGCCGGAAAGCGGCATCTGGTATATCAAGAATTCGACGGCTGGCTTTTTAGCAACCCGCTTCGGATTGAATGGTGATGTTCCACTAGCTTCAGCTTTACTCCACTGATCTGCAACAGTTTGCTTAGCTTTCTTTCGCTACAGCATGGTCCGATCCTGAATAAACTTTCGAATCAGATTGCACTTCTCTAGTTTGCCTGTACGACTGCTTCAGGCTAGAATCTCGTTGTCCCGAATGTAAACTTTAGGTCTCGGACTATTTTTTAAAGGATATTTTGAGGTATATAATGCAGAAGCTTTACAATGAAAATAACGTGATAAGGGCCGACGAATTTCAGAGCTTCGATAGCAACAGGTTTAATGGATTCAACTCGTATGTCTCTCGAGAATGGGAAATGTTTTGTGAAACTGACCTTCGTTACGACGGATTTCTTAACGCATCGAAAGGCACCGAGATCCGTCGCGTGCTGGATATAGGATGCGGTGCCGGCCAAGAAATGCTTCCATTCGTAAAAAACGGCGCATTTGGAATCGGATTGGATTATGTGCCGGAAACTGGCCAAGTAGGAATCCAAAAATACGCCGATGAGGGGTTACAGGATCGTGTCGCATTTCTTCGCGGCAGTGGCGATCTACTGCCGTTATCCGATGGTTCGATGGATGTGGTTGTCTGTAGAGGCGTCTTGATGTTTCTAAATAACGACCGCGCCTTGTCGGAATTTTCACGTGTGATCCGAAAGGGTGGGCTACTGTTTATAATGTTTCAGGCTCCCGCATATTATTGGTGGAAGTTTCGAAAGGGGATTGTTACAGGAAACATTCTGTCCTCGATTCACGCTGTTAGAGTGCTTTACGCAGGCAACATCTTCCGCTTCACCGGACATCAGCCCCGAGGACGTCTCACGGCAGGAGGCGAGGTCTTTGAGACACGGAATTACATTACCGACACCTGCAAGAAGAACGGTTTGGAGAAAATCAGCGAAATGCCGGACACGAATAAACAGACTCCGTTTCTTATTTTCGCCAAGTCTTGATCGTAGGGAGGTATTTTTATCCTCCTCCCCCACCTACGCGTTTATTCTCAAAATAGCCTCCGCTCATACTTTTGTCGCCACCGAAGAGAGGGTTTTTCGATGAGGTAGAAAGAAAGCAATGCGAGGACTGTCGCTAGACCTATGTTGAGTGGAAAACTCGTCAAGACTGTGTCCGAATTTCGATTGAGGAAGACTTGTTGCCAGAGATATAAAGAGTAACTTAGAGTCCCAATGTAAATGAGGGGGGGGGCATTTAGGACACCACCGACGAAAGAATCATGATTTCGAACAGCCCAATCGATACTGACAGCCGTGGCGATATTGATTGTGGTTATGCATAGGAAAAGAAAAATTCGCGGCCGGTCTGCAAAATAGTTGAGCCCGAGAGCTATAAATGGAACTAAGACGAAGAGGCGCGAATTCAGAATTTGCTGGTAAACACGTGATGCATCCAAGCGTGACTTAGCGAACGCAAGCATGCATCCTGTCGCAAGACTATCGGCGTTTGCCTGAAACCCCATTGACACCCAGCGCAGTTCGGGATCTGGGAACGAAAGATAGGTTAGGAGCCTAACAAACGGCGTCAGCAAAATTACGAGCGCCAAGACGTATACGGCTCTCCGCTTGCCGATAAGTAGAATTGCGGGCATCAACAAATAGAATTGTTCTTCAACTCCAAGTGACCAGGTGTGTCCAAGTTCCCACGTTGATATTTGTGCAAAGTTGCTTACGTAAAGGACTGAAGCTAACCAGTCCCCCAAGGGAATATTAAGGTATCCGGTGAGTCCGACCAAGCCCATCACTGCTAGGAAGAAGTAGTAGGGTGGAAATATTCTGAGTGTCCGGCGGTAGTAGAATTTCTTCAGGTTTATCGAGCCAGAGCGGTCTAACTCTTTTATCAGAATACCTGTGATCAAAAAGCCGGAAATGACGAAAAAAATTCGAACACCCATGTTTCCGGCATTGAGAACCTCATACGGAAATGGGAAGAACTTAGTTCCTGCAAGATGTCCGAAAATCACCAACGCAATTGAAAACGCTCGTAACCCGTCCAGCGACGGAATTCTACTCGGAAGAGGATTTGTCACTTCGAGCTAACCTCCAATTGAACTAACCTACAACCAAACGCAAAATGGTGTAATGGGAATTCGCAATCCAAGAATATACCATTAAATAGAGTAATGAAATTGATTCTCACTGGCACCCGCGATCATCGTCAAGGTTCTTGAACGCAGGTATCGGAACTTCAGAAAATCGTTCGAAGACTAGATCAAGCATTTCGTCAATTTTGTCGGCCACTCCCCGCCGTTATGGTAGCATTGTCATTATTCCAGGGGGAACGATGCGAAGACCACATAAATCAATATCGCGACGCTCACTTTCCAAAACGTCTGGGTAAACGGCATCTTTACATACTCGCTTACGATGTGATACCAGCTTTTCGGGCTAAGCCACCACAAAGGATTTGGCACGTCAAACGATGCAGGCTTCGGGTGAGAGATTCCGAACTCTAACCGTCTGTCATCAATCGCGGTCCGGTAGATAAAAAGCGCTCGACGGGTGTGGTACGCCGATGTCACTATAAGAACCGATTTGGTTTCCGAATCGATGCAATAGCGGATCACTGCGTCAGCCTCATTTTCCGTTCCGGTCGAGCTATCCCCTTTTACGGTACCGGGGACGATTTCGATCGCTTCTACGGGAACGCTGTTTTCGATCAAAGCCCACCTGGCGCGTTCGACAAAAAACGGATTCCTTTGCAGCTCACTGTTCCATCCCCCCTTCACTCCGTCGTTCGTGAGCAAAACGCGCCCTGAAACCCCGGTTTTGTACAGTCTGGCCGCCTCGGCGGTGCGTTCCAGATAATCTTCGGATCCGGCCAGAACGACGATCGCGTCGGCTTGTTCAAGCTTCAAGGTGACCACCAGACCGCTCCCGAGCAACCATGCCGTCGGGATCCAAATAATAAGGCCCAAAAGAAAAATGACTGGAATTCGCTTCATTGCCGGTTCGAACCAAGTCGCGGATAATATGGGCAACTCAGAACAGATATCCAATCACCAACAGATTCCTTGATAGCTCGCATCAGAGGTGCGTTTACCGAAAATCCGAACGAGGTCAATGATCAAAGTATCTTCACTTATCTTGTTTGCGATAGTATTAAACTCATCTGCCTTATTGCCGACGACTACTACTTCCGAGTGCGCTAGGATGTCTTCAACGCTCTCAGCCATCAGTCGCGAAATATGCGGGATCTCATTCTCAATGTACTCTTTATTCGCACCGACCAGTTTCGCGACCGACACCTCTCGATCGTAGAGGCGCACGTCGTAACCCTTGCCGATCAAACGCTCAATAATGCTGACGACCGGTGATTCACGAAGGTCATCGGTCCCAGCCTTGAACGCAAATCCGAGGAAACCAACCTTCTTCTTACCGGTGCGAGTGACCATCTGAACCGCCCGCTCGATCTGCAGAAGGTTGCTAGTCAGTGTCGCCTCAAGCACCGGGACCGGTACGTCAAGTTCCTTTGCCCTATACGACAAAGCACGGAGGTCTTTAGGCAAACAAGAGCCGCCAAAAGCGAAGCCAGGTTTGAGATAGTAGGGGGAGAGATTGAGCTTAGTGTCTTTAACAAACACATCCATCACGTCGTGACTGTCTATGCCCGATTCCTTACAGACATTACCGATCTCGTTAGCAAAAGCGACTTTTAAGCCGTGAAAGCAGTTGCAGGCATACTTGACCATTTCGGCCGCTCCAATGGGTGTTACGTAAATAGGAGCGTCGACTGATGAATAAAGCTCCCGAAGCCTTTGGCCGGCTCCGGGCTTGTCAGTTCCAATCAACGTGAACGGCGGCGAGTAGAAATCCTTGATCGAACTGCCTTCGCGAAGGAATTCCGGATTTACGCAAAGGTCAAAATCTATGCCGGCCTTTTTGCCCGAACTTCGTTCCAACGCCGGTTTTACGAGCATTTCGATCGTCCCGGGCAACATTGTACTTCGAAAGACGACAATGTGCCGCTCGGGTTTGTCGGCCAAAACTTCGCCGATCTGCTCGCTCACACGTTCGACATAGTCCAGCTTCAACGACCCGTTCTCATTTGACGGAGTGCCAACGCAAACAAGCGATATCTCAGTCGAAAGAATCGCCTCGCGCACATCAGTCGTCGCCCGCAAACTACCTTCACTAACGGTCTTAGCGATCAACTCGCCGATTCCTTCTTCGATGATCGGCGTTTTACCTGAGTTGATTAGGTTTACCTTTGTCTCGCTGACATCGACACCAACAACCTCATGCCCGTCGCCAGCAAAACATGCCGCCGAAACCGCACCAACATATCCCAATCCAAAAATACTTATTTTCATTTGTCCTATAGTTGTGACTTTATCTTCCAGATTGCCGCTTTCCCTTCGCGAACCACCAGATCCGCTCGCTGGGATAATTCTTCGGTACTCTCGGCGTCTATTTGGTAAGTCCAGACATAATCATAAACAGAGATGAGGGCTAACCATTGTCTTTCGTTAATATGACTCAACGACGCATACGCAGGTTCAGTGCGAAAAATTAAGGGATTTTGTCCTCGGAACGCGAATAGGGTCGGAGGAATAGCTCCGTGATCAATAGTAGCAAGAGAAAGCACAGAAAGCATCGGTCGCTCTTGCTTACCCATGTTTTCTTCAACTCCCCTTCCGTATAACGGGTAGATTCTTGAGTGTGGCGGAAGAACCTTAAACAGCTTCGAGATTGTTACCAACTCTTTTGACATTTGACTCCAATTATAGGAAATAAGCGCTTGACGTGAACATAGCAATGCCGACAGAAAAATGCCGATCGCGATACTGTGTCGGAAGTTTAAAATAGTGGCCAAAGGAATTCGAAGAGAGCAAATTAAAAGTACAAACGCGGGTAAGACTATTCGCACATCGGCATCGCCCGTAATAAAAACAGATGGGGAGGGAATGAAAATAATAAAAAAGACTACCGCAACATAAAAGACAGGTCGGTCAATTTCAAAGCTCTTGCAGAAGGACAGCCAAACAATACACACAGAGAAAAGAATTAAAAAGACGACATCGGATGCGAGATCGTAACTTCGGAATACTCCTCCAAGGGCAATCAGCTTCGACGTTATTCCATCCCATCTTATGTCTCGCCATGATCCGCCGCCTCCTAAATACGAAAAAAACATCAAGCACGGCAGCAGAAAAATAATGCCGTCGAAGACGATGAACCGCCAACTCAGACGAGAACTGGACGATAAACAGTCGACAACAAAAACGCATGTAACCCCAAGGAATAGAAATCCAAAGGAAGATAAATGTGATAGGTAAACTAAGACGGTTAAAAAGCTTAAAATCAACAAGCGGGGAATCGAAGGTTCGTGGCGCCAGCGAAGCCATAATCCAAATGTCACCAAGAAAAGTGAGACGCTGAAGACATAATTTAAGTATCCATAAAAGAACGTGGAGCTATATACAAAAAATGAAGCGATGAGCGGCGAAACGGAAAGGCCTAAATGTCTTGCGTTTCCAATAAGATCGCAGCCGATCAGGAAGATCAAAACCGTGAAGATAAGAAACGTTTTGATCGCAACCCAAATACCGATCTCTTTGGTCAATGGTACGACGATCAAGTCAAGGATGATGTTTGGCACAGCCGAGAACGCGACTTCGAACGTCTCACGATATGCGGGCGTCGAACTATAGTTCGCCAGTATATGTACCCGAGCTGCATGATTCGGCAAGTCTACCAACGGAGGAATTTCAACGATTGTGATCGGGAAAACTAAGACAAGAGCGACCAAGGTAAAAAAGAGCCAGTACGCCCGATTCGTCGCTTGCTTCATTGGTTCCTGAAGGTTCATCTTTTATATAGTTGGTGCAACTAGGGCAAGGTTCGCTGACAGCTAGAGTCCAATTGGAAACTTGTCGATCCGGTCTGCCACCCCCTTAAATCTTCTTCATCAAATGCTATTCAAAGCGCTTTATCGAATGTAGAAGCGAATTGGCTGAGGACAAAATCGTTTCGTTCGGTTCTTGGAAGTTTGAAAAATCCATCAACGTTCCTTACACCCTCACCGAGGTCTAGCCCATCAAAAAAGGTTGGAAAATCGATCCATCCCACATTCGCGTCGCCACCTTCAACCCATTTCCATTCAGGAGCAGGCACCGTCTCGAGTGCACGGGTTGATACCCATACTTCCCTGTCTTTTTCCCAGGCGGTAATGACCCGAGTGGCGAACTCCTCGCGCCACGTTCTGGTTTGATCGAGACCGGGCGTAACGAGAACGTTGTAGCGGGCATTTCCATAATTGTTTAGCTCGTGGAATGGAAAACTACGGTTGAAATTGACTAAGGGCTCGTTCCAATTAACAAGGAAGACAACTGCATTCCTTGCAAATAAGGGCTTTGCAAGCGATGCACGTTCCACATGACTTGGATCGAGAGCAAGTTGCTCCCATCGAACGATTGAGATTGTGTTCGATAAGATAAGCAGAACTGCTGAAAGGACTAAAAAACCCATAACGAGTCGATGTCGTGCGATATGAAGACTTAAAGCAAAAGCAATAAAAACAGCTGGGACTAACGGCAGATAGCGTTCGATTGCCGCCCCATCGAATGATATTGCGAATATTGCCAACGGCAGACATGACGCAATCAGAAAGAGGAAGAACCGGCGACCATGCTCAGAACCCAACAGGACAATGCTTACCAATAATCCAACAAGGTAGAATGCCAGAAACTTAAATATAGTGGCATTAAATAGAGCATATATCGCGTTCTGAGTATTAGAATTTGAAAGAAGGAACTGCTTGATCTCAGCTCCGCCATCCCCCATAAAAACGAACGACCGAGAGATTCCGAATATAACTCGAGCTAAACCATGGGTGGCATTCCCATGTGAAGCAACAGATATCCATGCAATTATCCCCTGAATACTATCGATTTTCAGAACGACGATAGCTCCCCCGAAGATAACTAGGACAGCGATTACAAAAGCCGATAGCGTCAAAGCCGAGCGCGTCAAATTTTTGCGATTGAAACCAAATAGAATCGGGGCTGCAAGCATTGCTGCTGGTATCGCCCAGACGAAAGCTATCCAGAATCCCGTGGACAATGCAAAAGAAACACCTGCCAGACCCGCGAAAACATTTGGCCTACTTGATGATGGATTAACAACGAGAGCAATCCCTAGGAGCAAAAAGAAGAGGGCAGTTATGTACGTTGTGCCTGTTTGCGAGAAATTTAAGAAAGCGTGCGAACAAATAAATGTAGCCACAGTTAAAATGTTCACCCAGTCGTGGACCTTCAAAACACGCAATATATATGCGACCAAGAGGGTCGAACCGAAACCGGCGGCATAACTAAACCCCTGAAAAATCTGAAAGATCTGATAACGCCATATGCTCGGGTCTGAAAGGTCAAAAAACGTCGACCACACCAACCAACCTAGCGGTCGCCAAAGCAAGTGTCCGAAATCCACAAAATTATAGTCTTTACCGTTCTGGAATGCAGTAACCGAATCTACATAATCCGCAGCATCTGCCCAAAAATAGCCATATGTGAATGAGATTGCGACCAGAAAGACAAATGCAGCTACGCCGTAAAGATATTTCGTCAGCAAAGCGCTAAAAGAATTTAATAAGTTGCGTTCGGTCATCTCACTTGTTTACTGTGGAATTGAACACTACGATCAACAATTAAGACAGCCCCATTCACCTTGAATGTGATTTACGAAGATCTTACTTCGACGCCTCGAGTTCCAAAAATCTCGATTCTTCTTTTCCCCTCGTTTGCATTATCCGACAGATTTCCGAAAAGCATTTGGCTGCGTTCTGCCAGCTGAATTCAGTTCTAACGCGCTTGGCCCCGGTTTCGCCGAGCTTGCGTGCTTCGTCGGGGTGTTGAAGTAGCCTAACGAGCGCGTCGGCAAAATCTGCAGCGTTATCCCTTAGCAGGATTTCTTGGCCGTCCGATAACGGAAGCCCTTCCGAGCCTACCGTTGTCGAGACAACGGGAAGTCCCATCGACATTGCCTCGTATATCTTTAGCCTGGTTCCGCCCCCGATTCTCAATGGAACGATATAGACTGCGGCCTTCATCATATCTGGGCGCACGTCGGGAACTCGACCGGTGACAATAACGCTCGAGTCACATTCAGCAAGCTTCAGCAGTTCCGGGAATGGGTCACGTCCGACTACGGTCAAAGTGACGTCTGGTGTTTGTTTTTTAATTACCGGCAAGACCTCTTTAACGAACCAGACAATTCCGTCATTGTTGGGCAGCCAATCCATTGAACCCGTGAATACGATATTTGGGCGAGTCGAGGTCCTTTTCTTACTTTCCACAAAGAAATCAGTATCGACGCCAGTCGGAATATCGAAAACGCTCGATACCTGATAATCGTTACGGAACACTTCCGCATCTTCTTTCGACACCGCGACGACCGCGTCGAACCTTTTGCACGTCCTGGCTTCATACCGAACGCTTCGTTTCCATTGGCTTATCATAAACGCCTTTTTCAGAGGATTTGATGCCACATCGGCATGACGTCTCCAGATCATCGCCTCAACGTTGTGCTGGAATAGAACTGCCGGAATGTCAATGGATTCCGGCAGGTTAATGGATGCCTGCAGAAAATCACATACCAAAATATCAGGCTGTGAGGTCTTCAAACATCGCGATATCTCTTCCTGCATCTGCCGAGATCGATACTTCTCCATAAAATAGGGAAGCGAAGAGACCAAATTACCGGCGATCTCCGTATAAAAACGGGGACTAAACTTAGGTGTTACGCGATGGGAAACCGTTATGACGTCGTGTGCGTATTCCTGGGCCAAGTCCACTGCATCTGGATCGGCCGTGCCATCGTCCAGCGTCAAATAGGTGATGTGGTGGCTCCGACGCAACTCCTTCAGCATCTGATAAGTGCGTATTTTCCCGCCCTTATCCACCGGATGCAGCAACTCAGTCTTTAGCCAAAGAATTTTCACGAAATGCCCTTAACTCGCAATCTCTAATCTAGAATAATCTGGCCGCCCTTCTCCTACCTGTCGATGAACCGCCGCTGCCACATTTCAAAATTGACTAGCGACCAGAGTCTTTCATCGTGGTTTTCTCCACTCATGTGTCTCGCAACGAGATTTTTCACTGCTTCGGGCTCGAAAATACCGCGTTCCAAGGAACGATCCGATAACACAAACTTGTCAACAATATGCTTGAACTCACCTCGGAACCAGTTGCCTATCGGAACCGGGAACCCCATTTTGCTTCGTGTTAATATCTCAGCGGGCAGGAGATTCTTCATTGCCTGCCGGAGTACAAACTTCGTTGATCGCCCGCGGAGCTTCATATTCAACGGCATCGATGCGGAAAACTCCATCAATTTATGATCCAAAAAGGGAACCCGGCTCTCGATCGAAGCCGCCATCGACATCTGGTCCTGTTTCATCAGAAGCTCGTGAAGGTAAGTCTTCGTGTCGGTGTATAACATCCGGTCGAGCAGTTCGCCTTTGTCGATACTGTTAAAAAGCCGCGACATTTCCAAATAAGGATCTGACGAACCGTTCAACCGTTCCTTGGTCCACGCAGATAGCAATCCACTCTGCATCGATCTTGAAAAAACCGCGAAATTATCAAAATACGCCGATTCGATTGTCGGTTCCACAACCAAGAAGCTTTTTCGGAGCTTGTGCCTGGTCTTTGATTCTATCGGCAATCCTTCAATTTTATCCGTAATATAGCCGCGAAGTGATCTTGGAAAAAAAGAATCATACGCCTGGCCCAACCGAAGATTCGTAAGTGTTTTCCCATATCGCCCATATCCTGCAAGACTCTCGTCGCTGCCCTCGCCGGTTAAGACAACCTTCACATGTTGAGCCGCCAGCCTCGAGACAAAGTTTAATGCCACGCTCGAGGGATGGGCTAAGGGCTCGTCCTCATGCCAAATCAGCTCCGGTAAAGCAGTGAAAAACTCCGCGGGCGAGACGATCACTTCGTGATGGTCGGTATTGAACCTTTCAGAAACCAGCCGGGCGTATCGCAGCTCGTTGGCCTCGCGTTCGGCGAATGCAACCGAAAATGTCTTGATCCGTTCATCGACCAGACGCGACATCTCCGCCGCTATCGCGCTCGAATCGATCCCGCCGGAGAGGAACATCCCGAGTGGGACGTCCGCCATCAGCCTCAGCTTCACCGATTCCTGGAAAAGCGAATACCACTCGTCGATCCAACCTTTGTCTGATCGGTTAGCTACGTCGGCACGATCGAAAGAGATATCCCAGTACTTCGTGATAGTAGTCTGGTCATTCTTAAAAGTCAGGGTGTGGCCCGGCAAGAGGCGTTTAACTCCCGCGAACATCGTCAACTCGCCTGACGTGCCGTGATTGGCCAGATAATCCGTCAGGGATCTAAACTCGATCTCGGGTTTCACCGCACCCGCCGCAAGCAAGGCCTTTATCTCGGACGCAAAATAAAGGCTTCTATCGTCGCCTACAGCATAATAAAGTGGTTTGACGCCCAGCCGATCGCGTGCGATAAAGAGCTCATTATTCGCTTTATTCCAAACCGCAAAGGCAAACATCCCTCGAAACTTTTGTATTGCCTCGGGTCCATATGCTTGATATGCCTTCAGTATCGTTTCGGTGTCCGAAGTAGTGCGAAATGCGAAGCCGAGCCTTTCCAACTCGGGCCGGAGTTCCAGATGATTATAAACCTCGCCGTTGTAAACAATTACCAAAGAACCGTCATCGCTATACATCGGCTGCTGGCCAGTCTTTAGATCTACGATCGAAAGCCGTCTATGCCCGAGGCCGACGCGGCCGTCGACAAAGATTCCTTCCTGATCCGGCCCGCGGTGCGTAAGAATATCTCGCATGCGCACAATAAGATCTGGCACGACTGATCGGCCCGACCCTTTGGAAAAGACAATTCCATTAATACCGCACATCAGAGATCACGAGAGTCCTTTTGCTATTGCTTTGCTCGGCCGAAATCATCTTCGAATCTTACAATGTCATCTTCGCCCAGATACGGACCTCGTTGAACTTCGATAAAGATCAACGGCTCGTCTCTGGGGTTCTCAACTCTGTGAGCAGTTCCTACAGCGATATCTACTGATTCGCCACTCTTTTTGATCACATCCTGACCGTCCAGAGTGACTTTCGCAGTTCCCTCGACAATGAACCAATGCTCACTTCGCTGAGCGTGCTTTTGGTAGCTCAAACGCTTTCCAGGCAAAACTTCTATTCGTTTGACTTTGAAACCCACACCTTCATCGAGGACGGTGAAAGTTCCCCAAGGCCGTTGGTCGAAGCGAGGATGATTATCTTGTTCAATCGTTTCGTCCATCCATCCATTACCTCCCGCTTTGTAAACTGCCAATCTATTGAATCTTCTGGAAAATGTTCAAAATATTCGGCGTGTTAATAAATTGATTCGACTATGGGGTTTGATCATTGCGATCGGCAAGCAACCTCCCATTGGATAGATATCGGGATGGCAAACTCTCCAGAACGTCTGCAAGTATATGCGAGACGCTTTGAACCCACCAATTTTCCATAGATCGGGGAAATTTGGTGTGGTTTTAACTCCCAGGTGCCTGAGATTATTGGGCTGGTCATCCTTAGGGCTACTACCAATTTGTCAACTCCGATATTCCGCGAAATCCGAACTCTACGCTCATCGATTTCGGGAGCACACTCGGCATCAAGAATAAAATTTATCTCAAATGTATTTTCGACGGTACTTTTGAATACATCTGTAAGCTTAATCTCGTGCGGATCTTCCCATTCTATCCAGCGCGAGTAGCTTACACCTAAGTCTTCAAAGCCAGCATGTTCGCCTTCGAAGATGATTTGATCGCCTCTATTCGACCATTCTAGCAGTTTCCCATCGATCATGGTACGCCAGGAAAACGGGCCATCGGGTTCGGCGGCAGAGGTGCCGTTTACCGTAACGCAGTTATGTGAGCTTCCTGACCGGAACCTATTACGAGCCTCAAGATCGGTCGTATAAACATACGTTCCTGAGTCAACAAAAACCGGCTGCCCATTAAAATGGGCCACGAAGGATAAGGCATCTGCGTGAGCGTGGCCGCCATTAAGGAATCCATGTTGCCCGCACGAGATCAATAGATGGTCCGCATCCGATTTCCATGATGATCTCGCGGCAAAATATCCTCCATCCGGAAAGGCTCTTGCCGTCGCTGGCGGTGGCTGACTCTCAATTCGATCGAAAGCCGCGAGGCCGTCAATACCCGCAACCCACAACAGTTCAGGCCCTGCGTCGCCCGCGGTGTACTTCAACTGAGGATCTTTGAAAAGAATCGCACCTAAAGCAACGGCCGAACGCATGTCGTCGATCGGACTGCCATCGTATGAGAAATACTTACCACCGTCGTCGTCACCAAAAAGCGGGGTTAGTCCGTTGGACCCGGATATGTGCATCAAAAATTCGTAGAGTTTTCGATGCTGGGACGAGATGTGTTCATCGACTGGAAGTCCTTCTCGCCTGCGGATAAAGGTCAAGTCCGCGTAGAAATCGGCCGTGTAGCGAGCGTAATGGCTCGCTTGCTCGCAATAGCTGCCATCAGACCGAATGTGGATCGATGCTTGTTTCTTTAGGATTGCGTAGCCGATCTCGCGCCACCGTTCCGAATACCTTCCGGCATCAAGAAATGTGCCGACGTAATACAAACCCAATGCCTCGCCAGTCAAATGCGTGTTGGGAGCGAAATAGGTCGAAAGGTATTTTTCAATGTGGCGAGCATTAAGGAATAACAGACTGAATATCCTCGATTTCAATTCCCGGGGTATGAGTTCCGAATTCTCAAAAAGAAAATAAGCACGGATCCACGAAATAGACCGAAATGCCAGTTCCAGGCTCGAGAGCCAGTTGACGCCGAACTTGGGCGGATTGGACTCCATCCAACTTATGAGGTGCCCCAAGAAACATTTTGCATACCGTTCGTCCTGCGTCAAAAAGTAGCCTTGTCCCAGCGTTACCAAATATTGATGGCGATTAAGCTCCCATATTACCTTTTTATCTCCGGTCACCTCTGGGTTTATCTCGTCGATGGCTGTCCAGTGAACCATCGGGGAGTCCTTTCCGCTGATCGGATCGTGATGCCAGCTTGGAATCGTTCCCCCAAAGTCTAAATCCGCGTAGCCTAGCAGGTCGAATTTACCTATAAGGATCTTTTCGCAGTTTTTCAGAATTCTCGAAATCTCGTCCGGCCATCCAGATTCCACTAGTTCAATAAATTTTTCGGGATTCTGGGGAAAAGAAGATAGATTGTGGCGTGCAGTCGCCGAAAGTCGCAGCCCGCTTGGAACTTCATCCGAAAGGGAGGCGATTCCAATTCGCTCGGCCGTCTTCTGGAGAAGCTGGCGTCCGCGTGTCGACAGTTCATCAAAACTTCGCCCCTTTAGTTGTCTGACCTTTCCCATCATGTATTCTTCGAGGCCAGCTCCGTATAAACCCTTACCCACTGGTCTCTTACGTTCTCCCAGGAATACCTTAACACCTCCTGGCGAGCGGCACTTACAATCCTGGTCGCGAGATCTGTTTCAGTAAGAAGCCTTAAAGCATTCTCGGCGAGCGAAGCGTGATCATCGATCTCAACCAGCAGTCCCGTTCGCCCGTCCTCGACAATATAGGGAATACCCCCAGCGTTGGTCGATACCACAGGCAGCCCCGCCGAAAAAGCCTCAATTATGGAATTTGGCATATTATCTATGCTGGAGGAGTTTAGATAAATATCTGCTTCATCGTAAATGGCTGGCATATCTGTGGGCTGAACCGCTCCTCGAAACTCTACGTTATTGAGCTCCAGTTCGCCGGAGAGCCTTTTAAGGTCTTCTCGATCGGGCCCGTCACCTATGACATTAAGCTTGGCCTCCGGGATGCTTTGCTGAATTATCTTGAACGCTCGCAGCGTACAGCCGACATTGTAATGTGCTTCGAAATTTCGATTTGACAAAAATACGGGCCGTAATGGTTTTCGCTCGCGAAAAGCAAAACGTTTCGTATCAACGAAATTAAAGATCGCCTCGGCCTCAAGACCGAATTTAGCAAATACATCAACCAGATAGCCTGACGGAACGACGATCTTGTCAAACATCCTGATCGTCGGTACCGCAGTCCGCCACCGCCTTAAATGATCCTCCGCCTCACCGCTTCGATAATTAAGTATCGTGGTTTTGCCGTAAAATCTAGCCAATAACACCGCCGGTGACGGGCTTAGTACAAACGACAAATAGGACGCAGAAAATATATGGATGACATCGTATTTGGGAATTTTGACCAAAAGATCAAAGGCGTATTTTGGCCATGTCAGTAAAGTGCGCAAATACTTTACTTTCTGAAGATTTGGGAGGAGAGTGGGGTTGATCGGTTGAACATCGACTTCGACGGCCGATTCGTAATTTAGCTTTATTCGAAGGCGTTCGGCTTGAACTGTTTGGCCACCGACGATCGGCAGTGCTGGAGCAACGATTAGAACTCGCACTGTCTTTTTTTCCAAGTTCATAAACGCCCATACCTTCATCGAGAGATCGGAATTCAAGCTCGATTTAACAGGGAATTATATAAGCCCTTAATGGCACCAATTTGAACTTCATTTGAGAAATGTTCAATAGCTCTTTTGCGCCCGCTCTCTCCAAGCGCCTTTGCCAGACCGTCGTCCTGCAATAATTTTAGGACGGAACTTACAAACGCATCTTCATCCTCCGAACGAACCAGGAAACCTGTCTTTCCGTCTATAATCGCCTCTCGAGCGCCCCCCACATCTGTCGCCACTACCGGAAGACCGGCAGCCATATATTCTAGAATGGCATTGGAGAAACCTTCCGATTTTGAACAAAGTAGACCGATGTCGGATATCGACAAAATCTCTGGAATGGCCGTTGAGTTTCCGGCGAAATGGCATTTGGATCCAATCCCTAGATCATCCGCGGTGCAGATCAGCTCTTCTCTTAGTTCTCCATCGCCGACTAAAACAAATTCGACTGAACTATATTGCTCAGCTATCGTCCTTGCGGCTCTAAGAAATAGGTGATGGTTTTTCACGCTACTTCGCATATTCGCAACAATTGTTACGATTTTCGCGCTTGGGTTGACTTTCGCCGTTAATGATTCGATCTTGTCATAATGGTAAGAAGATGCCTCCGTAAACCTGAGAAGGTCTAATCCGTTATATATGGTAATTAACTTCTTATTTGGTACTCCATGAGCGACAAGAAAATCCCTCACAGCTTTCGAATTCGTCAGTATGGTTCCTGCGAACTTGAACGACTGTCTCTCAACAAACAGTTTGATCGAGCTTTTGCTATAGGTTGCCCTTTTCGATGCGATTCTTGCCTTTGTTCCGCTCAAGAAACCACCCGTCATTCCAAATATATTGGTATAGAAATCGTGGGAATGTATTAGGTTGATTTTATTGGATTTTAGAAAATGCCTGAATCGGTATAGTTGCCTCAAATAATTTCCATCGTAGAAACTCGTGATCGGAAAGCACTGGTATCTATTAGGTTCCAGCCAATGGAGTTCCTTTCCCAGCGGACCCTTTTCACTCAAAGATGCTACATATATATCGTAGTCACTTGATGCAAGGCTATTAATCACCTTTAAAGCCTGAAGCTCCGTGCCTCCGATCTCGAAGCTATTGACCATGTGAAGCACTCGTGGTTTTGCCATAAGAGACCGTTATTCGAGATCCGAAATAGACTTTAGGCGATAGTCCCGAAATTGGCCCGGGGCACCACTTTTCCCATCGACTGCGGCCATTGCAATGTTGAAAGCTTCGCGTGCTGAGGCGAAATGGACCGAGTATTCACCAGACCTCTCACCATATTCAATGATATCCGAGAAGAACCTCCGAGCGTCCTCGCCGATGCAAGCCGAAAGGTCGTGGTCGAAAAAACCATGGCAGTGAAGTTTTATAAACACCCACTCCGGTCGCCCTTGTACGGTCACGTCCGCACTGATCCAACGCTTAACTCGGGCTATATTCATCGGCCTGAAACCTGCAAGCTCGCCATTCTCGATCTTTGGAAGCGGCAGGCCCTTTGTTTTCTGCGTCCAATCGAACATCAAGGGGCCGGTGATCATAACGGGTAACGTTGGCGGCTTTCCGCCTGCTCTCAGGTGACGGGCCTTTCTATGTGGTACTGCCTCATTTTGCGGAAGCCCACACTCGTAGACTGCATTCAATATTGGCACCTGGCTCCTATCCGGTGCCGAGGGCAAAGTCATGTCTAGGTAACATCCCGTCTCGCGGAGAATCTCAAATTCATTGTCCACACCGCAGAATCTACCGCCGGAGGAATTTCCGAGAGCCCAGTTCCCGTGAACGAACGCATACATCGGCTCACCAATACCATCCATTCGCGAGAGGCATTTGTGATCGGCAGCAACTTTATCCCGAAAGTTTAATAGCTGAGCCCGCAGGCTTTCCGACGTGTCAGGGCGGTCGACCCCATGATGCAGATGAACCTCGATCTCGCCCAGCCCGGCACGCTGCAGATCCGCCATTGTGTCCAATAAGCCCCGGTGATACTGTTCCGCTGGATAAAAGTTGGTATGCCTGAATTTGGTTCCGTCACTATCGATTACTGCTTCACCAGTTTCACGCGCCGTCTCGCACCATGCTTCTAATCGACGACTCTGAACATCGAGATCGTAAATCTCTTTGCCGTTCCAACTGGGTTCGAAATGATTAGCGATCGTTATTACCAGGCCCTTTTTAACCGCCGTTACCCGGCTAAGGAGGGAAGCGGCACGAATGAGCGGGTACTGCGATAACCACGGCAGCGAATAACCGATTCGAGTGATCAAAGTTTCCTCTGCCATGTTTCAATCTTTAATAATCACAAAAGTTCGGCCACCTTTTCCGTCAGCCGGGATCTCGTCTTCTATCCTCAATTTTACGGGAACCAGCTCTCTCAGAAGCATCTTGCTTGTGTGAAACGTTTCCTTGCCTTTCCAAAAGCTGCCGGCCGGTTGCCTACCCCTGAACATGAAGGAGGCTCCCCCCGCTAAACATATAAGTGGGTATGCTAACTGTTTGGGAGAAAAACTGCCGATTCGTCGACGGATCATCTGCCAATAAAATCCGGGGGTGTGAATTGTCAAAATAAGTTTGCCTTCCTTCTTTAAGACGCGAGCCATTTCTCCAAGAGCTAAGGCAGAGTTCATATACGGCAGTGCAACACGGCAAATTAGCAGGTCGAAGCTAGAATCGTCAAAGGGAAGTCGCTCGCCTGCAGCCGCGAGAAACGAGCAATTAGATTTCATTGACGCCTCGCTGTGCAAATCTCTAAATATCTTCCCTGCAGACAGTTCCACATCAACTCCAACACACAGTCTGCTGCCATCCTCAGCAAAATAAAGAAGTTCTTGCCCGGCACCGCAACCGACATCGAGAACGCGATCAGTCTTGCCCCCCCCTAAAGCAGTTTCAATACCTTTTCGACGGTAGCATGCGGTAGATTCGTATCGCCGGATTTCGGTCTGCAAATATTCGCTATAATGTTGACGGTCTGGGGGCATTTTCGTATACAACTCGCTTTTAACTTAGAGAAGCATTAAGTCATTCCGTTAATCTCTAGCTACCTAAAGTGAACTTCCGGTGCCAGAGTTCGAGCATGAAGAGTGCCCAGATAGAATATGAATGGTCTCGGCGACCGGTGGCGTTTTCCTTCAAAAGTAATTCGACATAGTCGGGTCGGAAGTAACTGCGCGTCATCGACCCGTCATCAAGGAGAGTCTCTCTCATGCGTACCTTGAGTTCGGAATTTATCCATTCCACGATCGGAACCCCAAATCCTTGTTTTTGACGATAGAGTATCTCGCGCGGGACGATCCGCTCAAGCGCTTTCTTAAAAATATACTTTGTCTCACCATTTTTAATTTTTAGGGTGGAGGGTATTGTTCCCGCTAGCTCGATCAATTCTTGATCCAGAAGCGGGGAACGGGCCTCGACCGAATTCGCCATCGTCATCCGGTCTACCTTTACCATCACATCGCTCGGGAGATACGTATAGGAGTCGAGCAAAAGCATTTGGGTCAGAGCATCGTCTGTTGTCGAGCTGTTAGCGCGATCCTCGTAATCCTTCTCTGCCTTTCCGAAGGAGCCATTTATCCTGTCAAGCATGTTGTCTGAATACAGACTTTTCCGATGATTTAGGTTAAAGTGCGAAACGAAATCAATATACCTGGCTGTCCTGTCCAGCGAGAGGGCATAGGCGTAGTTTTTCCCCCGCGTGCCGTGAGGTGCAAAAGACCCAAATTGATTCAGAAGTTTCTTCCCTATCTGAGGAATGCGGTCCGCCCACACGCGACCCATGGACGTCTTATAACGGCTGTATCCGCCAAACAATTCATCGCCGCCGTCCCCGGAGAGCACGACCGTAACGTGCTCGCGAGCGAGTTTTGCCAAAACAAATGTGGGAAGCGCAGACGAATCAGCGAAAGGCTCATCAAGATGCCAGACGATCTCATCGACAATTTCCACGAGATCGGGCGTTACAACAAATTCGTGATGGTCTGTCTTGAAATGTTTGGCAGCGATCCTGGCGTACTTGAGTTCGTCAAATGTGTCCTCATTGAATCCGATGGAGAATGTCTTAACGGGCTCGTCTGAAAGCTGGGACATTAGCGCAACGACCGCTGAGGAATCGACCCCTCCCGAAAGGAACGCCCCCAGGGGCACTTCGGAAATCAAACGCACTTTTACTGCTTCTCGCAACCTATCCAATAGCTCCGATTGAATAACCCGCTCGTCTATCTCCAAGTTCGGTTCGTAACGAAATTCCCAATAGCATTTGCTGGTCGCGATGCCGTTACAAAACTTAAGCGTATGGCCAGGTTTAAGTTTCTGTACCGACTCAAGAATGCAGCGGTGTTCTGGGATATATCCGAAAGCTAAATATGCATCAATCGATACCGGATCTGTTTGGCGAGAAACTCCGGAATGGAGCATTATGGATTTCAGCTCGGATCCAAACAAGAAGGTTCCGTCATGTAAGATCGAATAAAAAAGAGGTTTTTTCCCAACGCGGTCTCGCGCCATGAAAAGCTCTTCTTTCAAGCTATCCCAGACCGCGAAGGCGAACATTCCACGGAGATGATCAACGCAGCTTTCACCATACTCGGCAAATGCATAGAGAATTGTTTCGGTATCGGAATTTGTTTTGAATCGATATCCTTTTCCTTCGAGCCTCGACTTTAGCTTCTGATAGTTATAGATCTCGCCATTGAAGACGATGGCCAAACGTCCGTCCTCGGAGAAAATCGGCTGTTGGCCGGATTTAAGATCGATTATCGAGAGCCGACGCATCCCAAGAGCGGCGCGGCCCTTAACGACGGTTCCTTGTTCGTCAGGTCCCCGATGAGTGATGGCCCGACACATTGCATCGAGCAATTCTGCCCGCCCCTGCTGATGCCCATCTGGCGATATAAACCCTGCTATTCCACACATTGTGTAATTCAATAGAAAAAGCGTCTGCGAGGCGGCGTTTACCCGTCCGTACTAATCTTGTCTACAACAAATAACGAATGCTGTCCCGTATTCAATTACTGCGGCCGAATTTTAGGTCTTTGAAACGAGACATCCATATTTTTTCATCCGGCTCAAGTGCATCGAGTCTAAGAATGAGCAAAAGATATGACACGGCAAAAACTAAAAGCGATACCGTCAAAATTGATAATTTCGATAGCGGGTCGAGGAGAAACGTCAAATTCCTGCCTGCTTCAAAGCCCTCCAGAACGCCTCTCAGCATCGTTGGTAAATAAAGTTTAGATACCCAGTATACTGCGGCACCGATTCCTCCTGCCGCCAAGCTGCATAACCCGATTCTAACAATTCCGCGGAAGAGGCCAAAATCTTCTCGCTCAAAGCCGATCTTCCGGAAGATCGATACCTCTGCGACGATCAATTCGGCCAGTCTGACAAACACGGTAACGGCCACAATCGCAAGTAAACTTTTGGACGTAGACGCAAATATCAGTCCTACAACCAACAAAACCGTCGAGAGGATCCGGACCTTCAGCATAAATTGGCCCAAGTCTTTATGAGCGCGCACGATTGATTCGGAGATTAGCGCCCCAAACGGCAAGATCAAGATGAACACCCGGAAGATAGGCACACTATCCACATATGCTTCCGTGAAGAGAAGTACTATTATCGTGTCCGCCGAAAAAAAGAAGTATACAAATACTGGAAAATAAATAACTGCAAGCTTGCGTGTAGTTTTGGCGATCAACTTGATCATTCCGGGTCGATCATTTGCCGCTTGAAGTTTAGTCATCCTCGAAATTAGAACGGAGTTAACGGCTTCCGACAACGAACCCAGGAACGGTAGTTGAAAGCATCCGACTGCGTAGACAGCAAACTCAGCCAGTCCAAAGTTATAGCCAACGAAAAAGAAATGTAAATCCGTCTGCACTCGACCTATAGTCCCAGCAATTCCCATAGGCAAAGAATAGGCTAGGTGTTCTTTCAAGAAATCAAATTCAAAGGTCATCCAAAATTTAGGAAAGCGACGTGCCAGGTAGTACAGTAGGACTAAGGATTGCAAGACGCCCTGAACCATTGAAGCTACTACAATCGACCAAACAGTCCCGAACCAAACCGCGGCAAATAAGATTAGCGTCGTCCGACTGAGCTGGGAACCAATAATGAAAACGGCTCCCAGCCTCGGTTCGCGATTTGCCGTCGCGACATACTCCATGAATTGCGAAAACATCCATAAGGAGGTAAGTAGGCCGATGGAGGCCGATAAGCGGCCAATCTTTGCATCTGGGAAAAATGCCACCAGAATTCCTGGAAACAAAAACAGAGCTAGAAAAGTTGCTCCACCCGCAAATAGATAACATAAAATTATGTTGAAGACGGCGGCAGATCGCTGAGTTGCGTCTCGAGCGAGATAATAAAACGAGCTGATACCGATACCTAAAGGCACAATTCCTGCGAGCGTTGTGACGACCAAGAAAACCTGTCGATACCGACCGAATTCTTCGATCGGCAATACTCTAACGATTATTAACGGCAAGGCAAATGACAGGGAAAAGCTGACCATCCTCGCACCAAACAACCAACTTGCTTGGTTGAATAAAGATGGAACCTGAGGATCGGTTTTTACAAAATTTCGCAATTTCAATTTCCTTCGAATTGAAGACCTGTTTCGGGTTGTATGGAAGAAATATTTAGAGTCGGCCCGGTTTCACTGTAGTTCGCGTTAATGGATCCCAGCAATGTATGTCTCCTTGATTTGCTTAACTTAACTCAGATTGCGGGTCAAGCGCACTTCGGAGGGAAAACTGTAATTGTTTAAGTAGATTAGCCCGTTTCTCTTGTGGGTTCCCAGAACGGATAGGATTCGCCCTTTAAAAATTTATACAGCCCAAAGATAGATGCAAGATTTGCAAGAGCAAAGTATGCTGGATACAACAAAATTCCCATTTTGGAGCTTCGATGACCGACGATCAGTCCCACGCCAGCCAAAGTCCAAAATACAATTTGGACGGCGGAAATTAGGACGAATGACATGTAAGACAATCCAAGAAGTAAGCTCGTGACAAACTGTGTAATAAGAAAAAATGGAACGGCGTACCTGAACAACTTGTGTGAAATTAGCTGAATCGAGAAAAATCCGAAGCGGAACGGGTTCAGCATCTCGCGGTTTCGCCATATGTCCGAAAGAGTTTGAGCGATGATCCGCACCCGCATTTTCAGCTCCTGATCGCCCCGGACATTTGTCTCTTCGGTGCATACTGCTGCCGGTTCATACACGGTTCGTAATCCCTGCCGAACCATAACAGTCGCTATCAGAAAATCGGAACAGGCTTCTGGATACATTGGCTGGTATGATAAACGACGCACTGCGTAAAGGCAGCCCGAAACTCCAATAAGAGACGAGACCAAGCTCTCGTTCTGCTTCAAAAACGTTTCATAGTTCCAATAGTTCGCTGTCCCTTTTCCCACCGATGATCCAGAGCCGTCCTTGTATATGAGCTTACCCGCGACGCAGCCAACACGATCGTCCGCGAAGTTGGGCAGCATGTGCTCTAAGACGTCTGAATTGTAATGGGTCGTCGCATCCGAAAAGACCACAATCTCACCCGAGGCTTTTTCGACCCCAAGATTCTGAATTCCCGTTTTACCGAGGCGTCGATTCGGTCGGGTTAACCTAACTCCACGGTCTCTGAATCTTTTTACTATCTCGTCGGTGCCATCCGTTGAACAGTCAGAAGCGACAATTATTTCCAACTTTTCCGGCGGGTAGTTTATTGCAAATGTGTTTACCAATTTGGCCTCGAGATCCTTCTCTTCATTCCTTGCCGCAATTACTATTGAGACTGTTGGCATGTTCGCCTCACGGCGCCACGGCATCGGGCGCATACCGGCGAGAAACTGTAATAACAAAGGATAGCCGATATAGGCATAAAGGATTCCGCACACACTCATTGCAAATAGAAGTAGAGCCGCTTGGTTTAGCATCATTAAAAACTATCTTGCCGCCAATTTATGGATATCACCGCGATTGTCATTTGCCGCAACACTGTCTGTCTCGGATCTCACCCTCAATTCGTAGATAGTCCTGAGGCCGACTGCGTAGGCCAACGGATAATATACATACCAAAGATAGGCGACGGAGGCGAAAAAGCTGGAAACCATGTATCCGACAATTCCTGCGTGGGTACCGACCACAAGGTAGTAGAGCAAAGTTCGTTCATTCAAGTTACTCATTTTCTTTTCTATCTTCGAAAGCCGCCGAAGGGGATAAACCAACAACACGGCGTACGCACCAAAGGCTATCCATCCAAGTTCGGATGAGACCTGGGTGTAAGCATTGTGGGTCTCAAGATTTCTGAATCCAACGATCGGAGTATTGCCAATTCCAATGCCTTGCGGATTTCTTAGCGTAACCAATAGTGAGCGATTCAATGAGTCACGCCTTCCATCGGAAGAACCGGTAGCGTCAAGAGCTGGAACAAATATCGATAGTAGACGAACACCGTAATTTCCCGGAGCAAAAGATATGAATCCAATCGATAATATTCCAACAAGTAATATTGCTTTTACCCTTCGTCCGCGGCCAAGCCTCCATACGAGTATCGCCACAACTGCAAGAAGTCCGATAAACCCCGACCTAGATTGTGTAAATGATATGGCAATCGCCATCAGGCCGCCCGCAGCATAGAGAACTATCTTTATGAATACATTGCCATTAGCCAACCCCATGGCAATGGCAATCGGAATAAACATCACCAAGTGGATCGACATATCGTTCGGATTACCGAACATTCCACCGAAATTGACAGCTACCCTATATCCTTCGATATTGAATACGCCCTGCGTATACAGCCCATATGTTTGATAGCTCAGGTAAGCTCCAATGGCGACGCCAAGCCACATTAGACCTTTGATGCGCCGTTCGTTCGTCAAGGTATTTGCCATTACGACAAACATGGCCATGACCTTTACGAATGGGTCATTAAACGTTTCCCAAGAACGGGCCGGGTCAATCGCTATCGGAATAGTTATAAGAGCCGAGACCGTCATAATTACAGCGCATTTAACTTCAGTCGTCCACGCTGTCAGCGATCCTGTTGCGTTGAGCTGTGTAACTACATAAAGAAGAAGCGTCAGTGTCGCCACCCAAAAGGCAATTGACTCCAACAGCACTAATGAAGGGTACGCCTCTTGAGGACGAAAGTAGACAATAACTGTGAACGCGACGACCGCGAAATAAGTGTACCGATGAGTTAGAATAGAGTTGTGACCGTCCGCATCAAGGAGAGGTTTCTTAGCATCGATCGATCTGAACTTTTCTTTGGCGAGGTGGTTCACGGTGATTTGCTTGAGCAGTTGAAACGTCGTAGGAACAAATAGGAAAGCGATCATTGTCTCGACTGCCGGCCGCCAAATAGATGCCTATCTTAATTGAGCTTGGCGATTGTTGCCGTCGTTCTTAGTAATGACAAGGGAGCGGCCTTTCATTTCTGCGGGAGTTTTTAGCCCGAGCAGGCTCAGTATTGTGGGGGCTATGTCTAAGTTATTAGTCTCTTCAATAAAAGCACTGGGGATGCCTTTGCCATAGATCATCAGTATTCCTTCGGGGTGATGGCAACCGGATTTGGTCATTCCTGTGCGATAAATAATTTCGTCAAACTGATAGCTTGTGGATTCGGCACCGTCTTTTGGGAAGCGGCAAACCGAGTCATCATTAAATTCGTCCGAATGGTTTAAGGTGACGGTCAGAAAGCCATCCAACTCGTCCAGATGAAACAATCTGCTCTGAGGGCGATCGACATAAACCTCGGAGATGGCTGTCTTCAGCCGACGTTTTTCATCTTCGTTTTCGCAATAGATATTGAATTGATCGGACATTACCGGAAGAAATTTGGTCCGGTCGTCGGTTCCGATTATTTCGGCCAGTACTTCAAGCGACCTTAACTGGCCGATCCTCTTTCCCTCGTGCAGCGAGCTTTTATATGGCTGCTGGCCCATACTTGAGGCTACTACAAGGATCGTGTCGTCATCACATATCGCCAAAGCCTTTTTAAGTAGATCGTCTGCTGCGGCGTAGCCGTGCTCGATCGCGCTGCCATATGTACTAACCTCGGACGCGGAGCTTTCCTGCTCGAATGACTCGGGTTCCATCGCCTTCCAATACGTGTGCTGGTAATGGGCTACATGGTTAGTGTGAAAGGTCGCCAGGTCAGGAAGGTGCTTTCTATACAAACGAGAGAAAAAATCAAAGTTTACTGCCGGCTGCAGGGCAACTCTTTTCCATCTGACGTTGGGTCGAAACCGTTCTGACAAGAGCTGTGCTGCAAGTTTGGAGCAGGTTTTGGCACTCAATCCCAGACCCAAAAGTTCCGCACCCATTTTTGCTTTCGAAAATGTATTGTCGGAATCGTCCGGCAATCGTGCCGAGCGGGTGTATGTCAGATTCAGCTTTTGAATCGGAGCCAATTCACTGGGAAAGGTCTCGGCGTCGGGCGAAAAAGTGTCTGGAATGTAAAACGCACCGGTGTCTTTTGGCGGATAAGAACAAAGACTTCCGTAAACACCTACCTTTAGCCCTGCCTCGTGGCAAAGATCCCAGATCCGGGGAACCTTTACCGATTCGGCTGGCTGCTGCAAATGAAACACTCCGTGGTCTGACTGAGGCCGGCCAGTATAAACTGTCGTCCATGTGATCCAGGGGTCGAGTTGAGGAGGAAGATCGACACTCATCGGCGAGCCCCAACTCCCATTCTTCTTTAAGAAAGAAAAGGTCGGTAGCTTATCTGCCTTGATCAAAGGGTCGATAAGCCGCCATGTTATTTCGTTTATTTCCAAAAGGATGACCTTTTTTTTCATGATCGCTACCCGCATTCATCGTCGATGCCTATTTGCCCATGATATTATTCACTTCCGCGTTAATCTGATAGCGTTAAAACAGTTCCGCCGAAACCGATGGCGAAGCTTCGGGTTCCGGTGGAGGCTATTTTCTGTAGACGATGCCGTGTTCCGGAAGTTTCCGTTACCCAGGTTTTCCCTCCGTCTTTTGTTGAGAAGATGTTTCCTTTATCTCCCGCAACCATACCAAAACTTTCGTTAAGGAACACGACATCGTTGAGATCAACATTGGCAAACGATGTCTGTTCTGTCCACGATCTGCCGGCGTCTTTAGTTTGAAATATCTTCCCCGCATTTCCCACCGCCCAGCCGGTTTTTTCCTCTAGAAAGAAGACAGAGTTTAGTTTTCCGGCTTTCTTTATTCGTTGCTGTTTCGGCATTTCCCAAGTGTTGCCGCCGTCCACGGTGATGAAGATCGATCCTGCGCCGCCGACGATCACCCCTCGGCTTACGTCGAACATGTGGCCGGCGGTCAGCATCACTCGCGAGGTCATATTTGAACGGTGGTATTTTTGAGCATCCGTGTTGTTGTCTGAGCGTGACAGCATTGTGCCCATTTCGCCGACAACAAATATGATGTCGCCGCCGGGTCCGGCAACGAAACGCAGCATACGTTCGGGGCCGTCGGCGATGTTTTCTCGAACCCAGGTTGAACCGCCGTCATCAGTTCTCAGGATCGACGTTATCGAACCGGTGGTCGGTCCGAAAACATCTCCATTGCATAGAAGCCAGCCCGTCTGGGCATTCTTGAAATGAATATCGTAAACAGTCTCAGATGTCGGTTTTGGCTGCTTTTTCCAAGTGACACCCCCGTCTTCGGTCTTGAGAAGGGTTCCGGAGCTGCCGCCGATCCATCCAGTTTTATCGTCGACAAATTGAATTGACCGAAGCCACGCCAGAGTCCCGGATTCGACCTTTACCCACTCGGAGCCTATGGCAGGAAGGGGCGCCGTGATCATTAGCAGGGCGACAAATACGGTGCCCACCATTAGGTTTATTGGCAAGCTTAAGTTGGGGATCCTAACCTTCATCATTAGAAGCGATCATTAAAGCCGATACGGCGAAGCTAAATCTTACAGTGGACTTCCGAACAGGATTCTCAGCGAACTCACCCGGCCAATAGTATCCAGAACCTTGGTTAGGCTCCATCTCTTCTCGGGTACTATTATTTGATCGCCGGGAAGTAGGTAAGGGACTTCGGCGTTGCCTTTTAGCATGTCATTGAAGTCCACGATGGTCTGGCTGAAGCCGCCCTGCGGCGTCATTCGCACTAACATCACGCGTTTTAAGTCGCCACCCTTTGCGACGCCGCCGGCCTCTGCAATAGCCTCATATATGTTATACCGGCGATTCATTACCTTCACTCCGGGCGAAGTAACGAGTCCGAGGACGCTATACCGAGCCGAGCCAACCTTGTCGAGCGTAACCGTGACCTGCGGGTCAATAATGTATTCGTTAAGCTGCCGTGTGATCAACGCGGAAACTTCCTCTGTCGTTTTCCCGCCTACGAAAATGCCGCCGGGAATCAGTGGATACGAGATCCGAGCAGTAGGCGGAACGACTATTCCGGCCTTCGAATAACTTGAATGGCCAAAGACCTCGACCGAGATCACATCTTCCGGTCCCAGATGGTATTCGCGGAGGTAGTTCGTATAGTAAGGGACTATGGCCGCTTCCTCTTCGGAAAGTGGTGTCTGCGAGACTTGCGGTGTTCCAATCTGCGCCGCTGCCGGAAAATATCCCACGACGATCGTCAGAATGAACATGCAGAGGGTCGACAAGAATTTATTCATTTTCATAGTTCCTCCAGGCGGAAATTATTACTGTCCACCTCTACCGAACATCACAGTTTTCACGGTCTCAAAGATAATTATCATATCGAGGGTCAACGATTGATTCTTGATGTAATAAAGATCGTATTGCAGCTTTTGTCTTGCGTCTTCGACCGACGATCCATAAGGGTATTTGATCTGCGCCCATCCGGTCAGTCCTGGAGCAACGAGATGTCTGTACTGATAGTACGGAATATCTTCGGAAAGTTGTTCAACGAAATATGGGCGCTCCGGGCGCGGACCGACAAAGCTCATTTCGCCTTTAATGATATTCCAGAATTGAGGGATCTCGTCCAGGCGGGTTCTCCTTGTAAATTTCCCGAATCCGGTGACACGGTCGTCGTCCTTCGCCGCCCACACGGGGGTACCATCCGATTCGGCATTGACCATCATTGACCGGAATTTTATCACGTCAAAAACCTTGCCATTCTTTCCGACACGCTTTTGCCGATAGAATATCGGACCGCGTGATTCCAGTTTGATGATCAAAGCCGTCAACAATGCGGCCGGAAATGTGGCTATCAATCCGACGGCTGCAAGACCACGATGCAAGGCTTCGCGAAAAACTGTGCGAACCCGGGTGTCCCGCGGCCGAATCGAAAAAATGAGCCAGGACGGCAACAGGTTGTCTAGGTGCACTTTGCCGGTTACACGTTCAAAAAATGAGGTACTCTCTTCGATATTAACAACGCCCGCTAAACGGAGACGAAGAAGCGCCTCGGCCGGAAACGCACCACGTCGTTCTCGCGTCCCAATGACAATGCGATCAATACCCTTTCCATCGACGATTGATTCCAATTCGTCTATCGTTCCGAAGCGAGGGATGCCGTTCCCCGTTCCGTTACCGTTATTGCCGTTTGCTCCGAGGTGGTCGCTAGCGACGAATCCGACTATCCGATGTCCGGCATCTCGCCTGTTCGAAACAGCATGTGTCGTGTCAGCGAGCACAGAACCATCTCCGACGATAAGAATTTTTTCCCCAAACTCCGGATGTCCTAAAATGTAGTGGATACCAATTCGGAAAGAGAGCAAAAACGTTAGAATTATTAACACCGAATATGCAGCAATGCCGCGTCCCACCAAAAGGATAGGGAAGAAATAAAATAATACGGCGAGCAGCACCCAGGTGATCCCGAGGGCCTGCATTATACGCAGGACCAGCTCCTTGCGGCTATTTATCACCGTGAAGTCATAGAGATCATAAACGTAAAGTGTGGAAAGGCAGATCAATGTGGCAAAAATGATCTTCGGCAGGCCAAAGTTTGTCAGAATCTGATCCGTCCCACCTTCGATGCCCATGCGGAGAAACATCGCCAGGAGAAAGCCTCCAAAAACGATGAGGATGTCTCCCAGGATGAGAACGATAAGGCGTGTACCCAATCTTGTGGTCATCTCTCAACGGATGCGATTATTCTCGCGAACGTCCGTAATATTTATCTCCGTAATATGATCTTGAGGCAAGCGCTTCATCAGACGCATTCAAGACGGCCCCTATCAATTTTTGCTTCGGAACCAGATCTAAAACCCGCTCAATGTCGTTATACCCAACGCTGTTCGAGCGGATAACAAGCAGTGCAGCATCGGCCTGGTTGGCCATCACCGCGGCATCGGCGAAAAGGTGAAGCGGCGGAGCATCAATGAGCACGTAATCGAACAAGCCCTCCACTTCGTCAAGCAAGGCCTTGAATTTGGGGCCGGAAGCAAGCTCTCCGACATCACCACGCAGCGATCCACCCGGCAATAGATGAAGTCCGGACGGCCTAAGCTTTAAGACAACATCCTCGAGCTCCGCCTCGCCGGCTAATAGGTCAGACAGACCCCGTTTGGATTCGAAACCCAAATAGTCGGCGACGCTCGGTAAACGCATGTCGCCGTCGATCAATAAGGCGCTGATACCGTCGGTTTGGGCGAGAAGCCATGAAACATTGATAGCTGTAACCGTCTTACCCTCCGCCTGCCCATAGCTCATTATCACTAGTGACTTCATGTCCTTTTTGTCGTGGCCATGAATGATCTGCGTACGCAATCCGCGATAATCCTCGCAAAACGGGGAATTTGGGTCGGCTATCGGTACGAGGCGCTTGTTGACGGAGGAAGGTACGATCTCATAGCTGACAAATTTAGGCGGTGCGGACAGTGTAGGATGTCTATTCGCTTCAGCAAAGCCGGGTGCAGCGATGCTTGATATACCTTGGGGGAGTCGTGTCTGCTCAACTACCGTCGGCGTATGATTCTTGCCGTTTGCGATCTGGATCACGGGCTTACCGATCTTGAACTCATCGCTGTCGCCGAAAGGCTGGGCGATCGGCCTATTTCCGTTCTCGCTCTCGGCGGAGACCGACTCGGCCGCGATCGTTCTTCGGTCTTCGGCTTCGTCCATCTTCGCTTTTTTTATCGAATTAAGAAATCTCATTACAAATGCTTAGCAATATTAATCGCCGGAATCAGTGCTCCTCAAATAAAACTGACGAACTACTGGAACTTCGATCGGCAATAAGCTCTTCAACACCGGTCGAGTTAAGCACACGAGCAGAGGGAACTCGGGCGGCAGCCGTATCACCGGCGAGTAAAGCGTCTTTCGACGGAAGAAGGTCCAAATTATCAGCTACCTCTTCGATCATTTCGCGAGTTATCTGCCGCTCGTTTGCTGCAAATGCAGCGATCATTGCGTTATCGCAAAGATTATTTACAAGTCTCGGAATA
Organism: Pyrinomonadaceae bacterium; assembly: GCA_041744395.1. Lineage (GTDB taxonomy): Bacteria > Acidobacteriota > Blastocatellia > Pyrinomonadales > Pyrinomonadaceae > OLB17. Next base: position 72,307 of record JBGTKY010000001.1, on the reverse strand, counting down.
CCTTCTGAGCATTGAAAAACAAAATCGATAGCTTCACCTGAGAAAATATTTTTCTGGCTAGTCCCGGCTATCATCAGCCTTTCACGAATATAACGACGGACTTCTTCGACATTCGGGAGCACTGGCATTTCGCAACGAAGTGCAACTCGCTGTTTGAGCTGACGTAGGTTCCTTTGTCGAAGCTTTTCGCGAAGTTCCGGCTGACCCGTTAGTATGATCTGAAGATGTTTCGCGCTGTCTGATTCGAAATTAAGGAGCAACCGGATCTCTTCCATCACTTCGTCCGTGAGCTCGTGAGCTTCGTCAACAATTAGAAGTGTGCGGAGGCCGCGCCGATGTCGCTCTTCTAGCAGTTTGCCCATTTCGACCAAAAGCTCGGTCTTATCTTTCCAATCCTTGATCCCGAGCATTTCGCTTACATAACCATAGAATTCATCGATCGTAAGATGTGGATTGAAGACGTACGCCGCCAGAACACTGGAATCAAGGCGCCGGATTATCCAACGAAGTGCTGTTGTCTTCCCCGTACCAACCTCGCCAGTCAGGACGATCAGCCCTTTCGCCATCTCGATACCGTAATACAGACCCGCAAGTAATTCGTTATAACTCGGCGTGAATACGATGAACCTCGGGTCCGGCGTAAGGCTGAACGGGTATTCCTTTAATTCGAAAAAGTCTTTGTACATTTTCAACTAGCTCAGACGCTCAAGTATTCTCGTCATATTCATTGCTACTACTAGTATCGGAACTGAAATGACCGCCGCAGCAACGCCCGCCGACAGCCTTAGATAACCCATGGTCCGGTTGTGCGAAACCTCTTGTTCGTCTAGCAGCGGCGGAATGGTTGCAAGAACGGGAAGTCCGGTATAGTGCTCGGTATCGGCGATATTCTGGATCTTCAACAGTTTGGGGCCTTCCAAGAATCCGACTAGCAATAGTCCGAATGCCAAACCGGCCCCCGCCCCTAGAGCTAAGAACAGCGGCTTCTTATTAGCATTTTCGGCGGTTTCCGGCAAGTTCGCCGGGTCAACGACCTGAATAGCCTCACCCTGCTCGTTGGTCTCACGCTGGACCTGCTGTTGTGCACTATTAAATTTCTTTGCGATCTCGTCGTAGTTCGCCTTGGCCGAGGCGTACTGATTGTTGACGCCTTCGAGCGACACCTTTACTCCGGGAATAGTATTGATCTTTGCCTCGAGGGAATTGATCTGCATCGAATTCTGCCGAAGCTCGTCGTCTTTTGACTGAAGTTGTTGGCCGATCAGACCTATCTGACTCTCCGCCTTATCTCGCTCGATCTCAAGACCTTTTCGCTGCAACTCAGCCTTCCGGGCAACGCTTGCGTTTACTTGCTGAACACGCTGGCCGGTCGTACGAGCAAGCTTGTCTAGTTCGTCATTGATCTTTTGGATCTCGATTTCGGCCTGAACTACTTCAGGATGTTTTTCCCTAAACTGCTTTCTGAGATTGGCTAATTTTGCGTTCAACTCAGCACGTTTTTGAATGAGCTGTGCATAAGCTGGCGTATCTTCAATTCGGGACGCCTGAGCAACTGCTTCCTGCGTTTCCTTTTCACCATAATTCTCGATCAGCCGCATCTGGCTATTAAGTGCTCGGATGCTTTCCTGTATGCGTCCGCGCTCGTTCATGAGGTTCTCTTTATCCTTCGAGATGGTTTGCTCGCGGGTTCGAAGGCCTTCAAGTTGGGCGATCAGACCCTGGCTGGATTCGGGAAGAGTATCGACATTTTGAATCATTATGCCAAGCCTCTGTCGTTCTAATTCGTCAAGCTGGGCCTTCGCTTGAGCCATCTGCTCATCAATGAATTCTTTTGTCGTTTCCGCACTCTGCCTCGATTCCTGGCTCTGGGCGGAAATATAGCGATTAGCAAGCTCAGCCGTCATCGCCTGCGTCGTTACGGGGTTGATGTATCGATAACTGATGCGAAAGCCGACGATCTGATTTTGATCGGATTTCTCGGGTTCGACCAGAATGTTGCTATTGACCTCTTCGACAATAAGCTCTGCGGGAACACCGGCTGCACGTCGCTCAGGATACAGATTGAATTTATCAATCAACTCTTCGATCGACGAGCGGCTTCGGACATTCGAACCGATCGATTGAAGCCGTTGTGAGACGGTTTCGTCAGTAAGCGATGGAGCGACCTTTTCCGATATGGTTGCCGGTGTAAGCGTAAGAAAAGTCGTCGATCGATAGATATTAGGTAGGCCGGGAACCACGATCAGGACAGCAGCAAGAGCTACAAGCATCGGGAGGACTAGAAACCAGACGTTTTTTCTAGCGATCGATATTATCTCGCCAGCCGATCTTTTTCTAAACTGTGAATCCATATTGCACCATGCCTGCCGACAATCTCATGTCGAAAGTGTTGAAAAAAAAGTACGAAAGCCGGCACAAATCCAGAAACCTACATATTTTCAACAAACACTATTGACACAAATATCAGACATAAAAGCTCGTCAGCGAAGCGACTTACTAATGAACGATCGCTGACGAGCATTTGAATCCTTGAGGAATCAAAAAAACTTAAGTTTTCCGTTCGGCGATCATTGCAAACCCATCATGAGGCAATAAACCGACGTCGGGCCGCGTACGCGAACCCGGTCAAGGCAATTCCGAAAAGCAACATTGCGGCCGGTTCCGCAGACGCACCTTCAGAAACACACCCTGCATTCTCCGGTACTCCGGCACCATCAGTGGAACACTGAGCAAATACGCTTAATCCGGGGGAGATAGTTCCTGCGGCTAATGTGCCAGAAAAAATGAACGCGATGACTAGGATGAACAGGCATGCGCTGATCAACAAGCGGTTGTGGGCTTTGAATGACATAATTTACTTCCTTGCGCCCACGCTCGAAAAGGCCGATCGTAGACGCGGAAGGTGGTGCCGTACCTTGGGGGAACGTAACTCACCTAATTTTCAATACTTGATAGAACCTCTAACACGACGAGATTTCCACAAGTTTTTGCACAACTACCGAATCGACTCGGGAAAAAAGTCTCGGAATCCAAATACCTACAATACAAAAACGATTCGAAGAAAGATCACTCATCTTTGAATCGCCGTTGTGGGTTCCGTCGGTAATTTCCACTTATTCTAACGCTTTTCGATATAGGACGCAAGATATTTCCTGCAAAGCTTCTTCAATAGATCGAGACAGACAAATCGGGTTATCTCATTGATCAGCCTTACTTTAGACGCGATAATGCGGCGTGTAGTACTTCTATTAACAATGAATTAAGACCATGACAGAGTAGCCTTTTGCTGATTTCGGCTCATTTACCATCCAAAGATAGTGGCAATTGAAAAGTAAAGCATTGTCCCAACCACGAGCCATCCGGCCGCCTGTAGCCAAACCGGATGAATGTATTTGCCGACGAGTTCCGATCGCCTCGAAGCAATAAGTACGATCGACAAGCCAAACGGTAAAATGAAGCCGTTAACGGTACCGGCCCATACAAGCACTGTGACCGGGCGGCCAACGATCATGAAGATAACTGTCGAAAGAAGAATGAAGCCAATTGTTACTAGTCGAGTATTCTCCTCGATCCTGAGGTGAAACGTCTTAAGGAAAGTGACAGACGTATAGGCCGCACCGATGACCGAGGTGATGGCCGCGGACCACATAACCATGCCGAAGATCTTGTAACCTACTGGACCCGCGGCATTCATAAAAACGCTTGCGGGAGGATTTGCGATATCAAGTTCAAATCCCATCGAGATCACTCCAAAGGCAGCGATGAATAGTAGAAAACGGATCAGGGTGGTTAATAGGATTCCGGTTACCGCGCTTCGATTTACCTGGGTCAGGTTCGATTCACCTGTTATTCCGGCGTCTATCAGTCGATGAGCGCCTGCGAAGGTGATATAGCCGCCAACTGTGCCGCCGACAAGCGTGACGATGGCTCGAGCGTCGATCTCAAGCGGAACGAATGTCCTAAACGCAGCTTCGGCAAGAGGCGGCCGCGATACGATTACCACGTAGACGATCAGCAGAAGCATTAACAGGCCGAGGATCTTCACAAAGATGTCCATCGCCCGGCCCGCTTCCTTAAACATAAAGATGCCGATGCCGATTGCCGCACTTATCGCCGCACCATATTCGACCGGCAGATCAAATAGAACATTGAGTCCCAGGCCGGCTCCAGCGATATTTCCAATATTGAAAACCAGCCCGCCGAAAACGATCAGTCCGGCCAGAAGATAACCGCTGCCGGTGATGGTCTCGTTCGCAACGTCCTGGCCGCGTTTGCCGCTAACTGTAAGCACCCGCCAGATATTCAGCTGAGCGAAAATGTCCAGTACTACTGAAAGGAGGATCACGAAACCGAAACTCGCGAGCAGCTGTTGAGTAAAAACAGTCGTCTGCGTAAGAAACCCCGGGCCAACCGCCGAAGTGGCCATTAAGAAAGCTGCTCCAAGGATCACTGAGGAAAGTTTCGCCTTTTTCATATGGCCGCCTTGATCGAAATGCCTTCTTCGACAAGGCGTTGACGGATCGCCTCCGCGAAAGTGACGGCGTTTGGGCGATCGCCGTGAATACAGAGCGTCTCAGCCAGGATCGGGACTTCATCATTTGAGGTCGAGATGACGACACCCTTTTGTACCATTGACATCACCTGACGAACCGCGTCCTCTGCACGCTCAATCACCGAACCGCTGATGGTTCTCGGTGTCAGGTTGCCGTCCGACTCGTAAGTCCGGTCCGCAAACACTTCGCTTGCGGTGCGAAGTCCGACGAAACGGGCTTCGGCGATGGACAGGCTTCCCGAAAGACCATAAAGAACGAGGTCCGCGTCGAAATTGATCACAGCTTTGGCGATCGCAGCAGCGATTCCCGAGTCTTTTGCGGAGCCGTTATAAAGTTCGCCGTGTGGCTTGACGTGATGCAGTTTCGTCCCGAGATCGCGGCAGATCATATCGATAGCCGTAAGCTGTTCTGTAACGAGATGGACAATTTCCTCCGGTGAAAAAGTCATCGACCTTCTGCCGAAATTCGCGCGATCCGGATAACTGGGATGTGCACCTATCGCGATATCATTCTCTTTCGCCGTTTCGACGGTCCGGCGCATCGTTTCGGCGTCGCCGGCATGATAACCGCAAGCAATATTTGCGGACGAAATGAGCTTCAGAAGTTCGGCATCGTTGCCATAGCTCTCGCCCATATCGCAGTTGAGGTCGATCGTACGATCCATTTCGGACTAGGTTAACATGGCCGCATCTGACATCGAATTCCGAAGCCGAACTCCGGTCTTTAGCCAGCGAATGTTATTCTCAAATTCCATCGCTAGTTCTTCAGCCTCGCCTGCGGAAATTTGGCCAATCGAGACTTCGTCGCCGGCACGAACCTGGGCGAGTAAGGGAAGATCCGCCGAAATGACGTTTCCGATCCGGGGATACCCACCGGTCGTTTGATGGTCTGCCATAAGCACGATCAACTCGTTGTTCGGCAGCAGCTGGATCGTACCAAACGAAACCGCCGACGACAGAAGTTCAATGAACTCTATGAGATGCAAAGGTTCGCCGGTCAAACGGTATCCCATTCGGTCGGCGTCTTTTGAGATCGTGAAGGTCGAACTTTGAAGCCGCTGCCTACTTTCGTCTGAAAGCATCTCAAATTCGCCGCCGGGGATGAATCTGACTTCCTTCGCTTGCTGATATCGCGGAACCATTTCCCTGGAAAGTCGCAGGCCGATCAAAGCTTTAGAAGAATTCGAATCGCGCAAACGGATGCGATCTCCGGCAGCCAGCGGCTTGCCATTTACACCGCCGATCGACGCCGCCATATTCGTGCTTCGGCTGCCGAGCCAAGGGGCGATATCGAACCCACCTTGGACCGCAAAATAGGTGCGACTCCCGATCGACGGCCGCCGAAATGAGAGCGTTGAACCCTCGCCCGCGAAATGGACCTGCCAGTTATTGATCGATACAGCATTCAATTCAGGATCGAAATCACCGCCGCCTATCGCGAAAACTACGTCCCTTTGAAATAGCATCTCAGCAGCCGGGAAGTGCATCTCGATCACGGCTTCGTTCTCATCGTTGTTCACCAGGCAATTGATCGATCGCATTGCCGCCCTGTCCATTACACCGTTTGGATTGATGCCGAGGCGTTGATGCCCGAACCTGCCGTTATCCTGAACGGTCGAGAGGATGCCGGGACGAACGATAAGAATGCTCATTTTTCCTTTCGCACAAACCGAACGCGGTCGCCGACGCGGAAGAGGCAAGGCGCATTTGATGTCGGGTCGAATAGCAACACGTCTGTTCGTCCGATTATCTGCCAACCGCCGGGCGAGCCTAATGGGTAAATGCCGGTTTGTCGGCCGGCGATGCCGATGCTGCCCTTTGGCACGAGCTGACGAGGCGAGGCTTTGCGCCCAACAGCTATCCTTTCATCGACATCGCCCATATATGCAAAGCCGGGCAGAAAGCCGAGCACGTAAACCCTGTAAACGTCGGCTAGAAAGATCTCGATGAATTCTTCCCGCGATATTCCAAGGCTGGCGGCCGCCTCTTTCAAGTCGAGTGCGGCCTCAAAGCTGAAATCCGCCGGTATTACAACATCGCGAGGTCTCGGCATCACATGTTCGTCAAGCGATCGCAAGGCCGATCGCACATGAGAATCGACCGCCTCTGATGCAGTAGGGAAGTCCGGAAACGCCTTTCGCACCGCGAGGAGGTCATAGACTATCGTTAAAGAAATATAGGCCGGAATGCATTCGACAAAACCGGGAAACGGGTGGTGGTCAAAATGCCGAGCAAGGGAAACGACGCGGGTGTGGTTCGAATCGCTCAGTTCCGAACCGAGTTCGATCGTGATCGCGTTTTCGCCGAGCGGAAAAATTCGCATTTCGAACTATCGGGTCCGTTGTTTAGGGTCAAGATATTCGCGCAAGCCGTCGCCAAGGAAATTGAACGCCAGCACCGTAAGTGCGATCGCTCCTCCTGGAAAGAACAAAACGTGCGGATAGGTCGCAAAATATTGTCGGGCCTCTTCGATCATCGTTCCCCAGCTCGGTGCCGGCGGCGGGATCCCAAGGCCTAGAAAAGATAGTGACGCTTCGGCGAGTACAGCACCGGCCATACCAAGTGATGATTGAACTATCAGCGGCTGGATCGCGTTTGGCATAATATGCGAAAACAAAATTCTCATATTACTTGCGCCTAAGGCTTTGGCTGCCTGCACAAAATCATACTCACGCACTTTCAGAACCTGGCCCCGCATGACACGGGCATAACCAACCCAACCGATGATGCAAAGTGCGAGGATGAGCTTACCAAGACCCGCTCCAAGAAATGCTACAAGGGCGATGGCAAGTAGCAGCCCCGGAAAGGCAAGAAACACGTTGAACACATAACCCGAGAGAAATCGGTCGACCCAGCCGCCGTAAAACCCTGCAAGTGCGCCGATGATAATTCCAATGAAAGCTGAAACCGCGACCACGGTTATGCCGACTTGCAGAGAGATCCGCGCGCCATAAAGCACACGCGAGAAAACATCGCGGCCGAGCGAATCGGTGCCAAACCAATGCTCTGCCGACGGCTCGGCAAATCGCATTCCCAGATTCTGAACCGTTACATCATGGGTTGCCAGATACGGTGCAAAGATCGCCACAAAAATGACAACCGATGCAATAGCAAGCCCGATGTAAGTAAGCCTGTTCAAGTTAATCGAATTCGCGGGTCGAGCCAGCGATAAATAATGTCAGTCAGTGAATTCGCAAAGATATAGGTAACACTGATGACCAGCACGCACCCTTGTACCAGACGATAATCGCGTTTCGCAATTCCATCTTCAAGAAGCAGAAGCCCAAGGCCCTGCCAGCTAAATATCTTTTCTGTAATGATCGAACCCGCAAGCAAAACGCCAAGCTGAAGGCCGAGGATCGTCACCACCGGGATCAGCCCGTTTTTCAGAACGTGTTTGTATATGACCTTTCGTTCGCTCAGGCCTTTTGCACGTGCCGTTCTAACGTAATCTTCGCCCAATTCTTCGATCACGCTCGAGCGAACCATTCTGGTCAAGATCGCTGACAGAGCGGCACCCAGTGTGACCGCCGGCAAGATGATGTCTTCTGGATAGAGGCTGCCGGTCGGCGAGAACCAGCCGAGTTTTACCGCAAAGATATAAACAAGAAACGGCCCAACCACGAACGTCGGCAAGGAAATGCCCAGTAACGCGATGAATGACGCGAAGTTATCCGTCAATCCGCCTTTGTTCGTCCCTGCAAGTACGCCAAGTGGTACGGCGATGCCAATCGCAACGATCATCGAGGCGATCGCGAGCTTGATCGTTGCCGGATAGCGCTCCATTATCATGTCGAGCACGGGCCTGTCCGTGCGGAATGAGTTCCCCAGATCGCCCTGTAGCAACCCGCCGAAATAATCGGCATAGCGGTTATTCAGGCCGTTCCAGGTTACGCCCTCTTCGGACGAGATGGAGACAAAGAATGCCGGTCGGTCAAGCCCATGCTTGGTGTTGAAATTATCGATCTGTTCTTGAGTTGCCGTTTCGCCAAGGATCGCAGTTGCCGGGCTTCCGGGGACGAATTCGATCAGAAGAGTGACGAGCGACACCACTGTCCAGATGACCAACAGCATCAGCCCGAGCTGACGAGCAAAATTGAAGAACTTATATTTCATTCAGGCGGATATATTCTGTTATTTTTCGGCGAGTGAGGCAAACCGCCGCCCGATCAGTCAACAATGCGTGTTCCCGAATGAATGGCCGCGATGCCGCCGGTAAGGTTCTGATACGCAACATTTTCGAAGCCGGTCTCGCGCATCATCGTGGCGAGAGCCTCCTGGTCGGGGAATTTCGATACCGAATCAGGAAGATATTCATAGGCTCCGCGTTCGCCACTGACCAGGCCGCCGATCCGCGGCAGAATATTTGAGAAATAGAACCGGAAAGCACCGCGAAAACCGGGGACGACCGGAGCCGAGAATTCGAGGACGACGAGCATTCCGCCGGGTTTGAGTACCCGATGAAGTTCTTTCAGCCCTTCACGAAAATTCGACAGATTCCGGAGGCCAAATGCGATCGTGACCGCATCGAAACTTTGATCCGCATACGATAGGTCGATTGCGTCGCCCTCGACAAAGGGGATCGATGCTGCCTTTTCCTGAGCAACGTCCAGCATGGGGCGGCAAAAATCTGTCCCGATCACCCTCGCCTTCGCGTCACGATGGAGTTCGATCGAGAGATCGCCGGTTCCGCAAGCGACGTCCAAAACGATCGCATTCTGGTCGTCAAGAACGTTGGCCAGGATCCGACGGACCTTCCTTCGCCATCGCTTGTCGATGTTTACAGATAAAACGTGATTCAGAAGGTCGTAACGGCCGGCGATGCCGGAGAACATAGCTCTCACGGCCCGAGCATGCTCGATCTCGCCGTTTGTACGTTGCGTTTCCACTATTGATCGACCTTTGCGGGCGAGGTTTCTTGAGGTGAGTAAACCATGACGGACACCATCGGAGACGAGCGGACCCGATCGGCAACTCGCTGAACATCAAGTAGCGTTACGGCCGCAAACGACGCCTGGTCCGCGCGAACAGAGGTCAGTTTAAATGTTTCGACGTCGAGCCACTGAGTTTCACGCGGAATCTTTGCTCGTTCGGCACTGACCGCCGAGCGAGCGGACGCGAACTCGGTATCGGCGATCTTACTATTGAGTGACTGAAAGAGGATATCGCTCGCTTCTACCTTTACTTCCGGACCGTCTTCCGTCTTTATTTTCGTCACAATTTCCGACAGCCCGAACATCATGATTCCTGGCAGGTAATGAGCATTATGTCGGACGGAGACGAGATCGCGGCGTTCTGCCGAAACCTTTGAACGCAGACGGTTCTCGACTACTCGGGCTACGATCGCAACCGCCGCTAGATCCTTATCGTTTCGGGCCGTTCCGCGGGTCGCATAGCGTATCTCACCCGAGCCCGGTTTTGGTGAATCGACGATCATCATAGCGGTCGGTGGTTGCTCGGGCTGGGTGAAGGTCGACGGGATCTTAACGTCCGACTTAAGCCACGAGCCAAAATATCGCCTGGCTGCACGAAACGCTTGCGTTCGGTCAATCGGGCCGCTAATAGAAAGCGTCGCATTGTCAGCGCCGAACATCCTGTCATAAATGAACCGAAGGTCAGCAAAATCGATGACTGCGACGGTTTCGGGTGTTCCCAGAATAGGCCGTCCATAAGGGAAATTACCCAAGAGGCGTTTTGCCGCGGCGCGGTCGGCAATGTACGCGGGATCGGAAAGTTTTTCGGTCAATTCCGCGAGGACACGTTTTCTGGCTGCGTCGGTCGTTACTGCATCGATCGTCGGTGCCGATATCGCACTCGCCACCGTCTCCAGCATTGTCAGAAACCCATCCGGCCGAGCCGAGATCTGGAGCTCGGTGTAATCATAGGTGTTGACGACTGTAAATGAGCCCTCGAGGTCTTCCGTGAAAAACTCTCGGCCCGAATCCGTCGGAAAGATCGATTCGGCGAGCATTCGGGTCGTTCCTTCTTTGCCTTGCTGGTCAAATGCCGATCCGGAATGGATGCGAAGCCGTAAGGTTACCTTCGACTCACCGGGCTTTGGCCACATATGGACGCGAAGACCGTTTAGCAGCTTTTCTTGATAGGGCGAATCTCCGCTTCGTTGAGCAAAACCCGCTGAAACAAGCGAAAAAAGCAAAATGAAGGCGACAACAAATTGACTGAATAACTTTCGAACTTTCATCGTATATAAACCGGGCGGAAATGAAATGTTAACTTGTTTAGTTGCAAAACTCCATCCGAATGTTGTCAGCGGCATAGGTCCGATGCAAAATATCTGTCCCCGCGGCCAAAAATTATTTCAACTGCTTCGGGCATCGTAGCGAAACAGTGTCGCATCTACAATAATTGAACGAGGGAAGTAGTGCCATAAAGCCGCGTTCGATTCCAAGGGGGCATCAATTAGGGCTTAACATCTGTGTAAAACACGTTATAATGGTGAAGGACGTTCAGGGAGTTCGCAAAAATGCGGATCAATGAAGTAGAGAGGCTAAAAATGGGAAAAGTAGTAAAATTTTGCAGTTCATGTGACGAGGGCTTTGCCGAACGTTTCGGTTTTTGTCCTGTTTGCGGAGCTCAGTTGGAAGCCTTTGAAATGAAACGGGTGGACGGGGAAGCAAATTCGGAAACGCCGGAGCCGCCCGCACCGTCGTTTATGGCTGGCACTGAACCTGAGATCGTTACTAGCCAGCTTAGTTCGGAGGTTCCCGCCGAAGCTGAGATCGCTGACCCGCTTGAGCTTGAGATCCCAGAGATGAATGCTGCCGAATTGGAAGAAGAGTCATATGACGATGCTTCGATGGCAACCGGGCCGCTGGACAGCAGTGACGCCGGATATCTGGCTGACGAAGCAGACGCGCCAAACGAGATCGAAGAACCAGAGATCGCGGCTCCCGCGGCGGTGTTTAAAGTGCCCGTTGCGACTGGAGACGTTTATCAAACGGAACCTGTCCACGCCGATGAGCCGCGTGAATTTATCATGCCGCAGGGGTCCAAAGCCGAAGATGGTGAATATTACGTTACGGTTTTTCAGGAATCGGCGGGCAGTCAGCGAAATATGTTGTTGCTTGGTGCAACGTTCCTGGTCCTAACGACCGCAGTTGCAGGTTGGGGCATATCGCTGTTTCAGAAAGATCTTGGAGTCGGCTCCATTGGTGACGAACAGTCGCTGGCTTATTTGATCAGTGAAGTTCCGATGGTCGTTGATGAAGAAGAAAAGCCCAAGAAAGATGACGAAGGCGGCGGCGGCGGTGGTGGCGGCCGTGAGGACAAAGAAGAAGTTTCGCAAGGCGACCTTGCCGATCAATCACGAACCCCAACGAGGCCGCCGGATGCTCGAACACCGCGAATGGAAAATCCTTCGCTTAAGCTTCCCCCCCCGCAGACCGAGGGAGACCGAAAGTTTCCGAAAGAAGTTGACCGTTGGGGCGATCCGAATTCACGATACGCAGGTGTTTTGAACGGTCCCGGAACTGGTGGTGGTCAAGGTGTCGGTATGGGTACAGGGCAGGGCAGCGGCCGGGGAACCGGAACCGGAAGCGGTGATGGATCGGGCAGCGGAGGCGGCAGCGGTGACGGAGACGGAGACGGCAGCGGATCGGGCCGCGGCGGACCACCTCCTCCGCCGAGTCGACCGGTTGGTCCTTCGACAGCACTTCGCATAGTTGCCAAGCCGAAACCGGGCTACACGGACGAAGCCCGAAAGAACTCGGTTCAGGGAACGGTTGTGCTTCGCGTAATGTTTCTTGCTTCGGGCCAGATAGGTTCGATAGCGACGGTTAAGGGATTGCCGAATGGATTGACTGAAAAGGCGATCGCTGCTGCACGGAGTATTCAGTTTGAACCGCGAAAAGACAGTGGAATACCGAAGTCGGTCACTCGCACTATTGAGTATTCGTTTACGATGTATTAAAGCCGGAATGTATCTGCCTGGCAAAGGAAAAGAGGATCGGAAATTTCCGATCCTCTTTTTCTTTGATGCTTTTGCTTTTAGATCGAACGGCGGTCAGCTTTTGAGCTTTCGTCCATCTCGTGCCGCTTTTCGTCTCGTCGTTCCATCTTTCGGGTAAAATCGAGGGGTTCGTTATCTTCGAAATCGATGCCCATTGCATGAGCGTTTTCTTCCACATCCGACTGGTCGGGCGTTGGATTGTGGCCGAATACGGCTTCGGAGCCGGAGGTATTCACCTCTTCCCATTGAGCGTCGATGTCGCCGCCAGAGTCCGCGGGTGATGATGAATGGTGTACGTGGAGCCTCTGCTGAAGTTCGCTTGGGGCTTGCGGGACGTGCGAGATCTCCTCTTCCATGAACTCAGCAATTTCGGGATCAGGGACCGGTTGGTCTTCGTAAAATTCCAGCGGTTTTCTCGTCATTTACTGCCCCTTTCTGCTATCTCGATGAAGCAAGCGTATCACAACTTCGTTCCCGACTACTAGATAAATACGACCGTCTGCGACGAAGGTATCTCAAATCGCCGTCGGCAACGCATATTCTTGCACATCAGTTGATCATCGACACGGACCATATAATCGCGCGATTTTTCAACACGGGCACGGTCCTGTTCGTTCATGTTGCGCGGGAGCTGCTTTCGCTTGGTCCGCTTCATCCATCTTACATCGTAGTCGTTGCGTTCGCGGCAAGAAGGGCAGCTAAAGCTTGCCGTCTTAATTTCTTGCCGTTCGTCAAAGATATCGCGTTCTTGCATCGCTACTATTGTAACGGATTTCGAGATGCAGTGTGGAAACTAATTGGTAGGAAGTTTGTAGAGGAAATCGAAACTGAAGATGCCGGTGTCGTGACCATCGGTGAAATGGAAATTAAGTGCGTATCGGCCGACGATCGAGATATGCTTGAACGCCAGATCGTCAGGAACCTTTTCGTCACGAAGCATCTTTTCGCCCGTCCATTCGTTTATGCATCCGGCACAGGGACAAGCACGCCTTAATTGCGGAGCTGTGTAAAGGCGTTCGGTTTCATCGGACCATTTGACTGTGACGGAGGCGTCATTCTCTTCGATTATTTGTCGCGGTTCTATCATTTAGCGATGTATTCCTGGATGGCCCTGGGATCAATAGCGTAGTGCGATGCCTGATAAACGGCCTTCCCATCCCTGATGACAAAGGCCTGTGGTGATTGATGCCGAAAGCCCGTCCGTTCGGCGATCGCGTCCGACAAAGGCCTTGATTCCTGAACGACGACCACATTTATCTCGCCATTGACCGCCGCGAGTTGAGACTGCAGATCCGCACTTATGCCACAGCTGTTGCTGTGTTTGAAGATCACCACCGGACGCTCGTGAGATTCTGTGAATACCTCATCGAGCCGAGCGAATGTATCAATTCTGTTAAAAGTTGCCGACATATCAAAGCCCTTGATAATAATTGGGAGGAGGCGGAGCCCCGAATCGTTCCGTGCTTCCGGGAAATATTTTGCGATACGCGACAACGTTTGCCGCAAAGATCATCGGAATGACTAGATAGAGTCCGATGCATAGCATCAGGTATCCGATAATGGCAACCACCATTCCGACACCGAATAATCCCGCAACGCCCGAAAGATTGGCCCAAACTGCTTTCGAACTAAGCGTCACCGACCGCCATGCCGATACCTGTTTGTCCGCGATCAAGGGAAAGGAGAACAGCAAGAGCGTATGGAAACAGACCATTATGACCGCTACGATCAGCTCGAAAATGATCACGCCCGCGAGGAACCCGAGCAATTCGCTCTCGTTCATATTCGGCCCCGCCATTGCCATTACGATCAACGGAACGTAAACGAGAACGACCATCACTACGACCGGTGCCATTATGATGATCGTTAGTGCAAGACTAGGCAAAAAATGATCAAAACCCTTGAATAGCTTGTCGAAGCTAACGTCGCGCCCCTCATATCTATCAAGAAGGCAAAGATAAATTCCGCACATCATCGGGCCCAGAATGATTATCGGAACAAGGCTGCCGATGATCATTCCTACAAGAACGATAGCGAAGACGAGCCAAAACTGGTCCTTGATCATCTCCCAGCCTTCTTTGTAGCATTCGATGGGCCGAATGACGCCGGTCCTGAATGCGATATGATCCATATCAGAGGTCATATATATTGGTTACATAATCGCGGACCATCCGGTCACTAGAGAACATCGGCGTCAGCGTAGCGATCGAATTTCGCATTCTCGCGATCCATTCTGTCGGCAGCCCGTTCTCATTTTGGTCATAGAACGCTGGGATCACTTCCTTCTCAAGCGTCGAATAAAGCGATTCCGCCTCTTTCGTGTCGATCTCCGCGTCGCTTTCAAACGGCTCAAGGTCGCCGATCGCAAAGCCATTCTTGCCGTTGTAACCCTCGATCCACCAGCCGTCCAGGATAGAAAGATTAAGCACGCCGTTCATCGCGGCCTTCATTCCGCTCGTGCCGCTGGCCTCGTGCGGACGCCGCGGAACGTTCATCCAGACATCGACGCCGTGAACTAGATATCTTGCGACCTCCTGGTCATAGTCTTCGATAAATACAGCACGATTTTGCCAATTAGAATCGTGGTTGATGCTCATCAGTTCCTGTAAGATCTGTTTTGCTGTGCGGTCTTGCGGATGTGCCTTTCCAGCAAAAACAAATTGAACGGGGCGGTTCGCATCGTCCACCATCTTCAGCAAACGATCCACATCGCTGAGAATCAGATTCCAGCGTTTGTATTGAGCGACGCGTCGGGCAAAACCGATGGTCAGTACATCGGGCGAGCAGAGTCGGCTTGTATTGGTGCGTTCATTGATCGTGTCGCGAGGACCGGTTTCTTTTCGCTGTGTCCGTTCGCGGATGAACGCGATAAGCAGGTGCTTCAGTTTGAGGTGTGTGTTCCAAATGTCCTCAGTCGAAATCGAACCGACCGCAGCTGCCCATGCGTTTTCGTCGCGAGTAAGGCTTTTCCAATCGACGCCGATCTTGGCTTCAAAAAGCCGTTGAAATGCAGGGGCGATCCATGTCGGAGGATGCACACCGTTCGTAACATGGGTGATCGGAGCTTCCCTGCCAGGGAACATCGTTTTCCATAGGTCACGCGATACCTCGCCATGCTTTTCGCTGACGCCGTTGGCCGAACGCGTCATTCGCAGTGCAAAAGGTGTCATTCCGAATGCCTCAGAATCGTCGTCCTTATTGACACGCCCGAGTGCGAAAAAATCGTCCTCGCTCAGTTTCAATGAGGCAAGATAATCTTGATCAAAGCACTTTCGCAGCTGGGATGGCGAGAACACATCATTTCCCGCCGCTACGGGCGTATGCGTTGTGAAGACGCACTGCTTGCGGACGGCTTCGATCGCCGTTTCGAAGGTTGCTACCGGGTTCTTCTCAAGAAATTCTTTCGCGAGTTCAAGCGTCAGAAACGCCGAATGGCCTTCGTTCAAGTGAAATGCTTTCGGCTGAAGGTTCAGCTTTCGCAGTAGCCGTAGACCACCGATGCCGAGCACCTTTTCCTGTACGATCCGGGTCTCTGTATCACCGCCGTACAAATGGCCCGTGATAAGTCGGTCAACATCAGCGTTGCGGTCGAGATTTGTATCAAGCAAATAAAGCGAGATGCGTCCCACTTTTGCCAGCCACGCCTGAGCATGCACCTTGCGTTCGCGAATGTCGACCATCACCTCAATTCGTTCGCCGTCTTCACCGATCACCGGCGTTATTGCGAGATCCGAATCGAAGATGTCCGCGTAATGCTCCTCCTGCCAACCGTCGTGTGCGATGTCCTGGCGAAAGTATCCGAACCGATACAGCAGCCCGACCGCGGTCAGTGGCGTGTTCAGGTCACTTGCCGACTTCAGATGGTCGCCTGCCAAAATGCCAAGCCCGCCGGAATAGTTTGGCAGGGAATTATGGATGCCATATTCCGCACAGAAGTACGCGATCTGGGTTTCGTCCGCCCGCCGGCCCTTTGAAACATATCTGTCAAATTTCTCTTCGAAGGTCCGAAGCTTGCCGATGTAAGCCTCGTCCGCCGCCATCTGCCTCAGACGCAGTTCGCTGACCTCTTTCAACAGCGTACGGGGATGCTGTTCGGACTTTATCCAGAGCGTCGGATCCAGTTCACGAAACAGCTCGATCCCTTCAGGATCCCACGACCAAAAGAAATTGGCCGATATTTTTTCCAGCGGTCGCAATGCGTCTGGGAGTTGGCGGTCAAAGGTAAATGCAGCATGCGGGAGTGTTTCGGCCTTGCGGCCAGCAGCTTGGTCCATATTGTCTACGGAGGCATCGGAAGATCCCATAGTTCGGTATTCTACTTTGTTCGGGGCGGGAGCAAAGTCAAAATAGAACTATAATCCAACGCAAACCGAGTATCAAACACTCACGAAACGCGTCTCACTCTATCCTATCCTCGCTGGCAAGCCGGCCTGCAGGCATAAACCTGTAATGAATCGCGACCAAAATGCCAAAACCCGTGCCGAGGCCCGCCAAGACAACTCCTGCCCAGAGATAGTCCTTCAGATTCCCGATCATGAACCAGCGAAACAGCCCGCTGAGAATAAATCCCCCTGTTGCAAAGAAAAAAGGGATGGAAATGAAATAATAGCTAAACCGGTGCGTGCCTGCCGCCCGGTCTCGAAAAATGATCGGCTTGAGACGGTCGTATTCCCAACACGCCAGATACAGTGCAGCCAGCGACATCAAGATCGTTATCAGCCACGTTCCCTTAAACCCGACGGAACTTGTCAAAACCGCGATGTTGACGATTATTGGCAAGAAAACGAGAGCACCGATGTGCGAGGTACGCGGAATTAGCAGCAGCACGGCCGCGAAGAGTTGTAACCAACCTAGAAAGTCGTAGTAGTAGCCGGTGTTATAAAGCGCCGTGAAATACGCGCCCACGGGATGCGTATCAGGTATGACGGTAAACGGCACATGCCTGATCTTCGGAATGCTCGGCGGGATAAACGCCAGCCCCAACAAAACCCTGACGAAGGCCGTAAAAAGCTGCGTCCACCAACGATTGACGACCGAAGCGTGAAACCCGTCCAGTATTTTCTCTATCCACATATTTTCCTCAATACTCGTTCAGCCAATATAAACGCAAAAAGCAGTCCCATTAGTTTCAACAAATTACTTGATGAGGTAAAATTGCGGTTTCGTTTGGGTTATCCAATCTAGATCATATGAATTTGAATATTATTCCGGTTAAATGGGCAGACGAAGGCGTTCTGATGTTGGACCAGCGGCTGCTGCCGACTGAGGTGAAATGGCTTACACTGAAGAGCTACACTGAAGTGGCGGCCGGCATTAAGGACATGGTGGTCCGCGGGGCTCCGGCGATCGGCGTTTCGGCTGCTTACGGTATCGCGCTTGGGGCAAAGCAGTTTGTAGGTACGACCATCGACGACCTTGAAGAAGATCTCGAATACATCTGCGAAGTGCTCGGGGCAACCCGCCCGACTGCGGTCAATCTCTTTTGGGCTATCGATCGGATGAAACGCACTTTCCAAAAGGCAAAGGCAGAAGGGAAGTCGGTTAGCGAAGTTAAGCAGATCCTCGTCGAAGATGCCAAAGCTATCCATGACGAAGACATAGAGTCACAGCGGCTTATTGCAAAGTTCGGCGGTGAGCTTCTCGAAGATAATTCAAATGTACTTACCCATTGCAACGCGGGTGCTTTGGCCACTGGCGGTGTATGGGGAACGGCACTAGGTGTAATTCGCGGTGCGGTCGATCAGGGTAAGAATATCTCGGTCATTGCCGACGAAACTCGGCCTTACCTGCAGGGTGCACGCCTTACCGCCTGGGAGCTAATGCAGGACGACATTCCCGTGACACTTATCACAGACAACATGAGCGGCCACATTATGAAGAAAGGCGGCGTCCATGCCGTAGTGGTCGGCAGCGACCGCATCGCCGCAAATGGCGACGTTGCAAACAAGATCGGCACGTATATGGTCGCCGTGTTGGCACAGCGTCATGGCATTCCGTTCTATGTTGCCGCGCCGCTTTCAACCGTGGATATGAATTGCCCGACCGGCGAAGAGATCCCGATCGAAGAACGCGACATTCGAGAAGTTACTCACGTTCAGAACATTCAGCTCGCCCCGGATAACACCTTGGTTAGCAACTACGCCTTCGACGTCACACCAAACGATCTCGTGACTGCGATCATCACTGAAAAAGGTGTTGCCCGCGCGCCATTCACCGAAAGCCTTCGCCGACAGTTCGAGGAATAGGTCGCGCATAAAACTGTAGAAATAGAGGTTGTAAAGGCTTATCGGATCGCTCTTGAAGCGTGTTGAATTCCGTTAAGCCTTTTCCTGTGTAGTCTCGAATCCTTTCTGATTTTCAGGGCCTCTGATATAATCGCGCTTTCGAAAGGTATGACTCCGCGAAGTATCGCCAAACTGCGTCCCACAAGCCAACGTGCCGAACTCTTCGGCGGCGATTAATCCTCTCCAGTCGTTCAGAGTGCGAGTCCTGGCTCGTTTTCCATTCACAAATATGCGATCTCGGTCGCAAACTCTCAACAAAGGAGACACAAATGATACCGACTAAAGACTTACAGAGACCGATCTTGAAGACCGAACTACCCGGGCCGAACGCACGTGCGATAATTGAGGCCGACGCCCAGTACGTAACACCGAGCTATCCGCGGCCGGATTATAAACTGGTTGCCAAAAGGGGTTACGGCGTCTGGATCGAAGATCCGGACGGCAACATTTTTCTTGATTGCAACGCAGGCGTCGCGGTCTGTTCGACCGGCCATTGCCACCCGGAGATCGTAAAGGCGATCAGCGATCAGGCGGCCGAGCTTATCCACCTTTGCGGTACAGATTATTATTATCGGCATATGCCGCAGCTTGGCAAAAAACTTGATGAGATCGTCCCGATCGACGGACCGACCAAGTCGCACTTTGCTAACAGCGGTGCGGAAGCGGTCGAAACCGCTCTCAAACTGGCGATGTATCACACCAAACGGCAGAAGTTCATATCGTTCTTCGGCTCGTTTCACGGCCGAACGCTCGGAGCACTTTCGCTGACTTCGTCGAAGAAAGCACAGCGTTTGGGATTTGCCAGACAGGCACTGGACGTGGTCCACGTCCCCTATCCTTTCTGCTACCAATGTCCCTTCAATCTAGGCAAATGCGATGATGGAAGCTGCTGTATGGGTACCGTGAGCTGGATCGAGGACAGGCTTTTTAATACGACGACTCCGCCAGAAGAAGTAGCGGGTATCGTACTTGAGGTCGTTCAGGGCGAAGGCGGGTACGTTCCGGCACCGACCAAAGTCGTCAAGGCCCTCCGCCAGATCTGTGATAAGCATGGCATTATGCTTATTGTCGACGAAGTCCAATCAGGAATGGGACGAACGGGCAAGATGTTTGCTCTCGATCATCATGAAGGCGTTAAAGCCGACATCGTGTGTATGGCGAAAGGGATCGGATCGGGAATGCCGATTGGCGTCTGCACGGCAAAGGCGGAAATTATGGACTGGCACAAGGGAGCCCATGCGTCGACATTTGGCGGAAATCCCGTCGCGATAGCCTCGGCTCTAAAGACCATCGAACTGCTCGAAGGCGGACTGGTCGATAATTCGGCCGAGGTCGGCGGTTATCTCGAAAGCGGCCTGAACAGGTTGAAAGACAAATATGATTCAATTGGCGACGTTCGAGGCTTGGGACTAATGCTCGGTGTCGAGTTCGTCACCGACAAGCAATCAAGAAAACCGGACCCAGAACTTCGTGATCGGATAGAAATGGCTTGCTTCAACAAGGGGTTGATAATCCTCGGCTGCGGAACGAGCACCATACGCTGGTCTCCGCCGCTTATCTTGACGAAGGAAAACGTGGATGTCGCATTAGAGATCTTTGACCAAGCGATCACCGAATCGATATAGGACGTCACTGATTTGAAAAAAGGCCTGGCTCGATTTGAGCCAGGCCTTTTCATTTACACGGATATGTCCGCGGAGTTAAGTAAAGGCGAACGCTTCGTTAAAAGCGTTCGCCGATTAGGTTACGGAGTATAGGCAGTGGCGACTGGGACGTCACCAATAGTTCCCCAATTCGGTCCACTTAGTACGTTGTCGGAGCTTCTATAGGTGAACCACTCTCCGGTCGAGGGCCTAAAGACGGTCACATCTGTCGTTCCGTCACCGTCATAATCAGCTAGTGCCGGAATGTCGGTCGCCACTCCCAGATTGACTACATGTGACTGCCCCGTAAGGCTAGAAAGTATCCACCATTGACCATCGCGATAGATCGCGTGGTCGAAGCTGCCGTCGCCATCGAAGTCACCCGAGACCGGAACGTCGGTCGCATTGCCCCATTTGGTAATGCTTACCGTCTGGTCCGAACTGCGAAGTATGTACCAGAAACCGTCGCGATAGATGGTCACGTCAGTTTTCGCGTCGCCATCGAAGTCGCCGACAACAGGGATGTCTCCAGCGAGGCCGAACTGGTAGACAGCCTGCCCGCTTGAGCTTCCGAGTATGTACCAACGGCCTTCTGATGGACGGAAGACGCCGTAGTCAGTTTTACCGTCGCCATCGTAATCGCCTTGGACGGGAATGTCGCCGCTCGAGCCCCAAGCCTGAACAACTAGGACCTCGGTGGTAGCGAGTACAACATACCATGTGCCTTCCGATGGACGGAAGATAGCACGGTCAGTGTAGCCGTCACCGTCATAGTCTCCCGGGACGGCGATGTCGCCGGCTATTCCGAGATTGACTATATACGGAACTCCATTACTCGACCGAAGTGCATACCAGTCTCCCGTCGAAGGACGATAGACCGAATAGTCACTGATCTTGTCATTATCAAAGTCACTGACGTAGGCTCGGTCATCATCGATGATGATGCCTACGCCCTGTCCGTCCGTTATCGTACCGTTGAACGCACCACTTAGAGTGAGGAAGAAGGTTTCGTTCGCCTCGATCACTGTGTCTCCGACAACGACCACGCTGATCGTCTGTGTCCCGGCCGAAGCGAAATTCAAGGATCCGTTCGATGCAAAATAATCGACACTGGCCGTAGCCGTACCGTTTGAGGTTGCAAAGTTGACAGAACCAGGACCTGTTCCCGTGTAGGTTACCGTGAACACGGCATTCGACGTACCTGCATTTCCTTCGAAGATACGGACGTCATTGACCGAGAACGTTCCCGACGGTAGATCATTGTCAACAATCGTAACCGTCGCCGGGTTTGGTGTACCGATAGTTGCGCCACCAGTCGGGTTAGATAACGTAGCGTTGAACGTCTCATTGCCTTCTATTGAAGCGTCGTCACAGATCGTTACGTTGAACGTCTTGCTCGTCTCGCCGTCTGCGAATGAGACAGTGCCTCCGGTATTCACATAGTCGACCGAACCGCCACAGCTTGCACCGCCGGTAGCGGTTCCGCCGCCCAGAGTGTAGTCCGCTGTGACCGCACCGGTGGTGCCGGACGTTCTCGTCACCGTCAACGTAACGGTTCCGTCACCTTCACCAACGGAGTAGGTTGCCGAGCTGAACTGAAGTGAGCCAGGTTGGCCTACGGTCGAGAACTCATCGGCGCCGATATCCGGCGTCGTCGCCGATCGCGGATCGCCGTCAATATCAGTCGTAACCTCAACGACCGGTGTTCCGGCATTGATCATCGGGCTTCCTGACTGCAGATGCAGGTCGGTTGCCGAGACGAACAACGGATCGACTGCCACCGAGTTAGCATCCTGGCCGGTAGCGGTCTGCCATTCCGCGAGCGTTGCCCGTGCACCGCCGAGGAATCCAACCGACCCGGTCGAGAAGTAGTCGTTGAAGTTGATCGATGAGTAAACGCTGGCCGCCGCTTCGCTATAGAATGCATAGCGGGTTGCGCCTGCCGTCTGGGTGTTAGCAAAGATATTGTTGCGAATATCCAGACCGCCGGTGCCGGCTGCTCGGACCAACATTGCGGAAGTAGTTCCGGAACCCTGGTTGGTGTTCACATTTACCGAGTTATGGTAAATGCGATAACCTCCCGCTCCGACACCGTTGAAGTTTATGCCGTGTCCGTTATTTGGAAGCGTCGCCGAACCCACTGCCGCCACATCGTAGATGAAGTTGTTGGCAATAAGTACATTGGCCGCTGCCGTAGTTGACGTCAACTGCATACCAAATGAACCGGTGCCCGAAGTACTATTGTTCTTGATATCAGAGATCGTGTTATTAACGATCGAGCCTCCGTTAAGAGTAAACGCCAACTGAATTCCGCTCATCGCGGCGGTAGTTGTAGGCGATGCCAAAACACCATTGATAGTATTGTTACTGATCACAAAGTTCTGGGCGTTGCCCATAAGCATTCCGCGGAAGCGGTTCTTGTTTGCTTCAACGGTCGATCCAAACTCATTGCCGGTAATCAGCCAGTTTTGGTCAAAACCGGTGTTGCCTTGGTTATAGATCGAGTTCTGAACGCCGTAGATGTGGTTGTTCATCACGGTATTGTTATTGTTCGGGGCCTCGGCCGGACCGCCGATCGTGGTACCGCTGCCCGCCAGAAGGCCGGCAGTCGTCTGAGCAGTTCCTGCAGTTGCACCAAATAAGATGGTGTTCTTGATCGTATTATTATTCGCCCCATTGGCGGCACTTGCACTACGCAGCCAGATGACTGCTGAAGTTCCGGTCTGACTGTTGGTTATCGTCAAACTGCGATCTGTTCCACCGGAAAGCGAACCATCGATCGTTACACGGTCGACGCCGTTAAGATTGATCAAACCAATATTGGCCGGTGCCGTCCCTGAAATCGTACGCGGTGCACCGCTCGGCTTGAATGTAAGGGTGTAACCTCCGGCACCAAACTCTGCGAACTGATTGAGAGCGACCGCTCCGGTTTCTCCTGTGAGGTCGGACGTTATATTGATCGTTAAGTTCGCACTTAAGCCTGCCTCATTGATCGCCTGGAAGATGCCTCCCGGGTTGGTCAGCGACGTAAACAACTCGCCCGTTCCAACGCTGATCGTTCCACTGAATGGCGGCGGAACATCAACAATTGTCAGCGTCGCCGGATTGTTGGCTCCGATCGTCGCTCCACCCGTCGGACTGGAAAGCGTAAGGATCACGGTCTCGTTTGCTTTAAGCGTCGCGTCCGTACAAGTAACGATATTGAACGACTTTAATCCTTCTCCATTGCCGTACGAGAGTACTTGTGGCCCCGGATTAATGTAATCAACTCCAGGTGAGCAGGATGCTCCACCCGTAGCCGTTCCGTCCGTTATCGTTGCTGTGGCACCGACCGTTCCATCTAAGCCGCCAGACCTGATTACATTGATCGTAGCTGTTGTACCTTCGTTTGCACTATAGCTGACGCTACTGAACTGGATCGTTCCAGGGCCTGCAACCGAGATCTCATCAGCGCCGATATCCGGTACCGATGGACGAACATCGCCGTCAATGTCATCTGCTACACCAACGTCCGTGCCGCCGCTCTCCATTTGGGAAGTTGCCAGAATGTGAAGATCGACATTCGAAACAAATTGCGGATCGACCTTTCTGCTGGCGTTATCGTTGGTTCCCGCAGCAGATAATGTGCTCGAGTAGTTGCGGAAGTTTAGCGGATTCGCCGTATCTGCCGGGTCGAAATCGGCGAGCGTGTATTCGCCCGTGCCGAACACCGTTCCACGTTGAGCCATCCGATTGTTTGCATCCGAACCCACTAAATAGTTGTTATTATTCAGCGTCAGATTCATTGCAGATGTCGCACCCGATGGCAAGTAGATAGCAACATTTCGCGTTCCGGGGCTTGCCGGATTTCCGCCCGTGATCTGATTAGAGAAAATGTTATTCCTCACATCAACTCCGGTCTGACCCGTGCCGACGATCATGAATGCCGCCGTCAAATTCGTATTGGTCGTGCCGCCCATAGCACCATAAAGGTTTACCGAATTGTGATAGATCTGATGGTTCGTTCCAGAAGCGATACGAATACCATAAGCACCGAAAGTTGTACCGAATCCGCCTGTGCCTGCGGTTTGGTCATTGATCACACCCGAAACAAAGTTGTTTCGAACTGTGTGTGCGCTGGCGGCAATACCGGCAATGTTGATACCGAAAGCCGACCAGGTTGTAGAATCATTGTTTCGGACGCGATTGACCTTATTTCTTTCGATCGTTGCGGCTATCGTATTCGTGCTGTTTACGCCGACATTGATGCCGTGAGTTGCCGCACTTGAACGAATAAAGCCTTCGACATAAACCGTGTTGTCGGCGATCACCGGATTGGTTGCGCCGTTGGCGGTAATACCGATGGATGTTACCTGATCAACCTCGGCGGTGACAGGGTTACCTATAGAGTTATCTCTGATCTGCAGTCCGGTATGAACGCTCGTTGCCGAACCGTTGATGGAAATCGCCCGCGCCGCAGTTATGACGCTGTTATTACTGACAATTAAATTGCTCGCCGTAGCTCCGGCGGCAACACCTGTCAATACCGATGTGATCGGATTAGGAGCAGTTGTGGCATCCGTCGCGTTAGGACCCGAAAAGATACCAAAAGTGGTATTTTGTGGACCGGTCGTGGCTGTTGCAGTCGAAATATTGGCTCCGGTCGAACTGCCGATTATATTTAGATTCCTAAATATATTGTTATCGGCGCTGTTGACTGTCGTAATATTCATCGCAATACGAATAACCGAAGTAAAGTTGACCGTATTGGCCGCTGTATTCTGGATCGTCAGGTTTCGATTGGTTCCCGCCGTATTCGGATTGTCGCCATCAATGGTTACGTTATCTGCACCATTGAGCTCGATCAAACCACGTCCCTGAATCGACGGTCCCGCGACAGTCACACCGTCGGTAGTCGGTCGGATGGAAACGGACATGTACAAGGCAGGACCCGCTTCGCTGCCATTAAGAACAGACGTGTCAGTCTCGGTCGTGCTGGTAACGATGCTCACGGTGATATCACCCTGATGGGTTCCCGCATTGATCGCGTCGACAGCATCCTTGAGCGTTGGGTAATCAGTCGGTCCGGGAGTTCCGGCAGTTGCCGTCACGGTTACGGGGCCGCCAGACGCTGCCTGAACATCCAGTGTAAACGTCGCGTCAGTGAAGATGCCGCAGTTGTCGGTCGCACGGATCGTGATCGTGTGCATCCCAACCGGGGCCGCTCCACTGATCGAAACAATGCCCGTAGCGTTATCTACTGAGATCGTTCCGGTGTATGTGCCCGCTGACTGCACAGCGATCGTCGAAATCGCTCCGTTGTCCGCTGGTCCGGTTGCAGGATTTACCATCGTCGCGCCGCCGCTTGAGACCGTAGCGTTATTGTAAGTCAGGGTCGGAGGCGTGTTTGGCGTTACTGACACATTTAGGGTGTCGGTAGCCGTTAAGGTGCCGTCGCTTGCCTGAAGCGTGAAACTAGCATTGGACGCACCACATGCAGCAATAACGTCGGCGGTTATGACGCCGTCCGTGTTTACGATATTGGAGATCGTCACACCGTTCGACGGATTCGCGCTTATGACCGTGACGATCACAGCACCGTTGCCGCTCTCAGTATCGGTTACGTTCGCGATCGTCGAATTTGAAGACGGTGAGCCCTCTTGCCGCGCTATTCCCACTGCCGTGATCGTGGGTGGAGTGTTACCCACGGCAAACTCGTCCGCGCCGATGTCCGGCGTAGTTGCGTCGCGAGCCTGTCCGTCGAAATCGTCGGTAACCGCCGCGAGTGGCGAAGCAAGTCCAATGACCGGGCTTCCAGCCTGGATATGCAGATCGGTTCCCGAAACGAAGAGTGGATCGACCGACACGGAATTCGCGTCCTGCGGGGCGACAGCCGTTTGGTAGTCAGCAAGCGTTGCGTAGAACGTTCCGCCGCTTCCGCCTGTTACGGCAACCCGAGCCTGCGTGTTCGCAGGAGGCGCAAACAGGTCGTTGTTATTCGATCCGCCCGTCCCGAAATTGAATGCCGCCGACTGCAGGTTTAATGCCGAGTGCAGTAACGCTCCGGTATTCGAGTTCAGATCCATCACCGAAACATTGTTTCTCAGCGTTAAATTTTGCGGGTTTGCAAATGCGACGCTGATTCCGAACGAACTCGTCGAGGACGAGGTTGCTCCCGTCGGATCAATATCGCCGGTCAGATAGACGCTGTTGTATGCAACAGTGTCGCCGTTTCCGTTGGAGATCGCGATACCGACGGTTTGGTCGCCGCTGGTTCCGTTTGCCAAAATATTGTAGATCATATTATTGGCAATGACGTTGTTTGTCGGGGCGGCATTTGGGCAGTTATTGACGATACCGACTGCCGAAAACGTAGCGCGTTCGACAATATCGTGAATCAAATTACGCGAGATATTCGCGTTGGTGACGTTTCCAACGATAGTCGGAGCTGAAGTTCCCGACCATGCCGCATTTCCGGTGCAAAGACTGATCCCGACGTGGTCCCGACCGGCACTGCCGCCGCTGTTTGCCGCTTCGCCGATAAACCGGATTTCATTATCCACGACGCTCGGCGCGTTTTCGTTAAATAAAAGAATACCGAGTGTCGAAATCTGGTCAGGACCGAAAGCATCCGGTCCGATCAGATTATTTGAAATCGTCGTGTTTTGATTCGGATTTGCGGCAAATCCGCCGATGGAAAGTAAACCGACGCTGACTCTGCGGATAAAGTTGTTGTCGTAAGTATTATTGTCATTATCCGCTCCGCCGGTCAAAATTGCAGCACTTGACGAAGAGATAATACCGAAGTTGAAAACACTGCCCGTGGTTTGGTCAAAACCCGCCGCGATATTTACGTTTTTAATCGTATTATTCTGCGCTCCGTTGACCGCATTGGCAAGCCAGATCACTGCCGTGTTTGCTGCCGGATTGGTGTTCGTGATGCTCAAACTGCGGTCGGTGCCGCCCGAAAGTGAGCCGTCAATCGTTACATTGTCGGCATCGTTGAGTTTGATAACCGAAACCCCCGTCCCCGAACCGG
The DNA here is from genome assembly GCA_041744395.1 of Pyrinomonadaceae bacterium. Lineage (GTDB taxonomy): Bacteria > Acidobacteriota > Blastocatellia > Pyrinomonadales > Pyrinomonadaceae > OLB17. Next base: position 44,841 of record JBGTKY010000001.1, on the reverse strand, counting down.
TAATGCTTCGCGCCGAGCCTTCCGGTTTGATCAAAACGGTAAAGCCGCCCGCAATTTCATTCAACGGAACAGAGCCGCTTTCGCCCGTCAGATCGGATGTGATGTTGATGGTGATATTGCCCGTTACGATACCGGTGTTGATGGAATCGAACATGCCGCCCGGATTGGTCAGCGATGTGATAGTTTCACCCGTTCCGACATTGATCGAACCGGGGATGGTGCTTCCGGCATCCGTGATGGATACCACTGCCGCACTCGGAGTTCCGAGCGTTGCTGTTATGGCATTTGCCAGAGCAAGATTGAAAGTTTCTGTCCCTTCCAAAACGCCGTCCGCACAAATTGGAATGTCAAATGTCTTCGGAGCGACATCGAGATCAGCCCAGATTAATGTTCCCAAAGTCGTAATATAATCAACTCCCGCTGTGCAAGCCGCGCCGCCGGTCGCCCCGCTGCCGCCGGTTGCATAATCAACCGAAGCCGCGCCGTTGGCTCCGCCCGCGCGCGTAACTGTGACCGTTAATGTTCCGGCACTCTCCGAAACCGTGTAACTCGCCGCGCTAAGCTGGACGCTGCCGGGCGAGGGATAAAATTCATCCGCGCCGATGTCGAAATTCGCGCCGTTCGGACGCGCCTGACCGTCTATATCGTCCGTTATTCCGGCAATCGTTGTTCCCGCGTCAACGTTCGGCGACGCCTGCTGAATATGCGGATCAGCCGTATTCGAAAAATACAAGGGATTCGCCTGGACCGAATTGGCATCCTGCGGAGTTGTCAAAGCAGCCTGCCAGTCCGCCAACAGATCAAATTGCGTTGTGATCGAGTTACCTGTATTTGTGCCGAGTCCACCTGTTTGAAGCTGTGTGTTCGCGGGATCGCCGTAATAGTTGTTGTAATTCAAACCACCTGTACCGAAGGCATACGCCGCCGAGTTTATGGTAATTGCATAGAAGCGAAGTGCCGCTGTGCTCGAACTGCTCAGATCGAGATAAATACTGTTATTCATCATCGTCAGGTTAGCGTGCGTCGTGCCGTTCGGCTGCGAGATACGTATCGCGCTGCCGAAGGTCGCTGACGCGGTAGCGACACCGGGATCCACATCGCCGGTCATACTGATCGAGTTATTGACGATTCTATCTGTATGTCCGCTAACATAACCTATGCCGACACTTTGATCCCCCGATGTGCCATTGGCGCGAATATTGTAAACGAAATTATTTGCGACAAGATTATTTGTAGGGTTGCCAGCGCCGCGCGTAGTTCCAATCCGGATACCAGCTGCCGAGAATGTTCGCTCCTCAACCACGTCGTGAACAATATTGTTTGTAACCGTATATTCGCCGCTTGTAAATGTATTGCTTTCAGTGACACCCCAGTTTTCATTACCGATACAGATACCGCAGCGGTCTGTGCCAGCGGTCGTATTCGCTACATCGCCGCCGACGAACCGCACTGTATTACGAGATACGATCGCGCCCGCATCCCCTTGCAAATAAATTCCTGCCTTGCCGATCTCATCCGGACCGAAGGATGTCGGACCGACGATGTTGTCAGTAATAACAAGACCTTCGTTATTGTTAGTATTCACACCTCTGGTCGCAATGCCGTATCGCGCTTTCGTAATACGGTTGGCAATAAAAGAGTTGCTATCGTTGTCATTCCCTGTTGTCGCGGTCAGGCTGACGGTCGTGCCGCCCATAAATAGGCCGATGGTGACACTTGTACCTGTATTCGCCGTCTGCCCGGCAGCAATTTCAAGATTGCGAACGATGTTATTGCTGGCGCCGTTTCCAACCGCCACGCTTGCTAACCAGATAGCCGCCGTTGCCCCTGCGGTGCTGTTGTTGCGAACGGTTAGTTCACGCGCCGTTCCCACGCCGCCTTGGCGACCGTCAATCGTTACATTGTCCGCACCGTTTAATTTGATTACCGCACCGGTGATTGTTCCTTGGATTATGCGCTCGCCGCCGACCGGACGAATCGTAACATCTGTATAGGATGACGAACCCGTTCCGCTGGCATCAAGACTGGCGGAAGCCGTTTCGGTCGTATTTCCGCAAACGTCTATGTTGATCGAGCCGGTATGGGTTCCGGCGTTGATCGCGTCGAATGCGTCTTTCAAAGTTGCGTATGCCGTAGGCGTAGTAGTACCGCCCGTCGATTCGACTTCGATCGGTCCGGCGGTATCGCAGACCCCGATGGTCACCGGCGCGGCAATCACCTCAGAACCAGAACCGATTATAAATTCCGGCGGACCCTCGTTTACCTCTTCTTTCATTCCTTTGAGGAATTCGAAAGGCTTTTGTTCTTGAAAGAACAATCCTTCCGTCTTTCCGTTCGTACTGCCGACCATGGCCGTGAGAAGGACGAAAAGACCTGCCAATGTGAAAGAAAGGGCCTTAAGGCCAAAGAAGTTACCGAAGATTTTGTCCCTGTTCATAGCTCTCCTACTGAGGTTTTTTTCCCAAAGTTGTTAGAAAAGGATTGACGCATGCACGCGCTAAAGGGAGTTTGGCGTTCGTGCATTTCTAGCTTTTGGCGGAGAACGGACGCGACTATGAGATGTCTAACGTTCGTATGACCGGTGGGTCATCCGACAAAAGAGATAAAGCTCTAGTTGGCAATTCCAGTTGGATAAATTTTCTGATTGACTAGAGGCAATATACGCGACTTTTTGGTTTTGTCAAGAGAAAGTTTCGCGGTCCCTGGAAAATGCGGGAGCGATCTCGCGAGAACCGGGCGAGGAATTAACCCAAAAAACGCTGCGCTTCTTGTTTCAAAAAAAACTACGCCCGGTCGCCTGAGGACCGATTCTGACAAAAGGAAGGCGGCCGAAACAAGATGGATCTCGCAAAGTCGGCCGCCGTCAATTCTACTAGTAAGATCTCTAAAACGCAGGTTCCTCGTAAATCCCGTAAACATCCCGGAGAGCGACGCAGATCTCTTCGACCGTGGCGTATGCGGCGACGGCTTCGATTATGGCGGGCATCGTGTTTTCGTTTGATTGAGCAACGAGTTTTAGCTTGTCCAGCGAGTTCGAAACCGCACCCTGATCGCGGACCGATTTCGTCTGAGCAAGCCGTTCGAGTTGGTGAACGCGGACGTTCTCATCTATCTGCAAAATGTCGGTCTTGTGAATCTCCGTTTCCATTGCGTATTTGTTTACGCCGACTATCACCTGTTCCCTTCGCTCGACAGCTTTCTGATATTGATAGGCGGATTCCTGTATCTCACGTTGCGGGAAGCCGGCCTCGACCGCTTCGACCATCCCGCCGAAGCCATCGATCTTGTTAAAGTAATCGAAACAACCGTCGATCATCTTTTGTGTCAGTGATTCTATGTAATAGCTGCCACCGAGCGGATCGACAGTGTTTGCCACGCCCGTTTCTTCAGCGATGATCTGCTGTGTGCGAAGTGCGATGAGGGCCGCATGGTCGCTGGGCAGCGCGAGCGCTTCGTCAAACGAATCCGTATGCAGCGACTGGGTGCCGCCGAGAACGCCGGCAAGTGCCTGAATGGCGACCCGAGCAATATTGTTGAGCGGCTGCTGAACCGTGAGCGAAACTCCAGCGGTCTGCGTGTGAAAACGCATCTGCATCGTCCGCGGATTCTTCGCACCGAAGCGTTCATTCATCGTTTTCGCCCAGACAACGCGAGCCGCTCGATACTTGGCGATCTCCTCGAAAAAGTCGTTATGAGCGTTAAAAAAGAAAGAGAGCCGCGGGACGAACTCGTCAACTTCCATTCCCCGATCCACACCGTACTGAACATATTCGACACCGTCACGAAGCGTGAATGCAAGCTCCTGTAATGCTGTCGCTCCGGCCTCGCGGATGTGATATCCGGAGATCGAGATCGGGTTATATTTCGGGACGTGCTTGGTCGTATATTCGAATGTGTCGATTACCAGTTTCATCGCCGGTTTGATCGGGTAGATCCATTCTTTTTGGGCGATATATTCTTTCAAAATATCATTTTGAAGTGTACCGGAGATAATGCTGAAATCGGCCTTTTGCTTTTCGGCAACGACGAGGTACATCGCCAAAAATATCGGTGCCGGAGCGTTGATCGTTTGCGAAACCGTTACCTCATCGAGCGGAATCCCGTCAAACAGAACCTCAAAATCGGAAAGGCTCGAAACCGCAACGCCGCATTTACCAACCTCGCCTTCGGAGAGCGGCGAATCAGCGTCAAGGCCCATCAACGCCGGAAGGTCGTACGCAACCGACAATCCGGTCTGGCCCTGAGCCATTAGATACTTGAAGCGTTTATTTGTTTCCTCAGGCGACGAAAATCCGGCGAATTGTCGCATTGTCCACAACTTTCCGCGATAGCCCGTTGGGTGAATGCCGCGCTTGTAGGGAAACTCGCCTGGAAAGCCAACATCGATTCCGTCGCTGTCGGTCTCGGTGTAAAGCCGATCGACCGGCTCCAACGAGACGCCTTCGAACGACATCTTCCGCTCCTGCGTCCGCTCCAGCACTTTCGCCAGAGTTTCCTGTTCCCAACGCTGCTTTTCGGTCTCCGCAGCAGTCTTCGCTTCTTTGATCTCGGTAGCCATAAAGTTATAGATGTGTAAAAGACGATTTTAGCATAGGAATTCGCTAGTGATCAGCGGTCGAGGATCATAGTATCGGCCTGTATCGACTTAGGAATCGCTTTTCTTCTTCAAAGACAGGGCAGCAAAGCCCATCACCAGGGCTAGGATCAAGCAGAGCACTGGCACCACGTACATGGCCGACTGCAAACCCAAACCCCGAAAGGGTTCGAGTGCGGCTGTTGTGAATTCCGTTATGCCGGAATGTTCAGCCGCACGGCGAGTAAAATGGTCGCTGAGCATCCCGACGACGTATGGGCCGAGTGCTCCGCCGAGCAGATACATCGCCATAAAATAGACGGAAATCGCTGTGCCGCGAAGATCGGGTCTCGTTATGTCTGCGATCGTCGCGTATGTCACCGCATAATAGAAATACATTAGCGCGAACGCTCCGCCCATGGCGAACAGGAACATCGTTGTGTTGCCCGATTCCGACATTATCGCGGCAAAGAAAAGCGGTACTGAAAGAAGTGTCGCTCCCGCCACGACGAGCAGGCCGCCATTGACACGCCACCGTTTAGCAAGGTCCCCCGCGATGCCGCCGAGGATCAACCCCGGCAAGGTGAAAACGCCGTTGACGAGCATCGCAACAAGGTTCGCATCGCGGATGTCGAGGTCGTGAAACCGCATAAGGTAAGGCGTCATAAACGAACTCAGCGCGTACAGGCTAAAGTTGTGGATCGCCCCCGAAATGATCAGCCAGAGCATCGTCCACGACGAGAGCACTTCGCGGAACGGTGCCCATGAGAACATCGTCGTTGAGGCAACGGTCGGTGCCGTTGAGCGTTGCGGCTCGCGAATAAATAAAGCCGCAACGGATAGCAAAATTCCTGGAGCTCCGGCGACGAAGAAAGCCATCCGCCAACCGTAATTTGCCGCGACCCAACCGCTCACCGCAAAGCTGAGTGCGATGCCGATCGGAAGTCCCAGCATAAAAATGCTCATTGCCCGGGCACGTTTGTCAGAAGGGAACAGGTCGCTGATCAATGAGGTTGCCGAGGGTGCACACGATGCTTCGCCGACACCGACCCCTAATCTGAGCAGAAATATTTGTGTGAAATTGCAGGCAAACCCCGACGCGAACGTAAGCAGGCTCCAGACAAAAACACCGGCCGCAAGAATTCGCTTGCGTGGAACACGATCTGCAAGCCGTCCTAACGGGATCCCAACAAATGCGTAGAGTAGAGCGAACGCCGTGCTAAGCAGCCCGAGCGATGTATCAGAAAGTTCGAATTCTCGCCTGATCGGTTCCCCGACTGCACCGATGATCAACCGGTCAAAGAAATTGACCGTGTTGATCAAGAACAGCACGGCCAACGCGAACCATAGGTGCCGTCTTTCAAGAGTTCTGTTTTCTTCCATACGGATCTCGGGTCGAAATTGACCCTTCCTGATGTTAAACCATAGGAAACCGCTCGGACGATCAACACGGTCAATTGCAAAGGCCGTTCGGTGTGCTTACAATGCTCGAATGCTCGCAAAACCACTTATAGTGATCATTACAGTAGCCGCTGTGTCGGCCTTTTCCGCATCGTGCGTCGGCGACATCGATTCGAATCAGAATACGAATGCAACGAGCAATATCGAGCAGATAGTCGAGGTTGAGCGTGCCGCAAATCATAGTGTCGAAGAACTTGGCCTGATCATCAAGTTGCCGTATGAGCCGGTCGAGGCTTCCTGGAGAAACGAGCCCGCTGGCAATAGTAAGATCTCGATTAGTGCAGTCTTGCTGTTTACGATCGAAGACGGAAAAACGTTGGTCGCCGAAGCCCAAAAGATAAGGCCGGGCCAACCTGTCGAAGTCGTTGCCGAGAATTGGTACCCAACCGAGCTCATCGCAAAGAGCGAGATGGGCGAAGAATCGAAAATAAATGGCATAGCATTTCCCGCAGACGCCTTTTTTCAACCGCCGTACAATTCGGGGCGCCTGATCAAGATCGATGACACCGATCATTTCATTCTCGAACTAGCAGGGCTATAAACTCCTTTCCTAATCAAACTTTTTCAGCTTTCGATACAGCGTCGAGAGGTCGATACCTAGCGTCTTTGCTGCCTGGACCTTGTCTCCATCGGCCTCGTTCATGATGTGCATGATGTGTCGGCGTTCGACATCTTCCAGGGTTCGGTTCGAAGACGGATCGTCGAAGCTGGCGACTGCCGACGCACGTACCTTACGCGGCAGATCGTCGACACCGATCGTCTCGCCGCTGAGGACGAAGGCACGCTCAACAGCGTTCTCAAGCTCGCGGACGTTGCCGGGCCAGTCATATTGTTCAAGCGAAGAGAGCGCCTCTTCGCTTATCGATTTTGGCGGCTGATCTTGTGCGGCAGCCGATTTGGAAACAAAGAACTTCGCAAGCAGGCGAATGTCTCGGGGACGTTCACGCAGCGGCGGAAGTGCGATCTCGATCACGTTTAGTCGGTAAAAAAGATCTTCTCGGAAATTACGGTTTCCAACCTCCAATTCAAGGTCCTTATTCGTTGCTGCTACAATCCGGGCGTCAAACTTGATCGATGCAGACGATCCGACCGGCATCACCTCGTGTTCCTGCAACGCTCTAAGAAGTTTGACCTGAAGCTGCATCGGCATCTCGCCTATCTCATCCAGAAAGATCGTGCCGCCTTCGGCAGAACGAAAGAGGCCGCTCTTGTCCGCAACCGCACCCGTGAACGCTCCTTTTGTATGGCCAAACAGCTCGCTTTCGAGAAGTGCCTCGGGCAGAGCACCGCAGTTCACGGCGAGGAACGGTTTGGCGGAGCGGCTACTGTTGAAATGAAGGGCACGTGCGATAAGTTCTTTGCCGGTACCGCTTTCACCTTGGATCAGGACGGTCGAATTCGTGTGAACGACCTTCTGTACGATCGAAAAAACCTCTTTCAGGCTGCCCGTCTCGCCGATCACATCCGAGAAATTGTAATGGCGGTTCAGCTCACGCCGCAGAGCCCGGTTCTCGCGAAATAGCTCGTTCTGCGCAATTGCGTTTTTGACGCTCTGAAGCAGATCCTCGTTTACGAAAGGTTTGGTGATGTAATCGTACGCTCCTTTACGAAGAGCGGCGACGGCGGTATCGACCGAGGAGAAGGCGGTGATCATGATGATCAGAGATTCGCCATCGAGCGATTTGATGCGGTCAAGCAGATCGATCCCGTCCATGCCCGACATCTTTATGTCGGTCACGGTGACGGCGAAGGCGTTTTCGGCGAAAAGACGGAGAGCAGATTCGGCACTATCGGCGGTTGCGACTTCATAACCTTCGCCTTCAAGCAAACGCCGGAGGATCGAACGCATAAGCTCTTCGTCCTCAACGACAAGTACCTTTTTCGCGGGCATATTAGGCGTCACGGTTATTGAAAAAGATAGTCTAACACACGCTTTTTTCTTTGCTCTGATTCGTGATAGCATCAAAAATTATATCTCGAACACCTCAATGTCTTTTTACCGGCTTACTTTACTGATCTCGCTCACTCTCCTGATAATCGATGCCGGGTCTGGCCAGCAGACGAATCCAGTCGAAAGACAAGTCGCTAATCCGATAACCGACACGCCGAATATCAACCCGGTTTCCGCCGAACAGGATATTTCAGCAGCAGCCGCCAAACGCCCGACTGGCCCAGTAGAAGGCGGCGATGGCGAGGTCGTCGTATATTCCGACACGCAGACCGTCGAGGGCGAAGCAGGCAAACGCGTCATCGTACATTCGGGCAACGTCGATGCCCGTTACGGCATTTATCGTCTTCAGGCCGACAAGATCACAATCTATGAAGCCGAGAATAAGATGGACGCCCATGGAAGCGTCGTTTTTGACCAAGGCAGCGATCAGCGTATTACCGGAGCGCGCGGCGTTTGGAACTACCGCACAAAGCTGGGTTTCTTTGAGGACTCCACCGGATTTACGAATCAGACCAACGACGGCACCGTTATCTTCTTTACCGCGGACAAGGTCGAACGAGTTTCTTTGACCGAGGTCGTGGTAACGAAAGGGAAGTTTACCGCGTGCGACGAAGCCGTTCCCAAATGGTCTTTCACCGCAGACGAAGCACGGATCCGAGCAAACGATCGGATAAAGCTCAAGAACGCCAAATTCCGGCTAAGCGACGTCCCGATACTTCCGGTTCCTTTTGCCTCTATACCGATCAAAGAGCGCGATCGGGCAAGTGGATTTCTGACGCCGACTGTCGGCTATTCGGCGAACAAGGGCCTCCGGCTTTCTGGGGCATATTACCAAACACTCGGCCGCTCGGCAGACGCTACGATCCGTACGGATGTCTACACAGGAAGAGGGCTCGGGTACGGACTAGACGTTCGAACCCGGGCAAATTCGCGCTCGTATTTCGACTTTGGTTTTTATGCGGTGAAGGACAGGATCTTCGGTCCAAAAGCGAGCGCCGAAAATCCGGACCAAGGCGGTTCGATAGTGTACGCTGAAGGCGTCCAGTATTTTCAGAACGGCTTCACCGGAGCCGTTGATGTCAGGCTGACGTCTAACCTCGATTTCCGGCAAGTCTTTTCTGACGGTGTCCAGCAGATCATTTCGCCGATCGAGGTCTCGCAGGGTTTTGTCAATAAAAGCTGGTCAAATTACACGATGAACCTGCTGGCCCGTTCCCAAGTTATCTCGATACCGAACGTACGTATCAAAACCCGCAACCTCCCGAGCATTAATTTCGAAAAGCGTCCGTCGATGGTCTCGTTCCTGAAGCCCGCCTATTTCTCTTTCAAAGTTAGTCTTGAGGGTGTATCGCGTCGCGAAGAGGCGACCGACGTTGCCCTGTATCGCGAAGTCACAGGCGGCGATCCGGTGTTGTCCCCGGCACTCGGCCAGCGTTTCGACGTCTATCCGTCGGTCACTCTGCCGATCAGCACGAAGTATGTGAACTTCACTGCGACCGGCGGAGCACGGGTTACGTACTACTCAAATTCGTTCAACGACATACGTCGCGTTGTAGGCCGGGACGTGATCCGCAAATACGGCGAATTCGAGCTCGACGTTCGCCCGGTCGCTCTTGCAAAGAACTTTTATGGGAAAAGCGACACTTTTCGGTTCCGGCATGTGATCGAGCCATACGTTACCTATCGTTACATCACGGGCGTCAACAACTTCAGCCGCATCGTTCGGTTCGATTATGTTGATACAGTAACCGACACCAACGAGATCGAATTCGGTGTCATCAATCGAATTTATACGCGAAAGTACGCCGAAGCCGTAACAGGCGAAGCGCAGCAACTCCTGCGTGATGCGGCAACAGACGAAAAAGAGAAATCGGTCCAGCCCTATGAGATCTTCAGCCTGGCCGTTCGCGGAAAGTACTTTTTCGATAAGACGTTCGGCGGTGCGTTGACGCCCGGTCAGCGTAACCAGATCGCGTCGATAACAGCGATGAGCTTTTACACGTTCGGCGGTGTTCCGCGTCGATTCTCGCCGCTAAGCATCGACATGACCTACCGCCCGCAGCGTACGATCTTTGTCAATGCTCGAGCGGATGTGAGTATGACTGGCGACGCCTTACGGGCAGTGTCAGCGACTGTCGGGTACGACACGCCGCTCTTCAAATTCTTTCAGACTTTCTACTATACCCGGGCGATCACACTCGTTCCATCGCTTGCTCAGTTTGCCGACAAGAATGGCAAGGAACCCGGAACGCTTCGCGGTTCTCAGTGGAGCCCGTCCGTTTTTGTCGGAAATCGGGACAAAGGACTTTATGGCGGGGCGTCGGTATTCTTTGACTTCGAGAACCGTCGTGCTTCACGCCTCTCGCCGCTTATCAGCTCGCTCTACACGCTCGGTTATGCCGGAAATTGCTGTGCGGTGGCCGTTCAGTATTACACCTTTAACGTCGGCGTCCGCAACGAGAATCGCATCGTCTTCAGCTTTCGCCTGAACGGCATCGGGACCTTCGGAACCGAGCAGTTCGGCCAGGGATTGAGATAATAATCAATTACTGACTATGGCCCTGTGCGATCGAATTATATCGTTCGACTGGTACGAGGTCGTCGGTCAGGATCGGCAGGTCGAGTGTTATATCACCCGCGTAACGTTTGTCCAGCAGGTCCGATATCAATGGCTCTGTGCTTGTGGGGGCCGGATCGCACCTTGTTTTGCAGGCGACAATCACCAGGTTTTGCAGTGTATCATCGGCCGTTGATGGAAGCACCTTAAAGAGTCTCACCTCGCCAAAGACCGACACATACGTCGCAAATTCGGAGCGGAGAAACATTCCGGCCGGGCCGCTTATCGCAGAACCCAAATTGAAAACAACAACGCCGTCGTCGGTGAGCACACGATGAATCTCGCGAACCGCTTCTACTGTGGTCAGGTGATAGGGCACACTGAGCAACGACCCGAAGGCGTCCATCATTACTGCATCGTACTGCCCGGAAGCGGCAGTCGTAAGATAAGCACGGCCATCTTCGTGAAAGATCCGAAGCCTTTCATTGTCCTCCAGTCCGAAAAATTCCCGCGCGATCGCAGTCATCTGCGGATCGATCTCGACCACGTCGATTCGCGAATTGGGGTAACGCCGAAGATAGTCCTTGGGAAACGAATACCCCGCACCGCCGATCATTAGCGAACGATCAAGATCAGGATGATAGTGCGCCGCCAGGTGATAAAACTTTGTGTATTCAAGCGCGAGTTCATCGATGTCGAGCAAGATGCCGGATTGGATGGAAAACGGGTCGGTTGCCATCGCACGCATCCTCATTCCCGTTCGCGGATGTTTCGTTTCAAAGACGCGCACGCGGCTATATTCCGTATCGAAGTCGACGACTCCCGCCGTTGTTCGCATGAAATAGGCAGAATATTCGCTTCCTATCACGGCAAACACAAACAGGACGATCGCCGACAGATGAAGCCGCGTCAGTGAGAAGGAGGCGAGTAGAAAGGAAAGAACGAAAAGCGTGGCGGCGATGAGGTAAAGCGTCCTTACGCTTCCGACGAACGGGATCAGAAAGAAACCGGCGGCAAACGTTCCAGCGATGCTCCCGATAGTCGACAAGGCATACAGGCGGCCGACCGACGCACCGGTCGTATCCAGCGAAGACACGCGAAGCTTCGCTGCGTAAGGAATTACGAACCCAAGGGCGACACTCGCTGGGGCAAACAGAAGCAGTGACGCCAAAACGGCCTTCGAGCCGAGGCCGAATGGCATTTGAGATACGCCGATAAGGACGACGTCCTTGATGAGCACAGTGAGCGCGACCAAACCCGCTGATGCAAAAATAGCCGACGCCAGAACCTTGATGCTTGGCCTCCGGTCGGCAGTCTTGCCTCCAAGCCAGTAGCCTAAGCTTAATGCACCCAGGATCACACCGATCAGGCTCGTCCATATATAAGTTGACGTACCGATGTACGGTGCGACAATGCGCGAACCGATGATCTCGTAGGTCATCACAAGAGCGCCGCATGCAAAGACGGTGAACTCGAGAATGATTCCCGGTGCCTTGGCTTCTTTTGGTGCGTTCATAAAAAAGCCCTGTTTTGGTAATCAAATGTTACCAAAACAAGGCCGTTGTTCGATCTGAAATTAATTCTCTGTGGCGTTAGCTAGCCTGCCGCCGTTTTTTTTTCTTCGGTCTCCAGGAACGTTAACCAATTCGCACCGTCCGGAGCCGGCCGTTCTGCCCGAATGATCTTGAAAAATTCTTCTTGGAGCTTAGCAGTGATCGGACCGCGTTTGCCTTCACCGACGGTGATCCTATCGACCGAACGGATCGGCGTAATTTCCGCCGCAGTACCCGTGAAGAACAATTCATCAGCAAGGTAAAGAGCCGCCCGCTGGATGGTCGTTTCAACGACCTCAATGCCCAGGTCACGTGCGATCTGAACGACAGAATCGCGCGTGATGCCCGGAAGAATCGACGCTCCCAGCGGAGGCGTGATCAGCTTGCCGCCATTGACGATAAATAAGTTTTCGCCAGAACCTTCTGACACCATTCCGCGATCGTCTAATGCTATACCTTCTGAGAAGCCGCCAAGGATGGCTTCCATTTTGATAAGCTGCGAATTCATATAATTCGCCCCAGCTTTCGCCATCGTCGGCAAAGAATTAGACGTGATTCGCGTCCAGCTTGAAACGCAGACGTCGATGCCATTTTCGAGGGCTTCTTCGCCCAGATATTTTCCCCACTGCCAGACGGCAATGTACGAATCTATCGGGTTGGGGAACGGATTGACGCCAAATGCCGGCTTTTCTTCATCAAGGCCGCGGATGATCACAGGGCGAATATAGCATTCGTCTAACCCGCTGTCGTTGATAAGTTCGACTGTCGCGTTTACGAAATCATCCCGCTTGAAATCGGGCTGCATACGGTAGATCTTGGCCGAATTTATCAGCCGCTGCATGTGTTCCGTGAGCCGAAATACGGCTGAGCCTTTGACCGTCTTATAACAACGAATGCCTTCGAAAACGCTTGACCCATAATTTACGACGTGGGACATAACGTGAATACGGGCTTCATCCCAAGGGATTAGCTCACCATTCTTCCAAACCTTCGAAGCGATCTTCATTGTTGCAACGTCTTTAGCAGCCATATTTATAATTTCATCTCCTGCAAAAAATGGTATTAATAGCGGATCAATGATCTGCGGAATGCGGTAGCGGGCCCTTCAATGATGCCGGCCCGTAGGAGACCGAAGTACTAGAATAATACATAGTTTAAACGATATCAAACATTACCTAAAATTATGGTTTCATAAGGTCTAGCTGATATAAACGAAAAAAGCGGATCGAAATCCGCTTTCTCCATCGATTTTTGCAAAAACGCTACAAAAAGAATATTCGAGGTGCCGTATCGGCGAGTCGTGACGAAAATACTGTATCCCCGGCGACCACCTCGAGCGTAACAGGTTGGTCACCAGAACCATTAAGGCCCGGTGGTACTGTAAAATCGACGGTTTGAACTCCCGGTTCGACTGGAACACCGCCCGTTATCACTTGGCCAACGACGACGAAAGAACCTATCTTCAATGTGATAACCGATGCCGAAGTGTTGGCCACTCCGGTAACACGGATCCGGAATATCGAGGGCACACGTCTCCCGCCTCTTAGCTGGACCGTATTGACCGTGAAAGGTTCGGTCGTGTGAACTCGATTTGTGACATTCTTAACATCAGCTCTTCCCCCCGGGCCTACATTGTCTATCGAGAAAATATCCGGCCGCGCGGGAACTATGGTCACGGTTCCTCTAAATATCGATCCATTGTTATTAACGAAGAACGGATATTCTGTACCGGCACTCGCACTTGCCATTCCAATGGGCACGACAAAAGTTATCTGGTGTTGGCTGACCTGTTTCAGGCCACAGGCTACACCGTTGATCGCCATCGTCACCCCGCTCAATTCGATCGGAAGTTCAAAGCGCCGAGCTAAGGAACCGACACCCGTTCTCGCGACGACGGGCTGATTCAATGCGGCGTTGAAATGCATGATTGCCAACATGCCGGGCGAGATGCCTAAAACCGCCGAAGGAGTAATGGGCGTGGGACTCGGTGTGGGTGTCGGCGAACCGGTCGGAGTTGGCGTCGGGCTCGGCGTTGGCGTTGGGCTCGGTGTCGGTGTTGGACTCGGTGTCGGTGTTGGACTCGGTGTCGGGACCGCCGTCGGAGAGACCGGCATGCGGGTGGCACCCGTCGCGAAATTGTAAGAAGCGACGGTAGTTGTTATTCGCGCGGGCTCGTAGAGGTAATAGGCTTCTGACTGGCCATCAAAATTACCCGTGCCTAGCTGAGTCAAGGCGAGGTTAAACGAAATTCGCTTAGACGAATTGCTCGGCAACGCCTGAGTCGATGCCAAAAAGAAATTGGAGATCGGAAGTTTCGTGAGCCGTTTGAAAGTCGCAGCAGGTTGCGGGACGTTTAGCGGATACGAATATACCTGTACCGGCCGCGTTTCGTCCGGGTTCAAGCCGTCCTCTTCAATGGCCGGGATCGTTCCGTCAGGTCGAATGTTCAGTCGCGTTGAAAGCACTAGCGTAGCCGGCATTCCCGTTTCATCATAATCGGTGAATCCGGGGTATCTGGCAATATCGCCGCCAAATGCTTGTTCGTCTGTGTCGCTGCGGGCACTGATCCGCCTAAAAGTATTCGTATCGTAGTCGTAAAGATAGGTTGCGAACGAAGTCTGATTGGTACCGGCGTGCTCGTTGGCAAGATCAGCATATGAATCAAACGCTAAGTACTTACCATTTCGGCTGATTCGTTTCCCTAGGTCCAGAACGTTTACCAAGTCGCCCGGATTGGTAGGCGTGGTAACGGTGATCTGGCGTTGCACTCCGAACGGAGTGCCGCTTGCATTCAGGTTCGCGACAAAAATCTCTTCGTTTCGGCTGGTTTCTGGATTGTTGCCGCCGGTCATTCCGATGATCGGATTATCGCCCGTACTCGCAAACACCACGCGCAATCCGTCGCCAGAGATCGAAGGGTTTTTGTTATAGATCGGGTCAAAGATCGGCCCCCGATCTGTCTTCGTAACCTGACTTATCGTTCCACCGCTCCCGGCTCGTACATAGGTAAATATTTCGTCATTGTCGAATTCCGGAAACGAATTGCCTCCGGGAACGAGATCGCGGGTGGAGACAAATGCGATCACCGAACCATCGTCGTTAATGCTCGCATCGTGATTGTCATCTGCGACAAATGGGCCGGTCGTTTGCGTTCCGGCAACAGGGAAGCGGCTAGCAGGGGTGTTTGTCACCGCGATGAAACTTCCCGCTGAGAGGTCAACAAACGGTATTTCTACGCCTGTAGTCAGGTCGGCGGCCGCATAGGCCGGTATCTCATAGAGCCACATTTCCAGGTTGCCGTCATCGGTAAGCGGATTCGCCGCAGGCGTTGGCGTCGGCGTTGGGGTCGCGCCCGGGGTCGGCGTTGGGCTCGGGGTCGGTGTTGGCGTCGGGGTCGGGGCGGTCAAGGCGTTACCGTCGAAGCTTCCCGGATTTGTTGTGTTCGGTGTTGTCGGCGTTGATGATGTTGCGTTCGAGCTAAATGCTAACCACCGGCCGTTATTGCTGATAACGGGCCTCGTATTAACTATCTCAACGCGGACGTTATTAAATGTTCCGGGAAGGGACGGGTTGAACAACACGCTTTTTGTATCGGTGATCTGAAAGATCTGCCGCTGAGCATAATCAAATAAGAAGATCTCAGTGTTGCCGTCGGCGTTTCGCGGATTGACCGTGGCGACATTGCCTCGGGACTCAAAAACGACAAATCGTCCGTCTCCGCTGATTCCGCCGGCGAACGACTGCTCAGGAGAATCACTGATCTGACCGATCAGGGAATCTACTTGTCCTGAAGCGATCGAATAGAAAGCGAAGATAAAAAGACTGAAAGTACCAAAAATTACGCGAAGTTTCACAAACTCCTCCAAGGGAAAATTATAAGATCAACACAATATATGACCTCGAAAATCAAATCATACACAAAACATTGCATTTTAGAGACTAATGCCAGGTTCTGCAAGCAAGTGAATGATGTATTTCCAAGACCAAGAAATTTATAACGTGGCTTTGATGCAGAACCGATACCGAATGGTTGTCATTTCACATTCTTTGCTAATTAGATAACATTAACGGTCCGCACGATATTGCGAAATGACATCACGAAGATATTCGATCATGATCGTGGCAGGTGAAGCCTCGGGCGACGCACATGCCGCCAAGCTCGCTACGGAGCTCATCGAACGCCTCGGGAGCGACGCCATCGAGCTTTTCGGGGCGGCCGGGCCGCGGATGCGTGCGGCAGGCGTCGAGCCTGTCGTCAAGTCAGATGAGCTTTCAATCGTGGGCGTGATCGAGATCGGCCGGGCGTTACCGATGTTTTGGAATACATTCAAAAGGCTCCGTGCTGCTGCCGTCGAACGAAAACCGGATGTCGTTGTCCTGGTCGATTTCCCCGACTTTAACTTAAAGCTCGCTAAATCGTTGAAAAAGCGTGGGTTTAAGGTCGTGTATTACATCTCGCCGCAAGTCTGGGCGTGGCGAAAATATCGAACCAAAGCACTTTCACGTGATGTCGACTTGATCCTAACGATCTTGCCATTCGAAAAGGCATGGTATAGCAAGCAGGGAATTGAGCATGTTGAATACGTGGGAAATCCACTGGCTCGCGAAGTTATTCCGACGCATAGCAAGGAACAATTCTGTTTGAAACACGGGCTTGACGCGTCACGGCCTATCGTCGCACTTCTGCCCGGGAGCCGTCACAAAGAGATCGTTCGAATCTTACCGGTCCTGATCGAAACGGCGGCATTGATGATCGAGAAAGATCCGAAAACCCAATTTGTGGTGCCGTTTGCACGCGAGAGACATCGAGCAGAGTTCGACACAGTGTCGCTGTCATTGCCGAAAGCCTGGCAAGCCGTGAAGGAGCAAACTTCGATCATCTTCAACGAAACGTACGATGCACTCAACGCTTCCGACGCCGCTGCGGTGACCAGCGGGACTGCAACCCTTGAGACCGGAATTCTTGGCACTCCGATGGCGATCGTCTATCGATCATCGATCATTAACTACCTTTTGCTGAAGCCGCTCATCGACGTGAGCCATTTTGGATTGATAAATCTGATCGCCAATGAACGCGTTGCAAATGAATATATTCAGGACGACCTGACCCCTGAGGTGCTGGCCGCGGAACTGTTTCGGCTTCTGCAGCCGGACGTAAATGCAGCAACCAGGGGCCGGCTTGAGGAAGCTATCGACAAACTCGGGAAGGGCGGCGCTTCAAAAAGGGCTGCTGATGCGATCCTGAAGTTAATGACTTTGTCGTGAGGCAGTTATTTGGTAGTTTCGTATGACCAGATCGTTATCCGTATGTCCGCAGGGCTAACTGATATGACCGCTGTTTTGCCGAAACTTGGTTGAGTTGGGGGTTGTCAGTAGGCGACCGGTCGATTCGGCGTGTCGGCGTGCTGAGCCGTGTCGGAGTGTTAGTAGAAGTAGGAATCCGTGGTGCGACACGGTGGACAAGCCCAAATAATTCGACCGCAAGAGAATTCATTTGCGAATATGTTCCATGTATGCAACAGTGATGCAATGGAGCGACATCGCAAAATATGCAATGGGAAAAATTCACCAAACCACGGAAGAGCAATTACGAAAAGATCTACGTCGCGCTTAATTCGGAAGGCCGGATCTATCTGAACCGTATAGCGCATGAGAAGCTCGGACGGCCGGCATTTGTAGAACTGCTTTTTGACAAGCGAATGAACGTTATCGGGATCGCCCCGTCAACTGAATCGAAGAGCAGTGCGATCCCGGTGCGGGACAAACATCGGCAAACGAGTCTGGGCCGCGTGATCTACGCCTCTGATTTCTGCAAACATTTTAATATTAGGCCAAAAGGAACACTGGGATTTCATGATGTGTCGATAGACACAGAAGGCATTTTGAGACTCGACATGCATCAGGCGGTGCAGACCAAAAAATAGATCCAAACACTATCTTGGTACTTATCGATCCTGCTTCTTTAGGGCTTTCACGTCGTCCTTTAAGCGCTGAAGTCCTTTGACGTGAGCGTTCTGGCGTTTGAATTCGTCGAGCGGCTGTATGGGTGTGCCCCACCAGACTCCGGGACGCACGATCTTGCCGGGAAGTACGCCCGCTTGCGAGCCGATGACCGCCCCCGAGAGCACGCGGACGTGATCACCAAAGCCAACCTGTCCTCCGATGACGCAATCGTCTTCGATCACCACGCTGCCCGAAATCCCGGTTTGAGCGGCGATGACGCATCGTTTGCCGATGCTGACGTTGTGGCCTACTTGAACAAGATTGTCGATCTTCGTACCCTCGCCGATGCGTGTTTCGCCCAAGGCTCCGCGATCGACGCAGGTATTCGCTCCGATCTCGACGTTATCTTCGATAACTACGGTTCCGATCTGCGGGAATTTTATGTATTCGCCTTCCTCGTCCTTGACGTACCCAAAACCGTCCGCGCCGATCACGACTCCCGCATGGAGGATAGTGCTGTCGCCGATCTCGACATTATCGTAGATGACGCAATTCGCATGGATAACGGCGAATTTCTTGATGTTAACGTTACGGCCAATGCGAACGCCATCGTGTATCTCCGCACCTTCGCTGATGACGGTGCCGTTGCCGATGGTGACGTGAGCACCTATGTAAGCCGCTCGAATTTCCGAACCTTGCTCGTTCTGCTGCGGAAGGACGGCGGTTTCATGCCATCCTTGGCGCGGATTGCCGGTAATGAGTTTCTCCGCAATCTTTGCAAAGGCTAGTTTGGGTTTTGCGGCGACGATCAAGGCCACACTATCACCGGAATAGGTTTCAGGCAGTACGGTTCCGTCCCGGACGATCAGGCACGATGCGCCAGTATCGGGCAAGTCTTCTATCTTATCGAAAAAAGAGAGTTGACCAGCCTTAGCATTCATGATGTCGGCGACCGATGCTATTTCGATTTCCCCATCGCCGATGATGCTGCCGCCGACCAAGGCGGCTATCTCACGAACTTTCATTCGTTAAATCTATATTTTTATCAGGAGATTGTCAGGCGTCGAAGCCTAGCGGATGCGTTCCGCCGTGTTTACCGCAGACTGTAGAAAGATCTCGATGCCTTCGATGCGGAAACCGTCGCGATCGCCTAATCTTTTGAGGATCGGAGCCGATTCGCTATCCAGAAAGCCGAGATCTGCAAGGTCGATCGTAACGTCATTTCCACTCTTTTCGTGGATGTCTGAAGCGATTTTTTCGAGAAGGATAGCGTCCTCGATCAGCATGTCGCCTTCGATAGCAAGGATGACATTTTGCCCGTTCTCTCCGCCTAACTGTCTGATCTGTGTTGGCATATAAAATCGTTCGATGCTCAAAGTCGTTGAAAGGTATGCCTTTGCCTGAACTTTTTCCGAACGCGACAAACATACTCCCGACGCTTGGGAAATGCAACATCGTCGGTGCCCTGTTAAACGACAGGCGGTTTCGCCTTCGCGTTCGACGGATCGAGCGGCCGCCGCCGCGTTGTGAGATAAACCCCGGCAAAAACCAGTACGGCAGCTACAATGAAAGAACGCTCAATAGCTTCGTCAAGGAATATCACCGCCAAGACAAATCCGATAACAGGTTGGAGATAAATGTAAACGGCGACGACTGACGGATCGACTTTAGAGATCGCGAATGCATTCAAAAGATAAGGCCCCGCGGTCGCGACCACTGCAATGTAGCCGACCAGGAGCCATATATTTACATCGATCGATGCCAGATCGACCCCGGAAATCGAATAAATCCCCAGCGGTACGCACACGATGCTTGCAAAAATAAATATCCACATCATCGACCGGAACGGCCCGTTGCGGGTGATGATGTCTTTGGAAGTCGCCACATAAATGCCGTACGAAAGGGAATTAAGGATGATGAGGATATCGCCCAGCGTTGTTTGGTCTGAGAACGATGCATTTCGCGGGTCGATCAGTATAACCACACCGACCGCCGCAAGCACGATGCCGATCGTCTTGATCAGCTGCAACCGCTCGGTCCCGAGCACGGCGCTGACAGCTATCGTAAAGATCGGGATCGTGACGGCAAGTAGAGAAGTGTTCGACGCCTTGGTCAGCGAAAGTCCGCCGATAAAAAGCAGCTGGTTCAGCGAGACACCGAAAATGCTTAGCACCGCCAAACGCCAATAGTCCGATGAATTCTTAAGCCACAACCGGCGGCGATAGGCCTGAACGACCAACAGTATCAAAGCCGTTATGCTGACCCGGAAGCCCACAAGAGCGATCGGCGGGACAACGGTTAGGACGACCTTGCCGATCACCGGCAGCGAGCCGAACAACGCCTGAACGCCAAGCAACGCTGCGTGCGGAGCAAATCGATCTTTCGCGGCATCTTTCTTCAAACAACGATTATGTACAAATCTATATGAATTACGAATTTCGATACAAAAAAGGTGAATTTGAAGGTGTCAGAATGATAGAATTCCACGAGTAGTTTTTGTTCCCTGGAGTATGCGCATGCACCACTTTTCATGGCTCTTGCCGCGAGTTCTGTTTTTCTCTTTGATTGGACTGATGTCTGGGTTTTTTGCCGTAGGAGCCGATTCTCAGCTTCCGAATGCTTCGCTTGTAGTCACCAAGCAAAGGCTTTTATCGATGCTTCGCGAAAAGCGGACCGGCCTCGAGACCACAAACCGGATCCTGGTCACTCAGGTCGAGGAAGACGGAATTGATTTTGAGATCGACGAAACGCTTGAAACGGAGTTGCGTTCGCTCGGAGCGACCGATGAATTGATCGCGACGATCCGCAACTGGATCTGCGATAAATACGTTACTCTTGCCGAAGATTGCGAGGACAAGGACTTCAAGTGCCGTATCCAGAATTTATCCAAGGCTATCCAGTTCCATGCGGATGATGAGGCGACCTATATTGATAGAGGGGTCGCACATGCGGAGTCGGGCGACAGAACCGCGGCGCTGAAGGATTACGAAAAGGCCATGGAGATAAATCCCAAAAACCCGTTCGCATTTAATAACCGGGCACGTATTTATTCTGAAATCGGGAGGTTCGATGATGCTATTCGGGACTATGACCGAGCTATCGCCCTGGACCCTAAGGACCCTGATTATTTGATGAATCGAGGTGCTGAGTTCTATAACGCAGGCAAATATGAAAGCGCCGAGAAGGACTATTCGACCTGGATAGCCCTAGATCCTAAGAACGCGCAGGCATACATTTACCGGGGTAACGCGAACTTTCGACTTGGTCGGATCGATGTCGCGTTAAATGATTATTCGAAAGCTGTCGAGGTAGATCCAAGTAATGCTGCTGTCAGACTTCATCGTGCCCAGTTGTACCTGGACGTAAAGGACTACGAAAATGCCTTGCTCGACATCTCGAAGTTTATCGAGGCCGAGCCCAAAGACAGTGATGGTTTTTCCCTTCGCGGAGCGGTCTATCTGGACATCGCGGACCTGAAAAGGGCGGTCGCTGATTTTGATGAAGCTATTCGTCTCGATCCTAAATACGCAGCGAACTATACAAACCGCGGTCTGGCGTATCTTCGTATGAAGGATTACGGGAAAGCGATCGCGGATTCGACAAAAGCAATCGAACTCGATCCGGAGGACACAAGCGCGTTATTCAACCGTTCTATAGCGTATGCGGAAACCGGGGAACCCGCGAAAGCAACAGCCGACAAGAAACGCTACGATGAACTGTCAAAAACCAAAAAACCCTGACCACTTCAACTACAAAAGCATCATCGCGGGGCTTTCGAGCATTTGCTTGAAGGTCTGCAGGAACTTCGCTCCGGTCGCTCCGTCGACGACTCGGTGGTCGCATGACATAGTCACGTGCATGATGTTTTTGATAACGACAGCACCATCCCTAACAACCGGCGTAGGCGTCGCACCGCCGACAGCAATGATCGCCGCCTCAGGCGGATTGATTATCGCCGTGAATTCCTTGATGCCCATCATACCTAGATTGCTGATGGAGAAAGTCGCGCCGGTATATTCCTCAGGCTGAAGCTTCTTCGCTTTTGCCTTGCCGGCCAGGTCTTTGATCTCGGCGGCGATCTCTGCCAAACCTTTCAGATTTGCGCCTCGGACGACCGGCGTGATCAGGCCTTCGTCGATCGCGACCGCAACGCCGATATCAGCTTGCTCGTAAAACCTCACAGTCTTGTCCTGATAAGAAGCGTTTACCCACGGATGCTTGATCAAAGCCATCGCCGTCGCCTTAACAATGATGTCGTTGACGCTGATCTTGGCGTCCTCGTCCAGATTCGCGTTCATCTGCTCGCGCGTCGCAAGGACGCTGGTCATTTCGATCTCGACCGTTAGGTAGAAGGTCGGGATCGGGCCGATGGACTCGGCAAGCCGTGATGCAATGACCTGACGTATCTTCGACGCAGGTTCATCGCTGTAACCGGATGCCCCGACGACCGTCGAAGGAGTGTATCCCTTTGAAAAACTAGCAGATTGATGACCGCCCGCCAATGCTTCTTCGATGTCGCGTTTGATAATGCGGCCGTTCGGCCCGGAACCTGAGATGCTGCGGAGGTCGATGCCGTTATCAGCCGCCATTCGGGCCGCGATCGGCGAGACGATCATTCGGCCGCCGTTCGACGGCGAACCACTCGAGGAGGCAACCGGCTTCTTTATTTCGGGAGCTGCAGGCTGGGTCTTTTCGGCTTTAGGTTCATCCACCTTCTCTGCTTCCGAGGCAGGAGGTTTTTCCTTCTTTTCTTCTTTGGCTGAGCCTGATTTTCCATTGGAAGCAATTTCGCGTAACAGACCCGAAATATCCTCGCCTTCTTTGCCGATAATGGCGATAGCTTCGCCGAGAGCCGCCGTGTCGCCGGCAGCTTTTAGGATCTTGAGCAGCGTACCGCCGCTAAGCGCGGTCATTTCCATCGTCGCCTTATCTGTGTCGACCTCGGCAATCGGCTCATTGGCCTCGAAAGAATCGCCTTCGTTTTTCACCCAACGAGCTATCTCGCCTTCTTCCATTGTCGGCGAGAGCTTCGGCATTAAGAATTTTTCAGCCATAAAAGTTGGTCAGCAATTAATTTCCCAGCTGGGCCCGAGAAAGTTCCTTCGGCACATCCGAAACCTTTATCTTCGCTTCCATCGCGGCGTTGACCCATTTCCTGCCTTTCTGAAAGTATATATACGCAAGGTCAACACCCTTTCCATTAACGCGGATCTCCCAATAATTTTCACCCTCGACGCGAAAGATGCCGATGTTGTCGACCGTTTCGTTTTTAATTGTCTGATCGTCGCATGGTGCGCAATGATGTTTGATCGCGGTCGTCTCGGCCAATACTTTCATCGCCCGGCCCGCCTCAGCCCGGCTTACCCACGCGGCCTGATCCGCCAGAGCCGGAGTACCCGTGAAAATAAGGACACTAGCTGCTGCGATAAGGATAATTGAACTTATTCGTTTCATAGAATTGATTCCTGTATCGGTTTCAAACTTCATAAATAACAAACTTCCTTAACTGCTGCGATTATCTTATCGACATCGGGTAGAGCAAGAGCCTCCAGGTTTTTGGCGTATGGCATCGGTGCTTCTGCGCACGAGATGCGTTTGACCGGAGCGTCGAGGTAGTCGAACGCGTGTTCCATTACCGTATGCGAGATCTCGGCACCGACCGAGGCGAACGAATGCGATTCCTCTGCGACGACCAGTCGATTGGTCTTTTTTACGGAATTAATGATCGTGTCGATATCAAGTGGTTTGATCGTCCGCGGGTCGATGACCTCAACGGACACGTCAAACTCTTCCTGCATCTTCTCAGCCGCCTGCAACGCGATCGGTACTGTCATCGAGCGTGCAACGATGGTGCAGTCAGTGCCCTCACGCTTAACGTCCGCAACACCAAGCGGTATCGTGAAATCATCATCATCCGGCACTTCGCTCTTCATCCCATACATCCGCTCTTGTTCGAGGAACATGACCGGATTGTCATCTCGGATCGCAGATTTGAGCAAGCCTTTCGCATCTGCGGCGGTCGATGGCATCACGACCTTCAGGCCAGGAAAGTTCGCGTACATCGCCTCAAGCGCTTGCGAGTGCTGCGATGAGACCTGATACGCCGAACCATTGGGACCGCGGAAAACGATCGGGACCTTGAACTGCCCGCCCGACATATAGAGCATCTTCGCGGCGTGGTTAATTATCTGATCGGAAGCGAGGATCGAGAAGTTCCACGTCATGAATTCGATCACCGGTCGCAGCCCCGCCATTGCCGCCCCGACGCCGACGGCAGCGAATCCAAGCTCAGTGATCGGCGTATCAATGACACGTTTGTCGCCAAACTCTTTCCAGAGCCCACGCGTGACCTTATAAGCGCCGTCGTATTCGGCAACCTCTTCGCCCATGACGAAAACATTCTCGTCCCTCAAGATCTCTTCACGCAACGCCTGATTAAGAGCATCGCGAATAGTTAAAACTGCCATGATTTATGCGTAAATGTTGGTATATAGTTCGCGTTCGTCCGGGAATGGGCTTTCGTCTGCGAACTTGACGGCTTTGGCGGTTGCCTCGATCGCGGCTTCGCGAATAGCTTCGAAATCCTTATCGGTCAATACTTTAGCCGATTTGAGGCTGTCCTGAAACAATAGGATCGGGTCGCGTTCCTGATATTTTGCGATCTCTTCGCGGGTCCGGTAGTTGCCGGGATCGGACATAGAGTGCCCCATGTAGCGATACGCACGGATTTCGAGAAGCGTCGGCTGCGATTCTTTCCTTGCACGCTCGATCGCCCTCAGCGTCGCATCGCGAACCGCCATCACGTCCATCCCATCAACGAACTCGTTCGCCATTTCAAAGGCTTCCGCCTTTTTTGCGATATTCTGTGTACTCATCGCCCGGTCCTGCGAAGTTCCCATTCCATACTGGTTATTTTCGCAAATGTAAATTATCGGCAGATTCCATAGCTGAGCCATGTTTAATGACTCGTGAAAAATACCTTGGTTGACCGCCGCTTCACCAAAGAAGCAAAGCGTGACCTGGCCGCTTTCTTTATATTTCGCGGCGTAAGCCATACCCGTACCGACGCCGATCTGGCCGCCGACGATGCCGTGGCCGCCGTAGAATTCATGCTCCTTTGAGAACATGTGCATCGATCCGCCCTTGCCCTTTACACATCCCTCTTTTTTGCCGTAAAGCTCGGCCATTACAGCCTCGGGCGTAATGCCTTTGATCATTGCCTGCACATGGTCGCGATATGATGTGATAACCATATCATCGGGATTCAAGGCCATCATCGAACCGACGCCGATCGCTTCCTGGCCGATATAAAGGTGACAGAATCCGCCGATCTTGCCCATCCGATAGACCTCGGCACACTTTTCTTCGAAAATGCGGCCGAGCACCATCTGGTAAAGCATTTCGCGAAGCAGCTTCTTGTCCGTCTTTTTTATCGCTTCGATTTGCGATTTACGGCGCTTTTCGTAGTCCGCCTTCATCGTTTCGACGACTGAAGCGAGATCTCGACGGCCAACTGCCTTCGCCTCGGCCTTATTTGACCCATTTCCGTTCTTAGAATCGTCGACTGTTTTCGCGGCTGTTTTTTGTGAAGTGGCGGTCTTTGGCAATATTCTTCCTCCGAATCGCTCCGGGCATTTTCCCTAAAGCACTGTAAACGACAATTATACGCAACGCATCGAACCAAAGGCAAAGCGGCAAATACGTCAATTCACTCTGTGACCGAGCTTTTGCGGACATCGATAATAGGGGCAACAGAACTGAAACCTTCTTGTGGAATATCTGCGAATAATAATAAGATTATGGTAGCGATGAAGAAATTGCTTTTAATTTTCACGTTCGGTTTCCTGATGTTGGCGTCTACTGCATCGGCGCAGAATCCGACAAAGTGGATACTCGAGTCGGATGCCAAAGGCACCCAGATCCAGCAAGGCCAAACAGTTACTGTAACGCTCAAGGCCGCAGTTGAACCCGGCTGGCATCTATACGCGCTCGAACAGCCGCCGGGCGGCCCGATCGCAACAACGATCAAGGTTGCGGAGGGAAGTCCGCTGGCTATCGAAGGCGACATCAAGTCGCAGCCGCCTATCTCCGAGCCCGATCCTAATTTCATCGTTGACGGCAAGCCGCTGATCACCAAGTTCTATAAGGACGCGGCCGAGTTTGGGATAACACTAAAAGCATCCGAAAACGTTTCAGCTGATAGCATCGCTATCGACGTTCGGTTTCAGCTTTGCAACGACACAGTCTGCCTGCCGCCGCGAATCAAACGCGTCAACGTCATCGGCGAAGAAGACGTCCGCCGAACGGGAGGCTTGAACACGGCCTCAACGGCTAATACGCCCGACGCGGCGGCGACGCCTTTCGCATTTCAACAGACGCCGACAGAGATCTGGCCCTTCATCTGGCTGGCGATAACGTTGGGAGCACTGTCTTTGCTGACGCCGTGCGTTTTCCCGATGATCCCGATCACGGTTTCGTATTTTACAAGCCACGCCTCTGGAAGCCGTTCAAAGGCGGTGCGTCTTGCTACCATCTATTCGCTCGGTATTATCGCAACGTTTACGCTGATCGGGATGCTGCTGGCGATCTTTGTCGGAGCCGCCGGCATAAATCTTTTCGCCGCAAATCCCTGGATCAACATCCTCATCGCCGGCATTTTTCTATTCTTCGCGTTCAATCTCTTCGGAGCTTATGAGATAACGATCCCGAGCAGCATTCTTACGAGGCTCGATGGTTTGACACGATCGACCGAAGGAGAGGGTAGCGGAATAATCGGCGCTCTTTTAATGGGACTGACGTTCACACTGACCTCGTTTACCTGCACATCGCCGTTTGTCGGAACGATCCTCGTTGCGGCTTCGCAGGGCGACTGGCAGATGCCGCTGCTCGGGATGTTGGCGTTCTCGACGGTTTTTGCGTTGCCGTTCTTTGTCCTTGCGTTGGTTCCGCAATGGGCATCAAGCCTTCCCCGGGCGGGCGGATGGATGAATTCCGTCAAGGTTTCGATGGGCTTCCTTGAGGTTGCAGCGGCGATGAAGTTCATTTCGAACGTTGATGTCGTTTGGAAATGGGGTTTCTTCACCCGCGAGGTCGTTCTAGCCGTCTGGATCGCGATCGGAATAATTCTTGCGATCTATCTCCTGGGCAAATTTCAGCTTTCTCACGATTCCAAGCCGGAGCGTATTGGCGCCTTTCGGCTGGCTTCGGCCGTTGTCAGCCTCGCGATCAGCATCTATTTGATCACCGGCCTTTTCGGTGCACGGCTCGGCGAGCTGGAGGCATTTCTTCCGCCGGACATAAGCGGTAACCCGACACGTTCGCTAATGGGCGGGACAGGCGGTGGCCAGGATCTGCAGTGGATCAAGAACGATTATGAGGCCGCACTTGCCAAAGGCAGGGCTGAGAACAAACGCGTCTTTCTGGATTTCACCGGCTACACCTGCACCAATTGTCGCTGGATGGAAGCGAACATTTTTCCCAAACCGGAGGTCGAGGCCGAGATGAGCAAATTCGTGCTCGCGGCCCTTTATACCGACGGCAACGGTGAGGTCTACGAACGGCAACAGCAGATGGAGCAGGACATGTTCGGAACGGTCGCTCTACCGTTCTATGCCGTTGTCGAACCGGACGGCCGCGTTATCGCAACATTTCCGGGCCTCACCCGCGACGTAGCGGCATTCGTTGACTTTTTGAAGAAAGGGCAGCAAAATTAGCGACGTACCCACACGTCTATCATGAAAAAAGTACTGATCAGCAATTTGATCGAAGGCCTACGTTCGATCCCCGAAGAAGAATTCGTTTGTGACACGGTCTACGATTTTCTTACCGCCAATCCGATCGATGTCCCATCCATCGAGCCGTACTTCCACTGGAGCAAAAACTGCTATACCCGCAATCTTGTCTATAAAGATGAGCGGTTCGAATTAATGGTGATCTGTTGGGACGCAGGCCAGGTTTCCCGAGTGCATAACCACTCAGAGCAGCGGTGTTGGATGACGGTACCGTTAGGGAAGCTTCGCGGGCAGAATTTTGCGGTCGAGGAGATGGATGAAGCTCGCGGCTACTGTAAATTGATCGAGACGGATACGTTTGACCTTGCCGAGTGCCTCGCCGCCAAGGTCGAGCTCGAAGAGCCCATCCATCAGATCCTAAACCTCGCCGAATTCAACGAACGCGCGGTCAGCGTCCACATCTATTCAAAGCCGTTCGACACCTGCCTTTCATACTGCCGCGACACCGATAAGTTCAAAAGAGTGCGGCTGCAATATACGAGCATTGACGGAAAATTGTGCGATGGCCTACGACTATGATGGAATGAGAAACACCGCTGTTGAACTTGGGGCTAACAAGGTTGCTCGATTGCGCTGACTAGGTAAAGCGAACGGAATGAATTCTTTTGTTGTCAAAGTCATGACATAAAGAAAGCTACTCCCCAACACCAAAGTCCTTAAACATTTTTATTTCCGGACGAATAAGAACTATTCTGGTGCTCAACAGGACGCCTGACTCCCACAATGATCGTTTTACGACTTTAACCCCTTCGATCGGCTCTTCAAGTATTACCGAGAAAGCAAGTTCGTCCTTTGTCTCGATTATTGGCAAAACCCGACCGAGATTTCTAAAAGTTAGATGATCCTCTAAAGCCGAGAGAAAAGTGCCCGTTGCGAAATCTTGGACAATACAAACAATGCAATATTCTGCGTTGGTGATTTCCTCAAAATTCCTTTGAAGATTTAATGCTAAGAGTGTGGACGAAATCATCATTGTTCATTTCCGTTTCCAGCGAACCCCATCCTTCGTGTCTTCTAAAATAATTCCTTGTCCCGCAAGCTGATCTCTGATCTCATCCGAGCGGGCGAAGTCGCGGTCGCGGCGGGCACATTGGCGTTCCTCTATCAATGCTTCGATATCAGCGTCGAGTAACTCTTCTTCGTCCGAGCCGAAGATCCCGAACACAGAATCAAATTTGCCAATTGCTTCCATCACCGAAGCACGGTCATCGCCTCTCAGGCTGTCGGTCGCGATGACGGTATTTACCTCGCGAACCAGGTCGTGGATCGCCGCCAATGCCGAAGCCGTATTGAAATCATCATCCATCGCAGCCTCAAAGTCCGCTAACGCATTTTTTATCGCACCGGCCGTCTTCTCGTCGCTCCCGTCAGTGATTCGGGCGGCGCGAACCAAACCGCGAAAATTACGCAGCCGTTCGACCGTCGCCTCGGCACCTTGAAGCCCTTCGAACGTAAAGTTTAGCTGCTTTCGCGTAGGAACACTCAGTAGCAAATACCTGATCGCCAACGCCGAATAACCTTGTTCGCTCAGATCGCGAAACGTAAAGAAATTACCCTTAGATTTCGACATCGTAACTTCGTCGATCTTCAGGAATTCGCTGTGTATCCAGTAATTAGCAAATTGCTTCCCGGTCGCGCCTTCGCTCTGGGCGATCTCGTTTTCGTGGTGCGGAAACTGGAGGTCCATTCCGCCGGCGTGAATATCAAAGGTCTCGCCGAGATACTTCATCGCCATGGCCGAACATTCAATATGCCAGCCCGGCCGGCCGCGGCCAAATGGTGCGTCCCAACCCGGTTCCTCGTCCTCGCCGACCAGCTTCCAAAGAGCGAAATCGCGTGCGTCCTCTTTATCGTATTTGTCGGTATCTATTCGCTCACTGCCGCCGTGAATATTTCCGGAAAAATTGATTTTGGACAGCTTCCCGTAATCCGGAAACGCCGTTATGCGGTAATAGATCGAGCCTTCAGATTCGTATGCTTTTCCATTTTCAAGAAGCGCCGAAATGATCTCGATCATCTCTTTAATATGATGGGTCGCCCGCGGCGTCACCTCCGGCCGTTCCATTCCCAGGGCGTCAAAGTCCTGCCAGAAAGCCTCAATATACGGTGCTGTAAACTCGTCAATGCTTATCTTTTTTGCGGCCGCTTCTTTGATTATACGGTCGTCGATGTCCGTTAGATTAAAGACATGCTTTACCTCAAAGCCTTTGAACTTCAGATATCGCCGAAGAACATCGCCAAAGACAAACGTCCGGAAATTCCCGATATGTGCAAAATTCCAGACCGTCGGGCCGCAGATGTACATCTTCACCTTGCCATCCTCGAGCGGATGAAATTCCTCGACCTGCCGCGATAAGGTATTGAAAAATCTAAGCATAAAATGTCGTCGACAATAAAAGAATTAGTATATTAGTTCCGGGCGATGTGCTCAATGAGGTGAGCTATTCGGTAGCAAGGTCTAGCAGCCAGATGTCTGATTCGTTCTCATTGGTTGTGTAGATGATCAAATTGCCGTCGCGGCTTATACTAATGTTCCGCATGTCTTCCTTGATCTCTGGAAGTATTTGGCGGGTCTCCTTGGTTTGGACATCGATTATCATCGCCCGGCGGGCACGAACGAAGATCAGCCGCTTAGAATCTGGCATCCAGGTTGGAATTCCGGGTATGTCCGTGACCCGATGATAAGTGCCTTTCTCGATATCGAAGTAGCCCATTCCTGGACCGAAGTTTGAGTCAAAATTTCCCGCCAAATACCTTCCGTCAGGTGACCACGACCAAACGCGAAACCAACCGCCATTGTCGGTCGCCGGCAGTCGCATCGCTTGTTCAAAATCAACTGGCTCTGTGAGATCGACCAAAAAGGCTGCCGACTCATCGTCGAACGACATCTTCATCCCGTCCGGTGACCAGACGGGCATTGATGTGATCTTTTCACCATCCGGCGATATCTGCCTGAGCCCCGTTCCGTCAACATTCATCATCCAGATCTGATAGCTGCCCGAGCGATCTGACACGAACAGTATCTTACTCCCGTCGGGCGAGATCCGCGGATAGCGGTCGAATGGCGTGTCATTCGTCAGGTCCAGCATACCGCCGCCGTCGACGCCGAGTGAAACTATGTCGTCCTGAGATTTCCTGACGAGACGGGCAATGATGCGTTTGCCGTCAGGCGAAAGGTTAATATTCGTGAGCTCAAAATCGCCGTCGGTGATCGCCTCCGGCATCGACCGGGCTTTCTCCGTCTCAGGATCGAAGTCGACCTTTTTAATGTTTGCTCGATTGGCAGTTTGAACGTACGCCATTCGGTCGCCTGTTGCCGAAAAGGCAATATGCCGATTGTATCGGCCCGGCGTCGGGACGAGCTCCGCTTCGCTCTGGGCAAGCCCGGTCGCGAGGTTGATCTCGGCTCGATAAAACGCCATATTTCCGCGGCGGTCGCTGGCGAAGTAAAGATGACTTCCGTCAGGCGACCAGACCGGGTTCCAATTCGTATTTCCAACATCAGCAAATACGATCGGATCGCCGCCTTCAGCCGGAATGGTTTCGATCACCCGTTCGCCCGAGTCACCGGTCCGCCAGTATGCAATACGGTCGCCTCGAGGCGACCAGGCTGGCTGGACGGCGTAGGAGTCGACCAACAAACGCTTCTCACCGCTTGCGACGTCAATTATCCAAATGGTGCTTCGCGTCTTGACCGAAGGAATCGGCTGATGGCCCGTGGCGACCGCGATGAACTTTCCATCTGGCGACCATGAGGGCGAAAATCCAAAATCGGCGAGCCGACGCGGGTTCTCTCCGGTCGCTCCCATCAGATAGATGCCCGGCGGGTCGCGGTCAGACCGAAACGCGATAAGATCTCCGTTGGGCGAATAAGCCGGCATCGTATCCCGCGTTGGGAAGTTGGCGGTTAGGTTCATCGCATTAGAACCGCCGATCCGCAGCAGAAAAATGTCGTCGCCATCGCCTGTGTTTGTCACGTAAAGCAATGAACGGCCATCGGGCGAAAGTGACGGATATGCTTCGGTGCCCGCCTGAAACGTTATCTGAACATTATTTGCCGCATGCCATTTCGAAAGGCGCGACCGCGGCTCCGTAAAGAAGAGATAATAGACCGCGAATCCAGTCAGAAAAACGGCCATCGCAACCGATGCATAGAGCGACCATTCGCGTTCTTGACGAACCCCGGCGTGGCCGCCAGATCCGCTCTGCGTCAATGTGTCGGAAGTCTCGATCTGCCGAAGCAAACCCTTCAGGTCCGCTCGAAGCTCACCTGCACTTTGATACCCAGAGTCAGGATCTTTCGCGAGCAAGCGAAGCAATATGTTGTCAAGCTCTTTGGGGATCTCCGGCTTCAGCCGACTTGGGAGATCAGCCGGCTTATTCAAGATAGCCGCAAACGTCGACCGCCGATCTTTCTCTCTGAACGGGTGCTCGCCTGTGAGGAATTCATACAGAACGACACCTGCACTCCACAGATCCGTCCGATGATCTATCTTTTCGTCTGAGATCTGTGCCGGCGACATATACGCGGGCGTCCCGATCATCGTTCCTTTTTGCGTCACGCTAAGAGCCGCGGCCGATTCGGGGCCGACCTCGGTAAGCTTTGCAAGGCCGAAATCGAGGATCTTCGCATAGCCATCAGGCCGAATCATTACGTTTTCAGGTTTGATGTCGCGGTGGACGATGCCGCTTTCGTGTGCAGCGGACAAGGCATCACAAATCTGAATAGAATTTGCGAGAATATTCGTCAGCTTGAATTGCTGGCCCATCAGTTCGCGGAGCGTTTTGCCCTCGACGTATTCGGTCGCGATGTAATTGACGCCTTCGAAAATTCCGACGTCGAAAACGGTGACGATGCCGGGATGATTTAGCGAAGAGATGGCTCGTGCTTCCATCTCAAACCGCTTTACGCGTTCGTCATTCGAGCCGTATTCCGGCGGGAGGATTTTGAGCGCTACCTTTCGTTTCAGTTTTTGGTCGAAGGCAAGATAGACCTCGCCCATGCCGCCTGCCCCGAGAAGTTTCTCGACCTGAAACGTCGCAATCGTTTTATTAATGAATGCAAAAGCAGAGACCTCGGTCTCAGCATCGGCGAGGGCATCGGCTGCTATCCGCATCGCCGAACGCTGCAGGAAGCTATCGGATTCTTTCTGGGCGTTAAGCAGCTCAGCAACGGCTTGCTGAAGCTCACCGTCGCCATTTGCGCGTGACGCTACGAATGACGCACGCTCTGCTTCCGGGACATCAAGGGCGGCATCGACCAAATCATCGATCTGTTTCCAGCGGTTCTCGTCCATTATTCTTCCCGCTTTAGCCGAAGGTAGAGCCATGCCTTCGCCTTTTTCCATTCCCGCAGCACGGTGATCGGTGAGACGCCGATCACCTCGGCCATCTCCTCGACATTGAGCCCGCCAAAAAATTTAAGTTCGACGATCTTCGCCTTTCGTTCGTCGAATGCGGCAAGCTCAGTCAGAGCTTCATCTAGTGCGATAAGGTCCGGATCGCGCCCGTCAGTGACCTCATCGGCCTTATCGACCGAGACGAGTATCACCGAACCGCCATCGCCTTTCGGCCGACGCCGGGCGAAATCGACAAGTATCTTCCGCATTAGATGAGCTGAAACGCCAAAGAAATGTGCCCGGTCTTCCCACTTCGCGGTCTTCCATTTGATAAGCCGAACGTAAGCCTCATTCACAAGCGCGGTTGTCTGCAGCGTGTGCCCGTCGCGCTCTCGCCGCATCTCGCGTTTGGCAATTTTATGCAGCTCAGCATAAACGACCGGAGCCAGTTCTTCGAGGGCTTCCGCGTCGCCGTCGCTCCATTTACGAAGGAGCTCGGTTACGTCCTTTGAATTCGACTCCGGCATCGATATTTCAGCAATTATTTAAGTGGGATCGTTTCTTCAAATTTAGCACAATCGACGTCCTGAGAAAATAATTCACTCGGGAATGATAGTTTTTCTGCGGACTGACCGCATTCATCATCGGACGACGAGATTTGCATGTATTTGCGGACTAAGAAGTCCCGGCTGCTATCGCCGAATAAATAATTGACGGAGAAAATTCATGCCATATAAACATACGATCACGAGCAAAGCATTTCGCTCACAACTAAGTTCGCGTGGAACTACTGACACATTCTTGGCCATTCAGGACAACGTTGGCTTCGGTTATAAAAATCATTGGCTAGACGTAATGATGGTGCAGTATTTCATCAACAAATCTGCTCGCACCAAGGTCTCGAACCGGACGGCCTCTTTGGCGGTAAGACCTGGCGGGCGCTCAAAGACTACCAAACGCGTTGGAACCTGGTTTCCGACGGTATGGTCTCGGCGGTCAAGGGGGACAAATACTTCTCTAAGAAGCAGGGGCGAGTATATACGATCTGCCTACTCAACATTGACTACTACATCTTATATACGTCTTATTACGAAGACCTGAAAATGGATCCGGAGTTGCCGTCGTATCTCTGCAATCATTTTAGTGCTGATTTTCCATTTGGTGACGAATAACGCTGAGCCGGCCCGTGGATGTAAACAATATGACAAATGAACAAATACAACTGGTAACGGCGAGCTTCGACAAGATCGCCCCGCAGGCTGATGAGGCGGCCGCGTTATTCTACGTCCGATTATTTGAGCTCGACCCTTCACTTCGAAGGCTTTTCAAAGCCGACTTGCGTGAACAAGGGAAGAAGCTAATGCAGATGATCGGCTTGGCAGTAAAGGGCTTGAGCCGCATCGAAGACCTCGTTCCTGCACTTCATTCACTGGGCGCACGGCATGCAGGTTACGGCGTCAAAGATCACCAATACCAAATTGTCGGCTCGGCCCTGTTGTGGACGTTAGGTAAAGGCCTGGGGCCGTCCTTCACTTACGAGACCAGGGAAGCGTGGGCCGCGGCCTATACGCTTCTTGCTCAGACAATGAAAGAGGCCGCGGCGGAAACGGTCACGGCAAAAAGCACCGCTCATGCCGTCCAATAGTGCTGGAAGACGAGAGTTTTAATATGGCTAAAAAATACAGATATGTTGATGCGGTCGGGCAGATAAACGACATGGCCTGCTGGGCCGCGTGTTTAAAATGGTGGTACAAGGCAGAAATGTCGATCAATGCGTCGCAGACCAAACTATGGGACCGCTACAAACATTTGCGTGAACCGCTCGGCGGAATGACCGATTCGGGTATCGAACACATTATCAATGAGAACGGAATGAAATGTCTGGTCTTTCAGAACGCGAGCGATTTCACGCACTGGCGGGCCCATGAATTTCTTGATCTCGGCCCGATGTACGTCGCATTTTCAACGACCGGAAGCTTGAAACGCCATGTTAATGTTCTTTACGATATTTCGGGCGATGGGCCGTGGGCGACCGTCCGCGCGATGGAACCGCAAGCGACTGAAAAGAGCGATGGAACCTGGAGAGGCGAACACCAAAAGCGAAGCTTGTCGGACTATAATATGCAGGGGACTATTTTCGCCGGCATAAAACGGACCAAGTGGGAAGCCTATCTTGCGTCATAATTCATACGCCGAGGGCCGCGAATTCCGGGGCGATGACGTCCGGGTCGATGTAGCTTGAGCGGGCATCATCGGAAAACAATCGTTCGCGCGAAAAAAAGCGAAGCGGGTGATCTTTGTCGTACGACGCGATTAGCCCGTTCGCTTTTTCCACTAAGGTCTCGTCGGGACGCATCAGGCAATAGGCGTAGACCGTCCGCATCCAAAAGACCGTGATCGTCTCGTGATATGGCATCTCCTTCTCAAGATCGACACCGAACCCCTTGACGAGCAAGTTCATTATCCCCGAACGCATTTTCGCCGTTGCCGCATCTAGGTCGTTCGAACCCAGATAGTAAAGAGCAACGACCATATGCTCGGCGTGTTTCCATTCGTCGCGGCCGATGGTGCAGTTCTCAAACCGTTCGACCAGGTCGCGTATATCTTTTTCTGTTTCATATCTCCGCATAAAAACTCCATACCAAATAGCAAAATGACGAAAGCGGCTAGGATCATCTCCCGCCGCTTTCGTCTATTAGTGAAGACGTATCGTAGCGCCGATCCCGGCCAGAAGTAAACCGAATAGCCGCTCAAAAAATATGAAATGGTTGCGGAGGCAGGATTTGAACCTGCACTCTCCGGCTTATGAGGCCGGCATTTTATCCATTTAAACTACTCCGCCGAAACGCGAAAACGGCCAATCGAATGATCGGCCGCTTCTAGAATCAGAACATCAAAAGGAGAAATGCCTCAGGCAGCCACCCGAACCTTTTCTTCCTCATGATCATCCATAAACAGATACTTCTTCCACTCCGGCCGCGATTCGGCGTAATGGCAAAGCAATACGTGATCCAGCCCGAGCCTAAGGAGCTTTTGCGAGGTGAGCAGCGGCATACGCGCCTGCTCGGGCGTACGGTTTCCTTTGCGCTGATTGCACTTCACACAAGCCGTCACGAGGTTGGCCGGCGTGCTTTCGCCGCCCTGTGCCCGCGGCAAGATGTGATCAAGCGTCAGGTCTTTGGCGTGACGGTGGTCACCGCAATACTGACAGCGGTAACGGTCACGAATGTAAACACGCGCACGCTTCATCGTAGTCTCACGCCGATTGCGTCGCACGTGGACGTAGTGCCGCAGCCTGACGACCGACGGAACGGGAAATATCGTCGAAGGCGAACGAAGGACATTGTCGCCGTCGTTCTCTTCGACAAAAACAGCGCCGCGAAACCATAGACATACCGCACGGGCAACACCGACCGTTCCCAGCGGCTCGTACGAAAAGTTCAGTAGTAATACTCGTCCGGTTAGCAAGATGACCCTCCTTTAATCTCAAAAATATTTTATATCACAAAATCTCGATGATAAACACAAGATGTTGGATGTAACCATCATTTAACTCAAGATATTGACGCCACGACTAGCCAAAGCCGCCGATGAACCGGCGGCCGACATAACATTCATTGGAAAATCGTCAGAACGAAAACCCTGCAGAGAACGACATACTTCGTCCGACAAAATCCACTTGTCGTGCGCCGTTGATGAACGTGATGCTGCCGTCGTTTTGGCCGCCGAGC
This sequence comes from Pyrinomonadaceae bacterium, assembly GCA_041744395.1. Taxonomy (GTDB): domain Bacteria; phylum Acidobacteriota; class Blastocatellia; order Pyrinomonadales; family Pyrinomonadaceae; genus OLB17. The sequence goes on along the minus strand of JBGTKY010000001.1, from coordinate 7,942 downwards.
GTTCGCAGGAAATTAGGCGATGCAATATTGCCGACGGGATTTCCGCGATTGATCACATTGAAAACGTTTCGCACAAAAATTGAGAATGAAAGCGTCTGCTGCGGAGGCTTTTTGTTTGCCTTGTCTTCGCCAAAAGTGAAGCGTTTCGATAGATTCGCGTTGAAATAGAAAGTCGGACTGCCGCGACCGAAGTTTCGCGGAATAATGCGATCGTTCGGCGACGGATTCGGGTCCAAGATACCGTAAGGCGTCGCGACGAGACCGGGTTTAGTGAGGTCAGACGCAAACGACGGGCGTTCGGTAAAGTATCCGTCGCCATTGGTATCGCGGCCCGTCGTTATGTTGAAGCGCGTGCCGGAATTCAAGCTCAGATCGCCGCCGATGTTGAATCCGCGACCGATCGTGTAGAAAATATACCCGCCAAAGCTGTGCACGCCATCGGAGGCATTCCGACCATAATCTTGCGAAAAATCATACGGATCAAACGGCGAACCGCTGCCGTTGACCCAGTCGCCACGAGATCTTGTAAAGCTATAACGCACATTCCCGAAAAGTGTCTGAGACGGTGGAAAGCTGAGGGTGAAAGTGACCCTTTCAGTCCGAGACACGGCGTCAGCCTGCGTCTCAAATATATTACCGACGTTTCCAAACGGCCGGACCGCCGCCAGCGGATTCTGCGGATCCCAAGTACCAGCGAGCGGCGCGTTAATGTTACGCGAAACCGCCTGCCTCAGCGAGCGGTTGATCATGACCACCGAGTTTAGTGTATATTTCCCCGGCAAACGCTTCGTCGCAGTCACCGTGAATAAGTGCTGCAACGGCGTGTCAAAATCACCCGCAAGCTGTCGACGCGTCCGCGGCAAAGCGAAATGCTCAAGCTGCTCGATCGACGGAACATTCGGAAATATGTCGAGTATCGCAGTCTCGGTAACAAGGTACTGACGCCGATCTTGATCACCTGCAAGCCGAAGACCAAGCGTGTTGTTGAGCGAGTACCGCGAATAGAACACGCCGTAACCTAACGAAATGCGAGGTAATGCGTAGAGCAATCTCTTCTTTTCGTTTGCATTCGGAGCCCACACGACGCCGACTCGCGGTGCGAAATTATACCTACTAGAAATATTCGACTGATTTTCGTATCGTAACCCGCCACTGATGGCGACAGTCTCCGAAACCTTGTAGCTATTCTGAAAATAAACGGCGACATCCGTTTGACCGACGTCGATCTCAGGGTCGCCGGACGATATCGTGAACTGCGAAGGGCCGCCGCCGCGACTCCTAATTTGGTGCGGCGTAAGTCCGAGCTGTCGAAACAATAGGGTGCGACGGTACGCCTCGAGACTCGTGATCTGCGTCAAAGCGATCGAGCCGTCAGGATTTATCACCGGCTGATTGTTCGCGTCGAGCACCGGTGCATTGCGACCGGTAAATGTATAAGTACCGCCAAAATTCGCGGTCGAATTCTGATCAATGCCTTCACGGCGAACCCGAACGCCGATCCCCATCGCGTATTTGCCAAGCTGCCATGTCGTGTCGTTCGATACGTCAAAACGGGCGTTCGTATTCAGACTATTCTGTTGCGAGCCGCCGCCAAAGAATGCGTCCGAAACGTTCAACGCAAATGCGTCGGTGCCGCCAAACGATTTGTTGCGGCTCCAGTTAAAAAAAGCCTTCGTCTGACTGACGACGTTCGGATTGACCAGGAACGTGTCGGAAAACTGCACGATATGATTCGCAAATCGCGAATTGTTCTCACGGCTTGGCAGTGAAAATCCGCCAACATTCTGTCCAGACGATTGCGAACCGCTGTAACCGAAACTGAGATAAAGCTTGTGTTTTTTGTTCGGATCGGCGTTGATCACGAAGTTCAAACTCTCGCTCCTCGTCGGTGCGGGATGAGCGACTTTGAATTCGACCGGCTCGATATTCGAATTCAATATAATCGCGTTCACCGGACTCGACGTCGCCGAATCGCTGAAGCCGACGTTCACGAAAAACGTCGCCTTTTTGCTAAGCAATGGTCCGGTCAGGCTGCCAAAGAACGAATGCGATCGAAACGGCACCTTGCGACCCAGGAACGGATCGGACGCGTTGAATGCTGAATCCGCGAAGCTGTAATTGACCCAGCCACGAATTCGGTCCGCCGTCGAACGCGTAAATATCTCAATGCCGCCGCCAAACGGATTGTCGAACTGCGCCGAGTACACATTATTATTCACGCGTATCTGCTGTATCGCGGCCTTCGGCGGAATCTGCCCGCCCTGAATGCCATCGACCGTGATCGGCAGATCGTCGCCGACAGTTGCTCCTAAAGCTCGTATCGCCCGCTCGAGCTCCGTCTGATCGTCGGGCAAATTCTGTATCTCGCGTTCGTTCATAACAATCGCGGCGCCCGCGGTCTCGGGACTCGAAACGTCATCAGCACCGACATCGACCTCCGACTCGATCGGGGCGATATCAAGGATCACCTCATGAACTGTCGCCCGCTGATCCGCAAGCTGCACGCGATCTGAACGATGCTCCTTGAAACCGAACGCCGTGACGATCACGGAGTATTCGCCAATGCTGAGCCGTCGAAATTCCGCCCGTCCGCGTTCGTCGGTTTGTAGCGACCGCTCGCTAATTCGCGGCGAGCGGATCGTCACGCGAGCTCCGCGGACGGTGTTGCCGAGTTCGTCCTTCACCTCGACGCTCAACGAAGGTCCTGAACCTTGACCTAGCATTACAATGCTCGACGACGCGATAAATACTAAGTGTTTTACGATATCGAAAAATGGGAATCTCATATAATGTTACCGAAAAAACGTGCGAACTGAGCATGAACTCTCGGATGTATATACGCCGAACCGCCGCGTTGGTTGCATAAATGAGACGAAATAAAGGCTTCTAGTATTTCAGCGTCGAGTAACCCTAAACGGAGCGGGGATACTCTTGTCCCCATTGCCGGTTCCTCCGGCGAAAGAATCCGTTCCGATCGAAGTCGTCGAATAATTCGCGCCAGTTCGCGTCGAAGCTACGCTCATGGGGACAAGAGTGTCCCCGCTCCATCCGAACATTCGGTTGAAGGACTTCAGTAGGCGGTTCATCATGATCTCGCGGTTCTTCATCGCGTACTTCTGGGCCCAGTCGAGGTCGTGCCAGTACGCGCGAAACTCGTCCGTTCCCTGGATGAAGTAGGCAAGATCAGGCGAGGGAAGTTCGTTCAGCCGATGCAGCGATTTCGCGGTCGCGATGTGACGCTCGGCAAGTTCCTTGCCAATATTTCGCGAACCGGAATGCAGCATCAGCCAGACGTGGTCTTCCGTATCAAGGCAGACCTCGATGAAATGATTCCCACCGCCGAGCGTCCCGAGCTGGACCATCGCCTTTCGCTTTCGGTCCTGGATCTTCGGGTGAAGATCTTCGAACGTATCGAACCCTTCCCAACGCGACGCTTCGTCAACCGACTTTTTGTACGCGTTGAATCCAGTCGGGATCGCACGCTCGATCTCGTGTCGGAACTCCGCGATCTTTCGATCGAGAATTCCGCTCTTGAACGGCGTCTTCACCGCCATCATCCCGCATCCGATGTCGACTCCGACAGTAGCGGGAATAACGGCGTCCTTGGTCGCGATGACCGAACCGACCATCGAACCCTTGCCCAGATGAGCGTCCGGCATCAGCGCCACGTGCTTGTAAAGGCACGGCAGACGCGAAACGTTACGGAGCATGTTCTCTTCTTCGAACGTCATTCCGTGGGTCACCCACGAAAGAACGTCCGACTTCGCTCCGCTGATATTTAGTTTGTTATATGGCATATTTCCTCCTATTAAGATGATAAAAATGATCGATGTATCGCACGCAAATTTCGGCTCGATGCATCGTCTATTCAAAATTGTGCCAAAGGTTTCTTACGTTCGGCTGCGTAAATATTAAGACTCTTGAGCGGTGTTGAAACGCGTCAACGAATAGGGAATAATTACCCGTCCAAAGGACAAAGACGGATTTTGTAACTCTCGCCATGTTGATCCGAAACCCCTGGCGATCTAAAGGAGCCTAATGAAAAAAATACTCGTCGGTTTATTCTGCGTGATGCTTAGCATCTCATCGAGCGGCCTCGCCTTTGCGGCCGGTAGCGGCGACTCAGTTGAGACGATCCGAGCAAAGGTAGAGAAATATTACGCCTCGAAGAAAAAGGTCGTTGTAATCACAAATTGGGGCGACAAAACCCGAGGCCACATCGTCCGCGTAGACGCCAATGAATTTGCGATCAGAGAAAAGAACGGAAACGAGGTCGTTTACGAGTACAGCAAGGTCGAAAAGGTAAACAAAAGCGGTGGCCTTTCTACCGGCTCCATTGTCGGTATTGCGGCGGGAGGCGTTGTCGGCGCAATTATCTTGTTCTATTTGGGGAAGCGGCTGAACAGCTAGCCTCGACTTATTAAATGGTCCGCCGGGTGAGATTCGAACTTACGCTCCCTCGCTTAAAAGGCGAGTGCCTTAACCAACTTGGCCACCGGCGGGCAACCGATAAAAGTTGGCGACAAGGTTCGGTGAGAGTCCCGCCCAAAAAATCGTTTGGAACGGGCGAGGTTCGAACTCGCTATACCGTTTTAAGGTAGTTACCAGGTACTCCCAGCCAGCATTCGCCAAAATTTTCGATCAGAGTGTGCGGTTGACCACGTAGACGTTCACGCGATAGGTCGCACACTCTGAACTTAGATCTCAACCTCGTCCGTGACAGGATGTAGTCCTTTTAGCATTCGCCGAAGATATTGGCTGACGGGGCGGGATTCGAACCCGCGGCTTCCGATTTAACAGAACGGCACTCTGACCATCTGAGTTACCCGCCAATATTTGTGCTAGAAATGACAGCGATAGCGCGGTGCAATATAATGACGGGATAGTTAGTATGACGTCACAATACCAGGTCATTTCCTTTTTTGAGTTCAAAGACATGAAGGCTCTTGGCGGACTGCCGGAGACTCGCGAACGCGTGCTTTCAGCTCTTCGCGAACATGGTTTCTTCGGCACAATGATCATTGCCGAAGAAGGTTTTAATTCCACGGTCTGCGGGCCGCCGACGAATTCCGAAGCTTTTGTCGGCAAACTCGAAGCGATCCTCGCGACAAAGCTGGTTTACAAAAGTTCGTTTTCCGACGAAAAGATCTTTCGCAAGCAGGAAGTAAAGATCAAGCCTGAGATCGTGACGTTGCGGCGGAAGGTTGATATCGAAAACGGCCTTGAGACCCTTGTAAAACCTAAGGACTGGAACGAAGTGATTACTCGCCCTGACGTGTTCGTGCTAGACGCACGCAACCACTACGAATACAAAAGCGGGACGTTTCGCCGAGCTGTCGATCCTAACACCGAAAAGTTCAGCGATCTTCCTACATTTGTCGAAGAAAATCTCGACCCCGCAGTTCACAAACACATCGCGATGTTCTGCACGGGCGGAATTCGCTGCGAAAAGTTCGCTCCGTATATGAAAGGGCTCGACTTCGAGAACATCTATCAGCTCGAAGGCGGAATTCTCAAATATCTCGAAGAGGTTCCGCCCGAAGAGAATCTGTTCGAAGGCGAGTGCTTCGTCTTTGACGAACGCCGCACCGTCGATGAAACCCTCGCACCTGCATATGGGGAAGATTATTCGCTCCGACATCCCGACTCCGACCCAAGATCTGGTCGCGGCGGCAGGAGTTGAACCTGCGACCCAAGGTTTATGAGACCTTTGCTCTTCCGCTGAGCTACGCCGCAAAAAAATGGTCCGCCGGGTGAGGTTCGAACTCACGCTCCCTCGCTTAAAAGGCGAGTGCCTTAACCAACTTGGCCACCGGCGGGCGATCGACAAAAATAAGAGGGCAAACGCGGATCGGAGAATGCATCGACGAACAGTCGACCGACAGGTTCATTGCGAACCAAGGTAAGTATCATTGCATTCGGCTGTCTTCGCAGCTCCGCGGATCCGCGTTTGTCGTGGGTGAGATTGCTGGCGGGAGGTTCCACCGAGATCTTTATTCTCAACCCGGCCGATTCCGAGGGTTGAATCGGCCGGGGACGCCGTGGGAGAATTTAGTGGACGGCCGAGGCCGTCCGAGCGTGTTGATGAACAGAATCGCGAGCGTTGATGACCTCGATCTCTCGTTCTATGGCCGAACGAAATTCGTTGATTACCTCAGTCAGCGTTCTGATCTTGTGCAGGCTGTTCTGCCGATCCTCAAAGGTCTCAAGGTCAAAGTAAAGCTCGATCTCCTCTCTGCAATCCGCAATTCGAAGAGCGATCTCGTTGTAATCCTCGGAACCTTTGCAGCAGACGTGTTTTTCGCGAGCGTCCTCTACGACCGCGATGATGTATGCCCGCATGTCGGTCTTCAGGTTCAGAAACTCGCGTCGCTGAACGTGGTATTTTTTGTGCATTTCTTTTCCTCAAATGATTATGTGCTGAAAAACGGTGCTTCGGTGGCGACGCGAATTCAGCGAACTAGGAAAAGCTGCGGATTCACGTCGCCGTCGCAATTCGGCTGATGAGTGTAAACATAGGTCTTATCTCCTTTTTGAAGTTAAAATGGTGGACGCTCTTGGTATCGCACCAAGCTATTCGGCTCTTCAAACCGACGCTGATCTGTCTCAGCTAAACGTCCGTTTTATTAAATTGGCGGGACCGAACGGACTCGAACCGTCATTGTCTTCATAGACAGTGAAGTGCATACGCCTTTCTGCCACGGCCCCAGAGGTGAACTCAGATCTGAAATTTCAGATCTGAAATTAGCGAACTGGGTGGATCGATCGGATTTGAACCGACAACGGCTTCATTCACAGTGAAGTGCTCTGCCGATTGAGCTACGAACCACATATCAATTTTGGATTTGGGAATGCGGATTGTAATCCGCATTCCGCAATCCGCAATTTTAATTCCACAATCGATGGAGCGGGCGATCGGATTTGAACCGATGTTAACGGCTTTGCAGGCCGTCGCCGTTGGCCGCTTGGCTACGCCCGCGAAATGGTACACGCGGAAGGATTCGAACCTTCACTTTCCTGCTTCTAAGACAGGCTCCTTTGCCGATTTGGCCACGCGTGCGGAAATTTGGTCAGAGCGGCAGGATTTGAACCTGCGAACACTTGTTTCCAAAACAAGCCCGTGTAGCCATCTGCGGAACGCTCTGATTGAAAATTGGCTTCGGGAAAAGGATTCGAACCTCTATTTACTGGTTCAGAGCCAGCCGTCCTACCGGTTAGACGATCCCGAAAAATTTTGTTTGGTAGGGAAGGCGGGACTCGAACCCGCTAGTTTCAGCCTGAAAAACTGACCGCTCGACGCTTTGCATTCTTCCCCGTATTTGAAATTGGTGGAAACGGAAGGACTCGAACCTTCAGCCTTCTCGTTCGTAGCGAGATGCTCTGATCCGTTGAGCTACGTCTCCACACGCTTTGCTTGTCTGTTAAAATGTTTTTTCTCGAAAACCAGATTCAGGAGCAGACAAAAATGAGTAAAGCGATCGAGAACCTAGCGGCAGCCCAACAGAAGGCAATGAGCATGAGGCCAAAGGTCGGCGGATTTCCACATCTCGCCGAAGTACTCCGACAAGCCGGTGTTAAAAAAAATATTTGGACATTGCCGTCATGCCAGTCCGTGTACGTTACTGAGTTGGGAAATGTCGTTTCCGTTATGTCGTCGCTCGTTGAAGGAATGGATGCGATACCTATTTTCGACCAAGACGCTCTGATCAAAACAATTCGAAGCGATCAGGCGGGCGAAAGCACTTTTATCGAATTTCTCCAGGGAAGTTGGAACGCCGGCGTGATCAACTACGATGTCGACTTCGAACTTCGCACCGTGATCTATCGCGGAATAGGCGGCGAAGAATACGTTGAAAAATATCCCGCTGTCGAGATCTAAAAGAATGCACCGGGAAGGATTCGAACCTTCTTAGCTACGAGAGCGACAGTTTTACAGACTGCC